>JAYGEX010000007.1:0-138105 GCA_046582185.1 Pseudomonadales bacterium | reverse complement strand
TAAATCGCAGAACGGTTGATCAGGGTAAGTAGGCGAGTACTTCATCGTCTTAAACAATGATTCCGAATAGGCATTGTCATTGCTGACTGATGGCCGGCTAAATGAGGGGACAACGCCTAGTTTCTGCATCGTCGCCAACATTGTTGCACCTTTCATCAGACTGCCATTGTCTGAGTGCAACACCACACCATTGCTTGCACTTAATCCTTCCTTCAGATGGATCTTATGCAACAGCTCCCCCTGCAGCTTCTTTAAACTCAATGGAATATCTTGTCATTTGTTAATCTCTCAATACGCCCTAAAATGGTCTTTGGGTAAATCAAGAGACGTGACAATTAGCCTGGCACATAGGGATATCAAGATTCATTTGCAGCCTGCCCAATACGGCCGACAATGCCTGTTAGCACAACGGCACCTACTATAAAGGTAGCGATGTAGACACCCAGAATCGTGCTTAGGTCAAAACTCGGCAATATCGGGGCCATCAAGGTCAGAATGTGAAAGGCCAGGAATATTATCGCGATATTGAAGAATGCCAGCTCCTTGGCGACTGGCGTACTCATATCCGGGTCGATAATTCGCAGCAGCAGCAAGCCGCTGCCTGTCGAGCCACAACAGCATCCAAATATAGTCAGCGCGCGCTCGATTCCGAAGGCCCGGACCTTCCTGCCGAAGCCAAAGCATAGTGCTGCAGTAGCTAGAGTGATCGCAATACATACCAGTAGAATCGGCACAATAAACTCACCAAGGAAGGCTATCTGTACACTCATTAAGGTTGCGACAACCATAAAATCTACAGAGGTACCCGTGATTCTATATTGAGTTTCATTATCGATATAATGCCCAATACCTAAGCGGTCCATCAGGGCGCGAATAATGACGCAGATAATGAGCCCGTGCAGGAAAAACAAGTTGTGGCTAAAGATAACGCCGAAATTTACGCCATTAATCGTGGTCGCATTCGCGTAAGGAAATACAAACTTAATATATTGATCGGTCAAGACATAGGCGACTGCAAGTATAGAAATATGAAATGCCAGGGTATCCACATTCGCCGAGTGAGTAATTTGCTTGCCTGCCGATACCTCTGAGCTAAGAATGCCCCTGAGAAATTCATCATCGATTCTCGCACTCTTATTGAAGTTGAGACCTGCACGAATGGCATATCTGGCAACCGGCACGCCAACTACAAACGCAGCCAGAAAACCCACCGATGCGTATATCAAACCAAAGTTCATGGCATTGCTGATGCCCAGCTCATTTTCCCAGATATTGCCCAGCGCGATCGCCTGACCAGGACCTTGAGTAAACCCATGTGTCGCTATCAGACCAAGAAAATGAGACAGATCGTTGCCGCTGAGCTCATTGTAAACAAGGATAACGCCAAGCCCGACCAAGGCCTGCATGACAAGGCACATGACCCATACAGACGATAGCCACATTCCACCAGGCACCACAGACTGTGAATTTTTTTGGTTCTTATTCTTGCCCGTTAACACCAGGGACATAAAGCTCAGCGTAAAAAAATGAAATGCGTAAGGCGTAAAATCTGCACTGGGAATGTTAAAACTGAAATCACTGGAAACGAGAATAAAACCTAGCACACCTCCGATTAAGCTTGCAGGTACTAGATTTCGTTGCAAAAAAGGTATGCGCGCGCGAAGTACGACGCCAGCAAGAATCATAGACGCCATAAAGGCAAAAGTAATTACACCCGGGAATGTTGATGCCATTTCTCTTTATTTTCCTGTTTGTCCAACTTTTATTCTAAGAATACGTTCTTCTATTCACGCTCTTGGCAATAACCAGCCAGTTGATCCACGACGCCGCTAACTATACTGTACTCATCTATTTTCAGCGAGCACAGACCATGACCAGCACCAACTTCGAAGTTGACAGAACCGGCCTCTCTAAAACGCAGTTCATTGATATCCCGGATGCAGATTCACTGAGCCTTGCTGCCAATGAAGTCGTCATCAGCGTTGACAAGTTCGCATTAACAGCCAATAACATCACCTATGGTGTTGCCGGTGATATGCTCAGCTATTGGAACTTCTTTCCCGCAAAGGACAACTGGGGTCGCATTCCCGTATGGGGCTTCGGCACAGTTTTAAGCAGCAATTCAGATGGAATGAATGTTGGAGACCGATACTATGGTTACTTCCCGATGTCGACTTATCTAGTCGTTTCGCCCGCCAGAATCAATGAGCGCGGCTTTGTGGATGGATCAGCACACCGGGCCGACTTACCGCCCACATATAACCATTATTCAAAGGTTACTGAAGCTAATGGCTTTGATCCAAAGTTCGACAACCATCAGATGGTGTACCGGCCGTTGTTCACTACCTCTTTCGTATTGGATGATTTTTTTGATGACAATGATTTCTACGGTGCCCAAAAGATTATTTTATCCAGCGCGTCCAGCAAAACATCCTTTGGGCTTGCACATCTTTTACACAAAAATAGGGACCAGAGGGTGATTGGCCTTACCTCTCCCGGAAATGTCAATTTTGTTGAAGGCCTGGGGATATATGATGAAGTTGTGACCTATGACAATATCGCCGCACTTGACAAGTCAGCGCCTGTCGCGTTTATCGATATGGCCGGTAACAGGGCGGTGCTTGAAGCGCTGCATAAGCATTTTACTGACAATATGAAATATAGCTGCGGCGTGGGCATCACACACTGGGAAACAATGGGCGCGGCGCGAACAGAATCCTTACCTGGCGCCAAGCCCGAAGGATTCTTCGCGCCCAGCCAAATTCAAAAGAGAACCAAAGAATGGGGCGCGGAAAAATTCCAAAGGGAACTAGCAAGTGCCTGGAGTGACTTCCTTGCGGTAGTGGATAACTGGGTAGACATTCAGGAACTTTCCGGGCAAGACGCGCTGCTGGCTACTTACCAAAAAGTCCTTGGCAGCGCACCACCGAATCAGGGCTATGTCCTGACACTTTAGGGGACAAATGGCAGACCGCCGCCAACTAGCGACACTGTATAAACAGGCGGACTTCCTTTACCATGAACTCAATTACTTGAGTGATAGCATTCTATGAAGAATGAGCTATGAGCAATGTGATCTACGCAATTGTCTTTAAGGGCGAAATTATTGACGGATTTCAGCCGATTTCCGTCAAGGCCCACATGGCGAAGCTTTTAAAAGCAGACGTCGAGAAGATGAAAGCACTGTTTTCCGGCAAGCAGATCGTCATCAAGCGCACGCCTGATAAAACAGAAGCGATAAAGTATGCGACCGCCCTTAAGAAGATTGGCGCGGATATCAAAGTACGCGCAATCAAGACTGAAGAAACCGCCTCCAGCAAAGTAGAAACAAAACATGAAGCAGCAACAGAATCCCCTGGTTTAGGCCTGGCGCCAAACGAAGGTTTTATCGTTGAACCAGCGGCACCTGTACCCGCACCTGATCTCGACCTTAGCTCTTTTGTCCTTGCGGAAAATGATGGCTCCCTGATCATTGAACCAACTGAACATGAACGATTGGAAATCGACCTCAGCGAATTCTCCGTTAAGGACAACGACGGTACGCCGTTGATTGAAGCCTCAAATGAAGAGGTTCCAGTGGTTGAAGTGCCAGACTTTGGCCTTGATGTGGCAGGCGCAATGCTTGAGACACTCCCGGATACAAGAGAGAAACTCAAGCCCAATACCACGGGCATGAGCCTGGCGATGGCAGGCTCAGATCTTCTTGAACCGGAAGAGAAGGATCAAACGCCAATACCAAAAGCACCGGATACGAGTTCCATTAATTTAGTGCCTAATTTCGATTAGGCAATTAAACCTAAACTATTAGACCTGATTAACGAGCTTTAACCAACAACCCCTTTAAATAGCCGTTAGTCTAACATTCACGTCTGTATATCCCTTGATAAAATTGGACATAACACGAACTGGCTCATCAACGACCTCAATATTCGAGAATCGCTGCATTATCTCTTCCCAGACAATTCTCAACTGCATCTCTGCGAGGCGATTGCCCATACAGCGATGAATGCCAAAGCCAAATGAGACGTGATGTCGGGGGTTCGCTCTATCAATGAGGAATTGATCCGCATTTTGAATAACTTCGGAATCACGATTACCTGAGATATACCACATAATCAGTTTATCGCCTTCTTTGATCTGTTTCCCGCCTAGTTCCGTATCGCAGGTCGCTGTTCTACGCATATGTGACAGCGGCGTCTGCCAGCGGATGATTTCGGAAACCATGCCGGGAATAAGATCATGATTTTCTCTGAGCTTCTGATACTCAGCAGGATTATCATTGAGGGCAACGACCCCACCAGACATTGAGTTACGAGTAGTGTCATTGCCACCAACGATAAGCAAGATCAGATTACCCAGGTATTCATCATCAGGCATATTCTGGGTCGCCTCGCCATGCGCCAACATTGATATCAGATCGAAATCATCACCGGGCGGCGTATCTTCCCGTTGCTTCCACAGATCTTTAAAGTAAGTGAGGCAATCCTCAAAGGCTTCGTCCTGACCTTCCTCTGTTAGTCCCGGAACGCCAATACCCAGCTCCGGGTTCGAAGTCGCAACATCGGACCAGTACGTCAACAGATGTCGGTCTTCAAAAGGAAAATCAAATAAGGTCGCCAACATTCGAGTCGTTAGCTCAACCGAGACTTTTTCAACCCAATTAAACGTTTCACCAATCGGCAGGGAATCGAGAATCTCTACAACCCTGGACCTGATCAGCGGCTCGAGCTTGGACAAGTTTCGCGGCGCCACAACCGGCTGCACGACTTTGCGCTGTTCATCATGTTTAGGTGGATCCATGGCAATGAACATTGGCGTTTCACGGCGCTCACTATCTGAATCATCGCCGTCAAAGATGGTGATATCTTTGTCTGAAGAAAATCGAACTGTATCCTTCTCAACTTCCATGATGTCGTTAAATTTTGTGATGGACCAATAAGGTCCAAACAGGCTTTCCTTGCAATAATGTATCGGATCTTCTGCCCTCAGACGTTCGAAATATGGCTGCCACCGATCCTGCTGTAAAAGAATGGGCTGGCTTACGTCGATTTCGTCGAGGGGTATCGCGTACGGATCGGCGATTTGATCCGGGTCAAGAATGAGTTCTGTCATTAGTAATCTCCTTTGCTTCGATTGCCTAGTTCGATTTTCTACTTCGTGCGTTGGCTAAACTTTTGCCTGGAAAGTATTTCGTGCTGGCAGAAATTGCAGCCCTTAATTATTGTTAGTTCGATAACATAGTCGTTTAAGAAACAACAGACCGCAGCTGAAGGATGCCGCCGAGTTTCAGCACAAGCACTAGTTATAGCCCTTTAATTACAGCTGTCAAGTGACGGTACTACTGTACTTCAAGCACAACAACTGGAATCTCCCTATCCCCGGCAAATTTCTTGTAATCGTTATAGGGCGGATATACTTCTGCCATTTCATCCCACATGCTCAATCGTTCATCATCGCTGGCAACTCTTGCCTTCACGGAATAGATATCTTTACCCACGCGAATTTCGCATTCTGCCTTGGCCATCAAATTAAGGTACCAGGCAGGATGTGACGGGGCTCCACCTTTGGACGCGACAATCACATAATCATTACCTATCTTCTTGTAGATAAGCGGCAACATCTTTTCCTCACCAGACTTTCTGCCAGTAGATACCAACAAGAGTGTCGGCAAAATACCCGTTCCACCGGCCATGGATGAATCCCACATATGCGCCTTCTCGGGATCACTCAGGTAGAGGGCAGTATGTTGCCCAATCCAATCAGGTAGGTTTGAAGGTGCGTCGCTCATTCGATTCTCCAAAAGAAAAATAGTAAAAATATTAAGAAATAGTGAAATACGGTGTGATAAACCCAATAAATGTCATCGAAATGAGGCAATTCTATCGCTAGACTGTTGCCGTTTTCATCACAAAACTACTGACAGGATACACCGTGGGAATTCTCGAGCAACCAGACTGGTTCAAAAAATCACTAGCCGTGCCATTTACCGAACATCACGTGGAAGTATATGAAACAAAAATTCACTACCTTCTATGGAGCGATGACAGCAACAAGCCTGGATTGGTTCTGGTCCACGGAAATGGTGCCCATGCTCATTGGTGGACTTTTATTGCGCCATTCTTCATGGATCACTACCAGGTCTTGGCCATTGATCTGAGCGGCGCGGGCGACAGCGGCCATCGAGACAAATACACCGCAGAAGGTTTTGCGGATGAGGTGATTGCCGCTGCAGAGCACGCAAACTTTGGTTCCGACGTCATTATCGTCGGCCATAGCTTCGGCGGGTTCATTACCCTTAAAACCGGCTTGATACACCGCGATAAACTATCTGGCGTGGTGCTGGTAGATTCCGCCGTACGGCCGCCGGACTTTGAATGGGAACGTGATCCAAGAAGCTCGCCTATTAAAGCGAAGAGAATCTACGATGACTACGAATCCGCTCACGCTAGATTCCGGCTGATGCCACCCCAGGGATGCGAGAACACTTACATCCTGAACTACATCGGCGAACACTCACTCATGCAGGTAGCAGATGGCTGGACCTGGAAATTCGACGACAGTCTATTTTCCAAATTTGAATTCAGCTCGGAACAGCACAAGGACCTGCCCAATCTGAAATGTCGGGTTGGTGTCATCTACGGGGAAGACAGCTATCTCTTCAGTCAGGATATAGCCGACTACATGTTCGAACTACTGGACGAATCTGTTCCCTTTGTAGGCATCCCGGAAGCACAACACCACCTCTTCCTGGATCAACCCCTGGCATTCGTCAGCAGCCTGCGAACGCTGCTCGCCGAATGGCGACACTCACGCCCCCTACGTAACCACCCCTGAGTAAAATATGGGCTGCAAAAAAAAGGGGCCAGGTACAATTAATTAGGCAATCGAACTAATTATGCCTGGCCCCTTCTACGTATTTTTAGCTTTCAAGTGCCTTTCGCGCGCGGGCAATACCACCGGTATAGATGCCTTTTACTATTTCTGATGCCTGTTCTTCCGAGACACCCTTGGGCTCAAAATTGCCGGTCCAATCTATTGTGCAGCCTTCATCATTAGCGGTGATCTGCACGTCAGACCTATATGCTGATACTGGAAGTGGGCTGTCTTCATTGATGATCGCGTAGGTAAGGCTAAAACTTTCGGGGTCAAAGGCCTCGAGGCGCTCAACAACATTCGCGCCGCCCATGGTGATAGTACGCACTGCGCCAACACCTTCACCTTCTATCTCAAATGCAGTAATGGGGCCACCGACTTTAATGCCGCCAAAATCACCGAGGATATCCCAGACTGCCTTCGCTTCTGCTTTGATACTTTCTACTACTTTGACTGTTGTCATAACTGATTTACCTCAATTTAGGTTGTTTATTAAGTTGTGGAACCTGGAAGTGTACCTGGCCCCGTTTCTTCAAGTCCTTTTTGTTCAATTCGAGTCGACCACCAGATAGTAAATAATAATACGACTTGAATGACGAGACGCACGGATAAATCGCTTGGGTCAACTTCCGGGAATAGCTCCGGGTGCAACCACATATGAACATTGGCTGGCGTGACTGCAATGGTTAGCGCCACCAGGCCCCAACCTGCCATGGGGCGAGACTTCGGCCAGATAATGAGTAACGCGAGAACAACTTCAAAGAACCCGCTGATATAAACCGCCGCTAAAGCATAGGGTACCCACGGTGGGACGATGGCGACAAATATGTCCGGGTTAATAAAGTGCATCACACCACCGCCAAAGAACCAGAGGAATACAATGCCAAGTCCGCCGTAGCGAAGATATTTCTTCATCTATTTTTTATCCTTATAGGAAAGCTAATTCAATCAAGTGAATCAAGAAACGTGGACACAGCATCGTTAAATGCTGTGGGCTGATCAATATTTGACGCGTGGCCGGCACTATCTATCGTGACTTTTTTAGCACCCGGAATCTTGCCCGCCATGTAGTTTGTAGGTGCAATAAAAGCTTCATCGGCATCCCCCACCAGCACCAGTGCTGGCACCTTGATCTCCGGCAATGATTTGATCACATGATCGCCCTTCTGGGAGAGCATGCCGCGAGCAGCATGGGCCAACCCCTGGGCTGAGGTATGTGTCGCAGCCTGAACTTCCTTGCTGGTACCCAGGGCAGCGAGGCCGTTTTTTTCAAATTCTTCTGCACGTAATCCTGCCATTTTATTCCAGCCATCTCTCGCCGAATTGCTCTTATATCCAGGGCCGGTATCAAACAACATCAGCGCAGAAACTTTGTCGCCATAGACCAGGTTAAACGCCAGGGACATATAACCACCAAGAGAAAGCCCGCCAGTGATTGCCTGCTCGATGCCACATTCAGCAAACAGGGCCGCCATATCTTCAACGGTGTGCTGTTCTGAATAAAGGGAAGCATCATCCGGGCTGTCACTCAAGCCATGGCCACACATATCCCATACGATAACGCGACATTGGCCCTTGAATGCATCAACCTGATCTCGCCACATCGCTGATGTTGCACTGTAGCCATGGCTCAAAATAATGGTCTTGTCGCCCTTGCCATGATCTTCAAAATAGATATTGACGCCATTATGGTTTAGGTAGCTCATGTCTGTTCACGCTTGGAAAACACAACCCTAACATACTCCCGGAAAGCCAAAGTTATTTAACACCAACAGTTAACCCTGGAAATACAGGCGTGGAACAAAAGCCGCCACAAAGAAATCAAATATTCTTCGCTATTTTTGGCAAACCAGGTATTTTTTGGAGCTTGTCATTCGTCTTAATAGTAATTCGCTAAGGAATTTCACATGACGGACTCCCATTCGACAGACTCTCAGTTAAAAGAGAAAGACGCTTTCAGTGTACAAGCAGATATTCGCGATCCATGGCGAGTATATCTGGACCTTCTCAACCCCATTCGGCCAGCACTTCATCAGTATTGCTGTGGCCTAACAGGAAATGTTTGGGACGGCGAAGATCTTCTCCAAGACGCCATGATTAAGGTGTTCAGTCTCCTGGGCAAAATTGACGCCAGGCTCGATAACCCCAAGGCCTATCTGATAAGAACTTCAACAAATATATGGATCGATCAATGCCGAAGAATCAATCGGGAGCGGACAATTCTTCAGGAGGCTTATCAAACTGAAACGCACATTGAGCCAGGTCCTGAAACATCCGTAGATGTAAGAGAGGCTGCATACAAACTCATGCAGTCACTTAACCCACAGGAACGAGCGGCAATTGTGATGAAAGATGTGCTTGACCTGTCACTGGATGAAACCGCTGCTATCTTAAAAACAACGATCGGCGCGGTTAAATCTGCCATAAGTCGAGGCCGGGGCAGCCTGGATGAAACCAGACCCAGTGCACATTTTCTACCCACCAAGGAGATTGTTGAACAGTTCACAAAGGCGATGGCCTACACGGACATGGATCTCCTGAAAAGCATCTGCGATACCAATCTAACCACCGAGCTGGTTGGCGGCGCAGAGATCAACTCCCTGGAAGAGAGCAAAGTATTCTTTGCCCACGCGCATTTTGTCTACCCCGAGGCCGGGTTTGGCGAGAACCCCTGGTGGAAAGTGGTGGAGTACAAGGGCGCGTTTATGGTTCTCGGATTCAGAACCATTGACGACAAGGAAGGACTCAATGAGGTCCACCGTCTGGAAGTCTCTAATGATCGCATTACAAAAATACGATGTTATTGCTGGTGCCCTGATACATTGCGCGCGATCGGAAAGGAATTTGGCGTCGATAAAGTGGAACATCCCCTACGCACTTATCGATCCCCAAATCCTCCTCGTTAGTTTCTATCTGAAAAGCGCGTCATTCTAACAGAAATCGCAGAATCATATTATTGTTGGCAATCGAAAAAAGTCACTTGCAAAGTGATCTATTGGATTAGGGCGCGAGCACTGGAATTTTTCATTTACAGGCGAGAACCGCTTAGACGCGAGGCTAAGTCTCTAGCGCAATCTTCACACTCTCCATGGTCCCGTCCACATCGATCACACCATCATTCGTTCGCTTAAGCATCCACGATCCACCCACACAAGCGACATTGTTCAAGGAAAGATACTGAGACAAATTTTCCTGATTAATACCGCCGGTAGGACAAAAGCTGATTGTGGGTAGTATTGATGCCATGCTCTGCAGGTAAGCTACACCACCTGCCGCCTCAGCCGGATAGAATTTTAACATGGTGAAGCCCTGTTCACTGGCACGCATGGCTTGAGACACATTCGATACACCGGGTAGGAACGCCAATGCCGATTCCTTAATTGCCGCGGCCAAACGATCTGTCAAGCCCGGACTCACACCAAAAGACGCGCCTGCGTCTATTGCTGCACTCAATTGATCTGAACTTAGTATTGTCCCTGCGCCCACGAACGCGTCATCAGGCAAGGCCTTCCTTACTTCTCTCAAAATATCAATAGCCACAGGAGACCTAAGTGTTATTTCGAATACGCGCAAGCCAAGCTTGTAAAGCATCGTTGACGTTTGAACACCATCCTCAACTGAGGAATAGTTCAGTACAAAAATCACTCTACCTATGGATGCAATTTCTTCCATTCGCATTATTCAGACACCCCTGTTAGATAATTTTTTGGTCATTTTGAATTCTTCATCACATGATTGAACGCGGCAACAGCCCCTCTAATTTCAGCCAAGCCTTTTAACCGGCCAATAGCAGAGTACCCCGGATTGATATTACTCTTGGCAAGATCATCTAACATTAGATGACCGTGGTCTGGCCGGACCGGTATATTGATGCCCTTCTCTCCAGCCTCTCTTCGCCGTTTTTCTTCCAGCAGAAGAACTTCAATCAAGCTCAACATATCGACATCACTTTCAAGATGGTTCGCCTCTTGAAAAGACAGCGGGTTGTCACTTCTGGTCGTACCGCGCAGATGAGCAAAGTAGATGCGATGGGCAAACTCTTTTCCCATCGCTGCAACATCATTGTCTGCACGAACACCAAAGGTCCCGGCACATAAAGTGAGCCCATTCGACGGATGATCAACGGCCGCAAACAAGTCACGAACATTTTCTGCGCTGCACATAACCCGGGGTAAGCCAAGTAATCGTCGAGGTGGATCATCAGGATGTATCGCCAGTCTTACGCCAGCTTCCGCGGCAACTGGAATCACTTTCTCCAGAAACGAAAAGAGATTTCCCCTGAGCTGTTTATCATCAATAGAAGTGTATCTTTGCAGTGCTTGCCGGAAAGATTTAACAGTATGAGAACCTGTTGTACCGCCTGGCAGCCCGGCAAGAATTGTCGCCGTTAACGCCTGCTTGTCTGCATCACTCATGGTAGCGAACACTGCTTTAGCACGGTCAAGCTCGTCTTGTGAGTAATCTGCTTCGGCGCCTGCACGTTCAAGGATGAATAAGTCAAAAGCGGCAAAGCGATCTGCATCAAAAGCCAGGGCCTGCGCCCCACTCGGCAGAACCAGGGACAGGTCTGTCCGCGTCCAGTCAATTAGCGGCATAAAGTTATAGCAGACGGTATAAATACCGTTGCGACCCAATGCTCGAATGGTTTCGCAATACGCGTCAATTAGAGATTCGTGCCCCGGAGCAGCGATCTTGATATCGTCATGCACATTCACACTTTCTACCACAGACCAGAACAGCGGCGCCTTAGTGTCATTCTCGCCTTCTATTTCAAGCTTCCGCTGCCTGATATCAGCGTCGGTCCAGACCTGACCACTTGGTATGTGATGTAAAGAAGTGACAATGCCTTTGGCACCCGCCTGTCGGATGTGATCAAGAGGTACCGGGTCTTCCGGTCCAAACCAGCGCCAGGTTTCCTGCATAAAATAAACTCAGAGTGTGGGTCAATGACCAAAATATTTTGGTCAGGCCAATATGTCATCAAATTGATTATTGGTCAAGCCACTTGACAAAAAAGAACAAAGTCCATAGATTGCGTTTCGTATTCTAAAAAACCTGTGTACAAAGACGCCACACAATCGATGCCGGTAGAACCCGTAAAATCAAAGCGCCTCTACCAGGAGGTGGCAGACCAGATAACAACCCTGATCAGCTCCGGTGAACTAACGCTGGGCGAACGCTTGCCACCTGAACGCCAATTAGCTACCAACTTTAACGTGAGCCGAGCAACGATAAGAGAGGCAATGATTGCGCTCGAAATTGGCGGCATCGTCGAGATAAAAACCGGCGCTGGCATCTACGTGCTATCAGACTTAAAGGGAAACGTTAAGGCCGGGCAGGCAGATATTGGTCCTGGCCCATTCGAGCTCATCGAAGCCCGCATGATCTTCGAAGGTGAGGCCGCAGCACTCGCAGCCGTTCGCATTTCCGAGGAAGAGATTCGGGAATTGGACAAGAAATGCAAAGAGATGGCGTCACTTATTGCAAAGGGCGAAAGCGCCGAAGTGCCAGACCGCACCTTCCATCAGATCATCGCTGCCGCCACTCGTAACAGTACAATACTCTCGACAATTGAACAGATGTGGGCATTTCGAACACGCATGCCCATGTGGCAAAAACTCCATGATGTCATCAGCGAGATTGAAGATTCACCAGACTGGAACAACGATAGACAAACCATCAATGACCATCGCAATATACTGGCCGCACTTCGAGCTCGCAATCCAGATGCCGCGAGACTGGCCATGCAATCACACCTCAAGCACGTGAACAGTGCGCTCCTGAAAGCATCAGAAATAGAATCCATTGAAATTAGCGATGCGGGCGACTTCATTAAGTCGCAATCACCCCTACAAACCTCAACAAAAAAGAACACAAAAAAGTGAACAACGCACTAATACTCCACGAAGATCGACTATTTTCATCCAACGCCGATGAGCGTTCGATAGCACGAACACTCTATGAAGGTGTCAAAGATTTACCCATCATCTCCCCGCACGGTCACACTGACCCCGAATGGTTCTCCAGCAATGAAGCATTTAGTGATCCTGTGTCCTTACTGATACAGCCAGACCATTATCTGCTCCGTGTACTTTATAGTCGCGGCATCCAAATGGAAGCACTTGGCATCTCTGGCATCGACGGTTCTCAAACCGCTACAGACATGCGATCAATCTGGAGGCTGTTCGCCGAAAATTATGACTTGTTTCTCGGCACCCCTTCACGCATCTGGCTAAACCATACCTTTGCTACAGTCTTTGATATCAAAGAGAGATTGAGTGCAGACACAGCAGATGCAAGCTTCGACCGTATTTCGGAATGTTTAGCGCAGCCGGCATTTCGCCCGCGTGCACTCTTCGATCAATTTAACATTAGCCTGCTCGCCACCACGGAAAGCCCTCTGGATGATTTGTCTCACCACGACACCATTAACAAGTCTGATTGGTCCGGGCGCATCATCACCACGTATCGTCCAGACCCGGTTGTCGATCCTGAATATGAAGGGTTTTCAGAGAACGTTGCAGAACTAGGCCAACTTACTGGTGAAGATACCTCCAACTGGCAAGGGTACCTTCAAGCCCACCGCATCAGACGTGAATATTTCAAAGCCAGAGGCGCCACCTCAACTGATCATGGGCACCCCGCCGCAACCACTTGTGATCTTGATCTCGCAGAATGCGAGAAGCTCTACGAAAAGGTACGAAGTGGCAAGGCCAACGCAAAGGAAAGCGACCAGTTTCGCGGCCAGATGCTGGTAGAAATGGCAGCCATGAGTATTGAAGATGGACTTGTGATGCAAATTCACCCTGGCGTCTATCGAAATCACAACCCCATTTTGTTCAGGGGTTATGGCAGGGACAAAGGTGCTGACATTCCTGTTGCGGCTGATTTTGTCCATGCTCTCAAGCCTCTGCTGGATAGATTCGGCAATGACAGACGCCTGTCACTCATATTGTTCACACTGGATGAAACCAGCTATTCCCGGGAACTCGCTCCATTAGCTGGTCACTATCCTTGCCTGACGCTGGGACCCGCCTGGTGGTTTTTTGATAGTCCGGAAGGAATGCTGCGATATAAACGCACGGTTATAGAAACAACCGGCTTTTACAATACCGCCGGTTTTAACGATGATACGCGTGCATTCCTGTCGATTCCTGCAAGGCACGATGTCGCCAGAAGAATCGACTGCCGACATCTGGCGGAACTTGTCTGTGATCATCGAATCGCGGAGGACGAAGCTGTTGAACTGTCCAGACAATTGGCGAACGGGCTAGCGATTGAAGCCTATCGACTTAAATTAAGCGACGTTTGAGCAGCCGGGAATAAAGTGACAACCAAGCGCCTCTCACAAGCAACTGTACATTTGCTCAACGAATCGATTGAAGCCATTCCCTACAATCGCGCCGAACTAAAAAGCGGCATCGTGCATCTGGGTATCGGCGCTTTCCATAGAGCACACCAGGCAGTCTACACAGATGAACTGCTACGCAAGATTGGCGGAGATTGGATGATTACCGGGGCGAGCTTGCGCAGCCCTTCAATGTTTGAAGCACTGATGCCCCAGGACTGTCTATATACAGTGAATGTCCACCGCTCGCCGCAAACAGAGACACGCCTTATTGGCGCTGTTAAAAATATTATCTACGCCCGACAAGACGGCAAAGAATTGATGAGCCAGCTAGTCTCGCCTGATACAAAAATAGTTTCGTTAACGATCACTGAGAAGGGTTATTATCTGGATGCTATCACTGGTGGGCTGGACTTTGATGCGCCAGACATCATTGACGACCTGAAAAATCCGCAAACGCCCAAAACCGCAATAGGGTACTTGGTAGAAGCATTGCATTTGCGCCGTGGGCTAGACCGTTTACCCTTCACGCCCCTTAGCTGCGACAACCTGCCCGCGAACGGTAAAAAACTAAAGCGCATATGCCTTGATTACGCACGCTCTTATGATGAGGATCTTGCCAGCTGGATCGACACTCATGTGAGCTTTCCTTGCACAATGGTAGACAGAATTGTACCTGCGCCAAGCAATGAAGATGAACGCGATCTTCAAGAACTGTTATCACTGCAGGATAAAGGCGGCCTCTTTACCGAAGACTTTTGTCAATGGGTAATTGAGGACGACTTTGTTAACTCTCGCCCTGCATGGGAGCAAGTAGGTGTTGTATTCAGCCAGGACGTTGGCGCTTTTGAGGAGATGAAGCTGCGATTACTCAATGGTGCCCATTCGGCGATGGCGTACATGGGATACCTCAGCGGGCAGGAATACATCGCTGAATGTATGTCGGAGCCATCACTCAATAATTACGTCACCCAACTCCTAAAAAATGAAATCGCCCCGGAAGTAAACGTACCTGCGGGATATGATTTAGACGACTATATAGAGCAACTGCTGTCACGATTTAGAAACGCGAACCTGAAACACCGCTGTTATCAAATCGCAATGGATGGATCGCAAAAGATACCCATTCGACTCTTGGGGACTATCTCCGAGCGATTGGCTAAATATGAACCTATAGACCACCTGGCGCTCGCCGTCGCTGCCTGGATGATCTATGTATCGGGCTTCGATTTAAATAACAATGCGATCAATGTCCAGGACCCAATGGCTCAAGTACTACAATCCGCAGCAAAGCCGCACAGAGATGAACCGGCCGCGCTGGTATCAAGCCTACTGGGAATCGATTCTATCTTTAGCAAGACACTTTCTGAGTCAGCGCCATTTACACTTGCACTTACCACGGCTGTACGCGAAATCCTGACAGCAGGCCCAATAGTCGCGATCCGGAATATTGCAGCAAAAAACGATGACCGCAATTAGATGAGCAAGCCACTCCAACATATCGTTTCCATCGGTGAGTGCATGGCAGAGCTCTCGCCGTTAATGGAACCAGATAATCAATACGCCCTAAACTTTGCCGGTGATACCTACAATACCGCCGTTTATATGTCGCGCTTGCTGGCACCGGAATATCTGATTCATTACGCCACCGTGGTTGGTAACGACCCAATTTCACAAAAAATGTTGGCTGCTTTTTCAAGAGAAGGCCTGGATCAGGCGCTGGTATTTCAACACACCACGAAAAGTATCGGGCTTTATCTAATCGAAAATGATGCAAAAGGTGAGCGCATCTTCCAGTACTGGCGTGATGATTCAGCAGCCAGAACCTTGATGGATAGTGATAGGGAAACCCAGCTGGCAGCGGCACTATCAAATGCTGACCTTGTTTATGTTTCAGGTATTTCACTTGCTATCCTGCCTACCCAAGGCAGACAAAAGCTGATTGACTTGCTCAAGCAAAGCAATACACCAATCGCCTTTGACCCAAATCATCGCCCTAGACTCTGGAATAGTCTCGAGGAGGCTCGTGAAAATTATGAGCGAATATCCGCAATTTCAACCTATATCCTTGCCAGCCATGAGGATAACCAGGCCATCTGGGATGTGATGCACCCACAGGATGGCCTTAAATTATGGCGCGCCACGAGTGATGCGGAAGTAGTCATTAAAAATGGGTCGCTCACGACTCTTGCAGAAAACAATATAGAGAATACAGAAGTAACGCCGGACCCGGTTGACCGGCCAATTGATACCACCGGCGCAGGCGATGCCTTCAACGCAGCTTATCTGGCCGCCCGGCTGCAAGGCAAAGACCTCGCGCTATCAATCGGCGAAGCACACTGCCTGGCGCGCCGCGTTATCATGAATCACGGGGCTATATTGGCGACCCATAATTAGCAAGCTGTGATTAGTAAAATACGACTACCGCAAAATTGAATTCCAGGGAACGGACAACAAATAAGGAGAGACTACTTGAAACCCAAACTCGGCGTACAGATGTTCACCCTGCGCGCTTACACGCAAAACGCTAACGACCTGGATACGTGCCTCGCCAAGGTCAGGGAAATTGGATATCAGAGCATTCAAGTATCAGCTTTTGGCCCTATCGCCCCTGAGGAGGTTGCCTTCCTTTGCCAGAAACATGACCTTGATATTGGCGGCACCCATGTAAGCTGGGGCCGATTCCAGAATGACCTGGATGCCGTTATCGATGAACACAAGTTGTGGGACTGCAAGCACACCGCCATCGGCATGATTCCACCGGCGGACTATATGAGCATAGAAGGCCTGCAGCGATTTCTAAAGGAACTGGAGCCGGTATCGAAAGGCTTAACCGCTGCTGATATGACATTCTCCTACCATAACCATAATCACGAATTCCTACACTTTGATGGCAAGCCCTGGCTGCAACATCTTTTGGATCAGGCGCCTGCAGAAGTGCTGAAGATGGAACTGGACACCCACTGGGTTGTTGCTGGCGGCGGCGATCCTGCAATATGGGTAGATAAATGCGGCGATCGCATGCCCCTGCTCCACCTCAAAGACTTCAAGGTCAATGCAGATTACAGGCGGAACTTTGCACCTATAGGTGATGGCAATATGAACTGGCCTGTGATTCTGGAAGCAGCAGCGCGACATCCAATAGAATATTATTTCATTGAACAGGATAACTGTTATGGCGAGGATGAGTTCGCATGCCTGAAGCGCAGCTATGACTTTCTAAATCAAGAATACGGACTTAAGTAAGATGAGCAAAAAAGTACAGCTCGGCATCATCGGCCTCGGCAATATGGGTTCCCTGCATTGCAGGTCTTTGAAAGATTTTGACAACATCACGTTGGCAGCGATATGCGATATTGAACCAGAACGCCTCGCCAAAATGAAGGGCCGTTATCCGGTACCGGGCTTTACAAATGCCAAAGCGCTGATTGATTCCGGTATCTGCGACGCAGTCCTTATCGCAACGCCGCACTACGACCATACGACCATCGGTATCACAGCACTTAGGAAGGGCCTGCATGTGATGGTAGAGAAACCTCTCTCAGTACACAAGGCAGATGCCATCAAACTGATCGCCGCGCATAAAGATGAGAATCAGGTCTTCGCTGCGATGTTTAACCAACGAACAAACCCGGCCTATCAGGCAATCAGAGAGTTGCTTCATTCAGGAAAGTTGGGTGATCTGCGCCGGGTACAATGGACCATCACCGACTGGTTCCGCAGCCAGGCCTATTACAACAGTGGCGGCTGGCGCGCGACCTGGGGCGGCGAAGGTGGTGGCGTGCTCTTAAACCAATGCCCACATCAACTGGACTTGATGCAATGGCTATTCGGCGTTCCTACTGCAGTACGCGCTTTTTGCCAGTTTGGAAAGCACCACGACATTGAGGTAGAAGACAATGTCACCGCATTTTTGGAATATGAAAACGGTGCAACAGGCGTCTTCACAACCACAACGGGCGAGGCTCCAGGCACTAACCGACTTGAAATTGCCACTGACAACAGCCTCCTGATTTACGATACGCAAGATGAGTTCTTTACCATTACCTGGAATGACAAATCCGTTACCGATGCCATCAATGAGAATCCAGGGTTCCAAAAGCCTGGCACAAGAAAAGAACAAATCGCAATCTCCGGTCAGGGCGGACAACATATAGAAGTCCTGCAAAACTTCGCCGCTGCCATATTGAAGGGTGAACCTCTGATCGCGCCTGCCGCCGAAGGTTTGCAGTCCGTGGAGCTCTGTAATGCCATGTTGCTATCTACCTGGCAAAACAAGACAGTCACACTGCCAATCAGCGCACGTTCTTATGCAACAAGACTCAAAAAGCTGGTGGACAATTCACGCTTCGCCAAAACAGTTGAGGCTCATGTCGTTGAAGACATGAGTTCTTCGTTCTAGGGGGAAACATCTAATGTCTCAAGGAATGAATTACGCACCGGTTGCAAGAACACTCGACCCTGTTTGCAAACCTTTCGATCTTTGCTTTGCGGTGGTTCACATGGATCATGGCCATATCTATGGCATGGCCGAAAATCTAGCACAGGCCGGTGCAACTTGCACACATGTGTTTGAACCCGATACCAAAAAAGTAGCGATGTTAAAAAAGTCGCACCCAAATGTTATCGCTGTAAAGTCGCTGGATGAAATTCTGCAGAACCCAAAGATATCGCTTGTTGTGGCAGCGGCTATCCCGAATTTACGCGGCCCCCTGGGTGTGCAGGTGATGTTACACGGCAAGGACTATTTTACCGATAAGACTCCATTCACTACCTTGAAACAACTCGAAAGAGCTAAACAGGTAGTACTGGATACCGGCAAAAAATATAGCGTTTGTTATAGCGAACGCTTGCAAAACGAATCGGCTGAGTTTGCAGCAGAACTTGTTCGCGAGTATGTCATTGGTGACGTAATACAAGTCATTGGCCTCGGTCCTCACCGATTGTCAAAGCCTCACCGCCCTGACTGGTTCTTCCGCAAAGAAGAATATGGCGGCATCCTCTGTGATATTGGCAGTCATCAGGCAGAGCAATTCCTCACCTATACTGGCGCAACAGATGCGTCGGTATCAATGGCGCGCGTGGCTAACTTCGCGAATTCAGATGTACCTGAACTGGAAGACTTTGGTGAGTTTTCTTTGGTCGGTGATTCTCTATCTGGTAAGTGCCCAGCCTCCGGGTATTTCAGAATGGATTGGTTCACCCCCGATGGCCTTCGAAACTGGGGCGATGGACGCACGACAATTTTAGGCACAAAAGGCTTTATCGAATGTCGAAAGTACATCGACCTGGCGGCACAGGAACTACAGGAGAACAATGTGTATATCGTCACCAACGATGGTGAAGAAAAACATAATGTAACTGGAAAAATCGGCTTCCCCTATTTCCCGGCATTCGTCCTGGACTGTTTAAATAGAACGGAACTTGCCATGACACAAACTCATACGTTTAAGGCGGCAGAAATTTGCCTTCAGGCGCAACGAGTAGCCGATGACTCGTAGGCCTTGATTCAACGCCTATTTCGATAACTACTTCCATCTGGCGCAAACCAGGAATATCGATCTCAACAGGATCTTCAATAGAGACCAGTTCGATGTTACAAGACATCAAATGTCGCAGCGAACTATAGAGCGACGCTGTCTTGCCTGATCCCGTTGATCCATTGAAGACAATCAAACCCTGCAAAATTTTTTCGACCCCATCTTTATCTCGACCCTCAAGCACTTGTATCAATTGTTCGAGAAGCCAATCATCATAACCAAGCTCATTAAAACGCATGGCCGAAGTCTGCGAATCGAGGAGACGTATGTTGAGGGACATTCCTAACCTTCCCGGATTGGCTCCAGATCACTGAGATTCTTGATTCGCTTACGACGTCCGATATCTGCGTGCTTCCCAAGTGCAGGCCAAAGTCTTACCACTGAAAAAACAATCGCCAAACCAGCCAGAATCTCAGCAAGATTCGCTAGAACCTCAAGCATCGCTCACTCCCAGACTAACAAAAACGTTGGAGTAGACTTTATCAGGATCGTCAGACTGACATCCAACTGCAATGAAAGCACGTTGACCCTTTTGAATGAGCAAAGTTTAGGGTAGTGTTGGGTGAAAATCAGGTATACCTAAAAAACCGAATCAGGACGTGACCAATGACTCTAAATGTTGATTTGTACTATACGATGCGATCACCGTACTGTTATCTATCCACCCCGCAGTTGGAGCGCCTGGTGAAAGAATATGATATAGAAATTCATCTTAAACCTGTTTTTCCGCTAGCAGTCAGCGACTCGACTTTCTTTGAGAAGGTAAACCCACTCTGGCCACCGTATCTTCTAAAAGACACTGCGCGCATCGCTGAGCGATTAAGTATTCCATTTCATTGGCCACGGCCGGATCCGATTGTTCAGGACATGAAAACGCGAAAAGTTTCTAAAGATCAACCCTATATACGGCGCCTGACTTGCTTGGCTCAAGTAGCAGCGGAAAGGGGACAAGGGCTTGACTACGTGATAGCAGCTAGTGCGCTACTTTTCAGTCCGGAAGTTGATGGATGGCACACTGGCACTCAGTTATCCGACGCACTGGTCAAAAAGGAGTTGGTGCTTAGTGAACTTGAAGAAGTTGTTAATAACGAAACTGAACGCCTGGAAGTTGCAATCCATGCCAATAGAGCGGCACAACTTGCAGCAGGACACTGGGGCGCACCTCTCTTCGTTTTTAATAGTGAAATCTTCTTTGGACGAGACCGTATCGAGGATCTTGTCTGGTTACTAAAAAAGAACGGGCTCAAGCCGCGTACTTAAGTCCAATAGCAACTAATCTGAATCGGCAATATCGAATACCTTTTCACCATCAATAAACGTCATTTTCACTGTGGTTGCATGCACGTCGGTGATCGGAATCCTAAACGGATTCTGCCTGGTAACGATGATGTCCGCATGCATGCCCACTTCAATAGAGCCAACTTTATCCCTGTGGCCCATCAATCGCGCGCCATTAACCGTCATGATATCGAATGCCTCAGTCAGGCTTATACTTTGTCCTTCACCTAGCGTCTGTTTGCTACCACCCGGTTTCTGTCGGGTAACCATTGTCTCTATCGCTAACCAGGGATTAACCGATGGAACAACAGACCAGTCGGACCCTGCAACAACCAGCGCGCCCGATGCCACAGCATCCCTGATGGGAACCCATCTTTCCATTCGCTCCGCACCAACGGCCGCAAAGATGTCAATCGATGCTATGGGGGTTGGGTACCAGATGTAGGGCGAAAACTCCCAGGCAAGATTGACTTCTTTAGCACGAATGATATCTGCCGGATTAACAAAGGTGCTATGACCAACGTGATGGAACGGCCCGCCCGAGCCATTTAGCGCCCGGGCCCTGGACACTGCTTCGATTGCCGCCCTTACCGCACCATCCCCGGCAGCATGAAACTTGACATGTAAACCCAGCCGATCAAACCGGCTGACCGCCAGATTGAGTTCATCCTGAGCAATCAACAGAAACCCTTTATCGCTTGCGTGTTTTGCGTGATTGTTATCTTCATCAATGTAAGGTTCGAGCATAGATGCGGTATGGCTTTCCGTCGGCACGCCATCCAGGAAGAGTTTAATGCAATCAGGTGAAAAGCGATCAGTGGTGTACGCGGCTCTTTTCGCAATGAGTGATTCTGCCATCTGCTTAACATCTTGAGGTGAAGGAACCCAAACAATACAACCCCTGATTCTTTGCTTAACCAAACCTTCCCTGGAAAGAGATGATAGGGGACCAATATCCTGCAAGCGGACACTGGCAACGGTGAATGATGTAATGCCATAGGAAAGCATCTGATGGGTGGATAGCATCAGTGCATTGCGCCGGCTTTCCATTGATGGCCTGGGAATCATCTTCGTCACGAGTCCAACCGCACTTTCGCGCAAGAGCCCTGTGGCCTGGCCAAGTGCATCACGCTCGATGATTCCACCCTCTGGATCAGGTGTATCAAGGGTGATGCCAGCAAGTTCAAGTGCTAACGAATTCACCCAGACGCTATGATGCGCTTCATCATTAAGAAGCACAGGCACCTTGCTGGTGATCGCATCCAAAAATTCGCGATTTTGTTGGCCTGGCTCAAAGACAGCGGCGACCCAATTTCCACCGAGCAACCATTCACCGGGTTGTTTAGTCTTCGCACATAATCTGACGGCACCGGCGATTACCTCAGGCGACGCTCCCGACTTAAAACCACATTGAAATTGTTCCAGGCCCGCAAACAATGGGTGTACATGAGAATCATGCAGCCCGGGCAGTACTGTATCCCCATCAAGATTAACCATTACAGTTCGAGCGCCGGCCATGGCTTCAATACGCTTGTTACCACCGACGGCAACAATAATCCCATCAGTTATGGCGATGGATTCTTCCCACCCTGATGGTGTCTTAACCTGACCCCTGGACAGAATCAGATCAATATCGGCATTTTCATCCTCATCACCAGCGGATGCATAACCTTGCAAAAGTGTGGATAGAAACGTAATACAGATCACTAGCTGAATAACTGACGATTTCATCAACACGATCCCCGAGTAACTACAGACAACTTACATGAACAGGCGCGAACGGATCAAAGCAATCCCCGATCCTTCAGCAAAGGCTCAACCGCAGGTTCCCTGCCGCGAAAGTTCTTGTAAAGCGACATCGGGTCAGCCGTGCCGCCTTTTTCAAGCACATTCTCGCGGAATGACTTTGCAGTTGCAGCATCAAAGATACCATTCTCCTTGAAGGCTTCAAAACCATCAGCATCAAGCACTTCCGCCCAGATGTAGGAGTAATAACCTGCAGAGTATGAGTCGCCGGAAAATATGTGTGAGAAATAGGATGACTTGTATCGGGGGTCAATCGCATCGATTAGGTCGATATGTTCCATGGCGTTTGCTTCAAAACTTTCAACATCTTGTTCTTCATCAGTTTCAAGCGTGTGCCAGGCCATATCAAGATAAGACGCTGCCAAATATTCTGTGGTTCCGAAACCTTGATTAAAGGTGCCGACTTCAAGGAGTTTTTCTATAAGTTCATCGGGAATCACTTCACCTGTTTCATGATGCCGGGCGTAAGATCGCATTACTTCTGGTTCAATTGCCCAGTGTTCCATGATTTGTGAAGGCAGTTCAACGAAGTCTTGCTTTACGTTGGTGCCCGACTGGCTTTGATATCGCACCTGACTTAATAAGCCGTGCAAGCCATGTCCAAACTCATGAAATAGCGTTCGCACTTCATCCATGCCTAACAAACAAGGATCTGATTTTGGAAAGTTACAGCAATTAACCACGATAGGTCTTATCGATTCATCAAGATTAGACTGACCCCTGAATTCATTCATCCACGCACCGCCGGACTTCGATGGACGCATAAAATAATCAACCATAAACAAACCGATCAGCGAGCCATCGGCATCACTAACCTCATACGCGGCAACGTCAGGGTGATATTTAGGGACATCATGAACTTCCTTGAAGGTAAGACCATATAATTTGGTTGCCACATCGAAGGCGCCATCGCGCACATTTTCCAGCTTGAAGTATGGCTTCACCTCTTCATCATCAAGGGAAAATCGCTCTGCGCGAATTTTCTCTGTGTAGTACCACCAATCCCAGGGTGAAAGCTTGAAGTTGCCACCATCTTCCTGGATTCGTGTCTGTAGATCTTCCGCTTCCTTTCTTACTTTGATTTTGGTTGGCGCCCAGATTTTATCCAACAGGTCGGTAACGCCTTTTGACGTTTTTGCCATTCGATCGTCCAGCATATAGTGTGCGTGGCTATCGAACCCAAGCAGGTTTGCCCGGCGAACACGCAGCGACGCAATTTTCTTCAGCACTTCGTGGTTGGCAAACTCATTATCATTGTTGGAACACTGGGTATATGCATGATATATCTTCTCCCGTAAATCCCGGTCCTCAGCAAACTGCAAGAACGGCGTGATCGACGAGCGAGAAATGGTGAACACATACTTGCCAGGTTTGCCCCGCTGCTCCCCCTCAACCAGGGCAGCCTGCAACACAGACCGGGGTAAGCCTTTACCCCGCTCTTCAGAATCGAGTACGAGTTCAAAGTCATTTACATCCTTCAGGTTGTTTTGGTCAAACCTTGTCCTTAAACCAGCCAACTCCTTGTCTAAGGTTTGTACTTGCTCCCGCGCTTTGTCACCAAGCGCGGCGCCGGCACGAACAAAACTGGTAAGTGTATCTTCAACCAATTGCACCTGGTCTGCATCAAGGCCGAGACCCTGGGTACTCCCCGCCACAACTTTGACTCGTTTAAACAGATTCTGATTGTTATACAGGTCGCCCCGATGTGCTGCCATTCGAGGCGCCAAATTCATCTGAATCGATTGCAGCTCGTCGTTTGTGTGGGAAGACGTCAGGTTATAAAAAACGCCACCAACCTTGTCCAGCAACCCACCTGCCCTTTCCAGCGCTTCAAATGTATTTTCGAATGTTGGCTCGGCCTGGTTATTGGCAATCGCTTCAATTTCAAGATTGTGCTCCTTGAAAGCCTGATCAAAGGCCGGCAGATAGTGTGCTTCCGTTATCCGATCAAAAGGCGGAACACCAAAGGAGGTATCCCATTCGTCGAAAAAAGGATTAGTCATGTTCGTAATAAAATCGACCTAGTTGCTGATTCTTTCCAATGGCGGAAGACCAAGGAAATCGTTGTAAGTATTATGATAATGGTGGAGTGCCGGTTCATTCCTACCAAAGGTAAAGTGTGTCATTGCACCAGACGTTGCCCCCAGGTGACAGGTCGCCGCAGCGGCATAATCCTCGTCACGGATAATCTCGCTAAATCCTTCCAGTCTTTGCGACATTGCTTCTCTTTCTTCAGCCGGAATTTCGGGATTGGTATAGAACGATATCTGGGAGAACGACTCATGAGGATTATCTTTCTTCGGATATACACGTACAAGCGTTGCACCAGACAATTTGCCCTTTGGTCTGTTCGCATGCCGCCCGCTTGGAATTAACTGAATATTGGGAAACAAGTAGTAGACAGGAATGGTTGCCAACAATATATCCCAGTCTTCTTCCGGCATCTCCCTGAAGAGATCAATCGATTTGGCACACAAGAGCATCCGATGATTACGCTCGAAGGTATCGTAGCATTGCACGTTACCGTAGATATCATTTGCCAGGGTATCCTTATGGAGGACATTGAAGTGATAGGTCTCTCCAAAAGTATCGATGGCAAACTTCCAGTTCATCGGCGTCTCGTAGGTATCTATTGCACCAAATTCCAGATCGGCAAAGCCCCATGAATCCAGATCGTCGCCAAGGTCGCCAAGCAACTCTGTTAGATTGAAGGTTGCGCCAGGCTCGGGATGAACCCACAAGAGCCCGTGTTTTTCTTCTGCTGTTAGTTTCACGAGCCCATTGCAACTCTTATCCACCGGGCCAAAGTGATCTTCCTTGGGCACAGAAACCAGGTCTCCTGATGCGCTGTAGCTCCAGGCGTGAAAAGGACAACTGAATACATTCTTCCGTCCTCGAGGCTCCGATTCAACCACCGTTCCCCTATGTGAACAGACATTCAGGAAGGCTTGAAATTTACCGTCCTTATCTCGAGTCATCAGCATTGGCTTGCCAAGATCATCAGAGGTAATAAACGAACCGGGCTCTGGCAAGTCGCCACTCAAGCCCATCACCTGAGGATAGTTCCGGAACATGGTTTCCCATTCCTGCAATGCACGCTCCTTCGAGGTATAGGCATCGACTGGATTCCTGACCATGCCGCCAGCATCAACCGTCGTGCCTTTATCCAGCCGCGTCATTAGCAATTTCATGCATTCAATTTGTTCCGAAGTTTCCATTTCATTTCCTCAAATTTTTGCTTCAGTTATGAGCTGTTAGAACCAATTAACAATTAGGACCAACCAATTGTTTTGTGTCTTATTTCTTCCGGACACCTTCAATAAAAAGATCCAGGTAAACTTCGTTGGCAAGTGGCCCAAGATTAGACTCCATACCAAAATCTGTGCGTTTGATCACAACACTACCTTCAAAGCCAGCGCGATAGCCGCCCCATGGATCTTTGCCTTCACCTACTTTCTTGATATCAAAACTGATGTTCTTGGTTACGCCATGCAATGTTAATTTACCTGACAGAATACCAACCATCTTATCGCCTGTAAAACCTGTGCTCACGAAACGTGCTTCCGGGTATTGTTCAACATCAAGGTATTTTTCATCTTTAATATGAAGGTTGCGCTCGCTGTGGTTTGAGTCATAGGTCGTGGTATCTATGAGTATGGAAATTTTAGTAGCTTCTGGTTTGGAAGAATCATAGCTGAAATCTCCTGACACATCGTTGAAGCGGCCCAGTAGCCAGCTAATGCCAAGGTGAGAAATCTTGAAGTTTACGAATGAATGGGTTGGGTCGAGCTTGTATTCCGCAGCCAACACATTGGCTGAGGTGAATGAAACCAGAACGGCGAGGAGCATTGTTTTCAGGATGTTGGTATTCAAGTGTCGATACTCCTTTGATAAATCTATTTCGTAAATCTGCTTCATAAAACCGTTTTATAAAATCAGGTTGTGTTCTTCACTAAATCAAAATGTCATTCTGCGCAGTGTTCTATCCTTATCCACAAAATGATGCTTCAGCGCCGCCAGCAAGTGCAACACAACAAAACCTGCACCACCGTAGGCAAGATAATAGTGCGCTTCCGAGGCGATGTCTTCTATCGCTATATCTTCCGGCTTAAACATATCAGGAAAGAACGCTGGTATCTCTATAAGACCGAATATATCGACGCTTTGTCCCACGGCTGCAGCAATTACATAACCACTCAGTGGAATGAAGACAATCAGCACAAATAACAGTTTGTGCATCAATGCTGCGGACACCCGCTCCCAATTCCTTAAGGTCGACACCATGTCCGGGCCCTTGTGCACTATCGCCCACATCAGCTGGATCGCCGCAACAAAAAGTACAATCATACCGACTGCCTTATGAACAGAATATGACAACGTGTAGTTGGAGTCGTAATACCCCAGATCAATCATGTAGACGCCCAGGCCAAACAAAAAGAACATTGCCAAAGCCATGCTCCAATGCAACAGTTTCGACAGCAGGCTGTAATTATTCATCGTGCCTCTTTCTTCATCTAAGAGGTTAAGCTATGAGTTTGACCTGTCAGATTGAATGGCGATTGTAAGCTGTAAGACTGAACAGGAAGACAGATATTCAATAGAATAGCTTAAATTCACCAGGTACGTCAGCGTATACTCCTTATTGAATATGATACCCGGGTATATTGATGTCAGCCGCAAAAAAAATCCTCGTGACCGGCGCTTCCGGTTTTATCGGTAGCCACTGCATTCTGGACTTGCTCAATAACGGCTACGAAGTAAGAGGCACCGTTCGTAAACTTGACCGCGCAGAAAAGCTACGCAACATCCTTGCAAAACATCACAAAGGCGCAGCTGAATTGGAACTTGTGGAAGCGACACTTACCAGCACCGATGGCTGGGCGAAAGCAATGCAAAATTGCGATGGTGTTTTCCACGTGGCATCACCCGTACCTACCATCCAGCCCAAAGACCCTAATGAAGTCATTGAACCTGCTCGCCAGGGAACATTGAATGTACTTTCCGCCGCCAAAGAAGTCGGAATCAAACGTGTGATACTTACATCCTCGGTCGCAGCGATCCATGGCAGCATTAAGGCAAAAGAACATACTTACACGACCAAGGACTGGAGCAAGATAGATGATGAAAAGCTAAACGCTTACGCCGCCAGCAAGACCATCGCAGAAAGAGCCGCGTGGGATTTTGTCACCGACGGCGGGCCAGAACTCGCCACCATAAACCCAGGCATGGTCATGGGGCCAGCGCTTGAAGCCGACTATGGCTCTTCCCTAGAAATTCTGGTGAAGCTCATGAACGGCGCCGCGCCCATGGCACCCAAACTAGGCTTCGAAATTGTTGATGTTCGAGATGTCGCTGCATTACATCGATTGGCGTTCGAAGCACCCGATGCGCCGGGACAACGTTTTCTATGTGGCGCAGGATTTCGATGGTTTATCGATGTTGCCAATGTGTTAAAGAAAGAATTCCCGAATCATCGCGGCATACCGACAAGGGAAATGCCAAACTTCCTCTCCAGGGTTTTCGCTTTATTCGTCAAAGAAGTGGCTGGGTTTCTGGATGATCTTGAGGTCATCAAGAAACTCGATTGCACACCTGCAAGGGCAATCGGCTGGCAGCCCAGATCGCCGGAAGAGGCGATTATTGCTGGTGGCCGTAGTCTGCTTGATTTAGGGATTGTGAAAGGTTGATTGGAATGGAAGTTTGCTCTATGTGCTATTTACCTCATAACTCGGGAAGCAAATACGGAAGACTCCGCCAAAGCCAAGATGATACAATCCGGCCCACGCCCCGGTAGCTCAGATGGATAGAGCATCCGCCTCCTAAGCGGGGGGTCACAGGTTCGACTCCTGTTCGGGGCACCATTTATAAAGGGCTGTACAGCACCAAACCACTTATTTGGTATTTTAATCTTTTGGTATGGCACAGGTATGGCATGACAAGAACTAGTCTAAAGATCTTATAATTCTTAGTCTTGCAGCTTATAAATATCCACCTTTGTTTCTAAACACTTGCGCAGTGAAATGTCACTAACACCGATTCCATACCAGCTTTCTGGTCTTTGATAGAAATCCAATCCTCTTCCAATCTTAATGCACCAACCATTGTCAAAGCGGATTTCACGGTCGTGTAATTTTTCATTAACAGTGATATTTAGTTGCACATCGAATTCCAAAAGACTCTGTTTCACATCTTCCAATCGTCCAGCCATTTCTTGAACATTTGTTTCCGAGCCATAACTAGTAACTAAATGTATTGTTTTTATGGAAGGTTGTTTGATCATCACAACAAACCTTGATTTTGGCGAATGGGTGAGTGTTTTGGGGATGCCAAAATGACCACGGCATTGCTGGACAGAATCACCCACCATTGCTCAATAATCGAAACAAAGAACGACTCATATCGTTTTAAACAGAGCCAACAAAAGCACAAAAAGTAGACCTCAGGGGTGGGTCAATTTTGGATGCCAAAGTGGGTCAATTTTGGATGCCAATTGACAGGTCAAGTGGCCGGTACCAGTCTTTACCGGTACTGACATATTCACCCATGACCTTCCTGAACGTTTCACCGGCAGACCCTTCCTCTGACAAAGTCAGGTTTTGTCGAATGAAGTTGATGCTATCAGGGTTTAATTTCTGAGCCAGGTCCCAATAGTGCTCAGCTTTTTCTTGTCGCCCATGGGTGCGAAACAGGTTTCCTAAACGAAATGCTGCATCGGCTTTCAGCTGATCTTCACTATGATCGCGAATGTTATCGGTCACGGTAGCAGCAGACTGAACAAACTCGCTATCAGCCCCTTTTGCTACCCAGTCTTTCAACGCAGGCGTATAAACATCGTTGCCGAACGTAACGGTCTGCTCACCTGCACTTATTGTATGGACCTTTGAATAGGTGCCTTCGTCAATACGCACAATTTTACCTTCCTCATCAATCCACACTGAAGAAGGCACATTCACGAAATTGAATACACTACTGATGATATGATTTTCGTCGATGATCTGGATGTAGGTAGGGCTAGCCGCATCGAATATGGGCCCTGCCACCGCTTCACCGCCAGTATCTTCTGCAACACAAATGAGCACAAAATCAGGATCGTTTATTTCTTCGTATACTTGTTGCCACACGGGCACATCAAGAAAGCATCCTCACCACGACGACCAGGTCACAATAAGCGCCTTTTTACCTTTGAAGTCTGACATTCTGATCACTTTGCCCTTCCTGTCAGTAAGTTCAAACTCTGGCGCCATCGCATCTACCTGCATGCTTTCACGTTTGGCCGGGATTTCTGCAAAGCTCCAGACACCGGCTTCATGGTCAACCACGTATGCCTGGCCGAGAAGATCTGCAAAAGCAGTCAGACTAAACCACTGCTGGCCATCCTGATTGATGAGCAGCTTGTCATTCATCGGGATGCACATGTCTTTGTAGCAAGCACCTTCGGGCTTTACTTCGAAACCATTAACCCTGGTGAGATCTGCCAGGCGGATGAGCAAACCATCGCCACTGCCCGTTTTATCAAGGGTAACAACTTTTCCCTGATACAGAATAGTAGTACTACCCTGCTGATGGATTTGCGTCGCTTCGAATGGATATCGAAGCTCCGGATACGCCATAAAGGCTTCGGCCATGGTTATTCTCCTTTGCTGGTCAGTTCAGAATTGAACGAATAGTACGCTATCTATTCTGCACTGTCTTGAATTGCTAGAACCATCGATGCCGGGAATCGGACAACACGCAATCTGAATCACCCACGACCAAAAAGTAATTACTGTTCAGCCATCACTCTGGCTAATGCCTCAGGGGAGCGCCATTTTCCGCTTCTAAGTCGAAACAGATAGACGATGGCGGTTAATATAATCATTACAACAAAAACCACCCACGCCGTACGAGGACCTAGGTACAAAATTTTAATAACCACGTACTGAGCAAGTAGCATCGCCCAATGGAGCAACACTGATGCCCACATCAACCATTGAGTATCACCCGCACCCCGCAACACGCCGCCAGCCACAAGGATGATCGCATCAGCCAGTACATAGCTGGCGAGTCCAACCATCATAAAAGTCGACAATTCCAGAATTGCACTGGAATGCTGACCTTCAACAATAAATATCGCGACCAGGGGTTCACGAAAAACTACGAAGGCAAAGGCAAGGAAACTGGAGTATGCAAGGCTAATCAAAAAGCCCGATACAATGACCTCTCGCATTCGGTCCAGGTTTCTTTCACCTACAAAGCGACCCACCATGCTAATTAGCGCAACGTTCAGTCCGATCATTGGTACAAAGGACATAATATCCCAGTTGAAAACAATCGCCGCCGATGCGGCTTCGGCAATGCCGTAAGATTGATACATCAGCAAAAACAGATTGAACGCCGCCACATTCAGGAACATCTCGATCCCTGATGGAATCCCCAACCTCATATAACGCCGCAGAATGCCAATTTCAAGATTGAATGAATCGTTAATCTTGTATTTCGTCCTGTGGTGGCGTTCAAAATAGAAAAGCATAAAGACGAACAGGCTAATGACCGAACAGATAATGGTGGCATAGGCCGCCCCTTCGATCCCGAGTTCTGGAAAATACCAGGTGCCAAAAATCAATACATAAGTGAGTGGTATATTTAAAGCAACGCCAATTGTGTCAGCAAACATAACGACGCGTGTCTTGGCAATCCCCGTAAAATAAGAGGCAAAACAGGTTTTTATCAAGCCAATACCGGAGCCCCAAATAAGGATATAAAAGTACTTAAGCTCAAGGACCTCCATCTCGGGCGCATGTCCCATAAGGTTAAACAGATTACCAACAAAGTAGCCGATCAATAACAACAGCGGGATGAATCCAATGCATAATATAAGACCTTGGGTAACCACTCTTGGGCACTTTTCAAGATCCCTGGCACCGTAGTATTGAGCGACTAGAGCATTGGCATAGGAGAGCACGCCAATAAACAACGACATACAGAAGAACGATGCCACACCACCACCCAGTGATGCTGCCATATGGGTTGGACTGATCAGCGACATGAAGTAGCGGTCGGTAAAAATCATCACCGCAAATGCACCCTGTGACACCACCATTGGATAGGCGATAGTCATCAGCTCGCTTAGCGTATTTTTTTCGATCTTTAGAAGTTTGTACAACACAGTGCTCAACTGCTGCGGATATAATGCCCGTGGAGCGCACGAAGGGGCGCAGTGTACCAGAATATATGAATGATACTATTTTCCCCGTTACAATAAATCAGGACATTCTGCATTTAGGAAATTGCCGCAGACCATTGTAAGAGTTCGACCATTTTATTTGTAAGCAGGAGATGAGACCTGGCTGTCCCAAATCCCCTCTCCGAGCCATCTATATCTGCTTGTTTGATATCCGGGTTTTTTTTTGCGCGGTGCTGCCGCGCGGGTAAGATCCATTTCTATAATGCAGCTCAAGACCAGTGATCAAATCGCATAATTTCATCCACAGGCTTACGCGTGACGGCGCCAAACTTGCCGAGCGGATATCCAACTGGGATCAAACAGAATGCGCCCATAGTCTCTGGCAAGTTCAAGGCTTCCGCCACTGCCGTATGATCCCCTAGTGCGAGGGTGGTCGGCGCTGCACCGAGACCTAATGCACGTGCTGCCAACAAGAGATTTTGAATACCAGGCCAAATTGAACCGCCGCCTCGAGCCATGGTTGCAGCATCTACTTTTTGCCCAAACTCCATACAGGCAATGACTAATGCAGGGAATTCATGCATATGTTCCATTTGCCAGAGCACCGCATTTAACATCCGTTTGCGCTTTTCCTCTGACTGATGCGGAAGACTGCCAGGACGAGATGCTTGTGGACCTATATACGCTTCCACGCCTTTCCGGTTCAGATCAGCAAGCTTTTGCTTTACCGCTTGATCACGCACGACAATCCAGCGCCCGTTTTGCATATTGGAGCCGGAAGGAGCCTGATTCGCTGATTCGATGAGTTTAACAAGCACATCTTCAGGAACCTCGCGAGTATCCAAACGCCGCATTGCTCGACTGTTAAACATCACCTCAAATATTCCCATCTCTTCCGACATGTTTTCTCCTCGTCACTGTGATTGATAATCAGGATACTAGAATACCCTAGAAGAATGTATCTCCATATCTCTGATGCGTTCTACGCAACCTTCCATATCAGATAGAATTGCGGACATCCAGAAGGCCTTTGCGGCCTATGTCCATCTCAGGTTCTGGTAGCGTCAATACAATAAATCAGGACATCCTACAGACTGCACTTCCTGCCATTTATCGAAACTGGATTTTTTCAGTCTTGATGTAGTAACTTGTTCAGCTTGTTCCCATATCTGTAAGAATGAAACGAGGAAGACTATGTTGCTGGAAATTGATCGTATACAACTTGCCGTACCTGATGTATCTAAAGCTATAGAGGGTTGGCAATCTATACTCGATGCCGAAGTCTCTGGCACAGACAAGATTGCATGCCTTGGCGCTTCAAGAACCAGTTTAAGGCTGGGGTCAGGAATTATTGAGCTCCTTGAAGCTGATGGCGCTGGCGTTGTGGCAGATGCAGTCGCGAGCCGTGGAGCCCACATGTTCGGAGCTGGTGTTTCCTGTGCTGACGTAAAGGAAGTACAGGCTAGCCTCTCGCCTCAGTTCGAGAACATTGTCGAAGAACGTAGCCAGCTGTTTATCGATGGCCGTGATATTGGTATTGAAGGGCTTCGTGTTATCGTTAGTAGGCATGAGGATAGACCGGCAGTTGGATTGACAGACTTCTTCTATGAGGCGACATTGCTGGCCGCGAATTCAGTCGAGGAGACAGCAAAGTTTGCACGTGTATTTTCGCTGGATGCCCAGGAGTTTGTTGAAATTAACTCGCCCGGTTTCGGATACTCAGGGACTCTCACCCTGTTCCGAAAAGACTTACTGCATCGATTCGAAGTAATCACACCCCTGGAGCCCACGAATACCATGGGTCGCTTCTTCGGCAAGACTGGTGCCTGCCTGTATATGGCATACGCGGAAACGTCCGACCTCCTGGAAATCGAGGCCCGGGTTAAAGCACGCGGTGAAGCTGTGACGGTAGATCGGCCTGAAGGACGTAGTGATGACAAGCCAGCCGATGGTTTGTGGCTCCATCCTAAATCACTCGGCGGCATGATGCTTGGTCTCTCAAGGCCAACCAAAGCCTGGCAGTGGTCCGGGCACCCAGAGAGAGTTGAGCAAATATGATAAGCATCGAAACCAGCGCGCGAGTTCAAACCTTAACTCTAAATCGACCTGCCGCACTTAATGCGTTTAATGATGAGATGTACAAAGCGGTTGGCGACGCACTTTCTGCAGCAGCGACAAACGATGAAGTCTCCGTTGTGATTATTACCGGTTCAGGTCGTGCATTTTCTGCCGGTCAGGACCTGGGAGAGATGGGTGATCCGTCGCGTCGCGAAAAAGGTTTTGTAAGCCAGTTTGGCTATTTCATTAAAACGGTCGCCGCATTTCCGAAGCCGCTGATGGCCGCAGTGAACGGCATTGGTGTTGGCATCGGCCTAACACTGCTACCCCATTGCGACCTGGTTTATATGTCCAGCACCGCACGTTTGCGCGCACCCTTTGCATCCTTGGGTGTGACCGTTGAGGCTGGCAACTCATATCTTTTGCCTAAAGTGATTGGCTCGGCAAACGCGGCAGATATCCTTTTTACTGCACGATGGCTCGACGCGGCAGAGGCAAAAGATATTGGGCTTGTTTTTCGCGTATCAGAACCCGATGAATTGATGCGTGATGTATTAGCTAAAGCTAAGGAGATTGCTGCCATGCCGTTGATTTCACTGGTGACCACCAAGAACCTGTTGATCCAGCATCGCGAGGACGGCTTTTCGCGGGCGCGCGCATCTGAAGACAAGGCGTTTGCCAGGCTCACTGGTGCACCAGCCAATCGTGAAGCTGTTGCCGCCTTCCTGGAGAAACGAGCTCCCGATTTTTCCAAGCTGCCCCAGTAATGGAATCAGAAATCTGATACCAGAGCAATGTGAAGCGTCAGTACGCTAACTTGTAAATGCGCTTCACGTTTTCGCCCAGAACTTTAGGGCGGGCTTCTGCGGATAGTTGCTCGGCATAGCGCGTTAGGTCATCTACCCAGGTGTGAGGGTGATCCGGGTGCGGATAGTCTGTCGCCCACATAAAACAATCTGCGCCAACATGTTCGATAATGTGCGGTGCCGCTGTTTCGTCAGGATCACCGGAAATAAAGCACTGCCGACGAAACAATTCTGTGGCTGAAGTGCGCTTAATGTTCATGGATTCCGAGAATGCATCCAGTCGGTCCAGCATGGCGCCAATCCAACCGGAACCTGTTTCCAGGACACCGAGCCGTAACGCTGGAAATTTCTCCAACGTGCCCAGTGAAAAAAACGAAATCAGCGCCTGTTGGACGATGGCTCGCAGCCAGATGGCCTCACCCCAGGCCCGACCGCGCCGGGGCCACTCAAAAATATCAGCCGCTGCTGGGTGGGGCGTGAACGTAGGGTGAATCGCCAGTGGCACATCCAGTTCGACACATTTTTGGAACAGGGGATAGTGTGCTTCATCACCGTGAATGATTTTATGATGGTTAAAAGGGTTGACCCATGCACCTTTACAGCCGTCCCTGACCGCCCGCTCAAGCTCCTGCACGGAACCTGCAACATCAAGCAGGGTAAGTTGGGCGATGGGTACCAACTTTCCCTTTGAGTCGCGGCAGAAGTCCGCGATCCAGCGGTTATAGGCCCGACAATAGGCCAGGCTAAGTTCCGGGTCCTTCAGTTCGACCTCCCATAACAGACCAATGGTTGGGTACAGCAAGGTGCATTCGAGGTTCTCCTGCTGCATCAGGTCCAGTCGTTGACCGGCGTCGCAGGAACCAAAAGGCATGTTGTCCGAATAACGCCTCTCCGGGCTGGGTCGCATGTCTTCTTCACCCATGGCGCCAAGTAATCCCAGTGACCCCTTGCGAGAGCGTTTTGAGGGTAATTGATTGATTTCGAGGTATTCATAACCGTCGTCATCCACCTTGATTCGTAAGGCGCGATCTTTATATTGATCTTCCAGATAGTTTTCCCACAGATCCGCAGGCTCCAGAATATGACCATCGGCATCAATGGTACCAGAGTGAGGGAAGCGTTTGATTTCATAGGTCATGGCGAGCTGCTCGTGTTGAAATTTGGCCTCTTTGCGTTACCACTGTGCCAAGGCCGTGATTGTTATGCAAATAGTAAGTAAATCATGACACCCTACATTTAGGAATTTGCTTCAGACTTCTGTAAGCATAGGACGATTCAATTCGTCGTTATAAAACTGTTTTCTTATGTCCCAGGCGTACCGCATTGACGGTGCACTCAGCATTGCGGGGTATTGCCTGGTCATGGGTACCCAAAAATTGTCGTCTAGTCGATCGTAAGCACCCTCCTCGAATGCGACAGATGCCTAACGAGGATGGTGAAAAAACCCTGGAAAGCTCACCAGTGCAGTTTGGCCAAGATTGATCAAATTGCACCTGACGGCGTTTTCGTTAACTGACATCAATAAGGATCAGCTTACAGCAATGTTTTCCCAGGTCATGCAATCTATCTATACTTCATCTGGCAGCGATCCAATCAAACTTAAACAATTTGCCCGTCACCTGGTTCGGGAAACGAAAAACCTGAACAAGCAGAGTGGATTCAATCAGTTCAGGGTTGAACTAAAACTGAACTAGTCTGAATTTGCATTCATCCCACCCGGCGATACACGTCATTTTCTACAGGGGAATCGGAAGACAGAGTAAGTCAGCCCAGGGGCCTTCGTGCCAACACGCGGGAAAAACACAGGTATTCGCCCTGGTCTGCCTCAAGCATCTCTGCTGTTTGGCCGCCCACCACACCCGAGTATGGCCCTGCAGCAGCATGGTCAGAAACATGAGTCCATTCCTGCCAACGCAGCCAGCCATCTTCCAGCACATCGGAGGATAGTACCTCCATAAGCCCCGTTTTGGCCCAGTGACGCCGCCACCAGTCAGCGGTATGGAAGCAACAGAAATCCCATTCCCAAAATGGTTGCAGAGTTTTGGGAGGTTCACCCACTATTTCGCGGGTAACGCTGGGAACGACGATTGCAAGCGTGCCGCCAGGTTTCAGGAACTTACTGATATAGCCAAGATACAGATCATCGGTGCCAAAATACTGGTAGGCGTCGATAGAAATGATGACATCGAAAAAACCTTTCTCAAACGGCAAATTATGCGCCTCGGTATGCACTGGTGTTACCTGTAGACCTAAGCCTGCGGCAGTGATGCGTTTTTGGTTGTCGTCAGCAGGGATCCATAAATCTGCTGCCCAGACCTGCGCGTCACATTCTCTCGCCAGGAACATTGAGCTAACAGCTCTGCCACAGCCAAGGTCCAGAATGCGCAGGCCTGGTTCTGGTCTAAGCGCTTGCAGCGCCCATTCTGTCATCCACAATACGTGGGGTCCCATATCGTTTTCCAGCACCCACGCGGGATCATATGCGGCGGTACGCGGAAAGGATGGGTTGTTCAACCAGCCCTGCATCTCTTCAGTGAGCGTGTAAGCAGGGGCACTGGCAGGTTTTGGATAAGCTAGATTTTTCATTGAGCGTCTCGTTCATTACATAAAACCTGTGATGGTTTTCCGACTAGAACAGGAAGGTACCCGACTCCATCCCTAGCAACACTCTTCCTATTGCCTCAGAAAATTGAGGTGAAACCATGATGTGCTGCCTTACAACCATTACATCCCGCATACATCTATCCAAGGGGCTGGAAACAAAATTAGCACTGGCACCCGCCGCAGAGTAAAGCATTTCCACAGCCTTTACAGATTCGTTTGCAGCGCCAGAACAACTCAATTGGACCAGCGCTCTCAACTTGTTAGTCGGACGGTCTCCCCGGTCGACTGTTTGCCACAACTCTTCTATCGTTTCGAACACGTAGCTCCGTGCTGAGCCGATCAGCCTCTCGGCTTCTGATACGGCGCGCTGGGCATCCGCCCGGTTTTGCAATTGCACCGAGGAGGCCCTGGGCTTTTTAACTGCGGCTAGTTCAATAAAATGCTGCATGGCGGCGCGGGCAATACCCGTGGCAACCCCTACCTTATTATAAGCCAGCCGACTGAACAGCGGCAGCTTGTATAGGGTTCCATCTTCTAAAGGTCTAAGGTTCTGTGTATGGCTGGTGTATTCATCAGAAACAAATACGTCATCCAGTTTTACATCATGACTGCCGGAACCTCTCATTCCGGACACATGCCATGTATCTATGATCTGCGTTTGTTCCACGGGCACCAGGGTCTCGCAGAAAACGTAGCCTTTTGAGTCTTTAAGCGGCACGCCATCTTCATGCACAATGCTCTGACCCCAGAAATAATGAGCATTGTGTATACCGCTCACAAAAGGCCACTGCCCACTCACCCTATAGCCGCCATCCTCGCGCACAGCGTGACCGAGTGGGTTAAGGCTTCCAGAAATAATTAGAGCAGGATCGGAGTAGAGGCTAAGAGTGAGTTCGGCTCCATAGATGGCGCCAAGGATCCCCATCGTCTCGATGCCTATCATCAGGTTCCAGCCTGTAGCACCGCTTATTTCAGAAATTGCTTCGATGGTTTTGATTTGCTTGATTGGATGCGCTTCATCACCTTTCAGGCTCACTGGCGCCGCAATTCGATACAGGCCCGCCAGCGCCATCTCCCTGGCAACAACATTGCATAACTGTCGTTTTTCCTCCGCATGATCGGCATGAGCTACAATAATCGGCCTTAACCGCTTAATTTCTTCGTTAACGCCGACGTCCAGATCTATCGTCATAACTTATCATTCCTAACCAGTGGCATCGGGGGACGGTTTACCTATTGTTACAAGGGAATCAGGGTCAGGCAATCTATATTTCAGTCTGCTTGATTAATGAATTCTTTTATTTTCCCGACGAACAATTCCGCGTCAGTCACCGCTAACATAAGCAACCCTACCTGGAGCCAACAAGCCTATCAGTAAAGGCGTAGCTGAGCCCCAGGCCAAGATAAGGATTGGTCTCTTCCGGAGTAGCCTGACTGACGTTGTTGATCGCTGCCTCGCCATCCCGGAAAAAGGCCCCAGCTCTACCCAGGATTGCAAACTTGTTCGATATTGGATAACTGGCCTGCAATCCCAGGGTATAACCATCTGCGCATAGCGTCGCCTTGCTCGGCACGCCGTTAACGTTGATCGTTTGTTCGAAATCACCAAAGTTGTGATAACCCGCTTCCAACGCAATATACAAATTGACCCACCAGCCGCCCACCAGTCGATAGGCGGTAGCGTCATCGTCAATCACCAGCCCATCGAAGTCGTCATCGAGACTGGCGGAACCAATACTGACACCGGCATAAAAACCTTTTCCGGCAGTAACCGACAAAAGGGCCGTCGCCCATGGCAACGGTCAAATCTCGCAGTCGCCTACTTTGTTGCGGGTCGCATCGAAGAAGCGCAACAGCTACTGACCGAGCTGATCACCGCAGCCACAAACGAGTTTGTCTCGCCCGAACTCATCGCCGATGTATATTTCGCAGCGGGCGATATCGACAACGGTTTTATCGCATTGACGCGAGCGATCGAGGTTCGTTCATGCAGCGCGATATTCCTGCAGACCGACACATCACTGCATAACCATCGGTTAGATCCGCGATACCTATCGCTGCTTGAAGATGTAGGGTTTTGATCCGCCCTGGCGTCGTTAACATGTCGCACCTGAATTGGAACATCAGATTCACGCATTGGTAAATACTGGTGGTTGAGTTAAGCGCCAATAGCTTGCAGGTAACATGAGTGATACCACTTATTGTTTTGAGCACTAAACGGCGTACATTCTTGTGCCAAAATTTGTACTATTGAAATAGGCAGTAACTTATGCGAATGACTTTGTGCTTTTTGGTGTTATGCACCTTCACCATGTTGCCGGCGATTGCTGACGATGTCTCCGTGGACATAGCGCAAGGTTTAAGTGGTAAGTTATTCCTGCCGGAACAAGTTGATGATCCATCCCGTATTGTTCTTATGTTGCATGGTTGGAATAGCGACATGGATGAGGTCGGCAATCTGTATGGAGATCTTGCCAATCAGCTTGCAGCAAGAGGCATAGCTAGTTTGCGATTTAATTTCAGTGGTGAAGGAGAGCGAGTCGAGTATGTGGTGACTTCAACATCGGATTCAAGAATTGCAGAAACGACTCAAGCATATCAACGCATTCGAACACAATATCCTGAAGCAATTGTCGGCGTACTGGGCTTTAGCCTGGGAGGCCTGACGGCCATGGCTGTTGCATCACAGCACCCGGATTGGTTTCAAACGATGGTGCTTTGGTCTGCTGCAGAATCCACAATGAACATTGAACGTGATGTCGCCTATTCGGAAGCCGCCCAGAAGGCAATGCGTGAAGGTCGTGGAGTCTACACTTCCTGGGTTGATATCACTTTGACGCGAAAGCATTTGGCGTCCTTTGTTGGTGTCGATGTTAGCTTGAAACTGTCTGAGTATCCGGGACCTTTACTTTCTATTCGTGGTGATCAGGATTATGTGCCGTCTAATGAGCGCAAGTGGTTTAGCTTACTGCCCACAAAAGACAAAACCTTCGTTTTGATTGGCGGTGCTGACCACATATTTAATGTGTTGGATAACCCCCGGCCTGCTTACAGCGAACGAGTGATTAAAGAAACGATTGACTGGTTTGATCGTACTCTAAACTTCTAAAGACCACTCGCTCACCTGTTACTGATAATCAAGCAAAAACCAATGAGTAATAATTCGGGTCAGTGTTAAATTTGCATGCTGGGAAATAATTATCTGTGAACGATTCTATTATGCTATAGGCGCTGTGTCGCGAGCTTTGGGTTTGGTGGATTAAAACAAAAGGATAAACGCCGTCAGAGGCAAACCAGCCTCCATTTGCATTCGTCCCACCCCGCGAAACAGGCCATTTGCGCCACGTGATTTAGCCTAACTGGCGAGAGCCTCCAGGCACTCCCAATGCAGATCGGCGAACTGGCCGTTCGGATTGACCGGTTGTATACAGACATGCGTCGCACCAGCATCCAGGTGTTCATTTATCCTGGCTTTGATGTCGTCTTCTTTACCCCAGGCGAAAGTCGTGTCAATGAACTTGTCACTCAGCTCATTAATATCATCTTCTGTTAAACCCATTCGCAGCCAATTGTTTCTGTAGTTGGGCAAGCCTTGATAGATTTTTGCGACAGGCCTGGCAAGTTTGCGGGCTTTGTCAGGGTCACTTTCAAAAATAACTTTTTGCTCCACACACAACATAGCGTCTGGCCCCATAATTTCGCGAGCGAATCTTGTATGTTCCGGTGATGAAAAGTAGGGGTGTGCCCCAGCGCAGGCAGTGGCTGCGAGTTCCAGCATTTTCGGACCCAGCGCTGCGATCACTGTCGCTGGTGCCTCCGCTGGTTCTAAACCGCTATAAGGTGCCTTTGTCATACCATCTAGATAGCTTCGCATCGTGGCAACCGGTGGGCCATATTTAAGCCCTCGCACACCCTCGACCAGGGGTTTATGTGAAACGCCAAGACCCAACAGGAAGCGCCCGCCGGATTGCTCGGCCAGTGACTTTTGGGCTGCCATGGTCACGCCAGGTTCGCGGTGGTAGATATTCATTATGCCTGTCGCGATATTGAGTTTCTCGGTATTGCTAAGCAACCAGGATGCAGTTACGACGGGGCTTTTACCAACCGTTTCCGGTATCCACAGGGTTCCGTATCCTAACGATTCAATTCTTTGCGCCGCCTTCGCAGCATCTGAAGATGTTAGTCCATCGAAGAAATACCACACACCCAATTTTCCTGTATCCACTGTCAGCTCCACTAATAGGTCAAAGATTAAGGGTCACAATAATGCGACAGGGCAATAATACACACAATAGGGATGGTTCTCTTTCTCATTTCTGAGATATTTTATGTAACATAAAAGATGTGCAATAGAATTGATAATTGTATTGGTAAAGTAAGAAATTCCCGCCCCCCAGTATGTCGATATTTCACACAGGACAATCCGCTGTATTCTTACTAGATGTAATTGTTGGGTGTCCGCAATTCGTCTACCTTATATCGACAATATACAAGTGAGAATTGTCGCAGCGAAAACCCATCCACTTCAACGATCTATAGTGATAGTTTCGATAATAACGTCATTAATCGGTCGGCTCTGTCCATCCGTTGGTAAATTGGAAATAGTGAGCATGACATCAGTTCCTTCCACGATCTGACCAAACACTGCATGCGTGGATGAACTTGGTGATTTATCAAAGTCGAGTCCAGTGTTATCAACAACATTTATAAAAAACTGGGAACTGTTTGTATTCGGCCCTGAATTAGCCATTGAGATAGCCCCAGCCACATTACTTAAAGTTGCGTCGAACTCATCATCAAAGCTGCCACCCAGGATGCTTGTGTCGCCGCTTCCATCGCCATTCGGGTCACCGCTCTGAATAACAAACCCTGATATAACTCGATGGAAAATCAAACCATCATAAAAGCCATTACGAGCGTGAACGCTAAAATTATTAACGGTGTTTGGAACAAGGTCCGGAAACAATTGTAATCTGATATCACCAAGGTTGGTTTTAATCGTTGCGAAGGTTGAAAATGCAAAAGCGGCATCAATCAGCGTGCTCACACCCTGATTATCGCCACTTTCGAGAGCCTGGGCGAGAGCATTGAGCTCGTCAGCATTAAAAGTATCTACGTTTAAGTTTTGAGAAACCGCCGGGGTAAATGACAACAGATCCTTGTAATCCAGAATGGAATCAGAATTAAGATCTACAGCGAGCAATTCGTGAGCCAGACCCGTTAGCTGGATCTCTATGCTGTCGCTGTCCAGGGTGGCTAAATCAACATTGCCCGAAAGCAATCGGCGTACAGATATCTTGGATAACACGGTGACATTCATGCCACTGGTACGACTATCCCATGCCTTACCTAACGCTCGTACTTCTCCCGCGTTTAATGTCGGAACAAGGTCCAGTACATTATCATCATCAATATCAATGTCGGTGCCGCCCGTCACGGTTACCAGTACCCACTCATCATCAGCTATCCCTTCGAGACGTAACGAAAAAGTCGCGCCGTCTGTCAAACTGCTCTCGTCTCAACTGGTGGTCGTTTCAATTGTTCCTGCGATATTGCTTGCTCGCGATGCGACAACATTGGCGCCTATCAATGGGCCCAGTAAAACGCGGTTGTTGTCATCCGGGAGAATGGTGACACTTACAGTATCTGTGGACGTCGCATTATCATCATCTGTTACCGTCAATGAGAACGTGAGAGTCGTAATGGCACCTACCACAGGTGCATCAAAGCTCGCGCTCAGGGTCGTATCACCGCTTAAGGCCACACTTTGTCCGCCGGTTTGTTGCCACTGCGTTGCGGAAATTGACCCATCGTTATCGCTGGCACTACCGGAAAGACTAATACTATTTCCCTGTAACACTATTTGATCTGCTCCGGCATTGGATGTTGGCGACGTATTAGCCGGTGGTGGTGGCGTTGTACTGCTATCGCCTCCTCCGCCACCGCCGCAAGCCGTAAGCAGGCCGATCCCCAGCAAGATGGAATAGGTTCTAAGGAGGTTCAGTATTTTTCTTTTGTTCATCAATAGACTCTTTGGTAGATATTGGTAATAGGGTTGGATAAAACAGATAGGCTCTGGCACTAAACCAAAAAAGGCCAAATAAATGCCAAATAGGAGAAGGTTTGATGCTAGTTGTTCCAAATTTTTTAGCGCTTCACCCGGGCCAACAAGTCCACTAGCGCAGCCACAGCTTCAGCGCCCACACTCAAATGGCCGTGTTCAGCAAATGTACGTAACTCAGCGTCCTGTAATATACTGGTAGTGTGGTGAGCGTGAGCGATCGGTACAATCCAATCCTGTTCACCATGGATCACAATGACCGGGCACACGACTTTGCTAACATCAAAGCTCGACCAACCATTGCTGGGACCATCTGCAATTCGATCATCTGCATAACCCCCAACACCTTGAGCAAAACCCTCGTTAGTGGGATCGCCCTCTGCAAAGGCAGGATCCATAATGACTGCTATATCTGGCGGGCTTAATGCGGGAGGTGCGTCTTCATCCATCTCCAACATTTTTTCACCGCTTGCGCCAAATTGATCGGTCGCGACCGCAATTACTGCGTTGCGGTCTGGCGCGTCCCAGATAGTCAGCGCAGCATCCATCCTGGCATCATCGACTTCATTCGCCCAACTCATGTCAGACATGCCGCAGCATACCAACACACCAAGCACCCTTTCCGGAGCAACCGACGCTGTTGCCAGGGCATAGCTACCACCTGTGGAATTACCAAGCACCAGAAATTTATCCAGCCCCAGATGATCGGCAATAGCCAGCGCATCATTCGTCCAGTCACAGATACTTCGCCCTGGTTGTGGCGTCGACTTACCATAACCAGGTCGGTCAATACCGATCAACCTAAACCCTGCTGCAGATGCCTCCACACTGATGCTCTTGGGCTCCACACGTGAACCAGGCCCACCATGGCAACAAAGCACAGCAGTATCAGATGGCTTACCGTAGTCTGCAAAACTGATGGTCCGTTTGTTGTCTGTTGACTGAATTTGATGATCTGTCACTTATACCTTCCCTTTATATTGTTTGTTAATCCCGAACACTTTAGCAAGCAGACGTTCCATGGGGTTTATCGTGCGATTGAATGATCAACGTATCGAGTATAAGAAGGGCAAAGGCCTTTTTACAACCAAATCCAACTTATATCGGGGGCAGCTAAATACCTCTTTTTCTGGATAATAAAAACATTGGCAGGATGATTATTGCAATTTTGGTGAAATTTGGATTAAAAATCAGCCGATATGCTTCAATAGTTGCGACAATTTTAGTAAATAAAATGCAGTACAACATTGCCAATTCGTTGTAAAAATGGCTTGATTCAAATCCATTTTGTTTAAATTCGCCTGGGGAAACATAATGATCGTTGAACAAATCTGGACCGGCAACGCCTACCGTAATTTTAACTACCTCATTGTCTGCCCGGAGACTGGGGAAGCCCTGGCAATCGATCCGCTGGATCATGAAAAGTGCCTGAGCAAAGCCAGCGACGAGGGCTGGACAATCACTCAGGTAATGAACACCCACGAACACGGGGACCACACAGGTGGCAACAAAAAAGTAATCGCGGCGACCGGGGCAAAATTGTTGGCTCATCACAATGCCGTAAATAAAATCGCCGGTATGGACATCGGGTTGTCTGCAGGGGATGTTATTAAGGTCGGTAAAACCGTAGAACTCCTGGCGCTGGATACGCCAGGCCACACCATGTCCCATGTTTGTTTGTTGTCCCAGACTGACGAGCCTGGATTGTTTTCAGGAGATACATTATTTAATGCGGGTGCTGGCAACTGCCACAATGGGGGGCATCCTGCAGAACTTTATGACACATTTATCGAACAGCTATCCAAACTTGGCGACAACACACGCATCTACCCAGGGCATGACTATATCACCAACAATTTGGAATTCACGCTCGACCGTGAACCGGGTAATACCCAGGCTAAGAAGTTACTCGATGAAATTCGCAGCCAGGACCCTGACGATGCCCTGGTGACAACGCTGGGAATGGAAAAAGAAGTTAACACTTTCTTTCGCTTACAAAATCCATCGGTCATCGCCGAGCTGAAAGAGAAATTTCCCGGGCTGGAAGGTGACCTGGATCCGAAAACTGTGTTCCTTAAATTAAGGGAACTCCGAAACAGTTGGTGAATTGGGACACCGGTGAATTGGGACACCCAGCATTTGGGCATTCGCCTCACTAGACTGTAAGTAATTGACCATTTTATTTATGGGCACTAGATGGATCTTGGATGTCCCAAATTCCTATGGGCACTGGATGGATCTTGGATGTCCCAAATTCCTAGCGTCCCAAATTCCTAGCGCATCTCAGATCAATTCTCCGCGAGGCCCTGGGGAATCGTGGGACAGATATTAAATAGGTAAACTGTCCCCGGATTCCTAAACCCGCCACAGAATAAAGTAATGAAGGGTCGACTTTCTGTCTTGGAAACCCTATAAATACGACCCTCACGAAAATCGACAAGCTGGTAACATCATGGAGAACAAAGCGTTTGACCCCAATCCGGAAGGCTATGATGTAGCGGCGGTGGAAAATTGGGTCAAAGAGAACAATATCGCATTGACCCCGCCGTTCAACTGGACTCGCCTGGAAGGTGGTCACTCCAATCTTACTTATCAAATTGATGATGCTAATGGCAAACAAGCCGTTATCCGTCGCCCACCACAGGGTGTCTTATTGCCCAAGGCTCACGACATGGGCCGCGAATGGTCACTTATCTCTGCATTGGGTCCAACCGCTGTCCCTGTGCCCGAAGCAATAGGATTCTGTGAGAGTCCCGACATCATTGGTGCCTGGTTTTACATTATGGGATTAATTGATGGTCGCCCACTGTATAAAGCGGTGGAAACCGAAGAATGGATACCCGAAGAAAGACGAACGATTCTGGCACATTCCTTTATCGACTGTCTGGCAGATTTGCATGCCCTCGACCCAGACGAAATTGGGTTGGGTGAGCTGGGTAAGAAAGAGAATTACGTCGGTCGTCAGCTAAAAACCTGGTATCGATCATGGACTTCTTCAATGGAACCCGCGCAACTGGATGATCCGAGAGCACACGAGCTAAAAGATTACTTTATGGATCACATGCCAGAACAAGGTATGGCCAGGGTAGTACATGGTGACTATGGCTTACATAATTGTCTCATTGGCGCCGACTCTACTATTGCTGCCGTGGTCGATTGGGAAATTTCCACATTAGGTGACCCGTTGGCTGATCTTGCCTATGCGCTAAATCAATGGCCGCAGCCTGGAGATGGTATTGCAAGGAATCCTGAATCACCTACCTATCCACCTGGGTTCCCAACAAGAAACGCCCTTGCAGAGCGCTATGAAGATCGAACCGGCAGAGATCTTTCCCAATTAGACTTCTATATCGGATTCAATCGTTGGAAGACTGCTGCAATTGTGCACGGCGTTTATGCCAGATATATCGAAGGCAAGAAAAGCCATGAAGGGGTCGACCTTGATGAACTGCGTGGCCGAATAATAGGCTCGTTAGATCTGGCAGAAGCTGCAGTGAACCGATTGAAAGGCGCATAAGAACCACGACGCCCCCTTTTGGTCAAAGCTAATTTGGCGATACCTCGCGTCGGCCTGTAACGCTTATCTCGCATAACGATATCTGCGAGAGGGGTTGGCGGCTGCACCGAACTAGATTGTTGTGGACAGTGTATTCATGGCAAGAAAGGTATCTGTAAACAACTTGTTGTAACTTGATCGCACTCCAAATCAAAACCTGAGCCGTCAATGACAGACCAAAACATAATCTTCACCGGCGTTGGCTTGTACTTAACAGCCATGCTTGCCATCGGTATCTATGCAGCCAGGCGGTCAACGTCACCGGAAGACTTTATGATCGCCGGGCGCTCGCTACCTCTGTGGTTGTGTAGCGCCACTATCATGGCGACATGGATTGGCGGTGGTTCTATGCTCGGTGTTTCTGGAATGACTTACCACGGAGGGCTGCTGGCTGTTATTGCAGACCCATTTGGTGCAGCGATAGGCCTGGCACTGGTCGGGCTACTGATAGTCCGCATTGTGCGCCGCTTAAAACTTGTGACTGTCATCGACTTCATGGAAATTCGCTTTGGCATGAGCGCCGCATTGTTTTCAGCCGTTGCGATGGCGTCTTCAAGCATCGGCTGGGCTGGTGCTTTGATGGTTGCATTTGGCGTTGTACTCAATTCGCTTACGGGTCTGCCACTCGAATGGGGAATTATCATTGGTGGTTCCATTGTTCTTATCTACACAGCCGCCGGTGGTATGTGGGCCGTCGTGCTCACGGATTTTGTGCAACTCATCGTAATTGTTGTAGGGCTAATCATATTGCTGGCAGTCGTAATCGTGGACATGGGTGGCTGGACCTTAGCCTGGTCGGCGGTTCCTGCTGAAAAATTTCATATGCTGCCGGAAACGAATGATGCCGTGTCATGGCTTGCGTATCTTCGCGCCTGGTCTATCATCGGCATAGCAAATCTTGCCAGCCAATCATTGTTGCAGCGCGGCCTCTCTGCCAGCAGCGAACGGGTTGCCCAGAATGCATTTTATATCGGTAGCATTGGCTTTTTCGCTATCGCAATGATGCCAGTCATGTTGGGTCTTCTTGCCAGTGTTTCGATGCCAGGGATAGAAGATCAGCAAACCGTCATCCCGACACTGGCAAAGGAACACCTGCACCCCATCCTGATGGCGATATTCGTCGGCGCATTGTTAGCGGCGATCATGAGTAGTGCTGATAGTGCCCTGCTGTCAGCTTCAAGTATCATCAGCAAGAACATCCTGCCAGTCTTTTGGCCGGATGCAGATGAACATAGAAGATTGATCTGGGCCCGCATATCAATTCCTGTGGTTGGCGTTATTGCCGCGGTCATCGCTTTGAAGGTCCAGGCAATTTATAACCTTATCCTCGATGCAAACGCCATCCTGCTTGCAGCGGTAATTGTCCCCTTCGTCCTGGGAATCTGGTGGCAGGCTGCAAATCGTACTGGAGCTCTTGCGGCAATGTTAGCTGGCATGCTCGTCTGGTTTACATCACAATTGATGTGGCCTGAATTTCCAGGAGACCTGCTAGGCATGGGTGCCTGCCTGCTGACAATGCTCATCGTGACGCCACTCACGCAGAAAATTGATCCACCACGCCCGCTTATTGCGAGTGACGGGCAGGAAATTGAGCTAACCGACCGATTGGGTATTCTTGGCAAAACGGGCTTATAACTTCGCCGTTGTCATGAGATTTCTGATTATTTACGAGTAAAAGAAACCGGCGGACGTTAACTGAACGATCAAGATATCGGAATTCAATATGAAAATGAATCCACGTTACAAAATTCTATTTGATCCGGTAAAGATTGGTCCGGTCCTGGCACCAAACCGCTTTTACCAGGTACCCCACGCCAGCGGCATGACCGAATCCAACCCGAGAGTTAGAGCTGCTTTTCGCGGCATTAAAGCAGAAGGCGGTTGGGGCGTGGTATCAACTGGCGCGGTGTCGACTCACCCTTCCTCTGATGACAGCCCCTTGCCTTTTGCACGGTTATGGGATGACAACGACATCCGCTCACACGCGATGAGTTGCGAGGCTATCCACGAGTATGGTGCTCTGGCGGCTATTGAGTTGTGGCATGGTGGTGCAGCGGTCATGAATCGCACATCGCGGATTGCCCCCTACTCGCCGTCCGGAATACCCTGGGCTGCAACTCATGTGGGGTTCATGGGTAATTTACGTCCACGAATAATGGATAACAAAGATATTCGTGATGTCATTAGCTGGCAGGTGAATGCCGCCCTGCGTGCGCGCAGCGCTGGCTTCGATATTGTTTATATATATGCTGGCATGGGTTATCTGGGGTACGAATTCCTGCTGGAAGAATACAATCATCGGACCGATAGTTATGGCGGCTCGGTGGAAAACCGTACCCGGTTTGTGCGGGAGTTGATAGAAGCAACGAAGGAGGCAGTGGGCACCACCTGTGCGGTGGCGCTGCGCATCTCACTTGAAGAATTGCGTGCCAAGCCCAGCGACCATTTTGAGTCGCAGGCGCACGAGGTGGTCACACTACTTGGTGATTTGCCTGACCTCTGGGATGTGAAAATGGATTCCAGTCCAACCGATTGCGGTGCCTCACGATTTCTGGACGAAGGTTCACATGAGCCGGTCATTGATTTTGTAAAAAGTGTGACCAGTAGACCTGTGGTGGGCGTTGGCCGTTTCACATCCCCAGACGTCATGGTTTCTCAGATCAATCGAGGCGTACTGGATCTGATCGGCGGGGCCAGGCCGTCCATAGCTGACCCTTTTCTTCCCAACAAAATTAAAGAGGGGAGAGAAGATGAAATTCGAGAATGTATCGGCTGCAATATTTGCATTTCCAGTTGGCATGATGGCGTGCCGGTACGCTGCACGCAAAATGCCACTGTGGGTGAGGAGTGGCGTAAAGGCTGGCATCCAGAGCGCGTGCAAAAAGCAGGAAGCGATGACCGCATCCTCATTGTTGGCGGAGGACCGGCCGGACTCGAGGCGGGCCTCATAGCCGCGAAGCGCGGTTACCATGTCACCATTGCCGAAAGCACCCCGGAGATGGGCGGGCGATTGAAGTTTGAGACGTCCCTACCTGGATTGAGTACCTGGGGTAGAGTGCGTGATTACCGATTATATGCGCTCAGGCAGATGGGAAATGTTGATCTATTTACCAGTAGTGAGCTCGGTGTGGACGAAATTCTCGCGCTGGACCATCAACGTATCGCCATCGCTACCGGTGCCCACTGGACCCGGTCGTTATACTCATCCCTGGAAATACCTCAGGGTGAATTAGTGGGCCCCGGGATCTATACCCCGGATGACCTCGCCGATGGGATTATTCCGGAAGGTGCTGTGCTGATATATGACTTTGACAACTATTACATGGGCGGCGTCATTGCAGAATATCTGGCAATCCAGGGCCTTGATGTTGTCTACGCAACCCCGGCCGGCCACGCATCGGCCTGGACAGTTATGACGAACGAGCAACCTTTCGTACACCAGGCCTTACACAAACACCATGTCTCGATCAATACCCAGTCTCTCTTAACCAGATTTGACGGGGAGCAAGCGATGCTTAACAACATCTTTACCGGCGAGGAACAGATATTGGCGGTTCGCTCCGTGATTATTGTTGGTTTGCGCCTGCCAAACGATAAATTATTTCAGAATGTGATGTCCCGCAGCGAGGAGTTTGCTGATGTTGGCATCAAATCAGTGGACCGGATTGGTGATGCTCTGGCCGCGGGGGCGCTGGTCCATGCCGTTTACGCGGGTCATGCCTATGCCCAACAACTGGACCACGCCGACAACCCCTTGTATCTACGAGATATCCCGGTAGCAGATCATGTGCCCGGCGCTGTGATTTAGTCCACAAACTGTCCTATACGGTCTGTTACATATCGGCGTATATCCAAATTCCAATCTTCCATGGGTGAAAACACACCCCGATCGTGGACGCGTGCATGCATGCCTTTTTGCACCACCTCACAAATACTCCAATCCTGACGGTTGACCAAATGCCAGAAGTCCACCGCATCTGAAGGATCAAAATCCAGTTTGTTGATCTCGTGCGTCTCAAACAGGAAATGGCAGTCAATGATGGTTTTATCCGCGCCCTGGGCATGTAATATAAAGACTGCCACATGGTCGCTTGCCAGGCTGAGAAAAAGGTTGGGGTAAACCAGGTCGCCCTTGTGACGTGACTTTTCATCCTCATTCAGCCCCGGAAAGCTCCGTCGATTTGTGGTTCCAGACTCAGTGAAAGTGGTAGCCCCTTCGCGGTGCGGGATGCCACGCTCCCAATCCAGACCAGAGCCACCGGCTTCCAGAAATACCGGGACCAGTTTGCACAATTCGGGGTGTACTGGGCCGCAGTGGTAACACTCATTGTAGTTTTCACACAATACCTTCCAGTTTGCATTCACGTGATAACGTATAGTTCTTGCAATCCTCAATTCTGAAAGGGGATAACGCTGGAATCGTTCGGCGCATTTTTCGATGAAGTCTGCAAAGGGCTCAGCCTTTCGCGGTGAAAGATGAATAAAGACAAAGCCACCCCAACTTTCGCAACCAACCTTGTGTAATTGCACGTCTTCGATGTTAAATCCCATATCCGGGTTCATATGGCGGGCACCTTGCAGTTGACCATCCAGATCATAGGACCAGGCATGATAGGGACATACAATACGTCCTCCCACCACACCACCTTTCACCGGTAATCGATCATTCGATATTTCCTGCTCACCTGCAGGACACAGCCTGGCGCCCCGGTGACGACAAACATTGTAGAAGCCCCTTAGCTCTCCCTGTTTGTTGCGGACTAGTAATATACTTTCACCATAGACATCCAGAACCTTGTGGTCTCCGGAATTGGGGATTTGTTCCTCCCGAAGTACGCACACCCATTCGTACATAAAAATGTGCTCACGCTCCAGATTAAAAATCTCTTCGTTCAAGTACCAGGAACTCGGCAGGGTGCGCTCCAACTTTCCTGAGCTGTCGATTGAGTTTGTATCAGACTTTTTATCAGACTTTTTATCAGACATGGCGTTCTCCGATCTGCTATCAGGCTACTATTGCTTTCTGCTCGGCGACAAGTTGCGTCGAACTTCGCATAATGCCCCAGGCTGCCAGACTGCCGCCAGCACACATGAGTGCAATGACCCCATAAAAATAACGATAACCCTCTGCTCCTGGATAGGCGTCCAGCAACATGCCACCGAGCAAGGGCATAAAAACATCAGGCGTAAATCCGATAGCAGAAATCACTCCGGCTGCAGTTCCGGTGACGGCAGGCGAAATGCCACCCTCCTCCAACAGCGCAAAATAAATTCCGCGCAGGGCAAATATGGCGAGCGAGACGATGCTTGCGTTAACCAGCATCATGATGAGGTAGCCGGGGCCACCGGGCAATAAACTGAATACTATAAAACCCAGTGTCATGATTATAAAAAACCCAAATACCGTTTTGGATACCCCTATCTTGTCTGCGATGAATCCTGCTGAGATGGCGGCAATGGGCTTAAGCCACATCTTGCCTACAGCGACAGAAGCGCCAAGTACCACAGAAAGCCCATAGGCATCTGTCGCATAGGGTGCAAAATAGTATGCACCCCAATAGGCGCTGTAGGCCGTTAACACCACAATAGAAATGAGCCAGACTGTTGGCATTTTTAGGACAGCAATTACCTCAGCCAATCCTACCTGACTTTGAGCTGTTTCTTCGATTTCTACACTTGAGTCCTCAAGGATGAACCATGCCAGAATTGCCAATGCGATGTTGGTGACTGCAAAGAGGTTAATGACCTGTGACAGAGCGGTGGCGTTGCTGCCCAGCCAGGCAAAAATCGCGAGAAATACCGTAGAGCTGAGCACTTCCGAGACGCCGCGTCCACTTTCGAGAATCCCAAAAGCCCGACCCTGTTCCTCTGCGGGTGCCCATTCGCGCGTGGCTTTGATCATTGCTCCCCAAAAGACCAGCGAGATGCAGACTCCCCAGAAGCCGTGGATGGCAATACTGATGCCGTAGGAGGGGAAGCTGGCGAAGTAAAGACCAGCCACACCGGTCGCCAGGAGAGAGCCGGTGATTAATTTACGGGGCGAATATTGGTCAGCTATCCAACCGCCAGGGAAGTAGGTGAGTAAAGATGCGCCGCCAAAAACACTGATCAAAATGCCCATTTGCAGGTTGTCATAACCAAAAGCTTCCTGCATGGGTATGTAATACACCTCTCGCAGAAAGGGGAGCATAAAAATAATGCCACCCGAAAAGCACAAAATGGCCATGACCAACCAGCGCTGAATTCGAGCCATGATATCCCCGGAACTTTACTTTCCGCCGAGTGTGCACTGAACTATTAATACTTGCCAGCGTTGTTTCCGCGCCAATACTGTCGCTCTGCTATCACCATCTACCGGGCTGACGCTACCGACAATTCCCTGTCGGTATTTTCAATTGTAAAATCCGGGTCGAAAAGTGGTATCAGGGCAAGTCTTGCACCAATCAATTCAAAATGTACCACTAGCGACTAGTTGGAAGTAGGGGTCATCGTCACTGACGCGGCTCTCAGTAAACAGGATCACGTTTGATTCACGTGATGTGTCATAGACCTGCCTTTGGCGATGCGCACCCTGACTCAATAAGTTGAAAGCGTTAAAGCGTATCTTATAGCTGCCGAATGTTTTTTCGAGAAAGGCGGACAATCCCGGGACGTAAGTCTCGATAACAATATCATCCAGTCCATAAAGCGTCTCAACATCGTTTTCTGTGTAATTGAGACCATAACTCAGCTTCACGGAAGGAACGTCCTTGCGCAATGCTATTTCGTATTGCCAGGGAGCTTCACCCGACAGGGCACGATCATCTCCGGTTACCGGGTCTGTGACTGAAGAATCTTGCCAGGCATAAGAAGCGTCCAGTCGGCCATTTTTGATCTTTATAAAATCCAGGCTGGTCGTCAGGCTAGTGCTGAAGCCCCAACGTTCTCCATCACCGATATTGCCGGGAGCGGCATACATGTCACTGATTGGAAGAAGGTCTTCCACATCGTCAATAACATGGTAAAAAGGTGTGAATTCAAAAACACCAATCTTGTCGAAGCGATGTTCAAAGCCGATCTCCAACACCCAGGTTTGCTCGGGTTTAAGGTTGGGATTCCCCAGATTCAGATCGCCGTCGCCATCTTCAAAGTTCGCGGAGCTGACGAAATCAAAGAAGTCCAATTGACCGACTTCCCGCTTGAGTTTAAAGCGCCATTGGGTGATTGCTGTCGGAGAAAATGTAGCGGCAATGGAGGGTTTGGCATAGCTAAAATCTCTTACCTGTTCTGTATCGCCACTTTGCTCAATCTCTGAGATTTCAAATGCGAGACCAAAATCTAACGTTAATCTGTCTGACAAGGTCCAGCTATCGGTGATAGAAAATTCTCCCCGCAGCTCTTCCACTCTGGCGTTGCCACCGGGCAGAGGGATTCCAACCGGTCCCTGGCCATCGTCGAATATCAGGATGGATTCACTATCGAGAAAGTTCTCTACAATCTCGACACCAAATTGCATGATGTGTGATTGCCAGCCGCTCCAGTTCAGCTCAAGTCGCGCAATGGATTCACCTTCCTCAGACTCATAAGAGAAGTCACTGACCTCAGTCGCGCCCTGGAAAGGAATATGGGTCAGCGTCGAACTAAAGTCTGATGTTTTTCTTGTGACAAGACCTATGGCTTTAAGCCGAAGGCTGCCAGACAGCATTCTTTCGTAGTCTCCGCCAAGCTCAACTTCAGTTGCGTCGTCCAGGTTTCGTTGTTGCACCAGGTCAGGATCGTTGGCACCTTCAGGAAGTCGTACAGAGTCTTCGCCCTGGCTAAATTCGCCGGACACAAGTTGCATATTCAGGCGAAAGCTATCGCCACTCAACAAATGGTGTTCAAGGTCTGCCGTGCCGGTCACCTTTTTGGGGTTCTCAAAAACGGATTCATCTCGATACTCATCCGGGCCGATTGAACTGGTCAGGATTTCAGGACCACCATATTCATAGTCAAACTCTTCAAGTTCGATACCGATACTGAAATCTGTGTTATTTCGATTGCCCACATAAGTTATGTTGCCACCTGGCGTGACATTGCCATCCTCAAAACTCAGACTCGCATCCCAGGGAATTGAACCCCGGCCATCCCTGGCTTTTAGAATGACATTGACCACAACGCTGGATTGCGAACTCTCAAGGCCGCCAGTCGCGCCTCGAATCAAGTCAACACGAACCACGGAATCTGCGGAATAACGCGCCAGGATCTTCTCGATGGGCGTCGACTTGGTACTGGGCCGTTTACCATTAATGAGCACATCACTGGCGTTGTTGCCAAACCCTCTGACTTTCTCTTGTTCACCTGGGCCATCCCGGCGCTGGAGTTTGAAGCCAGGCACCCGCTCCACAATATCCAGGGCCGTCACTGGATTGTAAGCAGCGAAAAAATTCACATCGTAAGAAATGGTTTCCGCATCTGAGGAAAGTACCGTATTGCTGAGGATCGTTGTCATCAACAAGCCGGGAATAGTCAGGCGCAGAAAATTACAAATATTATCTTTCATAAAAACCTGCTTGCGCCAATCGTTGATCGAGGTACACGACCCCTGGTCTCAGCAATAGTGTTGGTGATGTCGTAGGTAACTGTCATTGAGCCCGCAAGACGAGGCATAAGATCGATCTCACCGCACTCGAATAATCCATGCCCTTTGCAAGATCAACTTGCCCATGTGTTCGCATATTCACCCAGGATGGCGGGGTATATCAGATCGATTCTCTGCCAGGCTCCTAGGCCTTCTGGTCAGCCGCAATCTGCTTCGCTGATTCCCGATCGGCTAACAATTGGAGCAGTGATTTCGCTTCCGGGAAATCTTCCGTTATATCGATATCCAGCACCCGCTTGCCACAGGCACGTGCCAGGTTTACTGAATACATAAACATGATGTCAGCGTAGGTAAATGTGTCACCAGCGACATAGGGTGCGAACTTGCCGTTCCGCTTCAGGCAGGCGACGCCCTTGATCAGGTTTGCCCGTGCTGTTTGTTTCGTTTCATCACTCACAGATCCCTTAAAAAATGCTTCAGCAAAGCAGGTCCGGGCAGGCAGCTCGATATACAGCTCAATTTCCTTGATGAGCTCCCTAACTTTTGCCTTGTTGTATGCAGTGCCAGGGAGCAGGGAGGGGCCATCACCAATTTCATCGAGATAATCAAAAATGACATTGGTTTCACTCAAAAATCCTTGGTCTGTCTCGATGCAGGGCACTTTGCCCATGGGACTTTTTGTTAGCCAAGCCTCTTCCTGACTACCTTGTATATTGACAAATTCATATTCAATACCTGTTTCGATCAAGGCCATTTTCGCCATATTGAAGTAGTTGCTGACGGTAAAACCGTATAATTTCAGCATTATTTATTCCTGAGAGATTGCTAAAGTAGAGGCGCATAGTACATTGACGACAATCGGAATCACAGCCGAAGCGAAGCTAGCTGGGTGACACTTGAGAAACTAAATCAACTCCAGCCTACCTTTAAGGAAGATATTAAACTATTCAAGCGGCTAACATATGCGCAGTGACAGGCGAGTGTATTTTAAGAATCCATTAGAGAGGATCTAACATGGTCAACACTGCAGTAACCAAGGACTTTGCCAACCCGTTCGATGATTGGCGGTCTATAGGCGCCGCTATATTTATGGCCCTGGTTGGATATACCGTGATGGTGAGTGTTCCCGTACTGAGCACCGCCCTGGTGCACAAGGTAGGTTTCACCGAGGAACAAGTCGGGCGCATTTGGGGCGCTGATCTGGGCGGCTTGTCACTTGGCGCTATCATAGTAGCGTTGCTCGTTGCTCGAATGAATCGTCGGCACCTGGTCTTTATTGGCGTGGCATTGTCCATTGTCGCCAACGCCTTGTGCATGGTCTATACAGATTATGATGCGGTTTTAATGCTGCGCGTCTTAGCGGGAGTGGGAAGCGGTATTTTTACGGCCGTTGCTGTGGTGACTTTGGGAGGTACTACAAATCCCACAACTGCCTATAACCTGGAGCTCGTCGGATTCGCTTTCTCCACGGCACTAGAGTTGAATTATCTGCCGCAACTGACCATGAACGAGATCTATCTGTTTTTTATGATACTGGGCGCTCTTTGTGCCGTCATTGTCTTCTGGATGCCCGCAAGGCCACTTGGTAAGGAACAGCTCGCCGAGCAGGAAAAACACCAAATGATTCACGAGAATTGGCGTGTGCCGAAAATCATGCCATGGCTTTGCCTGACGGCTATCTGTTTTACCTATATTAATATAGGCGGATATTTTACCTATATTGAGCTGGCGGCCCTGGCCGATGGTGTATCTCAGGAATGGTCGGGTACCGTTCTGACCTGGTCTTCGTTCCTGGGCATAGTTGGTTGTCTGATTGCATATGTCTGTACGCGCTATGGACTCTTTAAACCACTGTTCTTTTCGCTAATCGTAATGGCAGCAATAGTTGCCATGCTTGCTTTAGGCATAAACGATATCAATCTTGCTATAAGCCTATTTGGATTTATGACCCTATGGACATTTGTTGATGTTTATCAGGCATCGATGATCGCGCATATGGACCGCAGTGGGACTTTGGTTGCCCTATTGCCCAGCGTGCAGGGATTTGGACAATTCATCGGCCCCAACATCGCCGCATCGATTGTCGGTGCCGGCTTGGGTTATCCACTTATGTTTGTTGTTAGTGGTAGCATGGCGCTCGTTGCGCTGGTCCTCTATATCGCGGTGTCGCTCTACATGAACAAACGCACAGCGGAAAATGCGCTCGCTGAGGCCAGCTAAAACTCGGGAAACAGACACGGGCACACACCGAATACCAGTCGCTAACTGCGGCTGGCGGTGTGCCGCCCACTGTATCTGTTTGTGGACGAGTCACTGTTACTGCACCATGTCGTCTCTGTCAGTAGCTACCTTGAGTTCCGAAAATAATTCTGGCATATCTTGGTGGAGGTGATTGCGAGCAAGCTTCACATACGCTTGCGCACGTGTTGCCAAAGCGAGAAATCTCGGCTCTTTATGAATATCGTGATATTTGCCGTTCGTGTCGGTGGGTAAACCGACTTAGGCTGATGCTCTCGCCGAGAAAGCCCAGCGCGCTGGATTAATTGCATTTCCAGCGCAGGGTTAATGACTGCCAGGCATTGGCTCAACACGTTTGGTTGGCGTGCAAACAATAATCGGAGTGGCCAGGGGAACGTCAACACCCATTGCCGAATGGGAACATCGGGGAACACATTGTCGATCAGGTGTACTGAAGTCTCGACCATGCACCTGGCGCCGCAAGATGGACAAATGCCACGTTTCTTGTAGGAGAAGGCAACCAGGTGTTCATGGCGACAACCATCACACTTGACGCGGACAAAGCCATGTTCGAGAAGCCCACAGCGTAAGTATTGCTCAAAATCTGCCTGAATGAACCGTGGCAATTTAATATCCGCCGTACTCGCTTGATGTCAATTGGCATGCAAAATTAATCCACCTAGGCGTTTAAATTTGACCCGCCCCGAAACAATTTTTATCAACGAAATGAGGAACTTATAATAACTATAGGTTCAGTGGTAATGGCATACGAGGGTCAATATTAGATGCCTGTCTACACACAGGTAAATTGGCGCCGCGCTGAACTGCTATATGCTGATGACAGGCTGGAAGATTACATCAAATATATCGAAGGCTGGGTTGCCAGAGCACCTAACAATAACCTGGCGCAACGGTGGGAGGGTTATGTACCGCTGCGTCGTGCCAAAGAAGCATGGGATAATGAAGATTCTGTGGCCTTTCGGAAATACAATCAGGAAGCACTGGTCTTGAATGTTAATTATATAGAGAACAACTCCCCTGAAGGTAAACACCTGGTGAGGCTATGGAGCTTCTGGAATTTTCTGCGTGCCGGGATGCACTCGAGACTTGAGGGCCATGATGGTGATGCGGACAGATATTATCAGGCAGTTATTGACTACCACGAGAATCTACCTGGTGGTGCTAACAATCAAGCACACTTGCAGATGGCTATTGCAGCTACCGGATTGGGCCGGAAGGTTGAGTCGATCGATCATCTAAACGTGCTTCTTGATATCGGTCATACAGAAACCTATCTATTGCACAGTTACTACTTGATCGGTGATCCTTTTGGTGTGTATTCAGATATCAATAATGATGTCGGATTTATCAACGTCATCAGCCGCATGGAAGCCAATAATAGGAAGATACTCGAAGATATCCGAAGGGAACTACCGCAGCTGTTCCCGGATGCTGAGGCGATCAATTTGTAGTCATCGCTCAGCTAATAGTTGAGCACTTCAAGAAAGCTCACGCCAAAAATGTTCAGCTTTACTATGGAGCTTTCTGACCAAGGTGAAACGGGGCCCGCGGCTAGGTAAGCTAAAGAATCATGGAGCTTAGGTTTAAGTTTGAATTGCAACACTGATGTCTCTTTTGGGCACATTGCGGAAGGTTTTGCTTGAACGTTTTTGAAGCCATATTGTCTTCTTTTGAGTGCTTAGAGGACAGAATATTATGGGTTCATTCGTTGGCAGTCCGTTCAAATTTTCTGTCCGTAGAATTGGATCGTTATCCTGTTAACTGGTATTAACGTGGCGAAGAATTCGTCAGGATTGCTACAGTTATCTCGATAGTTGAATTTCTAACCAGGGTTCAGAATGATTTTTGAAACAATAAACGTTCTGCGAAAGATAAAATTTCTGATCGCCAACAATAAAATGATCAACCACCAACACTTTACCTGAATAAGCGCATAGCTCAGGGCCAAGGCGATTGGTAAAATCTTCAGGGTTTCCCGCTCATTCATTAGCAGGAATGAAACATGTCCAGACTGGAACGACATAAGCAATGGCAATATTCATTTCTTCCGAATAACCTAGATTCCCAGATGTAGTTCTCTCTCAACAGTTCTCGGAAAGATGCAATAATGCTATATTTCGCCCCCCCTTGGAAATACCGCTGCCTGACCAGAACAAGATCATCCTTTAAGCATGCAGAAAATTATAATTTGCACAAACTTCCGGCCTCAGACCACGCAACCCTCATGTGCATTCAGGGGCAGCAAGGAATTGGCTGCGTATCTGGAAAAGGAAATTCTCGCCAGGAACCTGGACGTAGAAATTGAGCGAACCGTATGTCTCGGACACTGTCCGAAAGGACCTAATGTCAGGCTATTGGGCGGCCCGTTCATCCATGAAGCAAATGAAGATAAACTGGATACCTTAATGAACGAAATCACAGACCAGACGAATATGAAAAACAAGACAATATGACTGACACCAGACTTGAAGGAATTTCCATACAGCTGTATTCACTTCGCGTCGAGGCAGCTGCAGACCTGGAGCATGTAATCGATCGCCTGGCAAAGGCCGGATATGATGCTGTAGAAGCCGCAGGATTCGGCCGGCTGAATTCAACCGCCTTTATGCAGCTCGTCACCGACAAGGGCATGAGCGTATCCGGCAGCCATATACATTTACCGGACCCTGGGGAAACACAGAAATTACTCGATTCACAAGCGGGCCTCGGCAATACCGACCTTATTGTGGCTTTTCTGCCACCTGAGCAATTCGCTAGCGCTGACGCTGTAGCAGAAACCGCCGAACAGCTTAATGCTTTTAACCTTGAGGTAAGGGAACGAGGATGCACACTCTCCTACCATAACCACTGGTTCGAGTTCACATCAAAGATCGATGGAGAACCCGCCTATATCAGTCTGTTCGAACAACTAGAGCCGACGATATACGCCGAGTTGGACACTTATTGGGCGCAAACAGGTGGCAGTGACCCCGCCAAACTGGTGGCCGAATTTAGCGAACGAGCCCGCCTGTTACATATCAAGGATGGCCCTGCAGACGATCCGGACTCAAGTATGGTTGCGCTTGGCAACGGTATCATGGACATCCCTGCCATATTGGCAGCCAGTCAGGCAATATGGCATATCGTGGAACTTGATCGATGCGACACTGACATGTTTGAAGCTGTCGAGCAGAGCATCACTTACTTAAGATCTCTTTGAGCCCAAAGCCTACTCATTACGATGTTATTATTCTGGGTGCTGGCGCAGCCGGTTTGTTTTGCGCCCTGACGGCAGGCAAGCGCGAACGGCGAGTACTACTGCTCGAAAAATCCAACAAGATAGGTAAGAAAATATTAATGTCGGGAGGCGGGCGCTGCAACTTCACCAATCAGGTTGTGGATGCAGATAATTTTATTTCGGGCAACAGACATTTTTGCAAGGCTGCCTTAAATCGCTATAGCCAATGGGATTTCATCAACCTGGTGGAAAGTTATGGCATTGACTATGAACAACGTAAGCACAGTCAGCTGTTCTGCATTGATTCAGCCAAGAACATTCTGAATATGCTTCTCAGGGAGTGCGAACACGCTGGCGTTACCATCAAGGCCAATTGCGACGTCAGCAACATCGGCGTCGCAGATACTGGCAATACTTACCAGATGACCTTGCAGCAGCGGCAATCAACATCCTTACTCAGCTGCGATTCTCTGGTTGTGGCAACCGGTGGCCTTTCCATCCCCACACTTGGCGGCAGCGGCCTCGGGTATGAAATCGCTTCGCAATTCGACCTTACTGTCACTGAAAAACGAGCCGGACTCGTCCCATTTATGTTCACAGATGAAAATAAAGCGCTGTTTGATCGCCTGTCAGGGCTTTCCCTGGAAGTATCAGTTCAATGCAATGGCCAGAGTTTTACTGAACAATTACTGTTTACGCACAGGGGCTTAAGTGGCCCGGTTATCTTGCAAATCTCCAACTATTGGCATCAGGGAGATGAAATTACTATCGACTTGCTGCCGGATATCGAAGCCACTGCCTGGCTTCTGCAAGCCAAAGCCCAGCAGGGAAAAATCTTTTTGAAGAATTTAGTGGCGCAAAATCTATCAAAGGCGCTTGCGGCCGAATTGGAAAGCTTGTGGTGGCCCGAACAATCAGAAATACGGGTTGCAGATTTTTTGGACAAAGAGCTCATTCGAATTGGCAGGCTGATTAATCAATGGCAATTAAAGCCCTCTGCCACAGAAGGCTATCGCACGGCGGAAGTCACTCTTGGCGGCGTAGATACAAATTCCGTCAGCTCCAAGACAATGGAAGTCAAAGATCAGCCAGGGCTGTATATTATTGGCGAAGTGCTGGATGTTAGCGGTCACCTCGGCGGCTTTAATTTTCAATGGGCATGGAGTTCCGGTTACAGCGCCGGGCTGTTTGTATAGGCTCAAGGCTGTTGGTATAAGCTCAAGGCTGTTCGTATAAATGATACTTCTATTCCATTGCGTGAAATTCGCAGGCGTAAATAAGCACAATCAAAAGCACAACGACTCATCTCTTAAGAATATCGTCAGTCAAGGTTCATTATGTTAAGGCTCAATCAAATCAAACTGCCGCTGGATCACGAAAGTGATGCATTGCCGGCCGCAATTCTCGAAAAATTGAATATTGAATCCGGAGATCTACTGGATTTCACCATCTTCAAGCGCAGCTACGATGCACGCCGCAGGAATAATATCCATCTAATCTATCAATTGGACATCAAGCTCCCGGAGGCAATTGAAAGCGAAGTATTAGCCCGCTTCGGCGAAAATTCAAACGTCAGGAAAAGTCCTGATACAAACTATCTATTCGTCGCAAACGCACCTGCCAGCTTCCCAACAGAAGAGCAGCAGCAACCCATCGTCGTCGGATTTGGTCCTTGCGGAATACTGGCAGCATTGTTGCTTGCACAGATGGGTTTAAAGCCCATCGTACTGGAGAGGGGCCAAGACGTCAGGAGACGTACAAAAGATACATGGGACTTCTGGCGTAACAGTAACTTGCATACAGAATCCAATGTTCAGTTTGGCGAAGGCGGTGCGGGGACCTTTTCCGACGGTAAGCTGCACACTCAAATAAAAGACAAACGACACCTGGGCAGAAAAGTCCTCAAGGAGTTTGTCATCGCCGGGGCGCCGGAAGAGATCCTGATGGTCAGCAAGCCGCATATTGGTACCTTCAAACTGGTGACCATGGTGGAGAGCATGCGTGCGGAAATTATTCGCCTGGGCGGAGAGATTCGCTTCGGCAGCAAGGTCGAAACCATTCACAGGCAAGCCGGGGAAGACGTGATGGGCCAGGTGACAGGTTTGACCCTGTCGACAGGAGAGACCCTGCAATCCCGGCACATTATTCTTGCCATAGGCCACAGCGCCCGGGACACATTTAACATGTTACTGGATCAGGGCATCTACATTGAGGCCAAGCCGTTCTCAATAGGATTCAGAATCGAGCACCCACAGTCCATCGTCGATCAGGCACAATTTGGCGCTCAAGCAGGCCACCCAATTCTGGGCGCTGCAGATTACAAGCTGGTGCACCATTGTGAAAATGGTCGCAGCGTCTATAGCTTTTGCATGTGCCCCGGCGGCACGGTTGTCGCTGCGGCATCGGAAGAAGGCAAACTGGTAACAAATGGTATGTCGCAGTATTCCCGTAACGAACGGAACGCAAACTCCGCTATCGTTGTGGGTATATCACCCAGAGAAGATTTTCCAGACCATGTCTTCGCCGGGATTGAGCTTCAACAAGATCTTGAAATCCTCGCATATCAATTGGGCGGCTCAGACTACAAGGCACCGGCGCAACTGGTGGGAGATTTTCTGGCAGGCAAGCCGTCCTCCAAACTCGGCAGCGTAAAACCTTCTTATCAACCGGGCATCAAGCTTTGCGACTTATCCAGTGCCTTACCTGAGTACGCTATCGATGCCATTCGGGAAGCCATCCCTGAATTTGAAAAGCAGATCAAAGGATTCTCCATGAAGGATGCAATACTCACGGGCATTGAAACGCGAACTTCTTCACCCATCTGCATTAAGCGGGGAAAGGACTTTCAGAATATCAATACCCAGGGCTTATACCCTGCTGGCGAGGGCGCTGGCTACGCTGGCGGTATACTCTCCGCAGGTATCGATGGTATCAAAGTCGCCGAAGCGGTCGCCCTGGATATACTCAGCGACCGTTCTGACTAAGGCCGCAGCGTGAAGGTCGAATCAAGCAGGCCGCAGCCCTGACAGATATTCATTCAGGAAAATCCCATCAGGATCATACTGATCGCGCACAGCCCACCACTCTTTCCACCTGGGATGAACGCGCTCCATCTGTTGTCCATCAAGATAATTGACTTTGCCCCAGTGGGGACGACCGTCATATGCCGCGAAGATTTTCTCGCAGGCATTGTAATAATCCGTCTCATCGTGACGGATATCCTGATGTACCGAGATACTGACAGTTGGCCGACCATAGGCCATTGATAGCCAGACATCGTCTTCGGCAATGGCCCGGTATTCCACGGGCCACATTACATCCGGGAAATCATTGTGCAGCAGATCACGGATCTCCGCAAAACAGGCTGTGCCTTTTTCGGCCGGGATACTGTATTCCATTTCCGTATGAAAGTGCGGCCGATGACTGGGAAGGACCTCATAGCTCCAGGCCTGGCGGCCACCTTCTTCAGCCAGTGGATATTCGGGATCAGCATCGGTTTCATTGATGACTTTTACGGTGGCCTGGTCCGTCTGCGGATGCCAGAAGAATTCAAAGCGATCATGTTGTTGTACTAACTCGTCGATCTGTGGTGCTAAATTATCGTAACTATCATCGTAGCCGGCTTCGATCAGCTTGTAGGATTCACGTAGCTGCAAACGCAACCTTGTTACGATGCCCAGTGCTCCAAGATTAAGTCTCGCGATTTGCCATAACTCAGGATTCTGCGTGGCGCTGCAATCCAACAATTCACCTGAGGCAGTCGCAATTCTTGCACCAATCACCGCAGAGGAGAGATTACGAAGATCTTTGCCCGTGCCATGAGTACCGGTCGCACAAGCACCTGCGATAGCTTGTCTGTCGATATCGCCCATATTTTTCAAGGCAAGCCCGGCATCGTGAAGGGGCCGACCCAAACTGTATATTTTTGAACCTGACCATACCCAGGCCTGCTTCTTCTCAGCGTCAACGCTGATGACTCCAGCGAGGCCACTGGCATCAACGATCATACTATCGTGAGGCACCAACTTTGAATGACTGTGCCCTGATCCAGCAACTCGAATCGAGTAAGCCAATTGTTTGGCACCCCCAGCCACTGCAACAGCATCTTCTTCGCTGCGAATAAAATGCAGAGAGTCCAGTTTCGCCGTACGACGACCCGACCAGTTCTTCCAGGAAACCATCACTTAACTCCAGTCATTATTAGTAATTTTCTACGCTGCGCAGCCTCAACGAATAAAGCTCGCAGGGTCCACGTCCTGGTCATGACAGTTAGCTTAATTTCCAGGCGGTATCATCATGATCCCATAAAGAAGACAGAGGTAGTTCTGCGGACGATGTGCCAATACAAAATTCATAGCTGCATGATTCCAGTACCCAATCACTTCTGTCTGCATCGTAGTAACACAGGTCGCTATCCGAAATCCTTAACTCAAGATCAACTGACTCGCCAGCCTCAAGATCAGTTCTGCCAAAGGCTTTTAATTCCTTCGGTACACGGAAGACATCGGAATCTGTACACGTAACATAGAGCTGTACAACTTCTGCGCCGCGGCAGTCGCCAGTATTAGTCACCTGCACCAGGACCTTAAAGCCACCATTGTCCCTTTCCACGCGCAGCTCACTCACGCTGAAAGTGGTGTAACTCAGGCCGAAACCAAAGGCGAAGCTGGGCTCACGGTCAAAGTGGTCAAGCAGCCGGTAACCATGAAGAAGGTCGTGGGCTACATCCAGCGCATTAACGTCCCATTCCATAAGTTGATCGGCAGAACGCGAAAAAGTCACGGGTAGCTTACCGCCGGGTGAAACATCACCAAAGATCACATTAGCGATTGCACTGCCGCCCTCCCGCCCGGGATACCAAACCATCATTAGTGCATCAACTTTGTCCAGCCATGCTTCAAGATGAATCGCACTTCCTCCTTCGAGTAGTAACAAAGTCTTTGTTGAATGAGAGGTGGCTCGATCTATCAAGGAAAGCTGATGATCCGGCAAATCGAGTAATTGCCTGTCGCCGCCGCGGGCAAGATCGCCTTCTTCGGCATCCTGTTGCTGGGTGGGAATAAATTCACCCTCTTCGATGTACGTTAAGCCTGCGACAACAATGGTGAGATCAAAATCGATGAGTGCAGCAAAATCGTCATTCGATTTGAAGTACTCAATTGAGGCATTCTTCACGTAGGATCTTATGCCATCCAGTGGTGTCGATACCTGCGTTGACGTAACGAAGCTGCTGCCTCGGTCACCAATATTGATGGTATCAGCCAGGTCACCAACAATCGCAATCTTCAAACCTGGGACATCCTTTAAGGGCAAAATGTCATCGTTCTTAAGCAGAACAAAAGACTGCTCTGCGGCGATTCGCGCTAATTTGACATGCTCTTCACATTCAACAACGGACTCATCGGGGACTTCAAGCTCGCCTAAGTTCCAGGCAATTTTCTGATAGATTGCGCGACGAGCATTGCGGTGGATCACCGCCTCATCAAGCTCACCACTGTCTATCGCAGCTTGAATTTTCTCGTCTGTGTATCGGTAGGCTGATGGCATTTCAATGTCCATTCCGGAATTGATCGCTGCAACGGTTGACCGGGTACCCAGGAACCAGTCGGACTCGACAAAACCTGTAAAACCCCAATCATCCCTCAAAATATCTGTCAGCAAAATTGGCTGGTCGCTGCAGTACAGCCCATTGACCTTGTTGTAAGCGCTCATAATTGAGGCCGCCGCTGATTCCTGTACGCTGCGCTTAAAATGCGGGAGGTAAACTTCATGCAATGATCTTGCATCGATATTGGCACTGAGTTCAAAGCGGGTGATTTCAAGATTATTCAAGGCAAAATGTTTTGGACTCGTGAGGACGTGATTCTGGGCACCGCTGATAAAGGCAACTGACATTGCGCCCATATGAAATGGATCCTCTGAATAAGTCTCCTGGGCTCGCCCCCAACCCGGATGCCGTAACAGATTTATGGTCGGGGCAAGAATCACATTCCCACCTTTTGCAGCCACTTCAAGGCCCATGGCAAAACCAACATCTCTCTCGAGATAAACGTTGAATGACGCTGCCCGGGCTATAGCAACCGGGAACGCGGTCGCCGTTCCGGCTCGTGCACCACGAGGGCCATCAACCATTTTAAATGCAGGAAGGCCAAGAGATTCATCACCACCGGCATAATACAAGCCGTCGATGGACTTTGGCTGCAATCCGCGAATTTCGTTTAGCTTTTGCGTGAAACTCATGCCCGCCATGACATCGTCAACCTTAATCGCCATCGCGTCATGGTCAATTGCCAGGCCTTTATTCCCGGCATGAATTGCTTCTTTATCGAAGGCTATAACTGTTTTCATTACGGTTTTCCTATTCCCTGCTTCATTCCCATCTGAACTTTATGCTTCTTAAATCGGTACTTTCAATCTACCAATCTCCCAATCTACCAATCTATCGACCCAGCAAGTGCTTTAGATGATCATTTAACATCTGCCCTTTCGGATCGATAGATTTTTGCAGGGTGATGAAATCATCGAAGCGGGGATACAATTGTTTGAGTTGTGAATAACCCAGGGAGTGGATCTTGCCCCAATGTGGCCGGCCCTCATATTTCCAGAATATTTTCTCTATCCGGTCAAAATACGGGCGATAGTCGAACTGCGACAGGCGGTGTATGGAAATGGATACCCGAGGGCCACCGGAAAACATGCCGAGCCAGGTATCATCGCCCTGTATAATTCTGTATTCCAGAGGCATGAGAACATCGATTGACTCCTGTTCGACCACCGACAGAATCTCTCGCAGACAATGGGGCCCCGCATCAAGAGGAATGGAATATTCCATTTCGTTAAAGCGATCGAAGCGCAGATTAGTTAATGCATCGAACGACTGTCCAACGGTTTCACTTGGTTCAATTTCAGAAGCCAGAGTTTTGATCAGCACGCCCCTCAACATAACTGGTGTCGCAGACAAGATAGCAAGAAACTCACCAAAATCCTCTTCCTCCACTACCTCCACTTTTACTGGATCACTGGTTTCCTCATGTGCAATAACAAACGAATACTTTGAATGAAGCAGCGGCATCATTTCGTAGTGTTCGTACTTCTCGATGGAATCATCAAAGTTATCCAGGATACTCTCGGTCTCTTCTACCCAGGTTTTGGTCCTTAAGCGAAACGGCTCCCGGTTCTGAAATGTAGCCCGTGTGATAACGCCAAGTGAGCCAAAGGAGACACTGGCGGCATGAAACAAATCGGAGCCATGCGCAAGGTCCATCACTTCCCCCGCCGGTGTTACCAGCCTCAAACCGGTCAGATAGCCAGACATGGACTTCATGTTTTTACCGGTACCGTGGGTTGAAGTCGCCAGTGCGCCCGCCAGCGTTTGACGATCGATATCAGGCAAGTTGATCATTGCCTGGCCAATGGAATCGAGCATCGGGCCACTCGCGGAAATCCTGGTGCCAGCGCCGAGCGTTGCCTGCATAGTTGAAGGATCATGAGAGATAACGCCGTTCAACTTGTCCAGAATCAGCAGATTGTCATCTGTTGGTACCAGTGCAGTAAATGAATGGCCTGCACCCACGGGACGAATGGTCCCCTTGAGCCCTTTCAGAATATCCACCAACTCGTCTTCTGATGCAGGCGCTAGTCGCGCCTTGGGATTAGCAACAAGCGTACCTGCCCAATTACGCCACGGTGTACCCCTCGAGCCAGCAATGCTTATTCCTGGCGCGGCGCCAAACAAGCCCAGCACTGCTGAATTAGCCAATAACTTTCTTCGGGTAATCATTTCGTACCCCCGGACATAAATTCAATCATCACGGCAAAATCTTCATTCTCACAATCCATGCAATAACCAAGCGGCGGCATGCGGTTAAAACCTTCAATGGTATGAACAAATAGACTAGCCTGGCCGCCGCTTAGCCTCGGCGCCCAGGCTTCCGAATCACCCATTCGAGGCGCACCACCTTCACCGGCAACATGACAAAGTGCACAGCTGCGTGCCCATTTCTCCATCACCTGGGAATTCTGCTGTGGAGATATATCCCGGGCAAACTGAAAATAGCCACGAATCTCTTCCAGCTCAGACTCACTTAGCGGAACGGGATCATCATAGCTATCGCTACAGCCAAACAAACTAAGGCACAGAAATATCAACACCAGCCTACAAGTCATATTATTCCAGAGGATTAATCACTTAAATTACAGCTATCGCTTCGATCGAAGGGGTTCTACCACTGACTCGAGGCCATTGATCTTGATTTCCAGCGTTAACTTCATCAACTCACCGAGAGCGCCTGTGGGGAAGCCGCGATCAACGAACCAGAGTAAATACGCCTCCGGCAGATCAATCAAGACCTGGCCCTTGTACTTACCAAACGGCATCGCTTGATTAGCAACACGCACCAGATCTTCTTTCTCAAACACTACTTATTTCGCAAGCCGGCTCAATGGCAATGGCATTGCATTTACATTCTTTCGATGATGGTGACAGGTGCCATTCCGCCGCCGGTACACATGGTTACCATACCGGTAGTCAGGTCGCGCCGCTCCATCTCATCGAGCAAGGTACCGAGAATCATTGCACCGGTTGCACCAATGGGGTGGCCAAGGGCCATAGCGCCGCCGTTCACATTGACGATGCTGCTATCCACACCAAGGTCACGCATGAATTTAAGTGGCACAACTGCAAATGCTTCATTAACTTCAAACAAGTCAATATCGCCGATATTCATGCCCGCTTTTTTAAGCGCCTTCTTTGCAGCCGGTACAGGTGCATTTAGCATCAACTCAGGGGAATCACCTGCAGTCGTCAGAGTGATAATTTTTGCCCGCGGCTTAAGCCCATGGGCCTTCGCATATTCAGGTGAAGCCAGTACTACTGCGCCCGCACCATCAACAACACCGGAAGAGTTACCGGCGTGGTGAATGTGTTCTATTTCAACATCAGGGAAAGCCTGCTTAACCAATTTCTTGTAGCTCAGACCTTCTTCATTCAGTGGGAATTCATACATTGCAGCGAATGATGGTTTCAGTGCGGCGAGACTTTCCAGATCAGTGCCTGGACGTGGAAACTCTTCCTTGTCTAACGCCACAGTGCCATCTTCGTTCAGGACTGGAACCAGACTCTTATCAAAATAGCCATTGGCGATAGCGTTCGCTGCCCGGATCTGGCTTTCAACTGCCAGCTTTTCAGTATCTTCCCGGCTGATATTTTCAAGTGTCGCAATCAAATCAGCACAAATGCCCTGATGCGGCTGTGGGTGGATGCTTCGCAGATGCTCGTTATTGGCATCAAGTGCAAGCATCAACGGGGTCAAGGTAGAGGTATAGGACATGGATTCAACACCACCGGCGACAACCAGGTCCTGCAAGCCAGACATGATACCCATCACGCCCATATTGACGGCACTTAAACCTGAACCACAAAATCGTTCAACAGAAATGCCGGGGGTTACATCTCCCCAACCAGCATCCAGAGCCGCCATACGCGCAATGCAGGCTGCCTGATTACCAGACTGCGTGCCGCACCCGGCAATGACATCATCGATATCATCAGTATTCAGGTTGTTTCTCTCGGCAAGCGCCTTGAGTACAGTTGATAGCAGGCGTTGCGAATGAGTTTTACTCAACGCCCCCTTCTCAGCCTTGCCAATTCCCCGTGGAGTTCTCGCTGTATCTATTATCCAGGCTTCAGCCATGGTGACTATCCTCTCTTTATAAGTGCTTTAAGTGTTTGTTTTACCCAGATACTGAACTGATCTACTGTCAGAATCAATGGCTCAGATTGGCGGCCATTTTAGCCAGGACCAACTTCGTGGTGGCTAGATCTTTACTGGAGATACCCTTGACAGCCTGTTTGTTAACTTCGATGACATAGGGCATCAAGGTCGAGCGCAATCGTCGAGACTTAGCGGTGAGCTTGATCTGAATCTTTCGGGCATCTTTTGCATCTCTTTTGCGCACGACAAACTTGCTCTTCTCGAGACTTCGAATAGAGCGAACCGCCGTCGGTTCACTGGTACCCACCAGCTCACTCAACTCACGCTGGGATATTCCGTCGTTCTCCCAGAGCACTCTAAGGAAGCGCCATTGCCCACCGGTCACGCCGTGTTTGAGTATTTTCTTTTCCAGTTCTCTTGCGAACGCCCTGAAACTCATCCGTGACAGATAACCCATGCTTTGGCTGGGGTCGAGGTACACATCTTTTTTTAGTTTGCTCAATACTTTTTCTTCTTTTCTGAGATAGGTATCATGAAAAAGTGACATCTCATATTACACTGGTGTCCACCCTCCGCTACAACTAGAAAACAACACTCACAAGGATAACCGATTGAACGACAAGCAGTATCGATGGGTCATCGTTGGCTACACTCTAATTCTCCAGGCCGTCAACATCGGCACACTAATCTACTGCTTCTCATTATTCGCCGTATCATGGCTCGATGAATTCTCGGCTTCGCGGCGGGATGTCATGTTCACTATATCCTTGCTGCAGATTGGCTCGGGAATTTGTAGCCCATTCGTTGGCAGGGCCCTGGACAAATATGCTATCCGGCCATTAATTTTTGTCGGTTTAGGTATGCTGATATTGGGTTTGTTTCTGGTTTCCCAGGCACAAGCGCTATGGCAAATTCAATTGGTCTACGCCTTTATCTTTCCATTGTCGGCCACACTCAGCGGTACTCTTGCATCGCAAACGCTGATTGCAAAGTGGTTTACCGACAATCGAGGCTTTGCCATCGGCCTATCAGCAACAGGCACTAACCTCGGCGGCATCATTCTGCCACTGCTGGTCGCCGGGTGGCTGATGGATATTGGCTGGCGAGACACGCTGACACTTTTGGCCATCATCGCATTTGTGCTGATTGCCCCTATTACCTGGTTCCTGCTCCGCCGGTCACCATCCAGATCGGAGACCAGTACGACACCCAGTGCCCACGACGTGCGCCTCTGGAGCACACGCGAAATCCTTTCGACTCGCATGTTCTGGATTCCCATGCTGAGCCTGCTGCCACTAAATCTGGCCTTCGGCGGTGTCATCTTCAATCTGGGCGCTTATAGTAAGGATCTTGGCTTTGATACCGAGACTTCTGGCATGCTGCTGGCCTTGAGTTCCTTCTGCATGGTGTTGGGTAAATTCTTCTTCGGCGCGCTCGGAGATCGCATGGATCACCGATATCTCTACTGGATTGCCGCTTTTTTCATGGTCTCCAGCATGATTATTTTACAGATGGCCCCAACCCTCTGGTTACTCGCCATTGCGGTCATTGGCGTAGGACTTGCTGGTGGTGGCATCTTGCCATTGCTGGGATTAATCTTTGGCTCGAGATTCGGCGTTGCTTCTTTCGGGCGCGTTATGGGATTCGCGATGATCAGCATTAGCCTCGGATCGTTGGGACCACTACTTGCAGGATGGGCACATGACATAAGCGGGGACTACAATTCTGCCTTCATGTTGTTTGCCTTTGCATTTTTACCTGCCGTTATCGCCATGCGCTGGCTGCCGGCTACAGCTTCTGATTGAGCCAATCAGCTATTAGATCCGCGTGTTTATCTCTGGCGTTCGCAGGCTTTGTCAGATAATGATCGCCTTGGGTGAGTTCCAGCATCTTGTCCTTACTGCCTAGAAGATCATGAATATTACGTGCGTCACCAGGAAAAACACCGGTATCTTCCAAGGATTGAATCACCAAAGCTGGCAATTTGATCTTCGCCAGATGTGGCGCTCCACGGCACGGTGAATCCCGAAGGCTCCACATGGACAGCCAGGTTCTTAGTGTATTAGTCAGGCCAATTCCGCGAGGGCCAAAATTAGCCTGCTTTGGCTTACCTGCATAACAAACGCCGACTTCCCTGTCTGATGGGTCTATCGTACCGTCCATCAGCCTTAGATCGGCCCAGGTGCGGTACATATTAAAGGCCCGGTCTTTCATGCCATGGGCTTGTAGACGATCAAGTTCCGTATAGACCCAATCTGTTATTTTGTTATTTCGGGCAAGCTGTGCCTCGCGGTACTTCTGGATAAAGGCCGAAGAATAAGGAGGGCCATGCTCCGGGTTGTACATATTGATCGCTTCATCAATTGATGCAGGGTCGGTTTCGTCTGTAATCGATGGGTCCATCCAATCCGTCAATACTTCAGGCCGGCCTGCATGTGCACACAGGGAAACATAATAGTCTGCGGGTATCAGCTCTTTCGCAGCATCGGGAATTTTTAAGCCAGGCGTTGCTTCCATCACCGGATCAACTGCCTGGGATTGATAGGCAGCCATGAGCGAGCCACCGCCCGAATTCCCCAACAGGACGACGTTTTCCACGCCAGCTACTTCTTTCAACCATCGAACGCCGGCACCGATGTCCATCAGCGCGTATTCCAGCAAGAAGAAGGCTTCGTTACCTCTAAAGCGCGTATTCCAACCCAGGAAACCAAAGCCCCGCTTCGCCATGTACTCACCCAGATAGTGCTCGCTGAAATCGACGTTATAGTGGGACGCGATAAACGCCGTCTTAGGTCTCTGCCCCTGGGGAGCGTGGTAGAGCCCCTGGCATGGGTGAAAGCCTGCTCCATTTCGAGGCCCGGAAGGAGATTCCAGTGCGACGAATTCGCGTTCAACTTTAAATACCACGCACGAGCCCTCTTAAGGTTTCATCCTCACCTTTTATTCTCAACTAAGCAGCGTTGATCCATCTGCCTTCTTGCCTTCTGCATTCACTGGCAGCGTTAAGGTATTCGTTCCGGGTGTCACAGCGGCACAGAATTCCAGCATGATTCCATCGGGATCAAGAAAATAGAACGACCTTACCCAGGTCGTTTCATCGAGCTCTGTTGTGGTTCGAGCATCACCTGGCTTGGCTTCCTCATCTGCATGATTCACCATCTCTGAACATTCAACGCCCTTTTCAACCAGGAAGTTTCGATAGCCCTCAATCTCATCAAGTGGCGCATGGAAGGCGATGTGATTCATAGAACCGTGGGCCGAGGAAATTGTCCCACCCTTTCCCAACAGGTTCGCGGCAGAGGCAACACCCGGGGCCGCTTTCTCTGAATCTACAAACCAGAAGAAGGCCATTAAATTGCCGCCGCCCATATCGAAGAAAAAGTGCTGTCCGTATCCGAAGCCAAGATCAAAGGCTTTGACCAATTTCATGCCGAGGGTATTCGTATAGAAATCCACGGTCCTCTCCATGTCCTGGCACACCAGTGCTAAATGGTGTACGCCCGAAAAATCAGGCTTGATCATCTCACTCATGACTCATCTCCTTAACCGGCAAAGTGCTTACAAATAAAAGTGCTTATAAATAAAGGGACTGATTATTAAAAGTATTGATTTTTAGAAGCACTTAGCATGCAAAGTATAAATACTACGCCGCTATGCCCGGTACATCAACGGCTTCGCCGCCAGCGCCGATCAGAACAATCTGCGTGGGTTTTGCTCTTATTTTGCTTGTGATTTTGGTCTGGCTACTCATGGTTCTTATGTCTCGTCGAACGATTCAACTTTAAAATCAAATACCGCATACAGGTATGAAATAATAGGACTGGCAATATTAAAAATGCAGTAAGGGAAATAAGCAAAGGTGCCAATGGCCAGCGTACTTGCCATAAATGCACCGCAGGTATTCCATGGAATCAGTGCCGATGTGGTTGTGCCGTAATCTTCCAGAACCCTGGACAAGTTCTTGGGCTTGAGTTTCATGGACTCAAACTTGTCGGCATACATCTGTGCCGGTAGTGCAATGGCAAGGTATTGATCGGACGCAATAATATTTGCGCCCAGCGAGGTAAGCCCGGCACGTCGCATTAATCCGCCGCCAGTATGAACCCCCACCAGCAGATATCGGACCATCGCACGGAGGCAGCCGGATTTTTCCATCATGCCGCCAAAAAACATCGCAGAGAGAATGAGCCAGATAGTACCCATCATGCTTTCCATACCGCCTCGAGAAAGCAGATCATCCAGACTTGCAAGCCCGGTCGACGATGTATATCCGTTAGCGGCAGTGGACCATACCAGTTTTAGTGTTGCCAGCGCAGCACTTTCCCCTTCGGGTGCCATGGTGATAGCCGGCTGCGTGAGTATGCCAACAATGGCAGCGACAATAACGCCAGCCAGCAGTGACAAAAATGCAGGCTTGCGAAATACAGCCATGCCTAGTGTCACCAGCGCGGGTAGCAAAACCCAGATAACGAGATTGTAGTTTTCACTAATGGTGCTGGAGATCAGAACGATTCTTTCCTCATCCATTTCACTGGCAGCGTCCATAGAGGCAAAGGCAAAGTAAACCAAAGCAATCAGAATTGCCGGAATTGTGGTCCACAGCAAATTCTGGATATGTTCAAACAATTCAGAGCCCGATACCGCTGCCGCCAGGTTTGTTGTGTCCGAAAGTGGCGACAACTTATCGCCAAAGTATGCTCCCGAGATTATGGCCCCTGCGGTAACTTCAACGGACATGCCCGCCGCCGCGGCTATTCCAATCAGTGCCACTCCAACTGTGCCAGCAGTCGTCCAGGAGCTGCCAATTGAAACTGCAACAACTGCGCAGATCACCACCGTTGCTACATAGAAAATCTCTGGCGCAATGATCTGTAAGCCCCAATAAATAAGGAAAGGCACCGTACCAGACATCATCCAGACACCTACCAGAGCGCCAACCATCAAAAGAATAAAGAGCGCAGGCATTGCCCTGCTTATGCTCAGTGCGGTCGCTTTTTCCAGCTCAGCCCACGAAATGCCATGGCGGATGCCTATTAATCCCGCGATTACGCCAGCTATCAATAGTGCGATTTGCCCAGGACCACCAATGGTGTCGTCCCCAAACAAAGCAACCGCAGTACCAAGAGAAACGACCAGCACAATGACTGGCACTAGTGCCCAGACAACGCCAGGTTGCCTGTCCTGCTCAAGTCCCGCGTCTTGGTCAATCATTTATTATTCTTCTTATTGTGTGGGGTTTATTAGTTTAGCGTTTCAGAATTTAACAGCTTTAAGGGCTTACACCTTCCGTCAGCGGCAGGGATTCGTCCTTAACCCATTCACTCATGGAACCATCATAAACGGCAATATCTTCCTTACCCATGAGCAAACAGGCAAAGGCATCAATGGTTGCTGATATACCGCCGCCACAATAGGCAATGACTGATCGATCATCCAACATGCCAGCGGCAGTCAGCGATTGTTTAATTTCCTCAGGCGATCTGAATGCTCCGTCTTCCAGGAGGCTGTCGTAGAAGACATTGATGCTATTGGGAATGTGGCCACGGCGGCCGTAATGATGATCGCCTTTACCGGCATATACGTCTGGAGATAGGGCATTGACCGTACAAATGGCGGAATTATCAATGGCGGAAACGACGAAGTTCTGATCGACAAAGAGTTGCGGCCGTGCAGTGGATGTCCAGCTCGCGCCATCGTACTGGTTCGACTCAACTGAACAATCCAGCCCAGCAGCTTTCCAGGCTTTAAGACCACCGTCAAGTATGGCAATTCGTTTGTGCCCACAGTAATGCAGAAGCCACCACGCACGGGTTGCCCACATTGTCATCCCGCTGGAGTAAAGAACCACGTCGCTATCTTCACTAATCCCCGCATCCGCAAAGGCTTTTATCAGCTCACCATCCGGCAGTCTGGTAAAACCCAGGGCGCTGCCGGTATCTGATAACTGCGCTACCTGATCGATAAACGCAGCGCCCGGCACATGAGCCTTGTCATATGTTTCTTGTCCTGACTCCGCTTTGTATCCACCTTTAGGATTCGGCACCAGATGTATGGCAACGTCAAATATTCGTAAATTATCAGCGCCCAGCTTGGCTGCAAGAGCTTGCGGTGAAATGAGATATTCTGGATGTTTGAAGGTCATAATAGTAAGCCTCGAATGATGCGAATGTGTTGAAAGAGATGAGTTTGGCCTGACTGTACCTTTGAAATCCATGCGGAGGCAAATAAATTTGTTATTCTCTAGCCTTACTACCGGCCTCGACACAAACCACAACACAGGCGCCGACCTTAGAGAGGAAATGATATGAATGAAACAGAAGCGACCCTTTATGAAGTTAAAACAGGTGCCGCCTGGATCACTCTGAACAGACCCGAAAATCGCAATGCTCTTTCATCGGTTCTAGTCAGTGAACTTTACGCACATCTGCAGGCGGCTAACGAGGACGATGCCGTAAGATCAATCGTCATTACCGGCAATGGAACTGCATTTTGTGCTGGTGCAGACCTTAAGAGCCCTCCTGGTCAAACCATCGAAGGCGGTGGCCGGGCCGTCCCTTACGCAGAGGTACTTTCCCGTATCCTCGATAGTGAGAAGCCGGTTATCGCTGCAGTAAATGGTGCTGCATTCGCAGGTGGTCTGGGTCTCGTCGGTGCGGCAGACATTGTGGTCACCGTGGACAGTGCACAGTTCAGCTTCAGTGAAGTACGTATCGGTGTGATACCTGCTGTCATCTCTGTGGTCTGTTTGCCGAAACTCGGCACCCATCACGGCATGAAGTTATTTCTGACCGGCGAACGATTCACCGGGCAAAAGGCAGTTGCCATGGGTTTCGCCCACCGCGCCGTGCCTGCTGGCGATTTGGTGAGCGCAGTGCAGGAAGAAATCGACATGATTAATCTTGGCGGTCCGAATGCGATCGTGGAATGCAAGAAACTGGTACGCAAGGTACAAGCGCTTTCAATCGAGGAAGGGTTCAATATCACCTCGGAATGGAGCGCAAGGTTATTTAAATCCAAGGAGGGAACGGAGGGCATAAGCGCATTCAGGGAAAAGAGAAAGCCATCTTGGGTGCCACAGGACTAGATCTAACAGTAGCAAATCCGTCAGCGAGAAAAAGGGGTAGAAAATGAGTGAAGTATTGAGAATTGCGAACTGCAGTGGTTACTACGGTGACAGACTTGCAGCGGCCAAGGAAATGGTCGATGGCGGGCCAATTGACGTCTTAACGGGTGATTATCTCGCTGAACTCACCATGGCGATACTGTATAACCAACAACAGTCTCGTGGTGCACATCTCGGATATGTGGGCACCTTCCTTAAACAGGTCAAGGAAGTCGTTGCTACCTGCCTTGAGAAAGACATCAAAATAGTCACCAATGCAGGCGGCCTGAACCCGAAAGGCATGGCGGAAGAGATCGAGAAGATCCTTGTGGAACAAGGCCTCACCGCCAAGGTCGCTTATATTGATGGCGATGACCTGATGCCACGAATCGAATCTCTCAAAGCCAGCGGCGAGCAATTCACCAACATAGATAAAGGTGTGCCTCTGGCAGAGACAAGCAATAAGGTTGTCACTGCAAATGCCTATCTCGGCGCCTGGGCGATTAAGGAAGCCCTGGACCAGGGAGCTGACATCGTCGTCTGCGCTCGAGTAACAGATGCTGCTGTTGTTATCGGCCCGGCTGCCTGGAAGTTCAACTGGCAACGAAATGATTATGACGCACTCGCTGGTGCCCTGGCTGCAGGCCATGTCATCGAATGTGGTGCACAATGTTGTGGCGGTAATTATTCCTTCTATGAAGAGGTTCCAAGCTTTCTCAATGTGGGATATCCCATTGCCGAGATACAATCTGATGGAAGCTTCACTGTCACCAAACATCCCGGCACTGGTGGTTTAATTTCCGTCGGCACTATTACCGCCCAACTCCTCTACGAGATATCGACTCCGGCCTATTATAACCCGGATGTCATAGCTCACTTCGACACCATGAAAATTGAGCAAGCCGGCGATGACCGCGTTTATATCAGCGGCTGCCGCGGCAGCAGTCCGCCACCCACTCACAAAGTCTGCATCAACACCCTTGGCATGTACCGCAACGGCATTGAGGTTTTGTTGACCGGCCTCGATATTGAAAAGAAGGCTGAACTTTATATCGAACAGATATTTCATAACCTCGGCGGCAAAGAACAGTATGACGAGGTGGAGATACAACTCATCCGTAGCGATCAGGTGAACCCTGCATCGAATGAAGTGGCCCATGCGGCATTGCGGATCACAGTATTGTCAAAGGATGCCGACAAGGTGGGCAGACTATTTCTAGCAAAAATTACAGAATTGAGTCTCGCCACAATTCCAGGTAATACCGGCAGGGGTAACAGCATGGGCGGCGGCCAGCCAACCATCGTTTATTGGCCGGCCCTGGTTGATAGCAAACACATTACAGAACGAATGCACATGGGCGGAGAAGTAAGCGAAATCCTGCCCACGCAAAGACTCGATCTGGAAGAGATCTACTATCAGGAAGTGCCCATCGTATTGGATAAAGCACCTTCCGGGAACGAGAGAGCCATCCCCTTCGGCCGATTGTTCGGCGCCCGATCTGGTGACAAAGGGGGCTGCGCAAATTGCGGCGTCTGGGCGAGAACGGATGCTGCTTACAGCTTCCTGTTTGAATACCTGACGGTCGAACAATTTAAAATTCTGTGCCCGGATATGGCGCAATACCAGATTGAGCGATATGAATTGCCCAATCTCAAAGCGCTGAATTTCTACATCCATGATATATTAAAAGACGGCGTTTCTTCCAACAACAGAATTGACGGCCAGGCAAAAACTTTGTGTGAATATCTGCGAGCAAAAACCATTGAGGCACCGCAGGCGCTTGTTGATGAGTTAGAGCCTTCAGCTGCGGGTTAAGAGCCTTCAGCGGCAGGTTAGGAGCCTTCAGCTGCGGGTTAAGAACCTTCAGCGGCAGGTTAGGAGCCTTCAGCGGCAGGTTAAAAGCCTTCAGCGCCTTCAATGTAGCTGAGTGTCATATCAGGGCTGGCTGGATCTACAAATGATCCAGCAATTGATCACCATTAAAGATAGATCCATGACCTGGATAAACGGTGGTTGGGCAAAGTCGCTTCAATTTCCTCAAGGTTCGCCGCATGGCAATGGGATTATCGTAGATTGCCGGGCGTACCAGGTGACCGAGGGAGCCACTGCCAAGCAGCGTATCTCCAGTCACCAAACTTCGGGTCGGATGATGAAAGAAACAGACGCTGTCCCAGCTATGTCCGGGCGTGTGCACCACTTGCCAATCCTCAAACCCCTCGAGCCTTCTACCATCTTTTAGCCTATGCCGGCGCAAGACAATGTGCTCTGGCATAGGCTTGTCCAGATGCAGATTCGGCACGTGCTGATAACGTGAATCACGCTCTTTGTTGAGGTACATAGTGCGCGCCCGCGCCCGGGTTGCCTCCTGCATTGCGGTGGCAAATTTTACGAAGGGCCCGAAGGGATTGCGGTATAACTTGATGTGGGGTCGCTTCGATGCATGGGGAATGGCAGAAACTGCCTGGCAGGATTTGGCAATCGCAGTCACTCCGCCAATGTGGTCCGGGTCGTCATGGGTGCAGACAACCAATGCCACATCCATGATATCCCGCCTTAATTCTTCGTTAATGTATTTTAAGACATAACCGTCACATCGCATGGCTACATCAATGACCAGGAGCGCGCGGCGCTCTTCGACGACATAACTGTTTGAATAGCGGGTTTTTACTAGATGGATTTTCATAGTGGATAATTATATCAATCCTCCGTGGAGGCGACAGGCTAAACTTGGCTATCGTCCCGGGGGTCTATAGTATGGCCCTTCAGTCCATCTAATCTATCTAGAGAATGCCAGTGACAAAAAAAATCATAATAAGTGGCTCTGGTTTATGGAAGCCTGAACATGTCATTACCAATGAGGAGCTTGTTGGCGCCTACAATGGCTATGCACAAAAGTTTAACGACGAGAATGCCACAGCAATAGAAAGCGGGTCCATGGATGCAAAGCCGCTCTCATCATCTGCATTTATCGAAAAGGCATCCGGCATTAAGGCACGCTATGCCTACATCAAAGAAGGCATTCTGGATATTGATCGAATGCGGCCAAAAATCCCTGAAAGGAGAGAAGATGAACTCTCACACCAGGCCGAAATCGCCGTCAATGCTGCGCGGGTTGCACTTAAGGAAGCCAACAAACAGCCTTCTGATATTGATGCCGTTATTGTCGGCTGCGCCTATACAGAGCGATACTACCCTGCGATCGCAATCGAAGTTCAAAGCGAATTGGGGATCGAAGGATTCGGGTTCGATATGCTGGTCGCTTGCTCTGCAGCAACATTTGCCCTTCAGCGCGCCTACGAAATGGTAAGTGCCGGAACCGCGAAATGCGTGCTGGTGATTAACCCGGAGCTGACGTCGCCGCAAGTTAACTACAAGGACAGAGATAGCCACTTCATCTTCGGCGACGTATCAACCGCGACGATAATCGAAGCGAGCGACACCGCCAACTCAGAACACAGTTATGAAATACTCGGCACCAAGGCTGTAACGCTGTTCTCAAATAATATCCGGTCAAACTTTGGCTATATTACAAACTCCACAGATGCCGACCCGTACGGCGATGATAAGTTCTTCCATCAGGAAGGCCGCAGCGTCTTTAAAGAGGTATGCCCCATGGCGGCGAGTCACATCGTTGACCAGCTGGGCGAACTGGACCTTACACCCACGGATGTAAAAAGGTGGTGGTTACATCAGGCAAACCTGAGTATGAACCTGCTGATCAGTAAACGAATTCTTGGCAGGCCAGCGACGGCAGAAGAAGCACCAATTGTATTGGATGAATATGCAAACACAGCATCAGCTGGATCGCTTATTGCGTTTAATCTGCACCACAAAGATCTGCAGGAAGGGGACATCGGCCTTATCTGTTCGTTCGGTGCAGGATATTCTATTGGCAGTCTTGTCCTCAGGAAGCAGGCAGCAAGCTAGTTCCCGTCCAGAAATAACCAAGGCCGAACAACATTTGCAAAACTATAGAGCCGTTGGCTATATAAAATAATCACTTAACAGGGAAGTAGCACCGGAGGATTCCATTTCCGGACGACCGCAAGCTAGTTCCCGTCCAGAAATAACCAAGGCCGAATGGAAAATGCAGAACACGATTATCGTTAGGCATTCTTAATGGTCAGACCACCATCAACAGGCAAGGTAACCCCTGTCATAAACTGGGACGCAGGTAATACAAGATTTAGCGTGCCGTGTGCTACTTCCTCGGGCTCTGCATAACGCTTTAAGGCGACTCGCCTACGAGCAAATATCTCCTTGTGCTCATCCTTGATACCAGCAGTCATGCCCGTATTGATTGGTCCTGGGCAAACGCAATTGACGGTAATGCCTTCAGGACCCAGCTCTACTGCAAGTGATCTGGTGAGTCCAATAACGCCAGTCTTCGCTGCTGTATATGGGCTGCCAAATTTCGTCGCGCCAAGGCCTTCGGTTGATGCGATGTTGACTATCCTGCCGTGAGCCGATTTTCGGAGCCATGGCAATGCTGCACGTATGGTTAGCGTATGTGCGGTTAAGAGTATAGACAATACTTTGTTCCATGCTGCCGGATAGTCGTCGCTATCGATCGCAACGGGTATGGAAATGCCCGCATTATTAACAAGAATATCGATGGCGCCAAAATGTTCACCGATCTCAACAATAACCGAAGCTATCGCATCGGCATCCGAAAGGTCAAGCACCCAGCCTTTTGCATCATAACCGGCGCCCAGCATCTCTCCGACAACTTCTTTAAGCGGCTCTTCATTGATATCTATGAGTGCAACGCGGGCACCCTCATCACCAAACAAATGTGCTGTTGCGCGGCCCATTCCACTGGCAGCACCAGTGACTATGGCTACTTCACCCTTGATGGACCGACTGAGACTCGAAAGAGGCATATATACTCCGTATCAATTTAAGTTTAAGTTAGTGACTGTTTATAGGTTCATGACTGTTTATGGGTTCATGACTGTTTTTAGGTTCATGACTGTTCTACACCCACCGATGATTGTTCACGTTCTCGCAGCGCCATGCTGACTCTCGCATGGGAGGCTTTGTCAATTCGATAACCGGCATAAATAACAGCTGCGATGAGCCCCCAGATCATAGCGAATGGCCCATCAAGAATTCCCAAGGCATAGATTTTGTCCGGATCAATCTCACTGGCAGCAACACCTCGCGGAAAGTCGATAATATCCAACGCGATACCCGCAACCACATGCCCGATACCGTTGGTTGCCTTGGCAAAAAAAGTCCTGGCGGAATAAAAGATTCCCTCCTGCCGGCGACCTGTTTTCAGTTCATGCTCATCAGCAATGTCTGCCAGGGCCGACATAACACTAATGTTTAATATCGAACCGCAAGTAGATGCCATGGTGCCAAAGAAAATGATGAACGCAACAAGACTCCAGGTCGCATTTTCGGGCGCAAGGTCAAACAGTCGCAAGGTAACCGCTGCGGACCAGGTCACCGACAGTCCAGCTGCCGTTGCAACTATTGCCCAGCGTTTTTCAATCACCGTATGCAGTGATGCTGCCGTCGCAAAGCCGATGGCATATCCAAATACATTCGAGAGGATGAGTACCGCAATTTGCTCGTCGCTTAACTCCCAATAGAATGTATTCATGTACAAGCCGAGCGTCTCGTGAGTACCAATTGTCACGGAAAGAAAAAAGAGGCCAAATAAAAGGTATCGATAGTTAATATTGCCGATAGCAGAGCCCATATCACTCAACATCTGCAGGAAGGTGAAAGGCGGCAAATCATCTGGCACCTTCTTCATTCGGCTGATTTGACCTCTGGTTGCGAATGCAGAGCCGAGCATGCAGACCATGATAAGACTGCCGCAAAACCAGACAATTGGCATATAGGCACTTTGCGTCATTCTGCCGTCGTCAAACGAAGGGAAGATGAACACCCATACGACTATGTGCATGATGATGACACCCACGTATGTGAATACGTTGTTGTAGCTCATGATGACGGAGCGCTCGAAATAATCATCCGACAACTCCGCTCCCATTGCCAGGTGAGGCACAGCAAACAAGGTGGAGCAGATGCGCATGAGAACCGTAAACACGGCAAACCAGACAAACAACATATTTTCGGACAGATCTGCAGGTGGGTTAAATATCATATATATCGTGATGACCAGCGGCAGCGGCGCGGCGAACATAAAGGGATGGCGCCTGCCCAACTTCGAGCGCCAGCGATCTGATATTGAACCCATTAAGGGATCGGTGATGGCATCAGAGGCAATGCCAATGGTCACGGCGATTGCAGTCATCGTCCCAGAAAGGCCAAGAATCTGATTGTAGTAAAAGAAGGTTAAGGCATTAAAAATCCAGTTGGTCGCGGCCTCGCCCGAGGCGCCAATCCCAAAGGCCATCTTCATTGGGATGGAGACGGAATTTTTCATGATGGGGCCGCCAGAATATCAGCGTGGAATATATATTCGAAAACAAGGTCCATTTCCACAGCATCTTTGCGCAAGTTCACGCCCATCATTTGTTCCATCATGTACGTCCCCCTAATTCTTAAATTTATTATCATGCTGATCTCATATCAGTCGCTTCACCTTACTTCTAATATGAATCAATTGGGCTGCGTTTTTCTGATCATCTCACAGTCCTGGAATTCGTGACACTGCAATGAGCTGTTCGGAAGTTGCGCGAAGGACCACGAAGCAAAATCAAGCTATTTTCAAACCGCCTCCTAAGATAGTATTGGGCACCGCATTAACTTGCCAATATTGAGAGTAGCAAAATTGAGTGATTCAGCACCAACGCGATACTGCAGAATAGAAATCGCAAAACATGCTCTGAATTTCTCCGTTGCTCACTTCACCATATTTAGCAAAACAGAAAGAGAGAACCTGCACGGACATAATTTTCAAGTGGCCTGCGATCTCACTGCGCCGGTTAACGAGAACGGACTGATGTTCGACTATGGCATTATCAAACGAGTGATTCGTGAATTGTGTGAGGAAATTGATGAACAAGTCATCCTGCCGTCGAAATCGCCCTTCCTCGAAGTGGTCAAAGAAAATGACTACACCATAGCGATATTTAACGGAGAGCGAATACCCTTTCTGGAACGAGACGTCATGGTACTGCCAATCGCCAATACCACCGTAGAAGAATTTTCCCATTACTTTTTACAGCGCATGCTAGATCATGGGGAATTTCAAGACAGGGGAATCAAATCACTGACGGTGAAGGTAAGTTCCAGCCCTGGACAAACCGGATGTAGTGCCTGGGAGTCCTCTTGAAGACCTCATCAGAGAGCACATCGAAAACCGCCTCTAAAACATTAGTCATCACCGGTGCAAGCAAAGGAATTGGCCGGGCGACCGCCTTAAAATTTTGTGATGCCGGATACCGCGTCATCAATCTCTCGAGATCTCCCGCAAAAGATAAGAGAATTGAAAATCATCGTATCGATCTCGCGGCAGATAATGCAGACCACGAACTCAAGCTTATATTGGACGAGATACTCGAAGCCGGTGAAATTATCCTGGTTCACAACGCTGCAACCCTGATCAACGATTCCGTTCTGGATATGGATACCGATAATTTCCGCAGGACAATCAATCTCAATGTCATCGCTCCGCATATCGTTAATCAAGTAGTATTGAACAGGATGCAACCAGGATCAGCCGTTATCTATATTGGTTCCACCTTGTCGGAGAAAGCCGTAGCAAACTCCTTCAGTTACGTCACCAGTAAACATGCTGTTGTCGGCATGATGCGCGCTAGCTGCCAGGATCTTGCAGGCACCGGCATTCACACTACCTGCATTTGTCCCGGCTTTACCAATACAGAAATGCTCCGTGCCCACGTTAGTAACGATCAGGAAATCCTGGACAGCCTCGGCGGGCTTTCTACATTCGGCAGGCTGATTACACCGGAAGAGATAGCAGACACGATTTTCTTTGTTGCAGAGCACCCTGTTCTGAATGGCGCAGTTATTCATGCCAATCTGGGACAGATTGAATCCTGAACCCTTCATTCCTGGAGTTTGAATCTATGCAGATAAGCGATGAATTAAGAGAGCGACGCGAACGAGTGTTCCTGGTACTGGCAGGCATTTTTCTGTGCGCAATGACAATGCTCAACATCATCGGCATCACTCGCTTTATTCAGATCGGACCGCTGGCGCTTGCGGTTGGCGTACTACCCTATCCGCTGACCTTTCTTTGCACCGACCTCATCAGTGAACTCTATGGCCGGGCAAGGGCTAATTTTCTTGTCACTGTCGGCCTTGGCCTTAACTTTCTCATTCTCGGCACCATGTGGTTAGCCAACCAGATTCCATCCGTCGGACTTGAAAGCCAGCCTCCATGGCAACTTATTCAACTGGCCGAAGACGTGGCATTACCCAACGGCGAATCAGCCTCAGGCTCTGTCGAATTGTTTACTCTGCTTTATGCAACAACTTCCGGCGCAGTTATGGCATCAATGATCGCTTATATCGCTGCACAATATTGTGACGTGGCAGTTTTCCATTATTTGAAGAAGCTGACCAAGGGCAAACACCTCTGGTTAAGGAATAGTGGCAGTACACTCTTGAGCCAGGGTGTTGATTCCCTGACCGTAATCACCGTGACCTTCGGCGCGCAGTTTATTGCAGGTGCCATCAGCGGTGGAGCGATGTTAGTACTGATGGTGAGCAATTATACATTCAAATTTTGTGTTGCCCTTGCAGACACATTGCCCTTTTATGCCGGCGTTCACTACCTTAAAAAGTACCTGGAATTGAGCGATGATGAACTCCTTGCCAATGCCGAAACCGATACCGATACCGATACCGATACCGATACCGATGGTACAGTTAAGTAGAACCGCAATAAATGACTACTTCAAATGCTGGCCCAAACGATCTTATCGCTTACTGGCTGGGTAAGGCTGAGCACAGTCCAGCGGCTGTAAAAGCCCAGTCCAAACTCTGGTATGGATCCAGCAGTAAAACAGATGCTGAAATCAGAACCCGCTTTGGTCCCTGCCTGGCACTCGCTGAACAGGGAGGATTGCAACAATGGGCGGCCACAGCTTCAGGCAAATTAGCCCTGGTTATATTGCTCGATCAATTCACCAGAAATCTCAATCGTGGCGCAAAGGAAGCCTGGCACAATGATGAGCAGGCGCTCTCAATTGCTAAATTGTGTATCGCCAATGATGAGCATACAACCCTGCCTGTATTCGGGCGGGTATTTCTCTATCACCCCTTTCATCATGCTGAATCATTGGAAGCTCAAGACAAGGCGGTGGATCTATTTGCAAAACTTTATGATGAATCACCGGAAACATGGCGCGATACTTTGCAGGGTTTTGTGGATTTCAGCAAACATCATCGTCAGACGATTCAGCGCTTTGGTCGATTCCCACACAGAAATAAAACCCTGGGCAGAACATCCACCAGCGACGAGGTCCACTATCTGGAACAAAATTCCAGAAAATACGGTCAGTAGTCAAGGACACATTTGTCGAGAGACCAAACCGACATACAGAGATATATACCGAGAAGGGAGCGACGCGAATGCAATACAAGGATCAACTGGGATTGGACTACACCGCCAGTAGTGAAGACAGTATTACCCTGTTCGAAACTTTCGCAGGGCAATATCTCGCATCAAACAAAGAGGCGATGCCCAGCCTCGAGAAGCTAATCGAATTTGATGCCACCCTACCCATGGCACATTGCCTGCGCGCCTACATGTTGAAGATGAGCGGCGATCCGAAATTCGCCCGGGCAATTGCAAGCAGCATGGATATATTGGCAAAGCTTGAGTCTTCGATGAATACTCGAGAGAAAATGCACTACAAGACAATTCAGACCTGGGTTAACAATCAATACACAGATACAGCAACTATCCTGGAAGAACTGCTGCAGATATTCCCAAAAGATATTTTGGCCCTGCGCATCGCTCACTACTTGCATTTCTATGAGGGCGACAACAAACGAATGTGTACCTCCATTGCGCGATCAAATGCTGTTTGGCATATATCAGACCCCTGCTATGGATATGTTCTGGGTATGCAGAGCTTTGCCTTTGAGGAGTCCGGTGAGTATGCCCAGGCAGAGGCAATAGGCAGGCAAGCGGTCGAAATTAACAAAGAGGATATCTGGGGTGCACATGCGGTTGCCCATGTATTCCAGATGCAGGGCCGAAAAACAGAAGGCACGGCCTGGCTTGGAGAGTTGCTTAATAGCTGGCAGGACGCAAACAACTTCGTCTACCACATGCATTGGCACAAAGCGCTCTTCCATATCGGTGCAGGGGAACTGGATCAAAGCCTGGCGATTTATGATGAACATCTGGTGGAGTGCCTTAATGATGACTTCTATCTCGACGTCTGTAATGCTGCTGCCCTACTCTGGCGATTGGATATGCTAGGCCAGGATGTTACTGATCGCTGGCGGCGGCTTCGAGCGTATTCAAAGAAGAGGATCAAAGACGATGAGCTGGTCTTTTCGACGCTTCACTATTTGATGACACCGGCGGTACTGAATGACAAAGAGACCACCGATGAAGCCATCAAGCACTTCGAAGCCTGGAGCCTCAAAGACACGAGCCAGGGCGCGGTATGCAAGCGGGTCGGCCTGCCATTGGCGCGATCAATTGTTGAAATTGGCCAGGGTAAATACAAGGAAGCAACCAATAGACTGGCCGATATCAAAGACGAAATCTATCGTATCGGTGGCAGTCATGCCCAACGCCATCTATTCGACGACCTGTTTAAGCACTATAAACAGGCATTCTAAAACTTGATTGGAACACAGTAACCAAGAGGCAACAAAAATGGACTACGAACAAATTCTCTATGATGTAGACGAGAAAATTCTAACAATAACATTAAACCGCCCCGAAAAGCTCAATGCGTATACGGGCACCATGCAAGCAGAAATAATTGACGCACTGGATAGAGCCGATGCAGATGATGATGTGAAAGCCATCATCTTTACCGGCGCGGGTCGCGGCTTCTGTGCCGGGGCAGATCTATCTGCGGGCGGCAAAACCTTTGATTCCGAATCCAGCGGAAGGGGCTTGCACCCTGATGGCGGTGGGGTTCTTACTTTGAGAATTTTCGAGTGCCTGAAGCCCGTCATATCCGCCTGTAATGGGCCGGCAGTAGGTGTAGGCGCAACCATGCAATGTGCCATGGATATACGTCTCGCCTCAGAGAGTGCCCGCTATGGCTTTGTCTTTTCCAAGCGCGGCGTCGTGCCAGAAGCTTGCTCAAGCTGGTTCCTGCCAAGAGTCGTCGGTATTTCAAATGCACTGGAATGGTGCTTTTCAGGCCGCGTATTTAGCGCCGCTGAAGCCTTGGAAAAAGGTTTTGTGCGCAGTGTGCACAAGGATGAAGATCTCATGCCTGCGGCACGCAAACTCGCGCTGGAATTCGCCACGCAAACATCTGCAATTTCCATCGCCATGATTCGCCAGATGATGTGGAAAATGCTCGGCGCAGACCATCCTATGGAAGCACACAAAGTCGATTCCAGAGGTATTTTCTACACTGGAAAATCAGCCGACGCCAACGAAGGCGTTATGTCCTTCCTGGAGAAGCGGCCACCTGAATTTCCTGGAAAGGTAAGTTCGGAAATGCCCGAGTTCTTCCCTTGGTGGCAAACAAGGAAGTTTGAATAATCCGCTTAATTATTAGAGACTCATCTACCGTGATCAGAACAACAGGATGAAGACCCTAAATTTTTTGATTAAACATCGCGAGTGGGTGATGGTAATAACGGTGCTAGTGATTGGCCGACTATTACTGTCCGCATACCTGCCACTTATGGAGCTAACCGAAGCGCGGTATGCTGAGATAGCGCGGAAAATTCTATCGCTGAATGACTGGACGACATTATGGTTTTATTTTGACAAGCCATACTGGGGCAAGCCGCCACTGGCGTTTTGGAGTATTGCATCGAGTTTTGCCGTATTAGGTGTTAACGAGTTTGCCGCAAGATTCTCACCTTTTATCTACACACTCGCCACAGCCTTGGTCATAGGACTTTGGACGCGGCGCAATGTCGGCCGTGAGCCCAGCTACATCGCAAGCATCATCTACCTTGCCTCATGGCTGGTACTACATACTGCGGGAGCCGTCCTCACTGATCCTTTGCTGACGTTCACCACAACGCTGGTCATGGTTGGATTTTGGGAAGCCTGTGCCCAAGAAAGCCGCCGCTATGCTTATCTTGTCTGGGTTGCACTGGCACTTGGCCTGCTTGCAAAGGGGCCTCTTGCCCTCGTGCTCTGCGGCGGCGCCTGTGGTGCCTGGGTATTGATTTACAATCGATGGCGCAGCTTCTTCAACAATATCCACCTCATTAGTGGCCTGATATTAATGCTGGCCATTGCCCTTCCCTGGTATTACCTGACCGAGCAAAAGACCCCTGGCTTCATCGACTATTTTTTGATTGGTGAACATTTTGAACGTTATACCCAGAGCGAATGGCAGGGTGACCCATATGGCGTAGTAAAGGATCGACCCTTCGGTACCATTTGGCTTTATTTTGTAATCGCCACATTGCCCTGGAGCCTAATCGTCCTCGCTCGCTTGTTCAGCCAAAAAGTGCGCTCGCAGGTGATGAAGAACTATTCATCGGACCCACTATTTTATGGATACCTGATCCTCTGGATCGTCGTGCCGATTCTCTTCTTTACGCCAGCAAAGAATGTATTAATCACCTATGCAATGCCGTCGATACCCGCCTTTTCAATATTGCTGGCAAAGAACTTTGACTCCCTGGTGACCAAGAGATATTTCTACACTATTGCATTTATCTCGGTTGTTCTGTTTTTCGTTATTTCTGTGTCGGTATTTAAGATCTCATTCGAAGACCACAGATTTAACCAAAAACCAATGTTGAATAAATACCTCGAGCTAAACGAAAAGGATCCTGGAGACCTGGTTTATACAGGTACACGAATCTTCGGCCCGCAGTTTTATACCGAAGGTAAAGTCTACTTTCATGACACGAAGGATCAGGATCAATATAAGTTCCACGATGATACTTTCTATTACGCCGTTCGAAAAAGATGGCTGCAAGGAGCAAAACGTAGCCTGGGAGCTCGCTGCTCAATTGAAATGCAGCGAACAGACTTTACGCTATTTTACTGCCCCGCGATCAAGTGAGATTAAGGGCGTAAAGACTAGAAGTCGCAATCTTTTCTGCGCCCTCTGCTGTGCTCTCTTCTAAGTGACGGCGCTCAGCGATTTGAAAGGAATAATCCGACCAATAAAAACAACACGAGAACGCTTATGGCAGGAATAGATCAACTCATCGACGAAACCATGCGACCCGTTGCGGATCTGGCAAGTGGATTTATTTTTTACTCCATCCCCATGTTTGGCGCCCAAATGCCGCTCATTGTCCTGTGGTTAATTGGCGGCGGCGTGTTCTTTACTTTTTACCTTGGCTTTATCAATATCCGCGGATTTCGACATGCCATTGCGCTGGTCAGCGGTAAATATGCAGATGACAAAGACCCTGGCCAGATATCACAATTTGAAGCGCTATCCACCGCAGTATCCGGCACCGTTGGCATCGGCAATATCGCGGGGGTCGCAGTGGCAATTTCCATCGGCGGCCCTGGTGCAACCTTCTGGCTAATCGTCGCCGGATTTTTAGGCATGTCTACCAAGCTGGTTGAATGTACGCTTGGGGTGATGTACCGCAAGACTAACGAGGATGGTAGTATTTCCGGTGGCCCAATGTATTACTTACAAGAGGGCTTGCGCGAACATAACTGGCCGCGCCTTGGCCGGGCGCTGGGTATTTTCTACGCAATGAGCATGGTGATTGGCTGCCTCGGCATTGGCAATATGTTTCAATCTAATCAGGCGGCGGCGATTCTAATCAACGTCACCGGAGGCGACAATAGCTTCTTTGCTGATAAAGCCTGGTTAATTGGCCTGCTACTCGCCCTCGCAGTTGGCGTGGTCATCATTGGTGGTATCCGCTCCATCGCCAAGACAACTTCAAGGCTGGTTCCAGGTATGGCGCTACTCTATGTTGTATCAACAGTGGTAGTCATCGGCATGAACTACCAGGAACTGCCAGGTGCGATTATTGCGATCTGGAATGGTGCATTTGCACCCGAGGGAGTTGCCGGCGGCATGATCGGCGTCATGATCCTCGGGTTTCGTCGAGCAGTTTTCTCAAACGAGGCGGGTCTGGGCTCTGCAGCTATTGCTCACTCCACTGCGAGAACAAAGCATCCCGTTAGTGAAGGTTATGTTGCACTGTTGGAGCCCTTTATCGATACCGTAGTCATTTGCACGCTCACTGCTCTGGTCATTATTACAACGGTCTATGAGCCATCGCTGGCGGGTAGTAATGTCCAGGGAATTGAATTAACCATCCGCGCATTTTCCAGTACGATTTCCTGGTCGCCGATCCCACTGTCCATCGCCGCGATCCTGTTTGCCTACTCAACCATTATTGCCTGGTCCTACTACGGCCTAAAGGCATTCACCTATCTGGTCGGCTCAAGCAAGGCCGCAGACATTGGCTTCAAGATCTTCTTCCTTGTCTTTGTTGTACTCGGCAGCAGTATCGAACTTTCGTCATTGATCGATTTGTCCGATGCCCTGGTATTTATTGTGGCAATACCGAATCTTATTGGGCTTTATATTCTTGCACCTATTGTGAAGCGTCATTTGCTCGCTTATGAGTCGGAAGTAGTTAAGCGGCGTTAGGAGTGTTCTTCGCTGTTGCTATCCAGCGCGATTTATCATGTCCTGGTCTCGAAATTAGCTGAATTTCATTCGCAGTCAGACCGAATTAAGTGGTGCTCGCGCACAAGTCTCAGTGTCCCGGGATTCCGAACAAGTATTAACTAAAAATTCTCAACTAATTCGAGATAAGTACCATCTGGGTCCTTGAAGCAAAAGAAACGGCTGCCATGTCCATTGCCCATGGATACCCTCGCTGGCGGGCCAACGATTTCAACACCTTGCGCTTCCAGAAACTGGAGGTCTGCATCAAGATCTGATGACATCAGTGCAATTCGAGCAAGCCCCGTGTGATAGAGATGAGAATACGGTGCTTCGTTGTCACTTGGATCCTTCCACTGCAGAAGGTCAATCACCAGCGGAGGGCTGGCATCCTTTAAGGCGAAAAGTGCGCCCGTAACCTTATAGGGTTTCATGCCGACGGCTGCGGCCACTTCCGCGGTGTTGGTCTCCGGCACTTGCCAGAATTCTTCGAACCCCAACATCTCATAGAAGGCCTTTGATCTGTCGTAGTCCGAGCAATTGATGTTTATATGAACCATTCCAGTGATGTTCATTCGATTCGCCTCCTGGCTATTCTTGGGAATTAAACGACCGTGTCGGCGTTGTCGATAACCATCTCTGCCCCATTGATATGTTTAGCTGCGTCAGAGATGAGATAAGTCACCATATGGGCAACGTCATCAGGCTCGCCAATACCCAGGTCTTTTCTTCCTTGTTCAGGGTCGGGCATTGCAGTCATATCAATACCTGATAGAGTTTTCACTGCGTCATGGACCATTGGCGTGCTGATACTACCCGGGTGAATCGAGTTGCAGCGAATGCCCAGCTTCTGTTGCTTACAGTGTATTGCGATAGATTTTGTCATGGAGCGGATGCCACCTTTGGCAGCACTATAGGCCAGATATGCCGGGATGCCAACTAGTGCAGCTGTGGACGACATATTGACAATTGAGCCGCCGCCAGATTTCTTCATCAATGGGATCGCTGACTGGCAGCCCCAAAAAGCGCCATCCAGGTGAATATTGAGGGTGCGGCGCCATTGTTCCGTTGTCGTCGTTTCGATGTCTGCAATGATAGCGATACCCGCATTATTCACAAGCCCATCAAGTTGGCCGAATTCCTGCTGAACGAATGTCATCAGCTCAGTCCATCGAGCCTCAACAGAAACGTCTTGCTCAAAGAAGACTGCTCCGATTTCATCGGCGATCTGTTCTCCAGCATCTACGTTAACATCAGTCATGATGACCCTTGCACCTTCTGCCGCGAGCATCCTGGCATCGGCGGCGCCAAGGCCTGATGCGGCTCCGGTGACGACAACAACTTTATTTTCCACATTCTTCATGTTCAACCTCTTTTTTATACCACTGAACTATCAAGCCTAATTTAGCACGCTCCGCTTTGAATCCGTCTACCTGGATCAGATATGAAATATTTACCGAGCTTGTATTAAGACTAAACCAATCATATCCTGACCAATGTCCTGGTCACGCTGTACAATGATCGGCGATCATTTTCACTTTACCAGAGGGAACGATGATATGTCTGAAGTAGCAAATGCCCAATCGACTAACGCCCAATCGACAGAGGTGCTCGATGCACTGATCATCGGCGCCGGATTCAGCGGCCTCTATCAACTCCATCGACTCCGTGAGAAAGGTTTCTCTGTAAAGATATTCGAAGCAGGGACAAGCCTTGGCGGGATCTGGTACTGGAATTGTTATCCCGGCGCACGCGTAGATTCCCACGTGCCAAACTATGAATTTTCAATTGAAGAGGTTTGGAAAGACTGGAACTGGTCCGAACGCTTCCCTGGCTGGAATGAACTGCGGCAGTACTTTACGCACGTGGACAAAAAACTTGGACTCTCAAAGGACATTCAGTTTAATACCTGGGTGAGTGGCGCAGAGTTTGATGATGAGACCAATCAATGGGTTGTACATACCGCCGACGGCGGTGAAACTCGCGCACGTTTTCTAATTGCCTGTATGGGTTTTGCAGCCAAACCGTATATTCCCGAATTCAAAGGTCTCGACCAGTTTAGCGGACCTTGTACCCACACGGCTAACTGGCCCCAGGAAGGCCTCGATATGACAGGCAAACGGGTTGCCATTATTGGAACCGGCGCCAGTGGAGTGCAGGTTGCGCAAGAAGCCGCAGCAGTTGCATCTCATGTCACCATTTTTCAGCGCACCCCAATGATCGCGTTACCGATGCGGCAACGAAAGTTAAGTGTCGAGTCACAGGAAATGTTGAAGCCGACATACCCCATCAAATTCAAACAGCGCGCCGTAGCCAGTTCCACTATGTTCGACATCATTGCTGATGAGCGAGCCGCAAAGGAAGTTTCTGAAGAAGTACGCGAGGCAATATTTGAAGCCGCCTGGCAAAAAGGAGGATTCCAATTCTGGGTCGGCACCTTCGCTGATATCTTAATGGACGAAGAGTCCAACTTGTTGGCATATGAATTCTGGCGCGACAAGGTTAGAGCGCGACTCGATGATCCTAAACTACAGGAACAACTAGCCCCGATAGAGCCAATACACCCATTCGGTACCAAGAGGCCTTCCCTTGAACAGAACTTCTACGATATCTTTAATCAATCCAATGTCGAGTTGGTAAATCTGCGTGAAGCTCCTATTCAGGAGATCAATGAAACTGGCCTAAGAACAACACAGGGAAGCCACGACTTTGATATCCTGGTTCTTGCCACCGGCTTTGATACCAGCACCGGTTGCTTTACCCAACTCGACCTGAAAGGCAGCAACGGTGCAAACCTCGATGATATCTGGGCTGACGGCGTAAAGACCTACCTTGGCTACGCTATTCCAAATATGCCAAATTTACTTATTCTCTATGGACCACAAAGCCCAACGGCTTTCTGCAATGGTCCTACCTGTGCTGAACTACAAGGGGATTGGGTGGTAGATTGTCTTACTCATCTCAGGGAGCGCAATCTTTCCCGCATTGAGGCGACAGAGGAAGCTGCTGACGGTTGGGCTACATACCTCGCTGAGTTGGGTGAAGGTACACTGTTTCCAAAAGCCGATTCCTGGTACATGGGCGCGAATATACCCGGTAAGCGCAGGGAACTCCTTTACCATCCCGCGCCTCAGGATTATCTGGCAAAATGTGAAGAATCCGCTAACGATAGTTATGAAGGTTTTAAATTAAGTTAACAACTCAGATCTGGGCGGCAAGCTCAATGCCGCCATCTTCAACATCGGTCTGATCCGCGACCTCGGTCTATCTTACCGGTAAGGGCGGGCAGTACCTTGACGATTGCTATGAAGCCTACGCAACAGCAGTCATAAACGTATGGTACTCATAGATGTCATGAGTCTTGATGTCGTCAAAGCCAGCGCCCGTCAACTCTGCTTGCATCCTCGCGACGGGTACTCGACGACCCGCAGGTGGGCTCTTGCCGTTGTCATCATCAGCCCAGTCGATGATGGCAATGGTACCGCCGGATTTCAGCAATCGTTTGCATTCGTCTAACAATGGTTCCGGTTCGTCCAGCTCATGGTGAAGCTGCCCCATAACAATAAAATCGGCGGTTTCATCAGGAAGATCAATACTGTTAGGCATCATGAGGAGTGCTTCCAGGTTTTCGAGACCCTTAAAAAGTGCGTCCTCGCGCAGCAAGTTAACCATCCCTTCAAGGATGTCACAGCCATATACTTTGGCCTGTGGAAAGCCTTGAGCAAATGGCAGCGTAAGGTAACCAACGCCTGACCCCACATCTATCAGCGTACAATTGGAGGACGGTTGTAGAACTTCCCATATCCTGTCCGGGTGAAAATATTCCAGCCTGTCGGGGGAGCGCAGTCGTTCAATCCGAGCTGGGTCCATACCCAAAAGGTCAGCCATTCGTGTATATCCTTTTGATACCAGTAGTTGATTCTGGCGCCGAGTATAGCGCTAATTCATTATTAAAAAACCAAAGCGGGCAAGCAGATAATATTTTTCATTTCATATCCTCAACCACCGAATTTGCCTAATGACTACGTACTCGTTCTTAATGAGTTCCTGTTAAGCAGTCATCGAGTCGTAACCATTGCAACATCTTGGTATGGTAATTCCTGAAAGGGTAATGACCGAATACTTATCAAAGCAAAACTGTGCTGCGAACAATATAACCAACTGGCAGCCTGGCAACGAGGAATCACAATGAAATACGAATCAATTCTAAGCAGTCTGGAAGATGGCGTGCTCACACTAACCATGAATCGACCGGAGAAGCTCAATGCCTGGACCTATCAAATGGGCGATGAATTGCAGGATGCTATTACCCTCGGCAATTCAAATCCTGATGTAAAAGCATTTGTGCTAACTGGCGCTGGCCGCGGATTTTGTGCAGGTGCTGATATTAAGGCGCTGTTCAAAGTCCAGGCAGACAGTGGTAATGTGCGCGAGGGCAAGAGTGAGCCCAGGGACTGGGTTGGCCTGGTACGTCGCTCGAAACCAATGGTCGCGGCAATAAATGGCGCCGCAATTGGGGTAGGTCTGACTCAGGTATTACCCATGGATGTCATTGTTTCATCCACAGCAGCAATATTCAGCGTTCGATTTATCAAGATGGGTCTGGTTCCCGAGCTCGCCAGTTCACACTTTCTGATGGCACGAACCGGATTTGGTGCCGCTAATGAACTGATGTTATCTGGCGGAACAATTGATGCGGATGAAGCATTGAAAATTCGCCTCATTGACAAATTGGTTGCGCCAGACGAACTCTTGAATGTTGCACAAGCGACCGCAATATCTATGGGCAACAACCCCTCTTCCACCTTGTTGAAGGTGAAGGAACTCATCACGCAAAATATGATGGAGTCTGATCTCGGGATTGTACAGAAACGTGAAATGGCGGCGCTACTTGAGTGTTATGAAAGTGCTGAGCACCAGGAGGCGATCAACGCATTCCTGGAAAAGCGAGAACCTAATTTTGCCGCCCACAAGACGTAATAAGACTTTCTAACTATTCTTGCAGATCAGTTCTTTTCTTCGCTGCTGATTTTGTAAATTAGAGCAAATTCTATCTAAACAACGGCGCGCTGTGTACTCATTGACGACCGTACTGTTTGATAACAGTGCTGCCAGGCAACATAATTACATTCAGCGAGATGTAAGTTGAAAGCTCCACCAGTGATTCGGGCGCACACCTGCATCTCCCCCTGCAACTTTGTTAGCCCTGACCGACCAGATGCGGGAAAGTTCAGCCTCGTCAGTTATCCTTGAGAAGTTAATAGCGTAGACCTTGCCCCCGGCCATGACATACCCCACCGGGTTTTCAATCGCACGTGATGACCAGAACTTGCCTTCACATTTTGAGCAGCTCACATAGAGCTTCTCTTCAGATGACATGCAGTTCACATTCACTGTATATGGCAATCCCGCATCGACTTCCACCTGGCAGAGGGGTACTGCTTCCCTGTCATTCACAAATGACCAATCGCTGACCTCACTGGTATTAGTTGGTCCTGATAGTGGCCCACCAGGAACATATCCACACGGACAGGCAAACCAATAAGTACTAAACATCCCCACGACTAATAGAAGCAATATCCCTGCGGCTAATTTCAACATATGAATCCTCCTCTTGATCCAGGCAGGTGCCAACATAACCTGGCGTATCTCCGTCTTGCCAGCATTGCGAGATGGGCTATTTGGCACGATGGCGCCATTACGTAGCCAGTTTTATCCGCTATTGAAAACCGCCCGTGTTATTTGCCATAGTGGTGAAAATTTAACCATTAATGAAGTGTTTATTGGCATGCGTGCATGGCCACAATAAATGCTATGGTCTGCCGATCCAAAAATCTATTTACATGACACTGTTAAATACGAACATATAGTCATGAATCTATTAGCGCAAATATATAAGCATAAAATGTAATTACAAAAATTGAAAAACAAACTACAAGAACTGCTGTCTCGCTCAATTGCTGAGGGAGCCCCGGGGTCCATGCGTTATGCAAACGGTTCGCGCACAGGCAGAACACCCGCCCAGTGGACAGATATGCAGGAACGCATTCATGCCTGATTTCAAAAACACAATTCTTAAGGGAGACAGCAATGACAGAATTTGAACGAAGTGAAGATACAAATTTCGACAATCTGGATAATTTTGAGTTCCAGCCAAACTACCACCAATGGCAGGACCTGCGAATGCACTATATTGACGAAGGTCCCAGGGATGGCCCGGTGATGTTGTTGTTACATGGTATGCCTACCTGGAGTTATCTGTATCGCGATATCATTCCACCTCTTGTGGAGGCTGGTTATCGCTGTATTGCGCCGGACCATATAGGCTTCGGGCGATCGGACAAACCCCTGGATATTCACTGGTATACCATCGCCCGCCACACTGAAATTTTGACGACGCTGATTACCAGCCTTGATCTCAGCGATATCACGCTACTGTGCCAGGATTGGGGCGGCCCAATCGGGCTTGCTCAGGCTGCCACCATGCCCGAGAGATTTTCCAGGCTGGTGATAATGAATACCTGGCTGCATCATCCTGAGTATGAATATTCAGATGCAATACGCAACTGGAACAAAAATTGGCATGAAGGCGGCAACTTTTACCGGGAAAAGCCTAATGTCGGATTGCTCATGACGATGACTGCTGGCTTGGCGAAGCCAGACGAAGTATTCCCGCATATCCTCCAAGGCACTGAACCACAGCTGGAAGGCGCGGCGGCAAAAATGTACGAAGCCTATACGGCGCCAGTGAAAGATCTATCGGATGCCGCCTATAATGGCATGAGGCGCTTCCCCCTCTCTATACCGTTGGATAATTACGATAATGGAAATGGCGCAGCGCAAACACTTCATTACAATATTTTGCTGGCCTGGAAAAAGCCGGTTTACTTTATATGGGGGTGCAGCGATGACGTTTTTAATGAGGCCTGGGGAAGACAATGGGCGTCACAGATGAATGCAAGCTTTGATGCAATTCCTGATGCCGGGCATTTCCTTCAAAACACTCACGGCTCGAAAGTTGCCGAATTTGTGTTGAGTCGAATAAGCGATGAATAGCTAGTTCTTGTTCGCAAATTGCTAAGCAATAAAGGGCTGCTCTTCATTAAGCAGCCCTTATTCACTTTATAAGGGATGAACCCGTACCGGCAAATCGGTAATTCCCCGTACAAAGCTGGACAGCAATCTTTCCGGCTCCCCCACTACTTCAACCTTGCTGAAGCGCTTCATAATTTCTTCCCAGACAATGCGAAGCTGCATTTCCGCCAGTCGATTACCCATACAACGATGAATACCAAAGCCGAAAGACAGGTGATGTCGAGCCTTTGCACGATCTATGATGAACTCATCCGGTCGATCGATGGCATCTTCATCCCGGTTACCAGAAACGTACCACATTAGAAGCTGGTCGCCAGCCTTGATCTGCTTGTCTCTTATCTTAATATCCTGATTCGCGGTGCGGCGCATATAAGGCAACGGCGTATGGTAGCGAATAATTTCACTGACCATATTCGGGATCAACCCATGGTCGGCGCGAAGCTTGTCGTACTCAGCCGGGTTTTTATTTAGCGCTAGAACACCGGCACTCATGGAATTACGCGTTGTATCATTACCACCAACGATGAGCAAAATCAGATTACCCAGAAACTCATACGGTTCCATGTTCCTGGTTTCTTCACCGTGAGCGAGCATTGAAATCAGATCCGAACCTGGCACTTCCTGATCAACTCTCTCATTCCACAAGCGCGTAAAATAAGCCAGGCACTCCATCAGCTCGGCTCGTCGCTGCTCGGCAGTATCAACAATCCCGGTACCGGGTGCTGCTGTTGCAATATCTGACCAGCGAGTCAGCATGCGTCGATCCTCAAATGGGAAGTCAAACAGGGTTGCCAACATTTGCGTCGTCAGTTCAATAGACACAAGATCAACCCAGTTGAATGTCTCACCTACAGGCAGCTCATCGAGTACGCGGCCGGTTCGTTCGCGAATAATCGCTTCCATCTTGGCGAGATTGGGCGGCGCAACTACCCCGCTAACCGCTGCTCTTTGCAGATCGTGCTTCGGCGGATCCATGGCGATAAAACTTTGCGTGTTGAGATCCTCAGGATTCGATTCAGTGCCAACCTTCAATCCCAGCGCAATACCCTGCTCTGATGAAAACAAGTCATGGTTCTTGTCCACAAACATGATGTCATCGAATTTCGTCAGGGACCAGTAGCGACCAATATGCGGTATATCGTTCAAATGGACCGGATCTTCTTCACGCAAGCGCTTGAAATGATCCCAATGTATGTCCTGCTGGAATAATCGCCCGTCGATAACATTCACATCTTCGATGGGGATCGAATATGGGTCGGTCACCACCGGTGGCGCATCACTGGCCAAAAACGGATTAAACCCACGCCTCGGGGCTTCCTCTTGTTCTGCTGCTTTTAGTGAAGATTGTGATGAAGGTTCTTCGCTTGATTTTATCGCTTCTTTTGCCTGTTCACTCATCTTGAAACGCAGCTCCTGATTTGTGGAATAGTCAAACTGTACCAAAAATTGCGGTACGAAACGTGATATTTTTAGCATCCCACGATACTGACCGCCAATAGAAGGTGTTATGTCCAAGAGATTTATTTACTTATTTGCCCTACTAATTACTATCGCACTCCAGGCATGTACCGATGCTCACAAGAATACTGATGCAGTTTCGAAGCAGGAACCCAAAGCTGATTCGAGTGCCGACGATAATTCAACTGACGTTCACGCTAGAATAGTGCCGGGCGGCGGCAGCTATAGCCGAACTATTTCCACTGCTTCGGAAGAAACCCAAAAGTTCTTCGACCAGGGACTGCGTTTCGCCTGGGGATTCTTTTTCCCTGAATCAATCGCATCCTATCAGCAGGCAGCGTTAACAGATCCGGATCATCCTATGCCTTATTGGGGCATGGCTCATGCCATGGGTCCGAACCCCAACAGTCGCTATGCGCGGATGCCTGATGACCCAAAGGGCGAAGGCTTAAAGGCGATCAGGATGGCTCTGCAGCGAATTGATCGTGCTACTCCCCTCGAGGCGAAGCTGATCAACGCCTTATATGTTCTCTACGACAAGGACAGCATAAGTGCTGACGCGGAACGCGATCAGGCGTATCTCGCAGAAATGAGAGCTCTCAATGCCGAATATCCGGATGATGGCGATATTGCTGCGCTTTATGCTGCCTCGTACATGTCAATTGCACGCTGGAACTATTGGGATATTGACGGTAAGCCTTTGGCGGAAACACAATCCGTTGCATTAGCACTTGAACATATTATGGACAACAACCTGGAAAACCCTGGTGTCCTGCACTTACACATTCATTTAATTGAATCATCGCTCACGCCGGAGCGCGCATTAATTTCTGCTGATGCGCTGGAAGCGACTGTGCCAATTGCAGGACACGTTGTCCATATGCCGTCGCATATCTACGTTCGAGTCGGTCAATATGATCGAGCCATTGAAAGCAACATTCGTTCACAAGCCAAAGATAAGGAGTTTGCAAAAATCTGGGGTGATCTGCCCATGCCAAACCTCGGCACCTATCCTCTGTCACATAAAATTCATTCAGGTCACGCTATCGACTTCATTCGCTATGCCGCAACGATTCAGGGTAACTATGAAGTTGCCATCGAAGCAGCAGAATCACTAAAAGCGAGGGCAAGCCACACTGCAGTGCGCGGCTATCAAAAGAATATCGCTTCGCCCTGGCACTTAAATAAGATCTTTGGGCGATGGGATAAGCTGATAGGACAGACGCCATCACATAACGATACACCGTACATAAAGGGCATGTGGGCCTACAGCCTTGGCAGTGCGCTGGCAAATACTGGCGATATTGATGGCGCAAAAATGCAGCTGGCTGCCTTGCGAAATATTATCAAAATCCCTGACATCAATGAATCTCGTGTCAGCGTGATGTCTGTTTCGGATTTATTGACCATCGCCGCCCATGGCCTGGACGGCGAGATCGCGCAAGCACTTGGTGATCTCAACGGCGCTATCACCAGTTTTGAAGCAGCAGTCGCTCTGGAGGATTTGAGCAATTACACCGAGCCACCTGCCTGGGCCCAACCCATGCGGCATTACCTGGGCAAGGTTTTACTTGAAGCGGACAGACCCTTTGATGCAGAGAAGGTATACCTTCGTGACCTTCGCTGGAATGCAGAAAATGGCTGGTCACTTTTTGGCCTGTACACTTCATTGACGGACCAGGGTAAGACCACTGCAGCAGATGCCGCATATAAGCGCTATGAGAAAGCCTGGCAGCATTCTGATACTGCACTAACGGCCTCAAGTATGTAACTCGCCAAGGCGAATTATATTGAGGCAATAACGTCAAATGCCACCCGGTTTTAGGCAAGGGCAATCAATAAAATGTCGCCTTGATGTTTACAGTAGACAAAATATACCCAAGCCAAGGAAGATACAGATTATGGTTAGATTAGCAGATCTGCCCGATTACGAGCGCGAACACTTGTTGAGTAAGAACCGAAGCCCAATTGGGCCTGCCGTTTGGGTTGCCAATTCAAAACCGCTTAGTGACAAACGTATCGCCTTAATTACTACCGCTGGATTGCATTTTCGCAATGATGAAACATTCACATTTGCCGACGCAACTTTCCGGGCAATACCGATAGAGGAGGACGCAAACAATCTGGTCATGTCGCACAGCTCTGCGAACTTTGACCGTAGCGGATTCCAGGAGGACATCAACCTGGTCTATCCTATTGATCGATTCAAAGAGCTAGTGGCAGAGAGAGTTATCGGCTCGCTAGCGGACGTTCACTACAGCTTTATGGGTGCAGGCTTGTTGCCGGAAGTATACGAGAAAACCGTGCGCTCACTTGCTGGCATGTTAAAGAAAGACAAAGTTGATGCGGTATTCCTGACACCTGTATGACCCAATTGTACCCGCGCCGTGTGCGCAATCGCCTACTATCTTGAATCAGAAGGTATTATGACCACCGGCATAAGTCTGGTACGGGAAAACGCTGCGTCCATGCAGCCACCTCGCATGTTGTGGGTATCATTTCCGCTGGGCTACCCATTGGGTAAGCCAGGCGATGCAGGATTTCAACATCAGGTTATTCGACATAGTCTTCAGTTACTGGATCACCCCGCCGGTCCTGTGCTGGAAGATTTTCCACTGGACGTGCCCCAGGTTGGCCTTGACCAGGCTCCTGCTTGCCCAGTTAGTTTCGCCAAACCCAAGCTCGATGATACGACCTGGAGGGTGAAGTTAGCCAATGAGTTACTATTGCTCAAACCCTGGTATGAGCTCAGCAGACGGAGGCGAGGACGTACAACCGTTGGCGTTTGCGCTTCGAGTATCGACGAAATCTTGGAACGACTTTCAATTTGCTTAGATCATCCGGAAGAAGCCCTACCAGATCTTAAATGGTTCAAGTACGCCATTGAAGATGCAAAAGCCTATTACACCGAATCACTCATAGCCCAGCCCGGTGACTATCTCCCAGGACAGGTACAACAACAGTTATGGGGAGAGACTGTACTGGGCGAGGCCTTGATCAGCTACTATGAATATTTTAACCAACACCCAAAACTCGAACCCTTTGCACGGCTAGTAGCATCAAGACAGTCGATCAGCAATGCCAAAGACAAGTGATTGATCTCGACCCCAACAACATTAAGATGCTGCGCATTCGAACCAAAGATGTACTTTCAGGACATACATCAAAACACAGGTGACAAGATATTGGCGTATAAATCAACATGTTATGACCTGAAAGATCTACGGGACCATGTGCGACAAGCTCTGGGAGGCATAGGTGAATATAATAATGCACTCATATATTCACACACACCCTATCGAATTGTTGGGGGAGTCATTTTCCGTTCATCCCTTCTTCATGCGTTCCCAATGTATTCCCACTACAGAAATAGTGAAATGATTTTCAAATAATTCAACCGCATTCATACCTTCGCAGACAATCAGCAATTCCCACCTCATTAATTCAATAACGAAGCAGCTGTTTGTTGTTCACTTGTCGTCGAATCGGAACACATTTCGTCTGTGTACAGGTATAGTCTTAAGCAAACCTTATTGAAGAGACCCCAGATGAGTTGGAAAGCAGATGTAGAAGAACTGGAACGGCAGACTGAAATGTCACGCCAGATGGGCGGCGAAGACGGAGTCGCATTCCAACACGGTAGAGGTAAGCTTACAGTCCGTGAACGTATAGAGAAGTTACAGGACCCGGACACATTTCAGGAAATTGGCGCTCTGGCAGGAACGGCAACCTGGGAAGGTGATCGAGTCAACAGTTTAAGGCCATCGAACACCGTGATCGGTACATGCAAAATCGACGGTCGAAAAGTGGCCTTCTCCGGCGGTGATTTCACCATCCGCGGCGGCGCTTCGGATGCCTCCATCGGCAACAAAGGTCAATTTGCAGAAAAACTGGCACTGGAAACCAGGATTCCATACATCAGATTACTTGATGCCACCGGGGGCAGCGTTAAAACTTTCGAAAAAATTGGGCGGACTTATCTGCCTGGTAACGCCGGTACAAATTTGTCCGCTGAACTTTTACAGAATGTGCCGGTTGTCTCAGCGGTGCTCGGCTCAGTTGCCGGATTACCCGCAGTGCAAGCCTGCCTTTGTCATTTCAGCGTGATGGTAAAAGGCACATCTCAGGTATTCGTAGCTGGACCCAAGGTCGTTGAGCAAGCGACAGGACAGATCATTACAAAAGAGGATCTGGGAGACGAGAGAACGCAATTGAAGAACGGCGTCATTATGAACCTGGCAGACAATGAGGAAGATGCCTTAGAGCAGGTACGCAAGTTTTTATCTTATCTACCTTCAAGTATCTGGGAGGCACCACCAAGGTTACCGACGATGGATCAAGCGGACCGTCGAGACGAGTCTCTATTGTCAGTCGTGCCAGATAACCGGCGTCAGATCTACGAACCCAGAAAGGTGCTAAACGCTGTTCTCGACAAGGACACCTTCTTTGAAATAATGCCTCTATATGGGCGAGCACGCGTGACTGGCCTCGGTCGCGTCAACGGCGTGCCGGTCGCGGTGATGGCTAATAACCCGAAATTTAATGGCGGCTCGATGGATGTAGCCGCTGGAGAAAAGACCATTAGATTGATTGAACTGGCGGATACCTTTCATTTACCACTGGTCTATTTCGCGGACGAACCCGGGTTTTCGGTGGGGCATGCACAGGAGCAGACAGGGATCATAAGAGCGGGTGCACGAATAGTGACTGCAACCGCACAAAGCAAGATGCCTTACATCTGTTTTGTGCTCAGACAACTCTATGGCGTCGCAGGCGGACTACATCTAAGAGGCTCTGGTTTGTATCGGCGCTATGCCTGGCCATCGACCCACGGAGGCTCGATGCATATTGAAGGCGGCACTGCGATAGCCTACAAGCGGGATATTGAAAATGCGGAAGACCCGGAAGCCAAGCGAGCAGAAATCGAAGCTATGCTTCAGGGGATTTCGTCACCATTCAGGAATGCCCACGCATTCGGCATTGAGGATTTGATTGACCCTCGAGATACGCGAGCACTACTCATAGATTTCATTGAAGATGCGTGGAAAGTGATTCAAACCCAACTAGGCCCACGCTCTGGTGCCAGCTATACCCCATGATTGGCTTGCTTATTATTTTTTCCTGAGATCTTTTAATTTAAAGTTGTCCCAGCTCACCAGTCGATCTGGTGTAAACACGATCCATCGGCCGAGCTTTCCGGCGGCCGTTGCCTTGTTCGGCTCCGGGTCTGCAGACACTGGATTGCCATGCCCGCCAGCATATTTGATCCCCATCTGTTTGCGCACTTCCTCCATGCCACTCTCGGATGTTTCCTCGTCGGCGGACTCCAGAACTCTGGCAGTACCTTGAAACATTGCAGCCTGTAGTTCAGGAAACTTTTCATTCCGATCGACAATAATGGTACATTCCGGGTTGCGACGAACATTAACAACCTTCTGGCCGCGACCGTAGGTAAAAATCTTGCCATCGGCCCAACCGAACCACATAGGCGTGACATTTATTTTAGTCCCTGGGCCCACTGTGGCGATGCGCATATTCCAACTGGTCGCCATCAGATCATCAAACTGATCATCGCTGAGGGCAAGTTTTTTTGAGATTGGCATGAAAGTTCCTCTTGATAGTAGCTGTCGGTCACTGAATTAGTGATGTCGCTGAACACTGGTGATATCGGCGAAATAGAAAAAGCACTGGAGGCATTCGCCGACGCAATGTTTTAAAAATGTGGTAGCTCCTACAGCCTGCCTGACATCAAGACCGAAGTAAGGATTTATTGTTCCGCTTGTACGAGGTTTAGCTCTTCATCCGTCCAACCAACCAGCTTCAATTGAGATCGATTTAAGACTGGTATCGATGGACGTTTGTACTTGCCCGGATCAACCGCCACGATGTCTGGAAATTTGTCGGCATTCACAAAGATATCACTCCAGTTAGTAGTGGATGTCCCTTTTTCAATCGCCGCCTTTCGTCGTGAAATCACTTCAGCGTTGGATTTTGCTCTTGGCATCATACAGATCAGGCTAATTGCCCTCACCAGGGAATCTGCATCAGGTGCTTTGGCATCCGGGTTTGTCGGTGGGCTGCTGCAGTGAATAGTCCGTGAGTCCCACAGAAGCAGGTCGCCTGCTTCCATATGGCAAGTGATTGGGTTCGAATCTGCAAGTAGCGGATCGTTGTTGGGGAATCGAAAGTGGTCGATACTTTTATCAATTCGCGCGAGCCTTTCCGTGTATCGTTGCGGAATCTCGTGATGAGTAAGATGGCTGCCTGGGATCATTACGTTACCGCCGGTATCTGGCGTTGTCGGTAAGAGGTTAACCAGACCCTGTACACAGTGTAAGCCAGGCCGACCAATAGGATGCTGATCTATGTGCAGCCAGCTACCACCCAGACCGGTTCGCCAGGCAGGGTCTCTGCTCCATGGTCGCCACAGGCTAACACCGTCGAAACTGACCAGTAGATCATCTGTACCCCAGATAGCCGCAAAGGACTGCTTTACGTTCTCAATGTCGCGAATGTACCACTGTGAATCACATTGGCCGATCCCGTGGCCCGGTAAAATTCCGCCATGGACAGAGGTGGGCCATCTATCATTGCCCCAGGTTTCAGGATCGTCGCGGTGGATACCAGTTCCCAGAGATTCGAGATAAAACCATAACTTATCCAGCGCCACTGCTGCTTCATCTGTTGTCAGCGCATTGGCTATTACCACATAACCGTGCTCCTCAAGATAATCGATGCTGTCCTTTGAGCCGGGCTCGAAACGTTGCACTTGTGTATAGGCGATCTGCAGGGCTGTACTATTCTCTGTCACTATCATTCTCCAACATGGTTGTGGCACAGTATAGATTGATGAGCATAGGAAACACAAAACCGTGTTTTTGTTAGAATTACAAAACTGGCACTTAAAAGAAACCAGCATCGGCAGCCTTAAATTTCGACCAGGCGCCATCCAATAGTCCAAACGCCAAGGATATTCCTCATATGACGAATTCCCAATTACTGAAGCGGAGGCACCAATTGATCGGTGACGCCACACTCTTCTACCGCGAGCCAATCAATATTGTACGCGGCGAAGGCGTCTATCTGTACGATGAGACAGGTAAAGAATATATCGACATGTACAACAATGTGCCTTGTGTAGGCCATGCCAACAAACGAGTCGTGGCGGCGATGGAGGCGCAAATGGGCACTCTAAATGTACATAGTCGATATTTGCACGAGTCCATCCTGAATTTTGCAGAGCGCCTGATCGATTACCATCACGACAAGATCGAGCAGGTCGTATTCGCCTGTTCCGGAACCGAAGCCAGTGAAATAGCACTTCTCATGGCCCGATATGGAACCGGAGGCAGGGGTATTATCTGTAGCGATGCGACCTATCACGGCAATAGTACCGAAGTTCGTAAGATGTCCGCCAGACCTGTGAATGACCCAGACTTTCGCAGCATCCCCTTTCCACAGAGTTATCGCGACCTCGATGGAAGTATTTCTGCGAGCGCCGACTACTATCTAAACGAACTGCAGGCAGCCATCGATTCATTTAGTGAGCAAGGTATTCCTTTTGCCGGCTTGTTTGTCTGTTCAATTTTTGCAAACGAGGGCTTACCCACAATTCCGGAAGGCTTCATGAAGAGGGCTGTTGAAATTGTGCACAAGGCTAGCGGCGTTGTCATCGCCGATGAAGTCCAGGCCGGTTACTGTCGGTCCGGAAATTGGTGGGGTTATGAAACCAGCGACTTTACGCCCGATATTGTCACCATGGGCAAACCCATGGGTAATGGTATGCCTATCTCGGCGGTCGCTGCCAGCGCTGAGCTGGTCTCAAGCTTTCGAAAAAACACCCGTTACTTCAATACATTCGCTTCGAGCCCCTTGCAGGCAGCCGTTGGCATGACAGTTCTTGATGTCATCGAAGATGAAGGCTTGAAGGAACGCTCGCGCGATCTGGGCGAGTACATGTGCAAAGAGTTACAACAAATGCAGCTCAATCATCCTTACATGGGTGATGTACGCGGCTGCGGACTATTTATTGGCGTTGAATGGATTACGGATAAGGCAGAAAAGTCTGCGGATCGAATGGGCGCGGTTGATGTCGCCAATAGAATGAAGGACAAAGGTTTTCTGCTGAGCAACGCAGGCGCATTGGGCAACGTCGTCAAGATACGACCACCGCTGGTCTTTCAGCAGAACCATGCTGATAAATTTCTCGAATCTTTTGCACAAATGCTGAGCGAGATTTCCTGAAATTTATGGATGATCCGAAAAAAATCCTGGAAGAAGTTAAACCTTCATTGCAGCAATGGAATATACAAGCTAAGGAAATTGAACTTGTCTCACACTCGGAGAACATTGTTTATAAGGTGATCGCCGAGGATCAACGCCAATATACCTTTCGCGTTCATCGTCCGGGATACCACACCCTGGCCGAGCTCAACTCGGAACAAACGTGGACCTCTGCACTTTCAGACTTTGGGATTAATGTCCCCCTCTCCTACACTACCGACAATGGCGAATACTATGTTGCAGCTTCATGTGGAGGCTCAGTCAGACATCTTGGTCTCATTGAATGGAAGGAAGGCAAACCTCTTGCCAGTCATTTACCAGACAATGACGATGACTCATCGCTTTTTCCCTTGTCTTCAGCCGCAGACATAGGTGAGATTTGTGCGAGATTGCACAACCAGGCAACAACCTGGCAACTTCCGTCCGATTTTAGTCGTCATAGCCTGAACCTTGAAGGTTTTGTTGGCGAGCAACCCTTCTGGGGCCGGTTCTGGGAAGCATCATGTTTGACCGCTGGGGAACAAAAGACCATAAGTCGCCTGAGGCACATGGTAGCAGAGCGGCTTGATGCCTATGGACAGCCGGCAGATACTTACAGCATGATTCATGCGGATTTGCATCAACATAATCTACTTGTGACTAATTCTGAATTGGTGGTTATCGATTTTGACGATGCTGGATTCGGATGGCATCAGTATGATCTGGCAGTGGCTCTGTTTCACTTTGCCCACCGAGCTGATTATGAATCGATTTATGCTGCCTGTATCGAAGGATATCTTAAGCACCGCTTCATTAGTGAAGAGGACTTGTCAATGATTCCCCTGTTCATGCTAATTCGCTCACTTGCACTGATTGGTTGGGCGAACGCCAGGCCCGAATTAAGACATGATGACTATTTAGCTTATCTCGTTGACCGCGCCTGCTCTTATCGTGAGTAGCGGGTTTTGCTTCAGGCAGTGATAATCACGTGCAAAGTAATTGAATCAATATGGAACAATATCAACTAAGCAATAAAGCGGGACTGGAAGTCTGTGTAATCGCCCTCGGCGCGACAATTGTGTCCCTCAAGACACCCGACCGTGACGGTAACTTTGCCGACATCGTGCTTGGCTTTGACAACGAGCAACAATATCTCACGGACAGCCCCTATTTCGGTACTATTGTGGGCCGCTATGGAAACCGTATCGCTAAGGGGCAATTTAGCCTGGGGAGTAGATCCTACCAGCTGGCGATGAATAATGATGGACACCATCTCCATGGCGGCGACATAGGTTTCGACAAACAGACATGGCAAGTATTGGACAGCAATGCTCACAACATTACTTTGCGTCTTGTAAGCCCTGATGGAGATGAAGGCTATCCGGGAGAACTGACCACAACCGTTAACTACTCCCTAGATGATAATAATCGACTGACTGTGACTTACCAAGCAACTACGACAAAACCCACTGTGATCAACTTAACCCAACACAGCTACTTCAATCTTGCAGGGCATAATGCCGGATCAGTTCTTGACCACGAGCTGACGATCAATGGTGATCGCTACGTCGAAATCGATCAGGCGCTAATTCCAAGCGGAAACCTGCCCTCTGTAAAATCCACGCCATTTGACTTTCGTCGGACAGCGAAAATCGGCGCTCGAATCAATGAACCACATGAGCAATTGATTAACGGCAGCGGCTACGACCACACCTGGGTTCTTAATAAGGGAACCAGCTCTTGTAATGAGCCAGCAGCCAGGCTGCGCGACCCATCATCCGGGCGCACGCTGACAATTTATACCGAGGAGCCAGGCATACAGTTTTACTCAGGGAACTTTCTCGAATCAGGATTCACCGGTAAAAACGGCGCCGTTTATGGTTACCGCGACGCGATTGCCCTTGAAACTCAGCACTTTCCGGATTCGCCCAACCAGCCCAGCTTTCCGTCGACTCGCCTTGATCCTGATAAGCAATACCACACCCGTACAATATTTGAGTTTGCCGTAGAAGCTTGAATAAGGAGCATAATTTGTGAGTCTAATTGAAATCCATCTTGCCAGCGTTGATGAAGTCCTGAAAACGGCCAGGTCCGTTAGAAGAAAACTGGATCTGGATCGTCATGTATCTGACCAGACAATTCTTGATTGTATTCAGATAGCAACCCAGGCACCAGTCGCACTTGGCGGCGAAAACTGGCGATTTCTGCTGATTAGGTCAGAAGAAAAAAAGAAGCAAATCGCAGCGACTTACCGTGAAGTCATGACGCAACTGACAGAGGAAAGAGGTATATCTATAAAGAAAACACATCGATCTCTTATGGACAACATGGCCTCGATGCCATGCCTCATTCTGGTTTTTGCAATTGGCGAGCCCGGTGAAAAAATATCAACACAAACTGCTTTTTATGGTTCTGTCCTGCCAGCTGCCTGGTCGTTAATGCTCGCCCTGCGTGCTCGCGGCCTTGGGACAACCTGGACAACACTTCTGTCTTCTCGTCAGGAAGAGATTCGGGAAATACTTAATGTGCCGGATGGTGTCACCCATACAGTCATGTTTCCCGTCGCCTACACCAAAGACGCTGTGATGAAGCCAGCCGATCGGGTCGCGCCTGAGCAAGTCACATATCTGGATCGTTGGGATAATCAGATTGGTCAGGTACCATCGGCGAGCTGATATTAAGCTTTTATATCCCCGTTAAGGTTCACCTTTTACTTTCTTCTCTAAGTCATCATCTCCAGGTCATCACAGCCTATACAGTGTGCTGCGGGCCGGTCGTTTGGCCAAGCAGTTCAGGAGGCTCTGGTAATTTTGCTGACGGAGGCCAAACGAGAGGCATGCCTTCTCCTTGCATGATATCGCCAACAGCAACACCGGCACGGTCCAGCGGAAACACCGGCCAGGGTTTTGAGCGTTTGTACCCATCTGCAAAAAACACAACAGTGAAAACCCGGCGAGTATTTCCCGAAATATTCGCTGATGCCTGGTGAACAGTGTAGCCGGAATGCCAAACAATGGACCCGGCATCCACATCAACACTGACTGGTGACTCGCCATTTAGAGCCGGGTCGTCCAGGATCTCATAAGGTGTTGAGTTGTGAGTAATATCAACGATCTTTAGTCGACCTGCCTTGTGTGACCCCGGTACATAGGCCATAGCACCGTCTTTGATGGTGACATCATCAAATGGAATCCAGGCACTAATAAGTGGCACGTCGCCGATGGGCCAGAAGGGTTGATCCTGGTGGGCATCCGTCTTCCGCCCGCCTGCTTCTTTGTACAAGGCCTGGTCCTGCCAGAGTTGCACACGTTCAACGCCCATTAGTTGCGCGGCCATACCCCCGAGCAAGGGACTACAGCTTAAAGCGCGAACTGCAGCACTCGTCTCCCACAAGCGCATGCACTGGATAAATGATTGTTCGTAGGTTGATTTTTCAGAGACATTCCTTGTGTCTTCCTGGTTACGCCTGGCCACCTCAGCATCCACGGCTGCACCATATTCGTCGATTTCTGCACGCTTAAGCACATTCGGCGTCAGGATAAAGCCCTTGGCTTGATAGTTCTCAATGACGCTGGGCTCAAGCTTCAGCGGGAAATTTATGTTCATCAGTTATTCTCACTATATCAACTAAGGAGTGACCAGTCCGGCAGTGTCTCCGGATGGCTAAGTTCGCCGCGAGCATTGCGCACCACGCGGCGCTGCTCATCAAGCCAGTTCTTCCAGTCAGTGCAGGGTACAAGCTCATCATGTCGCTGAGCCTGATGGTTCCTTAACAACAATTGCATCTGCGCCAACACTTCATTCATGTCAGGCATGTTAACAATATTGTTGACTTGCCACGGGTCCGCTTCAAGCTCAAAGAGCTCACGCTTTCCGTTCAGTCGCTCCGCATACATATGCGTTTTTGTTCTTACTCCACGCCATTCAGCACCATTTTGAAACCAGTCGAAATACTTCGAAAAGTTCATCAAGAAGGCACTTTCCGGTTCGTCTTCCATTTTCTCGCCGAGGATCACCTGGGACATATCTGTGCCCTCTACTGACCGGGGCACTGGTATTCCCGCCAGCGAACAGATTGTTGGAAAGAGATCGACCATGCTAACAATTGAATCAGTTCGCGAGCCAGCCTCAATAATCCCAGGCAAGGAAAAGATGCCGGGAATACGAACGGATGCATCATAGGGGTTCTTCTTCGACCAGGGACTAACCCCTTGAGAGCCGCCTTGCGTTCCATGATCCGATGCAAAGACCAGCAAAGTATTGTCTGCCAATCCTTTCTCTTCAAGATAGTCCATCAGCCTGCCAAGCATTTCATCAATCGCCAGAATCATCGCCAGATAATGACGATACATCTCAAGCGAAACATCGAGCATGGAATCAGGCACATTCTCGGGCAGTTGAAGTTTGTCTGGCAGCATTTGGTAATACTTTTCTGGCGCAAATTGTTCCGGCGTAAAGTGCGGCTGATGAGGTGACAGAAACAGCAAAAAGGGATTTTCCTGTGGATCGGCAATCGCCTCATCCATAAATTCGAATGCATAGTTCAACAAGCCATCAGTTTCATAACCCTCCCAGCGCTCGTAATTCCAATCGTCCTTGTTGACGAAACCGTTAAAATAGACCATATGCTGGTTGTACGCTCGCCAATAGTTAAACCCTAATCTGTCTCGCCCCTCTGGAATCCAATCAGGATGCATGGGCATACGATCAATAACTGGCCAGGTGCCGGTATGCAGGTGCCATTTTCCGACCCACGCGGTTTGATAACCCTGATTTGCGAAGGCATCGGCGATGGAGATCTCTGAATGACGGGTCTTCGTGGTATTGATCAAATGACCCGTGGTCTGCGGATATCGCCCAGTAACCAGCATCGCTCTTGCTGGCGTGCAGACCGGGCAATTAGAAATGGCGTTATCCAGCGTCATGCCCTGACCCGCGAGCCTATCGATATTGGGCGTCTCTATCTGATGCTCACCATATAAAGGCAGTGATTGCGCCCGTAGCTGGTCGGGAAACAGAACGACAACGTTGGGACGAGATAGAGAGTTGGGACCCGATGATGAGCTGGGACTATTCACTAACAAAGACGCTCTGAGATGAATTCTTCAAAGGCCTGCTGATCTTTCCAGTTCATCGCACAGCGCACCATCTGGCCGGTTTCATCAATCATTGTTTTGCCATCATCAGTTACAACGATTGGCAAGCTTTCCATTTCCAGAAAATCCTCAGAGAAGGCCATATAAATGGCTACGGTATCGTACAGGAGGGATGATTGAGTCGCTGGATCCATGTCAGCCAAGACCGGCCAGTCTTTCACCGCTTCGCACCAGATGAAGTGGTTCTCGAGGACTGCCTTGGTAAGCGCATCATCGCTGTCTTTCAAACGCGCAAAATTTTCATCCTTTAATATCACTGTGCCGCATGTATCAAGCGGCGTGATGCTGATATCCCAGGGAGTTGAGAAAACGCTCTGGCAAGACGCGGTATGCTTCTTCACATTATATTCTTTCATGGGTTTACTGGCGCCCAGATAGCCACGGCGTATACTGCCGTGCATGCCGATAAATCGGGAATTTTCAGTAATCCTGGGTTCCCGGAGCAAGGCAGCAGCAATATTCGGCACCGGTCCAATACAAATGATTGCCACTTGCTCTGAAGATTGCATGATGGTGTCACAAATCGCACCAACGCCGTCGCTAAATACCTGCCCCCTGAAATCATCCAAAGAGAAATCACCCAACCAAAGCTCATGAGTTCGAGGTGAGAAATCCAATGGAATGCCAATACCAACAGGAATGTCTTCGCGCCCTGCAACTTGTAACAACTTTGCCACCAGCCGCGCTGAGTAGTGTGTATCACCGGTATCGGTAACGATCAGTTTTACATCCAGTTCCGGGCTCTTTAGCATCAGTGCCAGAGCCCAAACATCATCAACATCGAAGCCGATGTCGGTATCTAAAATAACGGGAATGGGCACTAACAGTATCCTTTTTCTAATGATGGACTTGATCACCCCTCTGAATTTCGCAGCCATAGGGTTGATGAAGTATTCTGATTTCATCCGTAAAAAGCAAACACATTCTGGAGCTTACTAGTATTCGAAAGTAGTGAACCGCAGGCTTACCTCAAAGCCGGCGCCCACGCCGCCACCCTACAATATTGTTGGCGTGAAAACCATAGAGGCTTTGCCCGCAGATCGCCGCGACCTGATCCACTCATTTCAGCAAAGTTCTTTTACACGCCACTGGCCACTCTCGGTAATCGTTTTCATTTGCACCTAAGCCCTGTAAGGTTTGACAGGTAGACTTCCGAGGAAGGTGCATGACAGATTCAAAATTGACCGACGATGTAGAGGGCAAGGGATACATCGGTGAATTTCGCATTCTGTGCTATTCCTCCCTTTATATGCCCGTTTCAATGGTCCTCCTCCCGGTAGGTGTCTACGTTCTACCGTACTATGCAGAGCTGGGCATCAGTCTGTATGCGATGTCGGCGATTATTTTTGGTGCGCGGATCTCGGATGCCTTCACCGACCCTTTAATCGGTGTACTGTCCGACAAGACCCAATCTCGATTCGGCCGTAGAAAGCCCTGGATTCTCGCCGGGGCACCATTGTTAATGATTTCACTGTATATGTTGTTCGTCCCGCCGGACAATCCGACCCTATGGTACTTTGGTACATGGATTGTGCTCATGTACCTGGCATTTACCCTGGTTGATTTACCGTATTTCGCCTGGGGCGCCGAGCTCTCACCTATTTATGATGAACGAACGCATATCACCGGCAGGCGTGAGCAATTTCATTTTGCCGGTACGGTTTCCTTTAATCTGCTGCCACTCGCCGCAGCCCTGCTAATTTATTTCTCGACAACTGAAAGCACCGGCATTGGCGCAATGGCTGGTAATTTTACCGAAGAATTTCAACAAATAATGAAAGCACGTGCAGGACACATTGATGTCATCCTCTACTGGATTGCCAATTTCGTCATGGTCGCAATTCCGGTAACAGTCTTCCTTTCACTTTATTTCGTACCGGAACCCGAGCAGATCGTGATTCCCCGGCGCAAGGCGACTTTCTTCGCAAGTTTACGAGTAGTGAAAAGAAACGGACCCTACATTCGCTTAATGGTCTGCTACACCGTCAGTACCCTGGGCGCTTCCATGACGGCCGCTCTGTCATACTTTTTTGTTAAGCATGTGGTTCAGGTCGGCGAGTTATATCCCATCTATCTGTTGGTCTACTATCTAAGCTCCATTGCCGGCCTGCCGATCTGGATGAAACTCGCCTCAAAATTGGGCAAGCATCGAGCCTTTATGATCTCAATTATCTGGTTTGCATTTTGGGCATCCTGGATACCGTTTATCCCCGCCGGCGAGTTCGGATTATTCCTGATTATTATGTGTTTTAAGGGTTCATCTGTAGGTGCAATCCTTGCCTTACCCGCCTCCATGGCCGCAGATGCCGTGGATATTGATTCCGCCAGAACGGGCGAGCAAAGAGCCGGCCTCTATTTTTCTGTTTGGGGATTACTTAAAAAGGGCGCCGCTGCCGCTGGAAGCGCTTTGGCGCTTATCCTGGTTGCCTTTTTTGGCTTTGATCCTACAGCAGATGTTGAACTTGGCGGTACAGCAGCAGGGAACTCCGATGCTTCGCTTATGTGGCTGGCAGTTCTGTATTCAATAATTCCCGCCGGGCTGAAATTCATCGCCCTGCCTTTTATATGGAATTACCCTTTAACAGAAGAGCGCCAACAGCGAATACGCGCCCGTATAGAGCGCCGCGGCGTTGTGCTGCATAAGAGTACTAGCTGATTTTTGGATCGGATAGGTGTTTTACAAGATCATCAGATAACAGAGCAATGCGTCTGAATAAGCGTCTAAATGGTTAATATTTACCCAGACTATCTACCCAATGCTCTTCATTAAGTATTACCAGAGCATGGCCCTGATTTTTAAGCTCCACACCCTTTTCAATGCTGCGCCCGAATGTCGTATGCACCCAATCCGGGCTACATAATTCACCGATGACTAGATAGTCAGTATCTTTTGTGGGCATGGAAACGACATTACCTCCGAGCTCGCGAATGGTTTCTTCGCACTCGAGATTCGAGCCGAACACAAACTTACCCGTCAGGCAAAACGACTTGTTGGCGAATTCAACTTTCGGAGCTGGCTTGTCCACCGGTAGATTAGTGGACTTGTTTGCTTGCTGGAACAACGAACTCTCGCCGGTCAGATCCCGCAGAGTAGTAAGCAGTTCCGCTTGTTCATCCGAGGTCAATATCCCGTCTTTGAGCATCTCTGTCAGTCGGACATACAAGACATTCACAGGCCATCTTTCTGCGATCTCCCGATGATTTTCAATCCACTGTCCTATAAAGATTGCCTCCTGTTCGTCTACTACGCCATCCGCAATGACTCCCCGGCTAATACCAATCAACTCATCGATGAGCCGATCCTGGACACGACCTGCATTTCTGGATCTTGCGGCCTTACTCATTTCCTATTACTCCGAATAATATTAACGATCTGTCCATTCTTTCATAAAGTTAGCGGATTCAAGGGGCCTCACTGTCCTTAGCTTACCCTCAACCTCTCCAAGATAAAGGAAGCCGGCAATTGCTTCCTCATTGTTTAAGCCCAATCCTTGCTGAACAATTTTACTATACGCCATTCCACCCGTACGCCACATCGACCCTAATCCCTGGGCAAAAGCTGCGAGCAACATACTTTGAACCGCCGCACCCATAGACAAAATCTGTTCAACTTCCGGAACCTTGGGGTGGGCACTAAAACTCATTATCGCAACGATAATGACTGGCGCTCGCAGAGGCTTCTTTTTTAATTTTTCAAGATCTGTAGAACTAATAGAGGGGTCTTCCGTGAGTTTCGCCTGTGCAAAGAGGGCGCCCAATCGCTCAAGTGACCTACCATTGATTGCGAGAAAGCGCCAGGGTCTTAGCTGGGCATGATCAGGTGCTCTTAACGCAGCCTGCACAATCGCCTCAAGCTTTTCTGGCGATACATTCCCACTCAATCTGGATGATGATACACGAGTATGTAAGAGCTCAAGAGCGTCCAAGTTTTTACCTGCTGTCTTTCCGTGATATCCGTTTTAGTGCAAACCTTCGGCGCACAAAAGAGACGCTACCATACTTTAATCTACGCTTAAGTGACATAGTCAACGATCAGTTGTTGGCCGTCATGCATCCGGTCTTGTTAAACTCTGTTTTCAAAAGCTAGCCGGTACAAAATCTACTCATGATTCAGGATCATCGACCTTACTATCTCAAACGTTTTCTGCATCACCTTGAGCGATGGTATACCGAGCATTTTATAGCGCCTCAATTGGAGAGCCTGGGCCCAGGCCACCACATGATGAAACCCTGGAATGTGAGAGCCCACGGGAAACATATTCGAATCGGCAAAAACGTACATGTCGTGACAACGCCTGATCGACTGGTTTCACTTTCCACCTGGACCTTTGGCGAGGATCAGGGGCATATCAACATCGGCGACAATGTGCTGCTATGTCCGGGCGTAAGAATTGATTCCGCGTCCGAGGTTAACATTGGAGACAACTGTATGTTCGCGGCAGGTAGTTATGTCACCGATGCCGATTGGCATGACATCTACGATAGAACCAAGCCGGTAGGCGTAACCAAAATAGTGACCCTGATGGATAATGTATGGATCGGAGATGGCGCTATTGTCTGCAAGGGTGTAACGATCGGAAAGAACAGTGTAATCGGTGCTGGATCGGTAGTTGCCAGCGACATTCCGGAAAACACTATCGCCGCCGGTAACCCTGCGAGGGTCGTAAAAGCACTGGACCCTGAGAAGGAACTGATCACCCGTGAGTCAATCTTCAGGGATACCGTACGGCTCAACGACGAGATGGATAAGTTGGAGAGATATATCCTGCACCACAATACAATCTGGGGGTGGCTCAGATCAAATTTGCGGCCGCGCAGGGGCGACTAAACGATTTGCGTCAGATCTATTGTCGCCAGAGACGAGTGTCTGTTGGCAATGATTCCTGGTGCATCCTGTGGGAGTTGATATCAATTCCACCGCGCCTGCTGAACCTTGTGCTAACTCCCAATCTATCGGGGGAGCAGCGATTCATGATATCGATAAAAATACGCTCTGTGACCTGTTCGCCAAATTCTGCGTGTTCTCGATAGGAAACAAGATATTTCAATAAGCCTTCATGGCTAATGGGATTGCCATTGTATTGAATGTGCACGCTGGCAATATCCGGCTGACCTGTCATCGGGCATAGTGCCTTAAACAGATGCGTATAAAGTGATTCGCGGACGATGGTATCGCTCTCAACCTCCAGGAAATCCGGATTCCAGTAATATTCAGAAATTTCCACATCGAGATTATCAAGGCTTGTACCAGGGAGCATACCTATACCTTCATTCCGAATCTGTTCCGGATTCATCAATGTGACGCTGACAGGTGCACGAGCCGCGAGGGTCAGGTCAGACTCAAGGGTCGAGATGACTTCGTTTTTGTTGTTAAATTTAGTACCACTATATGAGCCGAGATACAGCTTCAAGGATTTGGACTCAATAAGGTCGGGCGATTTGCATGGAATCTGGAACTGGGCAACCGCAACTTCGGGTTTGCCCTTTAACCCCAGCCATGTGAATTCATAAGCATTCCAGGTATCGATGCCTCTAAAGGGTAGATCATCGGGCGTAATGCCTAAAGATTGCCGCTGATCTTGTCGGCTTATGGACTGCAGCAAGGACGGGGTATACGTTGTCACGTATCCCGGCTCACTTCTTGTTACCGTTTCATCTGCCATCGGCCTAAAACTCCAGTTCACGCGCCATTCAAACCCGTCAGTTCACTTTAATCAGGAGCATTTGTCAATATTTGATGATATTCGGCGCCTGGCAAGGTATGACCGGTCGATTACTCCCACCAGCCGCAGGGTTATATTTGTATTGCTACGGAAACTTATATAAAGTCGCGGCTTCCTTTTGCTACCTCAAACGCCTGTATCTCTACCTTGGACTCCAAGCCTGATCAATGAACGAACCAGGCACAAAAAGTAAGCTTACGAACCTGGCAAACGAACCAAAAATATCTACAACTCCTGAAGCAGAATTTATATGCGCACCTTCTTACTAAACACACTTATCCTGGCACTGGTTCAAGTTAATGTACTTGCAAGTCCCTTAGAAGAAATTGTCGTCACTGCCACAAGGCACGACCAGGAAGTAGGCACACTGTCGACGAATATTTCATCCATCGATGCAAAAGTTCTCGAATCAGTCTCCCATACACATATCAATGAAGTGATGCAGCGAATATCCGGTACCTGGATCAGCCGCGGAAATGGCCAGGAAAGTCTCTCCTCGATTCGCTCACCGGTACTGACTGGAGCTGGCGGATGTGGTGCATTTCTGATGACTCAGGATGGAATATCACTTCGAGCAACGGGTTTTTGTAACGTAAACGAGCTATTCGAATCCCATAGCGAAATCGCCCAGCGAATCGAAGTCATTAAAGGTCCGGGATCGGCACTACATGGTTCCAATGCCCTGCATGGACAGGTAAATGTCATTACGCCCGGCATCTCAAGCCCCGGCAGCGAAGTTCAGATGGAAGGCGGATCTTACGAATACTATCGTTTAAAGATGAATCATGTGGGTCGCAACTGGCGGGCTGATTTCAGCGGTACTACCGTCGATGGCTACAAAGATAACGCAGGTTACGATCAACAGAAGCTCACCACTAAATTCCTGAGTAGCATAGGTGATTTCGATGCCACTACGACCTTCTCTTTGACCAACTTGAATCAAGAGACAGCTGGTTTTGTCCAGGGGCACAAAGCCTACGAAGATGCAGGACTCAAGCGCGACAACCCAAACCCGGAAGCATTTAGAGATGCTTTTTCCGCGCGACTTTATTCACGCCTGGAAACTCAGCTCGAAGGTGGCCAGACACTTATCATCACTCCCTATATTCGATATATCGACATGACCTTCCTGCAACACTTTCTGCCGGGTCAGGCGAAAGAAGAAAACGGCCATACCAGCATTGGCTTTCAATCAAGCCTGTACTCAAACAAGCGATGGGTTGTTGGTATGGATGGTGAATTCACCCAGGGCTTTCTCAAAGAGACACAGCCAAACCCAACCCCAGGCAGTGCATTTCTAATGGCGACTATCCCGCCTGGAGATCATTACGACTATGAGGTGGACGCCAGCATCCTGGCGCTTTTTGGCCAATATTCATTCACTGCTGGAGCAAACACAGAATTTATTGTCGGCGCCAGATACGAATGGCTTGCATACGATTACAACAACAAAATGCTAAGTGGACGTACCAAAGATGACGGTACCACCTGCGGCTTCGGTGGCTGTCGCTTCTCTCGCCCTTCGGATCGTGATGATACATTTGTTAACTTCTCACCAAAGCTGGGGCTTGTGCATCATTTTGGTACCAGCAGTCAATTGTACGCCCAGGTCTCAAGAGGTTTTCGGGCTCCCCAGGCAACAGAACTTTACCGGCTTCAGGCTAGCCAGTCGGTAAGCAGCATCGACTCCGAGGAAATCGACAGCATTGAAATCGGCCTCAGGGGCGGGACAGATATGCTCAGCTATGATGTATCTGCCTACACAATGAAGAAAGACAACTTCATTTTCAGGGATACCAGTCGCAACAATGTGGATAACGCGCAAACATCACACCGGGGACTGGAGCTAACGCTTAACTGGGCAATGACTGATTCACTTTCCAGTAATATATTCCTGAGTTATGCAAGACATCAATATGAAAATAATCCTGAACTGTCGCGAGTTGCCATCTCCGGAAATGACATCGACACGGCGCCAAGAACGATGGGGTCATTTAATATCGCCTGGCAGGTAAGGTCAGACCTGCGCACAGAACTCGAGTGGATACATCTCGGGGAGTACTACACCAACCCAGATAATACTGCGGAGTACGAAGGGCATGATCTGCTAAATCTACGAGTCTCAATGGATTTTGGTAATTCCTGGACCGGCTTCCTGCGCATTATGAATTTGACTGATGCCGACTATGCGGAACGCGCAGACTTCGGCTTTGGCAATGAAAGGTATTTTGTCGGCGAACCCACTTCATTCTACCTGGGCATTAGACACTCGCTTTGAATGACATTGAAAAGCCACTGAGTCAGTTAGCTAAGATCTATTGCACCAAGAATTGATCTCTTTCGGCTTTAACCTTACCCCTATCTGGGTTAAATTCCTGACTATCGGAACCAATCAAATTTCATCAGGACAGATTAATGAAATCTCGCGCAGCAGTCGCCTGGGAAGCAGGCAAGCCACTTACTATAGAAGAAGTTGATGTACAGGGGCCCAAAGCAGGCGAAGTCCTGATCCGGGTAGTTGCAACCGGCGTATGTCATACAGACGCGTTTACCCTGTCCGGCGCGGACCCGGAGGGTGTATTCCCGTCTATACTCGGTCACGAAGGTGGCGCCATCGTCGAGGAAGTCGGGCCCGGGGTAACTTCAGTAAGTCCTGGTGATCATGTAATACCTCTATATACAGCCGAGTGTGGTGTATGCAAATTTTGCACATCCGGCAAAACAAACCTCTGCTCTTCCGTTAGAGAAACACAGGGCAAGGGAATCATGCCCGACGGTACCACCCGTTTTAGTTGTGTTGGCAAAGAGGTATTCCACTACATGGGCACATCCACCTTTTCTGAATACTCGGTGGTGGCAGAAGTATCCCTCGCAAAAATCAACAAGGAAGCACCACTGGACAAGGTTTGCTTACTCGGCTGCGGCGTGACCACAGGCATCGGTGCAGTGACAAAGACTGCCAAGGTTGAACCAGGCTCAAGCATCGCAGTATTCGGTCTTGGCGGAATTGGCCTCAGCGTCGTCCAGGGCGCAGTGATGGCAGGGGCAGGAAGGATTATCGTCATCGATGTCAACGCTGACAAATTCGAAATGGCAAAACTTTTAGGCGCCACTGATTTCATCAACCCGAAAGATTACTCAGATCCAATTCAGGACGTCATCGTGGATTTAACCGATGGCGGTGTTGATTATTCATTCGAGTGCGTAGGTAATGTCGACCTAATGCGCTCCGCCCTCGAGTGCTGTCACAAGGGTTGGGGTGAATCCATCATCATCGGCGTCGCGGGAGCTGGAAAGGAGATTAGCACCAGGCCATTTCAACTGGTCACAGGCCGGGTTTGGAGGGGCACAGCTTTCGGCGGCGTAAAAGGCAGGTCAGAGCTACCCGGAATGGTCAATCAATACATGGCGGGCGAAATCAAACTGGATGAATTTGTCACCTATACGATGCCTCTGGAAGACATTAATAAGGCATTTGATTATATGCATGAAGGAAAGAGCATCAGAACAGTCATTGTGTTTTAGGGGCAGGGAGACAAATTGCCAGTCCGTAAACTCAATCCTTCCTGCGGTCTGACTTTTGCCTTCTTGAATTTAACTCGGTGACCACCCTGCCTTCACCACGACGATCATCGTCGTCGTCTTCACGTCGATCTTTGGTACCATCTCGCCGTTCAATTCGTTCTTCTGATGGCTTATCCGACATGTTCTGGCTCCAGATTTATCGCAATTATAAAGCTAGAGAAATTTTATTAGACTGTCAAACAATTCCATTTTCTACAAAGCGTTTTCTTCGCTTGACGGCGACCAAGAAGATACTTAGAATTCGCGCCTTCGATTGCAAGTGTCCCCTTCGTCTAGAGGCCTAGGACACCGGGTTTTCATCCCGGCAACAGGGGTTCGACTCCCCTAGGGGACGCCACATTGACTGGTGTTGGATTGGTGTCGTGAATAGTTTTGGGATTTATTCTCTGACTAGCGTTGCGGAATATCCAATAATTCTCAATGTTGGTCTGCTACAATCGGAAAAAAAGCGGGAATAGCTCAGTTGGTAGAGCACGACCTTGCCAAGGTCGGGGTCGCGAGTTCGAATCTCGTTTCCCGCTCCATTTTTTATTTAATAATCAATCAGTTAGAGTAGTTACGACTCCTTTGCAGCCTAGTTAGAATCACCATCGGGCCTATTTCGGGCCAGTGTTCACATCATCTTGCCCTTACCACCCTCTTCTGACTCCTTTGTCGCATCAACTAACAAACACAGCACTTCAGGATACGCTTCTTCAAGTTCAATAAACTCAGGCACAGCCTCTCTGCGTTCTCGCTTGGAGTGTCCATAGATGTCCCGAAGTTCGCCAAATTTCTACACAAGGTCATATAATGCTCCGGAAAACGAGTGCTTATAGTGATGGAACGAAATCAGGAGCTAACGTTTATAAGTCAGGTAGATCTGTACACCGCGATAACTTAGGCTGAATTCACCAGCAAATGAAGAACGGTCTGCCTTTATCTCTATATCGAATGTCCCGATGGAAAGTCCGGCACCAAAATGGTCGGTAAAGAAATAGTCAGTACCCAGATCAAATGAGGTAATTCGCCCATCATAATCGCCGACTTCAACAGAAAGGTATCTCGCGGCGAGGTTGAGGTTCCAGTCTGGCGTGATTTGATACATGAGGCTAATTCCGAACAGGGGCAATGGTGCATTCATGCTTGTCTTGTCCTCATAATTTTTTTGAAAAGAAGAGGATGCCATGCCATCCACCGGCTCGATAAACCCTGCGGCTGCAATCTTGAACTCGGTCTGCATCCAGTAGATACCGCCGGTCAGCGCGATTTCCAAATTATCGCTCTGGTAAAAACTGTACATATAGTCAACATCAAAAACGTCTGAATTGATATCGGGCTTTACGTTTGCACCAATGTTAATAATGTTGTCGTTAAACTGGATAGCTTTATCCAGCTAATGCCTGGCAGATCTTTTGAAGGGTGTATATTTGACGCGGATTCTGTGACGGTTTGCGAAACGTCAGTAAGCAGCAATCCATCCTAGATCCGCCTTCTCATCAAAATCCAGATCGTCTTCCAAATCAAGGGGGACGGATATGGGTTTATTTTTGGATTTGTATGCGATATCAGTATCGAAAGTGGTAATAAAACCCCCTAACGATATTCGAAAGGTTTCTCGTTTGGTGGCAGTTTCACTATCAGCAGAAAAACTGGCCTGGCAATAAGCTGCAAGGTTAAGACAGAGAATTGCTGTTGCTGTATTTCCTGTCTGCATGGGGATATTCCTCGTCACTTCTACCTAATTTGAAAGTACGTCAACAGCGGGTTCGATCACCGCCGCGTCACTTTATAACAATTTCTGCGAGCCTGCATACCTTAATAGCTTACCAACGAAATTGCTGTGTTCTCAAAGTGGGAATACAAAAAAAAGGGGCCTAAGCCCCTTTACAAATTTTTAAGTAGATTAAAGATTAACCAACTGAATATCCCTTACCCTGCATACAAACGCCATAGGCCTTGTCAAAAGTTGCCTTGTTATCGGAATTAATCGATTGCGCCTGTTCTGCTTGCGCATTTTGTTGTCCCTGTGCATTCCGGTTGCGACTGTTCTGTCTCATCAATCCACCTGCCGCACCTATCTTGGCACCGGTTTTAGCGCCGTCACTACCATCAACAATACCGCCAATAGCCGCTGCTCTTGCTGCACCCCTGAACGCACCACCGGATGATTTAGTTGCTTGGGTGGGCGCTTGAACAGGCGCCGCCATGGGATCAATTCCTGTTTGGTTCTTGGCCCAAGCAAAACACGCGCCTTCGTCATTTTGCTGCTGTGCCGCGTCCTGGCCATTTGCGGGAAATACAATGACGTCCGCAAAGGCAGCTGATCCACTCAGTAGGAGTGCGACCAGGGCGAACAGGTGTGAGGTTAATTTCATGTCGTTACCTTGATTGTTGGTTGTTGAAGATTTCCGTAACTCTCGTATCGAGCGGAGCCTAATTAAGGGATTATAGATAGATGGGGTTTCAAACTCAATCTCGGGCGGTTCCTTCTCTTACAAGCTACTGCACAGACCGGTAATTATACTGATGACCACCGATACTACCCTCAACCATGAGTCCGCCTTTTACATCGGTAAACACGGCAACGTCATTGTTGTACGACGGGGTTGCCGAAATGCTGGCAGTGGCCACAGTGAGATTTACCTGACCGGCGAACTCCATCGTGCCTCGTTTGAAGCGACTTAAGGACTTCTCGGTTTTGAAGAACAAAATTTGTCGATAGTACTGGGCGCCGATGTGTGGACCGGCGCTGATCTGCCAGACGGTCATTTTGCCCGTGGGTGACTCGCCATCGTGAAACACCCAGCCACGGCCGTAAGCCATACCATATCCAGCACCAGCACGAACCACCCGCGGAAACACCGCAAAAGCAACAGCATTGTTGAAGTACTGAACCAGTTTTTCATTCGCTTTGAATTCCGCGATAGCGTTTGTGGCTGCCATATAGTCCGAGGCTCCGAGTGATTCCTTATTAATTGGCTGCCCTGTACAACCGACCAGAAGCACCAAGAGCAATGCTGTTAACAAAATCGTTAGTCTTTTCACCGTTTGCATTCCAAGTGGGTAGTCAATATGTCCGAGCCGCCCGACACATTTCCTAAAATGTCTGATGATGCAAAAATGCCTGAACGGTGAACTATGGTCAGGCCGACATGGCAACCTCTTAGGGACTTGGCTTTAAAGAAGTTGCGCAGCGGAAAGTCAACCTGGGCTTTCATGTAGTTGAGAAAGCATGCGGCGTCGCCATTTCGTTGTTTGTAGGCATCGACTGCGGAAATTTTTTCAGCGTAAGAAAAACCGAAGCCAAAACCATAGAGAAACAGCTCTCTCTCGGTCCAGGGCGAATAGCCCGTACCCAAGACCATGATGTACGCGTTGTACTCGAAGAAATCATCCTGATAATCTTTTTCGAGTTACCTGTTGATGGAGAAGTTACCCCAGAAATCAACTTTCTTTCCTGCTTGCAGCAACTTTCCGAAGGTAAGCCCGGCAAGATTAGTATCAATGGTATCGTGTGTTTTCGCCTCACCATTATGTAGTTTCGTAAACGTATAGTGAGCGGTGCAGCCATAGTTAATTCGTCAGGACCACTCACCGAAACGTTCCTGTTCGTACCTGAATTTCGTTCCGTCAAGGGTGTTGCCGAACAGATACGCGAAGCCAAAATAGGCGGAGGCAAGTGAGTCTTTGTCTACTAACGGACTGTCCGAGACAGTGTCGTCGATTGACTCATAAGCAAGATTGGCAAACAGGATGGAATTACGATTAATGTAATAAGTGGTATTTAATCCAATGCGCGCAAAGCTGGAGGCACTGAAGCGGGGACATTCATCAGCAACACAGTTAGTTTGATTGCCTCAATTGGCGCAAACGGCAGCGCTGATGCTGATGACTTAATCGTGCTTGAATCAACATTATCGGGTGCTGGTACGAAGGCACTCTACCTCGAAAACCTGAGTGGCTCAGAGGATCTAACACGGACGCAACCCACAAGTAATACATCGGTAACCATCGGCAATGGCGCATCCACCGATATCGATTTAACACCTTCCCTTGCGAGGTCACTCACGCTGGGGGCGGGGGAATTTAATATATTCCTGTGGGTCAATGCGGATAACAACGGCGCCCGGTCAATCAATGCGCAACTAAGGTACTTCGGTGCATCATCAGGCGTAATCGACGATTTCTCCCAATACCTCAGCCTTGGCAACTCACTTGCAACGGCGACTCGTATTCCGTTTACTTTATCTATACCAGCTGACCTGACTTTATTACCTGGAACACAACTTCGGTTGCGTGTCACCAATCAAAGCGCAGGGGGCGGTTACGATATCATTATAAATTCATTCAAGTCAGGAGATCCTGACCCATATTCGATCATCAATCTAAATAGTAATACGGTAATCTCTGTAGACTCAGTCACTGTTTATGACGCGGCTCACGATGGGTTAACAGAAGCCGGTGGCGGGACCCTTATATCAGAATTAGACCCACCCGGAAATATCTACATTCGAGCGAAGATTAGCAATCCATTCGGAAGTTTCGACATAAATCCAAACTGTGCGCCACCTGCAAACTGCCCAGCAATAGATATCGATGATTCAACGACGTTGGTAGAAGACGATACATCAATGAGCTCTCAGGTCTATGAAGACATCAGCGCTGGCTTTCGAATCTACGAATTTATGTATTCAGTCCCTGGCGCCGCTGACGGTACCCACACCTTCACAGTGACAGGAACAGAAGGTGAGGAAGCAACTATTACAGATACCGGGCTGACAACACTAACGGTAGGTATTCCCGATTTGTCCGTCACCAAAGACACTGATACCGGCGTCCTGGAATTTAATTCCTCGGACCCTGTTCAGTACAAGATTGTCATTACTAACGATGGCACGGGTACGGCAACCAACATCGTCCTCACGGACGAGCTCGATGAACTACTGGGATTGAACCTTGAAGGTTATGGCCCTGGAGTCATCTTCCAGTTAGACGCAACAAACTGTGTCACCTGCTCGCTCTGCGCTGAGCGCTTTACGGAAGATGGCGGCGCACAGTGGGCGTATGTACCAGGCCCTACCGGCATAGATACATCAGTTATTGAGTGGGAATTGATTATCAACGGTGAGATGGATGCGCTGGAGACTATTATTCTTAGATACTGGACGGAGATCGATTAAGTTACATTTCTCTGCCAAATCATCCCAGTTGCTACAACTACCGTTAAGATGACAATAGTTTCCAGGAGTAGGAACCTATTAATAAATCCCGATCGACTTGAAGACAATGTTGAATTCAAAGGTAATCACGGGCGAAATCATCTTTAGATTCGCAATTGCACGTAGAGACTCTACACCGCTGTTAAACCCAAACAGTCCTACATCCATTTTGTGGGGCTCCGTCGTTTCAACCATAAAACTTCCGGATTTCATTTTGCTTACCGTAGTCTTAATTGGCAATTGAATTGATTTACCATTGAGCTGAAGTTGCCCCATCAGAATAAGAGGCTGCTGCTGCCCGGAGGCCATACTTTGTAAGGCCGCCATATCTATCTCAGTCTTATAGATCGCTTTCTGAGCTGAAGTGAACAGCATTTTTTGCATGCGCTCATCCCGAATCTCAATGCCAGTGTCAACACTGAGCAGATCAATCTCAAACTGTGATACGCCATTGTTCTGAACGAAGCCACTGAGCTTGTGGAATTTATGGTTTTCACCAATGGTGTCATTCTTGGTTGTTCCAAAGGAGAACGAGGATTGTGATGCATCAAGCTCCCAGTCAGCAAAGGACGAGGCTGATAGCAGTACTCCCACGATTAGACCAAGTATGCGATTCATGTGGTTCTCCTGATGAGGCGAAAAGAGGATCAAATGGAACTTAAGAATCTACCCTTCCTGTCCATTTGTTGGCTGCAACTCAATGGCCATAAATCTTGCTGCGAGTATACCAGCCCCTAGACCAAAGAGGTGTCCTTCCCAGGATACGAAGCTCTCTGACGGTAAGATCCCGAGAATAAGGCCGCCATAGTAGAAGAGCGTAATGGAAGCTATTGCCAGGCTACTCAGGCTTCGCTCATAAACGCCAATAGCAACAAGAAATCCGAAGTACCCGAATACAAGTCCACTTGCACCGATGTGATAGGCGGGCCTGCCAAACAACCAGACGCCCAGTCCACCAACAATAAGAATAAGCAGGGTTGTCTTCAGGAACATGCCCGGTCCGCGCAGCGCCACCAGAAAACCCATCAATAGCAAAGGCGTTGTATTCATCACCAGATGTGTCAGCCCACCATGAAGAAATGGCCACAAGATGATGCCAGGTAATGTATCAAACTCTCTTGGATATATACCGAGCGAGTTAAATCGATGGCCGACAAAATTGTTTAGTAACTCGATCACCCAGATCAGGGCAACCAGGGTAAAAATTGTCTTAAGACCTGACAGCCAATTTTTTTTCAGATCGTTCATTATCTTTGATGTCTTTCAGCTATCAAAGCCATTTCTTATCCTATACAGGCTGCTACTTTATCCGGGTCAGGAGGCGAATCCTGCCCTGCAATGACAAAAATTGCAGTTCCCGCCACCAGGCTGTCTGGCTTTGGATTGGTGACTATGTGACCGCCGACATCCAGATAACCCATGGGCGTGCCAAGGCCTTGCAGTAATAATTTGCTCGCCATTTCACCCCAGGTCTTTGCGCTGAATTCGATGTCATATCGACGCGTGTGATTGCCCGCATGCTGGAATAAATCTTCAAGAATGGCTTCGGTCCCGGGCGCAGCCATCGCTCGCACCATGAGTTCAGGGTATGCCCGGACAGGCCGGATAACCGCATCTGCTCCATGGGATTTGATCCTTTCCCGGTTTGCCTCCTGTACACACTCTGCAACTATATACCCACCAACGTCGAAGCTTTTCAACTGATCAAGAATATCGAGCGTCAGACTATCCGAGCGATAATCATTGGTATCCACAGCCATTAACACAATGAACGTCGCAAATTGTACATCCACATCTGCAAGATCCGTACGTCCTTCTGGCCGGCCATGATGCAAGACAACACCCATGGCAGATATTTCGGTAGGCAGGCCATCAGGGAAACTGGATGACAATATTTCTATAGGATGTTGTTCCAACTGCGGCGTGCTACGAATCTGTTCAACCAGAATTCGCAAATACCGGGCACCATTCACTTCCGGCGTATTAATAATGACAATGTGATCCTTCATATCCCACCTCCACAGGCCTTTGCGCATTCGTTCCTGTCTGGCCATACGAAATTCGATCCACTCACCCACGATTTGAGCGAGCAGAAATATGCCCAGAAAAAACATTAAGAATATTGTAATGAGGCGACCCATAACCGTCTGGGCCGAAAAATCTCCATAACCAACGGTAGTCATCGTCGTCAGGGTCAGCCAAACGGAGTCCGGAAACGACATACCTTCAAAGAAAACCATTGCCAGGGAATTCGCACCAGCCAGAACAACCAGAAAGAGCAATAATTCCAATATCCGGCGGCGGCGATCCGTTGTGGTCTGGCTGCTATACAAGCGAAAGCGTCTTCGACGCCAGTAGTTAGATGTAAGCCGAATCATTCTGTATTGTTTTCAACTTCATCAGGTGTTCGAGTATGCTCAATAAGTTTCTCAGCGGCCAGCTGTCTAATCTTTAATTTTTCGTCGACGGTTACGCCGAACATAGCAGCGAGCGACGCAAAATCGGTTTCGGACAATGAGATGGATAGCCGTGGTCTAAGAGGTTTGCTGTTTACCGGTAAACCCAGGATCTGACGAATACGATCCGGGGGGCTAAGGCCCTGTTGCAGAGCCTCAAGGCGGATTCTGCGACTTATATCGTCGCCCACATCAAAGGCTAGTTGCATGGCCCGCACAACTCTCTTTTCTTTCTCCCATTTTCTGGATGTGCTCATCTTTCCACTTACTTCTTAACTGCTTGCTCCGCAGGCCACAGCCCGCTGATCATTTCAAGATCGACATAAATGACGAGAGAAACTTCGGTTTCACCGCCAGCAAATACTTCGATCTCCACACCATGTGACTCATCATCGCTTACAAGCAGGTAGTACTCAAATGGTTCACCTTCGTCTTCATGTTCAGGTGGTACTGAACCACGAAAATCCTTCTCGTAGTAGTAGCCACGCTCACCATTCGCCTGTTGAAAGTACCGCCCACCAACCCAGGCACTCATGCCAGCATCATTCACAAGCGTTAAGCTTGCACCACCATCGCCATCGAAAATTTCAGAGAATTCATCCAGGTCGAACATTTCTTCCACAATGTTGCGCTTGATACCAAGCGAAAATGCCGCCGTCTCTCGCCCGGCATCAGATTCAATGGTTAAATTGATACGCTTGTCACTTGTGCCTTCCAACGTAAAACACGGGCTATTCCCATGCTCGAACTGATAAGTCGAAATGCCAATAACCTTGAACGATTGATCGCGAAGCGCCTCTGGCAAACCAAAATGGTTAGCCATCTGGATCATGTCTTCGGGTTCAAGTTCGCGCGGGTGGCTTAGCACCCGCAACTCAGGAGCTTTTTTGGTTCTGCTCCACAATCCCTTAAAGAATGAACTCATTACCAGAGCGCCTTAGCGACTAGCCCTAATTCTGTCGAGAACGGAACTCGCATTCTTGTCTTGTTCGCCAATGCCAGCTGCCTTCATCCTGTCGGTCAGATCCTTATCAGAATTCTCTGCTTCCAGCTGCTCTGCTGCAGCCAGCCGATCATAGGTATCCTGTTGTCGCTTTTTTATGCGCTCCAAGGAATCTTTAGCGGACAGCATCTTTGAATTACTTGACGCAAAATTATCGGTAATCGCCGCGCTCGCTTTCTGAACACTCTCGGTTGTTTTAACCATGGTCAGCTGCCTTTCATATTCCCTGATCTGGCGCTCAGTTTTTTTCACCATCGTCTTAAGTCGACTAACATGCGCAGAGTAACTGTCATGTACTTCAGTCTGCTCATTTAGCTCAGCATCCATCCCGGCAATTTTATCCGCTATCTCAAGCGCCAAAGCTTCATCACCTTTATCAAGAGCCTGACCTGCATAACCTTCATGTTCAGCAATCTCTGATTTAAGTGACTCAACCTTTCGACCTGCCTGCATCTGCTTCGCCATCACTTCTGTTAAATCCTGGCGAGCCTTATTCAGATGACTCTGGGCATCTTTAATTTCCTGTTCAAATATCCGGGTGCCGTTAGAATCGACGACCAACTCTCCGATTTCCCTTGCACCGCCTCTTATCGCTGTCATGATTTTCTTCAATATACTCATGGCTATACTCCTTAATCAATTTCTTACTATTTCAAGAACTCTTCAAGAACCGTAATGGCTTCTACTGCATTCTCAGACAGGGAAACCAGCTCCTGGCATATGTCTTCAATACTCGAGTTGATCGATAAAGCACCGTAAATAACATATCGATTATCCACTTTGGCAAACGCTGACAATGGGATCGGAATGTTCAGTTCGAGCATTTCCTCCATCATGGCAGCGCGTGACTCTTCCTTCACTTCGTCCTCAGCGAACAACCACGTGATACACAATATCTGCGTATCCGTTACCGATACAAATGACGGCAATTCAGCAAACTCACCGACGGTGACCTGTAAGACCTCTACTTCACCCGGAATGGGCTGGCACTCAAATTCATAACCTTGAAAGCTCTGTAAGTCAGATAACCTAACCGCCAATTCTTGTATGTTCATACTTACTCCTCTATCTACACGCGACATATTATGTCACTTTCTTAGTTTTGTTGATTCGACATAATATGTCAAGTTTTAATTTGAACTTCATTCTGCATAAAGCCCAGACTATATCCATTTTCCCTGGGCTACCCTGAACTAATTTTGATATATCCCCAGTTCCGACTGCCACGCCTCTATGTGATAGCGATAAACTCGATTCGTTCCCAATCGATTAGCTTCAATTGAGGCTGCATTGGCAAAGAAATCCCTCGGGAATTCAAAGGCAGCAATCATCAAATCCCTGGTCAACCAGGTATGTTCGATAGGCAGCGTTTTATACTCCAGGAGTTTTGCCCTGGGGGCTTTTAATTGCTTGCTGGCAATGCTCCAGCCCCACTCGCCAAAGCTGGGTATATTCTGGCGGTATTGCTGCACATGGTTGAAGCCAGAAACTTCAAGCGTTTTGCCGATGCTGACAAATGCATTTTTTGCATGATATGGCGATGTTGACTGAACCGCCATCACGCCGTTGCTGGATAAAATTCGATTCAGCCTCCCGTAGAAATGGTCGCTATAAAGGCGGTCGAGGTCCGGATGGCTGGGATCTGGCAAATCAACCAGTATCACATCAAAGAACATGCGATTAGCCAACAACTTATCTACCTCAACAAAGGCATCGCCAAAGATAACACTGACCCGGTCATCCGAAAACGAATGTTCATTCAGGTCAACCAGGGCTTGCTGATAATAGGGTAGATTCGATTTATCGGTAAAAAACTCGACGAGTTCGGTATCCAAATCGATCAGCGTGACCGCCTCAGGCTCGAATCGAAGCACATCACGCAGCGCCAGGCCATCGCCGCCACCAATAATCAACACATTGCGGGGATTCTCAGCGACCAACATCGCCGGAAATACCAGCATGCCATGGTAAATTGATTCATCATTACTTGAAAATTGCATGCGGCCATTCAGGAAGAAGCCATATAAGGGCTCTGATTCAGGTGAGATGAAACGCTGGGTTACAGTCATATTCTGGTATCTGGAAGTGTGGTTGAAGACAACCTCATCCCTGTAGAGAAGATCTGTCATACGTCGCGACCAGTCCTCGCCAAACTGGTAAACCGCCAATGCCAACACAAAGATTAAACCGTGAACGATCAGCAACAGCACCCGCTGATTGATTTTCGCCCAGTACCTAAAGAGAAAGCATAGGCCAGCTAACAGATTAGCAAGTGCGGTGATTACCGCCGCCCTGGTCACATCAATCGATAACATGAAGATTACCCATATGGCTGCTCCGATGCCGGCGCCAATATAATCGGCACCATAGATAGTGCCAGTATTGTGCTCCAGATGCTGGCCATAAACCGCCTCACGCACACGGGCAATAATTGGTATCTCCATGCCAATCAAGAAACCGATGAGAATGCCAAAAAAATATGGGCTGAGAACTGCCAGGCGATGCAATGTCGCTAGCAACCCTCCATTAGGACTTAAATCAGGCGGCATGTTGAATGTTTCTGCGATTACCTGCGGTAGGATCGACGAGAATGCCACCATCACTGATATCAGTAATATGCAGCTGATACCTAACAAGGCAATAATAGATTCAAGCCACACAAACGCGGTGAACGGCTCCTTGATAATTCTGGCCGCAAACGATCCAAGCCCCATACTAACGATCATGAGACCTATCATCGTATAGATAGCGGATTCAACAGCCCCCAGGACGCGGCCAGCGTAGTGCGACAGCAAGTACTCGTAGATTAATCCGCAGGCCGCAAGCACACCCATGACGACGATCAGAAATACATCCTGCAGCAGGAGTTCGCGTTTTGTATTACTCAAAACAGGAGCGGCTGATCACGATTGTATAACCCGGAACCTTCTCCTTATGTGAGAGGTCCTTATGTATGAGGTCCTTATGCGAGTATCCCCCTATGTGAATAGAGCGACAAAAAAGAGTCCAATGGAAATCGAGATCGCCGCCTCAATAGACGCAACCCCAATATTATTCTGGTGATCCACTTCTTCAACAACATCAACACCATAGAGGACCACATTGCGTGCAAGGCTTGCAATAACAGATACCAAAATGGAGAACAGAAGCGCAATTGCTGCCCAGGTTCCCAGTGCCATCAGCAGATTCTCTGTCTGGTAGGCAACGACCCCTGACGCTGCAGTGATAGCCAGAGCAACGCCCATCAAGTGCCCGAAGAATCGAATCGCCAGAGATACTTTACCAGCCTCAAATACTGAATGGAGGCTCTCACCGTTGTGGCGACGGGCGTAGACTAGAACGCGAAATTTACTGACCAGTGCCATCAACACTTGCGTAATCAGGAAGGCAGCGAGTACAACCAGCAGCCCCTTTAAGGTATCGCTTTCAACCCAAAGCATGACCGCGCGAAGCACCAATCCAGTAGCGATCGTATTGGCCGCATCAACCAGCGCTGCAGCAAGATTGCCTGCTTTGATCTGTTCCTGAATCTGAATGCCGGTAAGTACAAACTTGTCCTGAATTAGACGTCCAACCTTTATCAGGATAACGCCAAGAATTCCGTAAGCAAGTACGCTGACAATCTCTTTGACATAAGTATCACCCACCTCGCCGGAGACAGCGCCGGTAAGCATCAGCGCCAGGGCAATGATTCCGGCAGCCATGGCAATACCAAAGGCGAAGTTGTCCCTGGTGGCGAGTTCGTCCGCGCTATTCACGTTCGCAACTACACCGGTCACAAACCTTAAGGCCGATAACAGGCCGACGGCAATCACAAGATTGATGAAAATAATCTGATATACGTAGACATCAACCGGGCTAAAGTTAATCAAGTCCATTATTCATTTCCTGTGTCATTTTCCTGTGTGTTTAGTGTGCATCGTCTCTACTTGCCTCTGGAAACGCCACGAGAGGTTCGGAAGCCGCTGTTCCGGCTACTGCTTTGAAACTTGCTGCGTTTGCTACTACCTGAATACTGACTCTTAAATAGTGATTTTTGTTGCGCAGTACTGGCTCTGCTAATGCCCGATGCGCCTACCCTACTCTTGGAATATGGGCTCTTGTAAGTACCCTTTGAACCAAACTGCTTGCGTGCCCGGTTGTCTACAGCGCCTTGGCTGGCTCGTTGGGAACGTGAGGTAAAACTACTGCGGCCAACATCATTGTAGTAAGAATAGCCACGATTGCGGCCCCAATCGTTGTAGTAATAGCGCCGACCGCCAAACATGCTGGAGAAAAAATGATATTGACCATACCAGGCCCAGAATGATCCACCGGAGCGCTGAGACCAATGACCGTAATGAGGGTTACCGATGTATTGGCTCCCGGCACCAAAGTTTTTCGAGCCGTTGGCCTTCTGCTCTGCTTCCTGACTGACCGCGTTAACACGGGCCAGTTCACCGTGGGACAGATCCGCAATTACGTTAACGGTATCCGAAAGTGCATCGTTATATATCGCCACCGTTGACGCGGTCTGAATGGCATTCAATTCCTGTACCTTCGCAGTCCAGGAGTCGAATTGTTCAATATTGTCTTTTACCGCTGAATATCTCTGTTGCAGACTGGTATATACAGGGCTCATTGTAGTGGCATCCTTTTCCAACTCAAACAGCAAGGGTTTAAGTTCAGGACGACTGGATTTCAAAATAGAGCTGTATTGTTTGATGATGGTAGCATTGCGGATGGTGCCACCATCGAGGGCCGAATTAAGCACTTGCAGCTGATTGCCAGTTTTTAACATGGCTGCCTCGACTTTGGATTCACCAGATGAACACCCGCTGAGGGCACCCACAAGCAATGCAAGGCTCGCCGCCAGCTGGATGAAGTTACGTAGCCTACTCATGGCTCTCCTCAAATTAAGGAATCAGTTAACGCTTGACATAATATGTCGAAAGTATGCCACAACGGAATCGATGAGTCTCGTTATTTGTACGCTATTTCCGTTGCATCGGCTACTCTGCAATTGCCTGCCTGAATTTACAACAAACTATTTGCATTTTTTCATATCAAGGCGTCGATTGCCACGTAACGAAGGCAAGATTCAAGAGAGACGGAAGTCACAGCGTTGATACCAAACTACAAGCCAAACCACCGATGCACTGGTTATAATAAAACCTTACCGACAGGAACAAGCTGGACCAGTTTGAAATCAGAAACCCCCGGTGCTTATTCCTTCATGAGTTACTGGTTTGGGCAATCTCACCAGGACTACATATTTTGTGCCATTTGCTAGTTTTACTAACACTCCTTTTGATGCTAATACTTTAGCAGCTGTTTCTGCAAAAAGCTCTCCTGAAAAACGGCAATCATGGCCAATTACTACTGAAGAACTGTCATTATTTTCATTCAACCAATCAGCAACTGCAATACTAACTCTTGCAACATTATCGGTAGTATATTCTTTGGCAATAATGGCTCTCCATCCATCTGTTCCAAACTTTATTTTCGTCATCTTACTTGTTTTTAAGCGG
>JAYGEX010000035.1:0-125292 GCA_046582185.1 Pseudomonadales bacterium | reverse complement strand
CCCCGGAACAATTAGTTCTAGTTCTAATTCTAGTTATATGCGCAAAATTCGAATTCAGTTTGCACTATTCATACATTCCTGCAGCGCGTTGCAGCTAGGCAATACATGATTCGTGCCAACTGACTAAACCTTTGTTTTAATTAAGATTTGTTCTACTTTGCGTTTGCTCGACATGGCGACTCTCACCACTATTAGGCAAAAATACACCTGAACAGGTGCTTAACACGAGGCAAGATTTTTAGTTCCTGGACGGGCAATCAAAAAAACAGGCCAATTAGACTTCGAAGCGAATGCCGGATCGCGCCATGCCGCCGCCGATGCCCATCGGGGTACCATCTGCACGCCAACAGGAGGCACCAGTTAATGCCCCATCAGCGAACATAATCATGCCCATACCACCGCCGATGATCGGCAATTGCTTGATATGGTGGCCCCGTGCCGCAAGATTGCTGACGATATCGCGAGGGTAAGCCGGCTCCATTTCCAATTCTTCACCCAGAGTCCAGATTCGCGGCGCCTCCACTGCTTCCTGGGCAGACATTTGATGATCAATAACATTCACGATGGCCTGAAATGCAGATGGGAAGATCCTGGTGCCGCCTACCAGGCCCAAGCAAAAGACTGGCTTGCCATCCTTTTCAACAATGATAGGGGACATACTGCTGGTCACTCGTTTGCCCGGCGCAATGGAGTTGGCCATCCCCGGATGTGGGTCAAAGATATTCATGGTGTTGTTCAGCAACATGCCGGTTCCGGGAACCGTCGCTTTAGAACCAAAGGCACTGTGAATGGTGTGTGTCGCGGTAACTATATTTCCCTTTCCATCAGCTGCGGCCATATGAGTTGTGCTATTGGATTCAGATTGATATGCCGTGTTCATCTCCTTTGCCCTGGTCATATCAATTACGCTACGTCGCTCGCTTGCAAATTCCTTCGAGATCAACATGTCTACAGGCACCTCAATGAATTCCGGATCACCCATATACTTGCCACGATCTTCAAAGCCAATCTTTATAATCTCCGCTAACAAATGAACACTATCGAGGGTGCCGAAACCCATGCGCCTGATATCAAAGCCTTCAAGAATATTTAGCATCTCAATAACATGCACGCCTCCTGCCGTTGGCGGCGGCGGGCCAATAATGTCAAAACCCCGATAGGTTCCACGAACTACATCTGTACTTGTGGTTCGATAATCGCGGAGATCATCCATGGTCATCACGCCGCCAGCATCACTAATGTAATCCACTGCCTTCTGCCCCAACTCTCCTTCGTATAATACCGACGGCCCCTTTGCTGCAATCAGCTCCAAGGTTCCTGCATAGTCTTGCTGAAGTACCTTTTGCCCCGGTCGTAATATTTGACCATCGGGAATCCAGGTCTTTGAAGTCTCTGGAAAGACACTTATATCCTCTGCAAACTTGGCGATGATTTCACACAGATATCCAGTAGCAAAAAAGCCATGCCTTGCGTATCTGATAGCAGGTTGCATCACGTCATTCAGGGTAAATGTGCCATAGGCTTCCAGTGTTTCAACCCAGCCTTTTAGGGATCCAGGGACACCAGTCGCGCGAACACCGATGTCATTCTCTCTATTTTCAACCAGCTGATAGTCCGGCCAGGAATCAGACAATGTGCGGTAGAAGTCAGGCCCGGTGGCAGCTGGAGCCCGGGTATAGTTGTTAATAAACTTATGTTCTCCATTCGCTAATCGAATGGTTGTCATACCGGCACCAAAGACACCCACCATCATCGGCTCAACGACTGTGAGGGCAAAGAGTGACGCAATAGCGGCATCAATCGCATTTCCACCTGCTGCCAACATTTCAACGCCGGCGGCTGTACCAAGAGGGTTATTAGTCACAACCATTCCCAGCGAACCAACTGCCGATGCCTTCTCGGTTTTAAAATCAACCTCACTCAAAGAGCGCCAATGCTGTGTCATATTCAATTCCCGTTTATGTGAATTTTTAATTCAAGCCAGTTGTTTTACTGAAAGTACAAGCGTAGATCAAAGACATAATCCATGTAAACTGGAATCAAACAATACAAAATAGACTGGAGAGAAATATGGGATGGTCCATCAGCCGCCCCACAGGTTTAACCTATCACCGCCCTGACTTATCAACAAAGGGATATACCCTGCTCACTCCGCACGGAGATCAATCAACTTATCTAATCGATATGCAAGGTCGTGTCGTTCATCGCTGGACTTTCGATCATATCCATCCGGGATATGGCCGCTTATTGAAGAACGGCAACCTGCTGATGACCGGCTCTGATATCAAGCTACCGGACCGACCCGAGGATGAACCCACAAAGGCACCACTTCCATTCGAACAACATGTCACCAGACTTGGCGGTTACCACACCACGCTGGTTGAAGTGGACTGGCAATGTAACATCGTTTGGGAATACGAAAACCGCGGGCAACACCATGATTTCTATCGTTTCGACAACGGCAATACAATGGTGCCCGAGTGGGTGGAATTGCCTGAAGAATTGCACAAGAAGGTTCGCGGCGGGTTCAAAATGCCGAGGGAGCGGCTTCCCAGACTCCTGGGCGACGATCTGGTGGAAGTAGACGTTAACGGCAAGGAAGTCAGGCGAATCCATACCTGGAAATTGCTGGACCCCATCAAGGATCCTATTTACCCCACGACTCGTCGATGGGAGTGGACTCACCTGAATAGCTTCGATGTGAACCAGAAGGGCGATATCGTTTTTTCATCACGAAATACAAATCGCATCGCCATCATTGATGCCGAGTCCCGGGAAATATCCTGGAAATTTGATCGCACCCACGGGCAGCACAATGTCACCTGGGTGAAGGATGGCCATATCCAGGTATTTGACAACGGCGAGGCAAGTTCAAGAGTCATCGAAATTGATCCCGAGCGCAACGAAATAATCTGGACATATCATGGCAATCCTTTCAGCCAGTTCTTTAGCGGGCATATTTCAGGTGCCTCTCGCCTGGACTCGGGTAATATACTGATTTGCGAAGGGACCAGTGGACGCTTGTTTGAAGTAAACCAATCAAGCGAAGTCGTATGGGAGTGGATAAACCCATTCCTAAACAACAATAAGCGCGGCGAGGCAACGGTAAGTATCTATCGCGCGCATCGTTATTCGGCAGATCATCCTGCATTGGCAGACAAGGATCTTGATCCGCAACGGTTTAATAACCTTAATAGCCTTAACGGATTACAATAATGAGTTTTTGTATATTCTTCACTCAGTCATATTTACGGATAACTAACACTCGTCCAGAAATAGAAACCGCCGGTGTTACTTCCCTGGCAAGTGATTGTATTATATAGCTAACGGAATTATAGTTTTGCATATTTCATTCAGATTCGACTATTTATGGGCGGGAACTAACTAAATGACAATAAACCCGGAACTTTGCTTTAAGACGGCGACAGAACAACGCGCGCTGATTGATTCCAAAAGCATATCGGCAACCGAACTATTAACGGCACACCTGGAACAGATCGACTCTCTGAACTCCACAGTCAACGCCATTATCACATTGGTGGCCGATTATGCCATGGCGATGGCGACCGATGTTGACAAGCAGATAGCTCGGGGCGAAAACCCAGGCCTGTTAGCAGGCCTGGCGGTTGCTCACAAAGACCTGGTGAATACAAAAGGCATCAGAACGACCTACGGCTCAAGAGTATTCAAGGATAATATCCCAGACAATAATGCACTCATTGTCCAGAGGATGATTGATGCCGGTGCTGTCACTGTTGGCAAGACAAATGTGCCGGAATGGGGAGCGGGCTCACAGACATTTAACGAAGTGTTCGGCGCAACGCTAAACCCCTTTGATATTACCAAAACCTGCGGTGGCAGTTCCGGCGGCGCGGCAGTGGCGCTGGCAACAGGCATGGTATCCCTGGCGGACGGCAGCGACATGGGCGGCTCCCTTAGAAACCCGGCAAACTTCTGCAATGTAGTTGGCCTGCGTGTATCACCCGGTAGAGTACCTGCATATCCTAACGATCTCGGCTGGTTTACGCAGCCGGTCGTCGGACCTATGGCAAGAACCGTTGAAGATTGCGCCCTGCTTTTGGCCGCAATCGCAGGGCCAGATCCAAGGGTGCCAATATCAATCGGGGAAAGCGGAGCGCAGTTCCTTGAACCCCTGAAACGAGACTTTAAAGGTGTGAGCATTGCCATTAGCCCGGACTTCAATCAACAGTTGCCCGTTGCCATGAGTGTCCAGGCAGTAATAAGGAACAGCCAGAGTATTTTTGAATCCATCGGCTGCAGGGTTGAAGAGAATTGCCCAGATTTCACTGGTGCTGATGAGGCATTTAAAACACTTCGCGCCTGGGCGTTCTCCATGGCTCATCGGGAAAATATCGAAAAAAATCGAGGTCTCTACAAAGACAGCATCATCTGGAATGTAGAAGAAGGGCTCAAATTGACGGGTCTTGACATTGCAGTTGCGGAAAAATCCAGAACTCACCTGTTCCGGCACATTACTAAAGTGATGGAAAGATACGAATTCCTCATCCTTCCCGTGTCCCAGGTACCGCCCTTTGATATCAACCAGGAATACGTCGAAGAAATTGAAGGTGAGAAGATGCACACCTACATCGATTGGATGAAGTCCAGCTACTTTATTTCCGTCGTAGGCCTGCCCAGCATTTCAGTCCCCTGCGGCTTCACTAACGATGGGCTCCCTGTAGGGGTACAAATAGTCGGCCGACACCAACAGGATTATTCTGTTTTACAACTCGCCTATGCCTTTCAGCAAGCTAATCCCGTTTGGCGCAAGCAGCCGAACATTGTCTCGACAACTTTGGAGAGCAAAACCATTAGCAAGATCAGGGAAAATGATGTTTGAAGCTGAGACTTTCGTGACCCATCTTGAATGTAGTGAAACCGGGAAACACTACCCGGCAGATACTGTGCAAAATCTCTCGGACACCGGCAAACCCCTGCTTGTGCGCTACGACCTTGCGGCCCTGGGTAAATCGATCACTAAAGAGGCGTTAATTTCCCGCCTTCCTGAAATCTGGCGTTATCGGGAATTTTTGCCCATCAGAAAAGCAGAGAATATTGTACGCCTGGGTGAACTCATGACGCCGTTACTGCCATCTCAATTCCTGCAGTCATCACTGGAAATGAATTCAGTTCTGGTTAAGGATGAGGGCAGGTTGCCGACCGGGTCGTTCAAGGCGCGCGGAATCGCCCTCGCCGTATCTATGGCAAAGGAGCTGGGCATAAAACGGATGGCGATGCCAACAAATGGTAATGCTGGTGCCGCTCTGGCGGCTTATTGTTCCAGGGCCGGAATTGAGAGTTACGTATTTTGTCCGGACGATACCCCGGAAATTAATGTTCGCGAAATTGCATTCCAGGGCGCACATACCTTCCGTGCAAACGGATTGATCAATGACTGTGGTCGCATCGTTGGTGAAGGCGTAGCTATTACGCAATGGTTCGATACTTCTACACTAAAGGAGCCCTATCGAATCGAAGGCAAAAAGACTATGGGCCTGGAGCTCGCGGAACAGCTCAACTGGCAGCTACCAGATGTCATTTTGTATCCCACTGGCGGCGGCACGGGACTGATCGGTATGTGGAAGGCCTTCGAAGAGCTGGAAGCGATTGGTTGGATCGATTCAAAGCGCCCACGTATGGTAGCGGTTCAGGCGGATGGCTGCGCCCCGATTGTAAAAGCGTATAACGAAGGCAAGCGTCATGCCGAACTCTGGAAAAATGCAAGTACCGCAGCAGCCGGGATTCGTGTCCCTGCCGCCATCGGCGACTTTCTCATTCTGGATGCTATCAGAGACTCAAATGGGTTCGCCTGTTCCGTGAGCGATACCGATATTATGAAAATGCAGCAGGACATAGCCACCAGGGAAGGTCTACTGCTGTGCCCGGAAGGCGCCGCCACAGCAGCAGCGCTGAAGCAGGAGATCAATACCGGTCGCATCTCGCGCAATGAATCAGTTATCCTCTTCAACTGCGCCACCGGCCTGAAATATCCAATGCCAGAGGCGAATGCATCCATAGACCTAAACAACAAAATCAACTACCAAAACATCATGCAATTTAGGCGATGAACGAAACAATCAATATCATTCTGCAGCAGGCGCAACAGAATTCCATCCTTGAATTACTCGCGGTTATATTTGCAATAGCTTATCTCTTGCTCGCAGTTCGCGAGAGCGTGCTTTGCTGGCCCGCGGCCCTAGGTTCTACTTTTATTTTCCTGTTCATATTTTGGCAGGTCCGACTGTATATGGAGTCTGGATTACAGCTCTACTATATTGCGATGGCGCTATATGGATGGTACCAGTGGACAAAAATAAACGACAATAACGAGAAGTTACAGGTATCAACCTGGCCCATAAAGCACCACGTTGCAGCGCTATTATTTATTGGCATCGCAACCCTGGTATCCGGCAGCTTGCTCAATTCCGGTACCGACGCCCGCTTACCTTATCTGGATTCCTTTACAACGTGGGCGAGCATCGTCACGACCTATATGGTCACTCAAAAAATACTCGAAAACTGGATCTACTGGCTGGTCATCGATTCCGTATCTATCGTGCTTTATCTGGACAGAGGCCTTTATTTTACTTCGATACTATTTGCACTTTATATCGTCATTATCTTCTTTGGTGGATATGCATGGCTCAAGAGCTATCGCCAGACAACAAACGCCGGGTAGAGCAAGCACTCTCTGATTGGAAACGCTGGCCTTCGGCGCCAGTCAGAAAACCGACCATCACCTCAAACCTTGAAGGCGATACCAACCTCTCCTTTAAGTTAAGCGATGGCATATCTGCCTGGGTGCTTCGCTTGAATACACTGGAGACGGACAGCGGCATTGACCGCTCTGGCGAAATTGCAGCCCTCAAAGCAGCGCACAAAGCTGGCCTGGCACCACAAATTGAAACGGTATCCAGTGATTTTCTGATCACCCAATTTATCTCCGGCCCAAGGCCTGACTTTGACGACCTGCCTGAAATCGGTCAGCTGTTTCATAAGATTCACCATCTGAGCGCCGATATGAAATCCCTGGATTTACTCAAGCACATTGAACGCTACGCCTCGCAATGTGTTATCGACGTCGAGATTGAAGATTGTATTAATATCCTCCTTTCACTGCCTTGCCCCTCGCCAATCGCCGGTGCTCTTTGCCATCAGGACCTCACCTTGCAAAATATCCTCAAGATAGATGGGCGCCTGATTGCCATAGATTGGGAGTACGCCCGAATTTCTGATCCTGCCTATGACCTTGCCGTCTTTATAACAGTCGAGAATCTGGGCGAAGATCAGTCCGCCATCTTGTTACATCACTACAATAATAATGACCCGAAATTCAGAACGCGAATTGACTACTACAAACCGGTATATCGTATGATCGAAATTCTCTGGTGGCTCATGCGCGGCAAAAGACAAGATATTGCGATCAAAAAACTAAATATTGATCTAGCCTAGTTCAGCGCCTTAGGGGCTATCCAAGAGCACAGGAAATTTGCTATAAGTTAGGCATTATTACTCGATACTTATAATGCCTGGAACACAGATGGACAACGAAAAGCCCCTGAGCGGCTTAAAAATACTGGATTTTTCTGCAGTTTATGCTGGTCCAATATGCGCACGTCTCCTTGCTGACTGCGGCGCAGACGTGGTAAAGGTTGAGCCGCCACAAGGCGGCGACCTCATTCGCGGCCCCAAAGGTCTAAACCGGGTATTTGTGCATTTCAATACAGGCAAGAGAAGCATCGCTATCGACCTCAAGAAGCCTGAGGGGCAGGAGCTGGCGAAAAAGCTGGCACTGGAGGCGGATGTTATTATTGAAAATTATCGCCCCGGCGTGATGAAGCGATTCAATCTCGACTATGAGTCGATCAAAAAGATTCATCCAAATGTCATCTATTGCTCTATTTCTGGCTTTGGTCAGTCGGGACCATTTGTAAGCAGAGCTGCCTATGCACCCATCGCCCATGCAGCGAGTGGTTTTGATATCGTACATGCCGCATCACAAGATGACCCGGAGGGAAGACCCGCAAATTGGGGCATAATGATTGGCGATATGCTAACCGGATCATTCGCCTTTGGTGCAATTCAAACAGCACTACTGGGTCGCCAGCGAACGGGTCAGGGACAGCATATTGATGTCACTATGATGGAATCCATGATGATGCTTATTCCGGCCCAAATTCAAGCTGCACAAATGGATAATGCACCGGCCGCTGGGGGCTTTCATCCCATTGCCGTGAAGGACGGCTTTGTGATGGTGTGCATCGTATCAGAGAAGAACCTCCGCGAACTCTGTGCTGCAATGGATAGGCCAGATATTCTGGAAGATGAGCGATTCGGGCGAGCGAAACGTTTTCAACATATAAAAGAATTTATTGCCGAAATTGAATCCTGGTCCGCCGAGATGACAGCAAAAAAATGTGAGGCGAAGCTCAATGAATTTGGCGTGCCTTGTAGCGTTTACAATGCGCCCCACGATTTATTTGCCCACCCTCAACTACTGCAGCGAAATGCCTTTGCAGAGCTGGAAGATGCCAAGGGCACTTACTGGGTTCAGAACGCGCCCTTTCAATTTTCCGGCGTAGACATTACTACATCGAAGCAAGCCCCGCTTCTGGGAGAGCACACAGACCAAATACTCAGCAAAAACCTGAACCTCAGCAGCGAGGTGATTAGTGAGCTCAGGGATAATGGCGTCGTCTCTTAGCAAGCAGAGAGCAAACAGAGGCGCAGTTAACTTCCCCAATTCCCGATATAGGTATTAGTCAGGCAAGCCCAATACTCGTTTAGCAACGATATTCATTTGGATCTCGTTCGTTCCACCATAAATTGTCATGGCTCGAGTGGAAAGAAATGTCCGCATGGCATCCAGCTCTTGATCTTCAAAACCGGCGCCTTCCCAGCCAAACCCCTTGGAGCCCATCAGTTCAGCCTTAAATTCTGCCCTGTCCCTGCCAAGGGTCGCACCATACAATTTGAAAATTGACGTTGCTTCGCCAGGCGTTTCACCGGATAAGTTTTCGGCCTGGGCTTTTCTCTGGGTGATGCCAAAACTTCTCTGATTCATCACCATCTGAATAATTCTATCCCGGATGGATGAATCCGAGATCTTTCCTTCTGCGGTTGCGCCGATATACTTCTTCGCAGTATCCACCAGCATATTCTTGGGTACCTGGCCTCTCGCTGCACCGGCCCTAAGACCCCCTTGCCCGGATCGCTCATGCTGAAGGAGCCGCTTGCCCACAGTCCAACCTCTGTTAAGCTGCCCAACGAGATCATCCTTGCGCGCAGTTGCGTTGTCAAAGAATGTCTCACAAAAGGGCGATCCCCCGGAAATGAGTTTGATCGGTTTAACCGAAATTCCGGATTGATTCATATCAATTAAAATAAAGCTGATGCCCTCATGCTTCGGTGCATTCGGGTCGGTGCGAACCAGGGTGAAAATCCAATCGGCAAAGTTAGCACCAGACGTCCAGATCTTCTGCCCATTAATCTCAAAGACATCACCCTTATCGACCATTTTTGTCTGCAATCCAGCGAGGTCCGAACCTGCACCAGGCTCAGAATATCCCTGACACCAGGCAATATCTCCCATAGCAATTTTTGGGATATGGCGTAATTTCTGCTCTTCGGTTCCATATTCCAGAAGAGTTGGACCTATCATCGAAACACCCATGCCACCTATCGGCACTCGTGCATCTATTGCGTCAAGCTCTTCAATTAACACCTTATTCTGCTCGCGGCTCAGGCCACCGCCGCCATATTCCTTTGGCCATGTTGGGATGGTCCAACCCTTGCTTCCAAGCTTGTGTCGCCATTCCAGAAGTGAAGGATCTTTCATCGCACGTTTGCTGCCGACGGTGATGGGTTCACCTTTACCACGTGCAGATTCAGGGCAATTTTCAGCCAACCAGCTTTTTACTTCTTCTCGAAATGCAGTCACAGTTTTTCCTGAGATAAGATCAATGTTTGCCGTAATATATACTTGTCTACTCACTAAACACAAATGTGAGGCGCAAACGACCTGAGTGCATTCAGGCTAAAAAGAGGCTTGTTAACTCAAGCGTTTGTTGGATTATGACGGTCAGGATTAATTAGGCAGGACAACGGTACTATCGTCTTCTACAGTTGCGGAGTAAGCGGAGTTGAGAGAATAACTGACATCGCCAGATTGGCTGCCGCGAACCAGAAACTCCATCAAACAGATCTGCTCCAGACGGTAATACAATTCCCTATCCGGAATAAACGAAAATTCTTCCTGCAGGTCAGTTATAGATGCTTCTTTCTTGCCATCCATAAATTTAAGTATCTGCAACTACGTACCGGTCAGTTTTTGACGCTCGTCCCACCAGTTCTTCGAAGTCTCTGAAAAGGCTGAAGTTCCCGGCTTTGTTCGCCCGGAGAATCGCGCTACCAGGTAGCCAATACAGAGGCGGATTGCCAGGGCAATGCCCAACTCACTCATGTTGTCCATCTACATCCTCCTCTCCAACGTTTCAGCTTGAATCAATCACTGCTATCGAGGATTGACCAGAAACTCATCGTTAACGCAGTTCTCCAGCCTTCCAGTTCGTAAATATTTCAGTGCAACGGTAATTCCCTTAGTACGCATATCAAACAGGCTCTGCGGAGTATAAAACGCCGAGTGCGGCGTAACCAGCAGTCTGTCCCGAACCCATTCCTCATTGTTATGCCAGGCAGCCAAGAGTGGACGCTCCAGGTTTGTAGGCTCTTCCGATAATACGTCAACGCCCGCACCTCCAATCTGGCCTGATTTCATCGCATCATGCAAGGCATCAATATCGACCACTTCGCCCCGTGCCGCGTTAATCAATACCAGACCTTGTTTTGCATGGGAAAGCACATCAGCATTGATCAGATCTCTGGTCTCATCCGACAAGGGGACATGCAGGCTGATAATGTCGGAACCGGAAAATAGCTCTTCGAGACTTTCCGCCCGTTTAATACCCAGTGCGAGATCGGAACCATTGGTCTTATACGGATCATAAAAGGTGACGTCCATGCCGAAGGCCTTGCACCTTAATGCCATTGCAGTACCTATACGCCCAAGGCCTACGATGCCCATTTTCGCAATGGACAACCTCAGCGCAAGTGGGTGATCCATTGGCTTCCAGCCGCCCCTCGGATCCTGGCGCAATCGATTGTCATAGCGATTAATCCCTTTCATTAAACCCAACAATAATCCCATGGCGTGATCGGCAACATCTTGAGTACCATAATCCGGCACGTGGCAAACCGGAATGCCAACGACGCCATATTTTTCCAGATCAATGTTGTCGAAGCCTACTTTAGGGGTAACGAAAATCCGACATTTTTCCAACTGGCCAAGTTCTTCAGATGCAAGCGGGTCGACGGTACTGAGCATGGCATCCGCATCGGCCCACTGCTCGGTGCTCACTTCCTTCGGGGTACCCACGAAGACGCAGTCAACATCATTGCCGGCTACATCTTTCTCTGCCTGGTAGTCATCTGGCCATCGCATCTGCGGCCATAGTAGATTAATCGTCATTTGCATACTTCTCGTGATAAATGCCCATTCTATGCACATAAAAAGTGAGGGTCTACCCACCTCGCCACAAAGCGGAAATAAGAATCGAAAAATTTATATCTGGGCGCCCAGCGTTTAGAATGAGGATTAATAAGTCCCCCACAGGCAATACGACATTAAGAAAGTCATCATTCTATCAACCGTTGCACTCATCATCGCGACGGTTTTCCTATCCACTTCCCGAGCCCCTGCATTGGATCAGAAAGCCAGAATGGGGCTTCGTACCGATATCTCCTCAATAGCATTTGACACAGTATTTCAAATCGAAGAGCAGCAAAGCTACATAGAGAGGGTGCTAAAGAGCACCGTCAATTGGAGCTATACCAACTGGAAAGGCATGACATTTGGAATATTGTTTGGTGCCAGCCTACTCTCCGTTCTTCGTCTCTTGCCCCTCTGGCGCTTACCGGATAATGGCTTTCTGGCGGCCCTTCAGGGTCTAATTGGCGGAGCGCCGCTTGGCGTATGTGTTAACTGTGCTACACCAATAGCACAAGGGCTACAGCGCGCAGGCGTCAGGCTTGAAACAATGCTCGCGGTGATGACGGCCAGCCCCACCCTAAACCTCATCGTCATCACAATGATGTTCTCACTGTTCAGCATCGATTTTGTTCTTATCAAACTTGGCGTCACCTTGTTTTTTATTACAGTTCTTTTGCCAGCAGTCGTTTGGCTCTGGTCCACCCGATTTAAGCTGGATGATACCCGGATCAAAGAATTCAGCGTCGCCGGCATCATGCCAAATTCCAGTCTGATGAACGGCGAATCCTGGCTTTCATCCCTTGGCTCATCAATGAGGGTGCTGCTAAAGAACCTGTTTTTCCTACTTAAAATGACACTGCCTTTAATGCTATTAGCCGGCCTGTTGGGTGCGCTTCTTATCGAGTCCATTTCCCTTGAGAGCATTGCCAATCTGCCATCAGATCTCAGGTCCTATATTCTTATCGCCGTGATTGGCGTCTTTCTTCCGGTTCCCATCGCCTTTGATGTGGTCATTACCTCCGCACTCATGAGCATTGGCCTACCGGTTGGGCTGGCAATGACGCTCTTCTTTTCGCTTTCAATATTCAGCATTTTCCCTGCACTGATTATCGGCAGGGACGTAAGTTGGTCCCTATCTGCACTACTTATCTGCCTTGTCATCATTGTCTCCATCCTCGCTGGCTTTATCACAGAGGAGGTTCATCAGCGGCGGCTAGTCAGGGAAAATATTCAAATAGAAGCCGGTTTAACCCGGCTCACAGAAATTTCTCCAGTCAGCACAGGCCAACAATCGCCACCAAGCTCACAGTCAAAACTAAGTAAAGCGATCAGTCTTGCGATGAATCTTTGCATGGATAATTTGACGGATCCGGGTACCTGCATGAATGAATTGCTAACGAAGAAAACCTTCGGAACGCCGGCCGCAAAACTATGTGCCGGGATTGCCAATCTTGATCCTGCTCTTGGTAGCCACTGCATGAGCATGGTGAAAATGACCAATCAGAGTAAGGCGGCGATCAGGTCTGGAGATATCTCGCTGTGTACCGAATTCAAATGCAGAATGGCCTATCTAAAGGCGAATAGTCATAAAGACAACGCGCTGAGCCAGTGCGAACTAAATGTTAACGCTCCGGAAATCCAGCTCTGTCGCTTGGTTGTACTAAACTACAGGATCATTCATTTTCGCAGCAACGACGCCTGCAAGATTGGCCTGAACAACGCCGAGACACAGGCTTGCCAATCTGAAGTCAAGGCCAGAATCGCCATGGAGCAAATGGATATCGGCGTCTGCAGATCCTTGGCAGACACAGCCGCCAAAATGACTTGCCTGTATGTGATCTCGGCCCTCAGAATTCAGGACTACGGCGACGAATTTGATTGTCATAGCCTGCCAGATCTAGCCGTCGTCAATTCCTGCACTGAACTACAAAAGAAGGCACGGGCATTAAAGAACCAATCGTTCGCGTTATGCAATGAACTCAAAGGTAAAGAGATCAAGAGATGTCAGATAGATATCATCGATGCAAAGGTTTTAGCATTGCGTACAACCAGCCTGCCCGAGCTTAAAAATATAGGGCCAAGTTTCTTGCCCAAAATTGGCGATTTTATTGGTCCGGTTGCCATAGAATATCAAGCATTGCTCAGCCAGGACAATGTCCATATCAGCGTTACCAATGCTCGTCCGAAGGGCCAGACAAGCGGGAAGTTTGAACGACATCATGCCAAAGAGTCTGGCTTACAATATTCATGGAATATTAACGCCACCGACTTTTTCGAACCATTTCGGTACGGCAAGGGAATCAGCTCGGGAGACGTGAATAAGGATGGTTACCCTGACATAGCGATCGCATTTGAGCGGGGAATCCATATCTATTTCAATCGTGGCGATGGGACTTTTGCGCTGGCCATGACCTTAATTCCAGATGCCAATTTCAATGCATTTGTCACTGCGCTAGTTGACCTCAATAACGATGGATGGCTCGATCTATTCGCATCGTCCTACGGCGGCTCACAATATATCTTCCTCAATAGAGCTGGCCAGTACAAAAACGAGCAAGCTATTTTGCTTGCCTCAAACTCTGGCGCGCTAACAATGGCCGCAGCCTTTGCGGACCTCGACCAGGATTCAGATCTTGATATGGTGCTGGGAAAATGGTCCCACGGTATAGAGCGCCATTTCAGAACCCATGGTGCGAACAATGAATTGTGGCTGAACGAGTCCGGTGCGCTGGAAAAGTTCTCCCTCTTCGATGCTGACCCCCCAGGCTCGACATTGACAATATTACTCTCGGACCTCAACGGCGATTCCATTCCGGATATCGTCACCGGCAACGACAGACAGGTTCCGGATATCTTCTATTTCTCTGAGGCTATCCTCGAATACGCCCCCTCTGGAAGCAGCACAATACCGCAAACGTCGCTCAACACCATGAGTTACGATTCAGCTGATTTTAACAACGACCTGAAGCTGGATATATTTTCAAGCGATATGACCTTTGTTGAATCGGGCAAGGATGACTACTGCGCCGACATTGATGACGCGGATCAAGCGCAAAGATGCAGGAGCCTCGTTGAAATTGGCAGGCAGGTTAATTCCTTAAATATAGACTGGTGCAGCAGCCTGACGGATAAGCCGCAGGGTGGAGCCGCACAGGCTGAACGGGAGCAAGCCGAATGCCTTGCAGCAACTATTCTGAAAATCGCGATCCGGGACAAGAAACCGGAACTCTGCACGAAAATTCCACCAGGCTTCCCGGCGAAACAGCACTATTGCCAAAATACTGCTGGTGAAATACCCGCTGACGCTGGAATAAATATTAGCGATTATCCAGCTCAGCTGACAACCAACAAATACTTAATGGCGTGGGGAAATCGATTCCTCGATGTGACAGAAGATGCTGGCGTCGCACGAAGCAACTGGAGCTGGAACGCACGAGGATTCGATGCCGACAATGATGGCTACCAGGATATATTCGTTGGCACTGGTTACGGCTTTGGCGCACCCGATACCAACGACTTCACCATAGACCTTCAGGTTTTCTCCAATGTCTTATTCCACAATAACGCAGGTACAGGCTTCTCCAGAGCAGAAGATAGTTTTGGCGCCGAGAACTATATAAACACATCCACTTATACACTCACGGACTATGACCTAGATGGAGACCTCGACATCATCGAGTACGGACAGGGAACAGGAATCAGCATTCTTGAGAACAGGCTTAGCGACAACAATACCGTTACCTTTGTCTTTGACGATGAACGAGGCAACAGAGCCTGTATAGGATGCAAGATCATCATCGAGACAGCATCGGGCAAACAGATCCGGGAAATTAAAGCCAGTGGTGGCTTCATGTCTTTTGATGAACCCCTTGCCCAGTTTGGACTTGGCGCTGATACTTTGATCAAATCTCTGGAAATTCATTGGTCAACGGGTGAAAAGATAGTCATCGAGCATCAATTGGAAGTAAACAAACGCTATAAGATTAGCCGGCGCTAGTACCCTCGACAATTCATATTAGCTAAGTACATAAACATACGTGCATAATATCCGCACCACTCGACAGCCACAAAGTACTCATGCCTCCAGCTCAATATATTGAAATAACCAGAAGGACCTACGACAAGTTGGGGTATCCACCCTACCGTTGGTTCCATGCTGATTCAGAGCCGGCCTTCGCTCCGGTAGAGAAACCCCTTTCAGAGAGCCGACTGGGTATGATTTCTACTGCGGGGACCTATCTTCAAGGACAGGTCGCTTATCACTACAAGGACGATACGAGTATTCGAGCGATCGCAAACGACGCGCCAATCGACAAGATTCGCTTCTCACATATCACCGAGAACTACCTGGTTGAGGCACGCAAGGATTCTGGCACAGTTTTTCCACTTGAAAGCCTGAAAACACTTGAAGCTGAAGGCGTGATCGGTGAACTGGCAGCTGAATTCCTCACCTGTATGGGCGGAATTTACTCCCAGAAACGAGTCGTCGATGAACTGATCCCGAACCTGGAAGCTGCCGTTAAAAAGCAAAACCTGGACCTGCTGCTGCTTGTCCCCCTGTGACCGGTTTGTCACCAGACCGTGAGTCTGATCGCCCGCCATTTTGAAGCCAGCGGCCTGCCAACACTAATCATCGGCAGCGCCCTGGATATATTGGAAGCTGGACGCCCACCGAGAGCGCAGTTTCTGAATTACCCGCTGGGCTTTGAAGCCGGCCCATTTATGGACAAGAAAGGCCAGCTGGAAGTCATCCGGCATGGCCTGAAAGGTTTTGAGACAATTGATCGTGAAAGCATCAAACCGCTGTCTTTTACCTGGAATGCTGGCTGGGAGCTTATTCGCCAACGCGAAGGTGAAGTTAAAAGCGATGACACCAGATCGCCCCGTAACACCGAGCCCCAGTATCAAACAGAGGAAGACCGACAAGCAGCGGATGGATTGGCATGATGTGCATACTTACCCCCCACATGCCAATGCTAAAACCATCTATTTTTGCTAAAAATACCCACATGGTTAAAATATATTGATTTTTATGAATGTAATATCAATATTTTATAATTGTGGGTTTTTATAACATTAAATTCCGGAATAACACACGCTATTATGTGATTCAGCTCGCCAAATTGGTCACGATCATATCTGCCTGCAACATACAAGCTGATCCAATAAGGCTCGACTGCAATAGCGAATTTAGCCCAGCCCGCGGCGACCATCCTTTTGTTGATGCTGAATCCATCAGATACCTGGTCCCCGAAGGCTCAAAAATAGGCTCGATTTACTATACTCAACTCGACATCTTCGACGAAGCAGATCCCCGGGAGAACAATTGGCTCTACCGATGGGCTAACCGCTTTCATTTAGAGACACGGGCGGACGTCATCGAAGCGCAAATACTCTTTCGCGAAGATGACAATTACGACGAGCGCATGATTCTCGAATCAGCGCGGCTATTGCGCAAGCGAAAGTACCTGTACGACGCAGCCATCAGACCCGTCAGTCAATGCGGAAAAGTGGTCGATCTGGAAGTGATATCCCGCGACATTTGGTCGTTCACACCTGAAGTTTCCTTCAAACGCTCGGGCGGTGAAAATACCTACAGATTTAGCATCAGGGAAACCAATGCGTTTGGCACCGGCCAGGAAATCTCCCTCGGAGTAAAGAAGGATCTAGATCGCCGATCAAACGAATTCACTTACAAGAACAACAATCTGATGGGCAGCAGGATTGCTGGTCGTATGCAGTTTACAGATAGCGACGATGGCTCGGAGCAGTTCGTCTTTGTTCAGCTGCCATTTTACGCCCTGGATTCGCGCCGAGCCTGGGGACTTAGACTAAGAAATTTTGAGCGCGACGACCGACAATTTTTCAGAGCTGACGATGTCACTGAAGTTGCTCACGAAAGCCAGGACTATATGGTCACATTTGGGATGTCCGCAGGTCTTGTTAATGGCCTTACCCGTCGCTGGACTTATGGCTACAGGTTTCGTGATGATTCGTTTGAACCTGGAGACGAGTTACCACCGCCTACCGAGTTTCCAATTGACAAGCGCCTCTCATATCCATTTCTTCGATATACTTCTGTGGTAGACGACTACACGACAGCATCCAACCTGGAGCAAATTCAGAGAATCGAAGACCTGCACCTGGGTCATACCTTCTCAAGTTCTATTGGTTATGCCTCATCGGAATTAGGCTCTGACCAGGATCGAATTGTTCTAGATGGATACTACGAAGATGTTATTCACTATGATGGCGATATTTTGTGGAGACACAATCTGGCTTGGTCGGGGCTTTGGAATCTGGACAGTCAGGAACCTGAAGACATAATTATCAACTATCATATGCGCTACTTTCACAATCAGACAAAACATAGAACATTCTTCGTGAGCTTTAACGCCGTTTACACAAAAAATCTAAATACTAACCAACAGGTTGTATTTGGCGGTGATACCGGTGTTCGGGCCTTCGAGAATCGATTACAGGTCGGTGACCGACGTATTGTCTTAACGCTTGAAGAGCGATTCTATTCAGATATCCACCTGTTCAATCTGGTTCGGGTCGGCTGGGCAATCTTTGTGGATGCCGGGCGCGCATACAAACCTGATGTTGATCAGGGCTTCGAGGATGACTACCTTGCCAACATTGGCTTTGGACTTAGATTGGCATCTACAAAAGTGGACGCAGGGAGTGTCATTCACATCGATATTGCATTCCCTCTTAGCAATAGAGATGATCCCGACGTTAACAGCAGTCAACTATCACTATCCATTAAAAACGAATTCTAGCAATACCAGCATCCTATAATGAACCCCTCTAACTACCCCCAAGAACACCCAGCCTATATCATGGCGCAGACTGGTAAAGTCGTTACCTATGGAGAGCTGGAAGAATCTTCAAACCGGATTGCTCAGCTATTCCGCAACCTGGGTTTGGTCCGCGGCGACAATATTGCGCTGTGTATGGAAAATCATCCTGAGTTTCTGAAAGTCTGCTGGGGTGCGTTCAGAGCCGGACTCTATTTTACCGCCATTAGCTATAGACTACAGGCAGAAGAAGTGGAATACATCGTCAATGACTGTGGCGCAAAGGTACTCATTACATCCGCATTGCTTCGCGACACCTTCCTTGGCTTTAGCGACAAACTGACGAACAATCCCACCTGTTACATGGTAGATGGCACTGCACAAGGCGCCTCTTCATTTGAAGATGCAGTCTCGAAAATGCCTGGCAAACCAATAGCTGACCAATCTTACGGCCAGAGTCTTCTTTACTCATCCGGCACAACCGGCAGGCCTAAGGGGGTCAAGAAGCCACTGATTGCGGAAGTCTGGGGAGATGAAGTTGCAGGTTTTATCCCGGCTCGAGACAGATATCAGTTCGATGAAAAATCGATTTATCTGTCGCCAGCTCCGCTTTATCATGCTGCGCCCCTTGGCTTTAACATGAATGTTCTGAGATATGGCGGTACCAGTATTGTGATGGAGAATTTTGACGCAGAGCAATCCCTTCGCCTGATTCAGGAATATCAGATTACCCACAGCCAATGGGTACCAACCATGTTTGTCCGCATGTTGAAGCTGCCAGAGGATGTGCGGCTTAAATATAACGTTAGCAGCCTGAAGTTTGCTGTTCACGCTGCAGCACCCTGCCCAATCACTGTGAAGGAACAAATGATAGCCTGGTGGGGGCCAATACTGTTTGAATACTACGCCGGAACCGAGGGCAATGGCTCAACCGCAATTGATTCAGAAGAATGGTTACAGCATAAGGGATCTGTGGGCCGCATCACCAACAATTGCAAACTCCATATTCTTGATGATGAAGGAAACAGCGTCGCGACTGGCAAAATAGGAAACGTCTTCTTTGAGGGAGGCGGTAAATTTGAATACCTTCATGATGAAGGTAAGACCAAGGCATCGCACACAACGGAAGGCTGGTCGACACTCGGCGATATCGGCTATCTTGATCAGGAAGGCTACCTCTACCTGACCGACAGAAAATCCTTCATGATTATTTCCGGTGGCGTCAATATCTATCCACAGGAAGCTGAAAACATCCTGATCGCGCACCCAAAGATCACCGATGTAGCGGTGTTCGGCGTACCGAATGAAGAGTTCGGCGAAGAAGTAAAAGCGGTGGTGCAACCGGCAGATATGAATGACGTCGGGCCAGAACTCGAAGCGGAGCTCATCGCATACGTACGCGGCCAAATTTCACATATGAAATGCCCAAAATCAATCGACTTCCTGGAAGAGTTGCCGAGACACCCAACAGGAAAATTGTACAAGCGCCTGCTGAAAGACAAATACTGGCCTTGAATGCCTTACCATCACAATTGAGTACCGCGCTTTGTTTTTTTGACAAGATGGTTTTGTATGCCCGAATATATGCTCGGAAAATGTCGTCACAGTCTAATGTTTTATTTAGTGGAGTAAGAGAATGGCAAGCCCTTTCGACTTAAGCGGCAAGGTAGCACTGATAACCGGTGGCAATAGTGGTATTGGTCTCGGCATGGCGCAAGGCCTTGCTCAACATGGTTGTGACATCTGCATTTGGGGTACCAATGAAGACAAAAATGCTGCAGCACTTGGGACCTTAAAAACCCACGGCACAAAAGTAAGTGCCATCAAATGCAATGTCGCCAACCAGAGAGAGGTTGAAGATTCATTTGCCCAGACTCTTGATAGCCATGGCAGGGTCGACGGGTGTTTCGCCAATGCCGGTATAGGTTCCCGAGGCAATCGCTTCGATGATATTGAAAAAGAAGAATGGGATAGAATTATCGACGTCAACCTCAATGGTGTGTTCTACACCTTCAAGTATGCAGCCAAGCATATGCGCGAACGAGCAGGTAGCGGCGATGCATTTGGCAGGCTTGTGGGAACAGCAAGCCTCGCGGCAATCTCAGGGCAGGCCAGGGGCCAGCACTACGCCGCAACCAAGGGTGGGCTCATTTCAATGATCAAGGCCTTATCTGTGGAATATGCTCGTTATGGCGTCACCGCCCATACAATATTGCCAGGCTGGATTGAAACCGCAATGACCGAGAGCGCCTTCGGATGGGACAAATTTGTCGACAATGTCATTCCTCGAATACCCATGCGACGTTGGGGAAAGCCGGAAGATTTCGCCGCAATTGCGATCTATATCATGAGTGACGGAAGCGCCTATCATACCGGTGAAAACTTTCTCATCGATGGTGGTTACTCTATATTCTAGGCTTTTATTTTCTAAGGCTTATGGCTTCTGAAACTTATGCTTTCTAACGTTTATGAATTCTAAAGCAACATTATTAAACACAAAAATATCGGCTCAGTTGAACAGATAAATATCAGCATCAGGAGGAATCGATGCCCGGCGCATTTGATGGTATACGAATTATTGACTTTACCCAGGTACTCGCTGGCCCATTTGGGGTCATGCAGCTGGCACTCCTGGGCGCGGGTGTCATAAAAATTGAGCAGCCAATCACCGGAGACCAGACCAGGGGAATCATGTCGACCGAGGAGAATCTCGGCATGTCTCCCTCATTTATGGGCATGAACCTCAACAAGAAAAGCCTGACCCTGAACCTTAAATCACCGGAAGCCGTCGAGATCGTTAAGAAGCTGGTAGACGGCGCGGACGTGCTGGTGGAAAATTTTAAAGCAGGAACGATGGAGCGAATGGGTCTTGGCTATGATGACTTAAAGCAACTTAGACCCGATTTAATCTACTGCTCGGTCACCGGATATGGTCAAACCGGCCCGAAGGCTGGCCAAGCTGCATATGACGGCGCTATCCAAGCCTCATCAGGCATGATGTCGCAAACCGGCCATGTAGATACCGGCCCCACCAGAACAGGTTATATGCCGGTTGATATGGGTACTGCGCTCAACACTGCATTTTCTATTTCCGCGTCAATTTACAGGCGAGCCATGACCGGAAAAGGTCAACGAATTGATGTCGCTATGATGGATACCGCAATCGTTATGCAAGCCGCTCAGTATAGTAACTACCTGAATCAGGGTAGCCTGATTGGACTTAACGGTAACGCATCGCCAACCGGGCAACCAACCGCCAATGTGTTTCCTACCCAAGACGGCTTTATTCAGATCACAGCGATTCGCCAGCCTCAAATTGAAAAGTTATTCACTGCCATTGATCGAACTGAAGACTTTACCAGACCTGAATTCAATACGCCCAAGGCAAGAGCGAAGCATCCGGAAGAAGTTAATACGCTTATGTGCGACGCGCTCAACGCTAATACAACGGCTTACTGGATGAAATTCCTCGCCGGGCAAGGCATACCCGTCGCTGAGGTCAGAGAGCTGCCGGAAGTAATTAACGATCCACAATTCAAGGAGCGTGGTGTATTCGAGACCTTACCTTCACCGGCGGATATTGACAAAGACATCACTGTTGTCAAAGCCGGTTATATTACAAATGAGGATGGACCCGAAGTGCGAAGTGGCCCGCCAAAACTTGGCGAGCACACCGAAGAAATCCTTTTGTCCCTTGAATATAGCCTGGAAGATATCGCTGGATTGAAAGATCGGGGGGTTATCTAGGGAAGCTCTGACCAGGAGCCTGGCACAGAGAGGTATTGTGCAATTTCCGCCTGTTAGATCAGAAGATCAACTCGAGATTTGTCTTCAGGATTTTCCAAACTAATCGTTGACTGACAACTGACCAGATGACTGGCATCTGAAGCAAATTCAAGCACAAGGTAATCCTTTACTATTGAAGCTCGTTTAGTAGCCAGTTGATTCAGATATTCGGTTTCTTGCTCGCTTAACTCCTGTGGCGCTGAATCGCCAGGTATTTCAGCCACATCAGGTTGCGGCAGCATGTCAGGGCTGCTAGAAGTGCCTGCGTCCAGCGCAGCTTGTTCACTTTTTGCCGTTCTAAAAACAACGAGGTCATCAATAACAGAAACGGCGCATAGCTTCACAAATACCTTAGGCCGATCATGTAATATTCCGGCAACTTTACTCAGATAGTCCCTGTCGGTGTCATCGAGAGACTGAAGCCCAGCACTAAATTCCACAGGCCCCAGCCGTACCCGGGATGCCTCTTCACCTGCCATCTTGGCTATTGATATCAACGCACCGTAGGGTTACAGCGCAAATGTCAGATCGGCCATCGCGCCCTTACTCACTCCCTTGGCCAACGCTTTGCCTATCGCGTCGTTGAAATTGAAGTCGGGGTTTTCCGCATCGCCTTCAATGGGGATGACCAACTCAATCATATTGATCCGGTCGCGAATCGCATCCAGCGCGATATTTAAAGGCAAGGGAATCCGGCTCTGGAGATTGTTCTCGATATCAATCGACTCAACTTCGAACTGATGCAAGCCAAAGATGATTTTGCCATCAACTTTACCGTCAGCTAATTTCACATCCACTTCGCTATCTACAATACCGCTCTTTAAATCGAGCCCTAAATCTGAACTGGTATATGGCGTTAATGGCGGCAAGTCCATGGCCGTTAATTTGATTTTGATATCCGCCTCTGGCGTAGCAAGAAATGGCTTAACGAAACCATCAAGTGTAAAGGTTGAATATTTCCCTGATTTCGCCTTGATGCTGATATTCGAAGCTTGATCGGGAACGGTAGAGTCCACATCGAATACTTCCGCTTTTTCAATATTGAACATTACCGAAAATTCAGGATTCACAAATTGATCGACGAAATGAAATTCACTATCGCCTGTGATAATAAATTCGCCTATTACAACTGCCAGCGCTTCAGTGGTCGCTGATTCCGTCTTACTATCCTCATGGGGTACTTGCTCATCGCTCGTATCTGCCAACCGCAAAATGGCGTCTAACAAGCGTATTGCGTTAAATTTTCCATCTTTACCGCGCACAACGTTGCTAACGATATCACTCTGCACGATACTATCAATATGAAGTGCGTTATCACCATATTTGATCTGTTTAATCTGCAATTGCTGGGTAGTAAAAACTGCAGGCTCCACCCCAAAGGTATCTTCTTGTACTATATGTCCAACAATCAAATCATCAATATTGACTTCATCGATATCGATTTTGTCGAGGGCTTCCAGCACAATGTTTGATAGTGCAATCCTGCCAATACCGCCGAGCTTCATCTTTTCAGATTCGGCAAGAAAATTTAGCCCATCGATGTAGGCGTCAGAATGCGAGTTTATGCTGAACTCATCTTCTACAATCGCCAGAGATAGATTACCATTCCAGTTCAGCTCTCTATAAAAAAATTCCATCAATGAGTGTTCATTCAGAACATGGAAATTGTTTGAGAACAATTCACCTTCAATCTCGGTGAACATATCAAGAGATTCGAGATTGACTTCCGTCGTTCCCTTACCTGCCCAACTCAGGCTTTCTTCGCTGACCTGACGCTCAAGGTCTGTCAGTAAGATATTGTTCAGGGAAAAGCTGCCCTCATGTTGCACTGTTAACGCAACATCGGTCACCACAATATCAACAGTAAATCCCAGTGACAGCTGACCCTTGAACTCACTGAAGCTTACCGCAACATAATTTGAAAGTACCGCCAGACCAAAACTTTTTCGATAAGTAGTGGCATACCAATCAGGATGACTCCAGATAACAAAGACAGGAAAGCCAGTACTCTCACCCAGGATTTAGAACTCAATGATTCAGCCATAGTCATTCCGGATTTAGTCATCCCGGATATTTTATTGTTGTTCTAATGCAGTACCTGCACTGACCTTCAATCCAAGTTGTCGCCAAGCATAAAGTATGGTTACACTGGCGTTTTACTTAAGGATATAAGTAATGCCATTGAACGCAGCGAGTGTCGGGCAAACGACCCGGTCATTCAATCACAAAATTGATGCCCGCTGGACAATGGCTTATGCCGCCGGATTACAGGATACAGCAGCCTGTTATATGGATACAAATATTCGCCCCGATGTTATTGCTCATCCTGTTTTTCCAGTTTGCCTCGAGTGGCCGGTGATTCTTGAAGCACGAAATCTCCCTGGTTCAGAGTCCATGACAGCGGAAGAAGTTTCTCGTGGTGTGCACGCCTCCCACGACTTACACATTTTAAAGCCTATTCGAGCAGGAGACGATTTGACAACCACCGCTACTATCATTGGCGTAGAGAAAATCGGACCAGGTGCTGCCCAGACACTTCGCCTAGATACTTACAACCAGGGCGATGAACTTGTTACGAGAACCTATCAGTTGGGTATCTCAAGAGGCGTTGAGACCACGATGGACGATAAGTTCATTGAACAGGCCCCTGCCCTGCCCGAGTTCCAGAACGAAGGCCTACTCGACACAATCACTATTCCAGTACTTGAAGGCGCGGCAAATATATATACGGAAACAGCGAAGATATTTAACCCGATTCACAGCGACAAGGCCTTCGCGACCAAGGCAGGACTTCCGAATATTATTCTTCATGGTACTGCGACTCTCGCCCTCGCAATTTCAAAGATTGTCACTCATTTCGCCGATGGAAAACCCGAGAAAATCAAACGACTAGGTGGTAGATTCAGTGCTATGGTATTTATGCCTTCAACGCTGTCGCTGATCATCCATGCGAGAACCGCGGAAGGATTATCATATTCTGTATTAACGGAAGACGGGGAACGAGCGATCTCCAATGGCTTCGTCTGTTGGTAGGCAATGTAGTTACGAGGAGTGGTACTGATATGTGTACTTCTTCTCTCCAAGGGAACTTGCTTCGGCGGAGGCCCTATCATTTAAGGTAAGTTATGTCAGTAGATTTGAACCAGATCGGCATCGATGCCGTTGATAAATTTATCAGTACTTTTAACAGTCGCTGCCCCGAAGACTGGGCCAAGACTCTAAACTACCCCCACGTAAGGCCTTCGCCCTTTGGAGCAATCGTAGTCGCGGGAGATGCGGCCGAGTATGCTTCAAGAGTTAATTTTGATTGGACTATCTCAACAGGCTGGGATCATAGCGAATGGGACTATCGCCGGGTCATCCATACTTCACCTGAAAAAATCCATGTGGCCGGGCAATGGAGCCGCTATAACGTGGAAGGCGAAATTATTCACACCAACCCCATTGTTTACGTGGTTACCAGAGTTGAAGGCGTCTGGGGAATTCAATCCCGCTTCGGATCTGATCAGACAGACAAGAACTATGATACCTCAGGCATGGAGAGCCGCTGCTTCAAGCTGGTGGCGGGCTTTATGAAAAATTTTAACAATCGAAATGTTTCAGCGTGCGCTGAGTTACTGAATTATCCCCACTATGGTATAGGTGTTGGTGAAATTAGAGAGCATCAAAAAGCGTCAGATTATGCCTTGTCGGACAATACGATCACGATAGAATCCCTGCAGTCCCTGCAGACAGGTAAGTTCAGCATGAACGCAGGGCTCGAACTCAATATCGAAAATGATACCGGCAATCATCGCTTCGAAGCCGTAATGAATATTACCCTTAGAGACGATCATCTTGGGATACAAGCGTGGTCGCTCCTCAATCCGGATGCCGTAGACGGATAATATCGGCCTATGTCTGGATGGAACCGTCACAGGATCACAAGTTACAACAGGTAAAAGAGTCTCATGAAAACAAAGACTCGATTAGCTGTCGTATAATTCCATAGCTATATTCCCAGACCAGGCCTGCATGTGAGCATTTGTATGGACTACTGCCATACGAGATGGCTCGAATACGTCTAGTAGGTAACGCCCATCCCCGCGCGAACATCATTGTTCACACCGTAAGGCGCAATTGGATAGCGCAGGCCATTGCTGGACAATGCTTCCAAACCTGCGATAGTCTTGGGCAAAAATGATGGTGGAATGGCCATTAGAAGTTCATCTTCCATCACTCCGCCATAGCGCCGCTCGGCAAAGCATGGAATTGACAAACTTGGCTCACCTGTCTTAAGCGCTCTGCCCCAGGAATCGGCGCAGGAAGATTCACCAACGCAACCCCACTCGAGTTTCTTATAACCAGACCACTGCAATCCATTGATGAAAAGTATCATCTGCGCGGGCGTCGCATAGATTAAGCAAATGTCAGGAGGGTCAAGCCTGCCTGATGCCAAAGGACTAACAGCCATAGCTTCATGCTGCCCATATTCGACTACATCCATGGCATTCTGGTGAGCGGAAGCGTCTTCGAGATTGCTGTACCAGACGCCTGACATCCTGTCGCCAGACAACCATTCCTCACTTCTTGGGTGCAGACCAATTACAGTGCCACACTGTGCGCCCACAAGATCGTCCATGGTGACCCCTACTGTCCAGCCATTTCTGCTGGCCTGGCCAACGATCTGATCTGTGGTATGGATATCTTTGGGGCGGCGAATTCGCGGAATCGCCTCCATTTCTGCAACGGTCTTGAATAACTTCATGCCAATGGGGGTCGTGCGTAAACGTAACCACTTTGTCAGGTCAGCAACAATCTGTGGACCATCAAAGACCGACTGGTCCGTCGTAATCATACTCTCAGACATTTCTTTCTCCTCCAGATACTGTCTCGCCAACCATATCAAAAATTGGCGCTGAAGGAGCAGTTCCGGTGGAGAGTTCCAGGGCCTGCTTAATTAATAGCTATTTACAGAGTTCGGTTTTAAATTTTTCTTATGCCACCGCCAAAAAAGGCTGCATTTTCTCGAAGGCCTTCGCTTCAACCTGGCGTATACGTTCCAGAGAAACTCCGTACTTGAGGGACAACTCTTTGAGACTGACCTTTTTTTCAGACAACCAGCGTTGTTGAACAATATCTTTTGACCGCTCATCAAGGGAATCTATCGCGTCCATAAGTCCGCTATGCTTTAGATCATTGGTTTGTTCATTGGCCAGGAGCTGGGCCGGGTCGTCCACTTCGCCTGCTGTAAGATAGGAGGCAGGGGCATAGTAACTATCTTCATCATCGTGGTCCGAGGAGTCAAAACTTTCATCGAACCCGGAGAGCCGTGCCTCCATCTCCATTACTTCTTTGGGTTTTACACCAAGATCGCTCGCTACCTGCTCAACCTCTGCCTGACTGAACCAACCCAGACGCTGTTTGGCTTTACGGAGATTGAAGAACAATTTTCGCTGCGCCTTGGTGGTAGCAACCTTCACAATCTTCCAGTTCTTAAGGATATATTCATGAATCTCGGCCTTGATCCAGTGAACGGCAAATGACACCAGGCGAACGTTTCGACTTAGATCAAATTTCTTTACCGACTTCATCAAACCAACATTACCCTGCTGGATAATGTCTTCCAGGGGTAAGCCATAACCACCATAGCCGCGCGCGATATAGACCACATAACGAAGATTGGACATCACGATCTTACGTGCCGCCTCCAAATCATCATGTTCCTGAAACCGTAGAAACAGGTCGATTTCTTCTTTACGGCTGAGCACAGGATGTCGCTGAACAGAATCCAGATACTGCTGCAGGCTACCCGTGCTCAGTATTGGTAATCGTTCTGTTTGCGTCACTGCTGTCATGTAACTCTCCTTAAAAACCCATTGGGTAACAGTTACTTTGTTCTGAACAAATAGCTCTTGGATTACAACTACTTAGAACCTTATTCGTTACCGATGTTCCTCTAATTGGGGCTGAATAATGGTTTTCAAGAGCCAATGCATGGTCAATTCACGTAAGCGCATGATATTTAAAGGAAATAGCCCGAAAATACGTTTTCTTCTAATTGCGGACATCCAGGAAAATTGAAAACCAAAATTTGGAACAGACATTTTCAGATGAGTAACAAATAGACAATGTCTTCCCAGATTGTACGTGGATGTCTGGCCATTTATATGGACATTAACGCCTCGTTGCCTATTAGAGAATCATTAACATGACACCTATGACCTATCCACGATCCCATCTCGTTGATCCCGATGGCGGCGTTTATCATGTTTGCTCGCGCTGCGTACGTCGAGCGTTCTTGTGTGGTACTGACAAACACACCGGGTACAATTTCGATCATCGTAGAGACTGGATCGAAGAGCGTATCTTATGGCTTGCGTCTATATTCACCGTTGACATCTTTGGCTATGCGGTCATGTCTAACCACTATCATATTATCCTAAGCTTGCGGCCTGACGCTACCAAAGAGTGGACAGATGAGATGATTGTTGACAAATGGTTGATGTTAAACAAAAGAAAACGCGACAACGAAATCTCACGACAAGCCCGACGGCTAGCGATATTAGAAGACGAAATCCGCTTAAGCCAACTACGTGAACGTCTGGGCTCACTCTCTTGGTTTATGCGTTACCTCAACCTGTAGGGTTTCGTTATGTAGGCACTGGTTAATCGATCTATTGTTGTTTCATCTTCGTCTGCTTTAAATCCTGAACAAAGAATGACGGGAATCTCTGGACGAATAGCTTTGACCCCTTCGATCAGTTTTAGCCCAGTCAAGCCAGGCATGGTTTGATCCGTAATCAGGAGTTCATATTTTTCAGGATTGTTAGTGAAATCAAGCAGCGCGTCTTCACTGTCCGTAAGAACAGTTGGTTCGTATCCGCCAATGGATAGGAAGTTACCAACCATTAAAGCCAGATCAGGCTCATCATCGACCACAAGAATATTCTGTCCTTGCCCTTGACCGTGAAATAAACGTTTTAGTTGGGGGACTAAAGTCGAGCTATCTTGATCAGAGTCAGTGGAGACAAGGATGGTTGGCCCCAAATGGCCGGCCGCCGCTGCCATAACCATGGTTTTCCTGTCGCGGGGATCTATAACGAAATGATTGATGATTGAGCCGAGGAAATGTGGGCCATCTACCTGCCAGGCCTGGAGCCGATCATCACTGGTGTATTTCCAGGCTCCCTTGCGGGTCCCTACTAATAAATGCTGCATACCACTCTCCTCGTGCGTTAAGGATTGTGTCCGGTAAGAACGGTTATCATGGAACATGACTATAGAATATAGAAGGTTCAAATCAAGCGGCAAATCCCAATTTCGTTATAAGGTGAGAACTAATAAGTATTTTGTCAAAAGCCCTATATCCATTAGCCTTCCCACCCTTAGTGACTAAACCAAATAGCCGGTATTTACGATGTACCAATATTCAACAGTTGATCAAACAATAGTTGATGAACGAGTTGATCAGTTCCGTGATCAAACACAACGATTCTTGTCCGGACAGATGACGGAGGAGGCCTTTCGGCCGCTCCGACTTATGAACGGACTGTATTTACAGCGCCATGCGCCCATGTTACGAGTGGCTATACCTTATGGCCTGCTTTCCGCCGTTCAACTACACAAGCTGGCAGATATCTCACGCAAATATGATAGGGACTACGCGCATTTAACAACGCGGCAGAATCTACAATATAACTGGCTCAAGTTAGAAGAAGTGCCGGATCTTCTGAAAGAGCTTGCAACGGTTCAGATGCATGCCATCCAGACCAGCGGAAGCTGCATCAGAAACACCACGGCAGATCATATGGCTGGCGTGAGCGCTGATGAAATTGACGATCCACGCCCATACTGTGAACTGATCCGCCAATGGTCTACGTTCCATCCGGAATTTTCCTTCCTGCCTCGCAAATTCAAAATTGCCGTGACCGGTGCACTACATGATCGTGCTGCAATTCAGGTTCATGATATCGGCATACAGCTCATTCGAGACAGCGCCAGTAATGAGCTTGGCTTCCGTATTCTCGTCGGCGGCGGGCTTGGCAGAACACCGGTGATTGGCAAGATCATTCGTGAATTTCTGCCCAAGCAATATCTGTTCTCTTACCTTCAGGCAATATTGCGAATCTACAATCAGCAGGGCCGCCGCGATAATAAATATAAGGCGCGAATCAAGATCCTGGTCAAGGCCCTGGGTATCGAGAGATTTAAGGAGCTCGTTGAAGCGGAGTGGTCAGAAATCAAAGACGATGCTCCCATTCTCACTGACGACGCAATTTCTGCCATGCAAGCACATTTCCACCAGGACTATGAAACGCTGGACGGCTCTGGAGACAAGGGCGGAGATCAGATCATTGAAGCCAAAGCACAAGCCAGCCCGGCATTTGCCATCTGGTACAAGCAAAATACTCACGAACACAAGGTAGACGGCTACCGCATCGTTACCATCTCAGTAAAAGCGCCAGGAGAGCCGCCAGGTGATCTTACCCACGATCAAATGCATCGCGTAGCAGACCTGGCGACTCAATACAGCTTCGATCAGATTCGGGTAAGCCACGAACAGAATCTGATTTTTGGCGACGTCAAGAAAGCCGACTTACCTGAACTCTGGAAGGCACTTGTCGCGCTGGACCTTGCCACACCAAATATTGGCACGCTAACAGATCTAATCTGCTGCCCTGGCCTGGATTTTTGTAGCCTCGCCAATGCCGGTTCAATCGATATCGCAGAGCAAATCAATTCACGCTTTGATGATCTTGATTTTATTCATGATCTTGGCGATCTGAAAATTAAGATCTCCGGCTGCATGAATGCATGCGGTCATCATCATGTTGGCCACATCGGCATCCTCGGCGTCGATAAAAAGGGCGAAGAGTGGTACCAAATCACCATCGGTGGTTCCGCGGAGGAAGATGCATGCCTCGGTAAGATTATCGGCCCATCTGTGGCCAAGCCCGACGTTGCGTCAACCATAGAAACCTTGCTTGAAACTTATCTCGATACGAGACTGGATGGAGAGCCTTTTCTGCAAACCGTTCACCGCATTGGTGTAAAACCTTTTAAGGCAGCCGTATATGGGTAGTCAGCAAAATACGGCCGCGTCACCGGAGCCAATAGTGAGCAAGCAAATACTTAAAGATGGCATCGTTAGCGAAGACGATTGGCATTTCCTGGCCGATGACGAAACTCAACTGGAAAAATACGATGCAATCGTTTTCCCTTTGAGCCGCTGGATTGACGAGCGTGCATCATGCCTCGCGTTTAACGGTAGAAAAGGTGTTGTCACAAGCAATACCGATGACGTCAGCCTGCTGGCAGATGACATCGACAAGCTCGACCTAATCTGCATTGACTTCCCGAACGCTGTGGACGGTCGCGGCTATAGTCAGGCACATCTTCTAAGAGAGCGCTTTGCTTATGACAAGGAACTCAGAGCCATAGGCGATGTATTAGTAGATCAACTATTTCTACTGGTTCGATGTGGCATGAATGCCTTTGATTTAAGAGAAGACCAGGATGTTGCCAAGGCATCCAAATTCCTATCACCTTTTTCCGTAACCTATCAGTAGATCATGGACTATTACCCAATATTCCTAAAGCTCAATGAGCAGCCCTGTGTAGTTGTTGGTGGCGGCAACGTCGCAACTCGCAAGATTGAATCATTGCTGGAAGCTGGCGCCCAGGTCACTGTAATCGCACTGCGCATAAACCCGCAAATCACCCGATGGGTGATGCAGGGTAAAATCGAGTATACGAATCGCGGCTTCTTACCTTCAGATCTAAAAGACAAGACCCTGGTGATCGCCGCAACAGATGATTCCGATCTCAACCACGAAGTTTTCAATACAGCAGAAAATCTAGGCGTCCTCGCAAACGTTACCGATGACCCGGATGCATGTCGCTTCATCGTTCCGGCGGTTGTTGATCGCTCTCCACTGACAATTGCAATCTCAAGTGGCGGTCGCTCGCCGCTGTTAACTCGATTACTCAGGCAGAAACTAGAAACGCTGATACCTTCTGCATACGGTCGCCTCGCATCATTCGCCGGTGATCTTCGCCAGCAAGTCAAAGACAAGCTAAATTCTGTTAGTGCACGCCGTCGATTCTGGGAGACCATTCTTGAAGGACCGGTAGCGGAGAAAGTACTAAATGGCCAGGAGCAAAGTGCCCGGCACGCATTTGATCAGCAATTGCAGCTTCATAGTGATACCCAGGCCCAAGTAACTGGAGAGGTATATCTGGTAGGCGCTGGGCCCGGAGACCCGGAACTGGTCACCCTGAAGGCACTGCGTCTTATGCAGCAGGCTGATGTTGTCCTCTACGATAATCTGGTATCAAAGGAAGTGCTGGACCTGGTTCGGCGTGATGCTGTGAAAATCTCGGTTGCCAAAACGAAAGGAAATCACAAGATGAAGCAGCCGGACATCAATAAGGAATTGGTTCGCCTGGCAAAGGAAGGCAAGCGAGTATGTCGATTGAAAGGCGGAGACTCATTTATCTTCGGGCGTGGCGGTGAAGAGCTCGAAGCGCTGGTTGATGCGAATATCCCATTCCAGGTTGTTCCGGGCATTACAGCTGCCAACGGCTGCGCGGCTTACGCAGGCATCCCGCTGACTCATCGGGACTACGCCGACAATGTGACCTTTATCACAGGTCACAAAAGGAACGCGGATAGTGAAGTTCTGGATAAAAATGATGAACTGAATTTGCCATGGGCGAATCTGATCAACAAAAGACAGACCGTTGTCTTCTATATGGGCCTCAGCCATCTGCAGGAAATTAGTAAACAGCTACAAATTCATGGCTTAAGTGCAAGTACACCGGCAGCAGCCATTGAACAAGGTACCTCGCACAAACAACGCACTGTACTAAGCACCATCGATCACCTGGCAGAAGACGTCGCCAAGGCCGGTCTCGGCTCGCCTACCTTGATCATTGTCGGCGAAGTCGTAAAGCTTGCCGAGAAGCTGCATTGGTATGGCGAAGCACCTCTGCAAACTCATCGTGAGACGGTGGCAGATCCCCTTGAATCAGACCTGCCGATCGAAAATACAGCGCACAGGGCAATGTATCGTGAATTCGCTCGCTTAAAGGGATCAATTTAGACCCATTCATGAACGCAGGTAACTGGGCTTCATACTCAAATCTGACTAAGGCACCCGCCTACTTTCTTAAAGACCACCAGATTTGAATAGTCTCAGTGCTAGCCTTCAAAAAATCTTGCGGGCGAAGTTTTGATCCACTGACATCCCGCCAGTGATTGAGGGGAACCTCAAGAAACTCACCGACTTTGTAACCTTCTGGCCCAAGGCGCAGACGTGCAATAAGTTCCACATCGAAGATCCAGCGGGATACAAAAGGGCTGGCCAAAGCAGAGCTTAAGCTATCCGTTACGCGAAACAGTTTTGCACCACACTGGGTATCGTAAACAGGCATCTTCAACATCAGGGAGGCAAGGGTTGCGAACACCCGGCCTATGTAATGCCGAGCAAGTGTGCGCTCGATCTTTGCGCCAAGATGCAGCCAGCGTGCTGCAAACAAGACCTTACACTCTTCCTTTGCCAGCAAGATATCCTTTAGTCGCAGCATCTCTCCGGCTGATGTTGCAAAATCAGCGTCCATGTACGCAACCTCAGAGGATTTATTCTCTATGGCTTTGCGCAGGCCAAGGCGAACTGCCTCACCTTTTCCGACATTGTCTTGCAGGTCCAGCAGCTCAACGCAGGCGCCGTGTTGCTCTTTGATATAAAGTAATTTTTGCCAGGTCGCATCCGTAGAGCCGTCATTAACCAGAATGACCTGCACCCCTTTAACGGCACAAAGCTCTTCGACGCCGGACAGACTCAGGCGGTCCGCTTCATTGAAGCAGGGGATTACAATCGTTGTTGTCACACTTTGGGTCCTTAAGCTTCCAAGCCACCAGAATCAGGCACGGGTCGTGCTCGCTGGTTATACAACATCTTCCGAAGAGCAGCAATTTCATCTTTAGACATTTTTGAGTAGTCATTTCCAAAATCACTGCCGATACTCATGCCTTTCAGAACCGCAGGCCGCTCACTTAATTCTTCGAACCAGCGCTTGAAATATTTAAACTCATTAATATCCTGACCTTGACCTTCCCAGCCAACCGTCCATGGGTAACAGATCATATCTGCGATGGTATATTCATCCCCACAGATATAACGCTGCTTAAACAATTGATTGTTGAGGACTCCATAAAACCGATTTACCTCATCGGTGAACCTTGTCACGGCATAAGACTGATCTGCAAAGGATTCACCAAGGCGCCGGAAGTGCCCGCATTCGCCAGTCTTTGGGCCCTGATTAGCCATCTGCCAGGTGACCCATTGAATGACATCATATCGCCCTCTTAAATCGGATGGTATAAACTGCCCGGTTTTTTCAGCGATGTATAACATAATCGCACCGGATTCAAATACCGAGAGCGGCCCATTTCCATCAGCAGGATCGTGGTCAACCAGAACCGGCATGCGGTTGTTTGGATTAATTTCTAAAAAATTATCAGTAAACTGATCGCCGCGGCCGATATTGCATTCGACAACATTGTATTCAAGCCCACACTCCTCCAACTGGATCGTTACTTTCTTTCCATTCGGGGTCGGCCAATAGTGTAAATCGAGCATATATATCTCCAGGGAATTGTGCTTGGTCTGTATTCAATTAGTGTTAAATAGTTCTTGTCCGGATTCTAGAACCGCTAGCACCAGTTTGCCATCAATGACTTTACCAAGGGAAGCTGTCTGGCAGAATAAGCTTTATTGCATTCGCGCCAGACATCCCTTTGAACAAATCAACGATCGATCAGTTGGTATTCAGTGATCTGCTGTTATCTTGAACATCGTTAAGCTAAGAACTGTAACAGTAAGAAACTAAATCCTAAATTAAATGACATGCACATGGTTAATTCGACCATGTCACTGGTTATATTTACCATAACTATTGCTGTATATCTTGTTAAACTCTTTATTATCAATCACTTATATATTTGGCATAAAACTTGTATTGTAAGTGCCAGATGTATAATTACTCACTGCCTGTAGCATCGGCGGTTAGTAAAAGTGAACCCAAACAAGCTGAACTGAGGTCAGAATGATAGATTTAATATTGCACCTGTTTCTACTGGGCGTTGTGATCTTTTTCCTCGCTGAAAGCCTTCCCGGCATTCACATCGGGGGATTTGGAACCGCCATCATAGTGGCAATAGTCTATGGCCTGATCAACATCACGCTAGGCACTGTGCTCAAGTTACTGAGCATCCCGTTCATCATTTTGTCTGTCGGAATCTTTTTGCTCTTTATCAATGCCTTCCTCTTGTGGCTAACAGATCAGTTAGTGGAAGATTTTGAAATTGAAGACTTCGGAACAACCTTCGTCGCTGCACTGATCATCACCATCAGCGACACAATACTAAGTTGGATCTTCTAATGTTCTTATTTGCCTTGAGACAATATCGCAATTCAATGTTCCTCTCCCACAGTGCTAATACGGAGGCTCGCGAGACCGCGAAAGAAGGGGTTACTACCCCAGGTGGGAACGCCATCAACGTTTCGGATGAGCGGAAAGCGCTCGAGAAGCCGAGTAAAAACGATCTTGCCCTCGAGTCGCGCAAGTGCCATGCCTAGACATAAATGAATGCCATATCCAAATGCAACATGCTGGATTGGCTTTCGCCTGATGTCGAAGGTTTCAGGAGAATCATTCGCCTGAGCGTCACGGTTTGCTGCACCTATGCCAACCATAATCAGTTGGTTTTTCTTGAACTGGTGGCCATGAAACCAGAAGCTCTGTGCCACAAATCGAATGGTCATCTGAATGGGTGATTCAAAGCGCAGCATCTCTTCAATGGCATTCGCCATCAGTGCAGGATTATCACGCAAGTCCTGCATCTGATCGGGATGGTGCATCAGGGTATATAAGCCATTGCCAATCAATCGACTGGTCGTCTCATGGCCAGCCGTTAATAACAAAATGCAGTTGGAGACCAATTCATCCCGACTCAATTTGTCGCTTTGCTGCTCTACGTTAAGCAACATCGATATGAGATCAGCGCCTGGCTCTGAATACTTCCTTTCTACCAACTGATGTAAATACGCACGCATCTCTTTGTCTGCCCTAGCAGCCTTTTCAATAAGCTGTGGCTGGTCAATCATGGTCGCGCCCATGAGCGCCTCAGACCAACTCTGAAACAACAGCCGCTCCACTTTGGGCACACCCATCATTTCTGCTATCACCATGGCCGGCAAAGGTTGTGCTAACGATTTAATAAGGTCAAATTCACTCTGATCTGGTATCGAATCCAGAAGCTCATCAACCAGCTCCCCAATCATAGGCTCCAGAGACTGGATATAGGTATTGATTAAGCCGGGTGCAACCAGCTTTCGTAATCGAGTGTGATCAGGTGGATCACGATTCAGCATTGCCGGCTTATCAACCAGGGGGATATCCAAGCCATTGGATGCAACACGCAAGATGCGGTGGAAAAACTTGTTGCGGCGTACGTCGCTGCTAAACCTTGGATCTCTCAGTAATTCCTGAACTTCATCGAAGCCATTAACAAACCAGCCCTGATTGGCATAACTTCTGATGACGGTGCCGCGTTCACGCATTCGCTCATATGATTCATAGGGACTCTGACGATATTCCTCCGCGGACCGCATCTCCGGATTCCCAGCTCGCCAGCGGTCATATCGGCGCAATGACCAAAGGCTGGTCTTCATTGCGCCCATAAATAGCTTGTAAGCAAATGATTGCAATTGCTACCTCGTTGCATGGAGTCAATATAAAAAGGTACCTTTGTATCCGCTAAACCGCAAGCCCAGTACTGTACTGTACTGGGCTGTGAAATTAGGTTTGGTCATGCAGAACAAATCAGCTTCACGCTACCGTGGCCCACGACTGAAAATAACCAGGAATCTACCGGTATTTCCTCGACATTCGCGAAGGTTTTCCTATACTCATCACACCTGTAAATAAAAAGAATTAGATATCAAAAACGCTGAAGACGAGTACACCCAGCCGGCAGGTCAACTGGCTGAACCACCCAGTAATTGGCGAGATACTGTAAAGTATCTTGGCCCTAGCGTCATTATTTCAGCCACTATTGTCGGCTCTGGTGAAATCATTCTTACTGCCAGCCTTGGCGCTGCCGTTGGTTATAGCATGCTCTGGTGGGTGCTGTTTTCCTGCTGGAGCAAGTCTATCCTGCAGGCTGAGCTCGCCCGCTACATCGTTTTGACCGGCGATACTTACCTCAGAGCGCTAAATCGGATTCCAGGAAAAATACCAGGGCCAAGGAACGATTTCTCCTGGCCTATTGCACTCGGTTTGCTTGGCTTTGCCACAGGGCTAACAGGTTTAGGCGGCCTTATCGGCGGTGCAGGCCTGGCAATTTCCATGGTATTTCCAGAGATAGATTCATTAGTCGCCGTGGGTGGATTGGCAGTCCTTGCTGCACTGCTCTTAAGTACAGGCCAATATAAACGACTTGAAATGATCATGCTGGTATTCGTACTGACATTTACCGTATTAACGGTAGCTGGTGCCATCAGCATGCAATGGACAGAATACGCGACCCGGGCTGACGATATCCTGGCTGGCTTTACCTTTGAGTTCTCAACAACATTTGCCGTGCTGGCATTAGCGGCGTACGGCTACACCGGGGTAAATTCCGGAGAAATATCTACCTACTCTTACTGGTGTATCGAGAAAGGATATCCGGCGAGGATAGGCAAATTTGACGACTCTCCTGAATGGTACGCGCGAGCCAATGGCTGGCTTAAAGTATTACGTACGGATGTCTGGATAACCCTGATCCTGCTAACCTGCGCGACTATTCCCTTCTACTTTCTCGGCGCCGGTGTATTACACGTACTGGGTAAGGCGCCGAGTGGCACCGACACGATCACTGCGCTAAGTAATATGTTTACGCAAACACTGGGGCAGTGGTCACTCTGGCCCTTTGCAGTAGGTGCATTTTGCATTCTCTATTCGAGCACTGTCGCCGCTGTTGCCGGCGGCGCTAGATATATTCCTGACTACCTGATTGAGCTCGGATTCATGAAGCGGGACAACCTGGACATGCGCTTTAAAATCATCCGCTGGTATTGCATGGTCGTACCATTTGTCGGTTTCGGTCTTTATGTGGGATTTCAGCGCCCGGTACTCATGGTGACCATTGCAGCGAGCTACGCGGCAATGATGCTGCCACTACAAAATGGCATTACCATGTATCTGCAGAAGAAGCGACTGCCCCCGAAGATGCTGCCAAAGTGGCCTGCACGTTGGCTGCTCAGGATCACCTTTGTAATTCAGTTGGCGCTGGCCTTTGCTGTTGTCTATTTTACGGTGTTGTAACCTTCCAGTACCTGAGTGCGATGAGATCACCCTATCTTATCGGAGCCTGAAGTCGTTTTCGCCTGACTCATCTATGCCTCGCATCAAAAATACAGGACGAAGCTCATCAGCCGGGCTCTTATTGAGGTCCCGCCGGTAGACCGAAGACGTTGGCATGAAGCGCAATGTCATGCCACGTCGCGGCTTATCCGATTTATTCGGTTCGGATGAGTGCATGAGATAAACATCGTGAAGCGATATCTGTCCCGCTTTAAGTTCAATATCCACAGCTTTTGATTCATCGATATGTGCAGGGTCCAGTTCCAGAGGCAACGATAAACCGGGCCCGTCATTGAAATGGTGGGAAGCAAGCTGTCTTTGTTTGTGACTACCTGGCAGAAATCTGAGGCAGCCGTTCCGGGTCGTCGCATCGTCCAAAGCAATCCACACACTACATGTGGCTAAAGGCTCAATAGGCCAATATTGGCCATCCTGGTGCCAGGGTGTTCTGGTGCCGACCTTTGCAGGCTTTGCGAAGAGACTGGAATTCCAGATCGCAATATTGGGGCCAATAAGTTGCTCGACCATGTCCAGAATTTCCGGATGTCTTGCATAATTCAGGAAGGCAAGATCGCTAATAAACAATGCGCCACAGTAGTCGCTGAATTCAGGATGTCTGGTAAGCAATCTTTCATGATCCGCTTTTATCGCATCAATTACTTCCGGGGCAATTCGAAAGTCAGGTACGACGTATCCATTCTCAATGTAAAAATCGATCTGTGATGGAGAGAGCATAATCACTTAACCTTGCGCAGCTTCCAGACCTGTTCCGATGGCCACTGCTGTGCCCAACTTCCGGGAATGGCGAATTGAGTATCAATTCTATTTTGCGGTGCCTGCAGTTCCTGGTAGTCCAGAATCTCAAACCCTGTGTTCCTGAACAGTCGCTGCCAGGCCGAGTGTGGCAGATTAAATTCAATGCCCCCCGGATCAGATTCGAGCTCACTCCAGTCCTGCTTATGCAGGTCAAAATACGATCGGTGAAGCTGCCGCCCGGAATCACTGCCATCCGCCGGCGTGGTGATGATAGCGAGTGGGTGTGTGCCGAGAAATACAAGTTGCCCGCCAGGGCGCAACAAGCGCCACGCTTCAGGAATCCATTTATAGGGGTCACACCAGATTGCAGCGCCATACTCACTAATCGCAAAATCGAAGGATTCATCTGCATATGGAACTGCCTCCGCGTTACCATGGATGAGTTCAATTGGCATGTTGTATTCATTCATCAGGCGATGGGCAGTCTTGAGCTGCTGCGCCGAATTATCTATTCCCACTGCGTCTGCACCCCTTCGCATCATCCAGCAGCTCACGTAGGCGGTGCCGCACCCAAGTTCGATCGTTTTCATCTTACTTAAATCGGATGGCAGCAATTGCAATTGCGATTCAGGCAAGGTCCAAATACCCCAGCTTGGGTCACCCTGCTTCCAGCTTCGCTCACCTGCGTTGACCCACCAATCGGCATTGGCATCCCAGTATTCCCTGTTAACAGCTACGTGTTCAGGAAGACTATTTTCTTTGTTCACATTTGTAACCAGTAAAATTCTGGCTTCCAGTTTAGCGAGTTCTATTGCAGAAAATAAGTCTGCGAGTATTGCCAGGATAGATCACTTACAAACGGTCACACCCAAGACACATTTTACTCATTGGATGCGTTTAACCTTTGTGATGCGGCTTTTTTCGCCAATGCGAAGATTATAAGTGCCGAATACACCAGATGAGATTTGTGCAGCCGCAGGTAATTTATTGGGAACCGACAGGTAACGACTTTCTAGTTGTTGCCATACCTGACCATTTTCAAATTCAAACACCCATAGCTTGGCATGATTTTTTGTGTACATTGAATAGTATAAAATTTGCAGATTCCTCGTTGCTACGAGCGTGGTCCCGTTCGAGGTACTTGTCACCTAATTGGGCGTTGCTGAACTACGTGGAGCACAGGGAAAAGATCCAGGGATTAGATAAATTGGAACAGGCCGATGTCGATCAGTTCGTTCGGCCCGCCGATACCACATTGCTGGTCGATGAGCGAATGCCTAAAAGTATTGACCCCCTTACCTTGGAAAAAGTGGGGGATGTAGTCAAACAACTAGAGAAGGAGGGAATTAACGCCGAAAACATGGGTGCTCGAGTCGGTATTAGCAGAACGACTGCGCGGAGGTATTTGGAGTTTTTAGTTTCGCGGGGTGTAGTAACGCCTAACCTGGTTTATGGCTCGATAGGTCGGCCAGAACGTTTGTACTTTCAGAGCTAGCATAAATAAGGCTCAACCCACGGGTAGCTACTAGCTAAAAACCGGAAGCAGTCTGGTCCGACCAGCTAACAGCTTCTGTTTAGGCTTCAAAACGTTTCCAGAGGCCGATCCATGAGAGCGTCCAACAATGAAAACAAACCCCAGCCCATCCGGCAACTTTCTCATGAATATCCTGCTTCAGAGCTGCGCAATGATATTGATCTCGTTGAAGTAGGTGAACAGCAACGACATGTCTTGATTTAGGTCATGGACCACGAAGTCTATCAATATCTGCGTGTTAGCGGAGATGGGTCAGGCTGGTTCACATGCCTGCAAGCCAGCGAGACAATAGACCTCATGCTAGATGGGGTTACCAAGACTTACAAAACCAAGACCCGACTAGACAAGAGCGCGCTCATCAATAAGCTGATGTTAGAAAAATATACCTGGGGAGACGAGTTTTTTGCCACTGTATTTGGCAGTAGAGCAGGCTCAATTCCAATCGAACTCCATTTGGTTGCAGACTAGCAACCACCCCGCCTGACATGATGGTTTGACGACAAATGGCCTGACTCGTGCCTAGGCGAATTATCTGCACGTACTTATGCTACCCTTCGCTGACTAGAGAACCCGCCTGATAGAAAGTATCCCCGATAACCCGTGGTTCTATTCCAACCACATGATCGTTATCGCTAATGAGTGGTAAGTACCCTATACATCCGTAGAGAAGAATCTATGTATCAAATTTTTTGCCTCGCCACTCTTTTGCTTCTTGCGCTACCTACAAATGCATCTCAATATGTTGATCAGGCAGCGCAAAGACTCTCTGAGTACATTCGCGTAGACACAGTCAATCCGCCCGGAAATGAAATTCGTGGTGCAGAATACTTTGCAAAAATATTCGATCAGGCTGGAATCAAATACGAGATTGCGGAATCAGCACCAGGGCGAGGAAACATCTGGGCACGACTCAAAGGTGGCAAAAAGCCCGCCATGGTATTACTCAATCATATGGATGTCGTGCCAGCAGATCTCAAATACTGGACGTCCGACCCCTACGATGGCGCTATCCGCGATGGTTACATTAATGGCAGAGGCGCTCTCGATATGAAAGGGCTTGGCATCGCACAACTGCAGGCGTTTCTCGCACTCGAGGCAAGCGGCGCGCGCTTAAACAGGGATGTGATATTCGTTGCAACGGCAGACGAAGAGGCCGGAGGCGCATACGGCGCTGGATGGCTGGCAGAGAATCATCCGGAAATCTTCAAGGGCGTCGGCTTCTTAATTAACGAAGGTGGTGGCGGTTCAATTCAGGGAGGCAAGACTGTCTTTAGTGTTGAAGTCACCCAGAAAGTACCTCTTTGGCTTCGACTGGTAGCCCACGGTAACCCAGGCCATGGCTCAGCGCCACAGACTGAAACCTCAGTGACGCGAATTTTGCGTGCTGGCAGTCGCATTGCTGAAACCAAATTTCCGCCTCGCGTCATTCCTGCAGTTAAGGCTGTATTTGCAGGTATGGCACCTTTCCAGAACGAGCCACTGGCAAGCCAATATCTTGATATCAACAATTCCGTAAACGATGCTAAATTCATGAATTATCTGCAGCTCACGAATCCGGGCTCACATTCATTGCTCCGTAATACATGTTCCATAACCCGCTTGAGCGGTAGTAGTAAAATAAACGTGGTTCCCACGGAAGCGAGTATAGAACTCGACTGCAGACTTCTCCCTGATCAAGACCCGGAGCAATTCATCCGGGAACTCGCCCTCATCGTGAATGATGCGAATATCGATATCGAAAAGATAATGGGGTTTACTGCGACCGCCAGCAGTACCGACACAGCATTATATAGATTGATTGAAAAAACACTGGTCGAACATTTTCCAGGAGCAACTATTATCCCTGGTGTAACGACTGGATTCACTGACAGTCACTTTTTTCGCGACATGGGAATCACGAGTTATGGCTTCGGGCCATTCGTCGTTCCCGCTAAAGACCGCCGAGGCGTCCATGGCAACAACGAGCATATCTCTATCGAAAATATGAAAGTTGGCACCCAGGTGATGATAGATCTGATCAACGCATTCACCATTAAATAAAATAATACGCCGCTAAACCCAACTAATAACATACGTCTTAATACAAATATGAGTAAAATTTCTGTACTTGATCTATCCCCTGTAACCATGGGAAGTACGCCAACTAATGCACTCCATAACTCTCTTGATCTGGCGCAACACGCCGAGCAATGGGGATACCAGCGATACTGGGTCGCTGAACATCACAATATGAAAGGTATTGCCAGCGCTGCCACCTCGGTCGTTATTGGTTATATAGCTGGGGGTACTTCAACAATTCGGGTTGGCTCTGGCGGCATTATGCTGCCCAATCATTCACCTCTGGTTATCGCTGAGCAATTTGGCACGCTCGCCTCCCTGTATCCTGGCAGAATAGATCTGGGACTTGGCCGCGCTCCTGGAACGGATCAGATTACCGCACAAGCCCTGCGGCGCACATTAGCGGGAAGCGCCGAAGACTTCCCAAGAGATGTGGTGGAATTACAACACTACCTGGGCGATACCCAACCTGGACAACAAGTTACTGCTGTGCCCGGCGCCGGAACAAACGTCCCCTTATGGATTCTTGGCTCGAGCCTGTTTGGCGCGCAACTAGCTGCCATGTTAGGCCTGCCCTTTGCTTTTGCTTCGCACTTTGCACCAGAGATGATGATGCAGGCGATCGAAATATACCGCGATAGATTCAAACCGTCCGAGCAGCTACAAGCACCACATCTGATGCTTGGCTTTAATGTCTGTGCAGCAGATACGGATGAAGAAGCGCATTACCTGCGCTCCTCCTCTTTGCAGTCATTCCTGAATTTACGGCGTGGCACTCCCGGATTGTTACCACCACCAATTCAGGATTTCGAGGAATCAATGACAGCGCAGGATCGCGCCATTCTGGCACAAATGAGTAGATGTTCAGCCGTGGGATCTATCGATACTGTGGTAAAAGGCATGACAGATTTCATTAACAAGACCGGCGCAGATGAGTTGATGATCGTATCCTCTATCTTCGATCACAAGAAGCGACTCTACGCCTTTGAAATCGCGGCTGATGCAGCACAAAAGATAGAAGAATAGAATGGATAAGTGTACTTAAACCCATAAAGCAGGCCCCATTAAATAAAGCTATGTCCGATACGCCCACAACCTATGATATTGCCGAACAGCAGCTGGCTGAATACGTTCAACCAATAGAAGCTGGCGCGCTCGCCATGCCTTTTGATGTAAAGGATGAAGATGGCCGGAACCTGAAACTCGTTGATGATCATCTGTCTGGAAAATACCTGATACTAATTTTTCTTAACGATGTTTCAGATAATCATGCTATTCAGATACTCAAACATTTTGCCGGGCACCATTCTTTATTCGATGAACTTAACGCGACACTCGTTACATTTTCGTCGGATAGCGATGCAAATAAGAACCAACAACTAAAGAAAGCATCAGCCTATTCCTGGCCAATCGCTGGAGATTCCACGGGCGCTGTATTCGCATCCTATGGATTACACAAGGGTAATTGCGCAAATGTTCGAATTGTAGTGCTCACACCCTTCCGGCAAATTCGCGGTTGGACTGACGATCCTGAAAATATCGACCATACAATTAGAGGAATTATGGACATATTAAAATCTGGAACAGCTCACGCCGAGGCTAGTTGGACCCCCCCTCATGCACCAATTCTCATGATTCCCAACGTACTGTCCCGCGCAGAGTGCACGGACATAATCAGCTCATTCGAAACCGGCGGCCCATTCACCGTAAGACCGCCAAGAGCAGGCGAATTCAGCGGTGACTACAAAATACCGGTGTACGAGCACAATCGTCAGGATCGAGTCGATCACATTATCAAGGATAAGAACACAATATCATTTCTGGATAACAGAATATGGTCCCGAATTACGCCGATGATACAAAAAGCCTTTGCCTACGAGGTCACACGCCGCGAGGACTTACACATCGCACGTTATGTGGGAGAACGTGGCGGCAATCAAATGGGACATAGAGACAACACCAGCCCGGCGACCGCATATCGCCGCTTTGCGCTGTCGTTGAATCTCAATGATAACTACGAGGGTGGAGGCATTGCTTTTAAGGAATACAGCCAGAAGCCGTATAATTCCCCTCCCGGCACAGCTATTGTCTTCTCTTCGGCGCTACTTCATGAAGTGTTGGAGACAACGAAAGGAACACGATATACCTTGATATCACACTTTTTCAACGACCAGGGCATGCCTCCGAAAAAGTAATTGACCATCTCTAACAAACTGAATCAGTTGCCATGAGAATTTGTTTCCTCGGTCGCGTTATGTATATCTGACCAATTGATCTTATGACCAAGCCCATCGGTAACAGCATCGATCAGCTGCGCCATATTCCATGGCTTTGTGAGGAGCCGGTTTATCACGATATGCTCAGCCGTGTTTGCCTGATCAATCTCGATACCCCGGTCGCCAGTGGCAAGAATCCGCCGCATTCCGGGCCAGGTGGTTTCCATCACTTTTAGTAATTCCAGGCCACTCATGCCCGGCATCTTCATATCGCTGACAACCACATCGAATTCGCGCTTGGCACAGGCGTCCAAAGCTTGGATGCCCGTCTCAACCAGCGTCACGTCTTCTGAGATTTTTTGTAATGCTGTTGTAGTTAAACGCCCTACTGCAGGGTCATCTTCCACAACTAATATTCCGGGGGGTGAGCTACTGCCATCATCCATGATTAACTATAGTCCTTTGTTTCTCGATACTACTTAGCCACTCATTATAGATTGTGTCCAGAAAAAAAGAGCCGCCGGTTCGAACATTGAACAAACTAATGGTTCCTCATGGTAACTTATCTATATTCCATCGAAGGTAATCAGGCCGATGATTGACCGTTCCAAAATCCAGCCATCTGGTCCAGAGCGCACGATCGATCCTGAATTCAGATCACAATCATTAAATCATCTACCAGATAACTAATCCCCAACTAGAACTCGGCATATTTGATGTAATGACAATTAGAGCTTACGAAGCAGAGATTCCTGCCGAACACTAGCAAGTGGATGGCTGAAAAAGGGCTTTTGTCCTGCTTCTACGCAACAATTATTCTCTGGCAACACTGATAAATCAGCGTAAAATATTTTAATGCACGACTATCTCTAATCTCAACAGTGTATTTTTTCATATGAATGCTAAAGAGCACATCGCGGCAATACGCGATCAAGGCTACACCATTATCGAAGGTCTGCTCAGCGAAAATGAAGTGAGCCGAATTCGCCTTGCGCTTGAACCCTATCTCCAGGGTGACTTGATGGGTAGAAATGATTTTGAAGGTTTTCAATCTGAGCGAGTCTATGCACTTCTGGCTAAGAATCCAGAACTGGCTCTCATCGTGGAACACCCTTCGGTGCTGGACATCGTGGATCAGCTACTCGAGCCTGATTATCTGCTTTCAGCAAACCTTGCGATCAACTGCCATCCAGGCGAAACCAAACAGGATTTTCACCGCGATAACACCGGCGGAAATACCTGCAATCCCACCGACATTCATGGTATCAGCACCATCTGGAACTTCGATGATTTCACCGAAACTAATGGTGCGACAGAACTCATACCGGAGAGCCATAAGTGGCTGGATGAATACCCGGTAGAGGATGATCCGAGATTCATCAAAGCCATCATGCCCCGGGGTTCGGTTCTGATTTTTACCGGTTCATTGTATCACCGCGGTGGTGCCAACAATTCCAATAGGCCGCGTCTTGCAATTACCCCACAATATTGCCAGCCCTGGTTAAGGCAACTCGAAACGATGGTGTTATCAGTGCCACCCGAAAAGGCTCGAGCACTTTCTCCCCTCGTACAGGCGTTGCTTGGTTACAGCGTCCGGGCGCCTGGGTTTATGGGATTCGTGGACGGCGTACATCCAAAACGACTGATTGATCCCGATTTTGTGGGTCGCCAGGCTCGTGGCGTGCCGACATTTCGAGGGACCCGCAGCGCCGCCGGAGAACAATGATTAATCTTTAAATTTTGACGATGATGTTAACCGACATATGGTTTACTTAAACTAACTATTGGTATTAATGAAAGCTGCCCTTGTTTATCATTCTAGGCATGCTCCGGTCTGAAAGCCAAAAGTAAATTCTGATCGCCCTGGTCTCGTACAACAATCACTATCGGTGGGCAGCTTAACTCTTTCCCGCAGCAAGAATCATCTTCTTCTCACAACATCGGCAGTCATTACCTCTGCCATTTTTCCCGTCAATACTGAGAATGGGCGTGTCTTAGCGTAGAGATTGATTGAATGAACCATATAATGAAATAGGGTAATATTTTCGAGCAAAATTAATTCAAATAAGCGTCGGAGTTATTGCAGATGAAGAGAAAAATATGTATCACGGGTGCGAGCAAGGGGATCGGGTTGGCAGAAGCAAAATTGCTCTCGAAAAACCATGAACTGTTTCTGCACGCCTCGGAATTGGCGTCTTTTCAGGAAAAGATATCGGGTGCACATCTTTTCGGACAGGATTTTTCAGACGTCGCCAATGTCGATGTTTTTGTCAATCAGCTCAAGGAAAAGACCGACAGTCTTGATGTCTTGGTTAATAATGTTGGCGCCATGGTTATTGAAAAATTTTCAGCTTTTTCGGATGACGATATCAGCAGGCTGATCACACTCAATCTGCATGCTCAGCTTCTTTTGACCAGGAAATTGCTGCCGTTTTTATTGAATGGCCAGAACCCGCATATCGTATTCATGTCTTCAATGTCTGCTAAAACGCAAATTATTGGCGAATCTGTCTATGCGGCTACCAAGGCTGGCATCATGCAATTTGCCCATGTGTTGAGGAATGAACTTGCAGGCAAGATAAGAGTTTCAACCATTCATTCTTCCGGAGTCGATACCTGGGATGATACTGAAAATGCGGCAATCTTGATCCCGGAAAATATTGCCGAAACACTCGATTTCATTATATCAAGAGAAAGGCCTTTCCTGGTTGAAACCATTGACCTTGGGCATGAGGAACACTGGACCGGAGCCAGCGCCCCATGGTCACCAGTTTTGTAGCCCGTAAACATAAATTACCGGGTCAGTTCGAGGCTCGCATCCATGAGTGTTGAAGCAAGACGAGATCGAAAACGTGGAGGTCAGTGGATGCCGCCAGCCTTCGCCAAGATACCGCTAACAGAAGTATGCTGTCGATCAAAGTGAGCTGCGCTGGCATGTACAGAATCACCTTTTTGCCAACGACCCCACAAAAACGTCTTTTGTTCTACGCTAAAAGTAATCCCAGGTTGTCGTTTCATTTCAACATCCCTCTCTCTATTGCTAGAGATTGGATGTTGAGTTGATCTATTGAAACCACAGCGCAAAGACGGCATCTCAGCCTATTGATCTTCAAGAACCATGTGATCATACAAATACTGCTCAAGATGTGTCACCTTTTAGCTCAGCGCGTTAACATGACTGACCCTGTATCTGACGTTCTCGCTGTTACATGGATTGGCGCAGCGTTAATAGAGGAAGGATGGAAATCATCTTATAACGGTCTGTACAGAATCAGCTTCTTTTTTACGTAGCCATTGGAAAACAGTATGAGTATCAACGCAGGTTTAGGCATTGCAAATTTCCCATTTGAAGATTCAGAGGGATTCTGGCGCTGGGTGGACATGTGCGAATCCGGAGGCATTGACTCACTCTGGCAGAGCGATCGGATAATTAGTACAGAACCGCACCTGGAATGTATGAGTGTCATGGCGGCACTGGCGGGAGCAACCAGCCGAATCAAATTTGGTATGAATGTCGCAAGTCTGGGGCTGCGGGACCCGGTGTTGACGGCAAAAGCATGTGCGACCATCGACGTACTGAGTAATGGCCGATTGCTTCCGGCTTTCGGCGTAGGTAGCGCACTATCTCGGGACTATATTGCAACCAATACCCCAACCAAAGGCCGCGGCAAGAGATCCGCAGAGGGGCTTGAGATACTTTCCCGACTATGGCGTGAAACCGAAGTGACATTCCAAGGTGAATATTATCAATTAGATAAAGCAACCATCACCCCTCGCCCTATACAGGACCCCTTACCACTCTGGGTTGGGGGCTCCGCCGCCCAGGCTGTTGATCGAACCGCTCGCTGGGGAACAGGATGGCAGGCAGGCATTGAAAGCCCGCAGCAGATAGCACCCGTTATCGAGGCGATAAAGGCCGCACTACCAAAATACAATCGCTCGATTGATGAGGATCATTATGGCGCAGGCTTTGCCTTCCGGTTTGGTGATGCCGATGAGCCTATCATCAAACAATACGAAGACGTTCTTAGAACCAGATTAAAGCGGGAGCCAAAAGATCTGTTTGCTGTCGGCAACAGTGAAGATATCCTCGCCCTCGCGTTAAAGTTTCACGAGGCCGGGGCTCATAAATTCATATTGCGACCCATAGCATCAGATGCCGACGACATGATAAAACAAACGAAAATGTTCATAGAAAAAACTTTGCCGGACTTTAAAAGTATTGGCTCCTGATATTCTGGCCGACTCGCAATCACGCTGATCCTTTTGAAGGCGCGAAAGTGCGAAGGCGCGAAACGGATACCCTAAACTTCGGAGCCAGGCGATTGCGGAAACTGTGGGCTGGTATCGATTTCATATTCAATGCCAATATCGGCCGACAGACTAGCAGTCACTTCTCCTATCTCCAATTTCCAGGCGTGATCTCGTCCAGCGAGCTTTCGTAACTGTTCGAACCTTGGGTCGTCAACGATGGAATCCGGCACATAGGCATACATGAAATTGATCCACGTTACGATGCCATCTTCTTTCTCAATGGCCTCAAACCGCCTGTCGAAACCATCATCAATTTCGCCAGGGTGCATCTTGAGAACACCCCGAAACAACACTAGGCCCTGTGCCATTTCCTCAAACTCATCGGCGAACATCACGCCTTTCTGAATATCCCCATCAATAATTTCAATGAGGGCTGCATACAGCTTCGCTCTGTGTATCGCATCCATCATACTGAATCTACCGAGTAGATCTCTGGCTTCAACGATCCGGCCTGACTTAATATATGCAATCATCAATGTACTAACGAGAAAGGCATTTCTGGGTTGTACGGCCAGAAGCGAGAGGGCAGTTTTTATCGTTTTGTCCATATCCCCAGTAGCCAAGTGAACCCAGACCAAACCGAAAGACGCATAGCGAACATGGCTGATGTGCTCAAACGTCGTCTGGCAAGACTTGAAATTACTCCCCTCCAGGTTCATCCGATCTAGAGAAAGAACTGGATTTGGGCCAACCACCTGATTCATAGCTATATAGTCCCCGTTAAAAACTTGATAGTTCCCCGTTTTGATTGCTCGCGCCAGAACTTCCAGGGCCTCACTCCACTTCCAATCCATTGATAACAACTGGAACGATTCAAGCCAGCTCGCCGAACGAAGATCATTTCGGTCAGACCGAATTATGTCTTCCGGCAGCTGTCGTCGTTTTACATTTTTTCCGGATCGACGCCTTCAGCACTCTGCAACGCAGCGAGTACCCGCTAACATCCTGCGCGGCCCTATGCTCTGGGGTTCTATCTCTATTATTCTCTCAAGCTTGCGAGTTCGCTCGCCTGGGTGTTCAAACATTGATTGTTGCATTAGCCGATGAACCTCAATATTGCTGCTACTCAGGAATTTCAGCTGATCTCGATAGGACTCAGTCATCGCAATCTTCAAGGCATCAACAACTTTCAGGGTAATCTCATCTTGAAAACTGAAAACATCACCAAGTGCGCCGTCAAACTGTCCGCTCCAGAGTTGAAATCCATCGTCGACACTAACCAGTTCAACCGCAATGCGTGCTTTGTCGCCAGCGACCCTAACACTACCATCAAGTATATTGGTCACACCTAAAGCTCTACCTATTTCAGTGATGCGCTGCTTTGAGTCACGAAAACCAAATGAATCAGCTCGTGGACATACATAGAGATCTGAAACTGAGTCAAACCGTTAATCAGATCTTCCGCAACTCCATCACCCAGCCAGCTGAACTCCTGCGAAGCACTCATATCCCTGAACGGCAGAACCGCAATGGACTTTTTCTGCACATTGGCAGGTGCCAGACCTTCACCTGGCTTAGACTCGATTGCAGCATTGCCAAGAATGGCTGAAACGCTATCCAATAGTTGTAAGAAGCCATCGCTCGCTGGATCTAATTGATCACCTAACAAACGAGCCGCCTGAGTTTATCTGAAGGCCACTGGCATGCGAACTTCATCAAGCATCAGCGGCACCAGAATCTCTCTTTCCAATTTAATGCAGCCCCCCACTTCCCAATTGCGAAGAGTCAACCTTGATAAACAGCTCCTCCGCGGACAGATGAGTGTAATAACGCCATAATTCCTTATCTTTACCCGCAGCTCCCCGCAAGCCAACGACAAGCATTAGCCAGCCAGGTCAAAGTTCCTATCCTGTATACCAATGTTCAACCGTGGGAAATGATGACCAAGGTATGCCAGCGCAGACAAGCCATCCACTACCGGCATATTTAGATCCAGAACGATAAGATCGATGCCAGGCGATTGTTCTTCAACTATCCGTATCAGTACTTCGCCATTCTTGTTCCGGAACCAATATAGCCGATTGTTTCAGCGATAAGCTCTAACACAGCTCGAACTTTAAAAAGCTCGCTCATCCTCTTTGCCACAAAGGTCAGCCGATCGTTCATAACTGCCTTGCACATGTTGCCACACTATTCTTTGCACCAAAATTCATCTCGGATCCCGGGATACTGCGTACATCATGCGTGTAAAAAATGGTGTGCTATAACTGTATCGGATGGTTTCATGCTAACTTTAGCAATGATTTTCAAAACAGACGCCCCGGTCTGATTCAACCTGCAACTGTGATTCCACCCAGGGTTTAACTCAAGTCGCTAATATCTTATTTTTTACTATCAATGACTTAAAGAATTCAGTATTTGAATAACGGAGATTAAGAGCCCCAATCCAACGGCTTAACATTACATTTAGTCACATTGGAAAGCTTGGAAACATCTTTGAAGGTGCGTATCTCGTCTGGCTTTGACTCGCGCGCGCCCGGCTGATACGTTTGGTTTCACTCGGTTGATGCTCCTTGCCAATCACTTCTTCAATGGGCTTTGATTGGAGGTAGGCTTGCCTGGGTACGGTTTAGGTGGTTCTTGTCCAGATTCTAATGCCGCCGGTGCCACTTCCTTCGTAAGCGATCGATTTCTATGCCGAACTATAATCAGATTCTGCACCATATATTAAAATTTGGCAGTGTCCGGACAGGAACAAGCTAGAGCAGGGTAGCATAGGTGGAAGTAACTCCGGCGGTTTCTATTTCCGGGTGGGCGCCAGTTGTTTCGCCCGACAAGGCGCCAGGCAATTTTCTGTTAATCCAATATATTCAGGTATTTTTACGTCGCTAGTTTGCGACAAGATGAAGTTCGATTGGAATCGAGCCTTCTCGCCCGCCGAACATAGTTGCAAAAAACTCATCACCCCAGGTGTACTTTTCTAACATCAACTTGTTGATTAGCTCGCTCTTGTCTTGTCGAGTCTTTGTTTTGTAGGTCTTTGTCACGCCATCTCGAGTGAGACCTATGGTCTCACTCGCCTGAAGACGCGTGAACCAACCTGATCCATCACCACCAACACGTAAATATTGATAACCTTCGTGATCCATCACCCAGACACGAGTGATTACGCTCTCGCCTTCCAGGTCAACGGTATGTAGTTCAACCACTTCAACGCGTTCTGATGCCAGCGTTTGTACGACCAAAAATAGAAACACCACTCCGATGAGGCCGCCAAAGATCCATCCAATAATTTTCACCACATAGTCTCCGGAATTAAGTTAATATGACTGTTTAATGTTGAACAGTTTAATATTAAACAATTAATTATCAACCAATAACTTGCTAAACGATAATAATAAATAATGGTCGTGAATAAATGAACGAAAGAGAAAGGGATCAAGACATTTCGCTTCTGTTCAACTACTTCAATGAGATAAACATCATTGCGCAGCTCTCGGGCGGGATATTTAAGAAGAAGTTACCAGATGGGCTGTCATCAGCACAGTTCAGCGTACTTAATTGGTTTATTCGAGTGGATAATGAGGCAACGCCGGGACGACTGTCGACAGCATTTCAGGTCACAAAAGGCGCCATGACCAATACGCTTAAAAAATTGGAAGAGAAGCAGTTGATCACGGTAGAACCTGATGAAACCAGTGGTCGCCGGAAAATAGTGAAAATCACTGGAGAAGGTCGGAGAGTAAGGCAGGAAGCGCTCAATAACATCTATCCTGTGCTGGAAGAGTTTGCTGGCGCAATTGGAGTCGACGAAATCAAAGCGCAAATTCGTAAAATCCAGAAGGTACGCAAGTACGTTGATGACTACCGATATCGGTAGATCACCATTATATTGAATGGAATGCCCTGTTAAAGTTCTTCCAGCGATGTCCGATAAATATGATAAATGTTTTATTGGTCAAGAATGTGTTATCTGTCGTAGAAAAAACCGCAGGAAAACTCCATTTTTGTTGCCCGGCAAGCCATATTCGATCGCGAAATGGAAGTGTTTGGTTACGAACTGCTATTTTGGGATGGCAATATAAACAGTGCCGATATTGCTGATGGAACCAAAGCTACATCACAGCTAATTGCCAACGTATTCCTCGAAATTGGCATCGAAAACATCGTTAATAACAAGTATGCCTTCATCAACCTTACCCGTGATTACATTGTGGGTGATGTGACGATTCCTATTTCCAATGAAAAAATCGTATTAGAAGTATTGGAAGACATTCATGCAGATGAAGATTGTGTCGCCGGGCTTAGCAAATTAAAAAAGCAAGGTTTTACAATTGCCCTTGATGACTTCATTCTTGAAGAGACCAACTCTGCTTTTGTCCCTTTAGCTGACATCATTAAGATAGATATTCTTGCGATGACCACGGATGAATTACGCGTTCTGGCCGGCAAGCTCAAACACGGCAAGTCTAAACTCCTGGCTGAGAAAGTTGAAACTGAAGAAGAGTATCAACTCTGCAAGGAACTTGGGTTTGATTATTTCCAGGGGTGCTTTTTTAGCAAGCCGAAGATCATCAGTTACAATGTGGGAATCAGTTATAAACTACTCAAGATTCTTAACTCGCCGTTCTATGCCACTCAACGCCTTGGGCAAGAATTGGATGTGTACCCCGGCCACCATTCAAACCCGTATTTTTAGTAGCTTCTAAGATTTTCACTGTTCTCTATTTTGTCAAAATAGGGGTGAAAAAGTCGTAATTATCCAATGGTCCAGGCTGCGTGCCCCGCCTATGCGGTTTGTCTATCAGCGACACAAGCCAGAAGATACTGACCTGTACAAAATCATTGAGCAAAACCTTCCTTCATTCCAGTCCCATCTATCCAATGCGGACTTTTCGCTACCATCATTTGGCTCTTTGGAACAATCAGCTTTCTGAGCTTGTGGCGGGACTATGCGGGTCATCGCTGATATCACTGACCTAGCAGGGACTCTGGCATCCGGTGGAAGAGTACGTGCGCGAGCACTATCTAGTCGAATTACGCATTCGGTCTGCCCTGCTTGCTTTACAATGCTCTATCCTGAGTACGACGAGCCAAAGGATGCTGGCTGATCCTGATTGGAGCCACTCACCCAGCTGGCCGTAGCTGCAAGTTCCATTTAGATGATGATCCGCGGCACAAATACAGCTGTCGGGCATAAACAAGCAGTTAGATATGATTATCTTCATGAATTTCCTTGCGCCCGCTAGGGTCCTCTGCCAAAGCCAAAATAGTTTCGATTAGCTGGTACAGGCAATAATGATTGGAATACCGGTGTCGAATTGATTACCTTAGTCTCTCTGTACATTGGAATGGCCTTGAATCACATTAAACTGCATTTTTCCACATTGCATAACCTGATAGTGCAGCAAGCAATCGGGCCAGTTATGCTGGAGGATCTAATTCGGCTCTGCGTTGCAACTCGGCGCAATCAATCGTAAAACGTTTGCTGATTACCGTGAGGTCGACTTCTCGGCACTTTCAAAAAAAGACATACTCATAGCCAAAAAGCGAGCAATTTCGAACGCAGTGCAGGCGAGAGGCAATGATCGCGTCGCGCTCCTTACTTCTTCTCCGTTGGAGTTCGGCTTGGGTAGAATGTTCCAGATGACAGAGGTTAACGATGCCCTGGTAATGGAGGTACTTCAGGATGTTGATGAAGCCTTGCATTGGTTGGATCTGCCATACTCAACACTCGAGTAGGTAGCGATACAAGGTAATATCGCATTGAACCTGGTTGTCCCCCCTGACAGTCCACCGCCGCCTTAGTTCGACATTTAACAAATGGGAGAGTAACGATGACCAACATCCAGTTTGGAATCGGCTTACGTCGTTTAGACACGATTGCAGAAGATGCTAAAAATGCTGAAGCACTGGGTTATGAGTTTATCACCTCTGGTGAGCATGTGTTTTTCTATGGGCCAATTGGCAATGGTCTTATCTCATTGGCGACGGCAGCGGGTGCGACGACAACGATCAAGTTGATGAGTACTATTACCTTGGTGCCTCTCTATCCGGCAGCCCTGCTGGTGAAACAAATAACAGCACTGGATGTTATTTCCGGTGGGCGATTTCATCTTGGCGTAGGTGTCGGTGGAGAATTTGCGAAAGAGTTTGAAGCCTGTGGCGTACCTGTTAAAGAAAGAGGCGCACGTACTAACGAAGCACTGGAGGTGATGAAGCGACTCTGGGCAGAAGATGACGTTACTTTTGATGGACGGTTTACGACACTATCGGGTGTCACCCTGGCGCCCAAGCCTGTGCAGCAACCACATCCGCCGATCTGGATTTCCGGACGTAGTGATGCCGCCATGAAACGATGTGCAAAATATGGCACTGGCTGGCTGCCTTATATGTATACGCCTGAAAAGCTGGCAGGTAGCCTGCGGACTATTAACGACTATGCCGGGGCAGTTGAACGTGACGTCCCGGTTGCGCCCGGACTATTCATCTTTTTTGCCGTACACGAAGATCGGGAAACAGCGATAAAAATGGCGACTGATAGATTATCGGTGCAGTACAATCAGGATTTCTCCAAGTTGGTAGGTAAATACGCGCTGGCGGGCAATCCGGCAGACTGCATCGCTAGATTACAGGAATATATCGATGCTGGGGCAACGACAATTATCCTGAACTCTGCCTGTCCTGGAGGATATATGCAGGAAAATGAAAAGTTGTTAGCACAACAGGTATTACCCACGTTGCGCCGGACCTAATGTAGCCAAGCTAATCTACTGCTGATTAAGACACCAGTTTAATTAGATTATGGACAAGTTGGTTGAGGTTACACTAATCTTCAGGTTAGCCGCCGATAAAGCCGCCGAACGAGGATTCATCATGACAAACAACTCCGCAACCGAGATAAAGGGCACATGTGGTAACGACTTTATTGATGTGCGCGAGGCATTCATACAGAACTTTGCCGAACGTGATGAAATAGGTGCCGCCGTCAGCGTCTACAAAGAGGGTGTAAAAGTCGTGGATCTGTGGGCAGGATTTGCGGATCGCGACTATGGACAGTCCTGGCTTGAAGATACGATTGTCTGCATGATGTCGGTAGGAAAATCCATGGCAGCGTTGTGTCTGCTGCGATTAGTAGACCGGGGTGCAGTAGACCTTGAAAGTCCTGTCGCTAAATACTGGCCTGAGTTTGCCCAGGCGGGAAAAGACGAAATTACTATTCGTCAGATTCTGGCTGGGCAGGCCGGCCTGATGTATGCTGATCACGCTCCGGATGGTTCCATTCTGGACTGAGATATGATGGTTGAGGCTCTGGCCAAACAGGCGCCTGAGTGGAAACCCGGCTCCCGCGGCGCTTATCATTCCAGTACCCAGGGCTTTCTGCTGGGCGAAGTTCTGCGGCGGGTGGATGGGTGTTGTTTCGACCAATTCTTCGAGGAGGAAGTTGCCATTCCCCTGGGAGTTGATTTCAAATACGGTCTTTCTGATGCTGACATTCGTCGGGTGACGAACCTCATCCCTAATGCAGACAGCACGACGATAAAACAGATCCTAACTCCCGGAACCAAGCTAAATCGAGCCTGGTGCCCTCAGCCTCGGATACCTGGTCTGGTTAATTCCGAGCAGTTTAGAAAGGCAGTATTTCCTTCTGCCAATGGACATGGAAATGCCCGGGGTATTGCAAGAATATATGCGGCGCTGGCAAATGGTGGTGAGATCGATGGCGTTAGCGTGCTCTCGCAAGATTTGATTGACGATCTGCGAACGCCTGCCTGGGAAGGTATCTGCGATCTGACCGAACGGCCATTTCGATATGGGCTAGGATTTTTCCTGAGTTCATATCCCGATGCCGAGTATGGCTCGCACTTTAGCCCGAATCCAAGATCGTTTGGTCACGCTGGCGCCGGTGGAGCGATCGGATTCTGCGATCCCGAGGCGAACTTTTCATTCAGTTACAGCCCCAACTTCATGTGCGCAGGCTCTGGTATTGGCGATCGCTGTAAGGCGCTCATCGATGCCGCATTGCGCAGCTTGTAAAAAAGGATGGGGCCATTGACCATCAAAAGGATCACCACGTCACGGTGTCTTAAATTTGAATAGAAATCAGCAATTGTCATACTTGACCAATCTTTAGAAAATGTGGTTTATTTTTCCTAACCTCATAGAATATTGGGCCATGTAAGTACTCAATTAGTTGATCATCGATCTCGGCTGAGGTTTTGGAGGTAAAGCGTATTGCCCAGGTGATGACCACACGGTCGAAAATGAAGGCCACGATCCAGGCCCCTGCTATGGCGATGGTCGCCTGAATAACAGTGCTGTCGCTGATCATCCCAAGCCAGGATTGGATGGAGTTTTGCCAGTGTTCAAACATTGCTGTAGTTCCTATAGAAGTGCGTATTTATTATTTTTTAACACATCCAATACAACGCCTACTGTTCTGCCTTCCAGCGCATGGCCATATGGATGCGCGCGTAGGGTGAAGGGTGGTGATTCAGCCAGTTCTCTTCCCATTGCGGTGGCCGTAATTTTCGGTACTCGGCGGTCAGTAGTGCCACCTCGGCCCAGGCGTCTGGATTCTGGGTGGCATTAATGGCGAACAGATCCGCCTCGGCTTCGTGGATATAGGTGAGCTTGTAAAACAGTGGGGTCGCCAGAAAAAGCAGTACCATTCCGATCGCGTACAGCAGCGGGAAACCGGCGTAGTCGTCTATTCCCCGAATACCCCAAGACGCCCGGCGGCGCGCCACAGCACTAAATGCAGCATTTGTGAGCGCAAACCCTAGCAGGAAGATCAGGGCAAAATAGGCCATGGTTTTCCATAGGTGGTTGAGCACGTAGTGGCCGATCTCATGGGCCATAACCGCCTCAACCGCATCGGGGTCGGCTCGTTTCAGCAAATTGTCATTCAGGGCAATGCGGGTGCTGCCGAAAATCCCGCTCACATTGGCACTCACCCGGTTGGTCTGCCGCGATTGATCCACCTGCTTTACATCGTCCGCCTGCATACCGTTGGCGCGGGCAATGGAGAGAATTCGCTCTTTCAGCTCCCCCTCGTCCATGGGGCGGTAGTCATTGAATACCGGCTCGATGTATAGCGGTGATATAAACATCAATACCAAAAAGAAGGACACCACCAGACCACTTGCCCACAACCACCAGCGCTCCGGAGAAAGGCGCAGAATCAGATAAAACAGGGCTATAAAGAGCGACAGGCCGATAACCATAAAGGCGTTCATCTGAAGAAGTTCTACCAACCAGGCACCAAACCCCTGGGTGGCAAGCCCGTATTTGTGCTCGGTGTAAAATTCGGCGTACCAACTGAGCGGAAACATCAAGAGGGTCGTTACCACCAGGTAAATCGGCGCGTATATAAAGGCCTGAGCAAACTTGTTGGCAGTGATCCGTTCCGCCAGGTCCCGCCATTTGCGCGACCAGCCGAAGTGCAGCAGGACGAAAGCCACCAGGACCTCCAGTACCACCGCCATCATCATGATGCGGTAACCGGCATCTACATAATCGTTGGTATTGGTCTTCTCCGCAGCCGAAACGCTGGACAGATAGGCATTGGTCGCGGCTACCGGGTCAAAATCGGCGGCGAACGCCATACTGGCTGCCAGGAAGGAAAGTAAAACACCGAACAATAACTTTGGCATGGAGAACCTCTCATATAGTGACATACGTGACTATATCGCTGAAAATGGAAGACGCAACTGTTTGCACCAGTAATTTACTCGTGGAATGACAAATAAAAAATACACGAAGGGCTTAAGACTTGTCCTTTAAGTCATATAGAGAGGTCCAGGTGACATCTGATCTAACTATTTTATTCTCAATTTTTGCCATTGTATTCCTGCTCTTCCTCTGGGGTCGCTGGCGCTATGATCTGGTGGCATTCACTGCGCTATTGGTTGCGGTTCTCGCTGGTGTGGTACCGGCCCAGGCTGCGTTTGCCACGTCACGGTGTCTTAAATTTGAATAGAAATCAGCAATTGTCATACTTGACCAATCTTTAGAAAATGTGGTTTATTTTTCCTAACCTCACGGCCATAAGGACCTGCATCCCCAGAAGCCGATACTTCAAAAGTCTTACCATCACGCGTATATGTGGAGTCAATTTTAAAGTCACCCTGGAATTTTTCAGCGTTCAGATTGAGCTCGCCTGCGTATGCATTCAATTGAACAAGTGCTAAGGCGGCCGTTAAAACTAATGTAATTACTTTCATCATTATCTCCTTCTGTAGATAAATTTTATAAACCGTACGAAAAAATCTAAATGAATACAAAACAGATGTCTGCTGACAGCGCACCGTAAGAGGCACTGTCAGCGGCCTTTCTCAGGCCTTAGTTCTGCTCAAAGTCTTCGATACTCATCGCGTGATCGTAGACCCTCAAATGTTCCACACGTTCATTACTGATCACCTCAACAACATCTTTAACCGTATTCAAATAATTCGACCATGCCTTGGTGGTATTGGCATAGTCTGTCCACTGTTCTCTTTCAGTAAAGCTTTCATGCCCGATAGTAATGATATGCGAGGCAAATCCGTCGTGATTAACATTGCCAGACGCGATCGCTGATAACCAGACCTGACCTGAAAAATCCTTAAACTCCTCCGACTTCATCATCGTGTCCATCGCTTGAGCCAGCTTGGCTGGATTCGACACTCGAAGCCGAATCACGGTCCACGACTTATCTTTATTTGATACCGTTCCCCAGCCCTTAAGCACACGGTTAGCAGATTATGCTACCGGTTTGGCAATACTGCTCATCTTCTTTTGAAAATTACGCATTTCCGACGAACCAGCCATGCTGGTGCTCCAGCGCTCTTGCTCGGCTCGGCTTGGGTAAAGCACAACAACAGCATGCGTCGCCGGCGAACTGCCGTTGAAACGCGTTGCTTGAAACTGCACTGACGCTGTTCGGTTGCTTGCCACTTCACTGCTTTGTAGCTCATCAAATGCCTCTAAAGCGACATTAGCTTTTCCAGACTGAATTTGAAATTGCATGATGTCCCAGACTTGGGCAGCCTGGGTTTGATTAACTGCGAACAACATGAGGACCGCTAGTAATGTTTTTTGCATGAATCTTTCCTTTTTTAGTGAGATCACTACATTTTCAGTTCACTCGAGGAAAGTCAAGGTTAGTACGGTTTTGGTTTTGGTTTTGGTTTTGGTTTTGGTTTTGGTTTTAGTTTTAGTTTTAGTTTTAGTTTTAGCTAAGGTGAGAAGAACATATTTGATGGTGTTGGAGGATAGGACCATTGGCGCCACCAACCTGGCTTTAGTCGCCCTGCCCCCTCAACCGCCAAGCGCTTTTTCCGTCCGGTCAGCTTCTGACTACGCGCTGGCGCGCCAGCGATGAGCCTTGCCGATGCCTACACAGCATCGCTAATATTCGCTGGAGGGAATCCGTGGCGTTTGTGTGTATTTATCGCCAGATCCTACCGATCACGTCCCGTTAGTTTGTCAGTACCCCAGCGGGCTTAGGACAACATGGAATTTTGATAAAAAAAACCCGGCTAGTGCCGGGTTTTTTTATTTCGTGAAGCTTTTAGTAGAAGAACTAGAATTCATACGAAAGTTCAACACCATAAGTTCGCCCACGGTTAATGGAACCGACTGCGAACAAGGTGGCGATAGGAGTGAATGCTTCATATTCGTCATCAGCCAGATTACGACCAAAGGCCACAACAGACCATTGCTCTGTGAAGTAACCGATTGATGCGGAAATATCGTCACGTGCCTCGATCCTGCCCAGTGGTGCATTGGTCAGGCTGGTTTCGATGTCGTCTACCCTTGCGAACTTGGCGTAGATTTCGAGATCCCCGTTACCAATTGGGTAACTGAAAGTACCGCCGACGCCGAGTGTATACTTAGGTGCATTACGCGGTGTCAGGTGAGTTGCGTCTTCGACAAGGTCTAAGCCATCTGTAGCATTGATGTCAGTTTCGAAGTCTTCATACTCGGCATCCAAATAACCATAGTTCAAGAAAACCTTTAAATTTTCGTTGACCAGGTATTCAGCCTCCAATTCGAAGCCCTGATAGATTACCGAAGCCGCATTATCGAATTTTGACGCGACCGTCTTGGTATCCGGATCAACTGCAACAAACGACTCCTGCTTGTCCGTGAAATCATTATAGAATGCCGACATGTTTAATCGCAGGCGATTATTCATGTGCATACTCTTGTAACCAAACTCCCAGGATTGCGCAAACTCCGGATCATACTGGTCTCGCTCAAAGTCACGAAGATTCTGGTTTACACCGAAAAATCCGCCTGAGTGAAAACCTTCTGAGTAAGAACCGTAAAGTATAGAATCGTTATTCAACTGATAAGTAAGTCCAACCTTGGGAGAGGTTTCTGTCCATTCGTTATCCAGGTCAGAGTAGCCTGGAAAGTTGCGCAACCGTTGTCGCTCCTCGTTAGACAGGTATGACTGACCCGCGATGAAATCTTTCTCTTCCCGAGTCCAGCGCAGACCTGCGGTCAAAGTCCAATCCTCAGCAAACTGCCACTCTGCCTGCGCAAAGGCTGCAAAAGAGTCAGTATCCTGTTGCTCATAAAGTATCTGCGTGATATTCGTGCCAGGCGTATAGCTGGGCATGCCCAGGTCACATGAGATTGGTGCAAACGCGCCGTCCAGACCGTTGCTACCTTGACAGGCAGTCCACATACCCGGGATTGACATTAGACCCCCGAAAAGCGACTGCCAGAAGCCACCGCCGGTAACCCAGTCCTGTTCGAATTCGCTGTCCCAGTAATACAGGCCAGCGGTTAACGTGAGAGTGTCCCAGGAACCGTCGATTCGAAGTTCTTGGCTGAATTGTTCGTACTCGTTCCATCGTTCAATAGTGATGTAATCCGCAGCAGAGCCGTCGAAGTCATAGATACGGTACTCATCTACGCCCCGGTAACCTGTCACGCTAACCAATGTTAAATTGTCATTGATTTCGTATCGCATATTCAATGTGATGGCGTCCGTATCGAGCGACGCATTATTGGTCGTGTCGTTCTCAGAATGACCAGGCGTCTTGAGAGTATTTCGGCAGGTTGAAGAATCATAACTGGTGCAGGTAGCAAAGCCGCCACTGTAGTCACCTTCTCCACTCGCTGCTGCTTCCGCACTCGGCGGCGCTATAACACCAGGTGAAACGTTGTAATTCGTCTGGAAGGCATTGAGCAGGCTGTCATCCTGGAATTTCTCGACAGTTAAGGTTGCTTCAAACCTGTCGTTAGGCGTCCAGAGGAAGGTCGCCCCATAATTTTGGTAGTCCTTCTCACCGGTGTCATCACCTGTCGTAATATTCTTGTAGTAACCATCGTCTCCGATGATGGTAGCAAAGAACTTGGCTGCTAACTTGTCGTCTATCAACGATGTGTTCACAACAGCACGCAGTTCCTGTTGGCCGTCCACACCCATAGTCGCTTTCAGGCGAGCCCCGAACTCACCAGTTGGTCGACTTCGAATAACATGGAGCACACCACCCACTGTATTTTTACCAAACAACGTCCCTTGTGGACCACGCAGAATCTCAACGCGTTCGAGGTCAAAGTTTTCAAGTTTCTGACCGGCCGTGGTACCCATGTAAATGCCGTCGATCATCACACCAATCGGTGCGTCGAACGAATTGTCGTCTGATCGAGTTGGGCTGATCCCCCTGATAGTGATCACGGCGCCGCCCGATCTACCGCCATTTTCGTCAATCTGCACGTTGGGTGCGAATCCATTAAGGTCTGAAAGATCCCTGATGGTCGAACTGGCCAACTCTTCAGAAATAGCGGTCATCGCAACCGGTACTGCCTGCGAGGACTCCTCTACTTTCCTCGCAGTAACAACGATCTCTTCGATATACAGTCCGGTATTATCTTCCGCCGTGAATGCCGGAAGTGATGTAAAAGTCGTAATTAAAAATGTTGTGGCAAGACCTAACTTACCCATGTTTCTTAGTCGCATTAGCTGTGCTTCCCCATGTGTGAGTATTACTGTTCAAAACAATCATCTTTGACGGTTTTTTATTCTCCATCTAAACAACGGCCCGTGTCAACGTTATTATTCAGCGCTATAAACTTTTCCCTCCTTGTTTATGCTGCGTCGCAGCAAAGAAGTGAACTGGAATGGTAATCCCCAACAGAATGCCTACCTAGAAAGATACAATCGAACCGTTCGACATGAATGGTTAAACCAACATCTTTTTGAGTCACTGGATCAAGCGCGAGCTACCGCAACAAATTGGCTATGGCGTTACAACAACGATCGACCTAATATGGCAATAGGAGGCATCACCCCAATACAGAAGCTGCAACAGGCGGCATAATATTTTCTACTTTTGAGAAGCATTATTAATGGGGGGATTACCACTCCACTCAATGAAATTAATCATCCTTATCTGTCTACTGGACTTGAATATTTATCAGAAACGCGAGATCTTAGCTTCTTTGAATAGATCGATATGAGGGAAAAGGTGATGGCTTCGCAACATGTAACTGACCATGACGTAATTGCCGTGGGTGCCGGCTTCGCCGGTTTAGGACTGATTCACTATATTCGTGAGGCAGGATTATCCATCAAGGTGTTCGACAAAGCCTCCGACATCGGTGGCACGTGGACCTGGAATCGCTACCCGGGTGCGGCGACCGATAGCGAGGGCTACTATTACTGTCTCACGTTTTCCAAAGAGATTCTGCAGCAATGGAGTTGGTCCGAACGCTACCCAGGCTGGGAAGAAACCCATCGCTACATGCATTTTGTCGCCGACAAATGCGATATGTGGCCTCACATTCAACTCAATACAGACATTGTCAGTGCAGAATTTCAGGAGGACGGCGGTCATTGGTTAATCAAGACTGCAGCCGGTGACGAATACACCTGCAAGTATTTCATTAGCGCCATGGGAATGATCTCACAACCGGTCTTCCCCAACATCAAAGGCATGGGCAGCTTCAACGGCCCTTGCTTTCATTCAGCGCGCTGGCCTCAGGAAGGTCTGGATTACGCGGGTAAGCGGATCGGCATTATCGGTAGTGGCGCGACCACCGTGCAGATGCTGCCTGTCGTCGCCGAAAAATCCGCGCAGGTCACAGTATTCCAACGCACGCCCAATTTCGTGATGCCTGCCGTGCAAAAACCAATGACCCCGGAATGGGAAAAAGAGATCAAAGACAACTACGACGAGATCATAGACAAATGCCGCAACCACGTTTTCGGCATGGCTTTCGACAGTCCTGTTGGGCGCGATCTTGCCGATACGCCAGCCGATGAAGTGCAACGCATTTTCGAAGAGCATTGGCCGCGAGGTAGCTTTCGATTTGTATTCGAAACCTTCGACGATCTGCTGACCAACCCTGACTCCAACAAGGCAGCCGCAGACTTTATTTCTGGCAAAATCAGGGAAAAGGTCACTGACCCTAAAGTGGCAGACATGCTGACGCCAAAAGGATATCCCCTGTTTGCCAAACGGCCGCCTCTGGATCACGGTTATTACGAAGCTTTCAACCGCGACAACGTCAAGCTGGTTGATATCAATGAACGCGAACCCATTGTCGAGATCACTGAAACTGGCATACGCACCACAGAAGATCTTTATGAGTTCGATATTATTGTTCTGGCGACGGGCTTCCAGGCCTACACAGGCGCCCAGGAAGCGCTGTCAATTCGGGGCCGCGAAGGCTGCCTATTGAAGGATAAGTGGCGGACCGAGTCTGCTTCCATCATGGGTGTGTTCGTCGCAGGCTTCCCCAACTTATTCATGATTACAGGGCCCCAGGCGCCTTTTGCAAACCTGCCTACTTCTATTGAGCAAAACATTGCGTACATCACCAATTGCATCAAAAAGATGGAGAGCGAAGGCTACAATATCTGCGATCCAAAACAGAGCGCAGAGGATGAGTGGGTCGCACACACCGCGGAAATCCACAATCAGACTTTGATGGCTCAGGGCGAAAAGGTTCACTCCTGGATGATGGGCGCCAACCTTGAGGACCGTAATGCACGCGTATTGATTTATTACGGCGGCGCCAACGTGTACTACGACAAACTACAGGAATCCTCAGACGATGGTTTTCCAGAAGTGATGTTCGAACGTAGCGCGATTTTATAAAGGGGCAGTTTGAGAGGTCAAATGTTAATAAGGGTATAGGGAACAGTGGCTAACAACTTTTATGACGCTATCGCGCCGCAAGGCTCGAAAGGTATGTACTTAATAGACTGGCTGTCCTGGTCGGCGAACACACAACAGAGGGGAAGTGATGAGCCAGTTACAAACAGCGTGCGGTAAACACATCTATTACGAAGATTACGGCACCGGGGACTCAGCGCTGGTACTCATACACGGTTGGGGTATGAGCGTGCGTACCTGGGACCCTATTTTACCCGCACTACGTGAGGCAGGTTTTCGGGTCGTGATGCTGGATCACCGGGGATGTGGACAGTCAGACAAGGATTTTGATGATCTGAGTATCGATGCCATCGCAACTGACGTCACCGCTTTAGTCGGACACCTGGGCTTACACGCCGTGGTGCTCAATGGCTGGTCTCTCGGTGGGGCGGTGGCGGTGCAAGCAGCGGGAAACCTGGGCTCGGTCTGCAAGGCGCTGGCACTGACCGGGGGCGCAACGCCCGTATACGTGCAGAAGCCCAACTTTCCCTATGGTGGCACCGAAGAAGACATGGCGGGTACGCTTGATGCCTACGCGAACAATCGCGTGGATTTCCTGCACGGACTGTCTCAGGTGATATGTGCCCGTGAGGTAGGCGCAAATATCGAAAACTGGTTCTGGCAAATTTTCCTGCAAGCCTCGCCAATGGCCGGGGCAACATTAGGTGAACTGGCACAACTCGATCAACGCGAGCTATTGCTGCGTCTGGATTTGCCGATCATTTCATTGTTCGGCAGCGAGGACGGTTTTGTCGCTCCGTCGATCTGCCGCTGGGTGGCAGATCATCATCCACGCGCCCGGGCTGTAGAATTTCCCGGTGTTGGCCACGCACCTTTTCTTGAGGAGAGAGAAGGATATTTGGAAGCACTGATTGATTTTGTTGGGGAAGCACTATGAATTATGGCCTCTGGTACGATTTCCGTAATCCGGCGCCCTGGCAGCAGCCATCTGAAGCCTTCTACTCGCAAACCTTAGAGCAGATCAGCAATGGCGAACAACTTGGCTTCGACTCGGTCTGGCTTACCGAACACCATTTCTGCGATGATGGCTACACGCCTTCGCCGCTGGTACTGGCCGGAGCCATCGGCGCCGCCACCTCAAAAATGCGCATTGGCACCAATCTGATGTTGCTACCGCTACACGATCCAGTACGGCTCGCAGAAGATGCGGCCACGATATCACTGATCACGGGAGGCCGCTTTGATCTTGGCATCGGCATAGGCTACCGACAGCTTGAGTTTGACCAGTTCGGCCGCAAGATTTCGCACCGAGCCTCAATGATGGAAGAAGGAATAGAAATTATCCGGCGTGCCTGGTCGGGCGAGCCAGTAAATTTTGAAGGTCGCCGTTTCAGTGTCGGAGACCTCCGCATCACACCTGTACCAGTTCATCGTCCGGATATTCTCGTCGGCGGCATGTCGGCACCGGCGATTGATCGCGCAGCGCGCATCGGAGATGGTTTTCTCTGCACCGGCGGCATAGGCCTCGACCTTTATGCTGAGGCGCTTGCAAGGCATGGTAAAACCCCAGAACAGGGCAAGGCAGTGCTGGGCTGTTGGGCGATAATCGCCGAAGATCCTGAAGCTGAAGCCGCCCGCTTGGGTGAACACATTTTGTACCAATCTAACGAGTACATCACCTGGGGTGCCTTTGGACCTCCAGATGAAACACCACTATTTCCAGATGCCACTGCTGCCATTGAGAATGGCCTGTATGAATTGTGGGACGCCGACACCGCAGTGGAAAAACTATCCCAACTTAAAGCAGATTTCCCAATGCTCTCGGATATTCACTTCTGGGCGCAATTCCCTGGTGAATCGCACGAATCCGGCAGTCGGCGTATGCAATACATCGCTGACAAGGTTCTGCCCCGCTTACGTTGAGCTCGCGTAGCGACGTTATACAAGAGCGCCAGTTCATCCACGACTACACAGTGCGAATGGTTGGAAATGAATACTCTACGTTTAATAACCGATCTCTATATGGGACCGTTTCCTAGGGTCCCCGACGCACAATAGTTTGAAGTCGGACAGACAGTGGAGCACTCGGAATCCCAACACCGTGAAGCATCTCAGGCCAGGAGCCGTTAGTCGCCTTTAGGCCTGTTCGACTACTCAACACGGCTCTTCTAACACGTGTTGACTCTGGTGGAATTTCATTTTACTCGTAACACCCAAACGACATAGTGGAAATTTGAGACTTAGGAAGGTTAAAAAAGTATAAGAACAACGTAAACAGAAATAGTTCTTAACTCCGGTTTCAGCATCAAGACTGGCTTCAATCAGCAATCCAATTACCATGAAATCCAGCAGGTACCCGCACCGGCAATTGTACGGTGGCTACAGGTTCTGCTGCCATCGAACTTGCATCAACAATCCTTAACTCACTTACGTTTTCCACTGGGTCGTAGACAAAGCTGAGCAGATATCCATCATCCTCCGAGGTCGCACCTTCAGCCGGTACAAAGACGGGTTCACCCCCTGCCCTGTTACCCTTGAGTTCGTGCGCCTTACACTCACCCGTTTGCATATCGTACTTCAGGTAAGAAGAAGCGGTTGGTCCATTACTACCAAACTCGGCGGTGTAACCATAGCGATAAGGCAGGCCAACGCGGCTGTCTGGAACTCTGGGAAAGTCGACCGCGCGGTCGTCCAACTGTGACTCAGAAACCTTGCCGGTGCCCTGATCAATGGTCCAGCGGTACAGTACGGGGGGGACATCCGCGACACCAGCTTTCATTGAATGCGCAAGCCGGCTGACGTCGATGACAATCTTATCACCATCCTCATAAGCATTCATCGGGTGATAGACGTAACAAGGGTCAATGTCATACCAGGTAATGTCATTGTTAGTGCCATCCCTCGGCATCACACCCAGGCGAGCACCGTAGTCATCACTCCAGGAGATAGGTAGTCCACCGCTGAAATTCTCAAAGTTCCACACCAACGGCAGGTCCATGAAAATCACGTGATTTCGGGTGACATTAAAGTCGTGCACCATAGTCGCTCCTTTCACCGTAATCTCTTCACTTTGCAACAATTGTCCATCTGCAGAAGCGCGATAATAGGTGAGATACGGCGGCGTCATGCTGTAGTAGAAAAACAGCAGCTCGCCCGTTTCGGGGCAAATCTTAGGATGCGCCGTCATGCCACCACTCAGTTTACCGTCGTAATTAAACGCGCCGACAGTGTCCAGGTCTTTGCTCAACTCAAATGGCCAATGGCCCTCTTCCAGCGCCAATATTTTTCCTGCATGACCAATAATATGTGTGTTAGCCAACGATCGGGTGCGATCTTCCTGCGCCTGCATGGGATCGTCACCATCGCTCAGCAACGGAGTTTTAACGTATCGATTGCGGTACCAGTTGGCCTTGCCGTTCGCCAACTCAACACCATGGATCATACCATTACCAAGAAACCAGTGTGCCGTATCACCATGCGCGGGATTGGAGCCGTTTCGTAAATAGCGGCCATTGAGCTCTGGGGGGATACTGCCCGTCACTTTCAATTCCATTGCGGTTACTTCTTCTGTCACCGGGGCGAAATTTCCAGTTAGCCAAAACGGCTTCTTTTCAACACTAATTGCTTCGCTCATGTTTATTTTCCCTCACTAAAGGTTCGTCGTTATTCTGTTATTGGCAGTCTTAACTTGACTATTACACAACTTCTTTATATTACAATCAAGCCTGACGGTTTTTTACTCCAGAGAATTACATGCAACACCACGCTGACTCTAAGTTCGGCGCCCCATGGCTGAAGCGAATAACCGCATCCCTTATGTTCGGATCTGCTATGGCTCTAGTAGCCTCAACGCCGGTGATCGCCCAAGATGACAACAAAAACGCCTCACGATTTATGGAAGAAGTTGTCCTCAAGGACTCTGGAAATAGAATCATGCTACATTTACAACGACATTGACTGAAAGAAACAGCACACAAGGGGTGAACGATGACCAAAGTGAGTGATTCAGAGAAAGACGACTTTTTTATCGACGTGGATAAAGCATGTAAAAAAGCTGTTTGGTGCGCAATTGCCACCGTGGCCGGAGATGCGCCGCGAGTGAGAATTGTTCATCCGACATGGGAGGGTGACGTGCTCTGGTTTGCCACAGGGCCAACATCCCCTAAAGCCAATCAACTACGCGAGAATCTCAATGTTGATATACAGTATCAGGTGGCCCCGCCAGACTTTATTCATGTAATGGTCAGGGGCAGGGCTGAATTGATAATGGACGAAGCGACAAAGAAGCATGCCTGGGATGCTATCGATTACGACCTCACCCAATTTGGATCAACTGGCCCTGAAGACCCAAATTTTCTACCGGTGAGAATTACGCCGACCCGAGTAGAACTGTCGGAAATGTTTGGCTCTGTTAATAAGAGGGTATGGTGGAGGTAGGCACCACCAAGGGCTTCAATAAAATACACTATACGACGCAATGAGGAAGATCCTCTGATGAAATTTTCGATACCGGAACTAATAGAAGACCCCTATCCCTATTATGAGGATTGGCGGGAAAACAAACCGATATGGAAAGACGAGGCGACAGGCTTTTGGGTCTTGACTCGACATGATGATGTCCGGTCTATTCTGAAAAACTCAAAAGATTATTCATCCAAGGCGATGGGACAAAATGGTGAGTCAAGTCCACTACCTTTGCTAACGGATGATGCACCAAGGCATACGCAATTGCGCGGATTAGTCAACAAAGCTTTCACCGTGCGCATGTTGCGTGAAATTGAAGCGCAGGTAGAAAAGACCGCGACAGATTTGGTGGACGCTATAGAGCCCGATAAACCCGCAGATATAGTGAGTTTACTTACGACGCCGCTACCGGTGGCGGTGATATCGCAAATGATGGGAATTCCGTCTGACCGCGCCGAAGACTTCAAACGCTGGTCTGATGCGCTGACGGGAACTTTGGCGGGCGCGTCATTAGAACAAAGGCAACAGGACATCATGGAAATGGGTGCCTTCTTTACCGGGTTGATACCCGACCGGCGGGCCAATTCCGGTAACGATCTGGTCTCTGCTGTTGTCAATGCAGAAATTGACGGTGAGAAATTGGCTGACGCTGATATAGTAGGATTTTGCATACTTTTGTTGATTGCAGGTAACGAAACAACAACCAACTTACTGGGCAATTTCCTGAACATTCTCGCTGATCGTCCAGATATTTTTGAACAGCTGGCGGCTGAACCTGAATTGATTGACCGAGGTATCGAAGAATCCTTGAGATTCGACGGACCGGTTCAATTTCTGATGCGCCAGGCGACTAAAGCGGTTGAATACCATGGCGTCATGGTTAAGCCCGGTGATATCGTTCAAGTTGTCATGGGGTCAGCTAATCGTGATGCTCGTGCCTATGAAAACCCCAACGAATTCAGCTTGTCGCGAGCCAAAAACCACCATCATACTTTTGGCTTCGGCATACACTTCTGTATTGGAGCACCACTTGCCCGACTAGAAGCCAAGATGGCCATGAGATGTCTACTACGAAAGTTCAAGAAAGTGCAGCGAGCCGATGCTGCAGATGAAAGAGTACCTTCGCATTTACTCAGGGGTTTTCATCACCTTAACCTGATTTTCAGTAAAGTCGTGTAGCCAGCCTGAAGCCGTGCCAGGTCAGTTAATACTCTACTTGCAGTCTTTCGGCAATGGTTTTAGCGGACGTGGTTGAATCGGACCCACCAACTCAATGAATGTGCCGTCAGGATCCAGGGCATTGATAATGCCGATGGTATCTGCCCCTGTCCCTGAGCAGCAAGGAGCAACCTCAGACAAAAACGACACGCCTTGTGCAGATAAATATTCTACCGCGCGGTCCAAATCGTGAACTGCGAGCGCGATGCGGTCAATACCGATATGGCTGATGGGGGCTGGATAAGGCAGTTCCGGGTCAAAGGGTGTCTGCCACTGGGTGAGTCGCAAATGGTGTTTGTCACCAACAGGCAAAGATATGTCTGCACCTTTGAGGCTAAAAGCAGTGTCCAGTCCGTACGCCTGCGCTTCGGCGAGGGTCCCATGCTCTTGAAAGAACTCGACATCGGTATAACCTAAATCATTGTAAAACGCCAAAGCGGTATCGAGGTCACTGACGTTGATTGCGACGTAAGGCATTGAGATAATGTTAATTGGCCTGTCAGTCGAAGGTTTGGAAGCCTCAGCACTCGAATTCTCTATCAACTTGTAGAACACGCCGTCAGGGTCTTTAAAAAAAGCGAAGCGATTACCGACATCTCCAAACGGCGGCGTTACAAATTCCACACGCTGGCTGACGAGATACGCATAGTCAGCATCCAGATTGGTAGTCTCGAAAGCCGCGTATGCCATGCCTAAATGATTAGGGGCGGCGTAGGGTGGTGCCGGGTTATAGGGTTTTTTGAATTGGATCAGGTCAATATTTGCTGGTCCTAATATACCTGGGTTCTGCATGACCTCGATCTGTTCAATCTCGTAGGTGCACAGGTCATACATACCCAATGAGCGCGCCATTTGATAGGTATTAGTTTTCGGGAAGTTATTGCGGCCCTGACTGTAACCCAACAACCTGTAAAAAGCGCGGGCACGGTCAAAGTCGCTGGTTTGCGTATTGAAGTGGATACGACCAACGAGACCAACAGGGTCCTGTTTTTCAGCGTTCGCGACGCTTAGTGGGGAATAAAGCAACGAAATGAGAATCAAAGCCAGGATTAAGGGTAATAATATTCTTATCGGCATGAAGAAAAACCTGACTTTTCCAGCGTAAGCAGATTCAGGATAGTGATCGAGTGTGGGTTCTGTCATTGCCATTCTTATTGAATAATCGATGACAGATAGTAGCATCGAACTGCCGGTGATTTGTAATCCCAATATCGTGCTTGCGTGGGTTTATGGATTGGTGATATGAGTGCCGCGCCGCACAAGCTCGTGCCGCACAATTTTCCATTCACCAGAGATACAGCGGTAGTCGGTCAGGTAAGTCGCCCAAAGGGTTAACATCGAATCTGGTTTTTCCTTTAGATAGTGCGTGGCCTGCACATCAGTTCTGGTAGATGCCTTGTCACCGTCTACAGTTACCAATTGTGGCCCCAGCATGTGCTGTGTAGCGCCGAATGCTTCAAGTTTGCCTCTGACATCTTCAACCCAATCATCGGCGCCAATTAAGGGATCACCGCCAAAGCCGATGATCTGCACATCATCAGCGAAACAGGCGCGGTATTGGTCCATGTCCCTGTCGTCTACGCCAGCGGCATAGCGTGTCATAACATCCTGAATGGCAAGGCGTGTTTCAAGTGCGGTCATAGTGATCCTGGCAAGTAGAAAGAGTGGTCAGCAACGGACAACATTAATCTATTACAGTCGAGGATTTCAAGTGGCTTTCCTGGTGTCCTTAACAAATGTGTTCATCAGGTTCAGTCTTTAGTATTCACCAAAACGGTATTAGCGAAAGCACATCTGCCCTATATCCATGAACCTGGCACTGGCAACATCAACAAATTCGATATATTGTTATTAGTAAGCTCCAACAAGAAAAATCAACCATGTCCATACAGCTCGAAGACTGGCCCGAACAGGTGACCCAGGGTCACCGCATCCCGGGCACGCGGTATTCATCAAAAAAATTCCTTGAACAGGAATGGGAAGGCATGTGGACTAAGGTCTGGTTACTACTTGGAAGAGAAGCTGAACTGCCGAATTTCGGAGACTGGCAAAAAGAAGAAGTCGGCCCCGAGGAAGTACTGATGGTTCGACAAAAAGATGGTGGTATCAAGGCATTCTACAATGTCTGCCAGCATCGGGGTAACCCACTTGTCGAAGAAACTAAAGGGCATGTCAAACAACGCTTTGTGTGCAAGTATCACAGTTGGGCATACCTGCCTGATGGCGAACTTAATTTTGCTCCCGATAAAGAGGACTTTCCTGAAGGCAACCCTTGCGGGCAACTCAGGTTGTCTGAGCTGAAGTGTGAGACGTTTGCTGGTTTTATCTGGGTAAATATGGACCCGGAATGCATTTCACTAAAAGAATACCTGGGACCAATCTGGGACGAATGGGAAAAACGCGAAATTCACAAATGGAAGCGCACAAGCGCAAACACCATGTGGCTACCCTGCAATTGGAAAATTGTTCTCGACAACTTTAACGAGTCGTACCATGTGCCCACAGTACATATGCAAGCGACCCCGGATACTGATCGTACAAAGATTCGCGGTACTATCGATACAAATTTTAAGGAAACAAAATTTGACCTCTCGGATGAGGGACATAACCGCATGATTATGAAGGGCGGTTTTGGTGTTGGTCACGAAGATGCCAAAGGTAACATTATTGACCCTCTCGCGAGCCTACTACGATATTGGGACCTTAACCCCGATGACTATAAAGATCGACTAGAAGATACGCGCCCCGCGCTACAGGATGCAAAACGCAGCCTTGGACCCGATCGGGGATATACACACTATGCAAACGTACCTAAAGAACAACTGACTGACGCGTTTCATTACACGCTTTTTCCCAATTTTGCCGTTTCGTTGTGGGCCGATGGCTTTCACTTTCTGCGGGCTCGACCTCATATGAGCGACCCTGAACAATGCCTGTTCGACAATTGGTGGTACGCCAGCCCGGCGTCACTTAACGAAGATGCAAGCCTAAACCGCTCAAGGCAAGCAGTAACGACCTCCGTTGACGCTGATGAAGCTGAGGTAACCATGCTGCAATACGGTGAGGACTCCATTGGTCCCGCCATCGAGGAAGATGTGGCGGTATTCGTCACGCAACAACGTGGGTTTCGTTCGCGTGGCTTCACCGGCGTTTATTTGTCTAATCAAGAAACGCGCATCCGGCGTTATCATGAACTGATCGACGAGTACATCGAAAAACATGTAGGGCCAATAAAGTAAGTGCAGAATATTTGTTAGGCGTTTGTGGCAGTTGCCTCTAGCTGCGCCCTGATTTCCGCGTGTTTTTCCTCGGTGATAGGATATTTCCACACAATCGCAGCACCCGTTAGAAAAAAGAGCGATGGAAATGTGGAAAAAAGGAAGCGCAGCCCCCACAGCTCGTTTTCTCCATTCGTGGATCCTGCCTGGGCATCATAACCCACCATGCTCAATCCAAAGAGAGCAATAGCCCCACCAAATGAAGCGGTAGCCTTCTGTGCAAAGGACCAGGCTGAAAAGAATTGCGCAGCTCGATTTTCGCCGGTCTCGAGTGTATCTAGATCAATAACATCAGCTTTCATGGAATTCGGCAAAGTTTGAGAGAAACCACCGGCGGCAAAACCCGTGACAACAGTGATAGGCAACATGTACCAGAAGTCTCCTGGACCCAACAGCATATAAAATGGGTGTGCAAATGCGAGCATAAAAAACGACACTAGATAGGCACGGTGTTTACCAATACGACCAGAAAACCACACCCAGAAAGGCACCGCAAAAATACACGTCACGTAAAATACACATAACATGTAAATTGCCTTTTCTTCAGCTTCTAATACATCGGCGATAAAAAAGAGATAGAGCGGAGTAGTGACGTTAAGGCCAATAGAGCCAATCATAAATGCAGCAACAAGACGCTTAAAAGGACCATTTGAGAACATTACCTTGAGGCCTTCCTTCGCACTAACACGCTGCTGCGGCTGATAATGTGGCTCTGGTACGTTGGTGACAGTTAACAGCACACAGATTGGCATGAGTACCAACATCGTCATGCCAACTAACTCAAGCACTACCCCGCTGCCACCGAGCCCAAAAAACAAGAGCGCTACGGCCGGTACTATTTGCGCAGACAATGAACCGAAGGCGTTAAACATGGCTCGACTACCCGTCACTTTGGAGCGTTCGTTGTAATCCGTCGACAGTTCTGATCCCCAGGCATAATAGGGGATGAGCATCATCGTGATGCCCAGTGACAACATAAAACTCCATAGCGCCAGGTGAAATCCACCTGCCTGCTCACCTGGCATAAACAAATTGTAAACTGACAACATCATTATTGGTGTAGCGGCAACGATCCAGACTCGCCGCCGCCCAAATCGCGACCGTGTGTGATCACTCAGATACCCCATAAGGGGATCCGTCACAACATCACTCCAGCGTACAAAGAACAAAATACCGGCGACAACAGCTAGCGGCACACCCACGTCGCTGGCGTAGTAGCGTGGAATAAATACGATGACCGGAAACAACGACATGGCAATAGGCAGATCGGTCAGGCCGTAAAAAAACAATGTGCGTTTACTTAAATTCATCCCGCGTCAACCTTATGTCCGATCCAACTATCCTATTTGATCAACACCGATAATGTAGATCAGCCCCGTTGGCAATGTTTTGTATTTTCTGAAAAAAACAGTCAGCTCATCCTGTTTTATATAGACAGGTTCTGAAACTGTCAAGAAAATGCGAAAAGCATTTTCTCGGAGAATATGGTTTATTGTCACTAAACGTTAGATCACTTATATTCTTTAGATAGGGAATACAGTGAAATGGAACCGACGATGACACAACTTACAAGCCTGTTTAACGGCAAATTTACTAACAATTTCTGGAGACAAGATGTCTGAACATTTTTCCTTGAGTAATGCTATCTATAGCTGTCGGGCCATGCGCCGGATCAAGACAGATGAGGTGCCTGAGGAAGCGCTGTTAGAGCTCATCGACGCAGCAAATCAGGCACCTTCCGGATCTAATACGCAAAAAGCACGGTGGATAATCGTTCGCGACCCGGAAGTAAAACAAAAACTGGCAGACCAGAACCGTAAATACGCAGCGCCCTACATCACAGCCGATGTCGAGAACCCAGCCAACCCCAAACAGAAACGCCTGTTGGACGCGGTGGTATGGCAGATGGATCACATGCACGAGATCCCCGCACTGATTGTTGCCTGCTTTGACTATCCCAAGAAAGTCGAGGGACTCGGCATTTATCGAAGTGCCGGGTCTGTGTGGCCGGGCATTCAGAATATTCTTTTAACTGCCCGTTCGCTGGGGCTCGGTGCTGCGCCAACTACACTCGCTCTGCGAGACCAGGATGCCGTAAGGCAAATTCTCAATCTCCCGGAAACGTTTGCCGCACTTTGTCTTATTCCGGTCGGCTACCCCATGGGTAATTTCGGCCCAGTTGTACGTAAACCTCGGTCTGAAATTATGCGGTTTGATCGCTGGGCGTAACCAAAATTACAGCACCAAACCAACGAACCTATAGAGGCAAGCAGCCCAACAGATTGATATTTACCTAATTAGTAACGCAAATTATCACGACACCAATTTCTCAAGACTAGAATTGCTAAAACAATGGAGGCCTTTCAAGCAGCGTCATTTGTCTGCCGCCTGGACAACAGCTCAGCCACTGTGTCTTTATGCTGGGCACGGGTGATCGAAAAAAAACTAATGCAGAATACTGATATTCCGGTAAGCACAATGACACTCGGCCCTTGCAGCCAACCAAAGGTGGCAACTGCCGATGCGGGCAGCGACGCCAGGTTTGCACCAGGCTCAATACCTGCGAGGTCAATAACAAAGCCAGCCAGCACGGGGCCAGCGCCGCCTACGATCTTTCCCGCAAAGGATGCGGCGGCGAAGTAAATGCCCTCCTGCCTTTCACCATGTATCCGCTCATGTTCATCGGTGATGTCTGCGATCATTGACCCGATCATGGGTAACGCTGCGCCCAGACCCAGCGCAGAAAAAAAGCCGCTGCTAACGATGTAGAGCCAGCCAACCAGTTCCGCATCATCAGGAAGCGCGCCCACCAATTTCAGGATAATAATGATTGAGGTAAAAAATGCATACCAGCACATTCCAGCGATAAAAAGGACCTTCTTCTCCGTCACTACCGCGGACAACGGCCTGCTCGCCGCGCTGCCACATATCATACCGACAATGGCACAGGCAAAGAGAAGGGAAAGCATATTCGGTGACAGTGCAAAGAAATATGTCGCCGTGTAGATGATCAGTGCCTGAATCATACCCTGTGATATACCGAAGACCACACTGGAAGACACGACGGCTGTAAATGAGGGAATTTGGAACGCAATGCGTACCTCGGACATAACGCGAGAGAAAGAAAACTTCTTTTTTGACGGTATCCGCAGAGTTGGAATCTTGTGGTGTGTTGCCAGTGCTGAGACGAATATGCCACCGATCAGAACAGGAACCGCCGCTAGCGCAAAAACAGGATAGGCCTCCGGGTTCAGCTGACCGTTCGCATATGTCTCGGTCGCGCCAAAAAACAACTGGTTGGCAACTATCAAGACGGCGAACATACCGATCAACTGAAAAATCGTACGCAATGACGAAAGTAGAGTACGCTCGTCGTAGTCTTCGGTAAGCTCCGCACCGAGTGCCATGTAGGGCACTGTATAGAAAGTCATTGCGGTGCGGGTCAGCATGGCAAAACCGCATAACCAAAAGAACAACCCCGCTGTCCCAAGCCCCTCAGGAGGTACAAACAACAGGTAGAAACTTGCCGCAAATGGAACTGCAGCCAGGTACATAAAGGGGTGACGGCGGCCAAATCGAGACCTGGTTGAATCAGACCAGGAGCCAACGACCGGGTCGCTTAACGCGTCGACACACAGCGCAATAAAGACCGCAATGCCTGCCAGAGTGCCGGAGAGTCCAAGCACCTGATTAAAGAAGAATAGCAAGTAGAAACCGAAAGCGGCACTTTTTATGCCCTCTGGTAACTGGCCGACACCGTAGCCAAGTCGCAGTAGCCAGCTCAACTGTCTGCCGCCTTATGGCGAGGTTCTGCTATGACATTCATTTATATTCCCACGAATTAATTCTCACGCTGTCTCATTTAACCAAGCAATCAGCAATGGAGAACCATACACGATGAATCGAATCATGTGGTGCCTCTGAAAAATTGGAAGAGGTAAACCCTGATTGCTGGAAAGACAGGCTACGATTCGCACGAGTTCCGTTGCACAAAACCAGTGGCGGTTTATGGCGTGTACCAGATAGGCGAGGTATAGGCCCGATCCTGGATCGTACTAGGCACCTCATCGTCAAGTTCAACCTTAAAGTATGCCGCATCATAGGTTGTCCATCGCGGCGTTGGAATCTCCAGCACACGGGTATAATAGAAGGCTCGCTCTTGTCGATCGAAATCCGGATCCTGCCAAAATGCCGTGAGTTGCGGCTCGCCAATTGTATTCATGTAGGTGGCATTTTCAACATCAACCGTATTGCCAACGGGTGGAAGCTTGCCGGTCTTCTCATCAGGTATACGCTCGCCCGACCAGGCCACATCGTAGACCTTTTCACGTAACTTGCCTTTTTTGTCCATCCAGCCTTTTATGATCTGCATACGATCAAGCTTAGCGCCATCAGCGTCCATCGTAGCGAGCGCCAGAAAGGTCGGCGACTTGCCCTCACGAGCTTTCGACAGGTCACCACCCATGGGCACACCCGATCCATACGCAATATCCAACATCGCGGGACGATGAATATCGCTTTCAGTAAACTCCCAACCAGCGAAGAAACGGACCTTTATCCTCGAACCTGTCGTTGCGTAAACTTCCCGCCGTTTTATCGCATCGAATATTGCCTCACGGGTGTTTTCCCTGGCCCAAACTGCAGCATAACCAGATGCCACGAGCAATGAGTTTTGCCAGAGTCGGTCGAGTGCCATGGCATTTTTAAGGCGCTCAGGGCCTGGTTCTGATTCTGGAAACTTACCAAAGAAATTATCTTCTTCCGGAGTTGATATAGAATTGTGTCCGTCGGTACTGCCAATAAGACCAATCTTAAACGGATTGACACCCAACTTGTCCTCGTAGTGGAGTCCGCGCTTCAGTGCACCGCGCGCATATTCCTGCGGCAGCATCCAATCTTCCTTTTTCTGGGAACGACCGATGTTGTCCCAATCCCAAGTTTCAAAATCTGCGAATTCGTCGTCTGGTGATAATGTCGGGTGGGCTTCGCCATCACCCTTCACCTGGGTCACCTCATAAACCGTCTCGAATCTGGCGCGTAAACGAGCGTATTCTTCGTCGATTGGAGATCCATCAACTGACTTCCCGGGAAACATCATCCCGTTAGATAGGTTACCGTTATGCGCAATGGAGAGAACCTCGCCTCCCGTCAGCGCCTCATAATCAGCCAGGGCTCGCCACAGGTCTCTGGGATCAAGACTATCCTGTCCAGAGAATGGAATCATTTGACCAGCCTTGTCGGCATCATCCTTAAACAAAATCACTCGATGCAGGTTGTTGCCAGAGATCATTGACGTCCACTCATAACCGGAAAACGCCGTAAACACACCTGGTTTGTTGTGTAGGTCTGCGGTACGCGTCACGTCGCTCCAGACAGTCTGGCGAACCGATACGGGTAACGCCGGGTCTTCTTCCGGGTTCCGCATGCTGTTAACGAAAGCGCCAAAGAATTTTGCAAATTCGCCTTCTTCCACATACTTTTGCCACTGTCGACCAACATCAGTTTCGGTCACCAATGAGTCCTTCACGTTAAAACGATAAAATGCACCCAGATATTCTGCATGATCGCTGACCACTAGAAAGTCCAACGGTCTACGTAGTTGAACCTTCATGCCATTGTGTGCGATTACCGGTGAACCCTGGGCAAATCGATAAGCATCCCCAGGGGTCAGGTTGAGATTACCCATACTCCATGCATCTGCCGAATTCCGAGTATGCAAATGCGTATCACCGAAGAACACATCTTTCGGATAGTTTTGACCCACAGGGCTTGAATATTGTCGCCCGTCTGCAGCAATGTTAATCGAGAAGCCGCTTATTAACGGCAGCAGTAGCGAACAAATGACACGCGGAAAAAACACGCTCATATTGAGAAGCTCTCCAATCCAAAATGAGAAGGAAAATTCAACACCGTCGGTAGCACCTTCTTTCCACGAACCACGAGAAGTCAAGCCACCAACTTTCTGCCTCACCGGCCAAGACGTAGGTGAGTGTACCACTAAGATCATTGTTAGATACAGGGATGGCATTGATACGCATATCCAACACTGCTGCGCTACACACTATCTTTGTCGACTTTGATAGACCCACCAGGAGCAGTATGGATTCTTACGTGTATTTGTACTGACTCAACCAAAGGCCAACTCGCTTTTATTATGTTGATACTGGCAGTCGAACCAAGTTTAATGTCGGTGTCGTTTGGGTTTTACAACGCCGCCGTAGCGCCGAATGTTTTTGGAAATAGCTGCGCCCATTCTCTGCTTTGAATTACAGCGCGCTGAATCTCGTGGCCTAGTACGGCTAAACGGCTAGCGAGACTGCAGAAGTAATACCATCGACTCACTAAAAAAAATAACGCATTTGAACTATTGGAGACCTTATGAAACTTGATAACAAAGTCGCGGCGATTACAGGCGGTTCGGCCGGGATTGGGCGAGCCATTGCGGAATCCTATCTGGCTGAGGGCGCAATCGTTACAATCATGGCTCGCAATGCAGAAAAGGCCGCTGCGGCGCTTAAGGAGATTGGCGCAGGTGATCGTCTGGTTTTTATTCAAGGCGATGCCACAAATCAAAACGACATCGAGGCTTTTGTTGACAAAACCGTTGAGACCCAGGGTTCAATTGATATTCTGGTCAACAATGCGGGAGGTGCTGGTGACTTGCAACCCGCTGTAAACCTCTCTGATGAGGCGTTTGATCTCTGTATGAAGTGGAACGTTTACTCTACATTTTGGGCGACGAGACGTGCTCTCAAACACATGCTGAGTAACAAGTGGGGTCGAGTTATCAACATGTCGTCGGTAGAAGGTAAAAATGGCAAAGCGGTATTAACCGCTTACGTGACCGCAAAACATGCGGTTAACGGTATGACCAAGTCTATCGCGCGCGAGGTTGGCACGGAGGGCATAACGGTAAATGCTATCTGCCCAGGTCTGATTATCACGGACATAGTCAAAGACAACGGTCCTGCAACAGCGGCAGCAATGGGAATTTCATTTGAGGAAATGGTCGCCATGTTTGCCAGTGAGTCTGCAATTAATCGTCCTAACAAGGTCGAAGAGGTTGCAGCTGTTGCCTTGCTGCTCGCCAGCGAAGATGGGGGTGGCATCACAGGCGCCCTCATTAGCGTTGACGGAGGAACGGCACACTATTAATAAACGCTTCGAAATGACTCAATGTGCTTAATAACCGTCAGGCTTGACGGTTTTATTCTAAACCGCGACAATACAGCATCTTTCAGTTTTTGGATTTGCTTATGTCACTTAAAGGAAAAGTGTGTGTTGTCACCGGTGCCACCCGCGGAATTGGTCGCGGAACAGCAATTGCACTAGCAGAACAAGGCGCAATCATTTATGTATCCGGACGCACGACTGGCAGTGTGGACGAGCTAACGATTGAAGGCACAGTTGCCGCGATCAATGCAGCTGGCGGCGAAGGCCATGGAATGCGAGTTGACCATGCAAACGACTCAGAAATTGCAGATTTCTTTGAACACATCGGCAAAGAGCAAGGCAAGATCGACATTCTCGTTAATAATGTTTACAAAATTCCGAGCCCACCGGCCTGGGGTGGCGGGTTTTGGGATCACCCAATTCAAATATGGGATGATCAAGTCGGTATCGGACTACGGGCACACTATGTTGCAAGCTGGCATGCGGCAACGTTATTATTCGCAGCGGGTGCTGGCAGCTTGATTGTGAATGTTTCCTCACCCGGGGGTCAGTCATATCACTTTTCTTCATCCTATGGTGCGGGTAAGGCTGGCCTTGATCGCTTAACGGCAGATATGGCGATTGAGCTGAAAGATAAAGAAATTGCGGCCATCACACTTTACCCTGGATCGGTTGCGACAGAGTTTATTCTTGCAAGTGGTCGTGATCCGTCCGGTGCGCAAACCACTTTAGGGGTTGGTCGAACCGTCGCAGCACTAGCGCAGGCCCCTGACCTAATGTCACGCAGCGGCTCGATACAATGGGTAGAAGATCTAAGTAAGGAATTTGATGTCCGAGATGAAAACGGAAATCTTGCACCAGCATATCCACAAAGAATGAGTTAAAGGAGAATTATCATGGCAGCATATTTTATCGCGCAGTATCAAGTAAATGACCCAAGCCTGTACCAGGAATATTCAGCAGGTGCGGGACCCACATTGGCGGCTCACGGAGCAGAACTTGTGGCCTTTGATGTCGCGGCTGAAACTATTGAAGGCACCCCTCCGGGCCCACAAACGGTGATCATCAAATTTGAGAGTGAAGAGAAAGCCAAGGCCTGGTATCACTCAGATGACTACCAGGCGGTGGTCGGCAAACGTCTTGCAGCAACTGAAGGCTTTGCAGTGATTTCACAATCTATGAATGCCGGGGGCTAGCTCTCTTCCTTTGCAAAGCTGGCGTAAGCTGCCGCGGTGCCTAGCGCCATCTTGTCGCCATCAAACGGAATCGTCATCTCTGGCGTAAACTCGAGTACAACTCGCTCTGGTGTATCCAGGAATCTGACAAACAAGGCGGGATCCAGATTTTTGGCGAACTCATTGCCGTCATCAGGGCGACCAGCCATACCGCTGGCTAACAGCTTGTAAAACCATTGTTTGGTTTCCTGTTTATCATGAATGACCGTATGACCTTTGTAGGTAACGGTTTTTCCGCCACCCATGGGGGTTCCCTTGCTGGTGAACACACAGGATGATCTCCCGTCTCTGGCAATCGCTTTGATTCTGACTCTTTCTCTAGTCGCGGTCATCCAGATTTTCCCATCGACCGGCACATACGCGGTAATCACACCTATCGGATGTCCCGCTTTGTTCGCCCAGATAAAGACACATTCACCTGCAGACCTAATGAGCTCTTGTATACGTTCAGGGTCGAGTCGATATTGCTTTACGTCGTCATAGTTTGTTGATTGGTCGTTCATAAATTCTCCTTCCAGGGTGGGATAATCATGTGTTCTTTTGCAATCATTAATTCAATGCTTTCGAGATCAACGAAGTTCTTTGCATCGCTGGATTGATCTTCGGTCATCTGCCTGGAGTCCAAAGCCGACAACGCGGCTGGCAAGTCAGGCCAGTAAATCTCTGTTACGCCATCATAGCCGGGTGACCCGTTAGGATAAGCTTCTTTTGCAAGGTGGCATTGAGAATAGCAGGTCGCGTTTTCGGTTAGCGCGGCAAGAGGTCCATGGTTATGCCACCAGTAATGTTGAAAATCCTTAACAGGCATACTGCCCTTGCGCCGAAATGCGTAAACACCTTTTACGCCACTTGTTGTATAGAAGCCGGGATGGCGCATCACAATCCTCTCCATACCTGATAGGACAAACGCCGTCTCGACCGGGCTCACAAATAGCATCGCGGGAGATAACTCGTTCGCCGCTTCAGCATCCGCAGTGCACTCAAACCAAAGTTCTAAAACGCCGCTCAATGTCGTTGACCGACCAGGTATGGCATCTTTAATTGCACTGGAAAGCACAGCGGCTTCGAGCGACGGACACGATTGGCGCAGTTTCTCGAGCGCGTCCTTGCGTAGCTCCAAAGAAGCCTCGGATTTAATGAAGTAATAGACTTTTATCATAATTTTGGCACCACATCAGTGACGATAGATTTTGGGCCAGACTGCAGTCCATAGTAAGTCTTCCCTCGTTCTGGGCGAAAAGATTGTGATCTCTCACCATGACTCCCGCTTAAGATGAACATAACAGCTTGGTCTCTCGCTTAGTATTTGGTTATATTGGTTTCCTGTTCCGCAGCCGTGCCTCAATCCGGCACTAACTCCCGGAGAAAATCTGAATGTCCGAATCCCTCAAAACACCTTATGAAACACTCGGTGATGCAGGTATCAAACAACTCGTCAACGCATTCTATGATGTCATGGATGAGCTCACCACGGTGAGTGAAATCCGACAAATGCATGCGGATAACCTGGACCACATCAAGCGCATGTTAACGGCCTACCTGACGGGTTGGATGGGCGGCCCTCCAGTCTATCAAGCCATTAAGGGTACGGTATGCCTGACGGAACCTCATGAGCCATTTCGCATTGGTCCGAAAGAACGGGATCAATGGCTGTTATGCATGGACAAGGCACTCGAGCGAGTTGGTGCTAACGACGAACTCAAAAACATGCTTAAGCGGCCGATGTTTCAGGTGGCAGAAACGATTCGCAATTGCGAAGACTCTACGCCAAAAAATCAGGGTTCCAACATCATTGCAGTTTCCTAAAACCTCCTTTATGTTAAATTTCGCGACCTGCCACTCGTGGTTTCGATAATTGAGTCGCGGGGTCAGGATTGTTACCCACCCAGACACAAATCTGTGGATCAGCCTGTTTCAGCTCGCCAGAAATATAAATCCCCTGAGTTGTGAACAAGCCGTTCGTTTCACCTGTAGTCACCAGAATGTTGTCATCCTCGGTCAACTCATACAGGTGGTCCGTATCAAACGGATGATAAAGTGAAGCCATTATTAATCACCTACCCATTCTGTGAATTTCTGGTGTAACCAGCGAACCTTACTTTCCTGATAACCCGATAAGGTAATGCCAGTTTTGTAAGTGGATTCAAGTCCCATCTGGACCTTCGGCATGTTGAAGGAATCCTGATCGAACACCTTGCCGAGAAAGCCTAGTGCGCTAGACCACTTTTCATCCTCCTTTAGCCAATGTATTTTTGCCGCCGGTGGTCGCTCACCACTGAATGGCGCGAGTTGTATGCACTCCATAATGGCAGAGCGGTGGTCGTTACCGTTGGGTCGAAAACGGTACACGATCTTGTTAAAGGCACCCCAGGGATGGAAGTTCGGAAACTGGGTGTAGTCAATGCTATCCACGATCTCTGCATCACAGTATTCGTCAACCTTCGCACCCGCGGTGGGTCGTAAATTATCTCGACTGATCGCTGCCATAAATGCCCGCGCATTCATCCCTTCCGGCACTTTAGGGACCTCTGCCTCAGGCGGTAAATCCATCATTGCCCGGAGTACATCTTCATCAGTAACTTCATAGTCTAAAAGCGGGCTTGGCGTAATACCCGGCGTAATGACCCTGGCACAGTTCTCCCAAACGTCTACCTGGCTATTGGTGTCGCCAATTCCACGCATGATCTGTGGGTGGGTCGCATTAACATGGTAAGCCTCGCAGAATGCCTCCTGGGCAATCTTCCAGTTGCAGGGCATGATCTTCGCGACATGGGCTTCCTTATACAAGGCACTTAAATCCCAACGCTCGAACTGGCCTGCAAGGTCGGCGATAAAGTCATCGAAGGGCGCGCAACTCTGATCAGGATTAATGAAAATGAAGCCCGCCCAAATCGCAACCGGCAACTCTGGCAATGAAAATTCTTCATCTTTTATCTGTGGAAAGTCCCACCTGGATGGGGAGTCTTTAAAGCAGCCGTCCAGATGCCAGGCAAAGCCGTGAAACGGACATCTTAATTCCGTAGCGTTGCCATCGAACTCCTTCAGCATGCGGCCACGGTGTAAACAGGCATTTGGGTACGCTTTAATGTCCCCGGTTTCTGTCCGCACGATGAGGAATGATATGCCCGCAATGTCATAGCGATAATGATCACCGGGTTCTGGTATGTCTTCTTCACGGCAAGCAAATTGCCAAACCTTTTTCCACAGGCGTTCCACTTCCTTTTCATGATAGTCCGCTGAGATGTAGCGATTGACAGGATATTCAGTCAAACCTAGATCTTTCGGAGATTGCAATCTAAGGACGGAGGGCACCTCGTGAGAATCTTGATCCAACAGTTCCTGGTAAGTCACGCCGGGAGAACGAGGCATGGTCTCCGGATCCAGGTCCTTAAACATTTCAGACATCTGCTTTACCTTCTAAAATAAACAGTCAGTAGTGATTGTTTTTAGTCTACTTGAACTATCACGCAAAGAACATGGCCCTGGTAAAATTCATTTACAGTCAGAGTCAAAACAGACAAAAGGGGCTTTAGGACTGCGTATCAGAGATGGCTACTCGTCTAGCCCGCGGCGACCCGCTTCACGAATGATAGGCTGATATTCAGCAAACGGTGTCGGATTAGTCGAACCAATGGTGAGGCCTGCATCCGTGGTCAGGGTATGCCCAGTGGTATATCCGGATTCATCGCTGGCAAGCCATAGAGCCGCATTGACCACATCATCTGCTAGTCCAGGGCGACCTTTCAGAGGCGAGCTTGCAGCCAGAACCTTTTTAGTTTTTTCGATCGCAGAAGGGTCACCACTCAGGGCCGCAACCATCGGCGTTGCCATACCGGCCGGTGAAATAGCGTTTGCCCGGATGCCATATTGCGCCAACTCACAAGCAATGTTCTTGGTTAGCCCAATGACAGCGTGCTTCGCGGTGGCATAGGCATGAGGACCTAGTCCACCCATTATACCCGCCGTGCTGGACATGCTGACAATGGAGCCTCGACCACGAGGAATCATGACTCTGGCGGCGTGCTTGCAACCGTAATAAACGCCGTTCAACAGGATGTCGATCGTGAACTTCCATTCCTCAGTTACGCTTGAAGCGATAGGACCCGCCGCACCCACAATACCTGCATTATTGTACATCACATCAAGTTGGCCAAATTCCGACACTGCTGTATCGATCAGGTTTGCCACCTCATCTTCATGGGTCACATTGCAGGAGACGAAGCGCGCTGCATCTCCGAGACTTTCGGCAACCTTTTGACCTGCATCTTCCTGAATGTCGCCAAGCACGACTCTAGCACCTTCAGCGACAAAACGAATCGCTGCCGCCTCACCGAATCCACTCGCAGCGCCTGTGATTGCGACGACCTTGTTCTCTAGTCTTCCTGTCATGATTTCTCACATATTTTTATTGAATTTGGGATATAGAACTAAATTTCTCAGCAGAATTAAAGCTGGCATTGTAGATCATTGTTTGAGGCGTAGGTATATTGTTGGCCTCCTTCGGGGTTTCGCTTTTGTTGCCCCATCACTTTCTCGTGCCTAATCGCAGCTTGTTGGCAGACATTAACTATACTATGGTTCGATCTAAAACCAAGTAGATAAAAATCAAGGTAGATGAAAATGATTAGTGAAGGTCCGGTGGAAGACAGGTTGGCGATTCGAGAACTAGTGGAGTCTTATAACGACGCGGTAATGCGTTTCGACGGTGAGGCCTGGAAATCAAATTGGCTCGCAGAAGCTAGCTGGAGTTTGCCCGGGGTGGGAGAAATTAAAGGTCTCGACAACTTTTTCCCCATCTGGGAGCAAAGCATGGGTGCATTCTCGTATGTAGGATTCTTCGCTTCAGCGGGCCCCATCATTGTAGGTGGAGATTCTGCAACAGGTACCTGGTACCAACAGGAGTTCTTGCACGGCAAGGACGGTTCAAAACGCAAGATCACGGGTAAGTACACGGATGACTACGCCAAGAAGGGTGGACGCTGGTATTTTCAAAAACGGATTTACGAGATTCTTGATGCCGAGGAAAATTGAGCAAAACTGAGCGAGACGATTTACCGTCAATCCCTGTCTTGCCAGTATGGCGCACGTAATTTGCGCTTATTTATCTTTCCCATAGTGTTCCGCCCAAGCTCATCGACGTACTCAAGTGTTTTTGGGCACTTATAGTGAGACAGCCTCTCGCGACACCAGGCTATCATCACGTCTGCGGAAGGCAGGTCTTCACCCGGGTTCGGGATCACGAGCCCTTTTAATTCTTCACCCATATCAGCGTTTGGAACACCTATACAGGCCACATCCAATACTGCAGGATGTTCAATTAACACTGCCTCGGCTTCAGCAGGGTAAATATTTACACCACCCGATACAACCATGTCGCTGAAGCGGTCGGTGATGTAGACGTAACCTTCTTCATCAACGTAGGCTATCTCTCCCAGCGTAAAAATACCGGGCGCAATGTGCGCCTCCGCCGACTTTTCCGGATCATTGTGATAAATGACACCACGTCCGGTGGCATCTTTGAAATACAGGCGCCCTTCCGAGTTGGCTGGTAGTTCATTGTTGTCATCATCAAAAATCATTGCGGTAAAAGGAGGAATGGCCTTGCCGACAGAACCGGGGTGCGCGAGCCATTCATCCGAGGTAATCATGCAGGTTGTTCCTACTTCACTGGCACCATAGGCATCCAGGAAAACGGGGCCAAACCATTCAATCATGGCTCGCTTAACATCGACGGGACACTTGGAACCTGTATGACTGATACTCTTCATTGAGCTGATGTCATATTTCCCTCGCACATCTTCGGGCAGGGCTAATAGCCGTACAAAATGAGTCGGAACCATCAGCGTTGACTCAATCTTGAACTGCTCAATGGTTGCAAGCGTTTTTTCTGCATCAAAACGACTCAGGATGACAGAGGGAACGCCGGCAATCAGCTGCCGCGTCGCGCTCAACGGCCCCGTGTGATACATGGGCCCGACCACTAGCTGCGCGCCGAGTTCACTACCAGCAGGTATACGTGCCAAGGTCCTTTCTCGGAACAGCGCCAGATGTTCCTCAATGGTTGCTCCACCAGCAAACATGGTTGGGGGCAACTCAGTACCTTTTGGGCGCCCGGTTGTGCCGGAGGTATACAGCAGGTTTGGTCTGGGTGGCACACTGTGATCTGGCTGTTCCGCGCTATTGCCTACTAGCCACTGCGACCACTCCAGAACCCCTTCCTTATCGCACCAGCCAATGACTGAATGTAAATTCGACTTCGCCGCCGCCTCGACGCCTCGATCTGCAGTCTCTGGACTGACGAACAATACCCGCGCACCGGAATCCTTCAGTATGTAGGCAACTTCATCTGCAGTAAGATGAAAATTGACCGGCACTACCGATGCGCCTGCGACCAATCCACCGAGGTTGGCTAATGCCGTTTCCACCGAGTTTTCCGCGAAAACGGCCACTCGGCCTTCAGGTCCGAGATCAAGGTCCCGCAATCCATTGACGGTTCGATTAAGAATGTCATCGACCTCAGACCACAGCAGTGATTTTTGCTCGTCTCTGATGGCGATCTGTTCCGGATATTGTTCGGCATAGCTTAGTGCAAAAGTCATTTCGAGCCTTATGAGTGCGCGACCCATGCCGCATGAAATCCGTGCGGTACTCGCTGCGGAATTTTGATTCTAGCGACAGGATCAGCCGTCCAATTTTGGGCATCAAGAATTTGACATTCGCTACTCCCTGTTTTTCGGTCGTAAACAAAACAAATCACATAACCATCATCTTCGCTCGAGGCGCCAATTCTGGGTACAAACACTGCTTCGCCTGACTCTGCGTCGTCACCGAAGTAATGCATCTCGATGGCGCCGGTTTCATTGTCATATTTCACTTCACCATCGAAGGTCGGCATGTCTTCAACTCTGAAGCGTGCAGCATAGGTATATCGATTCTTGTAACCAACATAGTCATCGTTGATCCGCGGGAAGTCGCAGTAGTAATCCCGATCAATAGCCCTCGATTTGATCTCACCTGTGTTCAGGTTGAACCGCCATTCGTGAAGCTGTCCAAGCTGGTCCCGCACGTCTGCGCCCTCTTCTGTGACGATGCCGCCTCGGTTTGAACGACAAGCCTGGAAGACAAGCTCATCTCCCTCCTCAAACGCATTGGCAACGTGGAAGAGAAAGCTCTCCTCGATCTCAAACCAACGAATCGATGCATCATCGCCACGACGCGGAACGATGCCGATTCGGCACCCGTTCTCTGGCTGCCACCCTACCAGACCGTCACCCGCCATCATCTTTTCGAAATCGAAGACCAGAGGAAGATCCGCGAACACGGTGTAATTTTCAGTGATGGCACAGTCGTGCATCATGATCGGCTTGGGAATGGTTATTTCTGTCGAGTGCGACGCACGTCCATCCTGCCCCACAACCGAATAGGAAAGAAATGGCGGCTCTAGGGCATAGCCGAACGTCATCATCTCACCGGTTTTAACATCCACCTTGGGATGAGCGGTGAAATTGTGGGTCACTGTACCGTCGAAATCATGCTCTCCGAGAGTCTCAAGTTCGGGTAAAGACATACGATAAGGCGTGCCGCCCTCCATCATTGCAAAGAGCTGCCCCTGGTGGAAAACCATTGCCGTATTTCCTGTATTTTTTGTGCCGGGCATCTCACCCCGAGCAATGTATTCACCAAACATGTTCAGACCGGGATATATCCATTGCCCTTTTTCTCGCTCTTCAATCAGACCCTTTGTTTGAATAAAACGATTCCGGTACGTGGCCTTTCCTTCATTAAAATGGATTCCGTGGATCATCCCATCACCATCAAAGATGTGATATCGCTCTTCATCAGGCACATAATAGGGATTTGGACCTACCCTTAAAAAACTCCCCGAAATATCAACCGGCACCTTGCCTATCACTTCCATCTCGGTTGTCGTTGTCTCTTCGTAAACTGGCTCGTTATTACCCTGCAGAAAAGGGTTCGCATTGGTCACTGATTCGCTTACTGACATGACTATTCCTATTTATATTTTCTGTATTTCCTGGGTGAAGACTTGCTGGAAAACAAGTAGATCAATATACCCGTAATTGTGACACGCGAGTTCAGCAAGCGCTGTTAGAAAGGCACTTGACCTTTAAGTCGATCAAGCGCTAAATACAAAACAATCACGGATGACTGTTTCACAAGATAACAAAACAAAAACAGATATCCAACCTCGTCCGAAAAAGATTTTTGATCTTCAACCGTCGAGATTACATTCAATACCCTATGTCGAGGTATTGCATCGAATCAGATAAAAGGAAAAGAATATGAAAGTAGGACTGGCCTTTGCCAGCAGCATAAGTATTGATGGCCCTTCTACCCTGGCGCTCTGCAAGCGTGCTGAAGCAGCTGGCTTTGAATCCGTCTGGGGTGGTGAACACGTTATAATGCCGGATGCCATCGCATCGAAATACCCCTATACCCCCGACGGCAAAATTCCCGCAGAACCAGAAACACCAATCCCGGATCCTTTGATATGGCTGGCGTTTGCCGCGGCCGCGGCACCGACACTCCGTCTCGGCACCTGCATCTTGATTGTTCCTCAACGTAATCCTTTGATCCTCGCAAAGGAACTGGCGACACTGGATCAATTGTCTGGAGGACGTGTGGAACTGGGGCTTGGGGTTGGCTGGATGAAAGAGGAGTTCGACGCACTAGGCGTTCCCTGGGAAAGACGTGGCGCCCGCAATGATGAATATATTGAAGCCATGCGTGCTCTATGGAAAGGGCCCCATGCCGAGTTTCATGGTGACTTTGTTGATTTTGAACCTGCGACCTGCAGCCCAAGACCAGTCAACGGTTCCATCCCTATTATTGTCGGCGGCGATTCAGATGCTGCAATTTCTCGAGCCGTGCGTATTGCCGATGGCTACTTCCCTGGCGAGGGTGACATAGAGCAACTCTCCGCACTGCTAAATCGGGTTCGACAGGCTGCTGAAAAGGCGGGTCGTGATCCCGCGTCAATTGAGTTTAGCGCTATATTTGGTTCACAGATTGCTAACCCCGAAAAAGGAGTTGAGGAGATGGCGTCGATTGGCGTCGACAGAATCATGATACCAGCGTTCTTTTTTGCTGGGCCCGAAGGCCTTGATAGCCTCGACCAATTAAGTGAACGAATCATGCCTGTCGCCGCAGGTTAAACGACCGAAGAGGAACAGCTTCTGAATATACTTAACAACGTTCCATTTTGCCTGGCCGATATTACCGCTGACTGGCTGACCTCTGCCATGCGAGAAGCCGGGATTCTCGACAGTGGTAGTATCGTTAGCTTTACCCATCGTGTGGTGGGTGAAGAAACTGGCTTCCTCGGGGAAATTGCAATTCTCTCATTGACGTATTCGCCAGAGGTCATCCACAATTCCACTGCCAAAGATCCAGCAAGCCAAGCGCCTTCAACAGTGGTTCTCAAAATACCGACCGCACTAAAAAATCGAATATTGGGCCAAAGCATTGGCGTCTACGAGAAGGAGATTCGGTTCTACAGCACGCTTAAAGACAGACTCAACATCCGCACACCTGGCTTCTACTACGGTGCATTGAGCGCCGCCGATGATCCCGATGTTGTGCTCGAAAGACTCAAAGGACTAAACCGTCTACCCATCTGGGTAATTGCGATTCTAGGCATGATAGTCCAATGGATATTTGGGCTTATGCCACGCCGTTACGCACTACTGATAGAAGACGTGAGCCACTATCGCCTTGGCGATCAATCTGCCGAGAGCAGCGACAACGACATCAAAATGGCGCTGAGCTGTATGGCTTCACTTCATGCACAATTCTGGAATAGTGAAGAACTGGATGCACTTTCGTGGGTCACCCCTGTTGAGGTATCCGCCAAACTCATTCACATGGGCTATCTGCAGTCCGCCAACAAGTATCTCAAGGAAAATCGAGAGAAGCTCTCTGAAAATCAGCTTAGATTGCATGCCTGGTTGAAAAAAAATGGCGTACAGCTTACCGAACGACTTGGGAAAGGTCCTTCAACTCTGCTACATGGTGACTTCAGGGTCGACAACCTCTGCTTCGATGACGATGCCGGCGAGATGTTGCTGCTTGATTGGCAAACAACAACGTCCGGTTCTTATGGACTCGAGCTCGCCTATTTTCTTAGCACAGCACTACCTGCAAACGCGTCTGATGAGAAACTGGATGAGATGATTAAGTACTATCAGAAATCTCTTGCTCTGCTGGGTATTGACATCCCGAATGAGGAACTACGACGCGAGTTCGACATTGGAATGGTGGCTATCGTTCATCGCATCTCACCAATCCTGCATCAAAGCCAACTTGAGTTGGGTACTGGGCGAGGACCTGAAATCATGAGGAACTGGATTGACAGTGCCTACAGAAAACTTGAAAACGTTGAATTGGCATCAATTCTCGAGGGTTACTAACCCGCTCTCGAAGGGGATTGTCACCACACAACTACCCTGAGGCAATACCCTGTTATCTACTGTGCCCGCCTTTTATGGTTATGGTCTCCCCGGTCATCCACCGGGAGGCATCCGAGGCCAGAAACACAGCGGCCGGCGCGATATCTTCAGGGGTTCCTAGCCGGCCAAGAGGAATGCCCAGTTTTTTGCCCATTTCAGGCACATCTTCATCGGTGATGTTTAGAAACTCTTTAAATACCTCTGTGGGTATCGGTCCGGGGGATATGCCATTGACCCGGATATTGTATCTTGCGAGTTCGGATGAAAGCGTCTGAGTCAGACTATCAACGCCTGATTTAGCGACAGCATAAGGGCCATTGAAAGGTGATGCCCGCCCTGCCGCGGCAGAAGAAATATTGATGATCGTGCCGCCACCACTATTTTTCATGACCTTCGCTGCTGCCTGGGCACCAGTCCAGACTGCCTTCAAATTCAGGTTGAGTTGAAAATCCCATTGACGTTCGGGTACATCGAGCAATGTTCTTGCGACTCGATCATCTGCTCCGCCTGCATTGCTAACCCAACAATCCAGCGAACCGAATGAAGAGACCGCTGTGTCTGCAAGCCGGTTGATCTGCTCGACTATCATCACATCCGTTGTAACGGCTATCGCCTCACCGCCTAAATTTTTAATCTTTTCTGCTACTGCCTCAATTTCCTCGGTTCGACGCGCAGCCAGCACTATCTTTGCCCCGGCTTCCGCAAGACCAATGGCTATTGCTTCGCCTATTCCGCGACCACTACCGGTAACAACAGCAACCTGCCCCTTCAGATTAAACGTATCAAGCACAGTCATGCCAACTATCCTGTTTTAAGATTTTTATCTTTTACTTATTTAAATGGAGAAATCTGATCAGCCAATCTTATCGAAGGCGAGCTCAAACCCCGTGAGCCCATGCAACAGCGCGTTCGCCGAAAATCCTGGTTCGCTTGCACCCTCGACTAAGCGGAAGTTTTCCAGGCGCTCAAGGATGACCCTAAAGCCAATATTCATCTCCCGACGACTGAGTGCAGCACCCAGGCAGTGATGAACACCTTTGCCAAACGCTACCTGCTCTTTAAGGTTGCCTCGATGCAAATCGAACTTCTCTGGCTCTGGAAATTGATTTTCATCCTGGTTAGCCGAAGCAAATCGTGCAAACAGAATCGAATCCTTGGGTATTTTTTCTCCGTGCATCTCAACATCACAAGTGGTGCGCCTGAACATGTTGGACGACGGACTCGAGATCCTCAGCGCTTCTTCAACGAGGTTCGAGATCATGTCAGGTGACGGATCATTGCGCAGCATTTCATACTGATCGGGATTCTGTACGAGCAACCACATTGCTTCTGTTAAAGTTGCAGAGGTCGTCTCGTTACCAGCTACCATGATCTGAGAGATCATCGACAAACATTCCGCATCGCTCAAAGATTTCTCACCATCAATACTTGCATTCACCAATTTCGAAAGAATGTCATCGGTTGCAAGTTCACGGCGTTCATTCATCCTGTCCACGAAATAATGCTGAAATTCCACCATATCTTTCGCTGCAGCAAGTATCCCATCACGATCCAGTTGACCTGAAAGGTTGCCGATAAATGCCTCGGTCCACTTACGGAACTTGTGCAGGTCAGATTCAGGTGCCCCTAATTGGGAGACGATGACTCGCAGCGGCAATTGCACGCCGAAGGTAGATAGAAACTCGCAGTGCCCATCATCTATAAACTGATCTATCAGGTCATTCGCTGTTTGTTCGATGAAGGGTTCCAGCACCTTGAGACTCGCTGGTGAGAATGCCCCATCGACAAACTTCCTGTACCTTCTTTGTAAAGGAGGATCCTGAGTTAGCATGGTAGCAACCTGCGGATAACCGCTTTTCAGAACCTCAGTAATTTCCGAATCTTCGCTTCCTCCCAGGGAGCGGTTCGCCGACAGCATTTTGCTGGAAAATGTTCCGTGATCCTTTGCTATACGAAGCACATCTTCATAACGAGAAATAAAGTAGATGCCGGATGCCGGATCCTTAAATACAGGAGCTTCCTGTCTTAGGCGGCGATTAATACCCCACGGCGCTTTTAATAACGCGGGGTGCATTGGTGAGACTTCATGGAGTGGGCAGGTGGCAGCCCTGCTAATTTCTTCCTGGTCGCTAGATGTCATAGAGTGATTTCCATCGTTGCCAAATTTCAAAATTAGAATACCATAAAACAGTCAATGTTGACTGTTTTGCTAATTCGGTATCTGATGTTAGAAATAGAATACCGAAAACCGGCACAATGGGGAATAAATCACTAAAAACTACGGGATACTGACTGATGAAAACTGACCGATTTAATATTTATGCGCCTTCTGATCAGAGTCTTTCATCAGGAGAGGCACGATGCCCAGGGCCATCTGCACAGGAAATAATCACTCAGGATAGTGACAACCCTCCCCCAGCGCTTAAAGAAAGTCGCTATGTCTATCTCGGCAGTGACGACATTCCCCTATCCCGGTATACGGATGAGACCTTTTACCAGTCAGAGATAAAGAACGTCTGGCAGAAAACCTGGCAATGGGCCTGCCGAGAGGAACATGTTCCTGATCCCGGTGACTATCATGTTTACGATATTTGTGACGATTCCGTATTTGTGATCCGTGGTGAAGATCAGAAGATACGTGCGTTTATTAACTCCTGCCCACATCGCGGTATGCAGTTTTTTGCTGCCGGTGAGCAGGGTAAGGGAAAACAATTTCTGCGCTGCCCTTTCCATGGCATGTCCTGGCATCTGGATGGCGCGCTTAGAGACATTCCTTGCCGTTGGGACTTCCCCCATATCGATGATAGTGATTTTGGGCTGACAGAAATTCCATGTGATAGCTGGGGTGGATTTGTGTTTATCAATCTCGACACCGAGGCACAACCCTTAAAGGATTATCTGCAGGTCCTTCCAGAGCACTTTGCAGAATGGCCGTTAGAAGACCGATTCATCTCACTGCATACCCAGAAAATCCTGCCAGGTAACTGGAAAATGTGCATGGAAGCTTTCCTCGAAGCATTTCATGTCCTTGCAACACATCCAGAAGCCCTGCGAACGTCCAGTTGGGCAAACACCCAATATGATATATTTAGCCCCCACGTTACCCGCTTCCTTCAGAACTTATCATCAGGTAATCCACATTTCGAAAAATCCTTTTCGGAAAAGGAGTTGTATGGATTATTTGGTCATGATTCCAGTGAACTGCCTGAGGGTCAAAGTGCAAGACAGGCCCATGCCGACATCCTGCGCAAAAACATGTCTGAAAGTTTATCTGTAGACCTATCCGGAATTTCCAACAGCGAAATGCTGGATAGCATCGAGTATCACCTGTTCCCTAATGCCTGCTTTTTTCCCGGCATAACAATTCCGCTGATATATCGCTTTAGGCCGCTGGGCCCTGACCGCTGCATACACGACATTATGCTCTTACAACCTGTGCCGGATACGGGATCCAGACCCGCCCCTGCACCAGTAGAACATCTCGCTATCGATGAACCCTACACTTCCCTGGATTCTTTCAACCGCACCGGTTTGAGTCACGTACTCGATCAAGACACAGATAATTTCAAGCGTCAGTGGGCAGGCATCAAAGCCTCAAAGAAAGGACATCAGACCTTGGGGAATTATCAGGAAGTTCGTATCAGGCACTTTCACGCCGTGCTGGATACATACCTCTACGGCGAAGACGATGCAGCGATTGACTAACTTTTTGCTCACAATCAACCCATACTCTCTGGATTGCGCATCGAAACACGGTCGGCCTTGTTCGTTTTCTTCTAAGAGATGCATGGTCTGGCGCCGGACAAAAACAATCACACTTGATTGTTTTGCGCTGATGTGGTGTAACTAGCACTTCGATTCCTAAGGAAAGATTCATCATGGCACAAACTCACGACCACGAAATTGTCTCCATCTACCCGTTCACTGACGACGAAATTGACCAGCTTATGGATAATTCAATGGAATGCGTACTCATGTGGGCCACCAAGGATGGATGGCCGGTTGGTGTCACGCATGCTTATGTCTGGCATGACGGAAAAATCTGGATCACATTCGCCGAACACCGACATCGCACAACTGCTATTCGACGTGACAACAGGGTCTCTGTGAACGTGAGTAGCAATGGATACAGATCGGATGCATCACAGGCCTTGCCAGGTGGCGCCATCACTTTCAAAGGGATTGGCGAATTTTTCCAGGATGACGAAACCAAGAAATGGTTTTATACGGCATTATCCCAGAAGCTGAATCCCGACAACGCGGACGGGGAAGAATTCTTCTACAAGCTGCTGGATTCACCGCTGCGAATAATATTGGCGGTGACACCGACCAAGAAAATCATGTACAACAGTAAGAATGCCGGTGCCCACATAGCAGGTGCAGTCGATGAAGCAGATCTAGGTGAGCGACTCCCGGGAGATGTTGAACGTATGAATAAGCTTCGGGCTGAAAAGGGATTACCTCCACGCTAGTGGATACTCAGTACTGACACAGCTGCATTTCTCAGGGGTCCTCATTATATGAAGGGTTATCAAAATGCTTAGTCGAAAGGAGATCGACAATCTTTATCGCTTGATGGAGTTTGAGGCTTCTCGAACTGCCCCTCCTCTCGGCTTTCCATCTCTACCTGATATCCCAGCGGGTCGATATATCGACCCTGTGTTTTTCGAACTTGAAAAAAACCACATCTGGAAAAAATCCTGGCTATTTGCAGCTCACATAGATGAATTACCCACGCAGGGCTGCTACCGTCGTTGGGACAATGCTGGTCAACCTACGGTTATCGTTCATGGTGACGACGGTATCATCCGGGCATTTTATAACACCTGCCGCCATAGAGGTGCGCCGGTCGTGACGGAGGAATCGGGCCGCCGCGCCAGGCTTACCTGCAAGTATCACGGATGGACCTACACCCACCAGGGTGAACTTATCAGTGTTCGTGATCCGGAAGACTTTTCAGACCTGGACATGTCATGCCGTGGATTGGTAAGCATCCGATGTGAAATGTTTGGCAATCTCATATTCCTGAACTTCGACGATGATGCACCATCCTTGATTGACTGGCTTGGTCCAGTCGCCAATGAGTGGGCTGAGTTTCAGTTCGACAAATGCAGACTCGCAGCAAGACATAGTTTCGTACTCAACTGCAATTGGAAGATTGCCATGGAAGCCAATACGGAGGTCTACCATGTGAAGAGCATCCACTCATCCACTGTGGCACCCGTCCTGGATGACCGTCGCAACGTCAACACCCTCTACAACAACGGTCACGGACGAATGGTAGCCCCGAGACCTCCCGGCATGAACTCAACGATGAGCCTGTCTGCCTCCGCAAACGAAATTGATACGGTGGGCGAGATTGCAAGAACCTGTACCCAGTCCTATGGCATTTTCCCTAACTGGGTTTCACCTCTGAACCATCTTGTATTGCCGCCACTTCTGTTCTGGCCGCTTGGCATTGATAAGTGTCTGTTCGAAACATGGACCATGGCACCTGACTGGGGAGACGAAACACCGCCCGACGTATGGACAGTGAATCAGGGAGAAGAAATTGTGCAGGTGCTCAAGGAAGATACAGAATTCGGGCAACAAATTCAGCGCTCTGTAGAATCTTGGGGTTTTAAAGGCGTTCCATTGAGTTATCAGGAGGCTCGTATCTATCATTGGAATCAGGCTGCCGACAAAATGATTGGTATCGACAACATTCCCGAAACGCTCCGTGTAAAACAGGTCATCGGTGACGAATGGATCTACCCAAATGATCCACGGCTCGCGGAACTAGCATCATGATTATCGGCATTCATCACGTTGCCATCAGTGTCGACAATCTGGATGCGGCAGTGTCTTTTTACCAAAAGGCATTTGGTTTTGAAGTGGTCCAGAACAGCGCCTTTAAAAACAACAAGCTGGTGGATGCTGCCATTGGCTTGACCAATGCTGAAGCTCGAATGACAATGTTGAAAGCACCCAATGCCTATGTTGAGCTCTGGGAATACTCCCATCCGCTACCCGAAGACCGACGTTCGCGACCCTGCGATCTTGGTTACCCTCACTTCGCCTTACAGGTCACCGCTATAGACGATGAATATGATCGACTTAAGGCAATAGGGATGACTTTCGTGGGTGAGGTTGTGCACTTTAGTAAAGAAACTGCTGCAATCTATGGCAAGGATCCATTTGGTAACATCATCGAACTCTATGAAATCAATACACCGGACCTGCCAGGGCTGGCAAAGGAATAATTCATGCCTGAAACGACACCCGTTCGTACAATGGATAACAGCTTCAATGAGCTGCTCGAAGCCGACACCAACGCTTCATTCATATCTGACGCTCTTAAAGTGAATTCGCCCTTACCGCCTGGCCCGACCCTCGTCCCTGTGGAACGCTATATTTCCAGAAAATACCACGACCTTGAGGTAGAACGCCTCTGGAAAAAGTGCTGGCAGGTTGCAGCACATGAGGATGATTTCCCAAACGTTGGTGATGTGGTGCCCTATGACATTGCAACCCTGTCGTTTCTGGTCGTTCGCACCGGCGAGGATGAATACAAGGCATATTACAACGCATGCCTCCACCGTGCCCGCAAGTTGCGTGAACATCGCGGCACGGCACTAACAGAACTACGCTGTCCCTTCCATGGCTGGGCATGGAATCTTGACGGATCGCTGAAACAGGTCCCCTGTGCTTACGACTATGCGGGACTCGAGAGAGAGAAAGAAACCCTGCCTGAAGTACAACTTGAACGCTGGGGAAGGTTTATCTTTATCAATCCTGACCCGAATGCAACAGCCTTGACCGAACACCTGGGAGACTTGGACTCACATTTTGAATTGTTACCCTATGACAAACGCTATAAGGCAGCCCACGTCGGCAAGGTCATTCGCGCCAACTGGAAGGTAGTGCAGGAAGCTTTCATGGAGTCTTATCACGTGTTGATGACACACCCACAGATTCTGACGGGTGGTGCGCAGGACAGCTGTACCAAGTACGACGCATTTGAAAACTACTCTCGCGCAATCCGATGCGGCGCCCTTGAAAGCTCCGGATTGCCTATATGGGAATCTGTATCAAACATTGACGGTGTGACTAAGTTACAACACCCCTTGAACGGATGGATATATGAAGCAAGTGGTAACGATGAGGTCCTCGTCACCACGCCAAAGGGACAAACAGGACGATTTACTGTCAACGCCGACTGGATTGAAGGCGAGCTCACAGATGCCAATCCGCATTTGTGCCTTTGGGTAGCAGGCAAGCAACTACCAGCATCAGCCGCCAGGACTTTAAACGACCCTAAAGTCGCCGCCAGAATTCGCGAAAAACTCGGTGACAACGCCCCACAAAGAGCGGTTGGCGCTGAGATGCAGCGCCAGATGTTAGCAAAGGTGATCCCCTCAATTGCAGAAAAGATACCGGATGTAGAACTTTCATCACAAATATTCTTCACGGTCTTTCCCAACTGGCACCCGTGGGGATCATTCAACCAGATTAATTATCGTTTCCGGCCAAACGGCGACAATCACGAAGAATGCATAATGGAATGTATGTTCCTTTCACCGATTCCAGAAAGCGGAGACTACACACCGGTCTCCGAAATTCACTGGTTGGGTGCTGATGACGATTGGACTGACGCGCCAGAGCTTGGCATGTTAGGCAAGATTTTCAATCAGGATTTGAGAAACCTGCCACATGTATACTCGGGCATGAAGGCAACTGCCCGGGAACATGTTCGGCTGGCAGACTATAACGAACTCAAACTCCGTCATTTTCATGATCACTACAGCAAATGGGTAGCTTATGACCAATGACAGGAACTCGAACGAGGCACACGCCTGGATTGATCTTTCCGGAAAAGTAGCCCATGTGACAGGGGGCGCAAAAGGCATTGGCAGAGGGATATCAACTGCACTGGCAATGGCGGGCGCTCGCGTCATGGTTTCCGATATCAACCTTGAGGGTGCACAGGAGGTTGCCACTGAAATTGACGGTGCTGCCATGGCGCTAAATGTCGCAGATCGAGACTCAGTCGATGAGGCTATGGCTCGCACCGTCAGCGAACTCGGTTCCCTAGACATTCTGGTTAACAATGCCGGTGTCTATATCGGCTACGGTGGACCCGTAGAGCAAATTACTGACGAGATGTGGAAAACACTCTGGTCGATCAACGTTGACGGTGTCTTCTATTGCTGTCGAGCAGCTGCGACCATTATGAAACAACAAAACAATGGCGGGCGTATTATTAACATTGCTTCCACTCAAACAGTAAGCCCGGGCGTTGGTGTTACCTACGACGGCTCTAAAGCAGCTGTCGCACAAATGACAAAAGCGCTTGCGCTCGAACTTGCCCCGCATGGAATCAACGTGAACGCCCTTGCACCTGGCCCAACATGGGTTAATGAAGGCGCCCCTCCTCCCGTCGATGGGCAAACGCCAGTCAAAACAGGAGATCCTCTGGCAGATACGGTTTCTAGCAGGATTGCCAGATTGCCTCTCGGTCATTGGGGCGACCCCATGGAACAAGGCAAAGCGGCCGTATTTCTTGCCAGTGAAATGAGTTCATTTGTCACCGGTATCTACCTGCCAGTAGACGGTGGATGGCTGACCCTATAGGAACCTATATGAGCTACACTCCAGAGCAATTGTGCGATATCGAGGCCATAAAAGATGTCGCTAAACGTTATTCCCAGGGCGTCGACCGACTCGATGTAGAAAGACTAAAATCTGCCTATTGGCCTGACGCGACAGATGAACACGGTAGCTTTGCAGGCAACGCCCATCAATTTGCCGAGTTCTGTATGACCGGTCACTCAAAATGGCGTTCAACTTCACATTGCATCTTTAACCATTCAATTGAACTCAACCCGAATGGCATGACTGCCACCGGCGAGGTATACAACGTTAGTTATTTATTTCAAAAAGATGCCGAGGTACTGGACACATGGCATGGCCGGTACCTTGATCAATATGAAAAAAGAGAAAATGAATGGCGGATTATGCTCCGCGTCTGTGTTCACGAAGGTACAAAAACAGAACCCATCGCACCAATGGATATTGCAAGCGAAAGCTTTCGTCAGGGAACAAGCGACAGAAACACATGAACAAGAAACCGAACCACGAACTCAGCGAAATGTCCTGCCCACGCCAGCTGATTGACGTGGACCTGTTTGGTCCAGGTGCCCAGGAGCACTGGTATGAGGCCTATGACATACTGCACAGTGAAGCACCAGTACATCGAATTCCGGGTGAAGGTTTCATGCCAGGTACCGATGCCTTCATCCTGACACGACACGAGGACATATCCCGTGTGGTGAAGGATGAACAAAGGTATCCACCGGCGCTTTCATTGATGATGCAGCAGCTAACTGAATCAGCTGGAGCCATAACGAAGATGAACTCCATGCTTCAATCCATGGTTTCGCTACGCCCAAATCCTGAATTGTGGCGCGCTCATCGCCAGGAACTGACCGACCCATGGGTCGGTCCCGGTTCAAGTCGCCACAAATCAATGATCCATGAAGTTGCAAACTTCCTGATCGATCAGTGGATTGATCGAGGTCAAGTCGATTTTATATCCGAGTTCGCACAACCTTTACCGCAAATGGTCATGGCCAACGTACTGGGCTGGCCCATGGAAGACCTGAAACTGCTCAAATATTTCGGTGACGGTACTGTGAAGGCTTTCGTCTATGGCAGCGGTCACAGGAGCATATTGCCAAGAGAGGAAGTAAAGTTACAACTAGAGGTACTTCAGGAGTTCGATGACTATACAGACAGTCTTATAATGGCTCGCCGAAAGGAACCTCGAGAAGACATGATCAGCTTTCTGACCACAGTAGAGTACTCACCTCTAAACAGAAAACTAACTAACCTCGAGATCAACGGAATTGTCTACGCCATGGTTATCGGTGGTCTTGAGACTACACAATACGCCTTTGCAGAGCAGGTTCAGTTGTTGATAGAAAACCAGTCTGTTTGGCAGACATTGCAGAATGACAGAAGCAAGGTCAGGGCATTCACCGAAGAGGCCATGCGGCTTCGTGCACCGACACAGGGTCTGTCCACACGCACAACCAGCAGAGACGAAGTATTCCAGGGAATTACGGTTCCCAGAGGGTCATTCCTGCATATGCGGTGGGCGGCGGCAAACATCGACCCGATGGAATGGGAAGACCCCACGGAACTGAAACTCGACAGAAAAGCCGGGTCCCGCCACTTGAGCTTCTCACAAGGTGCGCGGGTCTGCCCAGGCGCCAATCTGTCGCGCCTCGAACAAACCGAAGCGTGGAATGTGTTACTCGAGAGAATTGGGCGATTCAACTATGCGCCGGATAATTCATTCCTGCATCAACCCGGCATCATGCTGGGCACTCTCGAGCTGAATCTAAGCTTTCAAAAACAAAAATAATTAAAAAAGGTACACCATGGACAAATTTCCCGCGCAGCCCGACCAGCTGACCAAAGCATGGCTCAGCAAATCGCTCGGTTATGCGGTGAACGATTTTTCCGTCGAACCGTTAGGCGAAGGCTTCGGCGTCATTGGCCTGGTCACCCGGGTAAGCATGGAAACAGACAAGGGACCGACCTCTATCATCGCCAAGTTTCCGGCTGCGGCAATTGAGAATCGTGTAGTCGCTAACATGTACACCATGTACCTTCGCGAATATCAGTTCTATACCCAGATTGGCGACCTCGTACCAGTCAGAGCACCAGTTTGCCTACACGCTGATTATGATCACAGCAACGATAATTTTGTCCTGCTACTGGAAGAGTTGAAGGACTACCGCCTGGGTGATCAGGTCACAGGGTGCTCGGTAGAAGAAGCCGAGCTGGTCGTGAAAACACTGGCTGCTTTTCACCGCAGCACGTGGCATCCCGAACGCTTCGAGGGTACAAGCGTTCATAATAGCGAAGCACAGGTACAGGGCATGAGTGCCGGTTTTGAGATGGGATGGCCCCTTGTCCGCAAAAATTTTCCTCAACTGGTCAGCAAAGACATCTTCGACCAGGCGCTTGGTATGCATAAAAAAATTGATTCGTTACTTGGGAGAATCTGTCGCTCACCTCTCTGTATCGCTCACGGTGATCTGCGACTCGACAATGTATTCTTTGCTGAGGATCACATTGCCCTTGTTGACTTTCAGGCGACTTGCAAGTCTGCGCCGGAGCACGATCTTGCCTACTTCATCACACAGAGCCTAAAGAGTGATGTGCGCAATGCCAAAGACTGGGTCCGACTCTATCACGATAACTTAACGTCGGAGGGAATCGAGTATTCACTGGAAGATTGTAGAATCCGCTACCGGCAGTGTGCTCTTTACTTCCTCTGCTATGCCGTGGTCATCTGTAGTGTCCTGGATCTTGGTAACGAAAGAGGCAAACTGATGGCAGAAACGCTGCTTGGAAATTCACTCGAATCAATTAACGAACTTCAGGCATTTGATTTACTGCAGACACTATGAAACCTAAGAATTGAAACTTGAGAATTAAGTTGCCGCCTGGAGACCAATTTAAAGATTAAGCGTTCTGCCCCATGCGTCCAGGACGGCTTCATGCATGCTTTCGGAAATGGTTGGATGTGGGAAAATTGTATTCATCAGATCAACTTCTGTGCTCTCCATTTGCATCGCAATCGCATATCCCTGAATCATCTCTGATACGCCAGACCCAACCATATGCGCGCCCAACAATTCACCGGTGTCGCGATCAAAAATGGTCTTTATCATACCTTCCGTTTCACCGACGGCGACTGCTTTGCCATTCGCATACAGCGGGGAACGACCGATCCGGGTCTCCCGACCGGCACATGCTGCTTCATTCAAACCGATGCTGGCAATCTGAGGATAACTGTAGGTACAGGCTGGAATCTGTTGTCTCCTAAGTGGGTGCGGATCTAGTCCGGCTATGGTTTCAATCGCAATTACGCCTTCATGACTCGCCTTGTGGGCAAGACATGGCGGACCAGCGACATCGCCTATGGCGTAGACTCCTGCGACATTAGTCTGCTGGAATTGATTCACAGAAATAAAACCTCGCTCGGTTCTCACATTCAGATCGTCAAGCCCAAGGCCTTCAACATTTCCTGTTACACCCACAGAAGAAATAACATTGTCGAATTCGAAGGCTACGTCGTTGATCACGCACTTTAGTTTCTTCCCGACCGAAATCTGGGTCACTTGCGCACCCGTGATCACTTTTATACCAAGCCTTTCAAAGGAAGCTCTCGCTGTGGCTGCTATCTCAGCGTCTTCACTGGGAAGAATTTCTTCAAGCAGTTCAACAAGCGTCACCTTGCAACCCAGCGTATTGTAGAAGCTCGCAAATTCAACACCAATGGCACCAGCGCCGATAATCAGCAGATCGCCGGGTAACTTTTTCGGCGTCATGGCATCAGCTGCATGCCAAACTACCTTTCCATCCGGAACCAAGTTTTCCAACGTTCTTGCCCGTGCACCCGTCGCCACAATAATATTGTCAGCAAGGCATTCACTTTCATTTACCGTGACAAGCCCAGGTTCCTGCAACATTGCTTCGCCCACCTGGATGTCAATTTTGTGTTTTTTCATCAAGTGACCGACACCTTGATTAAGACGGCCAGCTGCTTGCCTTGAAGCACCGACCATCTTGGCCAGATCGATACTGAGCTTACCAGTCTTAATGCCAAGGTCACCGGCTGTTTGCAGCGTCCGGACGACATCAGCGGAGTGCAACAGAGACTTGGTCGGGATGCACCCCCAGTTTAGACAGGTTCCACCGAGTTCAGCTTTTTCTATTAGCGTTGTCTTTAAACCCAGCTGGGAAGCTCTAATAGCAGCCGTATAACCTCCAGGGCCGCCACCAATTACAACAACATCATATTCATTCATGTCTACACCAGCAGCCGATAGGGTTCAGTTAAATACTCGACCACGGTTTGCAAAAATTCCGCTGCCGGTGCGCCGTCCAACACTCGATGATCCCAAGTGAGCGATAGATTCATTTGCTTTTGTCGGACCGGGGTTTCCCCTTCCCATGTGAGCCCATCAAAAATGCGATTAACTCCCAGAATGCCGGATTGGGGCTGATTGATAATCGGCGTAAATGAATCTACACCGAACATACCCAGCGCCGAGATTGTGAAGGTACCACCTGCATAATCATCCAGACCGAGAGTTCCATCGCGTGCACAGGCTGCAAGTCTTGCTGACTCAATTGCAATTTCCTTCAAACTCAGCTGATCAGCATGCCTGACCACTGGCACAACCAAGCCCGCGGGTAGAGCAACTGCAATACCCACATGAATATCAGTCAGCAGTTGAATACCGGCATCATCGAACTGACTGTTCATCAAAGGATGTTTCTGGAGAGCTTTGGCCGAAGCCTTGATCACAATATCAGTGAATGTTGGCCGTGCGACACCGTCCCATTCCCGTATCAACTGCTCTCGCAGTTTGACCGCATCGTCCATCACAGCTGCCATGTCCATTGTTAACTGGGCGCTGGTCTGAAGACTGTGATGCATTCGTTTCGCAATCGTTTTTCGCATTCCTTTAACGGCAACGATTTCACCGGCTACCGGTCCGTTCACTTGCGCGCCAGCAGCAGACATCTTTTCCACATCTGCCTGGATTATTCGGCCACCTGGCCCTGAGCCCTGAACTCGGCTCAGATCAATGGACCGTTGCTCAGCAATGCGTTTTGCTAATGGCGACGCCTTAATATCCGCACTTATTGGCGAACTCACAGATTGAACACTGCTGACCTGTCCAGATGCCGCACGCTGCACATCTGCTTCAATAATTCGCCCGCCAGGTCCTGTCCCCTTCAGCACCTGATAGTTAACATCAAGTTCCCTCGCCAGCCTTCTCGCGGCGGGTGAAGTTTTTAGAACGCCATCTGATGCATCCTCATTCGCATGCACCGGGGCATCTTCCGATGTAAGCTGTGCAATCGCAGCTTGAGGCTTGCCTCCCGGCAGCTCATCAGGAATACTTTCGCCCGGCTCAAAAATGTATCCAACGACATCACCCGGCTTTAGCACGAAACCCACATCAACCAGGTGTTTCACCGTGCCAGCGGCTTCTGCATCGACGTCGAGATTAACTTTTTCTGTTTCCAATGCATATAGCATCTGGCCTTTCTCGACCTGTTGTCCATCGGCAATAAACCACTCAGAGACCATGCCCTCTGTCATCGTCATGCCGACTTTTACAAGATAAACTTCCCTAGGCATTTTTACTCTCCACTACAGCCTTAAGAGACCACCAGAGGCGGCGGCCTTCATTGCGATATTAATGTCAAGTACCCTGGGACCAGACCTGGATACGCGCAGCTCAACCTTCTGTCCAGGTTGAATGATACGTTCTCTTTCACCATCCAGAGCAAGCACTCCAGGACCCTTGAATTGTACGATCTCATCGAACGGGATACGGTTGATTTTCTTTACGCCGATTGGCGCAAACAATCCCGGTGCCAGCGGTGCATTCAATCGAATGCCACCTTCACCCATTTCGAGAAATAATCCGCTTTCGTCGTCTTCATCAACCGGCTGTATCAGGCCACCCAGGCTGGTCATTCCTACCGCTGCAGGATCGGCCCGAGTTAACAGCACTTGCTGGATTGCATCTGCATCCATAAGCGCTTTTGTGCCAACGAAATCATAATCTGTCATCACGGCATCTATCAGTGCAATATCACTCGCCTCACCCTCAATATCGATATCGATAATCTTGACAACCCTCGAAACCTCACAGGCATTGAGTTTGCCCGAACCGATCAGGCCAAGCGTTGATCCTGCGACGGTTGCTTCAGCCAATACCGGGAAGACGTTATTTGTACCGGTAGACAAGGGCATCATGACTGCTTCTCGCCATCCTTTCACAAATGCCCTATTGGTACCGTCACCCCCAAGTACCAGTACAGCAGCGCAGTTTAACTCGGACAACTGGAGAGCGGATTCGATCGTGTCGAACATGGTTGCCGAACGAGGACACTCAACCGGCAACACATCGATACCTTCAACATCATAAAATCCACTGGCAGCAATCCCATGGGAATCATTCATGTAGGCAAATTTCCTGGCACCAGCTGCAACCGCACCGGCAATGGCTCGCCTGACAATCGCTTCTTTTTCACGATTATCGAACACTGAAGCCTTGCCTGATAGTCGTCGTATATCCTTTCCCGACAGAGGATTAACGACAACGCCAATCGGTAACACGAATTAGAGTCCCAGTGTTTTTCTGACTTCCGCAACGATCGATTGCGCATTAGGTACATAGATCTTTTCCAGTGCTGGACTAAATGGCACAGGAGAGAATGGCGCACCCACCCGCGCAATCGGCGCATCAAGGTAGTCGAAAGCAAGCTCCTGGAGTTGCGCGACAATCTCGCCGCCAAAACCACCAAACCTGACGGCTTCATGCACAACCACGGCTCGATGAGTTTTCTTCATTGATTCAACGACGGTTTCGGTATCAAAAGGCTGGATACTGCGTACATCAATAACTTCAGCATCAAGGCCTAACTCAGCCAAGAGCTTAACCGCAGCTATGGCTTCGTGCACCATTCGGCCAACAGCAATTATTGTCAGATCCTTACCCTCACGAACCACCTGGGCTTTGCCGATGGGCACTTCATAAGGTTCTTCAGGGACTTCGCACACCAGCGCCAAACTCATCTTGTTCAACACGACAAACACTGGATTGTCATCACGGGCAGCCGCAATGATTAGCCCCTTTGCATCGTATGCATTGGACGGCATTACGACCTTCACGCCTGGCAAATGAGCAAGCCAGGCCTCCAGGCTCTGGGAATGTTGCGCAGCAAGACTCATACCCGCACCCGACATTGTTAGCACGGTGACTGGCAGCTTTGCACCCCCGCCAAACATGAATCGCATCTTGGCCATCTGGTTGGCCACTTCATCCATGCATTCCCCCAGAAAATCCATGAACATCAAATCGAGAATAGGCCGACAGCCCGTCACAGAGGCACCCACACCCAGCCCAATAATCCCTTTTTCGCTGATGGGCGTGTCAAAGATACGTTCCGGACCAAACTCTTCGTAAAGACCTTTATAGTAACCAAACACACTCCCTGCCTGACCAACATCCTCACCCGCGACAAAGGAATTATCCTGTTCCTGAAGGACTTGTCTTACGGCCTCGGTAATGGCCGCCACATAGGGTAGTTTCCTGGGTTCGTCCTTAATTACTTCACTCATGATGCGCCTCCAACGTAATAAACGTCATCGAGTAAGTCAGCGGGCTCGGGAAAAGGAGAGTCTTGTGCAAATTTTATCCCCGCTTCAACATCTTTGTTCACTCGTGAATAAACGTTTTCAATTTTCTTTTTGGTCATCACCTTCATCTTGACCAGCTGACTTTCAAAACTCTGTATTGCATCGCGTTTTTTCCAGATTTCAAGTTCCTCATCAGTACGATACGTGAGCCCCATCCCCCTGACCCCTACATGGTCATAGAAGCGATAAGTTTTGCATTCCAGCAGGGTGGGACCTTGGCCTGCCCTTGCCCTCTTGATTGCTGCCCCTGCTGCTTCATAAACCGCAATAACATCCATACCATCAACGACAACGCCTGGCATACCATATCCGGCCGCCCGATCAGCTACATCTACGATGGCCTGATGACTAGCCTGAGGCGTGTATTCACCATAGCCATTGTTTTCGCAAACAAAAATACAAGGCAATTTAAAGAGCGCCGCCATATTTGCAGCTTCATGGAAGCTACCTTCGTTTGATGCACCATCACCGAAAAATGCAACTGCAACCTCTTTTGTTTTCCTGAACTTGTTGGAGAAGGCCGCTCCCATTGCTATCGGCGGGCCACCGCCAACAATGCCGTTCGCGCCGAGCATGCCCACAGCAAGGTTAGATATGTGCATACTGCCACCTTTCCCTTTGCAGTAGCCTGTGGATCGCCCAAAGAGTTCAGCGAACATTCGATCGAACGCACCGCCTTTTGCAATAAGGTGCCCATGGCCCCGGTGGGTGCTGGTGATCTGATCCTTGTCGGAAAGATGCTCCATAACGCCTGAAGCCACCGCTTCCTGACCTACATAAAGATGAAGTGCACCTGGAATTTTTCCATCTTCCATGAGTTTTCCGGCTTCTTCTTCAAACCGCCGAATCCGAACCATACGTAAATGGAGGTCCACCAATATTTTGTTCGATATTTTGCTTGCCACAATACCTTTCCCTAGCCTGAAGAGTGATGCCATCATGCGATGATACCCAAAAACAGTCAAGCTTGACTGTTATTTCAAGCACGACTCATTCAAATCAAGCTGGAACGAATCCTGATGATTCGCAGGCCTTGGCGCTGGACCGTTTCAGTTCGCAGAGAAAAAGTCTGCCCGAGGTGTTCCTGTCTCATCGTAGACAGGCTCAGCAACATCGATGCGATACTTTAGTACGTCAGCGCTCTTAATTCCGCACTCGCCAATATGCGCTCTCATATCCTGATACCAGTGATTATTAAAGTGATTGACAAGAGCCTCCTCACTTTCCCATCGCTCAAAAACCCGAATTCGCCCTGGGTTCACAGGATCAGGACACCAGTCGTAATCCATACAACCATCCTGGGTCAATGCGCCTATAATGAGAGGCTTTGCACCGGCCATAGCCTTGTCCATTTGTTCAATATCAATATCAACCACACCGGATATAAGTATCTTCATGTTCGCTTTGCCTTTTTGACTCTTTTTGTTGTCTTGGTTTTTGTAGGAATCTTCTGTTTCTTTTTTACTCTCTTCTTCCGGGGAGCCTTACTTTTAGTTTTCTGAGCTGTATCTCTGTCAATATCTGTTACATCGGCAAACATTTGACGTAATTGTTTCTTAAGCCACGGAACCATCAAGTCGGCAGTACGTCCCCTGGATACCCCGTTGACTGCCATACCTTCCAACAAATACGTAGTGAGCAGATTAGCGCGCTCATACTCTTCAGACAGTGCCAGATCAGGGAAAATGTTGGCAGAAATCATCGCTAATTTCGCCTCAAATTCGCGCACAGCGGGCTTGAGGATATTGTTCAAATCCACGTCTGTCCGAGCCGCGACTCTCAACTCATTCCAGACGGTGAATAAAGGAGAATGCAGCTGCGCCCAATAGTCGTCAATCCCCTCTTCGATCAGACTGTGCTCGGCATTTTCCTGGATCTTACCTTCCTGCACTTCGAATAGTTCTAATCTCTGTTGGTGCAGGCGATTAACCGCTGCCTTGATCAAATCAAAACGTGAAGGGAAGTGATGAAGCATCGCGCCCCGCGACACACCTGCTTCCCGGGCCACTTTTTCTGTTGTTGTATTGTTAAAGCCTCGCTCATAAAAACACTGGAGCGCAGCCTTGAGAATGACTGTGCGTGTGTTTTCGCTCTTAGCCTGTTGCCAGGTCCTGTCACTTACCGTTTTGCTCAACTTGCAGGTTCTTCCGTACAAAAATTGTGTTATATACGATACCTGTTTTCTCTACACAGGTCACGCAGGAACCATACCATGCCAGACACTAGCCTGCTGTTAGTCACCAAAGGACATCCATTTGATCGTGGTGAGTTCTTCGATATGTTTGACAAACTTGAACTTAACTGGACGCACGTGGAGCAGCCCGCTGCGAGAATTTTCATGACCCCGGAGATGGCGGAACCTTATGATGTTCTGGTTTTTTACGATATGCCGGGACTTACATTCGGTGCTGATGGGCCTGTTTTCGAAACGCCTAGCGAAGCCTATAAATCAGGTCTTCTGTCCTTACTGGATAGCGGGAAAGGTATGGTTTTTATGCATCACGCGATTGCCGGATGGCCAGACTGGGAAGAATATGCGGAAATCATCGGCGGAAGATTTCTCTATGTCCCCGGACTTTTACGAGACAAACAATGTCAGGACAGTGGTTATCGCCACAGCGTCGAACACAAGATCAGTAAACTTGGCGATCACCCTATTACCTCAGATCTACCTACTCAATTCACTATGACTGACGAATTATATCTCTGCGAAGTGTTCGAAGACTCGGTCTTGCCTTTGCTTGCCAGCGATCATCAATATACCGAGGAAAATTTCTACTCCGCAGCAAAAGTTGTTCAGGAAGGGAAAATGTATGACAACGAGAATTGGCAACACCCCGCGGGATCTAATCTGGTGGGCTGGGTAAAACACTACGGGAACAGCCCGATTGCCTACATACAAGGGGGTGACGATCCCATTGCTTACGGCTCTGATCAATACCAACAATTACTCAAAAACACCATCAACTGGGCAGCCAGTCAAGAAGCACTCGATTGGGCTAGAGCGCAGTGACCATGCCGCCTATAAAAAAACAGTCTTGACTGACTCTTTTTTCAAGCCTAGGCTTGTCGTCTTTTCCAAATACAATAAAGTACCAAAGGAGCACACCATGGATCTCAAACTAAAAGGACAATGCGCACTGATTACTGGTGCGACCAAGGGTATCGGCCGCGCCATCGCTGAAACGCTCGCGGACGAAGGTTGCAATCTCGCAATTTGCGCGCGAAACGCCGAAGAACTTGCTGCAGCAGTCGAAAGCTTGTCGGGCAAGGGCGTTAAAGTAACAGGTCAGGCCCTGGACATTGGCGAAGGTGATACCTTCAAAGCCTGGATTACGTCGGCTGCCGAAGAACTCGGTGGACTCGATATCATTGTCTCGAATGTCAGCGGATCTAATGCGGCGGGAGATGAGGGTTGGATTAACCAGTTTAATCTAAACGTACTATCTGCCGTTCACCTTGTTGAAGCAGCGATGCCTTCTCTGGAAAAATCAGACAACGGCAATATCGTCATGATTTCAACAACAGCCGCACTGGAACATTTTATGAGTGCCGGTCCTTACAACGCGATGAAAGCAGGCCTATTAAACTATGCCGGTGCTTTGTCACAGGAATTGGGTACGAAAGGTATTCGTGTTAACTCAGTCAGTCCTGGTCCTATTTATATCGAAGGCGGTTCCTGGAATATGATCAAAGACCACATGACAGCGCTATACGATTCAACATTGGCTCAAATTCCATTGGGACGCATGGGGTCTGCTGAGGAAATCGCTGCCCAGGTGGCACTACTCGCCAGTCCAAGAGCGGCCTTCACAACTGGCACTAATATTGTTATTGATGGTGGTCTCACGAAACGAATCCAGTACTAGGAGATAGTCATGCCAGAGGAGTCCATATCCGTCTATTTAGTAGCTGCTGGTCAATTCCACGACATTGATTTCGCCCGACTGGAAATACTGAAGCTGCTTGCAGAGGAAGGACGAATTCGAACAAGAGTGGCGACTGACTACGCTGATATTGAGGCGATTAAATCTTCGGACTTTTTGATTTCGTACACATGCAATCTGATCCCAACAGAAGAGCAACAGCTAGCACTCAAGGAATATGTGAGCGGAGGCGGGAAATGGTTTGCATTACACGGCACGAATTCGATTCTCGAATTCACTGCCGATGGCGTGAAAACTCCGGAGATTGCCCCTGTGCTTATGGAAACGCTAGGCACCCAGTTTATCGCTCATCCGCCAATCCACGCCTTTACCGTCAAGACTGCTGATGAGAATCATCCACTTGTGAAGGGTATTGGTGAGTTTGAGACAGACGATGAACTCTATCTGTGTCGCATCCATGGCGATCTCCACCAGTTGTTGTACACGGACTATACTGGCGAGGCCAAGGGATTCCTTGAGGATCAATGGCTTGATGATGATCCTCGGCCGATTTACTACATCAACAAGGTGGGTGACGGAGAAGTACTTTATCTCAATCTTGGGCATTGCCGGGGACACTACGACATGAAACCCGTTGTAGATTACTATCCACAGATCGAAAAAGGCTCCTGGGAAAGCGAACAATTCTATGAACTGCTACGGCGAGGCATACGCTACTGCGCTGGCATAAGCTCATGAGCAAGCCATTCAGATTTGCAGTACAAAGCTTCAACGCCAGCTCCGGAGAAGAATGGGCGGACAAGGTACGCCGAGCCGAGGCGCTCGGATACTCCGCATTCCATCTCGCTGATCACATTATCGGTGAAGGCCCTGCACTAACCCGGAGCAATCATCCGGAGCAAAATCTTGCCGCCATACCAGCAATGGCTTATGCGGCTGCCGTCACTAAGACAATTAAGATTGGCTGCCGTGTATTTTGTATTGACTACCACGACCCTGTCGTTCTCATTAAGAGTGCCATGACAATCGACGTATTGTCCGGTGGTCGATTGGAGTTGGGGCTAGGCGCAGGGTGGCTTAAAGATGAATATGCTGCTATCGGCATCGAAATGGATTCTCCAGGGACTCGAATCAAGCGCCTGGGTGATGTCATCGAGGCTGTTAAATCCTACGCATCGGACGAACCGATAGACCTAAAAAACGATACAATCCAGTGGAGCGAATTCAAGGGATCACCAAAGCCCATTCAAAAACCTTACCCACCGCTGATGATCGGCGGCGGTGCGCGCAGGATTCTTGGGCTTGCCGGGAGAGAGGCCGATATCGTCAGCCTGAACTTTAATAATTCATCCGGGATGATTGGCCCCGCTGGCGTGAACAGTTCCACGGCTGATGAGACCGCCAAGAAAATCGAGTGGATCAAGGCAGGTGCCGGTGATCGTTTTGATAGTCTAGAAATCGAAGTTGGAGCTTACTTCACCTTCGTAATGGATGACCCATCACCCGTCCTCTCAAGCTTTGCGAAGATGTTCGGCCTGAGCGAGGACGAAATGGCTGCACACCCACACGCACTGTTCGGCAGTGTTGATCAAATCGCCGATGAGCTAGTTAGAAGGCGTGAATCCTATGGGATTTCGTACATCACTGTTGGTGAAGACGCTATGGAACCCTTCGCCGCAGTCGTCGCGAAGCTTAACGGTAAATAACAATAAAACTAACAAGGAATTCTATGTCAGATTTAACCGGGAAAACCGCTGTCGTCATCGGCGCTTCGGGTTCACAAAGTTTTGGTGTTGCCAGCGCAAGAAAACTGGCTGCGGCCGGTGCAAAAGTTGTGGTTTCAGGGCGCCGCAAGGAACAGCTTGTAGCATTTGCAAAAGAGATTGACGGTGTGGCAATTACCTGTGACATTTCGGACGAGTCTCAAATCAAAGCCCTGTTCGAGAATGCAAAAGCTGAGACCGGTCGGGTGGACATCGCTGTGAACTGCGCAGGCCAGCTTGCCGCTGCGCCGATTAGTATGCTGACAAAGGAACTCATTCAACCAACCGTGGATGTCAGTTTTACCGGGGCCCTACTCTTCTTCAGATACGCCGCCGAAAACATGCCAGAAGGCGGCTCAATTGTGACAATCAGTTCACTGACAGCCAGATTGCCCGGGCCAGCACTCGCTGTGTATTCTGCAGCTCGCGCCGGAATTGATTATGCTATTAAAGTGGCGGCGCTGGAGTATGGTCCCCAAAAAATCCGCTTCAACTCTATTGCTGCAGGCTTAATTCACACAGATATGACCGCAGGCATGTTTGGAGATGATGCAACCAGTAACCGTTTCATTCCAGAGATACCTTTGAGGAGAATGGGTTCGGTTGAAGATATTGCCGAAACTGTACTCTATCTGGCTGATGAGAAAGCCTCCGGATTTGTCACTGGTCAACTCATGGATCTGTCCGGCGGCCAACATATGGGGCACCTGCCTAATTAAAGGTTAAGAGCTAAAGTTTAAGAGCAAAAGGTTAAGGGATATTCTATGACAAGCATTCTCGCCCACATTGAAATTCAAGAAGGCAAAGAAGAGAAGTGGGAAGCGATCATGCGTGATATGGTCAGTCGCACTTTTGAAGAAGAAAGTGGCGTGTTGCGCTATGAATATTTTAAAGGCCAGAAACCAAACTTTTACTACTGTTTTCTCTCATTTAGAGACAAATGGGCTTTTTATCAACATCAGAATTCCGATCATCATGAAGGCCATGATTTTTCTGATGTCCTCAAAACAATTAGCCTTGAATATCTGGATCCTGTGGGCGACGCCAATCCACTGCCGCACACAGAGGACCCGCCGCTCACCAGCGAGATGGATGAAGGAATGCAAAAAGCACAGAAACTCTATCCGATAAGCCTTGCCGGTTGGTGGGCAAAAAGAAAATAGGATGAACAAGTATGACACGCATGCGCGTGATTCCAGTCAACCTTTCCAGTCAAGATTAGAAGAATAGCAGAAACCTGATGGCAGGCACCCACCTAATGTTTGTACGCCACGGGGAAACCGTTGGCAACAGTGAACAAATCGCACACGGTCGAACGGAGAGCCCGTTAAATGAGCGAGGCATCCTTCAGGCTGAGCATACGGCGAAAATGCTAACAAGCTGGGAGAGAACATATCATAGAGTCTATGCCAGTCCTCTTTCGCGCGCGCACCACACAGGCGGCAAAATTAGTCAGAGTCTCTCTCTGCCTTTGCATACACACGACGGACTTATGGAAGGTTTTCTCGGAGATTGGGAAGGGATTACGTACGCTCAACTTGGGGAAGTCGAATTCGGCAGGCGGTCCATTGCCGATGATGATTTTAGTGGGCACAACGGTGAGTCTCCCAACCAATTAGCTCAAAGGATGGTTACGGCGATCACAGAGATAAGAGAAGAACACCCGGGCGAGAACATCATCATTGTGAGTCATGGCGCAGCAATAGCCCATGCACTTTCTATACTGCTTGGCACAAGGCCAGTATTTGGCCCCAGGTACCTTATGCACAACTGTGCTGTCACCGAATTGAAGCTGCACCCTAAACCGGAGCTCACGCACCTTAATTACCATGAACACATCCCCGATACATTGAAAGCCAGCCCGCATCCAAAGAGTAATAACCGCGAATGACCACATTTGAAAGCAGGCGCGATAAAGGCATTTATTCAATGACCAGCGATGTTAGTGATGCCATCAAGGTGCAACACAAGGTGCAACCCAATCCATACAATGACGGAGAAGATTCATGAAAGCTGCAGTATTTAACAAACCCGGTGAACCACTCCAAATTCAGGAAGTGGACAAACCCATCATCGAAGCAGACGAAATGCTGGTGAAAGTGAGTCGCTGTGGTATCTGCGGTACCGACATTCATGCCTCTCGTCAGGGCGCATTCATGGCACCGCCCAATACGATTTTTGGACACGAGTTCTCAGGAGAAATCGTTGAAATTGGCAGCGAGTTAAGCGACGGTGAGTTCAGCCTGGGAGACCGGGTGACTTCACTGCCATTCATCGGCGACAAAACTATAGGACTAGGTGCTATTACTGGCGCTTACAGCGAGTATGTCAAGGTGGGCTACGACCTGGTGGTGAAATTGCCGGATCAGATCGATGATCAGAGCGGCGCTCTCGTTGAACCCCTTGCGGTAGGCCTTCACTCCGTAAAGATGGCCGGTTCAGTCAGCGAAAAAAATATACTTATCATCGGCGCTGGTCCCATTGGCCTAACGTGCGCAATCTGGTGCAAGTTCTTTGGTGCGCGCCACATCGTGATTAGCGAGCGGTCACCTGCTAGGGTCGAAATGGCCAGGCAGTTTGGATTCGAGCATTTCGTCGATCCCGATCAGGATGTCGGGGCAGCATTTCGAGAAATTACAAACGGCGAGCCCGAAGTCCAGTTTGAATGCGTGGGCGCCGTTGGTTTGATGCAGGAATGTGTTGCGCGCGCACCAAAGCGAGGATTAATCATGGGTATTGGTGTTTGCGACAATCCGGATACTATTGTTCCGCTGATAGCCTTTATCAAAGAGCTACGAATCCAATGGGCTGTTGGTTACGACAAGGAAGATTTTGAATTCGCCATCGAAATGATGGTGGCCGGCCGAATCAACGCCGAAGCTATGGTGACCGATGTCGTGAAACTTGAACAAGTTCCCAAGATCTTCGAAGCGCTTCGACAGCCAACAAGCCAATGTAAGGTCATCATCGATATGAGCAGTTAAACCAACTGCTCATATCGAATGCGTTACATGGTCGCGCCCAACGATAATCTAACTAGGGGGCGACTAACAGTTTACCTGTGTGCCCACCGTTGAACAACATACACAATGCCGCTGGAAACTTATCGATGCCCTCTTCAATCTGCTCGGGCATCTTCAATGAACCATCAATAAGCCATCCGGAAATATCTGACTCCATATTTGGAAATTCAGACATATAGTGATCTACCGTAAAACCCCGCATACTCGAATTACGTTCGGCTAATCGGAGATATAGCGAAGGACCTGCTACATCATCCAGGTGATCATATTGCGATATTGCGCCGCAAATAACGACTCTTGCGGCTTTGGTCAGACGATCTAACACCAGGTCAAGCAGTTCACCACCGACACTGTCAAAAAAGAGGTTCACACCATCAGGCGCATATTCATCAAGTTTGGCACCGATGTCATCCGCCTTGTAATCAATTGCAAAATCACAGCCAATTTCATTCAACAGAAAGTCGCACTTGTGAGCGCCACCTGCAATCCCGATTACCGTGCCACCCTTTATCTTTCCAATCTGACAGGCAATAGAACCCACTGCACCGGCTGCTGCAGACACAACAATGACATCGCCCTGACTCGCCTCCCCAACATTAATCATGCCGCTATAAGCTGTTAAACCAGTGGTCATACCCAGCGCACCCAAATACACTCTGGCGGGTTGGTCTGACTCGTCCAGCACCCTGAACATTTCCCCTGGTAGCTGTACATAGGATTGCGCCCCCAGCGGTCCAAATACGGCGTCGCCCTGATTGAGTCCATCGAACTTACTTTCCATTACTCTCGCGGTACCAAGGGCAATCACAGGTGAATCTAGCGCTATACTGCCATGGTGTCCTTCACGCTCGTCCAGCATGGTTCGAATAAAGGCATCAATTGACAAGTGCTCAACCTGTAAAAGCACGTGTCCATCAGGCAATTCACCCAACTCTTCTTCAACAATCTTAAAGTTCGACTCACTCATGTTACCTTCCGGGCGAGAAACCAGAACTGCTTTTTTATTCATCATAACTATGCCCCTCCCGACACTCTAATATTCTGACCAGTGACCCATTGCGCTGCTGGTGAAAGCAGATACAAGGCTGCGGCGCCCAGATCACGCGGCGTGCCCAGACGGCCTGATGGCAACCTCAGCATCTTTTCCAACCCTGACAGGTCTTCGTCCTTCAGATTGAGCGCCTTCATCATAATCTCAGTTGGTACCGCACCTGGCATCACGCAGTTCACTCTCACTCTAGGGCCAAGCTCCTTTGCAAATGTCTGTGTCAGCATGTTCACACCCGCCTTGGCCGCTGAATAGTGACCACTGCCGGCAAACACATCTTCCGCAGCAAGAGACGAAATATTGAGGACCCTGCCAGTTTCCATGAATTCAGCGGCAATTTTTGTACAGAGCCAGACCGCAGTCAGGTTCAGCGATAATGTGTTATCCCACTCTTCACGGGGTAGTTCAATGAGCGGTGCCTGAATTGGCGAGCCCCCTGCGTTGTTGACCCACATATGTAATCCGCCGAATTCATTCACGGCACTCTGCGCCAAATCGCGAACCGCGCTTTCATCTGTGACATCTGTTGTACAGGCGATCGCATTGCCGCCTGATTCGCGGATTTCAGTCGCCACCCGCTCAATTTCATCCGTCCGACGCGCCGCGCAGACCACATTAGCACCTGCACCTGCCAATACCTTGGCGATTCCTTCACCGATACCCCGCCCAGCGCCGGTCACAACAGCTGTTTCACCTTTGAGGCCAAAAAGTTCTTCAAGCATGTTATTCCTTAATAAATTTGTTATGTTAAAGAAACCGTCAAGCCTGACTGTTTATCGCTGCACAGTCAATAATTTAGAAGGAGATCAGAATTGTCCCGATCACAGTTGATTGAAATGGCGCGGCACAGCCTGGCCCATGCAAGAGCTGGCACCATTGATCAAAAACCTGATGTCTGTCGAGTACCTGCATCTCACTACTATGACGAAGAACGTTGGAAAGCAGAGATGGACAAGGTATTTCGCCGCATGCCATTAATGCTCGCCATGACGGCAGAGCTTCAGAAACCGGGTGATTACAAGGCAATGGATGCTGGCGGTACTCCCGTGCTCATCGTTCGGACTGACAATGGGGCGGTGAAGGCTTTCGTCAACATGTGCAGCCATAGAGGCTCACAGGTAATGACAGCTGGCAAAGGCAACACACATCGATTCACCTGCCCGTACCACGCCTGGTCATACAATCGGGAAGGCGAGCTCATTGGCATTCTCTCCAACAAAGACTTCGGTGATATCGACAAGAGCTGCTACGGCCTGACGGAGTTACCCTGTCTTGAACGTGCCGGTCTCATCTGGGTCACTACAGACCCCCGCTCGACTCTGGATATTGGCGTCTTTCTATCAGGGTATGATGAATTGCTCGGTCACTTTGGATTCGAAACCTGGCATCATTTCGCCAGCCAGACTATTCAGGGACCAAACTGGAAAATTGCCTATGACGGCTATATGGATCTCTATCATCTACCGATCCTGCATAAGAACACTTTTGGCGCTGACTTTCCTAACAAGGCGCTTTACTACAAATGGGGTCCGCACCAGCGGGTGTCCGGCCCGGATCTATCCCTGGAAGCCTATGAAGACCTGCCGGACAATGAATGGCCAACCCAACACCTCATATCCGGTGTCTGGACAATTTTCCCCCACGTATCAATCGCTGGTTTTGATGGTGGCGGACGAGCAGTGATGATCTCGCAGTTGTTTCCCGGTGATACGCCGCAAACATCCTACACTGTCCAGAATTATTTGATGGAAGAAGAACCTGACGAAGAGCGGGCAGCAGCAGCGCGTCAACAATTTGAATTCCTGCGCTACGTGGTGCAGGAAGAAGACTATGCAACGGGTATCAAACAACAGAAGGCACTGCAAACCGGTGCAAAAGATCATGTGCTATTTGGCAGGAATGAGGGCGGCGGTCACGACTTCCACCAGTGGGTGGATACCCTGCTGGAGACAGAAGATGATGATCTCGAAAAGTTGTTCAGGACCGGATAGATGAGCGACCCGATACAGAAACTTCTTGACCGACAGCAATGTACAGACCTTGCGGCAATTTACTGCCGTGCACTCGACCGTCTTGACCCTGAGCTGCTACGCTCGGTGTACTTTGATGACGCCGTTGAAAGCCGGGGCTTCTATGAAGGTGGACCGGATGGTTTTGTTAAATTCGCAATGGATGCGCTAAGGGCCCACGATGCCAATCAACACATGCTTGGCCAGTCGTTGATCGAAGTCGATGGTGATGTCGCCCACGGTGAACACTATTTCATCGCATTTCACAGAACCACCGCGAACAATGGCGACAAAGAAGATTTCTGGGTTGGTGGCCGCTACATCGACCGTTACGAGAAACGGGACGGCATCTGGAAGATCGCATTTCGCAGTGAAGTCAACGACTGGACCTCTACCAAACCAGCAGCGGACAATTTTTTCTTTATACTCAACCCTGCTGCCATTAAGGGTGGTCGGGGAGAACAGGATATGATCAACCAACCGGAAAAATATAAAAAAGAATCCTGATGGCACGATGAGATGACAAGGTCGCAAGTCGACTTGAGCAAACGAGAAGGTAAGTTCGGAGACTACCGAACCACAAATGATAACGAAAAAAGCGGAGACAAAACTTGAGCGTTCAAACCCAAGGCATGAATGAAGCACCCACCTGTCACGGTGGTCTGGAAAACCTCGAAGAGGAGTACAGCTACTCGCTAACTGATATGGAAGGAGAAATACCAACGAACCTCCGGGGTACTTTCTTTCGAAATGGCCCAGGACGACAAAAGATTGGTAGCCAGCCTTTCGGCCACTGGTTTGATGGAGACGGTATGCTGTGCGCCTTCTCGTTCGATAACGGCAAGGCACATTTCAAGAATCGATATGTCCGAACACCGAAATATGTCGAAGAAACAGCAGCACAGAAAGTCCTTTATCGAGGATTCGGCACACAGATTCCTGGCGGATTCTTCTCGAATTTCCTGAAGAGGCCTGCAAATCCTGCAAACACAAGCAGCGTCTTTCATGGAGGTCACTTGTTAGCGCTCAACGAAGGCGGCAAACCCTGGAAGCTGGATCCCTCGAACCTTGAAACTGTGGGTGAATTTAACTATGACGGGCAACTCGATGCCGGCATGGTATTTAGCGCACATGGCAAAATCCATCCAAAAACCGGCGACTACATTAACTTCGGTGCGGGCATTGCTGGATTTGGCTTAAGTGGGCTCAAGGCCTGCATCAACATGTACCGAATTAATCCCGAAGGAAAATTGTTCAAGAAAGCGCAGGTACCACTGTCAAGCTTCCCTTTCTGTCACGACTTTGCCATGACCGATCGGCATGCCATTTTCTTTGTCGGCTCGATTGTCTTTAGCAATATGCTGCCGGTTATTATAGGTAGCAAGACCATTTCAGATCAGATTAGATTTGATCCTTCTATTCCACTAAAGGTCATTGTCGTCGATCTGGAAAGTTTCGAAATCGTAAAAACATTTGAATCAGATCCTGGTGCCATCATTCATTTTGGTAATTCCTTTGAGGAAGGTGACGAGATTATCGTCGATGGAATGTTCGCCGACAATTTCGAAGCCAACAATACCCTCTCGGACGTGTTCAATCCTGACAAGCGATTTGGCGGGGGGACCTACCTCCGATACCGGCTTAATATGGCAACAGGAACAATGACCACCGAGAAAGTGACAGAAGTGGAGAGCGAGTTTCCAACCTTTAACAATAAGATGCTGGGTCAGCGAAATGAGGTGAACTATACGGCATGCTCCGTCGACAATGGCGCACACAGTTTTTTCAATGCAATTCAGCGAATCACCTTCGACGGTGATGCACAGCTCGTCACCCTGCCCCCAGGCTACTACGGCTCAGAGCCTATGTTTGCAGCCGCGACGGATGCATCTGGTGAAGGGGATGGTTACGTGCTTGAAGTTGTCTACAACGCTTTTGAGCACAAGAGCGAGCTGCAGATATATCAGGCAAATGATCTCAACAACCAGGTGTGTAATCTCAAGCTGAAGCATCATGTGCCTCACCAGTTCCATGGATTCTTCACTGACAAGGTTTTTTGCGATGTAACTTAAGCACCCTTATTTGGTCAGAATAGGGGCACTTAATGGCCAAAAAGAAAAACTACTTCTTTTTCGCCTGGGCCATGATGATTTCCGCACCCTTTGGGTCAACTGCCATACCATGAATCTGGTAGTTGTTGGCATGCCCCAATTGTTGAAGTGTCATGGCAGCCTGGAGAGCAGGCCACAGTCCCTGACTGTCCTGCATCTGGTTGACTGACTGTTTCGCCAGTTTTAGCCCCATACTTGGTCGCTTTGCAATGTGTTCCGCCATATCGGTCGTAAACTTTGTCAGGTTGTTTCTTGGCACGACATGATTCACCATACCCAGTGACTTCGCTTCCTCGGCAGACACGGGCTCGCCAGTAAATAGCATCTCCTTGGCCTTTCGTATGCCAACTTCCCAGGGATGAGCAAAGTATTCGACGCCGTTTACCCCGAATGCAACAACAGGGTCAGCGAAGGTGGCATCGTCACTTGCAATGATCATGTCACAGACCCAGACCAGCATCAGCCCACCAGCGATGACTTTGCCCTGAACCTCCGCGATGATGGGTTTCGGCAAATTTCGCCACCGCCAGCACATGCCAAGATAGATCTCCTGCTCAACCGCCATGGAACCTTCCGACCCTGGCTTCGAGAAACCACCCCAATTACTGACGGTTTTGAAATCCGAAATCTTACTTCGATCTCTGAGATCGTGACCTGAAGAGAAATGGGGACCATCTGCCGCCAATACGATTACGTTGGCATCATCATCCTGAGCGGCAAGATCAAATGCCTCATTCAGCTCATAGATCATCGCTTTATCTTGTGCATTTCTTGATTTTTCACGTGCAAGCACAATACGGGCTACGCCGTTGGATACGCCCTCGTATCGAATGGTTTTGAAGTCTGGCATTCTGGCACCTCTGTTAAACAAACAAGTGACAAACCATAGCAGAATTATTAAAACAGTCACACATGATTGTTTTAGACGCGAACTCATGGCAGCATACGGGTTGAAACTACCGCTGGTTGAGAATATGTCGGAACAAAGCTCACAGTCCGAAAGGGACGAGTTCAGGGAATACTGCCAAAGATGGCTAGATGAGAATCGGCCACCTCCAACAAACGTTCCACTGCCGCAAAATGCATATGAAGTCACCTATCACGAACACCGAACCTATCTTTGTGATTGGCAAGCCAAGTGCCATGAAGCACAACTGATTGGGACAGACGTTGCCAAGGAATATGGCGGACACGGCCACACCGAGTTTCAGGCCATCGCCAGCGCCGAGGTACGAAAAGCACGGGTTCCTTACTTTATTAATTGGATCGGGCTTGGCATGACAGCCCCTACATTGTTGGTGCATGGCACTGAAGAGCAGAAAAGGCGCTTCTTACCCCCCATCTTCACTGCAGAAGAGATCTGGTGTCAGGGTTTCAGTGAACCGGGCGCCGGTTCTGACCTTGTGTCTTTGCAAACCTCAGCTGTTAAAGATGGAGACAACTGGATTATCAACGGCAGCAAAGTCTGGACAAGCCTGGGCGCAATCTCAAGTTGGATGCTATTACTTGCAAGGAATGACAAGGACGACAAGTATAACGGCATTACCTATTTCCTTGCCGATATGGCGCATGAAGGCGTGACAGTTAGACCTATTCAGAAAATGACGGGTGAATCAGGTTTTAATGAGGTTTTTCTGGAAGATCTTGTGATTCCAGATCACCACCGCGTCGACGAGGTGGGTGCCGGTTGGAAGGTTGCCATGTCTACGCTCACCAGCGAAAGAGGTGCCGCCGCTGGCGTTGGTGCAGTCGCTAGCAGCGAATCACCTTTGGCTGCAGTACTTCAACTGATCGAACTCGCTAAAACCACAAAACGAAATGGCGCCGCTGTCTGGGATGA
>JAYGEX010000009.1:0-8445 GCA_046582185.1 Pseudomonadales bacterium | reverse complement strand
AGAAGATTCGTATCGTCCTGGATGGTCTCAGGGGAGAGAGTTCAGTCGCTGAGCTTTGTCGCCGTGAGGGCATCAATCCCAATTTGTATTATCGCTGGAGCAAGGACTTCCTTGAGGCCGGCAAGAAGCGCCTGTCGGGCGGCACGTCACAGACCCTGCCACTACAGAACGAAAACTGTATTCGATGACCAATGATTCGCAACCATGTTATGTTGCATCATAAGATTTTTGTTTTATGTTCAATTACCAATGCCGGCGGCGGAACCCACCACAGACGTCTTCGTGGATTGTGTCAGGGCCGTCGCTTACCGTCACTCGAAGTGACTTCTCGCGCCTGGAGAAACCTATATGGATAGAATCAAGAGTAGCCACACCAGTCCAACCGCCTCGGCGAACGAGGCTAACCTGACTCGCTTCGGACCCGAGACTTATAAGCTCGAAAAAGGGAAACCGACGACCTACTCGGCTACCTTCAGGGCCATCGATGGTCCGGCCAAGCTGGTCCTTCAAAAGGACAGCATCGACGACGCGCAGATCAAGGTCAACGGCCTTAGTGTTGTCGGGCTGCAGGACTCTACCGGAAACGGCGAGGTCGTCTTACCGTTGACCCTCAAGCAGGAGAACACGATAGAGGTGCGTGTTCCCGGTAGGCCCATTGGGGAGCTCGGCGTTCGCGTGACCCAGGTCACTCATGCTGATCTCGGGCTCGAGCGGCAGGGCTATTTCGGGCTCAACACGACCGACATGAAACGCCAACGAGCCTTCTATGAAACCTTGGGCTTCATCGGCGAGATCTATCCAGCAGGACCAGAGACGAGCACCACCTTCGCTCAGTCACTAGGATTTCCGGACGATTATCTGATCTATGTCTCGTTGCATAGCCTGGAAAACCCTCCCACGATGCCATTCGTCGACACGGTCCAGTTCAGGGATGATTCGTATCGTGAAGAGCCGCCCTACGCCAACCTGAACCACATCGGTATGGCTTACGCCACCTACTCGACGACTGACCTCGATGGCGACTTTGCTTACCTCCAGGCGGAGGGTGTCGAATTCGTTTCAGCGCCAACCGAAGCGCCCAATGGTGAGCGGTTCGTGTTCCTGAAGGACCAGGACGGCGCCTTCATTAAGTTGGTGGCGACCTCTGAGGGTGAGAAGCCGACCCCTGGCCCTAATTTGGTGCGGCTAGTGAACACGAACATGAATGTGACTGACCTTGAGAGGTCGCGTGAGTTCTACCGGCTGCTCGGATTCACCGAATCTGCGCCCGGCTCGCAGGCTGGCGACGGTGAGTTCGCCGCAGCACATGGTTTTGAGGGTCCGATCGAGTTCGAGGGCGTGGACGTCAGCCTCGGTGCCGATACCGATGGGGCAACAATACAGTTGCGGCAGTGGAAGAGCCCCTACGACGACGTGCCGTCTTATCCGCCACCGGTAAATCACCTGGGCATAGACCGGATCAATTTCTACGTGAAAGACCTGACCCCGGCCGTCAAGACGATGAATGATTTGGGTTTTGAGCAATTGGGCCCAATCGGCGGTCCTCCCGAATTTGGTATCGTGTTCTTCTTTGACCCCGACGGAATCAAGGTTCAGATTGCCGGGCCACGGTCTTAGAAGAGGCGGTGCGGCCAATTTCGCGTTTAATCCAAGTTCGGTATTCGACGCTTCACCGGAAGAACGCAACGAGCCCACTAGACCCGGACGACGATTGTTCCCGCGGCAAGATCATGTAAACAACGGCGACTCTTTCTGAAAATCAATGCCTGGTCGAGAAGGGGCAGCAACGTAATCCAGGGCGCTATTGTCAAAAAGAGTAGTGGGAAAAATAGTGCTCGAATGCAAATCAGCTTCCACAAGGGAGCAGGAACGTACACGCTCTTGCCCCCGTCGCCGTCGTTCATACGCTCTTCCGGGATGCGGCCAGACGCAGGCACTATGGCAATGCCCATTGCCCATTTGCCCAGCGTTTGCCCGCGGCGCCAAAGCGTGTAGCCATTCAAGATGAGATACGCCAACACCGCCAACAAAAATATCCATAGGATCATCAAACCGGCGTTGGCGTAGTCTTCTGGATCTTCCATGACATCAGCAACCATCACCAGCACCAAGGACAGCGCAGGAACCAATACCGCGTCAATCAACGTTGCGACCAGCCGCCGAAAGCGACCAGCCAAAGGTAGCTCATTGCTCATCATTTGCCTCTACCTGGAATACTAGAAACGCGTTACCACCGCGCTGTTGACCGACATAACGGTAACCGGAATTTACCAGTAGCAAGTCGTCAGCAATCATCGAACCATGAGCATCAAACGAGCCTCCCGTCGTTGCCACATTATTGACGGATGGATAATCACGCCACGAATCATGGGACCACAGGAGTTTCCCAGATTCCGCCGCAAGAACTTCAAGAATGCCATCCATGTTGCCAGCCACAACGATATCATTGCTGGCGATAATCGCCGCAGAGATTCCAAAGACGCACTCCATGTCCGGACATCGAGAATCCCGAGAGTGTTCCCAGCGTCGTTCGCCAGTGTCAATATCCAATGCATACAACCCTGGGGTGGGCTCACCGGGAGCGGGAAACCCTACAAGTTTCTTATCGCTAATAGGCACGTAAATCAGACCAAGCTTCTCGTTCGCTGCCATGCCCCAATGCACACCACCAATGATGCCGCCGCGCCCTAACCTGGTTGTCCACACCACTTCTCCTGTCGCCGGGTCCATGGCGTGCGCTTCTGACGATTTCTGACCGCCAATCACCAACTCGCGGCCGGATTTGCCTCGCACGAACATGGTCGCCGCACCAAAATCTAAATCGGGGCCCGTAGGTTTCGCACAGTTGGGATGATTGAGCGCTTCGAGGTTGCACGCTGCGGTATAGGCGTCGTTGGCCGTGAACTGACGAATCCAACGCACCTTACCGGTTTTTACATCCACCGCGAAAATCGAATCGCTGGTGTCGGTGGTCGGATGGGAATAGTTTTGTCCGGTACCAAAAAAGATCAAACCCCGCTTCGCGTCATAACTTGGGGCAGCCCATACTGGAGCCCCGCTGGGCCCATACTCCTGAACGAAGAGCCAATGGCGCTCTGTCGGCTTGGCTACCTTTTCGATGGTCGGGATGTACCAGAGCTTTTCCCCAGTGTTGATGTCAAAAGCCGCCATCCCGCCGCTCGAGACGCAGCACCCGTACAGGGGATTCATTGCAAAAGTTACTTCCTTTGAAGACACCGGCAGAATAACCGTTTCGCCGAGTATTAACGGGGAACCCGAATACCAGGCCGCGGGTTCATCTTCCACCGCCGCCTGCCAAATAAACTCGCCGTCGATAGCGTCTATAGCGATCATACCGTCGTTGCGATCGTTGAAAATCAGAATGCGCCGCTCGCCGATCCAACCTTGGAGTATGGCACTGCTAATTGGCCCCTCGTGTTCGTAAACCCAGCGCTCGCAGCCGGTTTCTCGTTCAAGCGCAACTAAGCCGCGACCGCCATCCCCAAGAAAGATGGTGTCTTCGGTCACCAACGGATATGACCGCGGGCTCACGCTTGCCAAGCCATAGGCCCATTTGAGGGAGAGCTTGCCGACATTGCTCGAATCAATCGTTGATCGTGGTTGGTACCGCGTATTGCGCTTGTCAATTCCCCAACCCTCGGCATAGGACGACTCAAAACCTGGCTGTGGGTCAACGATGCCACACTCAGCTGCGGCCACCCCCAGCCCGGAGAAGGCGGCACAAAAACACACCGTTACTGCGATAAACTTGGCCGTAAGTCGGTCACCGGCAGCAGCCGTGCTGCGCTTCATCCTAAGACGGCTCATACAATATCCCTCAGCCCGCGAAATGGGCAAAGCGCGAATAGTATCACGAAAATTTCTACATGCCACCGCAAGCGGGTGGACAAGAGGGGGCGATGTGTGTCCTTGTTTCTTTGATTTGTTTCTTTGATTCTAAGTCAGCTGATTGGTTGAACATAACAAATGAGGGGCGATATGTGTCCTTGTTTCTTTGTCTGGCATGGGGCACAGTTGTCGTGCGTCTTTCGAGTGAATAAGTTTCAGGAGTCTGATCAATGAAAATCTTTTTTTCGACCGTGCTGGTTCTAAACTTTCTTGTTGAAGGGCTGGCATCATCGAGTTTGATAGCAGGGCCAGAAGGCGTTCAAGCCGTCGGTCTGGGTGGCCAGTGGTCGATGCACTATGGCTTCGCTGCGCTGGCAATAGCCAGTGTTTCTCTATGGGCCTGGCCACATAGAACGGATAAGAAAACAGTCACCACAATTCTTGGCGTATTGGTAACCTTCCATACGGGGTTGTTTATTTCTCTGTCAGTCGCGGGTGACCAGATGGCTGGTATGATCACTCATGGCGTGCTGATGACACTTTTAATTATTCTTTTCACACAACGATCAAAGTGGTGTGAGAGCAATAACCCGATCGCAAAGTAGCTGGAGCCAATATGATTTATCTCAGTGAGGGACTAACCTGTATCCGTACAAAATTGTTAGTTGCATTTCTGTTTTTATTAACCTCTCATCAAGTCCTTGCTGCTGAAATAGACTTTACCCGACACCTGTCTTTATATCCGGCCTCCTATACGAAGAAGGCAGCAGAGCAGCAATCGGTTTCTGAGGTACGTTTTTTTGGCGTGCCAGGTGATGCACGTTTGATCGTCAGCAGCCCCGGAAATGTGGTTAATGCCACTATTCAGTTAAATGGTGTAGAACTCATCGGCACAAGTAATCTAGCCAGGACCGAACAAGTAGAAGTGCCGGTAACGCTCGTTGATAACAATGTTATGACGGTGTCGCTGGATACCACTGTTGTTCATCCCTTTTCCATACGGGTCAAGCAGATCGCTGATATTGAACTACACGTTCAGTCGCGGATCCATTTCAACACGAACGTCAGTGACTTTCCTGCAGCACGTGAATTTTATGGCATGTTGGGCTTTGAAACGTTAACCGGCTTCCCGGATACCAACACGCAGGCGATGGCTCGCGCCATTGGGGTCGAGACACCGACGGACTATGACGGTGCCCAGGGAGCTGATGCGGGTGGTTATCTACTGCACGGTGAGCTTATCGGCGTAAATGGTTTTAAGGGTGGCATGATTGATTTGATAGAGTTCACAGTCCCGCGAAATGATGACCCTCCCTATAGCAAGCTCAACCATCTGGGTATGGTCAGCGCAACGATGGCAACAACCAACATTGAAACTGACTATGAGTACATGATTGAGCAAGGCGTCCAGTTTCTTTCTTCGCCGACGACACGATCTGATGGAACTGTCTTCGCGGTTTTCACGGATCTTGATGGCAGCTTCTATGAATTGGTTGGCGTTGATGGTGACGATGACGAAACCGAGACGACCCATATCACGAGCCTTTCCGATCTTAATATCAATGTTAGTGACTTTGAACGGTCAAGGGCCTGGTACCAAATGTTTGGCTACGATGTGACCAACAAGTTACCAACGACAGAGTCGATGGAAGTTGCAAAAGCCATAGGCTTTGAACAGGAAATCGAACTGGACGGAGCGCTGTTGACGCATAACGCTGACGGTTCAACGATAAAGCTTGTGCAATGGATCACGCCGTATGACCCTGAACCCGCCTATCCGCTGCCAGTGAATCATTTTGGGCTTCACCGCACGGCTTTTACATCGACTGACATTGAGGCCGATGTTGCCACGCTAAAAGCGCAGGGGGTGGAGTTTGTATCACCCATTACGCCTTGTTGTTCGGGCCCGGATTCGTCCAGCAGTATCGTTGCTTTCTATGACCCGGACGGGACGATTGTCGAATTGACCGAGCAACCTTTTCTGGCTCAGATGCTCTTCCCCATCTTTTTATGGGTAAGAGATACATTTTTATAAGCAAGACTGTCTACTCAGTTTGACTTGACGACTTGATTTGAAAAATTTTCAAAAACGCGCAATCTTGGGTTCTTTTTAACGGATTAATGTGAGGGTAAGACAATGGTTCCCCAGAATACAACTGACTATGACGTAATTGCTGTGGAAGATAAGAAAAACAAACCAACGATTCCCATATCAAGCAAAGTATACACATTGTTCCAGGTCAACCAAACGGTTGGTGCTTTCGGAGATAACCCAGCTCGTCAAGAATGACCAGGTCTGCATATAACAATCGGTTGGCTAACCGGCCTTGCTTGCCTGCTTGTTTTTCCAGCTCCAGCATATTAACCAGCTCTATGCTGGAGAAGAACCGGATACGATAATGATGATGTTGGATTGCCTGTACGGCGATAGCCGTAGATAAGTGTGTTTTGCCTGTACCCGGCCCGCCAACTAAAACAACATTCTGAGCATCTGCCATAAACTCGCATCGATGCAAAGATTTAATCAAGGCTTCGTCAACCATACTTTGTGCAAACTCAAATCCCACTAAATCTCTGTAACTGGGGAACTTGGCCACCTTCATTTGGTAGCTAATCGAGCGTACAAGGCGCTCAGATTCTTCAGCATCAAGCAATGACATTAACAGCGGTAATGCCTTTTGGAAAGCCGGAGCAGCTTGCTCCGCAAGCACTGTGATCGCATCAGCCATACCGTACAATTTTAATGACTTCAGTCGTTTAATAAGGTCTTCAGTCTGCATATTTATCCTCCCGCAATTCGTCATAACGACCTGTATTAGCCAAGGGTTCTATGACTAGTTTTAATTCAGGCGGAGGTTGTAATGGCTGTAACTTGGGCATATCACTCAAACGGCTAAGGCAGTTCAAGACATGTTGTTTTGATGGCTCGCCAGTTTCTAAAGCATCAGCGACCGCTTTCAATACTCGCTCTTCATCGTGCAATAAAACAAGCGCGAGGATATCGGCCATCTCTCGATCACCGCCTGGGCGCTTTAGGAGTTTGGCCTGCAACCGCCTGAAGTCTTCAGGCATCTCCAAGAAGGGTGCACCGTTGCGCATGGCGCCAGGTTTGCGCTGAAGCACGGCAAGATAGTGACGCCAGTCATAAATGGTTTTACCGGGGTTATCATGGCCACGGCTAAAAATGCGCTCATGTGTCGCTATAACGTCATTCTCTGCGATAATGACTAAGCGGGTGGCGTAGACCCTTAAGCTAATCACCCGGTTCGCAAAGCTCGATGGCACGCTGTAACGGTTTCTCTCAAAAGTCAGCAAGCAGGTCGAGGAGACACGTTTGGGTTGTTCGACATAGCCATCAAAGGCGACAGGCATCGTCATCAGTTTTGGCAACTCTTCTTGCCATAGTTCAGCCATTGTCTGTTGTCGTTGTACCTGATGAGACAACTCTTGCCAGAGTGACTTGCACCGCTCCTCCAACCAATCGTTGAGTGCTGCCAAAGGCTTAAATGCGGGTGCTCCAACAAAAAGTCTATGCCTGCCATCTTGCACAGCTTTTTCTATCTGGCCTTTTTCCCATCCTGCTGCGGGATTGCAAAACTCAGCATCAAATAAATAGTGACTCACCATTGCTTGAAAGCGCTTGTTAACAACCCGCTCTTTACCTCGAAGTACCTTATCCACCGCCGTTTTCATATTGTCATAGATGCCTCTTTCTGGAATGCCGCCCAGTGCAGATAGACAGTGGTAATGCGCATCAAATAACATCTCATGTGTTTGCAGCGGATAAGCCCGAATCATAAATGCACGGCTATAACTTAACTTGAAGTGGGCAATCTGTAGTTTGGTGCTAGCCCCATTAATCACGACAAAGTCTTCACTCCAGTCAAATTGAAAGGCCTCGCCAGGTGCAAAACTCAAGGGGATGAAAGTATTTTTGCTGGCTTCTCTCTTTGCAAGCTGTTGATTCACTCGCCATTGTCGAGCAAACGCCGCCACCCTGTCATATGAGCCGGTGAAACCAAGCTCCATAAGATCATGGTGAAGATGCTTCGCGGTTTTACGCTGTTTACGATGTCGTTTCGCTTCCCTGTGCAGCCAGCTTGTCAGCGTTAACTCATAGTCATCTAGCTTGCTGGGACTTTTTCGTTTGGGATACCTTGGCTCAACAATATGGGTTGCAAGATATTTTCTGATCGTATTACGAGACAATCCAGTTCTTCGGGTTATCTCCCTGATAGGCATGCCTTCACGATAATGCCAACGTCTAATTACGCTTAATAATGCCACGTCAATCACTCCTTGTTACTCCTGCTTATCTTCAGCAGGAATGAGTTATACGTGGGTCAATATTCGATGCAAATTAGGGGGCTAAGTGGGTCAGTTTTGGATGCAATTCAACAGCCAGGGGAATGAACGCAATTTGGAGGGGTATATAAACTAAAAAGCTGATCAAACGCATTGGGCTTTTCTTGCTTCAGGGGCTTATACCCTACTATATCCTTCACCCCAGAGGCTAGACACCAGCGAACCCGAGGGCGTATATGAAAGCGGTGGCGGGCAATTAAGTCTATTAGAAAAAACGTTAAGCGCGTTTTG
>JAYGEX010000015.1:0-128817 GCA_046582185.1 Pseudomonadales bacterium | reverse complement strand
CGAATCGAGGTTTAAACTGAGTTGCTCAGGTTCAGCCTCAAGATAACCGCCGCGCGTCAACATTCGCACCATGCGTGCGATGAGGCGGTCGAGCAGTATCGTCATTTCAGTTCGGGAAGGCGCGGGCACCTCGTGAAAGTGAATGTCACCTTCAGGGTCAACGGAGTACACGCCAGCCAGCACTAACATGTGCAGGTGTACATTCAGGTTAAGGCTGCTGCCGAAATGCTGGATTAGCGTCACCATACCTCCTTTAGGCTGATGCTCTCGCCGAGAAAGGCCAGCGCGCTGGATTAATTGCGTTTCTAGCGCACGGTTAATGACTGCCAGGCATTGGCTCAACACGTTTGGTTGGCGTGCAAACAAAAGTCGGAGTGGCCAGGGGAACGTCAGCACCCATTGCCGAATGGGCACATCGGGGAACACATTGTCGATCAGGTGTGCTGAAGTCTCGACCATGCGCCTGGCGCCGCAAGATGGACAAATGCCACGTTTCTTGCAGGAGAAGGCAACCAGGTGTTCATGGCGACAACCATCACACTTGACGCGGACAAAGCCATGTTCGAGAAGCCCACAGCGCAAGTATTGCTCAAAATCTGCCTGAACGAACCGTGGCAATGTAATATCCGCCGTACTCAGGTGCCGTTCAAAAGATGGCCAGTGCTTTTGAACCAACTGGTAAAGACAAGTGGCTTCCGGTTGATGACGTTGGTAGCCATCCGCTAAAACTGAAGCACTGTTTTTGCTGGGTTGAGGATTGACCATACCGATATCATGCCGCACCCTTGGCTATTGTGCTGTGCGATAGTCGCTTGAGTAGAGGTAGGAATGTGACCCCTCATTGGTTTTATGATTGGCAATGGTAAGTCCACTTTGCGCCGCACCCAGATCGCATTAGCGCAGAATTAGCTTATCCACTTATGTTTGTTGTTAGTGGTAGCATGGCGCTCGTTGCGCTGGCCCTCTATATCGCGGTGTCGCTCTACATGAACAAACACAAGCTGGAAATTCCACTAGCTGAAGCCAGTTAAAATTGGGGTGTTTGCCTAATTCCTTGTAGGTCCGTTACCCCATTGTGTCCAGGTACCAGTCGACAAAATCAAGGCATAAAAACTCGAACTCTGGATGGTAAGGTCCTGGCTCAAAGAAGCGCGAGTTTACACCTTCGCTGTTGCGCGTGATGATGTATTCATCTTCCAGAGTGGTTTTATGCCATAGCCATACCACCTTGTCTTTGTCATAGTCGATACCTTCTTCGGCATCACCTCGAACAAACCAGACGATCTCCATATCGGTTGCGGTTAACCCCCTGGGTGTGAATCGATACAGCACACAGTGGTCGGGGTAGTTGAGCATGAAGGTCATAAAGCCGAGTTGAAAATCGCCGCAGCCGCCATCGTAATCCTTGAATTTACCCATTAACGGTGCAACGGGCTTACCGCCTTCGCTGCCTGTTAGAAAGCCATCGTACAAGGCATATCGACTCGTCGTACAACCGGTACCAAAAGCCTTTTCGGATGAATAGGCTTCGTACAGTTCGAACGAAATATCCTTGATACCGGTTTGGGATTCAGATCTGTCCAACATAGCCTGGTTTACGTTCGTGGCTTTCTCATTCAATGCCTGCAAGGTGTGTAACTTTGCATACGCACGATGGGAGGTGGCGCAGTGATAGCATTCCAGATAATTTTCGAGTGTCAATTTCCAATTGGCATCTACTCGATAAATCTGACGATGCACTACTTTTGCAGCAGCGAGGTCATAGGGTTCAAGCGTGACCTTGATACTATCCAGAGCAGGGACGAAGTCAGGGGCTTTAGGGTCAAAATTAACAAATAGCAGACCCTGGTACTCGATCATATTGACGGGTTTTAGTCCGTAATCGCCTGAGCAAAAACCGTCTCTCGCTTCCATGTGCCTCGCTGCCCGCAGTGAACCATCCAGGTTGTAGACCCAACCGTGGTACGGGCAGACGAAGGTAAGACGATTGCCTTGTGACTCCTCTAATACCCTGGAGCCGCGATGGCGACAAATATTCATGGATGCATGGATTTTTCCATCGGCAGCCCGGCTCACAATAATTGAGTCTTCACCAATGTCATAGAGGAAGTAATCACCTTCGTTTGCAACCTGACTCACGTGTCCTGCATAGAGCCAGCTTTTATAAAAGATGCGATCCAGTTCCCGCGCATAGGTGACGTGGGAACGATAGAAGTAGTTCTCCAGGGCGAAACCAGGCCTGGATTTTTGTGACGCGACATTAGCATCAAGCCGGTTCAGACCATCCTCAATATCTGTAGCAATGAACTTCATCTGCTCACTCTACTCCAGTATTACACTGAAGCTAAGGCTTTTCGATTGTCAGGCACACTCATCCAGGCTTTCGCCCAGCGCATTTGTCAGGCTATCGATTTCGTGGGGCTCAACAATAAAAGGCAGGCCTATTTGTATCGTGTCACCGCCATAACGAACATAAAAACCCTTCTCCCACATTCGCATCGCGACTTCATAAGGGCGCTTTGCTGGCTCCCCCGGATAAGGTTCCAGGGTGAGACCGGACGCGAGTCCATAGTTCCGGATGTCTTGTACATTGGCACAACCTTTCAATTCATGAATTGCTTTTTCGAAGTGAATAGCAGATTTCGCGACGCGAGGGATGAGTTGTTGCTGTTCCAGAACGTCCAGCGCTGCGAGACCTGCAGCGCAGGCGACTGGATGCGCGGAGTATGTATATCCATGTGGTAGTTCGAGCATGTACTCCGGTGCATCGGTGTCCATAAACGTATCATAAATATTTTGCTTAACGACGGTCGCCCCGAGCGGCATTGCGCCATTAGTCACTTGTTTGGCAATTGCGATGATGTCCGGTATGACGCCAAATGCTTCAGCGCCGGTGTTCGCACCCATTCGACCAAAAGCGCAGATAACCTCATCAAAGATCAATAGAATATTGTGCTGATCGCATATTTTCCGGAGGCGTTGCAGATAACCCACCGGTGGGGGCAGAACACCACAAGAACCGGCCAACGGTTCAACGATCACCGCGGCAATGTTTGAGGCATCATGCAAAGCGACCAGTTCGAGCAGGTCATCAGCCAGACCAGCGCCATGTTCCGGCATGCCTTTGCTAAACGTGTTTTCTGGCAACATGGTGTGCCGCATATGATCAACGGACAGGGTTTCACCAAACAGCGCGCGATTTGCACCAATACCGCCGACACTAATACCGCCAAAATTAACGCCGTGATACCCCTTCGCACGGCCGATCAATTTGGTTTTTCCGGGCTGGCCCATTTTTCGCCAGTAAGCGCGGGCGATTTTCAATGATGTCTCAACGGCCTCGGAGCCGGAGTTGGTATAGAAAACCCGGTTTAGGCCTTCCGGCATGAATTCGGTAATACGTTCAGCGAGCTGGAATGATTTTTTGTGTCCGAATTGAAAAGCGGGACTGTAGTCCAGTTCTTTCATTTGCTTGCTAACAGCTTCGTTGATTTGCGGCACGTTATGCCCGAGCCCACAGGTCCATAAGCCTGACAGGCCGTCGAAGATCTTTCTGCCCTCCGCATCTGTGTAATAACACCCGTCTGCAGCGACCATGATGCGAGGGTCTTTTTTAAATTGGCGATTGGCCGTAAAAGGCATCCAGTGTGCCTCCAACTGGGCCTCGGTCAATCCAGCAAATTTGTCCGACATTTTGATCTCCTGCTGCAAAAAGAGAACACTTTAACTTAGCCACAATGTTGTTAAAATTACAATCTACCGATCTTTAGATTACATTCTTTCGAACATTGTTTCGAATATCAAGAATCAATCACTCACTATTTAATAAGTAGATATAGAAAATGCCTAAGAAAGCGCTCCTGGGCCAGCTGGCAGACGTTGATGTTCGTTTGTTGCGAATATTCCGGTCCATAGCGGATGTAGGCGGAATATCAGCCGCGGAGCTGGAACTCAATATTGGCCGTTCAACAATCAGTCGACACCTAAAGGACCTGGAATCAAGGCTCGGCATGACATTATGCCGCCGAGGCAGGGCAGGATTTTCCTTAACGGATGAGGGCCGGGACGTCTATGAAGCCACGCTGAGGTTACTTGCCGCCCTGGATGATTTTCGCAGTTCAATGGACGACGTCCACAAACGAATGCGCGGGCAGGTAACCATCGCCCTGCATGACAAAACAGTGACCAACCCGGACTGTCACATTCATCGGGCGATTCGGGAATTTAGTATCCTGGCACCTGAAGTTGCAGTAGAAATGTATATAGAACCCCTTAATGATGTTGAGAAAGGAGTCATGGAGGGAAGGTTTCAAATTGGCGTTGTCCCCATGCACCGACAATCGAGTAGCTTTGTTTACCATCCATTGTTTCAGGAACCCATGCATCTTTATTGTGGGCCTTTCCATCCCCTGTTCTCCCAGGCAGACGGCAAAGCCACGGATGAAGAGATTCGAGGACAAAAATATGCCGGACTGGGGTATCACTCACCTAATATGGAGATCGGAAATCGCCTGGGGATGACCCGCCACGCAACAGGGTATGATCAGGAAGCAATAGCCATCTTGATTCTGTCTGGCAGGTACATTGGATATTTGCCTGATCATTATGCGCAACAATTTATTGAAAAGGAGTCGATGCGGCTCATCGGCGTTAATACCTTCCACTATACCTGCGAGTTTTCTGCAATCTTAAGGCAGTCGCCGCGTGCATCCCGAGTGGTAGCCACATTACTTGAATGTTTGCGGCAGGCCCATGGCCCGGTTCCAGACCAGCAAGGAGATGAAGTTTGAATGCCTATCGGCCCATAAGCATGAAAGCAGCGTGTAATGTTATATTCCATAATCGTGCCGAAGATAATGTCAGCTTGGCGGTATTCAGCGATTCAGTGACGCATTGTCCTTACGAGCCAATGTTTCAGAAAACCATTTCAAGAGATTCTTTTTTTGCTTAGATTATGAAAGATTACGATGCTGTAATAATAGGTGCGGGGCACAACGGATTGACCAATGCCGCCTTCCTTGCCAAGGCTGGATTGGATGTACTGGTTGTAGAGAAAAACGACTACATCGGTGGTGCTACTGCCAGTCGCGAATTGCATGAAGACTGGAAATACTCTAACTGCTCCTATGTCTGCAGCCTGTTCCGCCCGGAAATCTACCAGGCCCTTAATCTGGGTCAACATGGCCTGGAGGTTGTACCCTTACAAGGTAGTACAACCTTTAAGCAAAATGGTGATTACTTCGGCAGTTATCACCAACCTACTGTGCGACGCCGGGAAATTGCCCGGCATTCCAAACGTGACGCAGACGCGTCGATTCGCTTTGATGCAGACCTGATGAAATGGTGTCGGCTGATCCGGGGTTTCCTTTTACGCACGCCACCTGATCCGGCATCATTCAAACTACGCGACGCGATGGAATTTGCCTATCTGTTGAAAAGTTTTTACAGCCTTACCGAAAGTCAGATTTACGAGTTCATTCGATTCTTTACCATGTCCATCGCAGAATATCTGGGAGAGTATTTTGAGAGCGATGTCATTCTGGCTCACTTTTCCGGCGGCAGTATTATCGGTACTGGCCTCGGTGTTTATTCCCCTGGCACAGCTTACGTACTGCTGCACCACGCGATGGGAGATGTTGATGGCAATATAGGGTCCTGGGGATTTGCCCGTGGCGGCATGGGTTCAATTTCGAAGGCGATAGCTGAGTCCTTTCAGGCGTTTGGGGGAGAGATACGTACCCAGGCAGAGGTCGATCGCATTGCGGTAAAAGCAGGAAAGGCGACAGGGATCGTACTTAGCAACGGAGAAGAAATAAACGCAAAAATTGTTGTCTCCAATCTCGATGCCAAGCGCACATTCCTGAATGTGATGGATCGTAACGATATTCCGGAAGACTTATACAAGCGCGCCAAGAACTTCAAAATTCGAGGGTCATCAGGCAAGGTCAATATTGCACTTGATGGTATGCCGGATTTCCCCGCAGTGCCAAGTGGATCACCACTGACGCTAGGGCACTTGCACTTTACCGATACCCTGGAGCGTCTTGAGCGCGCTTATGACGATTGGAAAGATGATCGCTGGTCGCAAGATCCCTATGTAGATTGTGTTATACCCACTCAATATGACCCGACAATGGCGCCCGCGGGTAAACACATGATGAGTGTGTTTGTTCAGTATTGCCCAGTGGAACTTGAAGGAGGTGGCTGGACAGACGAGAAACGTGACGAATTTGGCCAGGCGGTAATCGACCAGATAGCCAACTACAGTCCAAACTTCAAGGACCTGATTTTGCATGCAGAGATTCGCACGCCACGTGAACTGGAAGCAGAGGTTGGTTTAACGGAAGGTAATATTTTCCAGGGTGAACTCACTCTCGACCAGCTTATGTTCAATCGCCCCTTCCCCGGTTATGCGCAATATCGTGGCCCGGTAAAGAACATGTACATGTGTAGTTCATCCACTCATCCAGGTGGCGGCGTGATGGGTGCACCGGGCGCAAATGCCGCACGCGAAATTCTGCTGGATCTGGGCAAGCCAAACACAACTCCCGAGGATTTTGGCGATGACTAACGCTCAATCGGTCGTAATCGTCGGCGGTGGTCACAACGGATTAGTCTGCTCGACGTACCTGGCTAAAGCAGGCCTGCGCGTTCAGATATTGGAAGCGAGGGGAATCGTTGGCGGCGCTGCCGCGACGGCCAGTTTTGCAGAGGGATATAAAACGTCAAGCCTGGCACATATCCTTCATTCGCTGAGCCCGAAAGTCATCCGGGATCTCGAGCTCGTCAATTCAGGTTTAGCGCTTGGATCAACAATCGATACAATTGCGCTTGACCGCGACGGCCGACATTTGACCCTGGGTCAAAACCTGCTTTCAGGGGACGGCTTAAGCGGGAAAGATATCGAGGCCTATTTGACCTTTAAACACGAGTTTCGCGCTTATGCAAAAGCATTGGAACCCTTGATGATGAACAAGCCACCACGGCTTAAGGACATGGATCTAAAGGACAAGTTTACCTTGGGTAAAATTGGCTGGGCATTGCGCTTTGGTTTGGGAGCACAGTCGATGCGAGAGTTTCTTCGAGTCGGCGGTATCAACATCTATGACGTACTTAATGAAGTATTCGATGATGACCGTGTGAAGGGCGCGCTTGCCGCAGATGCAGTGATTGGACATCACATGGGCCCGCGCACACCAACCACGGTTCTCACCTATTTGCATCGCCTGCGCGGTGAACTGGGCGGCGCCCAGACCCTGCCACCCGGTGGCATGGGGCAAGTCGTCGAAGCACTGGTGAAGGCGGCGACAAAAGCAGGTGTTTCAATTCGCACCGATGCAAGAGTGAAACGAATACTCGTTGCAAACGGCAAGACAGAAGGCGTGGAATTGCAGAACGGCGAGCAGGTCATTGCCGATATCGTCATTTCCAATGCCGATGCCAAAACGACCTTCCTGGACCTTGTGGGCACGCAAGATCTTGATGCAATGTTCGCGCATAGAATTCACACAACACGTACCAAGGGTAATGTTGCAAAACTGAATTTTGCATTGAGTGAATTACCCGCCATTGAGGGTTTAACAACACAGCAACTCGGCCAGAGACTCATTATCGCGCCTGGTATGCGGTACGTGGAGCACGCGTTTAATCACGCCAAATATGGTGAGTATTCGGAAAGCCCGGTTTTGGAAATAGTCATACCCAGCATTAACGATTCCGGACTCGCGCCCAGCGGCCATCATGTTATGTCTGTCTGCGCAAGTTTCGCACCCTATGATCTAAAGGATGGTTGGCAGCAAAACAGAAACACCTTTATGGATAAGATCACCACCCTGATTGGCGAATATATGCCTAATTTTTCCAACCACATTGTTGAGTCGCAACTACTCACCCCGGTTGATATTGAATCAGAATATAATATTACCGGCGGTCATTGGCACCACGGAGAATTGACAATCGATCAGTCGTTTATGATGCGACCTGTTCACGGGTCCGCGCAGTACGACACGCCGGTTGACGGTCTGTTTTTATGTGGCGCAGCAGCACACCCTGGTGGCGGCGTAACAGGGGTTCCTGGCCACAATGCGGCGCAACGCATACTGTCGATGAGTAATAATTGATGGAAGCACAACAAATACACGACTTTCGGCAAGTGCTTCAACACACGCCGTTTCACAGCAGGGTAGAAGAGCTGAGCCAGGTCAAAACCTGGACCTCCTGGAATGGTTACCAGAGCGCCCGCGTTTATGATTCATTGGCATCTGAATATTTCGCCATCCGGAGTTCATGCAGCGTGATGGACCTGACGCCGATGGAGAAATATCGTATCAGCGGTCCGGATGCGCACATGTTCCTCAATCGGCTGGTTGCCCGTGACATATCCAAGTTGCGAGTAAACCGCGTGACCTATGTTGTGTGGTGCAACGATGAAGGCAAAGTGCTTGATGACGGCACCATATTTCGCATATCTGAAGATGAGTATCGATTGTGTTCGCAGCATCATCAACTGGACTGGCTTTTGATCTCCAGCCTGGGCATGAATGTCACTGTCGTGGAAGAGACGCATGAAGTCGCAGCGCTATCTGTGCAGGGCCCAACGTCATTCTCGGTATTAAGCGCAGCGGGAATCGATGGATTGGATAAGTTGAAAGCATTCCAGATTAAACACACCAGCATGAACGGGTTTGAACTGATGGTCTCTCGAACAGGTTACACAGGAGACCTGGGATACGAACTGTGGACAGACCCCACTAATGCGCTCGCGTTATGGGATGCCGTCTTCGGCGTAAAAGCCCGCGGGCTTTACGATGTAAGACCTATTGGCCTTGATGCACTGGAAATGGTGCGCATTGAAGCAGGGTTTATCATGCCAGGTGATGACTTCAATACAGCCGAATCCACCGTCAGGGCTGACCACGATCGCTCGCCGTTTGAATTGGGAATGGGATGGGTGGTGAACCTGGACAAGGCTTACTTCACGGGTAAACGCGCATTGTTAAAAGAGCAAGCCCGTCCCATCAAACGGCGCTTGGTCAAATTAAGTGTGGAGGGTAACAAACCACCCACAGACTCATTCCTGTACGACGGCAAAAATGGCAAACGAATCGGAACGATCAAGTCAAATATCTGGTCGCCGATCCTAAAGGCAAACCTGACGATGGCAGACATTGAATACAAAAACGGTCGAGCTCCGAAAGAAATATGGGCGGAAATCTATTACCAGAAGGAACTGGAATGGCAGGCAACCTGGGCAAAATGTACGATCTCGGAACAGCCCTTTTGGTCCCACCCCAGGCGATCGGCGACCCCACCGGCAAGGTGCTAAACGTATAATGCCCAAATCGTGCATGGCGGGTAGTGGCCGTTAAATCAAGTACGCAGGGCAGCGGTAGCCTTCATGTTGCAATACACTTAGCCAGGAACGGGGTAGCCAGAAATTGGTTTTCAGTCGGCGTCGAATAGCTTGTCCTGTCGGACAACCTCATCTCGTTCCGCAGTTGATTCAAGTTCCCGCGCATATTTATGTCCCGCGTAAACGGCTGCAGCGATGATTGCCGGAGCATCGCAGTCGCCAATCTTGGTGAGCGTTGGCGGTGCTGTAATACTTTCGATTTCTAACCTTGAGGCAATTTCATAATACAGCTGATCCATTGGCGTACGCGCGGTAACCATGAGTATGGCATCTGCACTTTGTAATCGGGTACGCTGAGTATAAACGCAACCCAGTTTTGCGGTAACGCCGTCGAATTCATCCAGTCCGTGAGCGGTGATAATTTCAACCCCCTTCTCAAGCAGTCGCTGTTGGGTCTCATATTGCTCATCAGTTGCCAGCCCCCACCATGACACGAGATTCTCTGGCGTGACATAACAAACCTCTATTCCTTTTCCTACCAGTAATTCAGCAAGCACTGCGCCCATATAATAATGGTCATCATCGTAGAGAACGACTTTCCCCTGAGGCAGGTTGCCATTAAATATATCGTCAGGTGTGAAAATCTGATTGTCAGGTCCGAGGCTGATGCAAGGTTTGGCGTGATAACGGCCAAAACCATCGTTACGCCATTTTGACCCTGTGGCGACAACGATATGTTGAGTTTCAAGACTCAGCGCTTCTTCGGCTGTCAGCTCGTTATCCAGAAAAATCTCAACATTCGGCATTACCTGTATCTGGTTGACCCGATAGTCCCGGACTCTTGCCCACTCCGAAAGCCCTGGCAGTTTAGCTTCCTGTGTCACTCTACCGCCGAGCTCTGTTGTGGCTTCCGCTAACAACACTTTATAACCGCGCTGGCCCAAGGCTCGAGTTGCTTCGAGACCCGCTGGTCCCGCACCAATAACCAGAATTGTCGCATCGGTGCTTTTCGGTTCAATTCGCTCGGGATGCCAGCCGCGGCGCCATTCCTCACCCATCGTTGGATTCTGGGTGCATCGTATTGGTACGCTCAGGCTGTCGCCTGTATAGCAAATGTTACATCCGATACATTCACGAATATCATCGAGCCGACCTTCTTCCACCTTAAGCGGCAGGAATGGATCAGCAATAGACGGGCGTGCAGCACCGATAAAATCAACAATGCCTCTTCGAAGTTGAGAGACCATGGTGTCAGGTGATGTAAATCTGCCCACACTAACGACAGGTTTGGTGGTAATGGATTTGACGTACTGCATGGTCTGTTCGAGCGAGGCTTCCTTAACAAACCGCGAAACACCCATTTCATGTTCGTAGTTGGTGACGTTGATGTCCCATAGATCTGGCAGCTCAGCAAGAAGCTCGAACATTTCTTTCCGATCCCCTGAAACCAGTTGTTCGGCCGTACCGGTTCCATCGTCAGCAGCCATGCGAACGGCAACTGCGCAGGTATCACCAATGGCATCTTTTGTTTCGTCGATGAGTTCTCGAATGAGTCGAATTCTATTTTCTACCGTACCGCCGTACTCATCGGTTCTATGATTGTGTAGAGGAGAAAGAAACTGAGAAAGCAGGTAGCCATGAGTGGCGTAAACATAGACGATATCAAACCCTGCTTCTTTAGCGCGAAGCGCCGCATTTCGATGCCACCGCCTGAGGTCCCGAATGTCTTTCTTATCCATAGCCCTGGTTTGATAAGGGTGATTGGACAGGTTAGGTTTACTGCTTACCCCTCTCGCAACTTCCCGGGTCATGAGATTCGGGCTCCCTGCCCCTCCTGCCCACAGCTCAACCCCGGCCAGGGCACCATGCTCGTGAACTTTCTCAGTCATTAATGCGTGGGCCTTGATGTCTGCTTGATTCCACAAACTGGCATAGGGGTGAGGTAAATCATCTGAACTGGGATGAATCGAGCAATATTCCGTGCATACAACACCCCAGCCGCCTTCAGCCTTTACACCTCTCATTTCAGCTAACATTCTCGGCCGCAGGAATCCCATGCCATTGCAATGAGGCACCTGATAGAACCGATTCTTCGCTTCGACGGGGCCGATGCGCATGGGTTCAAACAAGATGTCAAAGCGCTTATCGCGAGTCATTACGTCTCCGGTTGGTTGTAGCGTGTTGTGGTCTGTAGGTGTAGATTAACCAGTTCTTATCCAGGTCCTAAGACTGCCGACGTTACTGCCTTCGTAAATAGTCGTTTTGTAAGTCTAATAGTTAATTTGTTCTGCATTTACTGTTCAAGTTATGCACTTTCTGGACAGGAACCAACTAGCATCGTACGCAAGTTAGAATTACTTATCGCAACGTTTGTATCAACGCGGCCTATAGGGGAAGTGTGGCGAGGGCGGCAACATTTGGCATCATAGCAGGTAGAGACATTCTGGCAGATCTACCCAATGGAGGCGGATGCGTTATGGTGCAATTTCGTTTCTATACATCACTCTATACAACAATTGGTAGAATCCAGAAGGGAGAAGTTCAATGGCTACGTCGATTCCGACAGAAACGCAGGTTATCATCGTAGGCGGCGGCATTATCGGATGTTCCATCGCCTATCATCTTACAAAGATGGGCTGGCAGGATGTGGTCTTGTTGGAAAGAAAAAAACTCACTTCCGGAACCACATGGCATGCTGCAGGTCTGGTCGGGCAACTACGGCCCAGTCAGAACATGACAAAGCTCGCGAAATATACGGCGGAGCTCTATTCCCATATTGAAGAAGAAACAGGACAGGCCACCGGCTTTAAGCAAAATGGTTCGGTGACCATTGCAACCAATAAAGAACGATTTGAAGAGTTGAAGCGAAATGCGTCTATGGCCAAGGTGTTCGGCCTTGAAGTCGACGTAATATCTGTGGCGGAGATAGCGAAACTCTATCCACTCATTAATACCGAAGACGTCATTGGCGGCACCTGGATTGCGTCTGACGGGCAGATTAATCCAATTGATGTTACCCAGGCGCTGGCACGTGGTGCCAGGACCGGCGGCGCAAAAATTATTGAAGACGTAAAGGTTACTCGCATCGTTCAGGAGAATGGTCGAATAACGGGCGTTGAAACAGACCAGGGAAATATCCAGGCCAAGATGGTGGTTCTCTGTGCCGGTATGTGGACTCGCGAATTGGCATTGCAAGTCGGGGTTCCTGTGCCGTTACATGCCTGTGAACATTATTATCTGTTAACAGAACCAATTCCCGGACTTGCATCCGACCTTCCAGTCTTCAGAGACTACGATGCCTGCGCTTACTACAAGGAAGATGCGGGAAAGATCTTGCTTGGCGCATTTGAGCCAGTCGCCAAACCCTGGGGTGGCGATGGCATCCCTGAAACTTTCAGCTTCGACTCACTGCCTGGCGACTTTGATCATTTCCAACCCGTGCTTGAAAAGGCCATGGAGAGAATGCCGTTGCTGGAAACGGCAGGCATACAGACTTTTTTCTGCGGGCCAGAGAGTTTTACCCCGGATGATCGCTACCATCTCGGTGAATCAGCTGAAATAGATAACCTCTATATAGCATCAGGTTTTAACTCGATCGGCATTCAATCTGCGGGAGGGGTTGGTAAGGTGCTGAGCGAATGGATGCGTGATGGCCACCCGCCTGAGGATTTGTGGGAGGTGGATATCCGCCGCAATATGCCTTTTCAAAACAATCAGAAATATCTACACGACAGAGTGACTGAAGGATTAGGCTTGCTCTATGCTATGCACTGGCCTTATCGACAGTTCGAAACCTCTCGCGGTATTAGGCGCACGCCATTTCACGACCGACACCTTGCCCGCAACGCATGCTTTGGTGAAGTGGCTGGCTGGGAGCGACCCAACTGGTATGCACCACCCGGTGAAACCGCCGAGTACAAATACTCGTGGTTCAGGCAGAACTGGTTTGACTATTCCGCAGCCGAACACAATGCCATCAGGGACAATGTCGGGATCCTGGATCAGAGCACATTTGCGAAATTCATCGTCCAGGGCAAAGGTTCACTGGCTTTGCTCAACCTGGTCTGCGCGAACGAAATGGATGTCGATGCTGGGCGGCTGGTTTATACCCAGTGGCTTAATGATCGCGGCGGTATTGAATCTGATCTCACGGTCTGTCGTTTGGCAGAGCAGGAGTTTCTGGTCGTCACATCTGCAACGTCGCAAACGCGCGACTTCCATTGGTTACGTCGTCACCGCCAAGGCTACGAAACGACTTTAACGGACGTCACTTCCGCTTATGCAGTGTTAGGTGTAATGGGTCCCAGGGCCAGGGATCTGTTGAATCAGGTGAGCAGTGCAGATTTGAGCATTGAAGCATTCCCATTTGGGCATTTTCAAGATATTGATATTGGCTATGCCACAGTACGAGCGCTGCGGGTCACTTATGTTGGCGAGCTCGGTTGGGAAATTCATATCCCGTCGGAGTTTGCCCTGTATGTCTATGACCAGCTGATGGCGGCAGGCGAATCATTCGATTTAAAACCGGTTGGCATGCATGCCATGGATTCATTGCGCATAGAAAAAGCCTATCGACACTGGGGGCATGACATTACTGACGAAGATACACCGCTCGAAGCAGGCTTAGGTTTCGCGGTCTCTTTTGATAAACCTGGTGGTTTTATTGGCCGGGAAGCACTGCTGAAACAAAAAGAAACAGGCTTGAAGAAGAGACTTGTACAGTTCTTACTCGAAGATCCTGAACCGCTGTTGTATCACAACGAGCCCATTTGGCGAGATAACGAAATTGTAGGCTATGTGACATCCGGGAATTACGGTCATGCTCTTGGCGGCGCCGTGGGCCTGGGTTATGTAAATCATGTCGACGGTGTGAATGCTGCTTTTGTGAAATCAGGCAACTATGAGATCGAGGTCTCGGGCGTTCGCGTGCCGGCCAAAGCATCTCTTAGACCGATGTACGATCCTAAAAACTCGAGGATACGAGTATAGCCAGACTTACAGACGCAGGTCCATTAGTACAATCGTGGTTAAAGAAAACACCACTTTACCCGCTACTAACGAGCTCTCGTCCGATTCGAATGCCGCCGGTGTTACCGCCCTGGCAAGCATGGTTTTATATGCCTAACGAAAATATGGAGTTGCAATTATTATTCAAATTTGGCTATTTACGGACGGTAGCTAACGACCCGTCGGAGCTGCTTGTGAACTTCGATAAAACTGTCGTAGCGTCGCGACCATCAGCACCAAACACAAAACCCCGGTAAAGACAGGAAGAAGAGACAAACCTTGATAGCCAACCGATTCAACCACATAGCCGCCAACGGCAGGACCCGGGGAATCACCCATATACCAGAGAGCGTCTACCGCCACGACCCAGCGCCCTTTGTCATCCATATCGCTTAGGGCGGAGTATATGTACGGGACAACAAACAAGTAAGATACGCCCCACAGCAGGTTGAAAGACACAAAATCGACAGGATCTTCGCTCCAGCAAAGACCGAACGCTGCCACCACGTTCAGGCTGATACCAACCACTATTGGACCGATGGTTCCATATCGTAACCCGAGCCATGCCGCGAAAGCACCACCGACCAAGCTACCGATGCCGACGACAGCCAACACTTCGCCTATCTCTTTAACATCGAGACCGGAACGCAGGCCAAATTGCTCGAGGAACAATTCGACCGCCGCCTGACCAGCCGCAAAGATGAAAATAGCAGGCATTAACCATAACGCAAATCTACGATTAGGCGCGTCTCTTAAACCAAGGCGCTCCGTAATTCGGCTAATCAGCGAGAGGGATGGATCGACACGAGAGCTTGATGCCTGTGCAGTTTCACTATTCGTTGGGGGTAATAACCAGATGCACAGGGGTAGCAACAATGCCGCAGCTGCGGCCATAAAAAAAAATCCACCGCTTGCGCCATACGGCTCGGTGAAATAAGGAATGAGTACCCGTTGTGATGAAGCGACCAAGCCCCAGGTGACCATGACGATCGAAAACACACGTTGTGGGTTTATCGAAGAGGCCGCTGCCGCAGTTCCCGCTGCAGTGATCATGCCTCCGCCGAATCCTGCACAAATTCTTGCGAAACGCAGCGTTTCAAAACTGTCCGTATAGCCTGAAACCAGGTTGCCAACGATAACCAGAAAACCGCCAGCCATCGCGACCTTGACACGTGATATTTTAGACAGGGGCCCGGCCATCGCGAAAGCTGAGATGCCAAAAGCAGCGAGTTCCTGGGACATCATCATTCCGATAGCACCTTCACCTAGACCGAAACTGGTCATCAGTGGCCCGAACAGCTGAGTCTGGGAGTAGTAACCCAATTGGGCGATGAGCCAGGATGCTGTAACAGCAATTAAAAGAAGAACAGGAAGTCGAGGCTCAACAGACTCAGAAGAACTGGGCTGCTCGGCTAAGTCGACACTCAAAAAAGTGACCTGACTGCGAAGGCTGAGGACCAAAGACGGATTGTAGAGATAGTAAGTATCCAGAATTAATAAGGTATGTGCAAAAATAGTAAAACGCGCCACCGTCCATCTTCCTAGCCGGTAGGTAAGAACACTGAATAGCTAACGATATTATTTTGATTGGGTAGTCTGTTTCGAGTCAATTTAGGTCTTCCGTTGGTCCAAAAAAGACCCAGGAGTAGACATAAAATTCAGTTGGCGTTTCTGCGCCTATAAGGCCAGCACGTATTTCGCTAAGCAATTGTCGTAATATAACGATCTCCAGCTTAACAACCACGTGATGGCTAAAAATGAAGATAGGCTGTATCGAGAGTATCTGGCGCTACGCGGTAAAGGGGATGCGCGGTGAAGAGATCCCATATACTTACACTGCTTACACCGGATTAATGGGTGACAGAGTCTATGGCGTGGTGGCAGCAGAAGGCGATGAAAGCCATCCCTGGCATACAGGACGAGACCAAGAAGAATTTGTGCTCTACAAAGCGAGTTATCAGTCAAGTAAAGAAGTGCTACTGCCGCCAAACCTGCAAGCCACCTATGACGACTGGACGCCAGGCATTGATCCTATTTATCCGGAAGCGGATGCCTTTAGAGTGAGCATCGAGACACCCGCAGGCGTGAAGTATAAGGACATTGTTGATCCGGAATTCATCAAGGATTTAGAGAACATTACTGATCGTCAGCTTCGGGTGCATTTCACCCAGCGCGGGCAGTTTGATGCCAGGCCAGTCTCACTGATATCACTCTCAGCTATTGAGAAACTGGGCGAAGAGTTTGGCGAAACGATAGACAAACGTCGCTTCAGAGCCAATTTCTATATCCAGTGGGAAAACCAGCAAGACCCTTTCTACGAATTATCCTTAGTCGGTAAAACCCTAACAATTGGCAATCACCTGGAAGTGATGATCGTGGAACGCGATCCGCGCTGCTCAATGATTACACTCGACCCGGATACTGCTGAAGAATCTCCCAAATTATTGCAATTGCTTGCCCGGAAACACGGCGGTGATGCCGGTGTATTCGCTGCCGTTTTACAAAGGGGGCGGGTTAATGCGGGTGATCCGATTTATCTTAAGTGAGCATAAACAAGCCTTTTATTGAGCGTTTTCGCCTTACCCTTGATGGTGAAGATTACACAGTACCAATCGACCGTGATGAGACACTATTGCAGGCAGCTTTGAATGCTTCGATTGATGCACCGCATACCTGCACCGAGGGCCATTGCGGGAGTTGCATGTCCTTACTGCGAAGCGGCGAGGTTGCAATGGAAAGCACCTGTGCGCTATCGAAACGCCATATTAAGAAAGGTTATGTACTGGCTTGCCAATCACAACCTTCGTCGTCCGCGCCCCTCTGGCTCGACTTTGACTTTTAAACATAACTGCATGTTCACTACCGGAGACCTTCCAAAATGAACGACGATGTTAATGAGGTAGAGAACAAGGAACAGCAATCCGTGGTCATGGTGTTTCTGGTTTTTTTGCGCCTCGGCCTGACCTCTTTTGGCGGGCCTGTCGCACATCTGGGTTACTTTCACAATGAATTCGTCGAGCGTCGCAAGTGGCTCAATGAGCGTGCTTACGCCGATCTTGTGGCCTTGTGTCAATTCTTGCCAGGGCCTGCATCCAGCCAGGTCGGGATTGGCGTAGGTTTATCGCAAGCAGGGTTACCGGGCGCCCTCGCCGCCTGGATTGCTTTCACTGCGCCTTCTGCTATTGCGCTGATTCTTTTCGCCTACTGGGTCATGGAGTTTGGTGACATCGCTTCAGGCGTTTTGCACGGATTAAAAGTTGTCGCAGTTGCGGTGGTGGCACAGGCCGTGTGGGCAATGGCGAAAAACTTGTGTCCTGATGCCAAACGGGCAACCCTGGCTGTGCTTGCCACTATTACGGTATTGGCAGTACCCTCGCCGTTCGTCCAGATTGCAGTCATTGTAATGGGGGGACTTGTTGGCTGGTGGTTGTTGCGTGCTGATGAACTTGCGGATCATGTGGATTTGGGCATTCGTGTAAACCGCTACGTCGCAATTGCCTTCATCGTATTGTTCTTTGCGTGCCTGATCGGATTACCTTTGCTGGTTTCAATCTTTCCCTCACACACTCTGGCGGTGGTGGACTCTTTTTATCGCTCTGGATCCCTCGTTTTCGGTGGCGGGCATGTAGTCATGCCATTGTTGCAATCAGAAGTCGTCACAACGGGTTGGGTCTCGAAAGATGTTTTCCTTGCGGGATATGGTGCCGCGCAAGCGGTACCCGGACCACTATTTACATTTGCTGCTTACCTGGGAACCGTCATGCACAGCCCACCGAATGGCGTTGCTGGTGGTTTGATCTGTTTGTTGGCTATATTTATATCGTCGTTCTTTTTAGTGATTGGCGTGATGCCATTTTGGGATGCATTGCGTCGCATGGATGCCGTTCGTAACGCGCTATTAGGTGTTAATGCAACTGTCGTAGGTTTGTTATTGGCTGCCTTGTACGACCCGGTTTGGACCAGCGCCATTTTCACAGCAGCAGATTTCGGTTTGGCGCTGGCAGCGTTTACGCTTCTAGTGTTTTGGAAAGTTGCGCCCTGGCTTGTCGTGCTGTTAACTGCGTTTGGGGGATGGATTCTAAATGTCGGGCTTGTCCTTTAGATGCCCCTACTTTCCGAACTTTTTTGAAACTTAAGTTTGAAGGACAAAATACAGGAGGGCACAAATGCTAACAACATTCGAAAATACCGCGGACGATCATGAAATCATTGAAGCACTCAAACGTGATGGCGGCGTCATTGTCAAAGATGAGGGACGGCTCGATACGATCGACGAAATTAAACGTGATTTTCGTCCACATTTTGATGCTCAAGGACATAAATTTCAGAATGATTTCAACGGATACAAAACACTGCGACTTGCTGGCGTCCTGGGCCTTTCTCGGGCCTCTGCGGATTTGATCGCCCACCCACGTGTGATGAAAATTGCAGACGCAATACTCAAGCCGAACTGTGTAAATTATCGAATTGGCAGTTGTACAGCTATAGAAATATTTCCCGGTGAAGAAGCCCAGGTTCTGCATCGCGATGATGGATTTTATCCAATTCGAATACCCGATGTTGAGTTTCAAATTAGCGCTATGTGGGCCTTCGATGACTTTACACTGGAAAACGGGGCGACCCGAGTCGTTCCTGGCAGTCACGGCGATCAGGAAATATCGGATTTTCAGGAGCAAGATGTAGTTCAGGCTGTTATGCCAAAAGGGTCTCTCTTGCTTTATTTTGGAACGACAGTTCATGGAGGAGGTGCTAACAATTCCAATATGTCCCGCTGCGGGCTGATCAATACCTACTCCCTTGGCTGGTTACGTCAGGAGGAAAATCAATATCTCTCTGTCCCCAGGGAAATTGCCGATGGTTTTCCGGATCACGTACGCAGGTTAATGGGATACCAGTCTCACGGACCCTATCTTGGTGTATATCCAGGGGATCCGGATGGAAATTGGTATAGAGCCTGACCTTTTATCTGCTCACAGAATATTTGCGATGGTTTGGTTGCAACCACTCGGTGTATTGTTCCAGGCTTTCAATTTGATGTGTTTCCGACGACGGGGACCTATTTCTCCAGGTGCTCTTCGAGAAATGTCATTACAGCATGTAAATACTCGGCCTGATTTTCATCCTTGTAAAACCCATGGCCTTCCTTACTTTTAACAAACCACTGGTACTTCTTCTTGTTTTTATCCATCGCTTTTCTTAGCCGTTTGGCGTGAATATACGGTGCTCTCTCATCCTTCTTACCATGCGCGATAAACACAGTGGCTTTTAGTTTTGACACGCCATTGACAGGAGAAAAGCGGGCTAACTCTTCTGAATCTCGGCCAATGGATTCTTCAAGGTAGGCATCACCAAAATAGAAATTTTCAATGTCACCCTTTGTATACATCAAAGACAGATCGTATATACCTGCATTGGCAATAACACATTGATACAAGTCTGGAGCGAGTATCGCACTTTGAACGCTGGAATATGCGCCGAAGCTCGAACCCATAATGCAAACATTACCCTTCACTGCCATCTTGTTGTTGATGGCCCATCGAGTACCGGCAATAATATCTTTTTGAATATCATCCCCCCAGTGGTGGTCACCCGCCGCCATGAACGCGTTACCGTAGCCCTCTGAGCCGCGATAATTTATCTGTAGCACCGAATAACCATTCATCGCTAAAGCCTGAGCGGCAGGATCAAAACCCCAATAGTCTCGCAAACGCGGACCGCCATGGACAAGAACGACCATCGGCGCCAGGTCCTCGCCGGTTGCTTTCGTAAAATAACCTGATACCGCTTGCCCATCAAAGGATTCAAATTCAACAGGTTCCATAACCGCCATATCATTCGAATCAACCGACGGGTTTGATCTAAACAAAAGCTTGAGTTCGTTCTTCGCCCGATCAAATACATAGAACGCACCTGGGTCGATATCACTACGCACGTAGACAATCCAGAAATTTCCATCCAGGCTGCCACTCGTAATAGTGACTCTATTGCCTTCAAAAATGCTTAAAAGCTCTTTGAACACCTTGGCTTCACTCGTCTTAGAGAACAATAAATAACTGGGGTATCCGTTGTCGAGCCGTAAGGCGTACACACCCCTCTCATCTGTTGTCAGCGAAAAACCAGTGATATCAACTCTATCGTGTGTATAGATATGCTCGCTCTTGCCTCCTGCCAGCGGCATTTTATAGAGCCCCGATTTATCCCTGTTTGAATCATCCAAAACAAAGACAGACTCATTGTCATCACTCACTGCTACCAGTGAGAGACCTTTGCCAAAATTGTGATCCGGAAGATTTATCCATTCGGAAGTGACATCGGGTAAGGATTGTAAATCGAAGGTGTTGTCTTTTTTAAGGCTTTGAACCATACGAACCTTGCCTGTATGGTCAGTCAAAAATTTCGCAGATGGAAACCTTGAGACCTTGACCCGCCGACCATCAATTCCTGTGTAGATGTTCAGAAGTTGTGCTGTTGAGCTTTTGTTCAAGTTTCTGGACATCGGCGTAGAGGAAATGAGGATATTGTTTTTGTCTTCCGGGAGAACATCGATGATATTCGCCCAGGCCCTTTCCCCTTCTTTTTTACGAATATGAGTCCCAGCTCGCTGATCACTTGCTCTGAAGCCAAAGATAACTTCGCCGCGGGAGCCGTCAAAGTTAGCAGCAGCAAGCTCGCCGTAGGATTTTGGCCTTTCCTGACTGTTGGTCACTTCGTAGATTTGAAACACGATTCTCTCATCGTTTGCCCAGAACAGGCGCCCAACCTCCTGAACACCTGACAGCGCCATTCCGCCGACTGTTTTTTTGCTCTCGGTTTCCAATACGAGGAGAATATGTCGATCTTTCTTGAGAACGCGCAGCGCAAGATACTTACCGCTTGGAGATATTTTTACCTGAGCAATAGCAGGTGATCGGGTCAGGTCATCTATTGTTGTCGCGTTCGACAACTGAGAAGACATCGCAAGTGCGAACAAGATGATCCAGTAGCGTTTTAACATCTGCCTGACCTCTCTCTTTTACAATTAGGCATCCCACCAAAGACCGTCTGGATCATCTGGATAAACCCCCAGACAATCGCCATGGGCTTGATACCCTATGAGTCTCCTGACATTTTCCGGATAACTGTCCGCAACTTCTCTGGGTAGCATCAAATAGTGGTTCTCCTCCTGACGCAACCAGCCCAGACTATAAGAGACAAATAATCCCGCTCGGGGTGTTGAAGCTGTGTTTGCCCCTCCTCCGTGAATGGTTGATCGAAGCCAGTAAAACGCAGACCCTTTAGGCATCACCGCCTGCGTAATCTTTGCTTCGTCGATGTTTCCAAAAGCCTCAGTGTCACAATTTTTTATGCCATCAAGGATATCCCTGTCCATGACAAATCTAGTTGCACCGTTTTCTACGGTAAAGTCACTCATCGCCCACATGACCTGTATCTGAAATTCGACACCAGGAATGGAGATAGGGTAAAAATCACCATCACGGTGCAATATCTGGGCTTTCTCTCCAGGGTGAATTTCAATCGCTGTACAACTACCAATTCGGTAGTTCTCACAGTGCCTTTTTAATACCGCATCTGCGATTTCCAATACAAGGGGATGGGTCATCAATTCAGCAGATGAACGGGATAATTCCAGCAATCCTCCCAGGCGAAGGGTTTTGTAGCCATTAAAATCATTTTCAAACTCACGGCCCTTGGCATCTAACGGCGCCCTTAATTCTTGCGCGACTTTATCAATTAATTCATCAGGCGCCTGATTGAGAACAATTACTCCACCATCCTGTAAGAGGGTTGCTGAAATAGTATCAGCAGTTGTTTTATTAGCATAAGATTTAACCATGCGGCCACCCTGTTTTAGCGACATTTTTCGAAACCCAACGATTCGTATTAGTTGCGTTAGATGATTGAGTAACTACCGTCTATATTCTAAATTCATCATTTAGCTCTATACCTAACCCGGCTCCGGCAGGAAGAGTTATTTTTCCTTCATTGTCCAGTGCAAAGGGATTATGTTTAAGAAGGTCCGTCATTATTCTGTGAGGCATATACTCAACCATACAGTATTTATCGTGCAACAATGTTGATTGGAATTGCAGGTCAGCTGCCAGTCCAACGGCTGTGTTCCAGCCATGCGGAATCAGACTTATATTATTTTTACTGGCAGTAGAGCGAATAGATTGCATCTGTGTTAGACCTCCTACCTTTGTACAGTCAGGCTGTATGATATTCATCGTTCTCAGGTTTGACAATTTCTCGAAGTCTTTCACAAGGATGAAATCCTCGCCCCCAGCGATCGCAATATTAGTCACACGAGTCAATTGCACAAAGTCGTCAACGGCCTCGGGTGTTAATGGCTCTTCAAACCAGAGGTAATCCAGTTCTTCGAGCGCTTTTGCCGTTCTAAGAGCCCAGTCAAAATCAGGCGTCCAATTGAGATCAGAACCATAAACATCCAGCATTAATTTGACATTCTTGCCGACGATATTTCGTGCGGTTTTTAGGAGGTTCGCTTCACAAAGATCCCATTCATGATCAGATTTGCTGTCATCACGGTGGCCGAAGTTATTGATACTAAGCTTAACGGCTCTGAAGCCCTGATCTAGTATGGAGCGCAGTCCTTTCTCAAAGCTATTCCCCGCCATGGGCAAAATAACCGTAGCATATGCAAGAATACGATCTCGTTTTCTACCGCCAAGAAGTTCACTCACAGGCTGGTTTTCCTCTTTTCCGCGGATGTCCCATAAGGCAATGTCGATTGCACTCATGGGGATGGTCATCTCTGCATCGGCGGCGTGAAGGATCGCAGGATCCTTTTGAAACTGCCTCCAGGCTTTACGTAACAGCTCAACGCCGGTATAAGCAGAGCCTAGACCTGATAAGCCTTCCGGGGTGGTTATTTCAAGAAGGGCAATCTCTTTTTTGAGGTCATCGCCCCAATCCACGGGCGGCAAGGGAATAAATTTTGCTTTTGTAATCACAAATAGTGCCTGTCTGGATTCTAAGGCGCTCGATGCTCGAGCTCCACCTATCCTAGCGCGATAGTCAATCCGCTGATCAATCGGTCGATTTCATCCTTGGTTGTATAGTGAAGGAACGACATCCGGATGACACCCGGATCGAGTTCTATATTCATTTCATTGAGCTGCCTTACGCCATCAAAATCGCCAGACCCAACCATCAGCTTTTGTTTTTCTAACTCGGCCACCACCACTGGGACCGGTTTATTCAGTGGCAGAATAGTAACGGTTGGCGCCCTGATGCGGGGGTCATCCGGACCCACGATAAAGACATCGTTACGGGTCTTGAGGAAGTCGAGCAAGGGTGTCAGCAGCGAGGATTCATAGTCTGAAAATAGCCGATGCAGTCTCTGACCCTTGATTGCGCTCCCGGTATTGTCATCAAAGTGATGCTTGTAAACAGCATCCAGATAGTCGGCGATACCGGCTGCCGCGGCTATTTGCGCGTGATCCGGGCCCGCGGGCGTCAGACAATAATGGGTTTTGTCCTTATTGTAATAATGCGATTGGTTGGTCATTTGCTTCAACAGCGCTCGTTTCACAAACATCGCACCGAGGTGCGGTCCCCAGGTTTTGTAGAGCGAAAACAGGTATATATCCGCATCCAGTTGTTGTATGTCAGGTAGCCCATGGGGCGCGTAGGAAACACCGTCAACAGCGACGATAGCACCGACCTTATGGGCCTTGGCGGCGATGTCCCGTACCGGGTTAATATGCGCAATGACATTGGAGGCGTGCGGGAAGGCGATTAACCGAGTGCGTAAGGTAATAAGTTGGTCGAGGTCGTCGACGGCCAATCGTCCGGTCTTTTCATCGATGTGCCAGTCCCGGACTACAATTCCCTGGTTTTCCAGGCGCCTCCAGGCACCGGAGTTAGCCTCGTGATTCTGACAGGAAACAATGATTTCGTCGCCGTCCTGCCACATCGGGCGAAGCGCTTGAGCCAGCACATAGACATTCTGCGAAGTCGAGGGTCCAAAGTTAAGCTCGTCTTCACCAATGTTTAAATAGGCCGATAAACGAGAATACGATTCATCCATCCGTCTGCCGGCCTCGGTTGATGCCGGATATGGATAGTACGGTTGGACCTTCGTCTGCGTGTAGTACGTCAGCAGCCGATCGATCACCTGCTGACACATATACGACCCGCCCGCGTTTTCAAAAAAAGCCCAGTCAGCCAGGGAGGGTTCGCGGAAGGCTGGAAACTGCGATCGTACAAAGTCGATATCGAGCGGCATAGCAGAGTGTCTACTGGATTGGTGGGATTAATTAGAAGATAACTTAACGCCTGTAGTTTAACTGGAAAAATTAGCACCTGTCGATTTATGCCGGCTCCTTGCCTATAGGAGAATAGTTTCCGTGCTTATGACAGAAATCATCCCGCTAACCAGAGAACAATTTCGCGCGCTGCGGCTCCAGCTTCCATCCTTGAGCGCTATCTGTGTACTCAAAGTGCAATAATGAATCCCTCCGGCACATAGGTGGACAAGATCCCTTGCCATAAGCCCGGGTTTTTAATACGGTTCGTTGGCGCCTAACTCAACTGCTCCCAGTATATAGGACCTGAACAGAATGGATATTTTTACCCTCACGATTGTTATCAGCCTGGTTCTTTTCATCGCTATTGGCAATTACGCTGGAAAAGGCGTCAAAAACCTGGATGACTATTTTGTTGCCGGGCGTCGCGCTCCCACAATTCTCATCGTAGGCACATTAGTGGCGAGCGTGATGAGCTCAGTTGCTTTTCTCGGTGAGGCGGGCTTCACCTATGACGGTCAAATGGGCGCCTATCTGTTGTTCCCGAGCACAGCTGCAGCCGGATATGTTATCGGCGCTCTGTTTTTTGGGCGCTATCTGCGACGCAGCCGCGCGACCACAGTGGCCGATTTTTTTGGCCAGCGATTTAACAGCTTCCGCCTGCGACAAGTCTCGGGCATTATTATTATGATCTCGATCGGCATCTATCTCCTTATTGTCACCCAGGGCGCGTCTATCCTTCTTTCCGATTTGACTGATCTAACTTATTTTCAAAGCCTCATTGTGGTGTGGCTCAGTTATACTTTCTTTACAATGTATTCGGGTTCCAAAGGTGTGATCCTTACTGACACCTTGATGTTCTTGTTGTTTACGGGCGCGACCCTCGTCTTTGCGTATTACATTGTCAGTGACTTAGGTGGCATCGCATCCTCTATCGAGAGTATGGCCCAACTTGAAAGCAAGGCCGGGATCGCTTCCTGGAGCGGCATTGTTGGTCCGGGGACCGTGTGGCCAACGGCGATGGATTACCTGATATGGGCATTCGTTATCGATATTGCCTGGAGCGCGGTTTATATTGTCGGCCCTTGGCAAGCAGGCCGTCATTTGATGGCGAGGAATGAACATGTCGTTTTACGATCAGCGATGTATGCTCTCATTATCGTCGCCCTTTTGCAGATCGTTATCTACGGCCTCGGCGGAATCGTTAACCTCGTAAAGACGGATATTACGCCTTCTGAAACTGTACTGGTTTGGGCGGCGAAGAATCTGGTTCCAGAATTTTTGGGCGCCCTCGTATTGGCTGGCATCATGGCAGCGGCGTTATCATCCGCCTCCACCTTTCTCTCTCTGGTCGGGTTCAGTGCGAGCAATGACATTGTGAAAAGAGAGAAGCCGCTGGATCTACGCTCAATACGTATCATCATGCTGGTCGTCGGAGTCGTTGTTTTACTCGCGAGCTTTTATTTTCCGCCCAATATCTTCTGGCTGATGCTGTTCGTTGGAACCGTCTACGCCTCCTCCTGGGGGCCGGTTGGCCTCATGAGTATATGGAGCAAGAACATTACAGAGTCCGCGGCCTATTGGGGAATGATAAGTGGCTTTGTGTTCAACGTGATCCCGGCAGGTATTGAATACCTCGGCTATATTACATGGCCGAGCTATCTTCACCCGGCTATTATTGGCACGGCTGTCGGCCTTATCACCATACACATCATCTCGAAAAGGGGCGTAGTGACGGCGCAAGAGTCCGCTTATCGGATCAAGCTTCACATAACCCCTGAGGAAGACATTGATGCTAGCAAAACAAGAATGACCATGATCGCCCCAGCCATACTCATTCTATATGGCTGCACCATGCCATTTGTGATGGTGAATTATTACATCAAGCCCTATCAACACGGCACGGGAGAAATATTATCGGATGGCTCTATGAATTGGCAGACCGGAGAAGCCTGGTTTAGCCTCTCACCTGCGATCATCTTTATATCACTCGGTGCCCTCGCCGCAACCGTAATTTGGCGCAGTTACTATCCGAAATTGAACGAAACTATAAATTTAAAACAAGGAATTTAAATCCGGGATATACACCGAAACATATGAAAACCGTTAGAAAAATTCCCACAAGGACGCAATAATCCCAAGCTGCTGCAATGTGTCCCCGTTATTCATTCACTATTATCAGCCGGTCAGTCCAACAAATATACTGGCGACCAGCTAACGAAACCAAGTTGGTTTTAGAACTATGACCGATACGAAAATTGTAATCGTTGGCGCCGGCGCTGCAGGTCTGACTGCCGCTAAGGAATTGCAGCGACTTGAACAGGACTTCCTTCTGTTCGAAGCTTCACATCGAATGGGAGGTAGAGCCTACACCGAAGTTCTCGCCCCGAACATACCATTCGACCTGGGCGCGCATTGGATCATGGAGCCATCTAAAAATCCGTTAATGCGTCTCGCCGAGCGTGATCAGTTACGGCTCGACAAGGATGGCAAACACTATACGGCTGGGCGATATTTCGAGGACGGAGAGTGGCTGCCAAAGGATAGCGATCTGGAACTAGGCGCATACTGGGACAATCAATTTGAAACAATGGCACAAACTAGTAAAGGTCAACAGGACACGTCCGTATTCGATGCCATTGATAATGACAATCGCTGGGCAACGTACTTTCACGCGCTGTACGCAAAAGACATTACTCGTGACGTCGATCAAGCTTCGGTGAAGGATGCATTGGCATTCGTGCACGAGGAAGACGACCTCGCGGTCGCCGCTGGACTTGGCAATCTAATGGTCCGATACAGCGAGGGTGTACCCGTCATGTTGAATTCAGCGGTTCACAGCGTGGATTATTCTGGTTCCCAACTGAAGCTGGATACCGCTAAAGGTCGTATTCATGCTGACAAGGTCATCCTGACAGTGTCAAACGGCGTACTGTCGTCTCAGGCGATAGAATTCAAACCAGCCCTGCCCGATTGGAAGCTCGATGCAATCGACGGGCTTCCCCTGGGCAGCCACACTCGAGTGGCACTGATGTTTGATAAGACCGTCTTGCGTGAACTGCCCGCGTATTTCATTGTCAACACATCCGATGACGGACCCATTCACTTCAGGAACCAACCGTTCGGCCACGACTACGTCGAAATCGTCACAGGCGGTCGCATTGCAGAGTGGATGGAAAAGTCCGGCGAGCGCGCCACAGTAGAGTTTGTGCTGACAAAACTTCGCGATGCGCTGGGCAGCAAAGCAGCGCCGTATCCTACGCACCATATCGTTTCCGCATGGAACGAAGACGAATGGGTCAAAGGCGCGTACAGTTGCGCACGACCTGGCGCAGCGGACCAGCGATCGATACTCGCTCAGCCCATCGACGACCGGATTTTCTTCGCGGGCGAAGCGACTTCCAGCAATGCTTATGCAAGCGTCCATGGAGCCTGCATCTCCGGGCGAGACGCAGCGCGTGCGGCAGTGACCCAGGTCGGCGCATTCGATTGATCAAAGGTGAAATTAACATATGAATGAACAACCTGATGTCATCATCATTGGTGCCGGGGCCGCTGGGCTGTCCGCTGCCAAAGAACTAAGCAGGCAGGGTTTGCGTTACACCCTGGTCGAAGCTTCCCACCGCATTGGCGGGCGGGCTTACAGCGAAGAAATCGCGCCGAATAATTGGTTTGATCTTGGCTGCAGTTACCTCCATCAGGGTGAGACAAACCCTTTTGTTCCAATCGCCGAGGATTTGGGAATGGTTCTGGAAAAAGAAAAGGGCGATATATTTAGCCTGGATCAGATCCGAAACTATCACAACGGCATCTTACTGGACGCCGAGCAAACGGCCTTGTGCTATCAGTATGATCAGCAATGTACGGAAAATATAACTGCATCAAATGCGCAAGGAGATGACACGGCAGTGGCGGACCTTATAGACCTGGACAGCCCCTACGCCGCGCCGTTGATGATTGGCATGGCGACCGATTGTGCAGCTGATATAGACCAAACCTCTGCGCTTGATTTGGTTAACTTTTTTGGTGGTTCTGATTTTTCAATTCAGGATGGCTACGGCAATCTGGTGAAAAAATGGGGCGATGATGTTCCGGTGTCACTCAATACCAAGGTCACATCTATCATTTGGGATTCGAGCGGCGTAGGGGTAGAAACCAATCGAGGCACCATCAAGGGCCAGTGTGTTTTAACGACGGTTTCAACGGGCATATTGGCAGCTAACCATATCCGGTTTAAACCCGGCTTGCCAGATTGGAAAGAAGCCGCCATCGCGGGGGTCCCAACGGGAACCATGAATAAAATATGCGTTCATTTTGACCGCGATGTATTTGAAGCAGGCGATTTGGGCGTTCATCATACCTGGCGCGACAATGGCGAAGGGTCAGAGATTGAAGCCAATGTCATGGGCTTGAACACTGCCACAGTTTTTATCGGCGGTCGATTTGCTGTGTGGCTGGAAAAACAAGGTCAGCAAGCTGGCCTGGATTTCGCACTGAATCAGTTAACTGATGTTTTCGGAAATGATATTCGAAACCATATCGGCAATTCCATCGTCACGGCCTGGGCAACAGAGCCACTAACCCTGGGTTCCTATTCCTGCGCACTTCCGGGCCAGGCTCATCAACGCGCCGAACTGGCAAGACCTATCGACCAAAAGCTGTTCTTCGCCGGAGAAGCCACCATCGTCGGCGCCCAAGCTACTTGTCACGGCGCTTACCTGTCCGGTATAAGAGCCGCCCGGGAAATCAAAGCATCCCTTGTATGAGAGACAGACCAAGGAGTTCGGCGCAGAAGAACCGGAATAAGAACATGACTGAACAGCCGCCAAATTACTAACAAGCAATGTAAAACCGTCCCAACTCTCTATGATTCGGGAAGTCATCACCCCCCCCTGTCGCTCAGAATCAGACGAACGCCCTAGGCTAAACCTGAATATTGACTATACTGACACGAATCATTCCTGGAATGAGTCACACTGAACATGGAACGTTCTCCTGCCTCCTGTCGGCATCAATCCCTGCAGAACTACCTGAACCACTACGCTGAAAACAGCGCAGAGCCAGGATATCGGGCCTGGGATCTCGTCGAAGACCACCTGATCGACAGTTACGCCCGCATCATGGGCATGACAAAGAGCAACCTTAAGAAATATCAACTCACATTCAAAAGACGATGTAGCGAACTTTCCCGGTATATACGCAACTCTATTTTCGGCGAAGGCGCTTCAGAACTAACAACGCGGCGCATGCAACCCGGACCTTACCTATGGACTAACTTGTCCATACCCCTATGGCGACACCCGCTGGTTTCGCGGCTATGATTTAGTTTACCTTCTCAGGGATTGACCTTTACGATTTGGTGTAGAGGCTGGTCAAGATTTACTTGAGGTCCGCGTTTAACAAGAAGACAAAGCGAGGGACTATAGTGATTCATCTAACAACAAGTTTTGTTCCATTCAGGAATGGGTCACACTGAACATGGACCATTCCCCTCCCTCCAGTCCGCATCAATCCCTGCAGAACTACCTGAACTACCAGGCTGAAAACAGCACAGAGCTGGGATTCTGGGCCTGGGATATCGTCGGGGACCATCTTACCTATTGTTCCGAGAGTTACGCCCGCATCATGGGCAAGACAAAGGAGGAGATCACTACCACCAGCCGCAGTTCGGAACTGGACCGCGTATCGCTGCACCCGGATGACCTGCAGTACTACGTTGATGCAGAGGAACAGGCCTACGAAGGCGGAGTAGGCATCGACATCAGGTACCGTATTATCACACCCAAGGGCGATGTGCGTCACCTGCACGAAATCTCCGAGGTGGTAAGAGACGAGTCGGGCATCGTTATCGAAACCTCCGGCACCATACAGGACATCACTCATTCAACTCAGGTACAACAATCCCTGGATAGGGCACTGGTCAATGTGGTGCGCGCCGAACGTCTGGCAAAAACCGGCACCTACATCTGGAACTGGCCGGAGCAGAGGTATGAGGCTTGCTCCCAGGGCTACGCGCAGATGATGGGTTTGACCGTCGAGGAAGTGTTTGCGCAGTTTACGACACTGGAACACAATTACGACTACATACACCCGGACGACCGGGAGGCTTTCAGGGCAACAGAAAACGCGGCCAAGGCCAGGGGCGAGGGTTACTCGACAGAGTACCGAATGCTCCTGCCCACGGGTGAAATACTCTATATGCGAGAGGTCAACGAGGTGGAATTGGATAGCCAGGGCCAGGTTATCCGTACCATGGGCTCGTCCCAGGACATCACCGAGGCGACCTTGACTCACAATAAATTACGCCACGCCCTGGCGGAATCGCAGCGGGCGGAGCGCATGGCGAAACTGGGCAGCTACGTCTGGAACTGGGAGACTGACAGATATGAGAGCTGCTCCGCAGAGTTGGCAAACATACATGGGCTGAGCGTTAAGCAAATACTTGCGGAGGCAGGCGATGTACTGGAGAGTTATCTGCACATACACCCGGAAGACAGCGAAGAGTATAAGGCAACAGAAAACGCTGCTGTAGCCCAGGGTGAGGGCTTTAACATAGATTACCGCGTAGTCCACGATAATGGCGACTTGGCTTATTTACGCGAATCATGTGAGGTCGAATTGAATAGCCAGGGCGGGGTGATTCGCAGCATGGGAACCGTGCAGGACATTACTGAACAGGTGTTATTACAGGATCAACTACACCAGGCCACCAAGATCGAGGCTGTGGGCCAACTCACGGGCGGTATCGCCCACGATTTCAACAATATGTTGACGGTGATCATGGGCAATCTGGAACTGTACATGAGCGCCAGTGTGAAAGACGACCCTAATGCCACATTACTGGAGGTTGCAATGGATGCGGCCAAGCGCGGTGCAACCCTGACCGGGCAGCTGTTGGCTTTTGCTCGCAAACAATCTCTGAAAATGCAAACCCTGGATCTGCAAAGCCTGATAACTGGAATAAAAGAATTGCTGAAACTTACCCTGGGCGAAACCATTGGATTGGTGATTGAAGACAGCGGGCAGGAGTGGCTCTGTTATACAGATGCGGGCCCATTGGAGAGTGCGATATTGAACCTGGCCATTAATGCGCGCGACGCCATGCCCGACGGCGGCTCCCTGCATCTCGAAATAAGCAGCGTTCTCCTGGATGAGCAATATGTAAGCACTCAGCAAGACCTCAGTGCCGGCCCCTATATCCAGCTCTCGATCCGTGATACCGGCACTGGGATGTCCCGCGAGGTTTTGGCACAGGTCTTTGACCCCTTTTACACCACCAAGGCTACTGGTGAAGGAACCGGGCTGGGCCTCAGTATTGTGTACGGGTTCCTCAAACAGTGCCGCGGACATGTGACGATCGACAGTCATGTCGGAGAAGGCACAGTGGTTAAATTGTATTTCCCGTACCAGTCCGGGGCTCAACTTGACCTCCAACTGGTGGGGAATGAGTCGGCTGCAGGAGGCAACGGGGAACTGGTGCTGATAGTCGAGGATGATACCCAGGTACGCCTGCTGGCGGTTCGGCTGCTGGATCAACTGGGATATAAAACGCTTGAGGCTGAAAATGGCGTGGAAGCGCTACAGCAGCTGCGAAGCGAACCTGCCATCGCCGTGCTGTTTAGCGACGTGATATTGCCCGGCGGCATGAGCGGGATAGAACTGGCTGAAGAAGCTTGGCAGAACTACCCGGATCTAAAAGTCCTATTTGCCTCCGGTTATACCCGCGACGTAATGCAGCGCAGGGGCAGCGGTGGATACGAACTGCTCGAAAAGCCCTATTCCAAAACTCAATTGGCGCATATGTTGAATCAGGCACTGGTGCGCGAGCCCAGATCTCCCTCCTGATCAGGCTACCGGGATTAGTTACCTGTCAGCGTGTTTTTTCAGATCACTTCGTCGCTCATGTCTTGGCTGTCTAATTCGCACCATAGTTAATATGTTATCAATAATAGATTGCTAAGCTCGATACCAATGGCGTTTAGGAAAATTCGGAAGCAGTATTTTTCCTCTATCCATTAGATTGCGATGAAAAGAACATTTGATGCAGATTTCATGTGACAATAAGTTCTTGGGAGAATATTCCTGCCGGCAATCACTAAGAAAACTGATGAGCAATATCACAAGAAGAGACTTTATCAACGGCACATTAGTGGCCGCAGGAAGCTCCATGCTTCCGTTTAGCGTGGCTGCCCAGGAAGCCATGGCCTCATTGGCACCATCGTACTATCCACCCGCGCGCACCGGGCTTCGAGGTAGTCATCCTGGTTCAAATGACCATGCACATAGCAGGGCATGGGCTCAGCGTTCAGATTGGGGACTGACCACAGATCTGAAGCAAAAATACGACCTGGTGGTTGTGGGAGGTGGGCTAAGCGGGCTGGCAGCTGCCTATTTTTACCAGCAAAAACATGGGCAGGACCAGAAGATTCTGATACTGGACAACCACGATGATTTTGGAGGCCACGCCAGGAGGAACGAACACAATATTAATGGCGATACACGGATATCCTATGGCGGCTCGCAGAGTCTGGTCGAACCAGAGCACGCAAACAAGATCATAATCAATCTGCTTAAAGATATTGGTGTAGACGTAGCACGATTTAACAGCGCCTATGACCATGACTTCTACAAGCGCCACAATCTGCAGGCCATCACTTACTTTAACAAAGACGAATTTGGCGAAGACAAAATCGTTAAACACCCCTATTGTAATTATCCAAATTATGTTCACGGCCTGCAAAGCACAGAACTTTCCAACGAAGATGCTGCAAAGCAAGCGCCCTTGAGTGCAGAAGGCAAAGAGCAATTACTTCGCGTATTAAACGGAGGGCTGCACAGTATTGAAGAAAGCCAAGAGGGACTGAAAGATTATATCGAGTCTCACTCCTACTTTGATTATCTGAAAAAAACGCTCGCTGTCGATGATCCCGGGATAATGAAAATGGCCAGGCATTCTGCATTGGACTGGGGAAGCTCGGGAACGGACTTGATGACCATTGGAACGGCCAAGCGATGTGGCGCGATGGGATTTGAATCCGTGCCAGAATACGATGACGACAATCCATACATTCATCACTTCCCCGATGGCAACGCTGGTATTGCACGCGCGCTGGTGAAAAAACTGATTCCTGTGGTTGCCAAGGGAAACAACGCCGAAGAACTTGTGCTAGCTAAATTCAATTACGCCGAGCTGGACAAACCCCGTAATGCTGTTCGCATCAGACTCAACAGTACGGCTGTTAATGTACGCCATGCTGGAAATGACAAAAACTCCGGTGAAGTCCTGATCAATTATATCAATGACAACCAGTCGTATCGGATAAGAGCTAAAGGCGTCGTAATGGCCTGCTACAACATGATGATTCCACATATCGTCACCGATCTTCCGCAAGAACAGGCAGCGGCACTCCGACTTCAATCGAAGAGCCCATTACAATACACCACGGTGGGTTTAAAGAATTGGCGGGCAATCAACCAGATAGGGATGGGCGTGGCGATGTCGCCTGGCAATATGCACCAGGCCGTTCTGATGGACTTTCCTGTGAGCATGGGTGGCTATGAGTATACGAAAACCCCGGATGATCCCTGTGTGATTCAGATGATAGGCTGCCCCTACGGGGAAACCGTTGGCGCACCAAGGCTCGAGCAATTTCGTGAAGCACGATACCACATGTTAGGTTTACAATTTAAAGACTACGAAGCGGAAATCAGGCGTCACCTGAGTGGCATGCTGCCGAAAGAATCATTTGACTTCGACAGAGATGTCGCGAGTATTTCGGTCAATCGGTGGGCTCATGGTTATACGATCGCAGGACCGGGAGATTCAACAAAGATAGGGCGTCAACCGTTTGGCAGAATTACCATCGCTAATTGCGACTCCGCCCCGGGTTCCGATGCGAAAACGGCGATGATGATGGCGTCAAGAGCCGTAAATGAACTAGGTTAATTGCAATGAAATTGTTCGAGCTCGAAATTACAAAATCTGACAGTGGTTTTTACGACGGCTTCAACAAGGTGGTCACCATCGGTTCCAAACTCGTTGTCATCTCGCTGGTCGCCTGGGTAGCGATTTTCTCGGATACGGCGGCGGCCCTGTTAAACGAGATAAAAACCTGGTCATTTGCGCATTTCGGCCCCTGGTATATTTATGTCACCGCGTTTTATCTGCTTGTCTGCCTCTTCCTGGCTGCGTACCCGAAAACCGGCGCAATCAGATTAGGTAAGGAAGATGAGGCTCCGGAGTTTTCGAGATTCTCCTGGATTTCAATGATGTTCGGCGCTGGCATCGGTATCGGCATGTTGACCTTTGCGACTGCGGAACCGATTAGCCACTTCGTGAATAATCCGGACACGATCAAAGGATTAGCCGAAAGCCAATCGGAAGGCAACGTACTCAATGCCTTCAAGTGGTCGTTTCTTCACTGGGGGTTCGGAGCCTGGGGATGTTACAGCCTGTGTGGAATGGCGCTGGCATACTTTAGTTTCAAACACGATTTACCCTTGACGGTGCGCTCTGCGCTTGTACCTTTGTTTGGCCGTTCACTTGAAGGGAACCTCGGGCATTTTGTGGACATTACAGCCGTGATTGCAACCTTACTCGGCGTCGCCGTGACCATTGGCTTCGGCGTGAGTCAGTTTGCCGCCGGGGTCTTCGAGGTGACTGGCATGCGCTGGCTTATTAACGCGTCGGGTTCGCCATCAACGGCGGGTATGATTGCAGCGCTGGTTGTTATTATCCTGGCATCAACCCTCTCGGCATTATCAGGCGTCGGCAAAGGCATCAAATGGCTTTCCAATATCAATATGGTACTGTCATTATCGATGCTGGCTTTTTTCCTCGTATTTGGCGCGTCCTCAGCTGCCGCTCATTCACTCCTGTTTGGGCTTTGGGAATATATCATTAACCTGCCTGCCCTTGCCTTAACCTATTGGGCGCCAGGCGAGAGTGAACCAGCAGCTTCCCTCTATCAATGGCAATCACTGTCATGGACAGTCTTCTACTGGGCCTGGTGGATAGCCTTTGCACCGTTCGTTGGGCTATTCCTGGCGCGTATTTCCCGTGGCCGCTCGATTCGTGAATACGTTCTCTGCTCTCTCATCGCGCCATCCCTGTTGTGTTTTGTGTGGTTTGCATTTGTCGGTGGTACCGCCATAGAGTTTGAGCTGAATGGCACAGCGGCGGGTTCGATCATCGGCGCCTCCCAGGAGTCCCAACTGTTTGCGACATTAAAGTTAATCCTGTCCGGACCAGCACTGACCTTGATGCTTGTCATGGTTGTGATACTACTTTTAACTTATCTGGTTACCACGGCTGATTCTGCAGTGCTTGTGATCAATACCATCAACTCAGGCGGCGACGAGAGTCAAAAAGGCCGACCTCATATCATCATCTGGGGTGTCGCTTTGACGCTGATTATTGCGATGTTGTTGCTCGCAGGTGGGATGGAAGCATTGAAGGCATCGATGTTTGTGGCGGCACTACCGTTTTCGCTGATCATGGCATTGATGGCAATTTCACTAATCAAAGTACTGATTGTTGACTCCATCGGTGTACAGGACACAGCTTGATGAATAAGCTACCGCAGCATGCCAAAATCGTTATTGTTGGTGGTGGCATTATGGGTGTTGGGCTGCTCTATCATCTTGCTGAAGAAGGTTGCACAGATGCGCTCTTGATCGAGAAAGCCGAACTCACATCGGGTTCAACCTGGCATGCCGCCGGGCAATGTCCCAGCCTCGTAGGCAACTACAATCTGGCGAAAATCCATCATCACGGCAATACCTTGTATCCCAAACTGGAGCAGCTCACCGGGCAGAGTGTCAGCTGGCATGGATCTGGTGGGATCCGGATTGCCAGAACCAAAGATGATCTTGACTGGTTCAACTATATGCAAGGAATCGCTGACAACATTGGCTTTCGTATGCAAATCATCGGACCGGACGAGATTCGCAAAATAAACCCCTTTATGAATACAGAGGGCGTGCTTGCTGGTGCATGGACCCTGGATGATGGCCATGCTGATCCAGCCGGCCTGACCCAGGCGATGGCTCGAGGTGCAACCAACTTTGGCGCATCTATCATCAGACACAACAGAGTTATTGATATCAATGTGATGCCGAATCGGGAATGGCAAGTGGTCACCGAGAAAGGCATTGTGACTGCAGAGATCGTCGTCAATGCCGCTGGTTGTTATGCACGCCAAGTCGCGAAGATGGTCGGTACCGATCTGCCCATCTGCAATATAGAGCATCACTATATCGTTACGGAATCAATTCCTGAGTTTGAGGCACGGGAAGAAGAAATCCCCGTAATCAGAGATCCCTATGCTTCTGCTTACATTCGACAGGAACAGAATTCTGGTCTGATCGGTATCTACGAACAAAAGGGCTTGGTCCAGGCCTGGGCACCTAGAGGCTTTCCAAACTGGGATTCTGAAAGTGAATTGTTTAGCGACGACCTTGAACGACTGATGCCCTGGCTGGGCCGCGCCATGGAGCGGATGCCGGTTCTTGAAGCGGCTGGCATAAAACGCATCGTTAATGGGGCGATTCCTCACACTGCCGACGGCCCGCCATTGTTGGGACCGGTCGCAGGGCTCAGAAATTTCTGGCTATGCTGCGGCTCATCCTTTGGTATTGCCCAAGGCGCTGGCTGTGGTAAATACCTGGCGCAATGGATATTACATGGTGACTCAGAGATCAACATGACAGGTTTTGACCCGCGCCGTTTTGGCGGATTTGCCGATGACGACTACATGCGGGCGAAGGGCTTTCAGGACTATGGTATGACTTACTTCACCCCCTTGCCCGGCGAAGAACTACCTGCAGCGCGTAACCTCCGGCAGAGCGCGTTACATGGAACCCTGGCAGATAAAGGCTGCGTATTTACCCAGACATTCGGCTGGGAGCGTCCAAAATGGTTTGCGATAGATGATTGTGATGAGGCCTTCAGCTATCGGCGTAACAACGTATTCGAGATCGTGCGAAAGGAATGCCTCTCCGTAAAAGAGCGCGTTGGTATTCTTGATCTGTCCGGGTTTGCCAAATATGAGGTCTGCGGGCCGGATGCAGCCAAGTTCCTGAACCGAATCTGTGCCAATAGGATTCCCAAAAAAACAGGCAGGGTCACATTGACCCATGTGCTTTCGGAGGCTGGCCGCATCCAGGCAGAGATGACAATTACCCGACTTGCTGATGATCAATTTTATATTCTGTCAGCTGCAGGCGCGGAGTTAAGGGACCTGGATTTCCTTAATCAGGGATGTTCGATTGAAGAACAGGTCACCATAAGAAACGTGACCGATGAACTTGGGGTGCTGGTTGTCGCCGGACCGAAATCAAGAGATCTGCTGCAACCCCTCACGGAGACGTCACTGGCTACCGGGGATTTCCCCTGGCTCACGGGCCGTGAAATGACGATTGGTGAAAAACCTGTTCGCGCACTGCGCGTAAACTATGTCGGTGAACTGGGCTGGGAATTGCACGTCGCCGTGGCCGATATGCAAGCCTTGTATAGCAAGCTCTGGCACGCAGGTCAGGACTTGGGAATCGCAAACTTTGGCTTGTATGCCGTCAACAGTTTGCGCATTGAAAAGGGATACAAGGGTTGGAGCGCAGAGCTGACCAACGAGATCACACTGTTGCATGCCGCAATGGATCGATTTGTTCGCTTCGAGAAGCAGAATTTTGTGGGGCGCGATGCAATGCTGGCTAAAAAGGAAGAAGGCCTGTCCGGGAAAATCGTTTATGTTGAGATTGCGGCAACAGACTCCGACATTCGCGGTGGCGAGCCAGTGTTTGACGGAGATACCTGCATCGGCGTTACCACTTCAGGCGGTTATGGTCATCGCGTACAGAAGAGTCTTGGATTTGCTTATGTGGATATAAACCATGCTGCTGTTGGCAGCCGGTTTGAAATCAGCTTGCTGGGTCAACGCCTTGAAGCAAAGGTGCTAAAAGATCAGCCTGTCTATGATCCAGACAATCTTCAACTCAAGGCGTAGATAGACTGTTGTGAAATTGTGAAAAGCAAGTGCGAACTGAGGCTTAATTCATGCGCGAATTAAAGTTTGATCTTCAACTAAGGCATCCAGTTGTTTGCGAACGGTTTTTGCCCATCGCGGGTGCGTCAAAATCCAGAACTTGTCTTCAGCGATTGAATTAGCCACCAGTTCACCGACTTCATCGGGATCCATACCCTGTTCCAGACTGGCCTGAATATTGGCTGCCATTTTTCCGGACTTCTCGCCGTCGGATTTAGGTTTCGCCTTACTGGGCCGGAATTCGACGGAATGACGACTGATATTGGTATTAATGGGCCCAGGACAAAGAACAGATGCTGTGACCTTACTTTTCTTTGCCCGAAGTTCCCTCTCGAGCGCTGCCATCAAAGCAACGACACCATGTTTGGCGACATTATAAGCGCCCATCATCTGGCTAGAGATCAGGCCCGCCATCGATGATGTTGAACAGATGTGCCCCTCTCCCTGCGCTTCGATCAATGGCAGAAAAACTTTAACACCATAAATCGGCCCCCAGAGATCCACATCAATAATCCACTTCCAATCTTCTAACTTCATCTTTCTGGCTGATGTTGGAATTCCCACACCGGCGTTGTTACACAGAATGTGCACTGCGCCATATTTTTCCATCGTTAGTTCCGCCAGCGCCTCAATCTGCTCCAACTTTGAAACATCACACAACTGGCCAACCACCTCAACACCTGCCTTCTCAAATTCAGCTACTGCCTCATCCAGTGCTTTAGCGTCAAGATCAGCTAGTACCAATTTCATGCCACGATTGGCAAATGATCGCGCCATACCCAAACCAATACCACTGGCACCACCGGTAATTACTGCCACCTTGTTCTTAAATTCCATACCTGCTCCTAATTCTTTTTTTTGTTAGATAAACATCAGACTAAACTGACTGGGCCCATGCCGCAAGCCGATGATCTGCCGGTCAAACCGTTTTCTTGCATTTGGATACGAAATGGGGGTGTCCCAGATTAACTCATTGTTGGAGCAACGGATGATGGCTTACTAACGGCTTTGATCTACTCTCCACTCTTCAAGTAGATCAAGCTCTACATCCCAATCAGCACATCCACAGACAAAAGAGTGAAAGTTTTGGCAATTCCTGTCGATACCTAGATTACAATATCGTATTGGAATCTGTCGTGTTCAGATATAGCTGGCTCTTAGATAGGTGGACGAAGAGAGCACCTCCACCGGTAGTGACAAGTGTTTCTCAAACTGAGAATAGTGAGTTCGTCATGAATTCACCGGATGAGTCCTGTCTGGACCCTGAGGTGGATTTTCTGTTTCAACTGTTTGGAGGTGACGATCTGATCAAGTCAGATATTGTTGCTGCGGAGTTGGAGTTTATTCAACACCTCAAAGCACTTCTTGCCTCCAAGCTGCATGCGAATTTAGTGCCCCGGCTCTCTGGAAGCTTGCCCAGACTTCTCGCCAGTTTGCGAAAGGGCGATCGGATTCGCCAGATTAGCGACCAGATCGCAGGTGATCCGGAAGTGCTCGCTAACATTATGAGAGCAGTTAACAGTCCGTTCTACAGGCTTCGATCAAAGAAGATTGAATCTGTCGATCAGGCACTCGTCATACTGGGCGAAAAGGGGATTCGCGAGGTCATCGCGGCCGTTACCATGAAGCCCATTATGACAATTCAGTCGAACGAAGGTATTGACTCAGCGCTCTGGGATGATTCGACTAAATGCGCGGCTGTTTGCAGAATGTTATCCGATGGCGCCGGCAGCGAAGACTCATTTTCAGCCTATTTGTCCGGGCTGATGCATTCGGTGGGATTGATTGCCATTCTTCGACAACTTGCCAAGGCGACGCTGCCATTAAAATCTGAATTATCAAAACCTTTCACCAGCGCATTTGTTCGGGAGCTGAGGAAGATATATCCGCGACCAATGCAAATCGCGATGCAGTGGGAGCTTTCCGAGGAGAGTCTGAAAATTTTTGCTGCTTTTGCCAGCGATAACCAAGGTGATTAGCCTAGTCTTGAAATTCTTCGGGAAACTATTTTCCTGACCCGGGCCAACACATTGTGGCGGCATGGTCATTATGTCGATAACGATATCGGCGCAGCAATACAAGGCGAACATCGTCAGCGAATATGGCGAAAGATATTTAATGATCGAACAGCACCTACGACGGACGTTGCCGCTTAGTCTTGGGACTAAACTGGGGATAGGGAAAACAAACCACATTTTCTAAAGATCGGCCAAGTGCAGCAGTGGTTGCGACCTGTGCGCCCAACAAAGCCCAGAACTGCATTACTACACCTTTTTACGCAAATATTGTCCTGCATCAATGCTGCCCCGGCCGCCCTGACTATGATCATCCACAGGTAGAAAGGCTGGTTGATCCAACTAAAGAGGATTCCCCCCTGGGTAATCAGCGCACAAAGGGAGATTACGCGCTGATTTATCGACCCAAAACAAGTATTGAAAGAATGGTACAAGTTCTGCGCCTGCCATTTTCGCTCCTATTTTCTGCGGCCGTCACACTATTTGACTGCGACACCCACCTCGCCCCTGGTGAGATCCGATCGCGACGATATCATTGCAAACCGCGTTGTCTCTGATCGTTTTGCAGGTTCTCGCTCGGCCTTGCTCGACAAAAACACTGCGTTAGCGTTCGAGTTGCCTATCAAAAACTTGATTTTTCGCCCAGGAGTTCATACCTTCGGTATCTTGTCAGAAGACACAGCCAATAAGAACAAGGGAATCAAGTGCCAAAATCGCAAGCTTACTACGATGAAATCAAACAAAAATTTGCAGAGGAACGCGACCTGAGACTGGACTTCCGGCCTGAAGGAACAGCTCAGTTCACGTCCGAGTTTGATGGCGCCCTGGCCCGATATGGCGATGATCCTTATGGTGGCGATATCAAACCACGGGATCCTATCAATGATACTGTCGAGTGCCTTTTCATTGGCGGTGGGTTCTCGGCACTGCTGACTTCTGCGCGCCTGCGCGAACGCGGCGTAGAGAGCATCAGGATCGTTGAACGTGGCGCTGATGTTGGCGGCACCTGGTATTGGAATCGCTACCCGGGCGCCGCTTGTGATGTTGTTTCCTACGACTACCTGCCCTTACTGGACGAGATGGACTATGTGCCGCGGGACCACTATGCCAAAGGTCCGGAGATATTTGAGCACTGCCAGGCAATTGCCAAAAAGTATGATCTCTACGATCTGGCGGTATTCCAGACGACCGTCATCGCAACAATCTGGAATGAAGAGGAGGAAATGTGGCACCTGGAGACGGACCGGGGCGATCACATGAAAGCGCGATTTGTAATCTGCGCGAACGGCACCTTGTCCAAACCAAAGCTGGCGAAGATAAAAGGTCTGGATAGCTTTGCCGGTCATTCATTCCATACCTCCCGTTGGGACTATGACTATACCGGCAAAGATCTTGGCAACCTTAATGACAAAGTCGTGGGTATCATCGGCACGGGAGCGACAGCAGTGCAGGCAGTTCCGGGGCTTGCCGAAAATTCGAAAAAACTTTATGTCTTCCAGCGCACGCCCTCTTCAATTGATATCCGCAATGACTGGCCAACTGACCCGAACTGGGCGCGTCGCCTCGAACCGGGATGGCAGGCCAAGCGACGGGCTGCTGCACTCACCGATCCAGTATTGACGGAGAAACAGATCGCAGCACGGACAAAGATGTCCCGGGAGGAGAAGATCCGCCGCCAGGAGAATGGCAACATCGACTATATGATGCGCATTCATCGACGCATTGACGAGATCGTTAAGGATAAGACCGTGGCTGATGCACTGAAGCCCTGGTATATGTTTATGTGCAAGCGGCCCTGTTTCCACAATGACTATTTACCGTCCTTCAACCGGGAAAATGTCCAGCTTGTCGATACCCACGGAGAAGGGATCAACGAGATTACCCCAGCCGGACCGCGTTACAATGGTCATCAATACGAACTTGATCTGCTCATTTATGCCACCGGATTTGAAGTTCAGAAAACAGGTATCTACAACCGCATCGTCGGCAAAGAGGGCCTGGGTCTTAACGAAAAATACAGTACCGGGATGCGAACGCTGCTCGGCATTCACACGGCAGGTTATCCCAATCTTTTCGTCATGGGCGGGTATCAGGCTTCCTTCCAGTTCAACCTAACGGATATGCTCCAGACCCAGGGCGATCACATCGCCGACTGTATTGCCTATGCTCGAGGCAAGGGCCTAAACACCATCGAACCAACAAACGATGCTGAAGAGTGGTGGGTCCAGGAGGTCATTACGCACCGCGGAAAGACAACCCGGAACCAGGACTGTACCCCCGGCTATTACAATTTTGAAGGGGAGAGCCAGCGCCGCCAGGATGGCAACTACAACGGTGGTTTTAAGCAGTACTTCAGGCATATGGGAAACGTACGCGATAAGATGTCCGAGAACTTTCATTTCACCTAATTTTACTTCACCTAACCTTAGTGTATATTGATGAGTGTCAACCAAAAGAATATTGATCTGAGCTACACTTAGAATATAAGTAAAGGCTAAAAAACATGACTGCAAATAGTATCGAAGACCTGGTAGGTGAATTGGATTTTGTACCAGACGACCTGAAAACAAAGTATTTGTTCGAACGGGATAAGCGAATCAAGCCGGAAGGCAACGAACAGTATATTGAAGTTACCGCAGAGTTCTCTCGTTACATAGATGATCCCTATGTGGAGTCAAGGATCGATCGTGAGCCACTTACCGATGAAGTAGAGGTCGTGATCATTGGCGGCGGATTTGGCGGCCTTCTCGTCGGGGCGCGCCTCCGCGAAGCCGGGTTTGACGATATCAGAGTGATCGAGAAAGCCAGCGATTTTGGAGGCACCTGGTATTGGAATCGATATCCTGGGGCCATGTGTGATGTTGAGGCATACTGCTATCTGCCACTGCTCGAAGAACTGGGTTACATTCCCCAAAACAAATATTCCTTTGCACCGGAAATATTTGAGCACAGCAAACGGATCGCCCGACACTATAATCTCTACGACAATGCTTGCATGCAAACCAGCGTCGAAGAGATGCGCTGGGATGATGAAATTGAGCGCTGGATCATTACAACTGATCGCGGCGACCGTATGAAGGCGCGCTACGTTGCAATGGCCAATGGACCATTGAACAGACCAAAGTTACCCGGCATATCTGGCATCAATGATTTCGAAGGTTACACTTTTCACACCAGCCGATGGGACTATGGTTACACAGGCGGCAACGCCGATGGCAAACTGACGGGTTTAAAAGACAAACGTGTCGGCATTATCGGTACAGGTGCCACAGCAATTCAGTGTATTCCAGCACTGGGCGAATCATCCAAAGAATTATTTGTGTTCCAGCGCACACCCTCCTCTATCGATGTTAGAAACAACGCCGAGACAAATCCGGAATGGGCGGATTCACTCGAACCTGGTTGGCAAAAGCAACGAATGGACAATTTCAATATCCTCGTCAGTGGCGGACACCAGGATGAGGATCTCGTTAGCGATGGCTGGACGGATATATTCCGAAACTTAACGGCTATTGCGGCAAAAATGGCCAGCGAAAAACTTGGACGCCGACTAACCAGCGCTGAACGTGCTCAATTGATGGAGTTGTCTGATTACAAGAAAATGAATCAGGTGCGAGCTCGCGCAGAAGAAGTCATAAACGATCCTTCAACCGCTGAATCCCTTAAACCCTGGTATCGTCAATTTTGCAAAAGACCTTGTTTCCATGACGAATATCTACCCACCTATAATCGACCGAATGTTACGCTGGTGGATACCGATGGTCAGGGCGTTGAAAGATTGACTAAAAATGGCGTGGTCGCAAATGGCGTTGAATACGAACTGGACTGCCTGATTTTTGCCACCGGATTTGAAGTCGGAACCTCATACACGCGCCGCGCAGGTTACGATATTATAGGCCGGAACAACCGGCATCTGAGCGAGCACTGGTCTGACGGATTGCGGACTATGCACGGCTTGCAATCCAACGGGTTCCCCAACTGCTTCTTTATGGGGTTCACTCAAACCGCGATCACGGTCAATGTTCCCCACGCATTGAACGAACAAGCGAAGCAGATTGCATATATTCTTAGTCAAGTTAAATCCCAGGCCAAGACCACCGTTGAAATTACCCCCGAAGCAGAGCAAGCCTATGTTGACGAGATAAAACGATTGTCTGTTCTTGGCACGAAATTTTATGCTGAATGCACTCCCGGTTATTACAACAGTGAAGGCAAGCCCGGAAACAAAAGTGGTTTCTTCTCAGAAATGTACGGGGCTGGCCCTATCAAGTTCTACAAGATGCTTGAGGAATGGCGTGAGCAAGGTGATATGGAAGGCGTTGAGCTAAGCTAGTTCCTGTCCGGAAATAGCCTATCTATTGGCTGAAACAGAAGCAGATTTTTAGCCAGGACCGTAAGACACAACTGCAACAGTGATAATCTATGGCGACCAGTTACCTAGCCCATCGAGTTAATTTTGCTTGATCAAAGAAAGCACTTTAAGGAGTTGTTAGCAGCGCCAGAAACGGTTTTCGCACCTTTGTGTCTTGACGCGCTTGCTTCACGGATCGTCACAGAATATGGGTTCGCGGCTGGATATGTTAGCGGTGGCGCATTGGGCTACGCCCATGGAGTAAGCGAAGCACTACTCACGCTGTCTGAACTCGTGGATACAACCCGGCACATAACTGTTCGTTCGAACTTACCCATTATCGTCGATGTGGGAGTTGGTTTCGGTGATCCCGTGCATGTCACAAGAACCGTTTGGGAAATCGAGTCTACCGGCGCTGTTGCCATGGAGATCGAAGACCAGGTGGCGCCAAAACGGGTTAGCCATCACCGTGGCATTGAACACCTCATCAGCACTGATGCCATGGTTGAGAAAATCCAACATGCAGTAGCGGCACGCGTGGATCCCAACTTTTTAATCATCGCCCGGACCGGCGCAGTGAAGAACGAATCATTTGAACTGGCGATCACTCGCGCCAATGCGTACCGGGAAGCAGGTGCCGATATCATCATGCTAATGCCGGGAAAAGAGGATGAGTGGAAACTTGCACCGACATTAATTGATGCACCACTGGCGGCGATAAGCTCCCTGGATGCAAGATCCAGCCAGGAATGGCAAGCGCTTGGCTGGACCCTCATTATTGACCCTTTCACCGCGCAGGTGGTTGCCGTGGATGCGGTGCGCGATGCCTATCGGAAATTTCAGCAAACCGGCGCAACAGGACTCGACACCCATAAAATTTTCCAAACTTACCGTGAGTTACCACGATTGGCGGGTATCGAAATGCTCTTCGAAATTGAAGACCAAACGACTGAGAAACCTCCAGAATAATGACCATCACCTAAACGATTGGAGGCGCAGAAATGAACAGTAAACTGCAAGCGATTCCTGGCACCAAGGTTATCTACCTGATCAAGAGAAAATCGACGGCTTCCCGGGAAGAGCTCATTGTCAATTGGTTCGCCAATCACATGCCTTCGGTGATCGAAAGTCAACGATCATCCGCCGCCAGTGGCAAACGGCACGCCAGCCAATACATCGCGACCTTATTCGACGCCGATCGATCAGGACGGCATCCCTGGGACGGCATGGCCCAGCTATGGTGGGATGCACCGTTGCGTATGCCAAAAATCCCACACGGCAAATCACCAACAGACACCTTTCAGGAAAAATCTGAACCCTATGTGCCCTGGAATACTACCGAATATGTAGTGATGGACGGCAGTCTGGACGTGCAGCCGCTCACCCTTAACGATCCATTTCCCTGTACTCGCACAGGCTTCCTGAAAATCAGCTTTCTGGTGAAGGCGAAACCAAGAGCGGACTACGAAAAGTTCTTTGCGCACTGGCTCAATGTCCATATACCCAATGTCAAGTCAACGATGAATGACGTCGGCGGATTCAGGTACTGCGTCAGTCACAGCATTGATCCTGCATCCGAGCCCTACGCCGGTTTAGCTGAGCTCTATTTTCCCGACCACTCAGGATGGGATGATTACAAAAAAGTTATTCAGCCAGACGGCATGGAAGAATGGGTCGATAGTACTGGCGATGGTACTGGCATGTTGGTGTTGCGCAGCCAGACTGAGATGATCGGAATACCCTCCGCTGAGGTGTAGCACAAATTTCCTGCAAAGGAGATCAGCTATTAAGGTCTATTCTTCCAGCAGTTTACCAATAGCGGAAAAGCTCAACGAGTTTCTGAATACTCCAAAATGGTTTACACCAGGCAGAACAACAACCTGAATTTCCGCTGCAGCGAACAACAATACCAATTCACTACTATTAACAGCTTCATCATTCTCACCCACAATCACGATGACCTTATTCCCCATCGCCAGGATATCTGTATCGTAGTCAAAACGCGGATGATAGGACTGATTGAGCCTGTACGAGTACGAAAGCGTCTCTGTGCCATCCCAGAATTCTTCTGGCTTATTGAACTCGATAATGGGCAAGCCGTTCAGGCCGCCAATACCCACAGCATTGAGCGCCAGCAATCCATACATCCTTGGTTGATTGAGCGATGCCCAGCCACCAGCGTCCCCACCTTTCATCGCAGGGCCCGTTGGGATAACGGGTGAAAGAAGCACATATCCATTGGCCATATCCCTGTAATTGCCACCCGCAAAGCGAATTACAAGACCGGCGCCACTGGAATGGCCACCTATATAGATCCTGCCACCCTGGCCACGATCACGGGCCAGTGATATCAGGTCGGCAATGTCATCTTCTAATTGACCAATATAGGCGACATCTCCACGGCGTTTTCCCGACAAATAGTGCCCACGTAAATTAGGAAGATAAACCTTTGCAATACCGGCTGAACTTAAAGTTGAGGCCAGTTCATGATAAGCCGATCCGTGATAAGAAGAACCATGGATAAACACCAGCACGTTCTCCGAGACAGAATCATAAAACCGGTAGGCCAACTGACTACCGTCTCTTGCAGCATACCTTTCAACATCAGGCAGGTTTCCAGACATGGATTCCACACTCGAAAAACCGAAGACATCTTCATTTGTTCTGTTTCCCTGATTGGGTACAAGCACAAAGGACAGGGCAACCGTAAAATAGATTACAGCAAACAGCGTCATCCCTATCAGGGTGTTGCGAATAATTAACATAAGAACCAAGACTCAAGAATATTAGGTTTATCTAACACTATTGACCAATTTCATCAATTAATACATTTATTGGGATTGATCAATGAGCAGGACGACCATAAACAATAGCACTTCCAGGAAAACTGTTGTCCTTCCCCGGCAGAATACATTCAGACATCCAACATTTAGGTATTCGCCTCAGCGCACTCTAAGAAAATAACCAATTTGTTTCAGAGCTGGATGAATCCTGGATGTCCCGAATCTCCTGGTGCCTCGACCTGGTACGTCCCTCTGCTCATTCTTTCCGAATTCACCGATAATACATTCATCAACAAGAATGCCAACTCGAAGAGCTGTGGATTTTACAGCCCTGGATCGACAGCAAAAACTCATGCAAAACGTAAATTCGTAAACTGGAAATGGCAAGATGCCAGCGCAAATTGCTGAATCTGAATATGTTGCTATCATGTTGTTCGAGGGTTGATGCGCAAGGAACGATAAGGACTAGTAGAAAAGGAGTGGAATATGCTGAGTGCTGAAGACAATGCACGGCTAACCCTAACGGGCTCAAACACAGACATGGGTGCGCTATTCCGATGTTATTGGTTGCCGGTTTTACTCTCACGCGAACTAGTGACTGACGGACCGCCAAAGCGTGTAAAAGTGCTGGGTGAAGATTTTATCGCCTTCCGCGATGACGAGCAGAGAGTCGGGATTGTCGAACCCCGGTGCGCACATCGTGGCGCGGATCTTTTCTTTAGTCGCAACGAAGGCTGTGGATTGCGATGCGCATATCATGGCTGGCAATACGATCGGAATGGGCAGTGTATAGACATACCCACGGTCGACCCTGAAATAGCGGAATCCCTAAAACCCAAAGCCGCAATTGGCTGTTTGAAAGTGCAGGAAAAGGGCGGCATTATTTGGGCACATTTCGGTGACGAAACGAACGCTGTACCTGATTTTGACTATATGTCATTACCCGAGGAACATTACTTCGTATCGAAAAAACTACAACAATGTAATTGGGCCCAGGCAGTTGAAGGTGGCATCGATACCGCACACTTTTCCTATTTGCATGCCAATCTGGAAGATGGGGAACGCGTTGGCTTGATGCCCTCTAAAGGTATTAACGAACCACCGGAAAATGCTCGTTATCGCTGGATGATCGAGGATGCCCGGCCAAAATATACTGTGCTTGAGCACGGCTCTGGACTGATACTGTGTGCCTCCCGAAAAAGCGATGACGAACAACTGTATTGGCGTATGACTCAATTCATGATGCCTTGCCATTCCATGGCACCCAATAGTTTTCCTGGTGATAACCATGTTGGGAATAGCTGGGTCCCCATTGACGACCACTCCTGTTGGATATTTTGTTACGCCTACAATCCGGATAGACCACTAACAGATAGAGAAAGGGCCGCCTATGCGAGTGGCCTGGGTGTCTTCTCAGAAGTAGATGAAAACTTTATACCATTACGACGACGTGAAAATGACTATCTCATCGATCGGGAAGCACAAAAACACAGTAATTTTACTGGCATAACGGGAATATCAGAGCAAGACGCAGCCATTGCAGATAGCCAGGGCCTTATTGCGGACCGGAGCCGAGAACTGCTTGGACAAACGGATCTCGGCATCGTTATATTTCGGCGCACGATGTTTCAGGCGCTGGATGCACAGGCTGCTGGCGATCAACCATTGGGTGCTAACAATCCAGGCGCCTATCGTGTTCGATCTGGCGATGCTATGTCAGGCGCAGAGGTTACAGCCAAAGAGGCGGCCCTGGAGCGCTTTGGTGAATTATCGGGGTTAAGAACATGAAGGTGAATCTATTAGGTCACGGCTTTTACTATCAGGATTGGCACGAAGGCTACGAGTTCCAGACGCTTACCCGTACCATCACCGAAACCGATGTTATGAATTTTGTCGGCTTATCAGGCCTGACGGAAGAGCTATTCACTTCACGTGAATATTTAAGAAAACATACCGACTTTGAGGGGCAATTGGTGCCTGGCGCCCTGGTCTTCGCCATCGCCGAGGGTTTGGTTATTCCCGCAACCATCTCACGTACCGGGATCGCCTTCTTAGGCTGTGAAATGAACATTTCCGCGCCGACGTTCGTCGGCGATACACTTCATGTTGAAGCTGTTGTGTCGCAAATTAAGCCAGCGTCGAAAGGCAACCGTGCCCTGGTACGAACGGACAACTCTGTAATGAATCAACATGGTAAACTTGTGATGACTTACAACCCACTCAGGATGATGAAGGGGCGCGAGTAACTCATTCAACCGACTATACCCTTCTACGCTAGCCATAGCAGCATCCTTACCCGGTCAACGGAATCTTAATCCATTCTTTATATTATCGTGCTACGCTTGGCATCCTTTTTCGAAGTAGGTGCTAGCCATTTCGATGTCTGTCAAAAAAATAGTGGTTGTCGAAGACGAGCCCGATATTCTCGAGCTGTTGAGTTACAACTTGAAGCGTGAGGGGTTCGAGGTACTAGTGGCGCTGGACGGCGCAAAGGGTATGAGCCTGATTCAGAAAATACGGCCCGATCTGGTGCTCCTGGATTTGATGTTGCCCGGTATCGGCGGGCTGGATATCTGCCGACAGCTGAAGGCCGACAGCGCGACTCAGCAAATCCCCATCATCATGGTAACCGCCAAAGGTGAGGAGAGCGACCTGGTATTGGGCCTGGGTATTGGCGCCGACGACTATGTGGCGAAACCCTTTAGTCCCAAGGAACTGGTCGCCCGCGTACAGGCGGTATTGCGGCGCGGCGCCAGGACCGAGTCGTCGGCGCCGGGGCGGCGTGTAGAGCTGGACGGTCTGGTGATCGACAGCAGCAAGCACAAGGTGACCCTGCATGGCTCTGAGATAAAACTCACTGCTACCGAGTTTCGATTATTGCACACTCTAGCCAGTCGCCCGGGCCAGGTGTTCTCTCGTGAGCAATTGCTGAATCATTCCTTTGTCCACGATGCGATTGTCGTTGATCGCAATATCGATGTACATATCCGCGCCATTCGTAAAAAGCTCGGCGAGGAACAGCCATTTATTGAAACGATACGTGGTGTAGGCTACCGTTTTAAAGACAGGGACTAGGGATTACGCCAATGCTGGACCAACTGTCCCAGCGTTCACCAAACACAGGAATTACTAAAAGCGCTATGTTTCGCTCCCAACTGCTCTGGCGACTGTATGCCGGTTACGTCACCATTATCCTCTGCTGCACCTTGATTGTAGGTGTCCTGGTCGGCCGCCAGGTCACGGAAAACGGCATGAGAGATATTCAGCAATCCCTGGTGGTACGCTCAAAACTTCTGGCCCAGGTGGCCAAGCCGACGTTGCTAGCCTTGGCCGTCGACTCCTTGGCCACAGCGGGGTCCCAGTCCGGCACATCAAACAACACGCCGGGTGAGGCGCTGCAAGACATTGTGGTACAACTGGGCAGGGATACCCACAGTCGCTTGTCGGTAATCGACGTTGAGGGCCGGGTCATTGCCGACTCAATGCAGTCGCCGGAACTTATGGATAACCATGCCCGGCGGCCGGAGATCATTGCAGCCTGGGACGAGGGCGCCGCCACCGCCCAGCGTTTCAGTGAGACTCTGCAGCAGCAGATGATTTATCGAGCGCTACAAGTCACAAACCAGCAAAACATACTCGGCTTTGTTCGTGTTTCCCTGCCGCGGAATACCATCGAAAACAAACTGGCGGAATTGCGTCAGGCGGTGGTGTTTGGTGCCGGGCTGTCAGCGTTCGCCGCGCTCATTCTGGGCTTCTTCTTTGCCAAACGCTTCTCTGACCCCTTGGCAAAGATGACCGTAGTGGCCGAAGCGATTTCGCAAGGAGATTACACACAGCGCATCAGGGTTGATCGGCAGGATGAGATCGGCCAGATGGCCGAGGCCTTTAATCGCATCGCGAGGAGTTCTGCTCAGCGCATGGCCGAGATCACCAACGACCACAACCGCCTGGCGATGATATTTAGCGGTATGGTCGAAGGGGTCATTGTGGTGGACCCACAACAAAAGATTATCCAGATCAACCAGGCGGCTGCCAGGGTACTTGACCTGTCGCTGGCAAGCAGTCTCGGTAAGCCGATCTGGGAGCAGGTACGGGTAGCGGAAATCAATACGGCGTTGGAACAAACCCTGGACAGTCTGGAAGTGGTCACCGCGCAAATACGCAGACCGCTGAAAGCCGGTGATCGGGTGATCGATATATCCGCTGCGGCGTTGCGCGATGAACAGGGCGACCCGGTAGGCGCGGTAATCGTATTGCATGATATTTCAGAGCTGGACCGGCTGGAACGTATCCGCCGTGATTTCGTGGGCAATGCCTCCCACGAGCTAAAAACGCCGATCACCGTCATTCGCGGCCTGGCTGAAACCATTCTCGATGATGAGGACATGGATCCGGAAGTGCGGCGTAGATTTACTGAAAAAATCAGCACGCAAAGCCATCGGCTTTCCCAGTTGGTCACGGACTTAATGACACTCTCTCGCCTGGAATCAGATACGACGGAGAAAGACTTTCAGCACATTGACCTGGAGGCGGTGGTCAAGCACTCGATAGTGGCCGTTAAAGATCATTGCCAGGAAAAAGAACTCAGCCTGACGCTGTTAATTGAGGCCGGGGTAAGTATTGTCGGTGACCTGCAAACCATCACCCAACTGATTGATAACCTGATCGACAATGCCATCAAGTATACGCCCGCCGGTGGTGAGGTCGGAGTTAAGCTGTATACCGAGCAAGGGGTCGCTATACTCCGGATCAGCGACTCGGGCATCGGCATCAGTCCGCAACATCAACAGCGCATCTTTGAGCGCTTCTACCGGGTGGACAAAGCGCGCTCGCGTGATCTGGGTGGCACCGGTTTGGGTTTGTCAATTGTGAAAAATATAGCTGAGCAACACGGCGGCTCTGTGCAGCTGGAGAGCCAGTTAGGCGCTGGATCAGTTTTTACGGTGAGTCTGCCGCTGCAGGATTGAACCGCTCGCCTTTATTGTTCGACTAGTCTGACAAATCAAATTCAGTAGATCAATTAATTAGGACATGTGACATTTAGACAATCGCCTCAACACGCTATAAAAGCACTTCCCTTTTTGGTTACAGGCCTTGGATCAACAGGCATATATTCAACCCGCTTTATCCTGGATGTCTTCAAAATTTATTCACCAGGTGGTTTAGATGATTCAAGATGCACTTCGCATACTATCAATACTCCAAATCTCAGCGCCGTTTGTCGCGATCTAGAGGAACACAAAGCTATACATAATCGCCAGCTCACCCTGATTAAGTATAGGCAACAATCCATTTGTTGCGACGGGATAACTATGTTCCGATCTCAATCAGGTGAGACTGGGGGTTCGTTTTGGCTAGCGGCAAGAATCACCTCATCAGGGACATTCATCAATGCTGAATACTCACCTTCGGCGTAGTTACTCATATGCGGCCCAGCTGAATTTAGGGAGGGTTGGACAATAGAGCCAGCCTCATCAACGTAGTTTTCGGGTTGGGTGAATTTCGCGAGCTCCTCGCTATTAATGCCTGCCAGTTCTACCACCTCAGGATCTATCCAGGCGGCCGCATCGATGGGCTCAACCGAAAAGGATAGTTCTAACGACAAGTTTTCTGGTCCGGCGAAATAGATTGATTTGCACATGCCATGATCCATCGGCCCGAGAACAGGCACACCTTTGCTCCTCAAGCGATCGCGCATGGCGAGAAGTTCCGTATCCCCGGCGACCCTCAAGGCCACATGCTGCATTGTGCCTGGACTACTATTCGCTGCAGGATTACCTGCATGTGTTACGCCCGGCTGCACAGGAATTTCCTTTATCGCCTCATTCTGCACAAAGGCAACCGAGCTTTCATCATTCAGACGCAAGAAACCGTGCCATGTATTCGCAACGCCATGCATCCAATACAGCGCCACTAACTCCAGTCCGAGAACATCAGTAAAAAACTGGATCTGCGATTTCATATTCCCAGTGCAAATTGCCAGATGATGTAAGCCGTCTATCTTGTTCATAGTTTTCCCCTACTTGTGTTGTTGTACCCAGTCATGGGCCTGCTTACCCGTGCTGCATTCTCGCACTATGTTGTTAGTGTTGGTAACGGAGCTTACTCTGGTCCCCTACTCCGGCCCCAGAACTATATAGACAGTGCCATACCATCTCCGGCGGGATCCGCACCACCATTCATTTCACCATCTCGGATTTGAATACCGTGCACCATTGCGAAGGCGAAGCTGAGATGACTACGTCTGATTTCGTATCCCTGTGCTGCAAGCTGATCAGTCGTGTAAGCGGGAATACGATTGCAGACGTCGATGGCATCAGAGGTTGAAGAAAAACGTGGCGCCGATACTGCTTGTTGCATGTCCATATCGAAATCAAGCAAGTTCAGGATGCTCTGTAATACCCCCATCGCAATTTGTGTCCCACCTGGCGCACCCAATACAATCTGCGGCTTGTCGCCGTCGAAGACTATCGTTGGGCACAATGATGTAAAGCGGCTCTTGCCTGGCGCAAGTGAATCAGCTCTACCAGGCCGTGGGTCAAATACCGCCATGCAACCGTTGTACATGAAACCGAGACCGTCAGTTATCACACCGGAGGGCATACCCAGCGAATGGGTCATAGTGACCGCGTTACCGCTCTTATCAACAACCGCAACATGGGTTGTATTGGCACTCTCCTTTCCCGTTGCCTGATAACGCACGACACTGGCCTTTTCACCGGCCTTTATGGCCTCAGCCATCTCAGCCGCATACTTCTTGCTGGTTAAACGCTCCACGGGTACGTCGAAAAATGCCGGATCACCGACAAAATCATCCTTGTCGCTCGTGGCCCGTTTCATTGCCTCTGCAATGACCCTTATATAATCAACACTGTTATGGCCCATTGCTTTCAGGTCAAAGTTTTCCAGAATATTGAGCATTTCAACCAGCATGATGCCCCCGCCCGGCGGATCATTGGTTGAATAACGTGCGCCCCTGTATTCACCCCACAAGGGGGCACACCTTATGGTTGAATAATTGTTTAAATCTTCAAGCGTCAGTAATCCTTCATTAGCAATCATATCCTCTGCCATTCTTTGCGCGATGGCGCCCTGATAAAAAACGTCGGCGCCTTCCTTCGCTATCTGTCGCAGGCTGTTTGCCATTTCAGCGTTCTTTATAATATCGCCGGGCTCCTTAAGATTCCCGTTTGAATCGAAATACAATTTTCGACCAGAAGCCGAATATGCCAGCCGATCGCGAACCAGTACCCGACCTGAACTATCGTTACGACTCCAGAATTCATGTACCTGGGGTCGAATCGCGAATCCCTTCTCTGCCCAATTGATTGCTGGTTCAACAACGTCAGCCCAGTCCATTACGCCATGGCTTGTCTGTGCTTCAAAGTAGGCCTTTAGACTGCCGGGCACCGTGATCGATTGATAACCCAGGTCATTGACCTTGCCTTTTAGGACGAAGCCAAATCCGTCTGGGGCTTCACCCTCTATGAGATCCTCCCACATATCCGGCTTTACAACGGAAGGGGAACGACCATGGAAATCGACGCAGTAGTGTTCGCCCGCCTGTGGCAGATACATCTGTAAATTTCCAAAGCCGGCGATGCCTGTCATCTGGGGATCGACTACACCCTGCACCAGAGCACAGGTAATTGCAGCATCGACCGCATTGCCGCCGCGTTTCAATGCAAGTGCACCGGCTTCCACGGCCTCTGGCTGGGGAGCGACGATCATTCCTTTTGAGTTCATTTCAACTTGTCCTGGCCCGTCAGTTTTTTGCGACCAATATTAAGTACTTTGAGTAAGCTGCTGCATGACGCTCAGCTTCGACCTAAAGTCTTCTGAGCCGACCTGGGACGCTGTCGCCTGACTCGAGAACTGAGCAATCACAGTATTCGCAGCACGGTTGATATAAATCACCTGGCCGTGAATACCAACTGCCGCATATTCGCCTCGTTCCGGATCGATTATCCACCACATATTTTTATAGTATTGCCAGGCTTCCTCTACATACAGCGGATTTGCAGCATACCGCTGCCTGTCCTGATCATTCAGGTTTATCGTTTCATCAATCCAGGCCTTAGGAACACATTGTTTGCCATTAACAAAACCCCGATTCAGAATAAGACGACCAAACAAAGCCGCATCTCTTAGTGTTGAGGTCATTCCGCCAGTCGCAACCGCCATGTATGCGCGGTCAACGACAATGGCTGCATCATGATTGCTACCTATATGTCGCCAGATATGCTCGCCGATAAACTCCTGTACCGACATGCCAGAGACTCGCGCTATTATCCAGCCGATCAGATCGGCATTGGCTGAGTTGTACTCAAAACTGTCACCGGGTATGTTTTCCGGTTCTGCTTCAATAAACCTGGCAAGGAAATCATAAACGCCATAGATATCGGTCTCTTCAGGTTGAACGTCTCTCGCACCCGGCACGTAACCCAGGTTTATGGCAGGTGCATAAAATCGGGCAAAATCTGATTCGGTATCCACATAATTTTCTTTAAAGGCAATGGCACTGGCATGATTAAGCACTTGCTGAATCGTTGTGCGCTCAAACCCTGAACCTTTGAGCTCCTCGACATACTGGGCAGGTGATGCGGTCAGATCTATATCATACTGATCCATGAGAATACCGAAGGCAGTACTTACCAGCGATTTGGTCATGGAATACCAAATGTGTCGTTGGTGCTCAGAGTATCCATTGAGATATTGCTCAAATAATATTTCATCCTCTTTGAGCACAATGAAGCCATCAGCAGAGTAGGTCTTCAACAGATCTCTCAATGGCATTTTTGTACCATGGATATCACTGACTGATTGATCACCATAACGTTCTGCCTGACCAGAAACATTCATTACCGGCAGAGGCCCGCCTCTGGGCATCATGGCTGTATGTGTCACTACGTCCATATTCCTGAATGCCCACCGGTTATACGGGCGTGAAATATAGTTTGCAAACGTCACCTGGGATTCACGGGTGGGCGGGAGCCCAGTCATCACCCCGGACTGATCATTAACTGACCCCTTGGCATCTTTCCGTCCACTCATTCTATTCACTCTTTGTATTCACTAAAGGAAGAACTCTGATCACCTGCTTTGAACCGAGGGGTGATCATGTAGATCCGGTTCAAGACCCGCGCCCATCAACTCAATGAAGTTGTCCCTGTAGAACCGATTCTGATTCTCTTCAGAGATCCCATCCAATGCTTCACCAAAGCGCTTCAGGGGATTGCGCCCTCCTTCTACATGTGGGAAGTCAGACGAAAACAAACATACTTCCGGCCCTGAATTCTCGATGATCCACCCTGTCGGTTCATGAGGATAAGGTGTTACCCTGAACTGACGCCTGACATAATCGCTGGGTTTTTCTGATAGGTTCTTTAGCCGATCTTCCCCTCGCTTAAAGGCTGCAACGCCCGAATCCAGATATCTCATCCAGCCAGGTACCCATGAAGCGCCCAATTCAATCGCGCCAAACATCAAGCTGGGATATCGTTCAAGCACGCCGTCAATAATAAGCACTGACATTGTCTGCCAAAGCGATAAGGGAATGGTCATATAACTTGTGGAAGTAAAATTTTCTGCCCCACCGTGAAAATCCAATACCTGGGGTAAGCCATTATTGTGATAGTTGGCATTCATCTTATCTTCACCGCCAACATGAAACAGAATGGGCAGGCCTGCTTCCTGCGCTAACGCCCAGATAGGCTCGAAACCCTGATGGGAAGGAGAATGACCGGGTGGACAAGTGGATGGGATAATAAGGCCCTTGCAACCCATCTCGATTGCCTCCTTCGCAATATCGGGTGCCCGCTCTATGTCAACTAGGGGGACGTAAGCTGTCGGTAATAACCTTCTGTCGCCAGAACAAAAATCAACCATCATCCTGTTATGGGCCTGGGCCGCAGCCAATGCGAGCGCGTTCGTTTTACCGGTTTCCAGGCCATAATTACTTAAAGCATCTGTGGTAAAAACCAACTGACTGGTAAAGCCGAGGTAATCCAGTGTCTTCGGACGATCTTCCTTTCTGAATGAGCCGAGCGCCTGGTGATTTTTTCGCAGCATCAACTGGGATTCATCACCGGCCCTGAAGCCCGGATCATCCTGTTGGGCATTAACTTCTTCAAGCCAGCCTTCATCCCGGCGCCGGACGTAGGGTTCAAAGTCGCTAAGGAACTTCGATTCCATAAATTCTGTAATACGTTCAGGCAATTCCATCACATGGGAATCAGCATCGTGTATGGTTCGGTTTTCTACATAGGCCATTATTGTTCCCTCCGCATTCAAGTAGCTTACGGTAAATATCGCTTCAAACTATCGGTTTTTGAGCGGGCGCAACCGACGCACGTTCTTCCACCACATAAAACAACATAATAACGCCAATCACCATCAGCACAATCAGGGATGTAAAACCTGCGCGCTGTGATTGGAAGAATGCCGTCGTGGTACCCACCAGCAGCGGGGCCAGAAATGCGGTAACTGTTCCGCTTAAACTGTACAGAGCAAAAAATTGAGTCGCCATCTCGGGTGGCGATATCTTTGCCATTAGTGTCCGGGATGCAGATAGGCCGGTAACAAAAAACAGTGCAAATACCTGGAACATGGAAAAGTAAGCCAGCTCTGAAATAGTGCTGAAGTAAGGTGAGGACCAGACCGGCTCCGTACTGACCGAGACTACAAAGAATATGGAATCAGTCTGAATGGATACCAAAGCAATCAGAATCAGAGTCGTCATGGTAATGGACACTTTCAATGTCGCGATCGATCCCAACTTGTCATCCGTCAGCCCGCCCAAATATGCGCCCACCATTGCTGAGGTACTCGTACAGATGCCAAGCAATAACAACGCCGTAGTATCCCAGCCAAAGGTGCCCGAAGCATAAACACCGTTAAAGATCAGCACACCTGCCATACCGTCGTTAAAGAACATGCGCGCCAGTAAATAGATGGCGATGTTGGAATAGTGCTTCAGCTGTCGCACCGTCATTAATACATCTTTAAGCCCCTGGCGCACATTGGCGAGAATAGGCTTACTTGAAGCAATACCGTCCGGCGTATACAGGAACAAGGGCACGCTCGCCAATAACAGCCAGGCACCGCCGATGGGACCAACGATACGATCATGCTCATGCAACAATTTATCAAGGCCGAACAATGGAGCATCAGGAAGAAAGCCCCAATCCAGAGTGCCGGGTAACGCAAATGCGAAAAGCACAAATACAAGCAGACCGATAGCGGACATGTTGCCAACAGAGAATGCCAAACCAGAGATAAGGCCGGCCTTATCAACGGGCGAGACCGCCGGTAACATTGCATTGTGGAATACTTCGGCATAACCAAATGCTATCAATAAAACCAGCAACAAAAAGAATCCCGCGCCTACCCCAATCCCTGCATCACCAGGCATCAACCACCACAATAAAAATGCAATCACAGCCAGCACACAATGACTTACAAAAATCCATGGTTTACGCCGGCCTATCTTGTCCGCAATTGCACCCATAAACGGAATCGTTAGCGCCATGAAAACACCTGCACCGGCATTCAGATAACCTATCAGGGTCTGCCCGCGAATGGGATCACCCACCACCACATTGCTGAAGTACGGGAAGAAAATGTAGATGATGACCATGATGTAAAGCGGATCGCGGGCAGCCTGACCAAATGTCCAGCTGTAGTATCCGAGGGGTGATGCTGCTGGTGTACCAGCTATTGAAAGTGGCACGCTGACATCTTCAGCTTTGGCATTTATTCTTGTCACTGCACATCCTCAAGGAACGACAAGAGTTGGTTCCATACCTCTTCCGTTTTCAATTCGTTGTACTGCACTGTATCAGCAATGCACCAGCCATGTTTCGCCTGTGGGTAATAAACCAATTCTTTTACTGGCACTTTACGTCGACCCCAAAATTCGGTGATACTTAGGCCCATTGAAATAATGGAGAATATTGGGGTGAAAACGTTTCGAAACCTGTTGGTCCTTGGGAAGCTGACCAATACAAATACACTCAGGTGCCATCTGCCCTTATGAAACCAGCTCGACGAATCGGCCTCGTTGGGGATGTTCACGCCGAAGATAATCATCTGAAGCTAGCGATTGATTATCTTCAGAGCCAGGAACCCTGCGAGATTCTCTGTACCGGGGACATTGTTGACGGACCGGGTTGCCCCGATACCTGCGTCGAGATTCTTGAACAGGCTGGCGTGAAAACGGTCAGGGGAAACCACGATAGATGGTTACTTGAAGACAAGGCCAGGCACATTGAAATGGCACACACCAGGCAATCAATCACAGCCCATTCGATTAACTATCTTGAAAACCTGCCATCGCAGATCGAACTGGCTACTGTGGCTGGCACACTACTGCTATGTCACGGCATCGGGACAAATGATCTGAAGAAAGTCTGGCCGGGTACCAAACGACTGAAGATGGAGAAGAGCCGTGAGCTCGACCGAATTATCGCCAGCGACAAATATCGCATCATAATCAATGGCCATATGCACTTTAATACCTTAATTAATTTTGATTCTCTTACCTTGTTGAACGCCGGAACAATTACAGGTAACTACTGGCCAAACTTCAGCCTCCTCGATTTTGAACGTTGGGAAATCGACAATTTCATTTTCGAAGGAGACAAGGTTGTTAAATCTGCAACTACACATCTTGCAAGTACAGGTGATTCACAATCCTGGAAGGATACCCAGAGCTTCACCGGCGACTGGCAACCGGTGATGTTAACCAGCAGGGTTTAAAACCAATATGTTGATCTCAAGCGCCCGGTTCGTCCAGCCGAATGAGTACGAATGGCGGCGACTCGGTTTTGCCTTCCTTAATGGAGCGCCAGAAGTCGTACTTACCCGCAAGCGCTGCCAACGCTTGTTCGAATTCTGCTTCATCGGTAATCAGGTGGGCTGACCTTGGGTAAAGCTTGTTGCCGATCTTAATCACAACCTCCGGATTATCTTCAATGATACCATTCCAATATTTGTCGCCCGGGAACTCACCAGGTTTGCTATAGATTGATGGCACGAAGAGCTTGCCGGCCGATGTCGCCGTCACAACCGTGACAGAGAATGGAATACCGTACCAGGGGTGCGTTTCAAGAAATATTTCCATGTGTTCATTACTGAATGTCCAATCCCTGACCTCAGCGGTCTCAAGTTCGCCAGACAACCACATGCCTGGCGTTCTATCCGCAGGTTCGCAGGCTGACAAAACTAACATTAAAAATATGGCGATTGTGATTTGGACCATAGGAAATTCCAGAGAGATTAGGTGCCAAATATCGTAGCACAGATCATTTGTGGACTCAGGCCCAATGCCTAGCTTCAAGCTCCAGGCTTACCTCATCAGTTGAATAGACGCAGCCAAGCGACAAGCCTTCCCCCATCACCCCCTTTGAGTTATCTTGATGTACCTCACCTATTAACGGAATCAGTTATTGATCGAGCAAGTGGCTCGGAAGATTGACATCAGGACCAAGTTATTCTACGGCATTGGGTCGGCGGCAGAATCTTCCATCGGCATCGCATTCGGCACCTTCAACTTCCTCTTCTACAACAATGTGCTCGGCCTATCTGGCACCTTGGCCGGACTCGCGGTCACTATTGCCATTGTTTTTGATGCACTATCAGATCCCCTCATCGGCTCCATCTCCGATCGCTGGAAATCAAAACTCGGGCGCAGACACCCCTTCCTATACATCGCCCCACTTCCCCTTGGATTGTGCTTCTTTGCCATTTACGCTCCACCGGAGGGCCTTCATGAATTTGGCCTTTTTCTCTGGTTTACAATCTTCACCATTCTATTGCGACTCGCCCTGACTTTTTATCACGTTCCTCATCTGGCCCTGGGCGCCGAGTTATCAGATGACTACCGGGAGCGCACGGTGATCATGAGTTATAACAGCATCCTTGGCATGGTGGGCGGCGCCTCAACATACTTTATAGCCTGGACATGGCTGGGAAGTGCCGAAGGGGGCACGCAGAACGCCGACAACTTTATGGTAATGGGTGCGGTGATTGGAATTTTTTCCGCTCTGATCGTCTGGATATCTGCCTTCTTTACGCGGGACCAGATCCCCTATCTTAAGAAGGTACCGGAAGGATTACCCCCTTTATCAGTGAAGCAACTCTACCTGGAAGTTTGGCAGTGCCTGAAAAATCGCAACTATCTATTTCTATTGCTCGGCATGTTGAGCCTTTCTGCAACCAGTGGCGTCAGAGAAACCATGGGCGCCTATGTAAATCTGTTCTTCTGGGAGCTCGAGGCAAACCAGTTGCGATTCTTCGGATTGACCACGCCGATTGCTTTCGTGGTGGCGTTTATTATCACACCGCGACTGCACGACAGGTTTGATAAACGTGAGACAATCATGGGAGCAGTGGTCGTCTATGTGATCACTACAACCTTACCGATCCTACTCCGGGTTCTCGGCTATTTTCCAGAGAACGGAGACCCACTGCTATTCCCTCTCCTGGCTGCGTTTATTGCAACTTTTTATGGCGCCGGTGCGGTGCTCGGCATTTCCGTGATGAGCGCTCTGGCGGACATCGCCGACGACCATGAATTAACAACCGGCAGGCGCCAGGAAGGCATATTTTATTCAGCGCGAACATTTATTGGTAAGCTCACCAGTGGCTTCGGCATCCTGATCGGAGGTATTGCCATCGATCTGATCGGCTGGCCCACAGGTGTTACCTCTGCTGAAAATGTCCACCCCGATATCATATTCAACCTCGGTCTGATTGATGGCCCAATCGCTGCCATCCCTTCCCTGTTCGCGATTTTCTTCTATGCAGGCTATCGAATTGACAAGAAACGCCATCAGGAAATTCAGCGGCAACTAAAGCTACGCCGGGAGGCAGTAACATGAGCAGTACAACAGAATTCTGGCCGCCAGCACCCGACTTACAACGATCAACAATCACCTTTGAGTTTCAAGGCAACGAATTCACGGGGCACCTGGTTGCGCCACCGGAATCTGCAGGCCCACGCCCGCTGGTCCTTGTGATACATAATTACCAGGGGCTAAAATATTTTGACATCGATGTCGCTGAATATCTGGCCCGGGTTGGTTACGTAGGCCTTGCCATTGATTTATATGGCAATTTGGTACCAGCTAACGAGCGAACCTGGCCAGAGGATCCAGATCATATAGCTGCATTTCAAAAGAAATGCTTTGAAGCCATGGTAGCCATTGACCACGATCACAAAGCATTTAGAGCACTTCTTAACACATGGATAGAAAAAGGCCTGCAAGATCCGACCGTTGATGCTGCATTCCCCCCTGGCGCGATTGGATATTGTTTCGGGGGCATGGCAGTTCTGGAATGCGTCCGCGGCGGCTTGAATGTCGGTGGGGTTGTTTCCCTGCACGGGCTCTTGCAAACCGGCGAGGACCCAAGCCCGGCGAATTTTGGTGTTGAGCGCCCAGCCGTCAAACCCTGCGACAATGTCTACAATAAAAATACTATTGTCGTTATCGAAAATGGTGCAGACGACCACCTTGTTCCGGATGAAAGCAAGGCAAGATTTTTTAACGAAATGGATTCAGCAGGTGTTGACTGGGTCTTTCATCATTATGCCAAGACACCACATGGCTTCGCCTTGCCTGCTTCTCTAGGCCCACCTGGCCGCTTACACGTATCGACTGATCGGCGCTCCACGATGAATATGTTGGGGTTATTTCGCGAGATCTTTCCAGGTGTTCCACAGAACCCGGTGAGCCACAACGCTTCCGGCACTTCTATTCCCGTGGCATAACTTTTATGGCCTTTACTGTGAGAGCGGACTGGGTAAGTAGGCTGTATGACACGATACTCACACCCAAAGCTACCATTGAACATCGATGGTCTTACCGCGTTCAGTGGCATTGTCCAGGATCTTTAGCCGTTCATTCCGGTCCGCATCACCCCATTGTCCAATTTCGTCGAGGCTGCGAAGGCAGCCAACACAAATATCGTCGTCGTTAAGACTACAGATCAATACACACGGTGTCGCGATATACGATAACTCACCCACAATTTGCCATCTCGATTAAATACATTCCAATTATACGGACTTTCCGTCAACAACTTCCTAAACATTTTTCATCATTTGTCACACGGCCCATTGCAAATCCATTCTTTAGCTTGAGATCACATACGGTGTCTGCCGATGCTTCGGAGTGGTAGTATCTTTGAAGAGGTATAGATATGCGCGTACTTGAATTCGGGAATAATAAAGCAGCCGCTTACTGTGGTCGTCTATTTCAATTCTATGGAGCAGAGGTCATACGTGTTGATCTTCCCACCAATATTGCTTACCAGGAAACTTCATTGTCGCTTGAGCAAGGTAGTTTGGATATCTATCTGCACACCGATAAAAAGCGAATATCCATTAATTATCTGCTTGAGCAAGGCCGACAATTATTGCAAGAACTTGCAGCTTCCGTTGATATCGTTGTCACGGACCACTTGCCTGCCGAGCTGGATGCGCTTGTCTGGACGGAGTTCGAAGCCGGACTAAAGGTCAGTATTACACCCTTTGGACTGTCCGGGCCTTACCGCAACTGGCGTGGATTCAGTCCTATTCTATTGGCAATGGGCGGCTATACACAGTTAAGTGGCGATGAAGACCGTGAACCCCTGTCCTTGCCGGGCCATTACATCGAATATCAGTCAGGGCAATATGCTTACACGGCAGCCCTGGCAGCCCACTGCTTCGACAATAAAAATAAAAATATCGAAGTTAGCATGTTGGAAACCGTGCTCTCCCTGAGCCAGTTCACCTCCGTGATGTGGAATTGTGTTCAACAAATTCGGGCCCGACATGGCAATCGATTCGGCAATATTCATCCCATCACACTTTACCCCTGTAAGGACGGCTTCGTTTATGTAAACGTCGTGCCCGCCTTCTGGGCAAATTTCGTCTCCATGTTGGAGCGTGAAGATTTGCTGGAAGACGAGCGATTTAAAGACAATGAAGCACGATGTGAGCACTATGCGGAACTGGATGAAATAGTTAGTCGCATCTTTGCCGAATACACCATGGAGGAACTAATTGAGAAGGGCCAGCGTTCGAACCGATTACCGATAGGCAAATTGATGTCTCTGCAACAGGTGCTGGAAGATCAACATCTGCAGGCGCGATGTTTCTGGCGTGACATCATATTGCCGGAAGGAAAGGTAAAGATGCCCGGTTCGCCATTCAGGGAACGACCATTAAATGTTCAGGAGCAAGGCACGTGGAGTCCCGCTAATGTCTAGCACAGATAAACCTTTAAGCGGTTTTCGCATCCTTGACCTTACCCATGTGTGGGCGGGGCCGCTGGCTACACGCATTCTTGGCGACATGGGAGCCGAAGTACTAAAACTTGAAACCGCTTACCAGCGAGGAACCAAAAGTGCGGTTAGTGCTATCGGGCTGTACGCCGAGGGTTTGTCCGGTGAACAACATTGGAACCGGCAGGCAGTGACCAACAAGTTGAACAGAAACAAAAAAGGCATTTGTATTGATTTGAAAGCGGAAGAAGGTAAAGCCTTGTTCTTGTCATTAGTTTCAGTCTGCGATGTTGTGATTGAAAACTTCAGTGCCTTCGCGATGAAAAAACTGAACCTTGGGTTTGATGTAATGCAAAAGCATAACGCGAACATCATCTACATCGGCATGCCTGGATACGGTGGTACCGGACCTAATTCAGACTATCTAGCCTTCGGACCCAGCGTCGAGCCAATGACCGGCTTAAGTGCCTTGATGGGCTACAGCGCCAATGAGCCCAGAAATACAGCCATGGCATGGCCAGATGCTGTGGCTGGAGTGACGGCTGCAGCTGCAGTTGTCACGGCATTAGCAAAGCAAAAGGAAACGGGAAAGGGCTGCCATATTGACCTGGCACTGCATGAGTCTGCTATTAATATGCTGGGAGAAAAATTTGTCGAAGCCCAGTTAACAGGTAAAGCACCAGAAGTGAGAGGTAACAGACACGCTGAATTTGCTCCGCAAGGCATTTATCCATGCGCGGGTGAAGACGAATGGATTTGTATATCCTGTCAAAGTGAGAATGCCTGGCTTGCGATAAGTAAATTGTGCGAGGCTGATTGGCAGACGAACCCGGACTACCTCAGCGTGGAACTGCGGCAGAAGAATCACGATCAGCTGGATCAGGAAATTAGCACCTTTACCCGGAAGTTCAACAAGCAGGTACTTATGAAATTACTGCAAGAAAACGGCATTGCCGCAGGGGCAGTGATGAAAATGCCGGATATCATGAACGATGAACAGGTGAAGAGCCGGGACTACTTCGTGGAACTGGGAGACGAAGAAGTTGGCGTACTGCCATTTCCGGGAAGTCCGGTTCTGTTCGATAATGAGCGCGCGATCGATTGGCGCCGGGCACCGAAGCTGGGCGAGCACAATCAGGAAGTATTATCAGAACTATTGGGCCTGGATGAAAGTGATATCAGACGATTAAGTGATGCGGGAATCATCACCGACTCACCGCCTGATTGATCCGCCTGCGCCAGGATGGATGGTGCGATCCTTGCCGTCTATGTTTACTTTGGCCGCGGCGCTAGTTTACTTTGGCCGCGGTGCTGATCCAACCCTTGCCATGCCGCCATCTACCGCGATCACTTCCCCCGTAATATAACGAGAGGCATCTGAGGCGAAAAACAGGACGACGTCTGCAACATCACCGCCATCGCCCCAACGTTTCAATGAAATATTCTCTTCCATTGATTCGATCAGCCCTGGAATATTATTCCGGTTATCTTCCCAAATCGCAGTTGCGATCAAGCCCGGGCAGATTGCATTTACGCGAATACCGTCATTGCCCCAATCCGCTGCCAGGGCACGCGTCATGGCATCAACCGCGCCTTTGGTTCCGGCATAGGCAACGCGGCCAACAGGTCCCCTGAGGCTCGCTATGGAAGAAATGTTAATCACAGAACCGCCGCCGCGCTCAATCATTGCAGGACCAAGGCCAACAGTCAGCATTAGCAACGATCGAACATTGATCGAAAATACCAGATCAATATCCTCTTCAGTCAAATTCTGAGGGCTTCGCCGCATGGGAATACCGGCATTATTCACCAGAATATCAACGCCGCCAGTCTCTTCTATAACCCTATTTGCCAGCGCCGTACCAGCGCCCGGCAATGATAAATCAGCTTCAAGTATTACTGGGTCATTGTCGAGTTCTGCAGCGACACGCTCGAGATCAGAAACGGTACGACCCGACAACAGTACTCTGGCACCCGCTGAATCCAGCGCCTTGGCACTACTTTCGCCGATGCCTCTACTGGCACCGGTCACTAATGCAGTTTTGCCCCTAAGACTCATTACGCCAGCATTTTCTTTGGAATCATCCATCGATTAGTCGCCATCATTGTTTAAAATATAAGCATACGTCACGGTGATATGCAGAACCAGCTTTAGAGTCCATTCCAACGAATGATCGAGTTGATGTTCAATATAATGTCCAACTGAATATCGACACAGGCATTACCAGGATAATCAGCACTAACTCCGGAAGCCGATCCGTAAAGATTTTCCTGAACATGTCTCACTGAAGCATTAGGCCAAGCTATAAGTTTTGGCTGCTGTACCGTAAAACATTTCAGCTTTTTCCTCTGCCGAGAAGTCGCTGACGATTCGCTTAAAGGAATTCCACAGCACGGTGTAACTGCAGGATTGCTTTTCCACAGGATAATTACTCTCGAACATACAGCGCGCCGGTGTGAACTTCTCGATGGTATATCGATAAAAAGGAGCTGTAGCTTCGGCCAGCGCGATCGAAGTCGGCGGCTCCGCCTGCAGATGCCAGCCGAAGCCATTCCTGGGCATGGCGATACCGCCGAGTTTAGCGATGACATTAGGGCATGCCGCCAGATCATCTATACCCTTTCTCCAAACATCCATCATCTCTTTACTTTTGATGGTATACGGCCCGACGCCGATGGGGCCGCCAAAGTGGTTGAGCACTATTCTTAAAGTGGAAAAAGTACGCGCCAGATCCGCCAGCTCCTGCATTTGGGTGAAGTACAGATAACATTCATAGATGAGATCTTCTGCTTCGAGGCAAGCGACCCCCTGACGAAAAGTACGATCCATCAACAAACCTTTGACGGGTTTGGTATGAGAATTCGGTACATCAGGATGAGCATCCCAGCCAACCCCATGGCGAGTACCTTTGAATCGATCCGGGCTTGCCTCGCGATGCGCCTGAATAACCCTTGCAGCATCCTCACCAAGGCGCAGATCTGCAAAGCTGATTATCGCTGCCGCGCAGTCTATTGTTGACTGCGGATCAGCCTGATGCAGATTTGCCAGTTTATCGATATATGCGGTCTCGCCGACGGGCCTCATGCTCATCGGTCCAGAGCTTCGATATGCAGCGGAGCATTCTACAAAGACACTACTAACAATGTTATTACCCGCCGCATCCCGTTCAAGATCATCCATCAAATAGCGATTATCCGACCTGTCCCACAAATGATGATGCGCATCGCATATCCCTATCTCAGGCTCTCGTACAGATTCATTAACCTGGGCGAGCCACTCACTGTGTGGGTTTATCATCGCAGCATTTGCCATGGCATCCTCTTTATATTCTTTCTGAATTCAATTCGGACCTGTTCATTATTAACTGTTCGTTTCTAACCCGCAAAAGGCGTCACAATCTCCGCCTCAAAATTTTGCAGCAAATCAATATCCATTCTCCGGTTTAACGCCATTCTCAATTCAAATAATTCAGACTCAATTCATCCCCTTCAAGGACAATATATCAATAACATCATATCAATCTCTTCAACTAATGCATGCCACTGGCCATTTTCATTACGCGGCAGAAACAGCTTGCAAGGTTACGCACAGGGCAATTCGCGTATTGGTATAGTCTCGTCGTTCTATGTCAGAATGCTCGCCCACAATCATCTGCTTGCCATCAAAAAGAGCAGATACGGAGAGCAGCATAATGAGCGGGAATTCCATCAAAATCGGTGAAGGTCGTTATAGGGAATCCTTCGGCCGCTATCTGGAAGATTTTGAAGTTAATGATGTCTACGAGCACCGTCCAGGTCGTACCATATCAGAGGCCGACAATACGTGGTTTACCTTGCTCACCATGAACCAACACCCCATTCACTTCGATGCCGTATATGCCGAACAATCTGAATTTGGCAAGCCCATCGTCAACAGTGCACTGACCTTATCAATTGTCGTGGGAATGAGTGTTTCTGACGTCAGTCAAAAGGCTATCGCCAATCTGGGCTGGACTGATATAAAAATGCCTCGCCCCGTATTTCCTGGTGATACGCTTTACGCCGAGACAAGAGTGCTGTCGAAACGAGAATCGAAATCACGCCCCACCCAAGGCATCGTCTCGGTCGAAAGTCGCGCCTACAATCAACATGGCGAACTGGTCATGCAATTTACGCGCAGCATCCTGGTGCCAAAGTGCGGCCACGGCGTGGATGACCTGTTGTTAGAATCCACACAAAAAGACCCTACACAATAAGAAAAGGATTAAGAGGAATCTGGCATGGCATATGAAATCCCAACCCGGACCGGTGCAAAATTCGATTCAGATGATGAATCCCTGATACTGGATGCGATAACAAGCTGGCTCGACCGCGAAGTGAAAGACAAGGTCCTGGCGCTGGATCACAAGGACGAATACCCCTATGAAATGGTAGAGCAAATGAAGTCGCTGGGATTGTTCGGCGCCACCATAAGCCAGGAATACGGCGGCCTGGGTTTACCCAGTTCAACCTACGCCAAAATTGTTGCCACCGTATCAGAAGTCTGGATGTCATTAACCGGTATCTTTAATTCTCATTTGATTATGGCGGCCGCCGTGGAACGTTTTGGTACTGAAGATCAGAAGCAACATTTTCTGCCACGCTTTTCAACAGGCGAACTTCGGGGCGGGCTGGCCTTAACGGAGCCCAGCTGTGGCACCGATCTGCAGGCCATTCGAACCCGGGCAGTACGAGATGGTGACAGTTACATCATCAACGGATCCAAGACCTGGATCTCTAATGGCATAGAAGGTGATTGCGTTGCCTTGCTGGTGAAGACGGACATTGATATTCAGCCCCGGCATAAAGGCATGAGCCTGTTTCTCGCAGAAAAAGGTCCCGGGTATACCACAGGGCGAAAACTCGAGAAGCTAGGTTACAAGGGCATCGACTCGGCTGAATTGTTTTTTGACGACTATCGTATTCCGGCAGACATGCTGATTGGGGGCGAAGAAGGCCATGGTTTTAAACACACGCTTGGCGGGCTTGAATTAGGCCGAATTAATATTGCCGCCAGAGGGGTGGGCGTTGCCAACGCCGCACTTAAGGCTGCAACCTCCTACGCACAAATACGGGAGACCATGGGCAAACCAATTGGCCAGCATCAGGCCATCCAGACCAAACTGGGTGATATGGCTACTCGCTGCCAGGCAGCCAGGTTACTGGTTGAAGATGCTGCCCGTACCTATGATCGCGGCGAACGCTGCGACATGGAAGCCGGTATGGCGAAGTTGTTCGCGTCCGAGGCAGCCCTCGAAAATGCCACAGAGTGCATGCGAATTCACGGTGCTTACGGTTACTCCAAAGAATTACATGTGGAACGTTACTACCGCGACGCGCCCTTAATGTGTATCGGTGAGGGGACCAACGAAATGCAGCGCATTATCATTGCAAAACAACTCATGGAAAGGAATCCCGTCTGATGAAACTCGAAGGTATCAAAGTACTGGATCTGTCATTGTTTTTACCCGGTCCCTTGCTGACGCAAATGATGGCAGACCACGGTGCAGAGGTAATCAAGCTGGAACCACTTAACGGCGGCGAACCCAACAGGGAAATTGGCCCCAAGCGAGGAGACCAGTCCATCTATTTCGCCAATACTCATCGGGGCAAGAAAAGCATTCAGATAAATCTCAAAAGCGCGGAAGGCCGCGAGTTGGCGCTGAGGCTTGCCGGGCAGTGCGATGTGGTGGTTGAGGCATTTCGGCCGGGCGTAATTAACAGGCTCGGCATGGATTACGAGTCTGTCAAAGCGCGAAACCCGAATGTTGTTTATGCATCGCTGTCAGCCTTTGGCCAGACTGGCCCATATGTTAAGAAGCCGGCTCATGATCTGGCAACGGAAGCCTATGCCGGAGTGCTGAGCGCCAATCTCGGCTTTGATGGAAGACCCGCTATTCCAGCAATCCCCAGCGCAGATATGTTGACGTCGATGATGGGCTTGTCTGCGATTCTAATGGCCCTACTGAGGCGCAAAGAGACGAATCAAGGCGACTACATTGATCTTGCCATGATGGATTCTTTAATGGCTTGCCTGCCTAACAATATGGGCTCAGTGTTCGCAGAGAAAAAGGCACCGATCGTCAAAGACGAACGAACCTGGGGCGGTTATGCCATGTACAATATTTACGAAACGCTGGATAAAAAATATATTGTACTCGGCGCATCGGAAATGCACTTTGCAGTAGCTCTACTAACAAAACTGGAACGAACTGACCTGATTCCATATTGCGAACCACCACCTGGCCCGACGCAGAACCCGGTCAAGGTATTTTTTACAGAGACATTCCTGAGCGAAACACAGGCTCACTGGGTTAAGTGGTTCAAAGATCTAAACATCGCGTTTGCGCCGGTGAATGACCTGAGACAGGCAGCGGATGACCCGCAGATAAGGGCGCGGGAAATGATCGTCGAAGATGACTCAGGGCTCGAACACATTGGCATACCGATTAAATTCAAACATGAGCCTGGGGAAATTGACTTTGAAGCTCCCGCACTGGGCGCTCATAACATTGAACTGGCACGCCAGGTCGGATTTGATGAAGGTGAAATACAAGACATGAAAGATAAGGGCGTGTTCGGCAACCGCCCGAACTAGATTAAGAAAGAAAATCAAGAAACAAGATTAATAAATGAGATTGCTAAAACAGGAGAATATCAGTGGCTGATTGGATCAGTGCGCAAGAATTAAGAGGCCTGATCAAACCAGGAAACATCGTCTATGTCGGTGGCAGCACCAATGAGCCTGCGGGACTATTGGATCAACTAGATAATGTTCACGACCTGCACTTCATCCAGCAGCCACTTGCAGCGGTTAACAAGCGCGACCTATCTGCCTTGGGTGAAGGCTGCACCCAGGAAACCCACTTTATGACGCCATTTCTGCAGGATGGCCTGGCGGCGAATCGGGTTAAATTTATTCCCATGCAGATGCGCGCTGTTTTTGAGCATATAGCTAACCGTTATATTGATGTTGCCCTGTTGCTGGCAGCCAAAGATGTAAACGGCGATCTTCGCTTCGGCTTGAATAATGACTATGTGAGTGCAGCGCTTGCCAGTAGTAAGATAATCATTGTCGAGGTGTCCGACGCATTTGTTTCACCCATCGGATCCTTACTGTTGGGTGATCAGGCTGACTATCTGTTTGCCAGCCAAACGCCAGCCGCACAATTTCCCACGGCAGTCATTGATCCAATCTCTGAAAAAATTGGTATGTTGGTTGCTGATCTCATTCACGACGGCGATTGCATCCAAACCGGGATTGGCGCTGTTCCAGCTGCAATACTCAATGGCCTGGCAGACAGAAATAATCTGGGTCTGCATTCAGGCATCATCGATGATGGTGCCGTGCAACTCATCAAGTCGGGCAATATGAATGGTCGATGTAAAGCCGTTGACAAAGATACACACATTACCGGAATGGTTCTGGGTAACGCCGAAACTTTGAATTGGCTGCAAACTGATACCTCGGTTCAATTCAGACCGGCCAACTACACCCACGAGATCAGCATCATTAAACAGCTGGACAATTTTGTCTCCATCAACTCTGCCGTTGAGATAGACCTCCATGGTCAGATCAATGCTGAAGTGGTCAATGGCCTACAGATTTCCGGCACCGGCGGCTCAGTCGATTTCATGCGGGCAGCAAAAGCTTCAAAAGGTGGGCGATCCATCGTCGCACTATCATCCACAGCCCGAAGAGGCACTATTTCGCGCATTATCAAACAGGTGGAAATGGTCACTGCGCTGCGCACAGACGTTGATTTAGTGGTCACAGAATATGGCGTAGCAGATCTGAAGTCAGCTTCGCTCGCTGAACGAGCAGAAGCACTCATACAGATTGCACACCCGGACTTCAGGGATGAATTGGGATAAGCAGCAAATTGTGAGCGCGGCTTACCGGGTAATATTCCAACGCCAGTCTGCGGTAAGCCAAGATGATAGTCACCCTCTCTGTGCTTGGGGAACAGCGCCTATGCAGTTATTTGCCTGTTTAAAGCAGCACATAAAACAATGAAGATTTCTAGCCAGGCATAACAAAACCTTCGGCAAAGATCATCGACCCCTCGCTATTGTCGGTACGCAGTTTAATGATCTCCTGATACTCAGGAGAATCGTACCAGCCGTTCAAAGCATCCATGGATGAAAATTTTAGAACCACGGTGATTGGATCCGGGCTACCCTCTTTAGCCACGCTGCCTGGACCTGCAACGAGGATTTCACCACCATGGGAAAGGATGGTCTTGCCGACCGCTGCGGTATAGTTGTGGAAAGCATCCGGATTAGTAATTTTATAGTACGTGACCAAGTATGCAGACATGTGTTTTCTCCTGAGGAGTGAAAGTAAGAGCTTAAATTAACCATATCGAGTAGATATTCAGTACCGTATATGAGATTAATCTCGTTATAAAGCCGTCTCCGGTAAACCCTGGGTTAAGAAAAAGAGTTAGAAAAAACTGCCATTTATGGTCTCAATATTATCGAGGGTGATTTGCTTTGGAAATGGAGCTTGAAATGCACGGCCAAGAAAACCTATTCTGGTGCCATACAATACAATGAGGCAGTCATGGCACAACCCACATTCGACACAGAAATACAGGAACAGGATGGCGTAATTAATGGGCCGTTTCGTTTTCCCATACAAATGCTGGCGGACCAGGAATACGGCGGCCACCTCTCTATTCATGATGGCGACCAGGCGCAGGAGCTGGGTTTCAGCGGCGCGCCAATTGAAGGTCCTACCCACTTTTCCCAGTTCGACCCGCTTCTGTACCAGATCTGGGGTCAGCAATGGTATGAGTTTGGTTGCATCAGCTCTCACTTTAAAAACGTCGTAGTTGAAGGCGATGAGGTTCAGGCATTTGTCGAACTTCCAGCAGACGACGCCAAGATCACCAAGATCTGGGCGCATAAGAAAACAGGCGAGTTGGTATTAGAGGGCACTGCTTCCCTCGGACCGGATCACCCAGAAACGCGGCTGGATGCGCTCATGGCCTCTCGTGATACTCCAGAAAAACTGGTAATACTGGAATTGGTAAAAATTGGCGACAAGTCGCCCAATGCCGATACCGTACACATGAATTTTGATCAGCATTTAGGCAATAGCTATCCCTTCACACTGGATAACAAGCTTGAAAAAATCACAGAAAAATGTCGCTGGTATATGGCGGATGAGGTGAATAATTCGCCCTGGGGCAAAGCCATTATCCCCACAGAAATGATAAGCCCGCTGGTGGGCTATACGAAGTCTGGTTTAAAGGGCGCAAAAGGCCCCTCTATAGGTTTGTTTGCTGATCTCGAGGTCCGCATGATTAAAGGGCCGCTATTTGTTGGCCAGGATTATGTCCTGGAACGCGAGGTGGTCGGCTTGGGCGAAAGCCGGCGGACAGAATCCGTATGGATTAAGACATCAATCAAAGATCCGGAATCTGGCGAGATATTAGCAACAACCCTGCTCAATTCAGCAACATTAAAGCAGTCTTACGAAAAATATGAAGCAGAAGCCAAACGTATTGGCAAAGAACTGTAATTAGAGAACTGCAATTAAAGAACTGTAGGTAAACGCAAACTAATAATCTCGACTAAACATCGCATTTTTAAGGAATATATAATGATCTCAACTCAACTCTTCGATCTTAGCGGCAAGGTCGCCCTGTTAACCGGCTCATCAAAGGGTATGGGCAAAGCGATGGCGCTGGCTTTAGCGCAGCATGGTGCAAAGGTCGTGGTATCGAGTCGCAAACAGGATCAATGTGATGCGGCAGTAGTAGAAATAAATGAAATATGCGGCAGTGAAGCAGCCATCGCCATCACCTGTAATATTGGCTACAAAGAGCAACTCCAGAGCCTGGTAGATCAGACCCGGGAGAAGTTAGGCCCAATTGAGATTCTGGTCTCTAATGCTGGCATAAATCCTTTTTACGGTCCCATGTCGGAAATCTCCGATGAGGCATTTGACAAGGTGATGGCCAGCAATGTTCGATCTAATCATTGGCTCTGCCAGATGGTGTCAGGCGACATGATTAAGTCAGGTAATGGTTCAATCATGATCACGGCCAGTACTGGTGCGTTTTCTCCTTCGACAACATTGGGCACCTACAATATTTCCAAACTGGCTGATATCGCTCTGGCACGAAACCTGGCAGCAGAATTGGGGCCTCATGGTATTCGTGTCAACGCCATCTGCCCAGGATTGATCAGGACAGATTTTGCCCAGGCATTATGGGACAACCCGGAAGCTGCGGCACGCGCAAACGAGCAAACCCCGATGCGCCGCCTCGGAGAGGCTGAAGACCTGATGGGTATTGCTGTATTTTTGGCTTCCGATGCCAGCTCCTATATTACCGGACAGGCACTTGCGGTCTGCGGCGGCACACATATGTATCGTTAACACGTCCGGAAATCCATGACTCTCACAGGAGGCTACCTTGTCTACTCACACAACTCATACTGAACTAAACCTGGCAGAACGTCGCAAAGATCTTGTCGCTACATCGATGGACAACATTAAATCCATCATTAGGAACAAGGGCGTAAACCCGGAGGCATTGAACGAAGTCGAAACGATCCTTGGGTCCATGTCGCAAGAAAAAGAGATGTTCAGCGACGCGGAATTCCCAACACCAACGCCGGAGGAGATTGCCAAGATCTATCTGCTAACAGATGATAATGGGGGTGATTTCAGTCTATATCTTGTCAGCATTCAGCCAACAGGTCCGTCGCCAGTTCATGACCATGGTACCTTCGCGGTGATTGCAGGACTCCAAGGAGAAGAGGAAAATACGATCTACAAGCGCATGGATGACAAATCAGAACCAGGCAAAGCAGCGATTGAAGAAGACTTTAAAGTGGTTCTTGGAGATGGCGACACAATTTCCTTCATGCCGGAGGATATCCACCGTATCCAGGTATGCTCCGAGACGCCGACCCGACACTTCCATCTTTATGGCAAAGGCTTTGAGCAACAAACGGAGCGGCTTGTATACAGCCTGGAAAATGGGACGACCAAAGCCGCATCAGGCTCCTTCAGATCCATCGATGAAAGCCGGCGCATTGTATAGTCACGTCATATAGGGGGCGAACAAATGTCTAGCTCACCAGGAACCATCCTGCCAGAAGATCTACAAACATTGCTGCTGAGCGACAATGAACATGCACTGATAGATGTTAGGGAAACCGATGCATTTTCCAGAAATCATTTACTCTTCGCTGTGCCAATTCCGCTCGGACGCCTCGAATTTTTAGCCGCTGATCTATTGCCGCGAAAATTTACCCCTCTAGTGATTTGCGATGATGGCGAAGGTCTGGCAGACAAGGCTGCAATCAAGTTTTCATCACTGGGATATTCAAACATCTCGGTACTTGTTGGCGGCGTCACAGGCTGGGGCGATGCCGGATACGAAATCTATTCTGGCGTCAATGTACCGAGCAAAGCTTTTGGCGAATTCATTGAGCATGAAGACGCAACGCCCTCACTCTCCGCAGATGAAGTCCACGCCATGATGGAGGACGGAGAAGATATGATTATTCTCGATAGTCGCCCCTTCACTGAGTTCAACTGGGCCAGCATTCCCACAGGATTGTGCTGTTCTGGTGCCGAGTTGGTTTATCGTGCATTTGCCGCGATACCTGATCCAGAAACAACGGTAATTGTAAATTGTGCAGGTCGGACTCGTAGTATCATCGGCGCGCAATCCTTGATTAATGCTGGCCTGCCAAACAAAGTCTATGCCTTGCGTAACGGCATAATGGGTTGGCGGCTTTCAGGTTTCAAACCTGATAATGGTGGTGAGACCTGGGTTCCGCTTCCTGATAAACGAGGAATATCAGAATCCAAAGCCGCTGCTAATCGGGTTTTCACTCGATTCCAGGTTCAACAAATAACACCGGATGAATTGACGCAATGGCGCGAACAGCGATCTGAGCGCTGCCTCTATATCATTGATGTTCGTACCATCGAAGAATTCGAAGCCGGCCATCTATTTGATGCAGTCCATGGGGCCGGCGGACAAGTCGTGCAGGCGACAGATGAATACATAGCCACACGAAATGCACGTATCGTCCTGGTGGACAATGACGGTATTCGCGCCTCAATGACGGCATCATGGCTAAATCAAATGGGGCAGAAAGGTGTACGGACGATGCTCATCGAGCAAGAAACTAAGCCCTTGATTCAAGGTAAACGATCCCCGCGGGTACTTGGCCTTGACAAGCTTGATACTCCGGATCTAAATACTGACGATGTCGCTTTGAAACTGGAAGACGGCGCTCTGATATTAGATCTTAGCCTCAGTAGCGCGTATCGAGCAGGACATATTAGCGGCGCGTGGTTCGTTCTGCGCAGCCAGTTGGCGGCAAGTCTGGCGGCATTGCCGGAGGCAAGTACATATATCCTTACATCTGAAAACGGCGAGCTTGCCAGGCTCTGCATCAATGAACTCAAAGCACTCACCAGCTTGCCAGTCTATTGTCTTAAAGGCGGCAATGCCGCCTGGGCTAATGCCGGCCAATCTTTGATCAAGGGGGACGAAAAATTCTCCGTGGCACCGATCGATATCTGGCGAATCCCATTTGTGGCAAACAAGGAGAAGGGCGAAACAGTTGAAGATGCTATGCGTGCCTACCTGCATTGGGAAGTGGACCTTATGGCGCAACTATCCAGGGATGGGACGACAAGATTTCAGCGATACTCGCAAGCATCATGATCTCTAATATCGATAGAACCTGCAGCTTTTTATTGATCATCCATTCCTATGGCATCCTGGGCTGATTTGGAATTCACACGCATGTACAGGCTTGGTGATTGTTCCTCATTCAATTGAATCACAAGGTATGGGTCAAACCTGCTACCCATTTCCATGCCGGGACTCCCTGCAGGCATGCCGGGCACAGTGAGCCCTATTGCATTGCCCGGGGCTTTGGACAGGAATTGTTTGACGGCACCAGCAGGAACGTGGCCCTCGAATACATATCCTGACGAAGCATGAACAGCAGTATGGCAAGACTGTAGATTAGCGCCGATGTTATATTGCTGCTTGATCGCCCCCATATTAACGCTATTGACCGCCTCGACTGTGAAGCCGCTGGCCTCCATATGCGCGATCCAATTGCTGCAACATCCACAGGTGGGTGACTTATAGACAAGCAGATGATCTTTGTTATCAGTTGCCTGTTCTAACGTGGAGTCTGAATATGCTGGCGAACTCGCGACAAACAGCAGAATTGTAAATAAAAATATGATTTGCATTCAATAATAACGCGGGTTAGGCCCGTGTGCCTTCAAAAGTTGCATCACCAAATGCGCCCAACTTGACGTTGCCCTTAATACTGTCTCCGTCAACCTCTGCTACAAAATCAAGCTCCATTGCCATTGGCTGAGTCATCTTTATATTCCAGGTGAGAGAACTACCGTCCACTGTGCCACCCTCAAACTCCTGAACACCTTGGTCTCCGGCCATTTTCCCCGAAAGGGAACCACCACTTGTATCCAGGGTAATTGTCGCTTCTCGGGCTCCCATGGGTGAATTAAGTGTTACTTTCCAATCACCGTCGACACTCATAATGCTTTCCTTTTTATGTTTACTCTTTGTGTATGTAATCTTTATCAAATGTGCGCAGCTACACTAACAAAAGCCTACCCGGCCAGCAAATTTCACTTAGCGCACAAAGAGGAACCATTAATGGCGATCACTAACGTGGATTCAATCCGTGTCCTAACATCCCTGGCAGGCCAAGGCCTCTTTCCGGCACCAACACCTCTTTTAAATCAATAAATTAGTTAAAGAATCGAAGCATACCCACCATCCTACCCGCCATCCTGAACAAAGCACTTAGCTGAAACACTCAGTGAAGGATCGGCTGAAATTCTCGTTACAAACAAACTAGACGAACAAGATTTATCTGATCTTGCAGGACACTAAAAAGGAACAAATAGTTAGTTCGAATCATCTGAGAAAACATCGGGCAGGTGGCAACATGGTTTGCTTGGATGATTACCACTTATTTTCAAGTTCGCTCCAATTGACATCAGATGGTTCTGGATGAGATGGGTTCGGGCTAAATACCAGTGTCTGTATTCAGCCACTAATCAGGTGATGAAGTTCAATCTAGTCCGAAGATTTGAAAATTCTGATTTTATTGTGTGATCCATTCGAATTTCCTGAATGACACACCTCAAGAAAGGGGCTACCTTAAGAAGACTGGAAACATCAACTATTCAAGGCATTAGCAATTCTGTCAAATGAACTTCCTTTGTACATACCACGGATCTCAGATTTAAGGCTGAGAAAAGTGCCTTTTTGGCGTTCTTTCAGGGTTTAGATTAGTGAGGTAAGCTCTGGTAGGGATTGTCCAGCTCAGCTTTATCTTCACTTAGGTATTTCAATGCAACCTAAGATAACGCCGGATTTTCAAGCCGTGGATTGTCTCTAGTTCCTTGCGAATAGAGCTACATGAACCTTGTGCGGAGGAAAGAAGGTTTTGACACTGTCTGCCTATGAAGATACTTTTGTATTCGTGGCAAAACACGCTTTATAATTCCTATTCTCAAAAGAGATGGCTCTCAACCTTCAAAGATCGTTTTCGGAACATTTCGACCTCAGTTTGGCGGATGTGTTCAATAGCCCTCATCTACGGACCACGCAGACATCAGAACTTATTTTTGGCCGGACTAGCGAAGAATCCTGGTGGTTAAGAAAGAATTGTGAAACCCTGTTTCTTCCTTCAATGCTTGAACACAAACGTCAAAATCGTAATCTCGTTCTCGTGACGCACTCAACCTGTATGAGTAAGATTCCAGGCGACATGTTCGGGAGATTAATTAGGATGGACGTAGGCAGTTCAGTTGCCTACGGTGTGATGGTCTTTATGGTTCTGGAAGAGGAAACAAAGGAGCTTCAGGTCTTGGGTTATCTCTACGCTGACGACTGGGAAGGTTTCATATTGTAGGTTTTAGTTATGCATAACCTAAACACTTTCATGCGCTTCATCATGGAAGCATCCATGCCACCGAACTTGGCGCGCCATTTATAGAATGTCGCATCGCTCATGCCGTGATTGCGGCACAGGTCTGGGACTCGCACACCTGATTGCGCTTCTTTGAGGATGGCAAGTATCTGGCTATCCGTAAATTTTGATCGTTTCATGTGGTTTCTCCTTGATTAACTATATTGGAAAAGCCTACTTTTGAGTCCTCTTATTTATCGGGGGAATTACCCAGCAGCCTATTTGCAAATTGACGATGCCACTACATACACTATCTGTTGGTTTGGGTATGTAACCAACTTGAATTATTAGTACGTATTGGTCACGATGCACACCAATAACTTACTCTTGATTAGGTAGAAATGTGAAGAGCAAACCTGTAGTTATCGAAACCCGCGGAAATTGGAATGCAGTTGCGGCCAATTTCGAGGATAGAGTCTGCAATTCTTGTGGCAACGATAAATCTGAACAATTATTGGCTATGCACGGTACGGCGTATCATCGCTGTCTTGAATGTAGTCTAATTTATGCGCGACCAATGGCAAAGAACCTTACTGATATTAATGAGCAGAATTATCAGGAAGGTTTAGATAAATATGTAGAAAAGGCAGAAAAGCAGCGAATTCAAAATCACAAACGCCTCAGGATATTCGATAAGTATAGAAAGACAAATCTGTTTCTAGAAATAGGATGCAATACAGGCATTGTTATTCTCGCGGCTCGTGACCTTAAGTGGGATGTTAAAGGGGTTGATATATCCATTGCAGCTAGCGAATATGCTAGGGAGAAAAGGGGGTTGGATGTCTTTAGCGGTGACGTAATGTCGGCCAAATATCCTTCAGATTCGTTTGATGTCATCTACACTAATTCAGTTATGGAACATTTAGACAACCCTAAGGAAACGTTAATAGAAGTTAAGCGAATATTGCGTCCCGGAGGTGTTTTTTATGCAGATACGGTAAATTGGGACAGCTATACTCGTCGTATTCTTGGGAAAAACTGGCGATATATGGACCCAATAGATCACGTGCATTTATATACTCCTGAAAACGTGTTAACGCTGGCTGAAAATGTTGGACTGGAACATGAGCGCACTTGGACTACAGGAGTTCGAGTTCGTGCTAACCAACCCGGTTCGAGTTGGGACACGCCGTGGTATTTTAACATAATGAAAGGTCCTCTATCATTGGCTACCCGATTTACAAATAAAGGTGACGCAATTAAGTTCTTACTAAGGAAGCCAATTTAGGAAAATGAAAGTAAGGGAAATAAACAACATTTTCCGAAGAATTGTCAAAAATGGTAATTGCAATTCCTCGTTTGAATTTCCGGTTGCGCGATGTGGTGTTAGTGTAATTGGTAAATGACTGCCATGGTGCAGATCTGCTATGCACACAACAAGGCGTCAATCTGATCCTGCCCGCCATTGATGGACACCTGATTAAGCAACTTGTTTTGCCTCAAATGCTGCCGGACTGATCTGCCCTTTAGCACTGTTTTTGTCATCTCCTCACTATCAAGTACGCCATGAACTTTTTCGCTTGAGTGAACTCAGGTATTTTCAGCTTGGCTACCCCTCCTACTTGATCACCGTGGATTGTCTCTAGTTCCTTGCGAATAGAGCTACATGAACCTTGTGCGGAGGAAAGAAGGTTTTGACACTGTCTGCCTATGAAGATACATTTGTATTCGTGGCAAAACACGCTTTATAATTCCTATTCTCGGTTATTACTTCCAATAAAAAAGGAGAGTTCCATGAAAGGTAAACGAATAGCAATCGGCCTGGCAATTGCGGCAATTAGTATGCTTCCACAGCTGTCTTTCGCAGATGATAATGCCGCGGTCAAAACCATTGCGGGAATACTAGTGACTCTCAAGCACTTTCCTTCCGCCGATGATAAAACAGCACTAACGGCGATTACTAACGATGCCGCTGTTGGAGCATCGGTAAAATCCATCGCTAAAGCGGTTCACGATTTACAACACAAGGTAAGTGCCACCGACAAAACCACGCTGGATGGTATTGCGTCATCCGATCCCACCAAGGACCTGGCAGACATACTGGTAGGTATCAATCATATCCCCAGTGCGGATGCCAAGGCGGCATTAATGGGAATGATGTAGACAAAGTCGCACTTGCGATTGCGAATGATATTGCTCTAAATTCTACAGAATACTGCCATTGATTTATAATTAACGATTACTTAGCTGACAATCGGCACTTCTCCATGCCTATGAAGATACTTTTGTATTCGTGGCAAAAACACGCTTTATAATTCCTATTCTCAACTTCCCGGCAGATAAGCGTTGTAGATCAATATAAGAGCAAGTTAGAAATGTATACTCTAGTAAAGAAGCACTGTGTGATTATTAGTCTGTTGGTCGTCATCACCATCGGTTCGTCTCACACCTATGCAGAAGAGTCGAAACCCATTGGCATACTGACCGCCCTCGATATCGAGCTCGATTTACTGATCGCTCAAGCTGAGACCACAGAAACTATTACTATCGGTGGAGTCGACTATCATCGTGCTAGGCTGAATTCGGTCGACGTCGTGCTTGCGCGCGCGGGTGCCTACGGCATGCTGCCGAGTGCAACAACGAGCATTCTAATTCATGAATTTGGTGTTAGCGGGATTATCTTCACCGGCATTGCAGGCGGTGTTGCTGACCATACGAAGGTACTTGACGTGGTCATCTCAAAGGACTTCATCATTCACGACTGCGGCACGGAGACAGATAATGGGTTTGTCTGGAAGCCTGACTGCGGTGTTAACGACGACGGTAGTATTCCGGCAGACCCTTACTTACGAGAGGTTGCCAGCTCTGCCGCCAGACAGGTTGTCGGTCAAGAGCATGTATTTGAGGGGCGAATTGTTAGCGGTGAGGCCTTTATAGCGAGCCAGCACTACGTTGATTTTTTACGCGATCGATTTGATGCCTATGCAGTAGAAAGTGAAGGGGGACCCGTCGCTCGAATCGCTTATGAGTTCGGTGTTCCGGTTATTGCCATTCGAACGCTGTCCGACAAAGCCGATGGAAAAGCTCATGAATCCTATGCGAGTTTTGCGCAGGATGCGGCGGATAATTCAGCACGTGTCGTTCTTGCGATGCTAAAAAAGTTGGCAGCCGATAATGACTCGTGAATTTCTACCGGGGCATTAACAAATTAGATATGAGTTGGAAAACAACGGTCGCGACTCGTTAGCGTTGAATAACGCACAAAACCTAGGACATCCATCATCCAGCCAACTCCGATGTTCCTGGCGGTCATAGATGACTCAGTTATCATTCAGTCTAAAGTGAAGCAATTTTTAAAATCCTATAACGGCTAACCTATTGACCCAGCTTCTTGTAAGCTGCAGCGACGCACTGGATGTCCTGGAGTTATTCTAAGTCTTGAATTTTCGCTGAATCTTGCTTTTTTATACTGCTTATTCTTGAAAAGTAGGGTGGCTCGTAATCAGGGGAATCCTCATGGGCACAAAGATATTCGGCTAACACATTCAGGTTGGAGCAAATGTCGTTAATAAAATAAAGGTAAAGGGTCCAATAACCACCGCAGAGCCATTCTTTTTTTATATGGGTGTTCTGCTAACCAGCATCGTCCTACTTGGCTTTCTTCCACCCGTTCTAACAAAACCAAATGGCGCCTTTTCACTGCCGCTGCTTTACCATGTACATGGCGTGATATTCGTATCTTGGTTTGGTTTCTATACTTTACAAGCCAGTCTGGTTCAAGGCGGGCGATTACAACAACATCGCCAACGGGGTCGATGGAGTATGATCCTTGCCATATCCATGCTGGTGACAGGATACTTCATGATGAGAGCAGCCTTCGCTCTTCCGGAGTTCGCTATCGGCAAGAATAGCCACATAGCTTCCATGATGTTTCCTACCACCGATTTGATTAATTTTAGTATTGCATTTGTCTTGGGACTGGTAAACCGTGCTAACGGTGCTGCCCACAAACGGTTGATGTTACTGGCCGGAATACTCATCCTAGACCCGGCTGTTGCCCGCTTAATTGAGACTATTGGAGCGCCTTTCCCGTTTATTCCGATCATAGAGCTTGGGTTGTTCGGCTTGTTAATCGGCTACGATATGGTCAGATTGAAAAGGCCACACTGGGCCAGTCTATTAGGACTGGGGCTATTCTTTGCTGCAATGATGGCCAAATTGAGCATCGCGAAAATGCCTATCTGGGCTGATATTGCTACTTTGCTCTTCGCTTGAATCCGAAGTTTGATGTTCAGGGCCGAAACTCAGAGTACAGAAATTCTGAACTGCAATCATCTGAGCAATTATCTCTATGTCTAATATTCATTAACCAACTTTTATTCTCTCTTGGTTATACATATCGGTAGATCATCCCAAGGTTTTGAGATGGGCGATTGTTGAACCGGCATCTCGTAGTCCGCAGGGTACTTTTGAAATCTTGGAAAACACGCTTTATAATTCCTATTCTCTACCCCATATTCTGGTTTGTGTTCTTGCCGTCGCGTTTATCAAAGATTTTGATGGTTATGAAGTTTTACGGAAGTTGCTCAATCACTTCTGTCCTGAAAAGACTATCGTTTATGAGGTGATTCGACTCACTTCCCTGGTGCAAACATTGATTGACGTGCTAGTGCTCGATTTCACCTTGGTGAATACGTTAGCAGAATCCGCTGAAATCCCGCGCGCAGGAAGAAATTCAAGACTACTGCCGATTGGGAAATCGGCACACTGTGATCACGATGTCCCCCTTCAATGGCCTCAAATTTAGAAGGCCTATGTGCTGTGACTTCACGTCGCTGACTTTAGGAGCTGGTATAAATAAGATCTCCGATTTTTTGACCAGTATGTTGAGACAGGGCGCACAAGAGTTAATCAGTAAAGCTGTTCAGGCTGGTCTGAGTCATTTTCTGGATCAGTATCGGGATGTCGTTGATAATGTACCTGGTTGCTCGGGGTGGGTGGGTATGCAGGTAATCTGCCATGATCGTCGTAATCTAAAAACCAATTCCGGTAGACAATTCTGGATCCTGCCAGAAACCCGTGAGAATGCAGCATCTCTTCTTAATTCAGGCTATTCTACACGCCGATTGAGTTACCCCATCACATTACGCGAAAGGACCACTGAATTTATCATGAAGTTAGGACTGATCTCCGACACACATATTCCTGAAGCCATGCCGGAATTATGGCCACATCTCTTTGAGCAATTTAAAGGTGTTGAAGCAATACTTCATGCAGGCGATATCTACGACCTGAGCGTCATAGACCAGCTACATGATATAGCGCCAGTCTACGCTGCCCGTGGCAATGGCGATGATGGTTCCAGCGGTCGCATCCTGCAACCCTTTGATGAAAGGCTAAAGGAAACATGGCTGCTGGAGTTCAATGGATTCAAGATCGGCCTGACCCACTATATACCGATGCCTGAATCTCCCCCCGCTCTAACAGTTGGGCGATGGGCAGATAAACTCTTCCCCAGCGGCCGACCAGATGTACTGATTTATGGTGATACTCATGTTGAGCAGGTCGATCACATTGACGGTATGCTCTGTGTAAACCCCGGCTCCCCCACATTCCCGCACAATTTGAATCTTCAGTTTGGCACCATTGGCTTTCTGCACCTCGATGAAGAGCGCCCGCGAGCAGAAATTTGGCAGCTTAACGAATCAGGCATCGTGCCATTTGACTGGGCCAACTCGAGACGACCCTGGTAGCGATTAGTTACTCTGATTGCAAAGTAACCTTCTCGACAGTGACGCCGTTATCCGGGCAAAATTCAACATAGGCCGCCGTCATATCGCTGACACCTTGATCAAGGTTTGGAGAACCGGAATACGCTGCGAGAGTCTTTCCATGCCTCATAGACTGATACCGATGTACATGGCCTAAAGCCAGATAATCCAGCTTACTGCGGCTAATTTCTTCTGGAGTGATCAAGGAAGAAAACATCTCCGCACCACAATCAACGTAGTAACCATGGGTTACGCCTATATACCAGGACGCTTCCTGATGATCTGGCACAGCCTCAAGTGGCTTGTTTCCCGGGTAGTGGTCGACTATGCCCTTGCCCCAAACATTAACGCCCAGATCTGGAAAACTGGCGACGCCGCCCTCCTCTGCACGTATAAAGTGAATATGATCTCCAGCCAATGTCGGGTCGTAGCGATGGTAAACAGAATAATCCGCCAGACAATCGTGGTTACCTGTAATCATCACAACGGGGCAATTTAGTCTGGCCAGTTGTTTACTGGCAAACTCAAGACAATGATCCTTCACCCTATTGTGCTCGAAGAGATCACCCGCAAGCAGGAATAAGTCGACTTCCAGTTCTAGGGCCTTGTCGATCACGGTTCTGAAGCCGGACTCGCCGGCATTCATTGGTTCACCTGCACCAGCATAATTATCAAGGTGGATATCTGATGTATGCAATACACGCAGGGAAGTTTTGGCTGATGTCTTGATCAAAATATTTCACTATATATTCAGGGTAGTTGAGCATATTTATTCACGCCCCTAATAGCAAATGCCCGTCTGAGGTACACTACGCAGCACAAGCACAGACGCCAAATGTTTGCCATGCACCAGGAACCATACCAATAGATGAAAAAAGCACTACGATTAATCGCATTGCTCGCCTTCTTACTAGCGGTTGCTCTGGCATGGTACCTGGATCTGGTCACCTTCCTCAGCCTGGAGAGTTTCCGGGAATACGCTCGGCAGCTCGGCCCCTGGGCGCCATTGGTTTTTTGCTTTGCATTTGTTTTTGGCGAGTTGCTGCAAGTACCCTCGGTCATTTGGGTGGTACTTGCTGGATTGATTTGGCCATTGTGGCTGGCGCTACCACTGTCTCTCTTTGGGGCAATGCTGGCCGCCACAGTTGCCTTTTTGTTTGCTCGATTTATGCTCGGCAGAGGCATCAGCAGCAAACTTCCACGCCCACTTAGAAAGTTTAGTCAGGGGCTCGAGCAACACCCCATAAAGGGTACTGCCCTTATCCGACTCACCACTTTTCTACATCCTCTTGTCCACTGGTTGCTGGCAGCTTCAAAAATCAGCTTGAGCAGCTTCCTTATTGGTACTTTAATAGGTATTACACCTGCAATTATTCTTCTGGTCGTCATTGGCGATGTATTTGTCACCTGGTGGGATGAGCACTCGCTGGTCATTATTGTCGCCACTATCACCATCCTCGGCATTTATGGATACTATGTAAAACGCCAATCAGCGCGATTGCTCAAGCCCGATTCAGGGTAAACCGTATCAGTAATTTCCTAAGCTGCCTTCTCAGCTTCCACCTGGGCAATACTCGGATGTTCCGCCATCAGCTTGACGACTTCCTGAATTCGGGAATAACCTTCAAGCACATTCATCTCCAGCACGGTCTTTGAAATTACACCGGCAAGGCCAAAGGTATAGAAGGTGTAAAAGTCAGCGAGTGTCACGGTATCTCCGGCAGCATAGGGCGCGCCAACGAAGATCCGATCGAGCGCGGCCATGCCTTTAAGCAGATCTTTCCTGGTGCTTTCTTTGATTTCGTCGCTAACGGGTTTCTTAAACAGCAATTGCGGTAAGCAACGTCGGGCAACGAGTTCTACATCGAGCTTCAGATGGCAGACCAGCTCCATCACTTTGGCAGCAGCAAAGTCTTCGCTGGGTAGCAGCGCCGGTTCTGGTGCAATGCGATCGAGGTAGGTAGCAATCGCAATGGATTCCGATAGGTACTCTCCGTTCACACCAATCGAAGGCATTTTGCCCATGGGCGTACGCGCCAAATTATCTTCTTCTTGCGTTGGCGGCGCCTTTACTTCTTCAAATTCAACACCCTTTTCGATCATGAGTGCTTTGGTCAAGCTGTAATAATTGCTCATGCGCAAGCCATATAGCTGAATCATTATTCCATGTTCTCCATTTGGAATTAAAATCGTTTAGTGTACTAACAGTTTTTCTCTTCACCTTAGTACCGGTTCGTTTCTAAAATACCATCGTTTGCTCAACTTCCACTACCTTTCAGTTGAAAATATCCAATAATTCTTGCCAGATGGACGCCTGGCTTCTTGAAGGCTTCTTTTAGCAGTCTGTACATCGTGATTCGCTGTAGACTACCAACATAACCAAGAATAACAACAAATCAGGTAACAACATGGTTTCGCAAGAATCAAAGGTCTCTGAGACAAGCATGCGCAAGGTCGCTATGACATCGCTGGCAGGCACCAGCATTGAATGGTACGACTTCTTTATCTATGGCACTGCAGCAGCGCTGGTCTTTCCGACTTTGTTTTTCCCTTCGGACATGCCCGAGCTGGTCAAGCTGATGGCATCATTTAGCACCTTTGCAATCGGCTTCCTCGCCAGGCCCGTAGGCGGCGTTCTATTTGGTCACTTTGGCGACCGGGTGGGTCGAAAAGCGGCATTGGTTACCGCCCTGATGCTGATGGGGGTCGCGACAACCATTATCGGCCTATTGCCGACATACGCATTGATTGGTCCGGCTGCACCTGTACTGTTGATCTTATTACGATTCACCCAGGGCCTCGCTGTCGGCGGACAATGGGGTGGCGCAATGTTATTGGTGACAGAAAATGCGCCAGCTGACAAGCGAGGCTTCTATGGCGCATTTGCACAGGCTGGCGCACCTGTTGGTATCATTCTGGCGAATCTGGCATTTCTCGCTGTCAGCGCATTCTGCACGGACGAACAGTTTATTGACTGGGGCTGGCGCTTGCCTTTCCTCAGCAGCATCATCCTTATCGGCATTAGCATGTACGTCCAATTGACCCTGGAAGATACGCCAGCGTTTCGTGAATTACAGAAGGCCAAAGAGAAGAAAGAACTTGAAGACCCGGGCACTGCTGAAAAAGCATCCGCTCAAAAGGAACGCTCGCCGGTCATAGAAGTCGTCAAAACATATCCCAGGCAAATATTGTTGGCTGCCGGTGCCTTTTTGGGCGTGCAGGTAACATTTTACATTCTGGTTGCCTTCCTGGTCGCCTACGGCAGTCACCCGGAAGGTCTTGGCTTGTCCCGCGATTTCATGTTGCAAGCGGTACTAATTTCATCTTTCGTACAGATACCGACGCTCTTCATTGCTGCGTCTTATTCCGATCGCAACGGCCGGCGTGGCGTGTATATGTTAGGCGCTGTACTCGGCGGTATCTGGGCATTTGCGATGTTCCCGCTAATCGATACTTCAAATTTCTGGCTGATTGTCCTGGCCATGTCTGGCGGGCAGATATTCCTTTCTATGATGTACGGGCCACAGGCTGCATTTCTGGCGGAAATGTTTGCAACCCACGTTCGCTACTCAGGCGCCTCGCTTGGATACCAGTTAGGCGCCATTCTAGGCGGCGCTTTGGCGCCAATCATCGCTACTTTCCTCTGGAAGGAAGTTGGGACATTCTATATTTCGGTTTACATCGCAATTGCCAGCTTGTTAACGCTCATCTCGGTTTTACTGCTAACGGAAACCAGTGGCCGCGACCTGGATGACTCAGATGTTTCAAAGCAGCGTACGATATGAAGCCTGAAGCTTATCTGTAAACCTTTATAACAAGCTCTTATAGGAAGCTCTAATTGAAAGCACTAATTAAAAGTTAAGGAGACAAGTATTACTAACAAACTTCCAATCCTGGCCTGGGCACTGACTCTCACTCTTTTTGTGCCGGTTTCACAGGCAGAAACTGAAATTTCCTGGTGGCATGCAATGGGCGCCGAGAATGGCGAACGAGTCGATAAAATAGCGCGAGGTTTTAATGCCAGTCAGAACCAATACAAGATTGTACCGACTTACAAGGGCAACTATACCGATACGATGACTGCAGCGGTTGCTGCTTTTCGCGCCCGAAAGCAGCCTCATCTGGTACAGGTTTTTGAAGTGGGTACTGCAACGATGATGGCTGCCAAAGGTGCTATCTATCCGCTGGAAGCATTAATGACGGATGCAAACGAGCCATTCGACAAGTCAATATACTTACCTGGGGTGATCTCTTATTACCAAACCCCTAACGGGGAGCTGCTGTCGATGCCCTTTAATTCATCCACCCCAGTTCTCTGGTATAACAAAGACGCATTTAAACATGCGGGTATTCAAAATCCGCCCTCTACCTGGAATGAAGTGAATGCCGCCGCAAAGAAGTTACTCGCATCCGGCATGAAATGTGGGTTCTCCTTCGGCTGGCAATCCTGGGTGATGATTGAAAACTATTCTGCCTGGCACAATCAAGCCATCGGCACCCGCGAAAACGGCTTTGCGGGTATTGATGCAGAACTGACATTCAACAACAAGGCAGTCAAGGAGCGGATTCAGTCGATCGCAGATTCACAAGCGGACAATACATTTGTCTATGGTGGGCGTGAAGATAGCAGCCTTCCCCTATTTACAAGTGGAGAGTGCGGCATGTGGATGAGTTCCTCTGCCAACACCGCAGCATTGAAGAGTCAGGCAAAATTCGACTTCGGCCAGACAATGTTGCCCCTCGATGAGAATGTTGCCGCATCACCTCAAAATTCCATTATCGGCGGTGCCACGCTGTGGGTCTTAAGGGGACATAGTAAGGCAAGCTACAGGGGCATCGCGAAATTTATTACCTACCTGTCAACAGCGGAACTTCAAGCCTGGTGGCATCAAGAGACAGGTTACGTGCCTATCACCAAAAATGCTGCCGAGCTGTCACGCGCCCAGGGCTATTATGATCGAAACCCTGGCAATGACACTGCAGTTAAACAGCTTGGCCTCAATACACCGACTATCAATTCGCGGGGTTTGCGATTCGGCAATTATGTCCAGATCAGGGCGGTAATCAATGAAGAATTGGAAGCAATCTGGGCAGGGTCCAAAACGGCATCCGAAGGGTTGGATGATGCTGTTAGAAGAGGGAATAAACTCCTTCGAAGATTTGAAAGGGCAAATTAATGTCCTCAATCAATGCTTAAGCAGGTACATTTCGGCTCGTCCTGGCTACCCTACGCCTTGCTTACTCCGCAATTACTGATAATCGCGGTGTTCTTTATGTGGCCAGCCGCACAATCGATTTACCAATCATTCCTGATTGAAGACGCCTTCGGCCTATCAAGCGAATTCGTCTATTTCGAAAATTATCAACTTCTGTTCGAAGATAAGCTCTACTTTGAAACTTTCTATCGTACGATTTTCTTCTCTTCCATGGTTGCAGGCCTATCATTGCTTAGCGCACTGGTACTTGCGGGAATGGCAGACCAGGTCATCAAGGGTGCACTGTTATATCGAACAATGTTGATTTGGCCTTATGCAGTTGCACCTGCCATTGCCGGGACATTGTGGGTATTTATGTTTGACCCGACCCTGGGCATTCTCAGCTACTTCCTCGACAGTTTCGGTTGGGACTGGAATCACAAACTCAACGGAAATGAAGCAATGGCTCTCGTCATCATGGCGGCCACCTGGAAACAGATCAGCTACAATTTCCTGTTTTTTCTTGCCGCAATGCAGGCCATTCCCAAGACCTTGATCGAAGCCGCAGCAATTGACGGAGCCGGACCTTTATATCGGTTTTGGACGATCATTTTCCCACTAATTACCCCAACCACATTTTTCTTGTTGGTGGTGAATATTGTGTACGCATTCTTTGAAACTTTCGGCATTATTCATGTCGTCACTGCTGGCGGTCCGGCGAAGGCGACCGAAATTTTGGTGTACAAAGCCTACAGTGATGGTTTTATCGGTCTTGATCTCGGTAGTTCTGCAGCCCAGTCGACAATCTTGATGCTTATGGTAACGATCATCACCGTTATTCAGTTTCGTTACATCGAGCGCAAGGTAGATTACTGATGACTCAAAACCGACCGCTCGGGACACTCGTCTCCCATGCCATTCTTGTCATCGGCATACTGATTGTCGCTTTCCCCGTTTGGGTGACATTTGTCGCTGCAACTCATGACGCGATTCGCGTCACACAAGTGCCGTTTCCACTTCTACCAGGTGACCAATTTCTAATTAACCTCAAAACCACCTTCACACAAAGTGATGACGGTATCGGGGACATTCCGGTAGGCATGATGATGTTAAATTCGCTGGTGATGGCACTAATGATTGCAACCGGCAAAATTTCAATATCCCTACTCTCGGCCTATGCCATCGTTTACTTCAAGTTTCGATTTAGAATGTTCTTTTTCTGGTCGATCTTTGTGACCCTGATGCTGCCGGTAGAGGTCCGGATTCTGCCTACCTTTGAGGTTGTTGCAAACCTAAATATGCTGAACTCCTACTGGGGACTCACCATTCCGCTTATCGCCAGTGCCACTGCGACATTTATGTTTCGGCAAACATTTCTGACCGTCCCGGATGAGCTGCTTGAGGCAGCCCGAATTGACGGAGCTGGACCCATGCGTTTCTTCTTTGACATTCTACTGCCAATGTCACGCACCAGCATCGCCGCCATGTTTGTCATCTTATTTATTTTCGGCTGGAATCAATATTTGTGGCCACTGTTAATCACCACCGAAAAATCAATGTATACCATTGTTATGGGAATTAAAGGTCTGCTTGAAACCGCTGAGGGCAATCCATCCTGGCATATCGTTATGATGACTGCGCTGATGGCGATGCTGCCTCCGGTATTGGTCGTCCTGGGCATGCAGAAGCTGTTCGTCAGCGGACTCACCGAGACAGAGAAATAGCACATGGCAACAGTCACCTTGAAAGACGTCAGTAAATTCTATGGAAGCACACAGGTACTGTTTGATATCAACATGAATATCAAAGATGGCGAATTCCTTGTCATCGTAGGCCCATCCGGCTGTGGCAAGTCGAGCTTGTTGCGGATGGTCGCTGGGCTGGAAGAAATAAGCAAAGGCGAAATCCTGATCGATGATCGAGTGGTAAACGATGTCGAACCCAAAGACAGGGATATTGCGATGGTCTTCCAGAATTACGCCCTGTACCCGCACATGAATGTATTCAACAACATGGCATATGGCTTGAAACTTAAGAAATTGCCGAAGGAAGTTATCCGCAAGCGAGTCACATCAACCGCCAATATGCTGCAGATTGAAGGACTGTTGGAACGCAAACCACGTGAGCTCTCCGGCGGGCAAAGACAGCGCGTCGCCATGGGGCGGGCCATCGTTCGGGAACCTTCTGTTTTCCTGTTTGATGAACCACTGTCTAACCTTGACGCCAAATTACGAACACAAATGCGAATGGAAATACGCGAATTGCAACAAAGGCTCTGTGTCACCAGCTTATACGTCACCCATGATCAAGTTGAAGCCATGACGCTCGCCGATCGATTGGTCGTACTCAATGAAGGCACCATCGAACAGATAGATACACCGCAGAATATCTACGAATATCCTTCAAGCACTTACGTTGCAGGATTTATCGGTACGCCGGAAATGAATTTTTTCAACGGCATTGTCTCAGATGGCGGCTCTTCCATTATCATTGATACTTGCATAGGAAAACCATATCCCGTGCCTTCGCCGCTATCCAAAAGCCAGGCAGTCACTATCGGTGTTCGGCCGGAAAAACTGATTCTCAGCGAACCAGCAGATGCTGACTTTTCCTGCATCGTGGAAGCTGTTGAAACTCTCGGCTCAGAAACGCTCGTACATTGTCTGGTACAGTCAGACAAACCATCATCACCCATGGACCAGGGGGGGAAATCAGCTAAGCATATTGTCGTCAAATTTCCCGGGTCGTTTATTTCCGCGCCGGGGCAATCTATGCACCTTAAGATCGCAGATAACGGCATACATTTGTTCGATCAGGCATCTGGCAAACGTATCACCGATATCAAGTCATGTTATATCCAGTAATGTTAAAGTGCCGCTCCAATCACGGATACCAAAAAATGAACCATCGCTCGGCTAATGTTTTCCTGCTTCTTGTTTCATTCTCGATATTTTTCTCCAGCAATGCTTCCGCTAAGGAAATACGCGTTGTCAAACCCGAAAAAGAAGGTGTCTCCCAGGAGAGACTGGACCGAATTACCCATCATATGAACCAGGCCGTTAAAGACGGGACTATGATTGGGGGAATGGGATTGATCGCCCGTAACGGTAAAATTATCTATTCCGAGACCTACGACCTAAGCGACCGCGAAGCCAACAAAGCCATGACTGAAGATGCCATCTACCACATTTACTCCATGTCAAAACCAATCACCAGCGTTGCCCTGATGATGCTGTACGAGGAGGGTAAGTTCTTCCTGAATGATCCCGTTGCTCGATATATCCCTGAATTAGCTGATCTTCAAGTTGCCGTTTCAACTGCAGATGGTGAAACAAAAACGGTATCCGACGGCACCAACAGCGCAACTATAGGCGCGGGAGATCAAGACAAGCAAGGTCAGACCCGTAAACCAAAACGTCAGCCAACAATCCGGAATTTGATGCGGCATACCAGCGGCTTCAGCTATGGGTACTTCGGCAATACCGAGGTTGATAAACAATATCGCGCGGTGGGTATTCTCCGCGAAAAGGATCTTGCTACCTTTGTAAAAGATCTCGGGCAGATTCCACTTCAATACGAACCAGGAACACGCTGGCACTACAGTGTTTCAGTGGATGTACAAGGGCGTTTGGTGGAAGTCCTCTCGGGCATGTCCTTTGGTGAATTTTTGCAGAAGCGATTATTTGAACCTCTGGACATGCATGACACAAGCTTCGTCGTGCCGAATGAAAAACTGGATCGACTGACGCAAATTTACTCGCCCGATGGTATCCAACAAGGCAGCGTCATGTTTTTTCAGACCAGCAAATCAAAACACTTGGTTCCTTCCTCAGCAAGAATGAGTGCAGGATATATGGAAGGTGCGACATTTGAAGGTGCGGCGGCGGTATGGTATCCACCGCGCGGGATTATCTAAGATTCAGTCAGATGATGCTCAATGGTGGTGAATTAGATGGCGTACGCATCCTGTCACCCAAAAGCGTTGAGCTAATGTCGATGAATCACCTTGGCGAACAAAAGATGGGCTTTGGCCGTCGCGGCATCGGGCTTGGCTTCGGTTTAGGCTTCGCTGTTCTTCTGAACACAGGTGATGTTGGCGAGCTGGGTTCTGTTGGCGAATATAACTGGGGTGGCGCAGCTGGAACCCCCTTTTGAATCGACCCTGAAGAACAGTTAATCGGCTTGTTTATGGTTTAGAGTATTCCCCATAGAACACGACTGGGTCGGGAATTCAAACTGCTCACCTATCAGGCGCTTACGGACTAAACATGATCAGATACAAGTTTATTGCCAGTCATCATCATGTTTAAGCTTGTTATGCGTTTTTGAATAATTGTTGTGACTATTGACGGGTAGCGCTTTTCTCAATAACACTTTTCCCAAGAACGCTCGCATAAACAATATTTAAAGACTCTGCCTTCACAGCCGCCTTATTGTCCAAAGCAGCTTTTCATCGCCTGTTTGCTTCATGTCCAGATCCATCATCAAACGATGGGATCTGATTGTACCCAGCCAAAGCTCGCGCCAATTTTCCAGCATCAGTCTTCTATCTGCACCTTCGATGCCTCTCACAATGCGCAGACCGCGGTGCTCAATGCCTGCCTCACCATCAGTTCCATCAATCAGCACAGCTTCATCTCCCATACCCTGCATCATTTTGATCAGGAACTCGGCAGCATCCACAACGGTACCGTCTTTCGCGCCAACGGTTGAAGCACTCTCTGGATAATACTGCAAGCCGATCAAACGTGCAGCGAGCCCACCTAATTCACGGGTTTCATCCGGGCCAATGACTTCAGTGAGTGTACGAAGGCCGTTGCGGATATAGTCCATCGCATAGTTCCTGTTGGCTTTTTCCAGACGCTCTTCATTCCACTCGCCAACAGGTGGCTTGGGCTGCGCATCTTCAATATAAACGGGCGGCAATTCTCCTTTCGCAAATTGCAAACGCTCATCATCTGAAAGATCATGATCGTATTCTTTGAAGTAGCCGCAGAATCCAAATTCACCTGTCATATCTTCGGAAACACAAACAAAACCCAAACGTGGATTTTTTAGGGAGACACCATTGTGTGCGTACCAACCGCGGAGGAAGCCCCGACTGACACCAACAGGCACGCCACAGATCGTTGCACCGTGATACATCCATCGCGGATAGCGAAACCGAACCCAGGCTTTTGTATCGCTCTCGGCCATATATTCAACGGGTACACCACCGATGGAATTGGAAAGGACGTGATATTTTGCACAGGCAATCGCATCAGGTTCGTTCGTTAAACCCAATTTTTCAAAGCTGCTGAGAAATTTTTCCAGATGTTGTCGACGAAACAATTTGAACATCCACTCTTCCATCACTTCCGGACCCTTCCGTGTGGATATCATCAGCTGAAGCCCCAAAAAATAAGCATGATGCATCTGCGCCTGGGCTTTGATGGAATTAATAGAATATGCTTGCATGGGACACTGACCCTCGGGATTTGTAAAATTTTTGACCCAGCGGGATCTGACGAACCATATTGTTTTATCGGATCTTCAACTCCAGATTAACAAATCTGGATCTACATTTTTTACATTATTGTAAGGTAGACAAGGTCTGACGCAATACAGGTGTAGCTGAAATTCTTATACTATGAAATCAATAACATACGAAGGAATTAATTCGGGATGTCTGCGATTACGGGTCAGAACCAAATAACGGAGCATCCAATGGAGAAAGCCAGATCAGGAGACCCGTCAGGGATGGAAGTTTACGGCCTTGATCACTCACCCTGGGTGCAAGCAGTGCTGCTGGGTCTATACGACAAAAATAACTCGTACGCGCTGACAACAGCACCCACGCTAACACTATTCAACCGGCAAGGCATCATGATGCCAGCTGCAAGAATGAAAGGAGAAAAATGGCAGTATGAATCTGCAGACATTCTAGGCACCTTAGGATATGGGGAAGTCTCAAGCCAGGATATGAAGCAAGTCGGAAATGCCTGGCAAGGTGTTATGCACAGAGCAGATAATCCGTTTCGATTTTTTAACAACTTTAGTTACAGCCGGGATACAAATCCATCTGTGATAGTTCGCCTTAAAAATCACTTTCTCAGAAGTTTCGCTGTTCTCTATTTCTTCCTGTTGATTACCTTTGGCAAACGAACCCGTATGCAAACGGACCCTTCGAGCTTTGGGGACCAGTTCCTGTTTTGGGAGGACCGGCTGGAACAAAGTTCTGGCGCCTATATTAACGGCGATGAACCAGGCAGTCTCGATTTTCTATTGTTTGGCGTGATTCAATGTCATTGCAGCATCGAGGTGCCACCACTAAGTTCTCTATTGATTGACACTCGATTGAAACGTATTCGCGTATGGATAGCCACAATGCATGAACGGTTTAGTGACTACGAACACCTGTATTCCAGCCAATACTTCGAACCCAAGGGCACAGGCCCGAAAGCCACAACGTTTGTCGAAAGAATGTCGTTCTGGCTCGGAACATCAGTGATGTTGTTATTTTTCCCAATTACCGTTCCAGCGATCATATTTTTGGCTGTACGCGTTCGGCGTAAGCAATCGTCTTAACCCCCTATGCCCATCATTATCCGCCTTATTTCTTCAATGGGTAATTTTGGGGTTCTATCAAAATACAATACGCCGTTGATCTCCTGTTGCACATCTGTCAGTTGTGTCCAGACAAAACCACTCAACTGTTTCGCCGTGCCAATGGTTTTAGCGATCTGAACGAACCGTTCCCGTAATTCGGCCTCTGACGCTGGCAGTTCTCCATAGGAAAATTCCTCACCATCAAGTGCCGCTTCTGTATACCCGATGCCGCCGCATTCTGTGAGCAGAATAGGTAATCCCGCCACTATCGCACCCGGTAACGCGCCAATCCTCTGCCCGACGTCATTCTCGGTTCCATGGAGGGACGCAGAAGGGTCAACCATCAACTGATCCAACCGTTCTTCAATGCTGCTGGTTTCACCCTCATAAATATGAAGGGTCCACAAATCGCCCTCCGAATACTCCCAACCATCGTTACCAACCACCAGCCTTGATTGGTCAAATGCGCGAGTCAGGCCAACAATGCCGTCGACAAAGGCGCGCTGCTCAGGCCTATCCACCTGGTTCCAGATACCCCAGCTTTCATTAAAGGGAACCCAGGCGATAATGCATGGGTGTTGGCGGTCCCGTTTCAGCACTGCCAACCATTCATCGGTAAGCGTCCGGACCAGTTCATTACTAAAAATTCGCCCGGAAGGCATTTCTTCCCAGACGAGCAAACCCAGTTTATCCGCCCAGTATAAATATCTTGGGTCTTCAATCTTCTGGTGTTTCCTTGCGCAGTTAAAACCGAGTGCCAGAGTGAGCTCTACATCTTTCTTGATGGCCTCATCACTGATAGCCGTATACCAACCCTGCTCAAAGTAGCCTTGATCCAACACGCCACGGAGGTATATTGGTTTACCATTCAGGGTGATCGAATTTTTATCACAGCCCACTTCCCGCAAGCCCACATAGCTCTGCACCACATCCTGCAAAATACCATCAGCGTTATACAGGCTCAGTTTTAGCTCATAAAGCGTGGGAGAATCCGGTGACCATAATTTCGCGTCGCCGACGTCCATCCGCACTTTTGACTCAGCTCGCGAGTCATAATGGTGAGTTGCCTGTGCGAGCTGCTTGCCGCCTTCAAGCAATTCAACCTCAAGTTTATATTCATTTTGGCAGTTCGTTTCAATCCAACAAGTCAGACCAGATGTTCCCAGGTTGAACTGGCTGTGTATCGCATCAATGTGCACTTTGGGTACTGGCTCCAACCAAACGGTTTGCCATATGCCCGTCACCGTATCGTAATCAATCGGCCATTTTGTGGTGCCCGCCTGTTTGCCTCGCGGCTGTGTCCACGAGTCTGAATCCTCTACTCGAACCACTACTTTGTTATTGCCTGGTGCCAGTGCATGTGTGATATCGATATCGATAGGCACAAAGCCACCCCGGTGTTGTCCCACTTCCTGGCCGTTTATAAATACTCGAGTCCAATGATCACAGGCACCAATGTGCAACAGTGTTTGGTTCGCCAGCGGTAGATCTTCCCAGGACGACGGAAGGTGAAAATCCCTTGCATACCAATTAATATCGGCAGGGTGAAGGTTGTATTGTCCCGACGCTTCCGACTCGATAGGGAATGGCACGACGATGGAGTCACTAAAATCGGCCTCCATATACCATTTCTCGTTTAAGCCGCAGTCGCCAGGATCTGCTTGAAAGCGCCATTTGCCATTAAGGTTCTGCCAGTGGTCTCGCTTAAGCGTTGGCCTCGGATATTCAGGTCTGGGTATTTCTGACATCTCGTAATCCCTAAAATACAGACAGCCATTTAATCACTTTTAGCCACTTGCATCGACGCACTAGGATAAATGGAAATCTATTCAGGAAATGAATCAAGGTGCGTCTCAAGCACAACAACCTTAAACTAGTACCCGGAATTTGTCGTGATAGATGACGCACCAAACAGCAGATGAACTGCACAGCACGAGAACTGGAGTAAGAAATGAGCCGCAGCGCGAACATGCAATGCCGAATCGAGGGAACAGTTGCTCCTGGATTCGAATCGATAAGAAGATTGTATGAACACAAGATGCAAACACTGGCAGAAAAAAATACACAACTCTGCATCTATTATGGCGATGAAAAAGTTGTCGATCTCTGGGCGTCAACAACTGACAGCGGCAGCTTTACCCCAGATTCTCTCGTCAATGTCTTTAGCAGCGGTAAAAGTCTGGAAGCCATCGCTATTGCATCACTCGTTAGCAAAGGGCTCATTAGCTACGACGCTAACATCACCAACTATTGGCCTGAGTTTGGAGCCAATGGAAAAGGGGAACTAAAAGTCTGCGACCTCATGCGTCATGAGGCCGGGCTTGCCGCTTTCAATACTTCAATCAAGCCCGAGGACTTGCTCACAGCTAATATCAAGCAGAACAAAATTGGCAAGCTCATTGAAGGTCACATCCAAAAATACCGTAAAAATGGTGGTAGCAGAAGAGAATATCATGCGATCACCAGAGGCTGGATTGTTAACGAGCTGTTTCGTCGAGTAGATCCGGCAGGTCGAACCATGGGTGAATTTCTGCGAGAAGATATAAGCGGTCCCCTTGAGGCAGATGCGATTGTTGGCCTCAGAGAAGATGAGTTGCAGCGGGTCGAGAAAATATCATTGCCTGGAATTCGATTTCAATTTCTGCAGAGTCTAAAACCTCAGTTTCTAAACAGGAAAATGGAACTCAATATCTTTCAGATCATTGCTAAATTTATGCGGATATTTCCCGGTATGAGGCAGTCAACAACAAAGGGCACCCCTCCTCCATTTGAAGGCATGGACAAAATAGAATTTTTCAATGAACACGCTATCGCCATGGGTGAAACCCCTTCCGCTAACGCAAACTGTTCGGCGAGAGGCCTGGCGAAAATCGCAGCCATGATGGCGACTGGCGGCAGCTGGGCCGGCACAGAATATTTAAATAAGGGTGCCTGGGCTGCGCTACACGCAGACCCTATTGAGGCAGACATGGGCTTCACCAACACGACATTTACCCAAGGCGGCGTAGCACACTTCACTGAATGCAATCAATCAAGTACCAGGATGCAAAAGGCTATTAATGAAGGCCGGGAAGGGTTTTACGGCTGGATGGGGCTTGGCGGGTCGCTCTTTCAATGGCACCCAGAGCACAAAATCGGCTTTGCTTACGTACCAACTTCGCTGAATGTCATCGACCTTGTGAATGAAAGAGGCAAAGCTTATCAGGCTGAGGTGCTTCGATGCATAAAAAACGGTGCATAGAAAGTGTTGGTCAATAAATCAATCATATATTATGCGAGGGCTCGTTCTTGCTTATCAGATGTTTTAATCATATGTTGAAATAACCTATTCAGAATACTGCTTAGCCATGGACTATTTGCCACTTTATTTTAATCTCCAGGGGAAGATCTGCGTTGTTATCGGAGGCGGAGAAATTGCATTTAGGAAGGCCGAATTACTAGTCTCTGCCGGAGCTCGAATCATCGTTATTGCGCCAAATTCCTTGATGTGAACCTGCCGTCCAATTTTTTTGCTGCGTATGTATGACCACTCGTTGGCTAAGATCCATATTCAACATTTTTATCCTCTCCCGTTTTCCGTGTTACCGACTGCTCCACTTGCTCTCTGTTGAAGGCTTTAATGACGTCCTACAGATTATTCGCTAAGGTGATGGAACAGAAATTGATATAAAAAATGCCATTAATAGAATATGTGAATGAATATCAGGAACTATCTATTTCGAGCCTATCTCAAGCCAACTTATAGGTAGTTTCTATCAATAGTATTTTTTTAATCTATTACTGATTTGATACGGTTTCTTTTATGATTGGTCAATCTTCATTCAATTGTTACCAGAGAGCAGACTGATATGATTACAGGCGGATGTTTTTGTCGACAGGTTCGATACGATCTCGACGATGGTGACTACACTGTCGTGAATTGTCATTGCACAATGTGCCGGCGCACCAGCGCAGCACCTTACGTAACATGGATGATCGTCCCCGTGGGCAATGTACACCTGGTAAAAGGTGAGCCGGCTCGGCTAAAGTCTTCCGATGATGGTACCCGGGAATTTTGCAATAGCTGCGGCACCCCTGTCTTCTGCACGAATACTGGTCACCCGGACATCATTGATGTCACATTATGCAGCCTTGATGAACCAGCCGCGTTTACGCCTTCAGTTGAGTCTTACACGGACAACAAATTGAACTGGGTTAACGACCTTACAAGTATTCCCGCCTGGAAAGAAAAATAGGCTGAATATTTATCATCCCGAAGAAATGCTACAGGTCACACGATGAACTTTCCCCAACTAAGATTTGTAGAAGCCACCGCCAGACTGAAGTCTTTCACAAGGGCCGCTCAATTCTGTAATGTCACCCAGCCCACTCTCTCAAATCGGGTATCTAACCTGGAGGAAGAGCTCGGTGAAAAGATATTCGAGCGCACTACTCGTACTGTTAGATTAACCCAATTTGGCGAATCGCTTCTTCCAACTATCCTCTCCATCCTAAGCCAGGAGAAGATGCTTCACATCAAGGCTACGGGATAATCTGATCCTGAAATTGTGATATTGAAGATCGGAATGTCGCCCCTGCGCTTAAGAATATGATCCGGCACTTCAGGAAAAATATGGGTGAGATCGCCAAGGGCCTAGCCGACTAACTACTCAAAATCCTGATCCGTCATATCAGGAGAAACCTTCAATCAAAACTGTGGGCGGACGGTAAACCGTGCAAAACGCCTCAGCTTGCCTTCAGGTGTTTCTCCAAAAACCCAAACAGCTTCTGCCACGCATCCTCACTTTGCGTTTCCCGATAACGCTCCTTACTGGGGAAATTTTGAAATGCATGCCCGGCGCCATCGTAACGACGAAATTCGTGCAGCACACCAGCAGACTTCAAAGCCTGTTGATAATCATCAACATCCTCCGGTGTGGGATTTTGGTCGTCATTGCCAAAAAAACCGGCAACGGGGCACTTAATCTGCGCGACCAGATCAATCGCCTTCGGATTACCCTCCCCCATCAAAAGCTTGATCCTACCGCCGTAAAAGATCGCGCATGCTGCAATTTCAGCTTGGTGGCAGGCACCTAGCCATGCAACGCGGCCGCCCCAGCAATGGCCAACAATTCCTATTTTTTGTTCGTTCACGGTCGGCGTATTTTTAACCAGGTCAAACGTCGCACTAAGATCGTCGACCGTCAGATCGTCTCTGCTTTCATCTCGCTACACTTTGATATCATCGCTCTTTGGCCACCAGTGAAAGATAAATGGAACTGCAACAAAATATCCTTGCTCACACAATCGTTCTGCGGCTTTCAGGGTGAAGGTATCATTCTCGAGGCCGGCATGACCTACAGGAAGATGTTGTGCCAGTATGATTGCCGGATGTGGTGCATCTCCGGACGGATCAAAGATAAAGACTTCCATTGAACTTTGGCGTACCCCAATTTTTACAATTTGGTACATAAGGAAGCGCTCCGCTGGATTTAGATATTAGAATAGGGTGTATTCGGGTAAAAAGGAACCAGCGAGTCGACTATTGATGCAAGGATTCAGGCATTTCCAAGGTAATTGCAATTTCAAACAGACGACCAATATAGGGCGCAGAACTCACACCAATCGTCAGCCCCATTTAAGCCAGTTGACATCCTGACGTATGGAATTAACAATGGTTCACCATGCCCCATAGAGATTTCATCCATGATCGCAATGTGCAGTGCCGTCCAGAGGCATTACACAAACCCAGCTAAGTGCACTCACGAGTAACAAGAAAAGGCTAAAACAATGAACACAATTCCTATAGGCATGTCGATTCCCGGTACCCTCGATGATGTAGATGCAGAATTTATGACAAATCTGCTACGTGCACGAGGCCATATTTCCGCAGATAATTCCGTTGTTTCAACCGAAGATGCTGGCGTTGGCATGACTGCCGGATACTTCTCCGTTATCAAGAAAGTGAAATGTAAATTCGAAAAACCTACCGATGCCATGGATTGCTTTGTCGTTAAAACCTGGCCTGAAATCGAAAATGCACCGAAGGAGCAGATTGCAGGCATGTTCGAGAAGGACATTGTTGCCTATTCCATGGACTCAAAGGGTTTTTATCCAAGGCCAAAGGTATACCTGGCAGACTTCGACGCCCAGTCGGATCGTTGGGCAATCATCATGGATGATGCAAATAAATTCGGCGATCAAAAATTGCACGAAGATGAGATGTCTTTTGATGAAGTCATGCACATGATTCCGAAACTGGTGGAGACTGCCGTCCACTGGGAGGGCTGCCATCAGGGGCAGCAATCAATTCAACTTGACCAGTTGGGTATTAATCATTGGGCATCTGAGGAAAATCTGGCTGCCTTTAAGCTAATAATGCCTGGCGGCGCACCTCTCTTTGATTACGGCGTAAATCAGTCCAATTCCACGCTGGTTAACGGCAGGCCCTGGAGCACAGAACTTGGACAAAATATCTCAACCTTGTTCACCAGGAAAATCGACGCATTCTATAGTGCTATCAAACCCGAAAATGGCGCTACCTGCACACTCGCTCATGGCGATATCCGTGGTGATAATCTGTTCTTCTGCCCGGTCACGGACGATTATCCGGAAGGCTGGCTGACGATTGACTTCCAACTCCTGGCTCGCGGCCCTGTGCCCACCGACATTGCATATGTGATGAACAGCGGCACGGTATTACCAGAAGTTTACGAAGCTCAAAATCGAAACAAAATCATGCGTGAATTCTATTCTGCCTTTATGGATCAGACCTCCCTCTACAAAGACTACACCTGGGATCAGTTCACACATGAATACACCGTGATGTCGACGGTGCTTTTTGTCTACTACGTTGGTTTTGGCGCTAACATCTGGAAATCAGGACTCAACAACGAGCTGCCTGCGCGAATTGAACTCGGGGATAAAGGCGAAACCGAAGCAGACCTTGCACCGGAAGAGTTACGGCAACGGATGTGGTGGACAAAGGCCATCGCCAACTTTCGCACGACCTTCAACGACTTTGAGCTATACATACATCTTGAGTCTTTAGCTGACAACTCCGAGAGCCTTGGGCCCTGGGCCGAACTGCCTGCCCGGCTCAAGGGTTGATTGGTAAACCTAAACTAATTGGATGTAGAAATGTCCCAGAAGCTGCCTCTCTCTATAGAAACAATAACACCAAAAATTGGAGCAGAAATCGGTAACGTCGATCTTGGCAATCTAAGTGATGGCGAAATTACTGAAATCAAAGAGGCATTCAAACAACACCTGGTGCTGGTATTCAGGGATCAACAAATTTCCCGAGACCAACACAAAGCATTTGGCAAATTATTTGGGGAGTTACAACTACACCCAGCGAAAACAAACCTTGGCGCTCCCGGCGATCCTGAAATCTTTGACATTATTATCACAGAGCAAACACATGTCGCCAATGGCGAAGCCTGGCACACGGATCTTTCCTGCGAGCTTAATCCACCTCTGGCATCCGCTTTATATATCAAGGAGGTCCCGCCATCAGGTGGGGGTGATACCTTATTTGCAAACATGTACGAAGCATACGAAACGCTTTCCAGCCCGATCAAGGAAATGCTGGCAGGCCTAACGGCTTTCCATAGCGGCGAAAAGGACCTGAAGGCATACGGTTACAAACTTAAGCCTGGCCAGACATATCCTTCGGCAAGCCATCCCGTTGTAATTCGGCATCCCGAGACCGGCGGCAAGCTGTTGTATATCAATGAGCCTTTTGTTGAAAAAATCAATGAGCTCAGCGACCGCGAAAGTGACGCTATTCTCAATATGTTGTATCGTCATATCGAATCCAATACCCGCTTCCATTGCCGCATAAAATGGCAAGTGAATACGCTGGTACTATGGGATAACCGGGCGGTACATCACCACGCTATCTGGGACTATTACCCAGAATCAAGGCGGGGAGAACGCGTAACCATAAAGTGCACGGCTGCCCCGATTGCATGATCTCCCCTTATATTCAGTTCCGAAAATATTTGCAAATAGTTTTGACGATCTGAGTTGTCAGGTTTATTGGTGGACTTCACTCCAGGCCTGCAAAGGTGCGAATTTCAGCGACATGCAAGTAAGGGCTGGCGCAAGTTTCAGCAGGTCTCCGTTATTTCTAGTAGAGTAGAGTAGAGTAGATCACCACTAACAGTAGACAGATAATGGACGTAATGCAGTTTAAAATTGAAGGGGATGTCGCCATCATGCGATTTGACGATGGTAAAGCCAATGCGATTGGTCATGCCTTTGTAGATGCAATGAATGAAGGGCTGGACCGTGCCGAGAAAGAGGCAAAGGCAGTTCTCATCATCGGTCGACCCGGGCGATTTTCCGCTGGCTTCGATCTATCAGAATTCAAGAAGGGTCCAGAGGCTTCACAGGCACTACTAAAGAAGGGGTCTGAAATGTTCCTGCGCATGTATGGTCATCCGCAGCCGCTGGTTGCAGCATGCACCGGACATGCAATTGCCGCCGGAGCATTTCTGCTGCTGTCATGTGATACGCGGATTGGCACACTCGGAGATTTCAAACTTGGCCTCAATGAGACTGCCATTGGCATGAACTTTCCGGTGTTTGGCCACGAACTCGCGAGTTCGCGAATATCGAAGCGGCACCTCACTGCCGTGCTGGTACAATCGACCATGTATAACCCCGGCAGTGCCATGGACGCAGGATTTTTGGACGAAGCTGTTGCACCCGAAGAACTTGAAAAACGCAGCCTTGAGGTCGCCTCTCAACTCGCATTACTCCCTGGTGCGGCTTACGCGAAAAACAAACTGGATACTCGGGCAATCAGCCTGCAGAAGATCAGGGAAAGTATCCAATGATCAAATTCTATACAGCAGCAACGCCAAATGGTTGGAAGGTCGCGATGGCACTGGAGGAAATGGGCATCGATTACGAACTCATTTTAGTCAACCTCGGCAAAGGCGAACAACATACGCCGGACTTTCTAAAACTCTCACCCAATGGTCGAATCCCGGCAATACACGACACTGACAAAGACATCCGCATGTTTGAATCGGGCGCCATTCTTTTGTACCTCGCCGAGAAGAGCGGCCGGCTCATGCCAACAGATTTAGAAGGGCGGTATGATGTAATGCAATGGCTGATGTTTCAGATGGCCGGCATTGGGCCCATGCAAGGCCAGGCTGTATCGTTTATACGCTACTTCCCGGAGGAGGTCCCACAGGCTATCAGCCGCTATGTTAATGAGACTCGCCGCCTCTATGAAGTGTTGGACAATCAGCTCTCATCACACGAATTTGTTGCGGGTGATTACAGCATCGCAGACATTGCCAACTATTCCTGGATACGCAGCCACAAGTGGGCACGAGTTAGCGTTGACGGGCTGCCACATCTTGAGCGATGGATGGATGTCATGCTCGCCAAGCCCGGCATTGTCCGTGGTTGCAACGTTCCCCCTTCACCCGGAAAGGCCGATCTAGTGAAGAAAGGTGGGGCTGCGATTGTGACGCTATAGGAATAGAACTGCCTGCAATCACATAGGTGCCTTGCCTCTCACATCTTGGGAAAGTCTTCACTTGCCGCAAATTTACCATACCCCGTGGTCATCGCCCTGGCGCAAGCAGCCGGAGTTGGGCCACCGGCAAAGAAACCCTTACAGGGTTCCATGATCAACTCAGGTAGCTCACGCCTGACCCAATCTGCCGCATCCAGGTAGACCTGCAAGTCATTGGAGCTGGTCTTTACAGAGGTGATCTTCCCGTCAGATAACGCAATATGGAATGTATCTGTCACCTTGAAATCGATACCAAGAGCAAGCGTTGGATCATCACGAACCGTAATCGAACAGTTAACAGCATTCGGGCCTACGTCCACGCATGACAGCCGTTCTGCAATCTCGTAATTTCCACCTTCTGCCCAGCCCTGGTAATAAACAATAAATGGAATCGATCCACCAGCCGCAGAGAGTTTAGACCGCAGCAAACCCGAATCAAATGAATAGAATGCATCGATCAGCTCTTCAGCCAGAGATAATTGGCGCGGCTGAATTGACACACAAGAAACAAGATGTACAAGGAAGAAAATACAGGCAAGTATTCTAATCATGAGCTGTTCCTGATTGCTTAGTACTATTGATTAGGTAGCACTATTGATTGCTTAGTCCTGTTGATTAGTTAGTTCTAGGGCGCGTTCACAAATTACGCAATACTTCGTTGGAGCGAAATGGAATTGTAAGTTGCGTCAACAACGAAAGTTGGCGACCCGTGCCATTACCCACACGCTCAATTGAATCCTGGTCGGAAAATGTGCCGAAGAGCCTGTCCCACAAGATAACGGTACAGCCGTAATTAGTGTTGCTCTCATCATAATTACAGGAGTGATGGAGCTGATGCCATGCGGGCGTATTGAAAACCCAACCAAAAATACCCGGTGTCAAAGGCAGGTTTGCGTGATTAAGGTGCGCCGACACAAGGGTGATGACGAGAGCCACAGCAACAACACCATCGCTTGCTCCAAGGTACGCAAGTGCGATGGCGGAACCGAGATTTAGCCCAAGGAACTCCAGGGGGTGGGTACGATCTGCTCTGGCAACACTCATCTTCGCGATGTGATGGTGAGTCGCATGAATTCTCCACAGAAACATGAATCGATGCTGCACCCGGTGTGACCAATAACCTATGAACTCCTTGGCGATGACTCCTATCAAGGCCATCCCTAGCAGACCAAGCATACTCTCCGCCTCAAGCCGAAAGGGAAAGTTCGAGACATCCCTTAGCGAGCTGAACAATTCCGAAATGGGTGTGTCATAGTGTTTGTCAAATATAGGCACCCAAATAAAATAAGTGGCGACTACCCAAAAGGAATCTTCAGCCAGATCACGCCAATTCAAACGCCAGTCCCGTCGTTTGGGAATCAGGATTTCAAGCATGAGAATCAGCAGGATGGGCAGGAAAATGAGTATGGACACCAGCAAACCAACGTCCATCCAGCCACTTATTGCAGCGCTCGCCGTTAACAGTGCACACCCGAAAACAACGACCGGTTGCGGTAGTGACCAAAGCAATGCTTGACGTGATTGTTTGTCCACCGAATACACTCTGGATTATTAATGACGCAGGTAGTATCAGTTAATCATCAACTGGCAGTCAATGAATTTTCCCGATCCAACACTTTTCGAATATGATAGGAAATAGGAGCGGTCAGTGATGGTGTCGTTGTTCAATCTGCAGGCCAGACCCTATTTAGTTCAGCAGGCAAAACCGTCGATTTATCGTCATACCCGATCCGAAAATCTAACCATGGCTGTTATCCTAGGTTCAATCCATCAGAGAAGAGACCAAATATGAGTGATGAATTTACGGCGATTCGATATGAAGGCGTCAATAACGGCGTAGCGAGGATAGTGCTTGCTCGTCCTGACCAGAGAAATGCACAGGACAAAACCATGTTGTATGAACTCAACACAGCTTTTGATCTGGCAGCACAGGATGATGAGGCTAATGTCATTGTGCTCGCAGCAGACGGCCCACATTTTTCCTCCGGTCATGATTTGCGCGACCCGACAAAAATCACGGATTTTACACCGGTAACAAATTGGGGCGGTTTTGCATTACCCGGAAGCGAAGGATCGATGGCTGTGGAGCAGGAAATCTATCTCGGTCTTTGTTGGCGCTGGCGCAACTTACCTAAACCAACCATTGCGGAAGTACAAGGCAAAGTCATCGCTGGTGGACTCATGCTGATCTGGGTATGCGACATGATAATTGCAAGCGATGATGCACAATTTTCGGACCCAGTAGTTGCCTTTGGGGTCAATGGCGTTGAGTATTTTGCCCACCCCTGGGAAGTGGGGATCCGCAAAGCCAAAGAGATGTTATTTACGGGTGAAGCCTTGTCCGCAGAGGAAGCGAAATCTTTAGGCATGGTAAATCACGTTGTACCGAGAGATGAATTGCAGAAGTTCACAACTGACATGGCAGAACACATCGCTAAACGGCCAAGCATGGGGCTAAAGCTCGCCAAGCAATCAGTTAATCAGATGCAGGATAGCCAAGGCCTCTGGCCAGCACTACAGGCAGCCATGACACTGCAACAACTGGGGCACGCCAACAATTATCAGGTACACGGTATGGCGGTAGATCCTAAGGGCATGGAAATCATAAGAGAACAGGCAAAGAAGGCAAAACCCTGATCAGTGATCTTCTTTGGTACGATAATCGCCAAATTTCTCGTCCCGCTTACTTAGCGCATCCGTTAGTCCACCAGCCAACTCCTTGAAGTGTGCCTGGGTTGATTTAGTGTGGAAGGCGAGCGCCTGAATCTCGGTACCTGAACGGATCGCGGCGCGCATACCCATGAGTTCAAGTTGCCGGTGCACGGCACGTTTGTTCATTTGCTGCAGATCGGTCGGAACCTGTGCAATCCTCTCGGCAATCGCTACGACAGTGGAGTCAAGTTCTTCTGCGGGGAACGCGCGATTTGCGAAGCCATATTCCACCGCCTCAATGCCGGATATGGCATCGCCAGTCAGCATCATTTCCATGGCGCGGCGCAGACCCATCAGATGTGGAAAGAATTGATTGTCGGGTGGACTCATGGATCGGACTACCGGATAGCCTATCTTTGCATCCTCGGCGACGTAAACCAGATCGCAGGAGGTCGCGAGTTCAGTACCACCGGCCAGGCAATAACCATGAACCTGGGCAATGACTGGCTTGGCAAGGTCCCACACCCGGAAAAACCCGTCAACAACATGTCGCGGCCAATTTCCATCACCACCTGAAGTATGAAAAGGCTGATCCTGTCTGTTATTCGCCTTGAGATCATATCCAGCACAAAAGGCCTTGCCCGCTCCACGCAATATCGTTACGCGAACATCCGGGTTTCTATCATTTGCTTCAAGGGTACTGTAAATCTCGCCCCTTAGTATATTGTTCAGTGCGTTTCTTGATTCAGGCCGATTAAGGGTGATACGAGAAACACCCGGCGCCGGGCGATCAACGATAAGATGCTTTAAATGTGTCATGGCTTTTCCCTTTTGATTCGTGTGACTAAGCTGGTATTGGCAACTAATTGTTAAGATCCGGGTTCGTGAGACCCATATCCCCGAGCCCCTTTATTCTGGTATCGTATGAAGAGTGAAATTCTCACCAGGTCATTATGGAATGATACATGACATCGAAACCAACAATTCCAGAATTTTCAGCAAATGATTCTTTAGAAAAAATAGCAGATTCGCTGGCTGATATAGGGGCAAAGATGCTTGAGGAGATTCGCGGGCTGGTCGGATATCCGATGCATGGTTCTCTTGGTTTCTACCATCCTGGTCTACCCGCCACTATAACGGATTAGTGCCTTATTGCTGAGCTTGGAAGACGTTAAGTTCAAGAATCAAAATGCGACAAGCTACCTATTAAATACGAGCCCGCCCAGTCAATTTTGGGCCTGAACCTGAGCAACGATTGGAGGATATATGCGAACAGTATTAGTTCATGGAAACCCTGAAACCTCAGCAATTTGGGAACTGTTAATCCCCAGGCTGGATCGGGAAGACATCATTACTCTGTCGCCACCAGGATTCGGCAGCCCAACGCCTGAAGGATGGAGTGCAACTCGAGTTGAGTATCTCAATTGGTTAATCGCTGAACTCGAAGCTATTGGTGAGCCTGTGGACCTCGTCGGTCACGATTGGGGTGGCGGACATGTTGCCGGAGTCGCACTTACTCGGCCTGATTTACTTCGATCCTGGTGCATCGATCTTGGCGGACTGTTTCATCCGGATTACGAATGGCACGAAATGGCTCAGGGCTGGCAAACCGAAGGTGTAGGCGAGGAATTGATCGCCGGAATGCTCGATTCACCGCTGGCCGATAGAACAGCCATGTATACGGAATTAGGCATGCCCGAGGAAATAGCTGCAAAGATCGCCAGCGGTGTCGACAAAGAAATGGGACGCTGCATATTGGCGCTCTACCGTGATGCCGCACAACCGGCGATTCGCGAACTTGGCGCAGATCTATCTGTGATGCGTGAACGCCCGGGACTCGTGATTATCGCCGAGTTAGATCACTACGTCGGGACAGAAGCCATGGCCCGTGACACTGCCGAGCGAGCTGACGCGGCAGTGAGCCTACTCCCCGGTGTCGGGCATTGGTGGATGTTGCAAGATCCAGGTCTTGGCGCAAAAGCCCTTAATACATTCTGGGCTTCACTCGATTAATTGAATTTGTCACGATTATATTGAACACTAAATTTATTTGGCAGGTTCGATAAATGCTCATAATCACCTAACATCTATATCCAGCTAGCTGCGTCAATGATCCGACCCATTGCGAATAATCTGAACATAGGCTTTAACACCTGTCTCGAAGTTTGTGACGCTTATGTTCTCATTTGTACCATGAAAACCGGTCAGTGAATCCGGCGTTAAGGTAAAGGGATTAAAGCGATAGGCATCATCGGCAACCTTGCCATAGTGTCGACTATCGGAACCGGCAATCATTAAGCCTGGCGTCACAATGACATCACCATATATCTCTTGCAGACTACGCTTAATTTGTTGGTAGCCATCTGCATCCCACTTCGATACTCCAGACGCATTTCTGCCACCTCGGCTACGAACGGAAATACCTTCTGCAGCAACCACTTTACTTACATGAGCTTCGATGCTCTGCACAGTATCCCGGGGGTGAATTCGAAAGTTAACTGTCGATATCGCCTCAATGGGCAAGACATTGGTCTTGATACTTGCCGACAACATCGTAGGTGCCGTTGTCGTTCTGATCATGGCATTGGCGAATGACACGCTGCTGAACTGCTCTTCTATCATGCCACCAAACAACCAGCGATTGGCGAACATCATCCGCGGCAGGAATGGCATATGCTTGCTGATATTGTCGAACATGACCGCTCCCAGACCAGACAAGCCACCGGGCACGGGATTTTCCTCCAGCCTCACAATCGCCCGGGCCAGATTCGCAACTGCATTATTTTTGGGTGGCATTGATGAGTGCCCACCAGCAGCCGTGGCAACTACATCAAGGGTAATGCTGCCTTTTTCTGCAACATTGATCGCGGCGATCGGTTTATCAACGCCGGGAATCATGCCATCAAGTAGAAACGATCCTTCATCCAGTGACCAGGCGAGTTGTACATTCTGTGCCTTGAGCAGCGCCGCTACCCTAGCCGCTCCATTTGGCCCGCCTACCTCCTCGTCATGGCCAAAGCTCAAATAGACAGATCTCCGCGGTTGATACCCCTCTCGTAACAAATAAGTCACGGCTTCAAGTATGCCTATAACCCCGCTTTTATCATCCAGCGCCCCCCGCCCCCAGATAACGCCATCAGATATTTTGCCGCTAAAAGGTGGCGCTTCCCAGATATTTTCAGTGCCGGGAATAACCGGCACAACATCATAGTGCCCAGTCACAAGTATTGGTTGCAGGCTGTCATCAGACCCTCGCCATTTATATAGCAAGGTATAGCCCAGCCGTTCTAATGTCAGAGAATTTGTGACTTGCGGATAAGTTTTCGCCACCCAGCTTATAAAACCTTCGAAAGCCTCCACATCCAACTCATCAGAATTCTGATTCGAAATTGTTCTGAATTGTATGGCCTCGGATAAATGTTGTGCCAGTACGTCTGGCTGCAATGAAATATCAACGTTGGTGACATCAGCCAGTGGCTCGGCCGTGTGAGTCATGGTCCTAAACAAGATAACAAGGATTACCAAGCCGATAATTGCCGCCAATCCCTTCATCACTGACTTCATTGAATTCTTCCTGCTCATTTCAAAAATTCATGATGCCAAAAAGCGCTTGCATCCGCAAAGTAGCAATTCAGAAATCATCATCTCCGCCCGGCGTTTAAAAAAATTAGACGGGATGACAAAAGGCGGCGCAGGTGATGCTCCATACAAGAGATGAGCATGTGTACACCCACCACTTATGATATATCTTGGAATGACATTATATTATTTGTCTAGAGGATCAAAGCAATGTACGAGCCAGCACAAGTTATCTCAACGACCAAAGAAATCAGGGAAATACTCGGCGATGTCCTTTTCAGCCAGGATACGAAAGTCATCGATCACATCGATAAGCATTGCCAAATGTGGATTGAACATTCGACGTTTGCGGTCATATCAACTTCCAGCGACAGTGGAAAGGTAGATGTGGCACCAAAAGGAGACCCGGTAGGGGCGTATAAAGTTCTGGATAATCACACCATTGTTATAGCAGACCGACCGGGCAATAATCGTGCTGACACGTTTACGAATATTATTGAAAACCCCCACGTAGGTCTGATGTTCATCGTTCCGGGCAGGCGAGAAGTGGTACGGGTCAGCGGATCGGCCAAAATAGTAAAAGACCCTGATTTACTCGCAACCATGTCAGTGAATGAAAAATTGCCTAAGCTCGCCATTGTCATTCATGTTGAAGAGGCTATGTTCCATTGCGGTAAGGCGATTGTTCGCTCTGGCCTGTGGACGCCGGAGAAATGGGCATCAATCGACGGCCTGCCTTCTTACGGTCAGGCACTGGTCGATCATGGCCAATTGTCCATTCCCGTGGATGATATGCAGGAAGGTGTAGAACGGCACGAGGTGGAAAATCTTTATTAGTTAGTTCTTGTTCATAATTGAAAACCTCAGGTGCTAGCTCCTGTTCGAAGGTATAAGCTATGAAGCCACTCTGGCGAAGCTTGTGAGCATTTCGATCTTGACACAGACCCTGAAGAAATTGTGAACGGCGCAGCCAATAACCCCAACGCCCCCTAAATATATCGTTTGCGATAAATTTATTGATTAAGCCTGATTGGTGAATCGCAGTGATATCGGTACTGAACAATAGAGTACTGTCTCAGCGCCTGGTGTTAGTGCTGTGATAGACTCATCGGCCGAGCAAGAGAATTACAAGGCCAGCCTTAATGTCAGAATCTCTATTGTTTACCCGTGAAGATGCCATCGCCATCATATCGATCAACGATGCACCTTATAATCGTATGTCTTTGGAATTCATGGACGATCTTGAAGTTTTGGTAAAAGAAATTGCTGAAGACGACAGCATTCGCGCTGTGGTGATTACCAGCGAAGGCCTTGATAACTTCTCGGTAGGCATGAACTTGAAACAGCTACCCGAAGGCATCAAACAAAAAGGCAGCGCAGACGCCGTATTCGATCAACGCTTAAATGTGATCTCAAAAATCGAAAACATGAGTAAACCATGGATAGCCACACTATTTGGTTACTGTCTGGGCGGCGGCCTCGAGTTACCATTAGGCTGCCACTTCAGGCTGGCGGCCGAAGAAAACGCCCAAATTGGACTACCTGAAATGGACTTGGGAGCTGTTCCTGCCTGGGGCGGCAGCGCACGCCTCTCCAAATGCGTTGGAAGTAGCTATGCGCTTGATATGATTTTACGCGCCAAAAAGATATCTGGACCAGAGGCTTATCGAATTGGCCTTGTACATGAGGTATGGCCAGTACAAGAATTAAAAGCCAAGGCAATTGCTCTAGCCCACGAATTAGCCAAGCAACCTGCAGCTGCTGTACGCAGCATGCTAAACGTTATTGTCGGTTCAGAAGATAAGTCACTGGACGAATTGCTGACCGCCGAACGCGCAGCAACAAAGGCAAACCGGGGCACTGCAGATGCCAAAGAAGGTATGATGGCATTCATGCAGAAGCGCGAACCCGTCTTTAATCAAAGCTAAATACTGGCCGCTTGACGAAAGAGAATACTGGAACCGAAGTGCCTTGTAGTCAGACTCACAAAACGTCGCCGCCCTCTTCCAGCCACCGGGCGCAATCCAGGCTTAGGACTCTGCTTTTCGCCTCTTCATAAAGAACAAGGTCAGCTTCTGTCAGCACATCTCGCCAGCGATTATTGGTCCCTTTGAAAAAGAACCCTGAAGATCCACCCTTGAATGACAATGCCATCTGATCTGACTCTATGTCTGTTGCTTCCACCTTGGCTTTCACGTTAGCAAATGTAGTGCTTTCAACAATCGTTTTAAGTTGTTCCGGTGTAGGCTTTTCACCAATAAAATCACATATTTTTTCAATCGAACCTTTCAAATCGGCCAACATATCGTTGTAGTGTAAAAACATGAAGTTGGGTAAATGCCGGTAAGGCCAGTAACTCGCTGTGTGTCCAAGGTTAGCCCAAAAGGGAAATCCCTCTGACTCCCACTCGAACCAGCCCTTGCTTATCCAATCCTGCCACAGTTCGCGAGGATCCTCCGGACACGGCTTGAGAGGATCTCCCATCCTGTCAGCGTTGTTCATCATTTCCATCGCCAGATCGGTGTATCTCGAGTAGTGATTGAAGAAGGACATGAATACATCGCGACAATCACGTCCGATGATCAGGTATTTCACCTCTGGATAATATGGCAGTCCGTCAAGGGGTAGATGGCTCTTAATAAACCTTCTACCTTCAATGCTTTCCATGAACAGACCTAATTCATGTTTTGTAATAGGAATGAATCTGGCTTCGGGCCAGGGAGACACCGCTTCAAAATCCGGTTTGACTTCCTGAGACCGATAAAACAATTCGTAGAGAATCTGTTGAGTCCATGTTGTACCCGCTTTATAAGATGTCGTTATGATGACATCACTATCCCTCGGTTTATAGACATCCCAGCGTCGGGAGTCCAGATGATGATTTTCATAAACACGAGTAACTTCAGGTAAATCAACGCTCATCAAGTAGCTCCGGAGATTAGTTTCTTCAGCAAAATAGACGCCCCTCTGGGTTTCAGACAATATCCTCTGCGCGATATATTTCAATATAACTAGTCAAATGTATCTGACTAATTAAGAAATGCCTGAACTGGGCTCATTAAACATGCTGGTCCGACCACCATCGATCACCAGGTCATGGCTGTTCACAAAGCGGCCGTCATCACTGGCAAGATACAGAGCGCCGGCGGCAATATCCCAGGCCAATCCGGTCTTCTGCAGGGGAGTTGCTCTGGCAAGACTGTTTTGAAGTTTTGCCATTTTCTTCTCATTGTCTTCAGCGGATAAGGTATTCGCACGTGCAGAGCCACCCCAGAAAATAGGCGTTGCTATGGCACCAGGCGAGATGCAGTTCACCCGGATCCCGCTTGGGCCAAGCCTCACACCGGCGAGTTTTGTATAATGAGTCAGCGCTGCTTTGGCTGCTGAATATAGAAGATCACCTTGATTATCACGGATCGCGGCAATACTGGAGTTGTTGATAATTGCACCACCACCTCGCTTCTCCATGTGCGGCACCGCGTACTTGATCCCAAGGACCGCACTACTGAACAATAATTTCATAGCATATTCAATCGCCGCCGCTTCAACTTCCGTCACCAAGCCCCGAGTCGGACCACCGGCATTATTAAAGAGGATATCCAGACCACCAAATACCTCGACTGCATGATCAATCGTCTTTCTGATATCTTCTTCTACCAGCACATCCGCGGTAATAAACTTGCACTTATCCCCCAATCGATCCGCCAGCGCCTGGCCCTTGTCCACTGAGCGCCCACATATGACGACACTGGCGCCCTCTTCGATAAAGAGTTCCGCAGTTGCCTCACCGATGCCGCTGGTTCCGCCCGTTATCACCGCAATCTTGTTGTCTAACTTGCCCACGTATTCTCCAAATGAAAAATTAGAGATGCAAAAGTAGCATGATTTAGTACAACTGTACGCAATTCAATTGTGCAGATATCAAAATTTATTTCTCGTGAACCAAGCAACTCGTGAACCAGGCAGTACTTGAAACTCTGCTTCGAAGTTAATATCTTTACGTACACTTGGTGGAGATTTAAGCCAACAGCTTGTAAGTGAGAAATAGGGCTCCATTTCTCTTACAATTCCAGATTCCATGTATGGAGGAGCACAAATGCCTCGCCCGAATATCCTGATTTTTATGCCAGACCAACAACGCGCTGATTGCATAGGCTGCTTTGGTAACCCCTATATTCAAACACCTAACATTGATGCCCTGGCTGCTCGCGGCATGAAGTTTGAAAATGCCTATGTGAACCATCCAGTTTGCAGCCCCTCAAGAGTGAATCTCATGACCGGCTGGTATCCCCACACGGCGGGTCATCGTAGCCTTAGTCATCTGGTACAAGCGCACGAACCAAACTTGCTTAAGTACCTTAAGGAAGGTGGATACAATGTTGCGTGGGCAGGCTCTCGTGGGGACGTATTTGCACCGGGCGTGACCGAAGCCTCAACTCATTTCTGCGGCTTCACGACCAAACCCAACAAATTCGGCATGGGGCCACAGTTTTCTGAACAATCCGCCCTATACAACACCTTTTACCACGGCAAGCGCGGCGGCGATGAGACCTGGCTTGATTTTGACGAGGCTTCCATCATTACAGCCATCGACTGGCTTGACTCCGATCCAAAGGGTCCATGGTGTCTATGGATTCCCCTCATTTTCCCACATCTTCCTTTCGAAGTGGAAGATCCATGGTATTCAATGTACACCCCCAACGATGTGCATGCTCGATACAAAGGTCCGGGGCAAGGCAAGCCTAATCATCATGAAGCGATACGGAATAAGTACGGCACCGACAGGCTAACAGAAGCAGAGTGGTCGGAGATTATTCGAGTCTACTACGGAATGATTTCCAGAGTAGATGACCAGCTCGGCAGGGTCATGGGGGCATTGGAAAAAAACGGCAAGATGGATGAAACACTAACGCTCTACTTCACCGACCATGGTGAGTACGCCGGAGACTTTGGCCTGGTGGAAAAATGGCCGTCGGGAATGGACCGCTGCTTGCTCCAGAACCCCTTAATAATGGCAGGCCCTGGAGTCAAGGAAGGTGTAACTGCAAGCACCTTCACTGAAATGGTCGACGTCATGCCAACCTTGCTGGAGCTGGCACAGATAGACGTCAAACATACTCACTTTGGAAAATCGTTAGTCAAAGCCTTGAGCGACCCTGAAACCACCATTCGTGACTGTGCATTTTCAGAGGGTGGGTATACGCTGGGTGAAGAACACCTTATGGAAAAGCCATCGGGCGAATACACAAACAAAGGCGAGCTTCAACACGAACAACCGCAGGCTGCAGGCAAAACAGCGTGCATGAGAACCCATGATTACACTTATGTGTATCGATTATACGAAGATGATGAATTGTACGACCGCGCTGCAGACCCACAGGAGCGAATAAACCTGATTCATTCCCCTGAATTGGAATCAACAGCACAAAAACTGAAGGCGAAGATGTTCGACTGGATGTATTCCACAGCAGACGTTATTCCCTGGAAAGGCGATCCACGCTTTCCCAGAATACCGAGCGGGCACCATGACAGATTTTAAATATCGGGGCTAACCATCTGTTAATGGCTCGCAGAAACCACCAGAGATATCCAGACCTCTTTTAGCGCGATAATTACTGCTCAATCATGCACAAAGCGTTCAGTTTGTTGCCATCCAGGTCGCGAAAATAACCGGCATAAAAACCACTTTCACCTCTTAAGCCAGGCGCACGCTCATCCGCGGCGCCCAACTCTAATGCCTTGGCATGTAACTTCTGTACACTTTCCTATGAATCCACCATCAGAGCTACCATAGTGCCATTGCCAGCAGTTGCGAATTCGCCATTAGGCTTCGTGGCTGCAATTCCCATTGCTTCAGGAGATACAGACCATGCAACAAATCCATCTTCCTCCATGGAGCGTTTTCCACCGATCACCTCAAGAAGCGCATCATAAAAATTGACAGCTCGATCCAGATCATTCGTACCTAAGGTCACATACCCAATCATTTTGGACTCCTGTTAATCACTTTAATTGTAATCATGCCTACATTATATAGATGGGGTACTGACGGGGTTGTGTCAGGAGTGTTTCAGAAATAATTGACAGACTCTTGCTTGATTTACTCAGGCAAGAGCGCACAATCATAATTCCACCCTTGCTGGAGTTCTAACATGCATTATAAGGATGAGACGTTCAAAGATCAGCGATTAGAATTACACGGTAAATCATTTAACAACTGCACCTTCGAAAACTGCGAACTGGTGTTCGACGGAGATCGGCCGCCAACTTTTAAAGACAATAAGTTTATAGATTCAGTCTTTGTATTTACAGGGCACGCAACGCGCACACTATATCTGCTATCGAATATCTATCACGCCGGTGAGGGTGGCAAGGACGTCATTGAAAAAACATTCGAGGACATCCGCGAGCATAAACTTCACGGACATGAGATCAAGACTATCGTGCCGCATACCTTGGATCACAGCCTGGGATAATCCAGTCACGGAACTGAGCGCACGATAGAAAGAGGCACGAACTTGCTCGATCCGACCTTGTTTGTATAGTTGTTCGCGACTCAGCAAGTGAAAATGCTCAACCAAGCAGAATTGCAGATACCTCGTATTGGGATTGACCAGACGGGGAAGTCGTACCGCTCGATAACCTTTACCTCCATTGCCGCCTGCCGGACACTACATCAATCCAAAAAGTTGCTAATGACTCTTAGAGACTCTTCTGGTTGATCGTAGAATATGAAATGACCGGAGTTCTGAATCGTCACCAGTTCGATGTTTTTATAAAACGGTAGATGCCGCTTCTGATATTCTGCGCCATACACCTTATTGCAGGTCGAACCAATGAGCAAAACATCCCCAGAAAATTTGTGCGCATCCGTAATAAAATCCAGTTGGGCTAACAAAACAGGGTCATTTACAAACGCTATCACCGTTTCATTCAAAACTTTTCTGCTAGCTCGCCACCCTTCAAAGTTCTCCGGTATTACATCTCCGCAATGTACACCGGAACCACCCATGAGCGGGTACGCCATACTGATGACATAGTCTTCTCTGGCATATTTATCGCGACTTATATCGACCCGCCAGCTATTCAGCCAGACCTTAGCCAGATCGAAATAAATATCCGGGCCTGGGCCAGACTGACCATCAAAAAACGGCTGGGATAAATCAGGCCTTAAGATCCCAGGTTCAATCATTATGATCTTACTGACTTTTTCAGGATACATACCGATATAGCCAGATGCCATCATCGCACCCCAGCTATGACCCAGCAGAATTACTTTCTCTCCCCTGCCGTAATGTTCGACAAAAGCATCCAAGTCATCGAAAAAACTCTTTAAAGTCACAACACCGTCCGACTTCCGTGACGAAAGTCCCGTCATCCGCTGGTCATAAAACACTAGATGAAAGTCTTTTCCCAGCGGCGCAATGGGTAATAGATTTCGGTAGTCCCCGCCGGGACCACCATGGAGTACGATAACAACAGGCTTGTCTTCTGCGCCTATGGTTTCTGCATGAAATTTATAAGCATTTAGAGTTACTGAAGGTAAAGCGGTGTCCTCATCCACGGTCTGAATAAAGGTGATTGGCATAAATACCTTTACTGCGTACAAGGAAGCAGCAATCGCAAAAATCATGGCTATCAAGATGGAAAATATTTTCATTTTCAGGCGTTTTCTACACGGGAAAAATTATGACGGGTACAATACAATGGAACAAAGGTTCAGTAAACATAAGTTTGGGCCGCAGGAACTACAGCGCTATCTCGAAATTCTTTCACTAGTGCAGGTCGTCTCCTGACCTGGCATGCTGGTTCTTGATTCGCATCCGCTCACAGCAAACGATCGTAGTGAGGGTCAATTTACCTACGTTATCAAACGATATTGTTAAGTGTTTTTAGTGATTCTCAATGTGTTGTTGCTAATGTCATCATGTAAAATCTGAACTCTGCCATGATGACAGGATATTATTGAGAGCTCGGTAATTTCACCTGCCCCGAACCATGAACTTTGATAGCGGCAGATTTGCGTCTAGTTCTTTTTTACTTCAAGTTCTTCGTGGCCGCGAAAGAATGGATTATTGCCCCACTGGGGCTGGCTGTTTACAAGTGCCATATTGGGATACCTGTCCAACAGTTTTTCAAAGGCGACTTTAGCTTCCAGTCGGGCGAGCGATGAACCAATACAAAGATGGATGCCATAACCAAATGAAATCTGATTTACCTTATCTCGGTTCAGGTTGAATACATCAGGGTTTTCATTAACCGCTGGATCCCTATTACTGGCAGCGATGCTGAGGAATATCATTTCACCTTTTTTGAAGTGGTGACCGTGGAAATCCAAGTCTTCCCGAGCAAACCGCTGTGTTGCTTGGACAGGCGGCTCAAATCGCAACATTTCCTCAATGGCAACGTTTAATTTATCCCGATCACCCTGCAATTCTTGCCAAATACCAGGTGCTTGCAGCAATAGATACAAACCATTACTAATAAGACGGGTGGTGGTTTCATGCCCAGCCACCAGAATGAGCAGGCAGGTATTATAGAGTTCGACCTCAGTTAACTTATCACCTTGCTCTTCTGCTCCAATCAACTGACTGATCAGGTCTTCGCCTGGCTGATCTCGTTTTGTACGAATAATCTGGCGAAAGTAATTGATCAGTTGTCGACTGGCAATATTACCTTTGTCGAGCTTCTCAATTTCATTGGTTCCGGTCGCCTCGATCAGATCTTCAGACCACTGCTGGAACTGAATATGATCCGATTCCGGCAAGCCCATCATCTCCGCAATGACGGTCGCAGGCAGCGGTTTAGCGAGGACTTCTACCACATCAAATGATTCCGCGTTTTCTACCGTCCGCAAGCAGTTATCGACAATAGCGGCTATTCTCGGCTCCAGCGATTGAATAAATTTGTGCAGAAAGCCTTGCTGGGCAAGTCGACGAATACGGCTATGGTCCGGCGGATCAAGGCCGAGCATGCTGGGATTTTCAAAGGCCTCGAGTCTTTCGGCATCGTTGCCTATCTGTTTTCTGATCTTGTCCACACGATTTGGATAGTGTCGAATGTCGGCACCAAAACGCTTATCCCGGAGAATCTCCTGCACCAGATCAAAACTGGTGACCCAATAGCCACGCAAGGCCAATGAATAATGAATTGGCCTGCGTTCCCGCATCTTGTTGTAATGCGGGTAAGGGTCCTTGATCAGCTTGGCATCAAATATGTTGAGACTGACACCATAGATTCCCCTTTCCACCATAGACATCCCGTGGAAATAGGCTTCACCAAGCTTAATCTGGATCTTGGTTCTAAGTTTCATAGTTTCCCTATAATCCCGTGGGCGAAATTAGCTTATCACAAGATCTTCATTTCAGCGGATGTTCGACAGACCTGATGAAAGGTAAGACAGCTTTGATGTAAGTAGCCCAAGCCTTAATGTAAGTTGTCCGCCGCGTAAGTTCCTCTTCGTACGACCTACACCCCTGGCATTATTGATGAGAAATGTGGGCAGCCATATCCGGCAACACTAGCGCGTAAAATACCCCTTTACTTCCCATATACTACTTATGTAGGCAATTTCCTTTTTTTGTGTGCAGGAAGATACAGAATGATGATCAAAACGACATCGGAACAAGAATTTTATAAAACGTGGCACAAGGCATTCGAGGGCGGTTCTCACGACCCTGCTTCAATGGCCATCTTGGGAGGCTCCCTGACGATGGAGCCCGCCTTCTTGTTTCTGGCTGGTTATCAGGCAGCGATCAGAGCAAGCTTTTCCCATCTCGACGATTTGGCCTGGTACGCGTACGCCGCCTCAGAAGACCGAAGCGCTAACAAGCCGAAACCTGGCTTAAGTATCAGTAACAATAAGTTGGTGGGTTTTAAGACCTGGATAGCATCCAGCGAGTTCGCTGATCAGCTAATTGTTAAAATAGGCACGGGCATTGGCGCTAAATATGCTCTTGTGAAAAGGTCAAACGAAGGGCTGTTGCTTAGTTCACGCGAAGACACGCCTTTTCTGTCTGCCATGAGTCAGGGAATCGCAGAATTTCAGGGCGTGGAATTCGAATACATTAATGATATCTCAAAGATAAAGGATTTCGCCCGCAACGAACCGTACTACATATATATCGCATTCTTGAGCAGCTTGCGTACTTTCTTTCCCGCGTTGGAAATACAGTCCAACTCTGTGTTAACAAAACTGTCAGGAACTACCTTCGATCTGCCCACATTGGACCTTGAAGTACAATCCTTGCTTAAGCAAATGGTAGATAAAAATATAACCATGGGATCAAATTGGCGGGTAGACAAAAAACTGCTTTCGATGTACTCGAAATTCATTCAAAAGAGCTCAAGAAAATAGTTGTCCTTTTATCATCAGAAGGCCTTTTAAACACTACAAGCCTGAAATTGCCCATCAGAGAGAACTTTGCTTCACAGGAACAATGCCCTCACATTTATATGGTTAAACCGATTACTAAATCTGACAAGAAAATTAAAGATCTGTTCCTACGATTGGCCGCTCTCAGCGACAGGGGCATTGAATCAGGGGAAGTGAGCCGTGCATTTAAAAACCTCGGTGACATTCCAGCATTCCTGCGTGCACTATTGGTAACCGACGGCACAATAACGATGGCCCTTGAAGCTTACTTTTCCGAGGCTATTAAAATAAACACCTTGCGACAGGGAATTGTGACAGCCTCACAGCCTCTGGCTGCATTAGGAGTGAATATCGACGATGAGTGTTTCTTCAGGGAAGTGGAACTGTTGGGCGCCTCGACCGGGCATACCTATGCGCACGCCACATCGATACTAAATAAAAACGCGATAAACAAGGATCTCTTCGATCAGCTGGTCAATGAACATGTGGGCATTGGCGTCATTCTACGCAATGTCGCCCGGGGTAGCTTCCGTGAGGTACTGGACGTATCATCCGGAAATGTGATGGTGCAAAGCGATCTAAGCCGCACCTATCGAGTGAGTATTAACGCCGTTCCCGCAATATTGATCACAGAAGAGTTTGACAAAGCAACATTTCGGGAACCTGACCTTCGATAATCAGCTACATCTGTTGCAACGCACCTTTTTTAAACTGTCAGTATTAACCGGCGATACTAAAGCGACTAATCTGAATATCGTCTTCACCCAGATCTGTATAATTATCGTCAATTCGGCCCTGAATGTATTCTTTCCAGGTAAAGGATGTGTAGCGAGGCGATCCCGTTTGCAAAAGAGGCAGCGGTTCAAGTATTGCGTCCCTGGCGGGACTATAAAAATAGGGTGTGCTATATCGCGTGTTACCCTTCATGGGCAGGACACGATGAATCGCAGACTTGTAGACATCATTCGTCCACACTTGCATAGAATCTCCCAGATTGACAACAATGACACCTTCTACCGGGGGAACATCAATCCACCCGTCATCGCTGGACCGCGCCTGTAAGCCACCAATCATGTCTTGCAATAATAATGTGAGGATGCCGGGATCAGTATGATGATGCAGCGCCATATCACCTAGATTAGCGACATCAGCTCTGTCGGCTATCTCCAGTGGGTCACTTGTTGGATAACAGTTCAGTCTCACCGTGCTGGTTCGTCCGTCGCCGGAGGGAAGTTTAGACAGATCAATGTTTCCCTTTGTAAGAGCACGATAAACAAGGTTTAAGGTCCGCTCTGCAACCAATGTTGCTGCCGAGAAAAAATCATCCATGACCTGCTTAAACTCAGGCTTATTGTCGGGCCACTGATTCCGCTCGCTCTTGTCATTTCTTGGCCCCATGAAATCAAACACTTCTTTGAGGTCTCGCTTACGCTTAGTCAGTTCCTTATTGTAATAGCCCAGTGGCTTTTCCTTGGTACGAAGTAATTTTGATTTTTCAGACCGCGGGTCGTTGAAGAACAATTCGGAATTACGCCACATGGCTTCAATTTCTTTGTCCATACCATGATTACTTAGCAGAAAAAACCCATGGTCACGGCAAGCACGATCTAATGGTTCGAGGACACTGACATCCTCTTCTGCTGCAGCCAAGTCAATGATGGGTACTTTTTTCATAATTTGTTCCACATTCTAAATGTAAGCGTTGTAGGTACAAGATCAACACTTAAGGCAAGCTAAATAAATGATTGGCTGATTTTAACACCGAAACATGGGCAATGTTTACATTGACGAGCTCTTGGTGTAAATCCACAATGTCCCCTAAATCAACGTTGGCCGACATGTAGAATTTGTTAATACAGGCTTTTACCGGGTCATAATTAATGCCGTTAGGCATGCCAAGTTTATCACGAACATTTACTGTTAGAATAGGCGAAGGCTTTACTACAGGTCCACCGAAATGAAATCACGGGAAGATCCCATAGTTGTCGAGCAAGACTTTGATCGATCAGCGCCTGATGTTTGGAACGCAATCACCGACATCAAAGAAATGAGAAATTGGTATTTCGAAGACATACCAGACTTCAAGGCAGAACCTGGCTTCTGTAGCCGGTTTTCAGTGGAGGCCGGGGATAGAACTTTCGTCCATATTTGGCACGTCACTGAAGTCATCCCACAGCGTAAAGTGATCTATAGCTGGAAGTACGAAGGCTTCCCGGGGGAATCATCCCTTAGCTTCGAAGTATCGGGTGATGAGCATTCTGCACATCTATTAGTTACAGCCGCCATCATAAAACCTTTTCCAGATGACATTCCGGAATTCAAGCGCCAGGCCGGTGTTGAAGGCTGGACCTACTTTATAAAGGATAGGCTAAAGAACTACCTGGATGCGCGGTGAACCCTGAACGAGATCAGGTAGACCCGTCAATTAGCCTCCTTGGCTGGAATATTCGCTCCGGCGGCGGAGTTCGAGTTAGCGGCATCTTTAAACAACTCATCAAATGGGACGCTGATATTCTAGTGCTCTCGGAATTTCGAGGCACGAGCGCGAGTCAATCACTATCACGCTGGCTTCGGGATGCTGGTTGGATATATCAGGTTTCAACAGCACAAACAAACGACAAAACCAACGCATTGCTGATCGCATCGCGCTGGCCTGTTAGCTGTCTTGAGCATCGCACCCGAATAGACCGGTTTCGATTTTTACCTTGCGAGATAAACCTCTTCAACGGTAGGGAGCACCTTTTTGTGGGAGGCATGCATGTTCCGAATCGAGTCAGCGGACGTAAGCAAAAATTTCAGCAGGGCATCATCCGCTACCTGAAACAATCCCGGCACGCATTTGGTCTTTTGATCGGCGATACGAATTCCGGACTACCGGATATTGATGAGGAGAGGCCTGTTTTTGGCGCAATGGAAAAGAATTGGATCGATCAACTGCAAAAACTTTGCTGGCTTGATGCCTATAGGCGGGCACATGGCGACGCGCGTATTTATACCTGGTATTCACCTAACGGCAATAATGGCTTCAGGCTCGACTATGCCTATCTGGACCCACAGACGCTTAGCGGACTGACATCCGTATCCTATCTATGGGGGAAAAGTGCAGAATCGACGCGCAGGGAAGTATTGAGCGACCACGCTGCCATCTCACTAACGATCAAAATCTAGGAAGCGCCTTCATCCCTGGCTATTCCCTCATTTGCCATGTCAGGCGAAACGTGGTCTATTCTGTTAACACCCCCGTAGGCTTAGTACATGAGTGAATCGACTGAAGCACCACCAACGACAAGCAAATTCTATTCACATTACGTACTCTTCGTACTCGTGCTCGTTTACATTTTTAACTTCATCGATCGAAACATCCTTTCAATACTTGCCGAAGACATCAAAGCTGACCTTGCAATAACAGATGCTCAAATGGGGTTCCTATACGGTACCGTCTTTGCTGTGTTCTACGCAGTATTCGGCATTCCATTGGCCCGATTTGCCGATGTGTGGAACAGGCGCAATCTAATATCAATCGGCTTAACCTTTTGGAGCGTCATGACTGCAGCATCTGGCCTTGCCAGATCGTTTACGACCCTGGCGGCATGTCGGATTGGCGTTGGCATCGGCGAAGCCAGTGCATCACCTGCTGCCTATTCCATGTTATCCGACTATTATCCGCCCCACCGACGCGCAACCGTCATTGCCATCTATGCTTCAGGCGTATATATCGGTGCAGGTATCGGTATATTTCTGGGTGGTTATATTCTTGATGCATGGTCAACCGCCTACCCTACTGACGCACCATTTGGCTTAAAGGGCTGGCAAGTCGCCTTTATGATGGTAGGCATTCCCGGTATTTTTATGGCGATCTGGGTCCGCACTTTAAGGGAGCCCATTCGCGGCATCAGCGAAGGACTGGTGGCAGAGCAACATCCTGCACCATTTCGTGTACTGGGCAATGAACTGATGGCTGTGATCCCACCATTAAACTTGTTGGGATTACTGAGCAACAAAAAGTCTTTAAGGATAAATTTAGCTGCAGCCGCCAGTTTTTGTCTCGCTGCCTGGATACTCATACTGCTGACAGGCAGTGTCGCACAGTGGATTGCCACAGCCTTTGGTGTTTATGTAACTTTTTCCTGGGCACAAACTTTAAAGACACGCGATCCTGCAACCTTTGAGATGATGTTCGGATCAAAGGCCTTTATGTACACCATGTTGGCATTCCCCATGACCGCCTTTGTGGGATACGGAGCAGGCTTCTGGATCGCGCCTTTGTTGCTGCGTTTGCATGATGTCAGCGTAATTGAAGTAGGTATGTATCTGGGTATGGGGGCAGCGGCTGGTGGCTTTATAGGAATTACCGCAGGCGGCGTACTCGCGGACTATCTTAAAACCAAGTTTGCGGGAGGCAGGCTAATTGTTGGTTACATTTCCATTTTAGGCACCATTCCCTTTCTATTAATGTTGTTGTACAGCGACAGCTTGGTCGCCGCTTTCTGGTTGAATTTTGGATTGACCATCATGAGTGCATGTGCGGGTGGCATCCCGCCCAGCACTGCAGCGGACCTCGTGATGCCACGTATGCGTGCAGTTGCAGGCGCATACTATATTCTGATCAACACGTTTATTGGCCTCGCGCTGGGGCCTTACTTCATGGGTCTGATATCAGACGCCTTCTACCGAAGCGGCATGAGCGACGCAGAATCATTGAAAAGTGCTATCGCAGTCTCAATGCTGACCCTTATCCCGGCGCTTATTTTTATGTTCCTTGCCCAGAAGCATTTACCTCGGGACGAGGCGACTCGGCTAGAACGAGCGGCGGCCTTAGGCGAGCCGGTAGCAGCAACACCAGCTTAAAAGACTATCCTGATCCTCGTGGGTGGCACAGGCACCGGTAAAACGCATACCGCGATTGCACTGGGCACTGAGCTGGTTCAAGGCGGTAAGAAGGTGCATTTTTACAATGCGGTTGATCTAATCAATACCCTAATCAAGGAGCAGGGGGAGGGCCGGCAAGGGTCTCTGGTGAGAAGGTTGCAGCTGGTAGATTGCGTCATCATGGATGAGCTGGGTTACATCCCGTTCCCTAAATCTGG
>JAYGEX010000043.1:0-126120 GCA_046582185.1 Pseudomonadales bacterium | reverse complement strand
AAATATCATTAAAAATCATGTTGTTAACATACTTAGTTATGAATCAATGTAAACAAGCTAGTATCAACAGTCGAATTACCCAATTCAGCTATTTTGATTCATTTCTAATGTATAAACCCGAAAAAGATGACTAACGGCAGCGAAAGAGACAGCTGCCATCGTCAATCGAATGCGTGAGCTAGGCGTGCTGGTGGGAGTCGAGGGTCCCTGCTCCAACGTGATAAAAATCCGTCCACCACTGGTCTTTGATGAGAATCATGCCCAACAACTTACAGCCGCGCTGGATCAGGCGCTTGGCGAGATCAAATGAACGACTCTGTATCACAGTTTTTATTGACCTACCCAAATCTGGCTGACCCTGACGGCGAGTTGGTGTTTGAGAACGAGCATGTTGTCCTGCAACGCCTGGTCGTCGGTCCGGGGGAATGGGAAGGCATTCATTCCCATCCCGGCGACCAGCTTTACGTGCATGTTAAAGGCGGATTGTGGTCTGGTCGTGAGCACGGTGAAGTCACTTATGTGGGACCTCCTGATGCGGACGGATCAGTAGGCTGGATGAATGCAATACCGCTCAGCGAAGAGCACGATTCCGGTAACGTGGGTGATGAACTCATCGACTTGATCTACGTGACTCTCAAGCGCGATATGCCAATCGCTCCCGGCATTAAACAAAAGCCACAAACCTACCCCAACATCCGTATGGAATTACTTCTGGAAAACGACCGGATGATTGTGCAGCGCGGGCAGGTTGAGCCAGGACAGTCGACGGGCGTTCACAGTCATCCCGGCAATCAAATCTGTATTCATATCAAGGGCGGCACGTGGTTGAAACGCCGGGTGGGAGTGCGCGAGGTCTCGGAGGTTTTGGAAGCGGGGTCAGTGGGCTGGATCGACGCGGCGGAACAAAGTGAAGCACATGAATTTGCCAACATCGGCGACATGCCAATCGATTTTGTCTTAGTTACACTGAAATAACCTGTGGCAGGCATATTCACAGACATTATTTTCTTCTGCAACCAGGAGTTTCGGAACTCTATCAGTGTTCGCGCTACAACTGTCGTGCCAATTACCAGCACTAAGCTCAGGTGTCCATGTGAAATCAATGAGCTCTTCCGGGATTGCTGCTCTCACCTGATGGCTATATTTGGCCGTTAGCTGCCAGAAAAACCGGTTGTTCTCAGCCTGTAAACCTGGTCGCTGTGCGCCTAATCCGGACCTCTGCTGGCCAGCCATTTCATCGAATTGGAGCCATTGACGAATCAGGTGCCGAATCGATACCGCAATTTCACGACAAAAAAATTAACAATGGGGTCACTAATGGCATTCGAAAGCAGATCACTGAAATCCGTGTTGATGTCCATGTCAACAATATTGCTACCTCGAGTGTAGACGACAAATAAATCAGATAAGGGTCCTATCTCCCATCGATAGCGTACCTGCGCCGTCAGGCGAGACAGCGTAAAGTTTTCACTTTCGATCCCTGCCGGGCGTTCAATCAATTCGCCATCACCAACAGGTACTTGCCAGTAGTTCTGGGCTTCTGCTTTAATACCCGCCCACTGCATGGTGATTCTGAACTGTTGTTTAGAGGTGAAGAAATAGTCAATGGAAAAACGCGGCTGAAAGTCATCTGCCTTGTAGGTTGTAAAATCCGGACCAGTGCGATGCACCAGCCAACCGTCACGCTTTTTATAGCGTAAGTCCAAATCAAACGTAAACTGATCGTTGGGGGTATACGTGAGCCCAAAATCTGAACTGTAGGTCCAGGTTTTGTTGATCTCCTCCTGCTCAGCGCCCAGGGTACCGCTCCAGGAAAATTTCTTCGCCGAATCGGTGCCAAAAGCTACCTGGGTGAACCACCTGGGATCGGTTTTGAACATCCCATTGCCTCGACTGTTTCGATCATCCCAGCGCTCAGGATAGTAATCCACTTCAAAACGAAACTGCGAACTATTCGGAAACAACATCGTATGGTTGGTAAAAATCCCTACTCGGGTTACAAACCCTTCAGTGTTGGCCTGGGTCGAAATGAATAGAGAATTTCTAACGAAACGAAAGTAATCCAGGCCCTGGCTTGTCGAACGCACAAGACCATATTGGGCAGAAATGTAGTTGTTTTGTTTAATAAACCCTAAATCACTGACGTCAAGCTTGTCATCTACATAATCGAAACTGAACCTGTGAAGTAAACCACGTCGCTGAGTATAATTAACATCAGTAAAAGCGCCATAGCCAGATATGCCATTGACATCACTATACATGAACTGGGTATCCCACTTAATTTTCCCGTTAGTTGACAGCAAGTGTGTATCAATGCCATGACTCATTGAGTCCGCACCCGGCAGCGCGACAATCGTGCCAATGTATCCAATCGATCTCCTCCCCTCCCCAGTGGTTTCATAAAGCGCCCGCACAACGCCAAAGTCACGACCTTCCTCAACAACCTCCACTTGCATGCCGGTGCTGGAGTCAATACCGGGTAATTTGACATCATCCTCAAACGCACCGAGCACGCCATATCGAAAACCTCCCGCACTACCTACGACCTTAAGCGCGCCCAGTAAGTCAACTGGTTTGCCGCGTTCCACCGCTGGAATATCAACGCCGTCGGGAATCGTGACATGCTTGGGTGCGCCTCCAATACGCCTTGTATTAAGTAAAGTCGTAGGTTCAGGTGTAAATGTCGATCGCGTAGGACGTGCTCCACTGCCACGCCGGGAAGAACGATAGCGATTTACATCGGACCGCGGCGTGGTGATAAAGACTTCATTACCTTCAAGAAAAAACAGTCGTTTCTCAGGGAAAAATGTCTCGAAGGATGTGAGGTTGATCACGACATCATCTGATTCCACAGCACCAAAATCAGGCTTGAGGGTAGCCGTAAGTTGCAAGTTAGTCGATGGTCGCCAGGAGATGTCAGCACCGATACGAAACTCCTGTTCGTTGGAAATTTCATCGTGCGATACAGAGGTGTACGGGAAAATCGCGAACTGCTGCTTGGTCTCGAGCGACTGTAAATGCATTGGTTGCAACGCCGACATAAATCGTGCCGCGGTATAAGGCAACGCTGGCCAACCGTATCGTTCATCCATATGGGCAACTTTACGATCGATCCAGAATCCCATCACACGATCCGATACTGCGTCCGGCATCGCCATCATCGACCAGGGGAGAAAAAATTCAGCACTCCAGCCGTTGTCCAACCTGGCACTTTCACCGATCCATGGTCCATCCCACTGTTCACTCAAGGTGCGCTCCGGTATTACCTTGCCGTCCATCAAAGAGCCACCCAGATTGACAACAAACCAGTAGCCATACAATCCTTCTCCCGTTGTATCAAGGGTAATCCCGTAGGCGTCACGGTTAATGTATTTGTCCCTTGATGAAAGGCGGGATACCAAGGTTTCTTGCGGCTGCTCCATCACCGCGCTTACATACAATCCTTTCGGTGTGGAAATAAACCTACTGATCGTGGAGTAAGTCGGTTTTTCCAATGTATCCGGGTCAATTACCAGCATGGAATCGTAGCCAGGCACTTGCTGCCAGATCGCCTCATCAACTCGACCGTCAATCGAGATTTCAACACCTTCAAAAAATGGCACTATGATTTGCGGATCTTTTACCGTTTGCAGCAAAGCGGGAGACGCGGCGCTCGTTTCATGAACGAAACAAAATCCAAGAAATAGCAGCCACCGCGTTACAGTAAGTAGGTCACTCATACGGACTAAGAATGGCCGATCCATGAATAAACTTCTTTTTTTGTATACATAAGCTAAGTACAGTCGCATCCCGATCCTTATTCTATCGACCGAATCTAATGCCATAAAACATCTACCACTAAACACCTGGCCATGTCTGTACTTTCTAGATGAATGATGAAAGACAAGTGAACAGTTATATATGTAAACACAGAATAATGTAAGTGGCACTTACATTAATGGTAGAGTACATTTATAAAGGACAACCACAATCAGGGAGAATTAGTCGATGAGCGAATTGGAAGATGGCTTCGGTTTTCTAATTCATGACATCGCCAGGCAAATTACTACGGCCTTCGATGAACGGCTGAAGTCCTACAATATGACGCGTTCAAACTGGCGCGCCATTCTTTATATATGGCGAACACCCGGCATCACTCAGACCGAACTGAGTGACATTCTGGATTTAAGTCGAATGGGCGTCACCGGCCTGATTGATCGAATGGAAGACAAGGGTCTCGTGTGCCGTAAAGACGATGCGCGTGATCGACGTATTAAACGCATCTATTTAACCGAATCCACTGCTGAACTGATGCCGCTCATCAATAAACTGGGTCAAGAATTGGTCGATGACCTCTTCCAGGATTTCAGTGATAGCGACAGGAAAAGAACCTTCAGATTGTTGCTAAGAGTGAAAGACAATGGCTTTAGCCTTCTATATGAAGATACTGGCAAAGAAGCCAAAAACCGTGGCTAGTGGTTTCGGGCAGACATATTCACAGACATTATTTTCTTCTGCTACCAGGCGTTTCTGACCTCTATCAGGTCACTGTGCCCGTTGCTGATTTTTGACCCGAATTTCATCACCATCGCAAAAATCACTCTGTCAGGTCATTCACGATACTAAAAAAGGGATTCTGGCTATCCCTGATGTAAGTGGGATTAGACTAATAAAAAGGTTCTAATACCGCTTAAACGCAATTTCGATGTGGCTACAATGGAGTCAGGTAGCATGATAGCGATTTGAGAATTTGACAGATTGACCGAGTCACAGGATAAAACAGGATGATTTCACGAGATATCGAGGCTTTGCTGGACAGAATCGGTGCGCAGGTATCAATCATGAATGTCACACCCGACGGCCATTTCATCTGTGCGATGATCAACAAACAAGTGGAGGCCTACTACAACATAAAGCGTGAGTAATTTGTCGGACGTGATATCACCGATTATAGTGGTTTATCCGGGTGGGACATTCCCTTGTTGAAACGTGCTCTTGCTAACTATCAGCGCTGCGTGAAAACAAAGCTAAGCTTGGTCGTAGAAGCCAGGCGCACTTTTCCTGATGGCTCCCACCTATGTCCCGATTTTTGATGACGCTGGTGAGTCTATCAGGTCATGGCTACCAGCGATGACATTACAGAGCTCAGAAAAACGCAAGCCAAACTAGAGGAAGCATTAACCACCGCACCAGGATTTGTCACGATTTGTGCGAGTGGCAAAAACATCCGCAATGCCTCAAGTGAGTGGGTGGCTGTAGAACAAATTTTTGAAGTCTAATTCAAACGATTTAAAATTCAGTCACGGCATATGTCCGAATTGCTACGATCAGGCGATACAAGAACTTAAAGCCACCTAGCCCTTCGATCCACAGTTTCCCTGATTAAAGAGTCATCGGACAAGCCTCGGCGTGACGTGGTGAACCTTGTGGTCACTGTCATGATCCCGCTCTGTTGGACTTACACGTGGTACTTGTCGAACCGGTTAGCACCCTACGGCGTCATCATGGGTCCAGGTATTGTAAACTCTAAAGAGGTGAGCAGTTAACTTGCCAATACCACTCTCTATAATTGAATCAAGTAACCATCCTCGGATTCTAATCCGATATTTTCTGCCTGCAGGCAAGGATTAGTATTGCTCATTATTTGTCTACCCTCCTTGAGAGTTATTCCTGCGGCAGAACGGGTACTCGACGAGCGTTTCCTTAAGTCCTGATAGGTGAATCATATGGCTAAGATTGGGGAGATGTTATTTGACAATGATCATCTGGAAAAGGTTCCTGAGGACGGTCAACCGGCGCATTGGCATTGGATTATTGAAACGGGTGTTGTGAAGCGCGGTGCAGACATCATTTTGACATCAAGATATAACGAGACCATTGCATGAAACCGGAAACAGTAAAAAGAAGTCACATTACGTTTGCTGCCGTTATGATCGCCATTAGCGTATTTTCTCATGGGAGTTTTACGCAAGCCGCTGATAAGCCGTCTATCTCGAAGCACTGGATCACCGAACTTGCTCGTTAGATCCTGGCTGCCCCGAACTTCTGGCAATTGCCCACGGGCTCTTGAACTAATTCAGCTTTAGTCAGGATTAAATAACACACCAGGGTTGAGAATTGAATTTGGGTCCAGTGTTTTTTTAACGGCTCGAAGTGATGATTCAAATAAGTCTGGCCGCTGTTTTGACCAGCCTTGTGCATGCATTCTGCCAACAGAGTGATGATGGGTGATTGTCCCACCACAGGAAATCAAAGCCTCATTAGCCGCATCCTTAATTATCTTCCACTGTTCTGCTTCACCACCAGGCGTACCCATGCCAGTGAAGGTGTAATATGGCGCGGGCCCGTCTGTATAAATATGGGTAAATCGACAGGATAAGGTTGAAGCATCGCCAACGACTTCCTTGAGGACTTTGCCGACTCTACTTCTGATTTGCGCATCAAATTCTGGCCACTTGTCCCATGTGATCGCCGTTTCAAATGTGTCGCCAATTAAACCCAGACCATTAGTCATTCCGGCATTAACGCCAATAAACGAGCTTCTCCAGTTGCCAACGGCCCCTTCTCTACCGGTCGTCTTACCTGAACCATCGGAGACATTAATTTCATCATCATTAACCTGTCCGCCAAATTCTCGTGCAATATCGACCGCAAGCTTAATGAACGAATCCTGGGGGACATCCGATGATTCAAAACCAATGATCAACAGCGTTTGCTTGCCATCGAGACCAGCAGCCCTTCCGGCTTCTGCAGGGTCTAGCAATCTGAGGTTGGCAGGCCAGAGCTTGGCCTGAACAATGTGGCGGGTTGCAGTGTAACCTTCCTTCCAGGAAGCAAACACGACACCTGCAGTCGCTCTGAATAATGGTCGCTTTTGAATTCTCATCCAGGCTTCTGTCAGAATACCCAGGGTACCCTCCGAGCCAATGACGAGCCTGTCCGGGCTTGGCCCCGCCCCGCTGCCTGGCAGCCTCCGGCTTTCCCACCAGCCTTGCGGCGTAATCATGCGCAGGGATTCCACAAATTCATCAATATGTGTGTGGTTCGTTGCATAGTGACCCCCGGAACGTGTCACTATCCATCCACCCAGAGTAGACCAGGGAAAACTTTGGGGGAAATGTCTTAAGGTATAACCTTTTGGGCGAAGCGCGGCTTCAAGATCCGGGCCGAATATGCCCGCCTGAATTCTTGCGGCACGAGAAGTCTCGTCAATTTCCAGCACCTTGTCGAGTCGTTCCATATCAATTGTTACCGCAGAATCTGCTGTAGTGGGAACGCTGACTCCGTTAACGACAGTTGTGCCGCCGCCATAAGGAATCACTGCATGGTCATTGCTGTTACACCAGTCGAGTACCGACTCAAGTTCTTCCTCTGTTTCAGGATAGGCAACAGCATCCGGTGGATCAGAAAAATCACCATGAAGCGCCCTGTTGAGTTCCAGGAAATGGCCACCGTAGGTATGAATCACTCGCTCATCATGATCGGTCGTCACAATGCGAGATAAAGTGTCAGGGACCTTTATTCTTGGCTTTCTTAATACAAACTCTTCAATTTTTGGAATCCTCGGCACGGTAATCTCGCGATCAAAGTGCCCTGACAATTGCCTGGCGGTTTCTTTTCGCTGTGCATCTGTCGGCTCATCCGATTCCCAGCCCCAGGTCCAGAAGCTTCGTCTTCCGCGTTGACCCTGCTTGCTCATTTAAACTCTCCAGTATCAAATCCCATCACTGTCATTGCCCTGATCATACATCCAGCCAGATTATGTGCCTAGGATAAGGCTAACAAACTACATTTTCTGAACATAGGTCAAGTACGGTGATGTTGGTTGAGTAAAAATCAGCTCTTCACATCGGCTACATTGTCAGATGGATTTCGGTCAATGAGCTTATGAAGTGGATCAATTCCCACTGATGCCGGTACTTCCTCTTCCTGTCCCGCGCCATTGGCTTCAAATTTCCGTGCCCCAACATCGATTCTGACTTCGAATTGTCCATTGTCCATCTCTCTGACTGACCAGCTACCTTTAGATCGTACAAGACTATTTTTTCAAACAGGTCTGTAATCACGTCCGCATATTGCTCTGGCGCTCTCTTCCTTATCTCTGCCAACAATTGCTTTGTTGTTGGGAAAGGAGGTCCTTTGAAGGCGTGGTCTTTAATAAATTGAGCAAGGGCGCTGTTGACGATATCCGCACCGACATAATCTTTTAATGCGTAGAGCACCACACTACCTGTTCGGTAGTGGATATAGGGTTGATTCTCAACCAGGAACAAAGGTAGCTCTTCTATCAGTTCACCCCCGCGGTCCCGAAGATACCGATCCAGTTCATATTCAAGAAAGCGTTTCATGGTTTCCTTTCCGTAACGCTCCTCCATCACCATCAGGGCTGAATACTGCGCGAGGCTTTCTATTATCATTGTTGAACCCTGTACATCGGCCCCCAGTACCTGGTGTGCCCACCACTGATGGGCGAGCTCATGAGCAGTGACGTAATAGACGTAGTCAATTTCCTCCTTGTCCCGCAAGTCCGCGACAAAGCAAATGGCTTCAGAAAAGGGAACCGTATTGGGGAATGACTGTGCGAAAGCACCTTGATAGGCAGGGAATTCCAGGATCCTGAACTGACGATACTGGAAAGGGCTGAAGTGTTTACTGAAGTAGGCAAGCGAGTCCCGAGCCGACTCAATCATCGTATCTATATTGTAGTCGTGCTTATAGTAGACCTCGATATTGATGCCTTGCCACTCTTCCTTCCTTATTTTGTAATCAGCAGATAAAAACGCAAAGAAGTTCCAGATGGGTGTGTCCATCTTGTAATGGGAATATCTCCGGCCATCTTGCTCCCATTTCCTTTGCAGATAACCAGGCGCCAGCGCAATCTGGTCAGATGATGTGGAAACGATGGTTTCAAAATTTACCCTGTCGGCATTGCCCAGGCCATTTCTCCTCCAGGCCACTTTATCGTCGATCGAAGATGCTCTCTCGATGGGCGGAAGGTCCTGTTCCCGCCGTTTGTTGTTGTCACTAAGCTCGTAGGCACCTGAATATCCGGGCATTGGAAAGAAATCAGTATTGTTAATAAAGGTGCCATTGGGCGTCACACTCACGTCGTGGCCACTGTTGGCGAATCCAGGCGTTCTCCATGCCGTTTCGAATTCGGCGTTAAAAACAACGCCCGGCGCTAGCGGCTCATCAAATTTGTAGATCTGGTAACCATGTTTCTTATCGTCTGTAAGCAGTGTGGCTCCGGGAATTTCAAATTTAGTAATTTCAATTTTAGGAATGTGACTCAGATGGAATTCATGGACCTCCACTGAAGACTTGTTCTCAAGTATATAGTGACCGCGCAGCAACACATCTCGTTCGTTAGGATATATATCAACTTCTGCATAGATCGATGTGATGGTTGCCCTTGGCATGTACTGATATTGTTTGTACATCTTTTCATATTCTGCCTGTAGTGTTTCCTGATCCCCGGACGTAACCAGCGTATTGAGAATATTAGTGTTGTAATAAATATAAGAACCCGTTGTCACCCAACCAAGTGCCAGAGTTGCGATGGAAATTTTGAGTGGCGGCGTCAATCTCTGCTTCGCTACCTTTATTCTCTCTGGCAATTATCCTCAGCGCCACGTGGCCACAACAGATAGATCGCGAGAATCATCAAGCAAGCGAACCATGCCCAGTAGAATGTCTGCCAAAGATAGGGTTCGAGGTTGTGTGAATATCCGGTGAAGTCAGAATAAACAGGGTTGGTCTCGCGAAACCGGTAGAGATAATTTTCGAGGCCGATATTTGGCAAGGTTAGCGTCACCAACAAGTAGAGGACCATCATGAACATGGCGATAAATTTGTTCCGTGTGATAACGTAGAAAAACACAGCCAGCACGATCATGAGATACAGCGGAAACTGAAAGAAAAACAATAATCCCTGAAGGTAGTGGATTATGTTGATGTCATAGAATTCTTTGTAGATTTGAACGCCAGTGGCGGCCGCCATGGCAATCAATAACATAGACGTTATTACCAGCAGGATGCCTGTAAATTTGGCGCCCATCATGACCCAGTTTGATTGCGGCATGGCATCCATGATGCCGTCAATTTTAACATTTCGCTCGCGAACCATCAGTTCACCCGAGTAATAAATCAGCACAAAAACCAGCGAAAATGAAAAGGCGCCGTTGATGATGCGAACCATAGCACCGGTCGTTGGGTACACAGCTGTTCCAAAGATATTACCGAGGTTTCCAGCGGCATTTCCCACGACCATGAAGATGCCAAGCAATAAGAGGGTGACAAATGGCGCTGAAAACACAATGTTCCGGATCTCTAGCTGGGTCTGGGAAAGATACTGTCGCCAACTCGTCGCCAAATTAAATTCCTGTGTGGCAGAGGCCAACTCGAAAATAACGGGCGGTTCGTCTGGCGGATCATTTATCGCCTTGCTCTTCCCTTGCTTCCTGCTCCGGTCAAGGGAAAACGGAAACCTGACATAAGCCGTCAGCAGGAGTAAAGTGCCGATGACCATCCACAAGATTCTGTTGTTTAGTAGCGTTCCATCCAATGGAGGTAGTTCGGAGGTCTTCTCAAACACCGTCCAGTAGCGGGTTGTCTCTTCAAGAGAGGTTATGCCAAAGGGATCCAGCATACTTGTTAATTCAACGGTTTGTTTCTCTGTAAATGTATCTATGAACAATGCACTGTTTTACGCAGCAGTCATGGCGATAATTTCCGGAATTTCCGGACATCCAGGAAGTGGTTATCGATTACACGGAATAGGGCTAATGGCTTACAAAAAGTTAAATATTTTGCTGGGTGTCCTGAAATAGCTTTCCCGAAATAGACCCCGAAATAGTCCCTTTTGCTGGGTGTCCCGAAGTAGAAGCGGCAAAGGTTTTTGCTTCTGGGTTATTCTTGGCAATTCCAAGAGGAGAATTCTGAATATGCAAAATACCCCGAACGTTTCCAGAGTTCGTGTGCATGTTACCAACAACTTACCGCTGGGTCTTTATTGTCTTGTAGGTTTGGGTTTGATGCTTCAGGGGGTTAGATACCTTGGTGCAAGCGAGCTGACGCCATACCATTCGGCAGTAATAGATGCACCGTGGGAGACGCTCAGCTCAAGCTACCAGACTCTGTTGCTTGGTTTGCTGAAGGGCTTCGGAGCCGGGTCATTCTGCGTAGGGATTGCGATTCTTATACTGTCTTTGATTCCATTCAAGGTGGGTGCTCAGTGGGCGCGATGGGCAACGCCGCGAGTCCGCGACATTGAGTTCGCTCCTTTCGTGGGAGCTGTATCTAATCAGCTTAAGAAATTGCACTGCACCAGCCTGTGCGGAAAGGTGTATTAATTCCAGGGTGCATTTATGAACAATTCTTTATTTTACGCATCAATCATGGTGGTGGCGGGACTGGGAATTCCAGTTATGGCCGCCTTAAATGGCGGCCTGGGTGCCAGGCTGCAAAGCCCGGCTCTGGCTGCAACAATATTATTTTCCGTTGGCTTGGTTGTCGCTACTGTATATTTGTTGGTCAGCGAAGGGGTGCCGTCAAAGTTGTATCTGCCAACGACTCCCTGGTACTTCTACTTTGGTGGCTTTTTTGTCATGTTCTATATATTGAGCATTACCTGGATCGCTCCTCGCTTTGGCGTATCCAATGCCGTTGCATTTGTGTTGCTTGGGCAGCTGATTGCAATGAGTTTTATCGACCACTTTGGGCTTCTGGGGGCGCCGCGGTACACATTGAATGCGCAACGGTTGGCAGGTTTGATGTTGATGGCGATAGGTGTATTTCTAGTGCTTAATAAATCGGCTGAATTATAAACGTTGAATCCAAATGCCAGAATATCAAAGCAAGCTTGCTCGGTGCCTAGTGGTCCGGCTTATATATGTTATGGTGGATTTTAACAATTCCGCTTCAATCTAATTCCGATAAATAAGCGGCAAGACTGATTGTAATAATGGCCCAAAACCAATTGCCGAATGTCCAGAGTTGGAACTGAGAAAAATTCCCGGCGGATAAGCGGCGGAAAAGAAGTACTGTAAAACCAAATGATCTACACAATAACAATCGGCTTATCGGCCTTCCTGCTATTCCTGATACAACCCATGATTACCAAGATGTTACTTCCGGGTTTCGGCGGTGGGGCATCTATCTGGATTACCAGCCTGGTCTTTTTCCAAACGACTCTACTGATTGGCTACGGTGCGACTCACTGGCTCGTGCGATCCATTGGCTTGCATCGACACATGATGTTGCTTGCGTCCATGCTGGGAATCTCTTTGCTGATTTTACCCATTGCCGCTCCGGCGATCGGGGTAAGCAGTAGTCCGTCACTTAGTTTGTTCCTGATGCTTGCGATTTCGGTTGGCCTTCCGTATCTGGTGCTTTCAACGACAAGCCCGACACTCCAATATTGGATGGCCAATGATGAAAAGGCGCAGCGGCAGAACCCTTATATCCAGTATGGTGTGTCCAATGCCGGGTCTCTGCTGGGCCTTCTGGCGTACCCATTTTTGGTGGAGCCGCTTTTAAGCAATAGCAGTCAATCCTGGATATGGTCAGCAGCGTATATTGTCTATGCCTTACTCCTACTCGCTACGATGGTGTTATATGTCAGGGCTAATAAATCTCAGGCGATTGAAACAATAGATCTTAGTGGTGGTGTTCGCCCCTTGCGGATTTTCCAAGCCCTGGTTCCCTCAGCGGCGTTGATCGTGGTTACCCATTACCTGACCCTTGATGTGGTTAATTTGCCGCTATTGTGGGTCGCTCCTCTGTGCGTTTATCTGGCTTCCTTTATCGTCTGTTTTCTTTATCCCAGGATATCCGAACCTAATACCGTCAGGACCTTCCTTGGCGTTTTGTCGATTCTGTTGTTGATGCTGGCGAATAGCCAGGCTCTTAACCTGGACTTCAATTTCAAAATAACGGTTGCACTGCTGTGCCTGTTTGCGATTTGCATGATCTTTCATGGCGATCTCGAGAGAGGCAAGCCGCACAAGAAGAACCTTACTCACTTCTATTTACATTTGGCCACAGGCGGCGCATTAGGCAGCATCCTTGCAGGCATTGTGGCTCCCCTGGTATTTGATACGACATTTGAATTCTATGTGGTTGTTGTAGTTGCCCTCTATTACATTGTGGCGAGTAATTTTACCTTTACTAGCGCCGTGAGCTGGCTCCTTCGTGGGTGCATGATTCTCGCCCTTGGATATTCCTATCTTGTTCAGGAGTTTCAGCTGGGCGATGAAACCATACACCGCACTCGAACCTTTTACAGCACCTATGCTGTTCGCGATGTCGGTATCGGCAATTCAAGAGTCAGAAAGCTGGTTGCAGGTACACACATACATGGTAAACAGTTCCAGGAAGGTGCTAACGAGCACATGCCACTTGCATATTTTCACAGGGCCACTGGTATCGGTCGACTATTTCAACTGCTTGAGCCGAATCGCGTGGCACTTGTAGGGCTTGGTATCGGTACGGTGGTGGAGTATGGCGACGAGACCACAAGCTTTGATATCTATGAAATTGATCAGGCTGTAATTGATTTAGCCCTCGAGTTTTTCACCACCCTGTCAGAATCGAAGGCAGACATTAGTTATTACGTGGGTGATGGGCGGCTCAATCTGCGCAAATCAGAAACGACCTACGACCTGATTGTTATGGACGCCTTCTCCAGTGGTTCTATTCCAACCCATCTTGTCACTCTGGAAGCTCTCACTGAAGTGATGGAAAAGCTTTCGCCTGATGGCGCCATTGCATATCACATTTCGAATCACCATCTGGACCTGCTGCCGGTATTAAATGCCATTGCCGATGAGCTGGATTTATCCATCCTCTATCATCAATCTGCCGGTGCCGATGGTTTGCATAAGTATCCGGCAAAGTGGGTGGTCTTATCCAGGATTCCTGATTTGTCAGATCTTCTCATTGCTAGAGATGAGCGATGGAAGATGGTCGATGCGGAAAAGATTCTATGGCTGGATGACTTCTCCAATATCTGGTCCATTATCAGGATGAGCGAATAACTTATTCGCAGGATGTAAGGTCAAGCCTCGCTAAGACATTCGGGGTCTTAATTCCTTGTGTTTTGCTCATGGCATTAAGTTGGCAGATGCTGGGATTTTCCTTGGCCGGATAGGCGCTTATCGACCGGCCCAAATACTCCATGGCTTCCGTCACCCCACTCTTTAATGTTGAAGACGAAGGATTGTGTCGCGCAATAATATGGCCGAAGTAATTATAGAAGGCGGCAAGGTTTTTGCTGGAGATCATTTCAGGAATGTTTTGCTCCGCACTCCTGCCCATAGAGATCAATGCGATTAAGGTCTCTTCGTCGAGCTCCGTTCTTTGTAGCGCAAATTCCAGAGTGATTAGTTTTCCAGCGAATGTACTCTGCAAAGACCCGATCTGATTTGATATCCGTGCTCGATGATCTGGCGATTGCTTGGCGTGGGCCAGATACATTTTTGCATAATTAATAAGTAGCCCGATCAGCAGAGTCTGCTCATGTGGGTCGGCAATCAGTTGATTGTTGCTGAGATAAACCAGATGCTGCATATAAGCATCCAGTTTCGGGTTTATCGCTTGTGGCGGGCCGGGGCTATGCTGGAAATATCCCCCATAGTTAGTTGAAGGTCTAAGCCGATTGGATATCGAGACCACCGGTCGTTCAGTACCTTCAATAAATTGACGAGATGCTTCATCTCGGGCCTCTTCCGGTGAAAAAGGAGATGCGAGCCTGTTGTCAAAGACCAGATTCTCCCATTCCCTTATCTCGACGTCCGGGCGAACACCCTCTACCCGATTCAGGTAGCCTATGGGTCCAGTCTCGAAATCACCATAGGTAAATAACACGCTATTTAAAGGCAGTGAATTCAAAATCGTGCGAGCGTAGTTGGCGACGAAGTTATCTTCACTTCGATTGTTGCTTGCGTAGTTTGAAACAAAAATCAGGGTGATTGCGATTAGCGGCATTGCTTTGACGAGTCGCGCATCGATTGTAAGGTCTGTAAGTCTGGAAATAAGTGCTTCTACGCCAAGGCTAAACCACACACAAACAGCAAGGTAGGCGATGATTGGGTAAGGCTTGAATATCGACTGGTAAAATGGATCGAAGTCGAAGTTGAGCAATAACAACAAAAAATAAGTCGAGCCGAGATAGAGCGATAAGATTGCGAACCCGATGGTGAGAGGTAATTTCCTGAACGACAGGTATATCCCTAACAGTATCAATGGGGCTGCCCAAGATCCCATCTGGGTCAGGCTCTCGATAGGCAGCCACGCCGCGAATTTCAACTTGTCGAATATATCCGCATGATCAAAGTTATCGGAATATGCTGAGCGTGCAATGTATTTCGCAAATTGTTCTGGTGAATCAATGGCGCCAAAGACACCTATGGCTGGCGCTTGATCAGTGATCAGGCTTAGGTAGGGTGTTAGGCCAAGGCATAAACTCAAGAGCGAAAATGCCCAGAACCGGGGGCTCTTTAAGGCTATTGTTAAAGTTGCGGTGCGGTAAGTCAGTAAGATCAGTAACGCCGGGCTTGATAGCAACATCAGTGGCCAGTGGTTGCACATGGCGAGTCCAAAACAAAAGCCCAGGCCGTACCAGTACGTCAGGTTTTCAGTTTCGATGAACTTGAACGTGAGCGCGAGGCATATCAGGAACATTAGAACGGACAGGGTATAGACCTCCAGAATAATGGCCTGGGACCAGAAGGTTGCCGAGAAGGCGTAAGCTAAAGAGGCGATCCAGGCAAAATTTCTGCCGGCCAGGCGATAGCAAATATGATGGAGCAGGGTGACCGACGAAGCTGCGAATATTGCATTCAGAAAGTTACCGGCGAATACGGTCTTTTCAAAGATGGGTAAGTGCACGAAGGGTTGGCACAGGAGAGTAAATAGAGGATAACCTGGCGGATGAGAAATCCCGCCCAGATGGCAGACCAGCTGGAACAATCCTGCATCTTCCAGGGTAATACTACGCGGCAGCGTCAGCGTATAAATACCGATGCTAATGCCAAAGACAACAATTAGGTGTAGATAGCTTAAGTGTAAATAGTTCTCGGCGCTGCGGAATTTTCCAGGCATTTACACGAAGCGCATGGAGAGATCGATGGCTTGGCAATGTTTAGTCAATGCGCCGATGGAAATGAAGTCCACACCTGTTTCAGCGATTCTGAGCAGATCAGAATCGGCTTCGATCCCGCCAGATGCTTCCAGCTTTATGTTTGTATTATTTGATTCAACTGCCGTGACCAGATCTGCAGCTGAAAAGTTATCCAACATGATCCAGTCGGGCTGCGCCTCGATTGCTTCCCTGAACTCTCCCAGGTTCTCAACTTCCACTTCAACCCTTGCGTCAATATCAAGATCCCTTGCCCTGCTAATTGCAGAGGCGATGGACCCGGCTGCAGAGATATGATTTTCTTTAATAAGAAACGCATCAAACAGTCCTATCCTGTGATTTGATGCGCCAGCCATCTTGACCGCATACTTCTGTGCCAGTCGTAACCCGGGTATTGTTTTTCTGGTATCCAATATGGTCACAGCGGTATGTCGAACGAGATCAACGTAGTGTCTGGTGCGTGTGGCTGTTCCAGAGAGCGTTTGCAAGAAATTCAATGCAGTCCGTTCTGCGGTAAGTAAACTTCGCGCTGAGCCTGTGGCTGAAAACAGGAGCGAGTCAGTTTGCACGAGATCGCCCTCGCATACGTGCCAATGGAGTTCAATGTGCTCATCAACCTGCCTGAAGACTTCATCTACCCAGGGGCGCCCGGCAATAAGTGCGGTAGATCTGCTTATAACATTGGCTGTACAACGCTGGTCGGCCGCGATCAGCTCTGCGGTCAAGTCGCGACCCTTGTAGTCTTCACTCAAAGCGGCTGCGACGGTCTCGCTAATCGTTTCCAGGTAATCGATGTCCATTATTAGTAGCTGCCTTGTCTCAGGGTGAGTGAATCCCCCGATTGAATAAATTCGATCCGACCAAGAGCGCTCATTCCTAACAATATGGAAGGAGGCGCCATGCCAGGATTAATACTCGCCTTCACATTGTAGAGAACGATGTCTCCGATCTTGAGTTGGTCGATAGATGTTGCGTATATCTTAACAGAACCGTTTGCTGTCATTGCCATGCCGGGTCTGCCTCGCTTTAACATGAGCCTGTCTGCCAGGGCGGCAGGAACAACGACATCCGTTGCGCCAGTATCCAGCAGGAACTCAACCGGGCGATTATTTATCGTACCTGAAACGACATAATGCCCCTGGCGATTTCGTTGCAGATTAACCTCGATTAACTGGTCAGTAGAGACCGAATCAGGGTTCTGGTTCGGATTGTGTTGGCGTTTCTCAACCTCACCAAAAAACATTGTAAGCATCGCGATACCCAGGATAAAGGCGACGGCAAACATGCCTTGGCCTAGTTTAGATTGCTTCATTTGTTATCATTCATTTCCGGGTACTATTACTGGATCAAAGGTCGAATCGTATGTCGTTAAACTGCGTCTACAAGCGAGTGTTTAAGTAATTGTCGGTGTTCTCACCTCAAATGCAAAGAGTAGCATGAAGATCAAAGATCACAGACTGGTTAGTGTGAATCAAATTCCGAGCCCAAATTTTGATGCTCGAGACTCTGGTGACATTAAGCTGATCGTCATTCACAACATTAGTTTGCCTGCAGGTCACTTTGGCACGGACTATGTAACAAAGTTCTTCTGCGATGAACTCGATGTGCATGCGCATCCGGATTTCACCGATTTGGAAGGTATAAGAGTGTCAAGCCATCTGTATATTCGTCGGGATGGGACTTTAACCCAGTTCGTTGCTTTTAACGAAAGGGCCTGGCATGCAGGAGAGTCCTCTTTTGATGGGCAAAATGCTTGTAATGATTTCTCAATTGGCATCGAGCTTGAAGGTACAGATGATTCGGGATTCCAGGATGGCCAGTACCAGCGACTTGCTTCGGTTTGTAAGGTGTTAATTCAAACCTACAATATTCCATCATCGAACATTGTGGGTCATTCCGATATTGCGCCGGGTCGAAAGACTGATCCTGGTGCACAATTTAATTGGGCTGGATTTCGTGAATTGCTCGCCGCAGGATAGAATTAGCACAGTTTGAAGTTGATGCTGACGCGTTAGGGGTAGTGGGCTAAATACATGAAATTCCTTGCCATATTTTTTCTTGTGGTTATTCATCGAAACTGGGTTGGCGGAAATCTTATCCGCGACCAGTTTAGTCTCGATTCATGGTTCTCTATGGTTGCTGCTAAAAGTAGTGGCGGATATGTAAGGTTTTTCTTCAGCGTTGTCTTGCCTTCCGTAGTTCTGTTTCTAATCTGCCTTGAGTTGCGTGGATGGTTCTTTGGATTGTTCTGGATTATTCTGTCTCTGTCGGTGCTGATTTATTGCACGGATGTCGTTGATATCGATATTGCCTTTGATGATCAATTTATATGGTTAAGAGCCTTGAATGAAGAGGATGATATTGCAAACTCAATACAAACCCAGGCTACCTTTTTTAGCGATGTTACCTATGACGTCTTTCGCAGTGTGATCCCGGTTCTATTCTGGTTTCTTGTTCTTGGGCCGGGGGTTGCACTGTTCTTTTTCCTCTGCCAGCACTACACAGAAGAACTAAGTGAGGAAGACAGGGAATGGGATCTGATTGAGAATATTCTTTACTGGATGGAATGGATTCCGGCGCGAATCGCTGTGCTCTTGTTTGCCATTGTTGGTGAATTCAGCAAGACATGGCGTAGCTTTGTCGACTCAATCTTTGAAACAAAGTCTGGCGCACTTGAAACCCTGGCGTTGGGCGCCTGTGCAGCGGCAGGTCATACGAAACCTTCCGCTGGGGCCCTGGAAGATTTTGTTTCTGTTGCCGAGGCAGAATTGATGGAGTTAAAATCTCTACTGGAAAGATCTCTTCTCGCCTGGTTAGGGCTGGCTGCCGCATTGACGATATTGGGGTGGTAGCGTGACCCAGCCGCTGGCAAGTACAATCTCAGTACCCGCTATTTTTTTGTCGTTAATTTTGGCGCTGGCCGTCTGCCCGGTATCTGCCCGGGTTGTGGTTACAGACGATCTCAATGTTGAAGTGGCAATCGAAAGGCCTGCCATCCGGGTAATCGCCCTCGCACCTCATTTAACAGAGTTACTGTTTAGCCTTGGCGTGGGCGACCGCATTGTTGGTACCTCACGATATTCTGATTACCCTGAAGCGGCCAAAAAACTTAAAGTTGTCGGTGATGCCTTTTCGGTCAGCGTAGAAGCCGTTGTCGAGTTGCAGCCGGATCTGATATTCGCCTGGGCAACCGGCGGTGCCAACCGGCCTCTTAAGCGCTTGAAAGATCTTGGCTTTGTTATCTATGTGAATGAAGTATCGTCTATTGATGGCATAGGTAGGACGCTATCCAACATGGCTGCGCTTATGGGCAAAGAAGAAGAAGGTCTGCGTCTGGTGGATGAGTTTCAACGCAGGCTCTCCAGAATTCGTTCCAGCACCCAAGACCTGCCAGCGGTCGATGTTTTTTTTCAAATATCAGATCAGAGCCTTTACACGGTCAACCGCAGTCATCTGATTGGCCAAGCTATTGGTATGTGTAATGGTAACAATGTGTTTGCCGATCAAGTGATACCCGTGCCCCTCGTATCCCAGGAAAGTGTGCTCATCCGTAATCCGGACGTTCTTGTGATCAGCCGGCCTGAAAGCGGTGCGACTTCGCCCTGGATAAGAAAATGGGGTGCATTTGAGGGATATAAAGAAAAAATTCGCTGGATCGATCCAGGTCAGATTTCACGTCCCTCATTGAGGATGTTAGACGGAATCGAACAATTGTGTATGGTCATTCAACAATAGATTGAAATGTTGAGCTATTAAACTTTAGTGCTAAGGGAATTTCTGGAGAGGATGTATGGTCACTGAAACAAATGCTGGAGCGGTAGGCTTCAAGGATGAAGATCCAGTAGAAACGCAAGAGTGGGTACAGGCAATCAATTCTGTCATTGAAGCCGGTGGTGTCGAGCGCGCCCAATACATCTTGCAGCAGATGTCGGCAAAGGTGACTGAAACAGGCGCACAGCTTCCATATGCCATCAACACGCCCTATAGAAATACCATCCCGGTAGAAAATGAGGCCCGCATGCCGGGCGACTTATTTATGGAGCGAAGCATCCGCTCGCTCATTCGCTGGAACGCAATGGCCATGGTCATGCGGGCCAACCTGAAGGATGGAAACTTAGGGGGGCACATATCCAGCTTCCAATCCAGCGCGACATTATACGATGTAGGCTTCAACTACTTCTTCAAGGGCACTACGGAAAAAGAACAGGGCGATCTCCTGTATATACAAGGTCACAGCGCACCGGGTATTTATGCACGCTCCTTCCTCGAAGGTCGACTGTCGGAAGATCAGCTCGACAGGTTTCGTCAGGAAGTTGATGGCGATGGCTTGTCCTCATACCCCCATCCCTGGTTGATGCCGGATTATTGGCAGTTCCCAACAGTATCAATGGGCCTTGGCCCCCTACAGGCAATCTATCAAGCTCATATTATGAAGTATCTCGGTTTCAGGGGGCTCTCCGATCCTGGCGATAGAAAGGTCTGGTGTTTTACCGGTGATGGTGAAATGGATGAGCCTGAGTCCCAGGGTGCTATTGGCCTTGCCGGTCGAGAAGGCCTTGATAATTTGATTTTTGTCGTCAATTGTAATTTACAACGACTCGATGGCCCCGTCCGAGGGAACGGCAAGGTCATTCAGGAGTTGGAAGGTTCTTTCAGAGGCGCTGGCTGGAATGTGATTAAAGTGGTGTGGGGTCGTCAGTGGGATCCGCTGTTTGAAAAGGATAAAGACGGCTTGTTACAGCGACGAATGGATGAGGCCGTTGATGGTGAATACCAGAACTACAAGAGTAGAGATGGGGCCTACACGCGGGAGCATTTCTTCGGCAAATACCCTGAACTGCTGGAGATGGTGTCGGGTCTTTCCGATGACGCAATATACAAATTAAATCGTGGCGGCCATGACCCATATAAGGTCTATGCCGCATACGCAGCTGCCACCACCCATAAGGGACAGCCGACGGTAATCCTTGCAAAGACGGTTAAGGGTTATGGTTTAGGTCTGGCCGGGGAGGCGCAAAATTACACGCATTCCGTGAAGAAGCTGGACCTTACGGCGCTGAAGGAATTTCGTGACAGGTTTGATATACCTTTAACTGATTCCGAACTTGAATCTGTTCCTTATTATCGCCCCGCTGAAGATTCCAACGAAATTCGCTACATGTTGGATCGAAGGGAGCGCTTGGGTGGTTCAATTCCCAGGCGGAATCCTGATTTTGATGCACTGAAAATTCCCAAGATAGATGTACTTGGAGCTCTGCTAAAAGGCACGGGTGACCGCGAAATATCCACAACGATGGCTTTCGTTCGAATTCTGTCGGCACTTATTAAGGACAAGAATATCGGTCAACGTATCGTACCGATCGTTCCGGATGAAGCACGAACCTTTGGTATGGAGGGCATGTTTCGCCAGCTGGGTATCTACTCCTCGGCCGGCCAGTTGTACGAACCGAGCGATGCCGGGCAACTTATGTACTACCGGGAAGATAAAGATGGCCAGGTAATGGAAGAGGGCATTAATGAAGGCGGTGCGTTCTCGGCATGGCTGGCCGCGGCGACATCATATTCAAACCATGGCGTGCCGCTCATTCCGTTTTACATCTTCTATTCAATGTTCGGCTTCCAGAGGGTGGGAGATCTTTGCTGGGCTGCAGGAGACCTTCAGGCGCGGGGCTTTTTGTTGGGCGGGACTGCAGGTAGAACAACGCTCAATGGTGAGGGCTTACAACATCAGGATGGGCATAGTCATATCCTTGCCTCCACTGTGCCTAACTGCATTTCCTATGATCCTGCCTTCGCTTATGAGCTCGCTGTCATTATCCATCATGGACTCGAAGTCATGTTTGTCCAAAAGCAAGCCAAGTATTTTTATATCACTATCATGAACGAAAACTATCAACAGCCCGAACTTCAGAAGGGGAGTGAAGACGGCATTATTAAGGGTATGTATCTGTTCAGGAAAAATTCTCGCAAGGCATCTAAAAAAGTAGTTCAACTGCTGGGTTCAGGCACGATATTGCGTGAGGCCATTGCAGCATCCGAGCTATTGAAATCAGAGTTTGGCGTTGATGCAGATATATGGAGTGTCACCAGCTTTAACGAGTTAAAGCGTGAAGGAGATTCTGTGTCTCGATGGAATATGCTCCATCCTGAGGAAACACCCAGAGTTGGTCATGTAGAAGAATGCTTAAGTGATACCGTGGGCCCCGTCGTCGCGGCAACAGACTATATGAAGAACCATGCAGATCAATTGCGCGAGTTTGTCGGCGGCACCTATACGGTTCTTGGTACAGATGGTTTTGGGCGTAGCGATACGCGCGAGAAATTGCGCCGCTTCTTTGAGGTGGACCGTTACTATATAACGGTCGCAGCACTGGATGCCCTAGTTAAGGACAATGTGTTAGATAGCTCCGTAGTAAGAGATGCAATTGTGAAATTCAATATTGATCCGAATAAACCCGACCCGAGTAATTCCTGATGGCTGAAAAAGTACTTGTTCCTGACGTAGGGGAAGCCGATAACATTGAGGTCGTCGAAATTCTGGTTGCCGTTGGTGATGTTGTTGTTAAAGATGAATCGCTGGTTGTGCTGGAATCGGATAAGGCCAGCATGGAAATCCCGGCTCCCTTTGGCGGCGTCATTACTGCAATTGCAATAAACGTTGGTGATGCCATCGAAGAAGGAGGCCTGATCCTGGAACTTGATGTTAGCGTTGCGGGCTCCCAGGAGGTGAGCGACGCACCGAAGGAAGAGCAGAGTGCGAGCCAGGAAGAAGCGGCTAAGCAAAAGCCCGATGAGGAAATACCGGAAGTTGAATTAGCAGCATCGGCAGAAAAAGTATCGGCAGAGAAAGTAACAGCCGCGCAAGTGGCAGTTACAGAAGCTCCCCGCGCCAGGAGTGAACGGTTAGAAGCTGTAAGCGAAGCTGCGAAAGTACATGCCGGACCCGCCGTGCGTAAATTAGCCAGGGAATATGGTGTACAGCTTACTCAGATCACGGGAACGGGAAAGCTAAGCCGTATCCTTAAAGAAGATATTCAGGCTTACGTTAAGAAGCGACTAAGCGCTGATGAACAGGGGGGGTCGGGTATTCCGCCAATCCCGAAAATTGATTTTGCAAAGTTTGGGGAGATAGAGCTAAAACCTCTATCCCGAATTAGAAAAATCAGCGCCAAGAGTTTGCATCGGAGCTGGCTCAATATCCCCCATGTTACCCAGTTCGATGAAGCAGATATCACAGACCTGGAGATATTCCGTCGCCAACAAAATGCTGAACTCGCCAGAGATGGAATTAAAGTGACACCCCTTGCCTTTCTTGTTAAAGCAACCCTGAGTGCATTGGAAAAATATCCGCAGTTTAATTCGTCAATCGATCCTGGGTATGAACATCTGGTATTGAAAAAGTACTACAACATTGGCATCGCTGTTGAGACTGATGATGGTCTGGTTGTGCCAGTCATAAAGAATGCAGACAGGATGGGCGTCATTGAACTTGCGCAGGCTGCCGGAAACCTGGCGGCGCTTGCGCGGGATAAGAAACTGCCCATGGATGCGATGCAAGGCGCGACCTTCACCATTTCCAGCCTTGGTGGTATCGGCGGAACTGCATTTACGCCTATTGTGAATGCGCCGGAAGTGGCCATACTCGGCGTTTCACGGTCTAAAGTACTACCTCGTTACGAAGGCGACCAGCTTGTGCCAAGAACTATATTGCCCTTGTCCTTGTCATACGATCATCGCGCCATAGACGGTGCAGAAGCTGCCAGATTCATCAATTACCTGTCATTGGTATTGAGCGACTTGCGAAGAATGCTGATGTAGCGCTGGTTTTATGCCTGAATACAGACTTAACCCTGCTCCCAGAGCACTTCATTTATGCCTGTCTTCAGTGCGCAGTATCGGGCGACGACAAATAAGTAATCGGACAAGCGGTTCACATATTCGAGAGCCGCATCGTTGACTGATTCAGATGCAGCAAGAAGGACAATCTGACGCTCCGCGCGGCGACATATACTCCTTGCCATATGACACTGGGCAATCAGCATTGAGCCGCTTGGCAAGATAAAATTCTCTAATGGTTCAAGGTCCTGGTTTAGGGTATCCAGCTCATCTTCAATCGCCGCGACATGATTACTATTGATAATTTCAAATGTTGGAATTGAAAGTTCTCCGCCAAGATCGAATATGCGGTGTTGGCAGTGCTTCAGAAAATTCAGACTGGTAAGCAGATCCGCCGAGTCAAGTCGCTTCATCTCCTCGATCAATACACCGATAGCACTATTTAACTCGTCTACCGCGCCGATTGCTTCGATCCGAGGATGAGTCTTGCTGACGCGATTGCCGTCGCCCAGGCCGGTTTCCCCTTTGTCGCCTGTTCTTGTATAGATCTTTGATAGCCGCTTGCCCATTTCAGCTTATATGCTCGACAACAATTGTGTCCTGCTGGTGAGACCTTTCCAGGTTACCGAGGGCGGTCTCCATCATCGTATTAACCTTGGGAGGACCTCGCTCTGCAGTACCTGCACAAATACTCATCGCGATTTCAACTTCCTGGAAGCCCGCAGAAGTTGAGTAACTCTTCAATTTTACGCCTTGATAGATTCGCTCATAACATTCGGCAGTGCATTGCTCGATGCTTGGCTGAATCAGAATCAGCGCGAATTGTCCTGGCGCATAATAAGTAACCATATCCAGTGGACGAACCAAGGCCTGTATCCTGTCCGAGACTGACAATACTAATTCGCCAGCGATAGTTGTGTCGTAGGTATCTTTCACGGTCTCGTAATTTTGAATTGAAATCATCAGGAAACAAACCGCGCCGCCGCGGGATTCAACCTGCCTGATGGTATCATTCAGGGTCTGTTCGGCGAAACTTCGATTTCCGAGGCCCGTTAGCGGGTCGAGCAATTGACCCTTTCTCAGATCGTTGCATAAGCGTTGCAGCGATGCCTGGGATGAAGACAGGTCATTTATTTGTTTTGAAATTCTGCTGCCGCTGGAAATCAGGTGTTTCAAAACGTCAACTCTCTTCGTGCCGGTGATGACGTCGACGTTGTCGCGAAAGCTCTCGGTCTCGACCACACGAGGATTTACCGCACCGATGAGAATGATATAGGTGTAATGCTCACGATCCTGGTCGATGTCGCGAATCGATTCGGCGAGCTCAATGCCGTTCATATCTCCAACATTAACTTCCGTAATAACCACACCGGCAGGTGCATCTTCAAGGATTTGCAATGCATTTACGGCACCGTAACAGACCCGATTATTTGGAAATTGGATGAGCTCGTGGTCGAAGAAATCGAGTATCGAATTTGCGCCCTTTACAACGACGATCGGTAGATCAGACATTAGTCCTCGCGACTTGTTATGCTTGGCTCTATGCTTAAGTTAATGCTTTAGAGAGTTTAAAGAATTTAAGGGGGAATAGACATGCCATCATTTGACGTTGTTTCTGAGGTTGACTTGCAGGAAGTGAACAATGCAGTTGACCAGGCCAACCGGGAGGTCGGAACAAGGTTTGACTTTCGCGGCGTAGAAGCGAGCTTCGTGCGTAATGAGGCTGAAGTCAAACTCACGGCCGAAGCTGAAATACAGCTGGATCAGATGCTTGATATCCTCCGCTCAAAACTTGTTAAGCGATCAATAGATGTCGGCGTGATGGAGATCAAAGACCTCGAACATAGTGGTAAGTTGTATCATCAGGTTGTATTGATGAAGCAGGGCATTGATGCGCCAACGACCAAGAAAATGGTCAAGATGATCAAAGATAAAAAAATGAAGGTACAGGCCGCCATACAAGGTGAAAAAATTCGAGTCACCGGCAAGAAGAGAGATGATCTGCAAAAGGTCATGGCCATGCTAAAGGAGGCAGACTTTGAGCTTCCGCTGCAGTACGAAAACTTCCGTGACTAGTTAACATAGATCCAAATGGCAATGGATTCCAGGCAGCAAATAAGCTGGCGCGATGCGTTCGTTATCTATTCCAAGCCCAGAGTTATCGCCATGGCCTTCCTGGGTTTCTCCGCGGGTTTACCCTACCTATTAGTTTTTTCTACCCTGACCGCCTGGCTGAGAGATGAAGGTATCAGCAAGAGTGCCATAGGATTCTTCGCCTGGGTTGGTATTACCTACTCTATTAAAGTACTTTGGGCGCCGGTGGTAGATCGCCTGCAAATTCCGCAACTCACCGCGCGGCTCGGCCAGCGCCGAAGCTGGATACTACTTGGGCAGCTCGGCATTAGTCTTGGCCTACTACTGATGTCCGGCGTTGGTTCCTCCAATCTTATTCTTCTATCTATCTGCGCGTTGATCGTCGCCTTTGCCTCTGCCACACAAGACATCGCCATTGATGCATATCGAATCGAAGCTGTTATTGATGAGTATCAGGGCGCCATGTCTGCCAGCTACATATTTGGTTATCGTGTCGCACTACTCGCTGCGGGTGCGGGCGCTTTGTATCTTGCAGAATATTTCGATTGGCAAACAAGCTACATTGTCATGGCCATGCTGGTTGGTATTGGTGTACTCACCGTTATGCTTATCAGTGAACCGGAGCGAGACGAACAACGTGCAGACACCAGTGCCGAACAAAGAGTCGTTGACTACCTCATCAAAGACCAGACGAGTTCGTGGCGCAGAATCCAATCGTGGTTTATCGGAGCCGTGGCGGGACCATTCATCGAATTCTTTCAGCGCAACGGCAAGTTCGCCCTGCTCATTCTGGTATTCATTTCGGTCTTCCGCCTCAGTGACATCGCCATGGGCATCATGGCCAACCCCTTTTATCTGGATATGGGTTATAGCAAAACCGACATCGCTAATGTCGCCAAAATTTTTGGCTTCTTCATGTCCATTGCAGGTTCCGCTTTCTGCGGTGTTGTTGTCGTCAAATGGGGAATCTTCCGCCCTCTCTTAATTGGCGCTATCGCTGTGGCCGTCACTAACCTCTTCTTTGCAGTTCTATCCACCATGGAACCCAAAATTGAATATCTAGCGTTTGTCATCAGTGCCGACAACATCAGCGGTGGCTTTGCCGCGACTGCATTTATCGCCTATTTATCCAGCCTCACCAACAGAGCTTACACAGCCACTCAATACGCACTCTTTAGTTCTCTAATGACGCTTCCCGGTAAGTTCATCAGCGGCTTCTCCGGATTGATCGTTGATGGTTATGGGTACTTCGAATTCTTTGTATTTGCGGCGCTCATTGGTATTCCTGCAATTCTCCTCGTCCTGTTCCTCATGAACTCTGAGTCTGGAAAAATTGGAAAGCCAGAATCCCCTACATAGGTAGCCGCTATTGGCGGCGATAACGTGAAGATCTTAAGGCTCCCACCGATATATCTTCAAATTAACCCGTCCATTAATCATCACAACCCCATCTTTCTCCAGCCTCTCCTTCTGCCTCTCCGGATTAGGATTCGACAACTTCCCGGCAGAATTGATTACCCGGTGCCACGGTAACTTAGTGCCCTTAGGTAACTGCGACAACACCCGTCCCACCAACCTCGGTTGTTGCGGCATCCCCGCGAGACTCGCAACCTGCCCATAAGTGGCCACCTTTCCTGCAGGTATCGCATTAACAATTTGCCAGACCAGCTCGCGACTTTTTTCAATGCTATCTGTCATCGGCTGATTCTAGCTTGACATGAATGCCACAAACTCACTTTATTCCACCTTTTTTAGCACTCTTACCTTGACTCTGCTAAAACAGACACTATTATTGGCACTCCTCAACGGAGAGTGCTAATAATCCTGTTCGTCCTGCATAAATAAAGGGATTGGCAAATGATTGGTACAGATTAATTACAAACGCCAGGCAGCATAAAAAGTTGTTTGAAACGAATATGGGAGACAAGAATGAGTATCCGTCCATTGCAAGATCGAGTGGTAGTAAGACGTACGGAAGAAGAAACCAAGTCAGCAGGTGGCATCGTAATTCCTGACTCGGCAACAGAGAAGCCTTCACAAGGTGAAGTAATCGCTGTAGGCCCTGGAAAGAAGCTGGATAACGGCAGCGTTCAGGAAGTTGACCTTAAAGTAGGAGACAAAATACTTTTTGGCCAGTACGCAGGCAGCACCGTGAAAATTGAAGGTGAAGAACTGCTTATCATGAACGAAAGCGAAGTTTTTGGCGTCGTTGAATAAATTGTTGAATAAATCGTTCCTTTAACAGGAGTTTCGATTTTTGTGGAAACACTATCAGTACAAACAATATAAATAGACAAGCAAATAGATTAGAAATTAAGGATTAACAATTATGAGTGCTAAAGAGGTTAAATTTGGTGATGCAGCGCGGCAAAGTATGCTTGCGGGTGTCAACATCATCGCTGACGCAGTAAAGGTCACGTTGGGCCCTAAAGGCCGTAACGTTGTCTTAGACAAAGCTTTCGGCGCACCTACTGTCACTAAAGACGGTGTATCGGTTGCCAAAGAAATCGAGTTAAAAGACAAGTTTGAAAACATGGGCGCGCAGATGGTTAAGGAAGTTGCTTCACAAACTTCTGATGCCGCTGGTGACGGAACGACAACTGCTACAGTACTTGCTCAGGCCATCCTGAACGAAGGTCTTAAATCAGTTGCCGCCGGTATGAACCCAATGGATCTCAAGCGCGGTATCGACAAAGCAGTAACTGCTGCAGTTGTAGAAATTGAGAAACTTTCTGTTCCTTGTACAGACACTAAATCAATTTCACAGGTCGCTAGCATTTCAGCAAACAGCGATTCAGCAATTGGTGACATCCTTGCTGAGGCAATGGACAAAGTCGGCAAAGAAGGTGTTATCACTGTTGAAGAAGGTAGTGGTCTGGAAAATGAGCTGGACGTTGTTGAAGGTATGCAGTTTGACCGTGGTTACCTCTCACCTTACTTCATCAACAATCAAGACAACATGAGTGCAGAAATGGAAGATCCATACATTCTGTTGTTTGATAAGAAGATCTCTAACATCCGCGATATGCTGCCAATATTGGAAGCTGTTGCAAAAGCGGGCAAGCCTCTGATCGTCATCTCTGAAGACGTTGAAGGCGAAGCGCTGGCAACTCTGGTCGTCAATAATATGCGTGGCATTGTAAAAGTTGCAGCTGTCAAGGCGCCTGGCTTTGGTGATCGTCGTAAGGAAATGCTGCAGGACATCGCTGTTCTTACCGGCGGAACTGTTATCTCTGAAGAAGTGGGCCTTTCTCTTGAAGGCGCAACTCTTGATGATCTTGGACAGGCAAAGCGCATCACAATGACTAAAGAAAATACCACTATCGTTGACGGTGCTGGTGTATCTGATGACATCGAAGCACGCGTTGGCCAGATCCGCACGCAGATTGAAGAAACTTCATCTGACTACGATCGTGAAAAGCTGCAAGAACGTGTTGCCAAGCTAGCTGGCGGTGTTGCTGTCATTAAAGTTGGTGCCGGTTCTGAAGTAGAAATGAAAGAGAAGAAAGCACGTGTTGAAGACGCGCTGCACTCTACTCGAGCTGCTGTTGAAGAAGGTATCGTACCCGGTGGTGGTGTTGCCTTGATTCGTGCATTGCAGGCTCTCGACAATCTGGAAGGTGATAACGAAGACCAGAACGTTGGTATCAACATCTTGCGTAAGTCGATGGAGGCGCCAATGCGTCAGATCGTGAGTAACGCTGGTGGCGAAGCCTCAGTTGTTGTTGACAAGGTTCGTCAGCAAAAAGGTAACAATGGCTACAATGCTGCGACCGGTGAATACGGCGATATGATCAAGTTCGGTATTCCTGATCCTGCAAAAGTAACGCGTACTGCGCTACAGGCTGCAGCTTCTGTTGCTGGATTGATGATCACTACTGAATGTATGGTTACAGATGCGCCAGATGATTCCTCAGCTCCAGCCATGCCTGATATGGGCGGCATGGGCGGAATGGGTGGCATGATGTAGTCAACTTCCCTTCGGGATGTTGACCCCGGCAGATGTTTCCCTTTGGGAAACGTCGAGAGGGTTGTCCCAAAGGGAACATGTAAAACGAAAACCCCGCTCAAAAGGCGGGGTTTTTTTGTCTTAAAATATAGTGTTATTGGAGATTAGAAATTCAAATCACTAGCCGATTGAATCTGTTCGCCATCTCTTAGAAACGGTAGTTAATTCCAATAGCAAAACCAAAGGTATGAGCCTTGTCTGTGTCCAGATCATCTGCGATGAACTTTGCGAAACCATACTTGCCCTTATAATTAAGGATTAAAGCATCGCCGCCAAAATCGTAGAGAATTTCAAAATTGTCGAAGCCGACACCGAATCTAGGGAAATCCATTGTGTCGGTATAAGGGTAGTTCCCGAGTAGATAAATGTTGGGTGTCCAGCCGAGCACATCCAATTCTTTATCCAGCGAATACCGCGCATTAAGGTCGGCGCGCCATGGTAAGGTTTGATCGTAGTCATCGTTGAAAATATTCACGTTAAGCTGTCTATCAACGATTTCGTTGGGATTGACGACCTCTCCATTCACAAACTCCTGAGCGACGGTCAGGGCGTCCAGGATTGCCGCGTTGAGATTGAATGTGGCGTAGGTTTGTGGCGCATCTTCCCATTTGAACTTATTGGCAATATCGATGAGTCGGAGATCAAGGTTAAGTTGCTTGGTCGCCTGCCAATTAACGCCGAAGTCAAAGGAATATCCCCAGCCATCAGGTTCGTTAAAGTTGACGCCAGTAAGGACCGGGTTTGAAGCGCCTGTAATATTCGGCTTGCGATATTCGTCTTCTCCAAATTTAGGTTGATCGTAGGCATAGTCAATCAGAAGGCTGGCGCTAATTTCTTGGGCGATTTCGCGCAGCGGCGTTAAGTCTCTATTTGTCCATCCAGGCCGTCTATGATGACTTGTGCTTCTGCGAGCAAGTCATCGTCCAGAGGGTCAAGGTCGCCAAAGATCTCTGCCTTTCCTGATTGTAGATCACTTAAGTTGTAATAGTAGGTTCCGGCGAAGTCGAAGGAAAGTTTGTCATTGAAGCGCCAGTTATAACCCAGTTTAAAACCCTGGGCCCTGACTCGTTCGACGTCCAGTAGCAGGTGATAGTCACGATCTGTGGGAACGGTGAGATTATTTTTTCTCTGCATGGCGGAATAATGCGGTGTCTTCCGTGAATTGGGTGATGTAGTCGAATCTGTCAACATATGCGATTCGCCATGATTTCCATTCGACGCCAATTTCTACTTTGTTGTTGCTAAAAGCAGTGTCTCCTCCAACGATCTTGTCGTCGAAATCATCTACGAAATCGTGAATTGAAATCACTTCGCTAAAAGCAAACAGGTCTATATCAGAGTAGACATTCTAGCGGGTGGTCTTTCTAGGCTTATTCCGCTTCGTTGCTTTATTCTCTTGTGTTTCAGTCTCTTTGCTGAGACTTTTACTGCTTACGCTGTCAGTGGTGGTATTTTCGGCGAAACTCTGCCCACTCAATAAAATTGAGCCCAGCAAGAGCGATGTAAGCAAGAGGTGATAGCGCATAATTAGACCTGTAAAACAAAAAACCGTAAAAAAAAGGGTGTCTAAGCACCCTTGATGATTTCCATGATCTGAATACTACCGTATTGGGTTCTGAATTCCGGTGGATTGTTGGTGGCTCAATTTTGATCCCGGAGTATCAATTATATAGAGACGGCACATAAGCAGGTACTGCTCCTCAGGTTTCAGGAATAGTTTTTCAAAAAATTCAATGTTATCATCGCTCTACGAGGCAAAATTATAGTAATCCCACGATAATAAACTGGGCAAACGCGTGCCAGAACACCTTGAAGTACTGATACAAGTACTGCACATAAGAACGACCAATAATGATAAGGGGAGATACCATGGACATAGCGTTATTTACGAGTCACGGCCTGGACTACTTAATGAGATGGGGGCACTTTTTGGCAGGTATAACCTGGATTGGACTGCTCTACTATTTCAATTTCGTTCAAGGCGAATATTTTAAGGAAGCGGAGGCCTCACATCGTTCCGGCGCCATTCAAAAGCTTGTGCCAAGAGCGTTGTGGTGGTTCCGATGGGCGGCAATGTTCACCTTTATTACTGGTGTTGTCATGTTGGCGTACAGAGGTATGGGTACTTCATATGACATTACAATTGGAGCAACGCTTGGTACATTGATGTTTTTGAATGTTTGGCTGATCATTTGGCCAAACCAGAAAATTGTTATTGCTTCAGCTACTCAGGTTGCCGAAGGCGGTGATGCACTTCCAGAAGCCGCAGCCGCAGCGCCAAAGGCAGCACTGGCATCTAGAACTAACACCTTGTTCTCGTTTCCAATGTTGTGGTTCATGGGTTCATCAACTCATATGTCAAATGGTCTTGTAATTGATGCGAGCATGGCTGGCCTAGGTGCAATACTGGTAGTAGTTGCTGCACTCGAAATCAATGGCATTATGGGCAAGCAGGGTCCTATGACCTCCGTCAGAGGTGTGATTCATTGTGGCCTTGGTCTGACAGTTGTCCTTTATGGATTGATGGTAGCGCTCTAATACAACGTTTGGAAAGCAGGGCCGGTTCAGGCCCTGCTTTTTGGTGAGAAATTAAAGATGGTGGATAAAAAAGATGATCTTGATGTGCTGGGTGCTATCAGGCCCGCACATGACGAAGTTTCATCTTTTCGTCGCAGCAATCGAGCCGAAGCACCAAAGCAAAGTAACTTCAACGGTATCCTTGTATTTGTAATCCTGGTGTTATCCATCCTGATGGGCGTCGGCGGCTATACTCTATTCGAGGTTCAGGAGAAGCTGGATCAGTCTAATGAGCTTCTTGCAAAGGGTAGGGATAGTGTTCTCGAACTGGAAAAGAGACTCGCGGCTACCGGTACTGACGTATCCAAAACCCTGCAAATTATGCGGGGGCAGATGGATCTTAATATCTTGGAGATCGACAAACTCTGGAGCGTTTCACATCGACAGAATCGCCCAAATATAAAGAAAAATCAGGCGGCCATCGAAAAAGTCCGCGCCGATCTGAATGCAGGTATTTCCTCCCTTAAGAAAATTTTCCAGTCAGTTTCGTCCAGCTTTAGTGTTCTTTCTTCTGATATGACTGAAGTTCAGCAAAGCCTGATCATTGACAGTGATGAAATGAAAACACAAGCATCATTAGTGAGGGCCCAGGTTCAGGATCAGGCGGTTATCGTCGAAGGAAACAAGCGAGTCATCAATTCCCTATCGAAACAAATGAAAGATGTGCAGGAATCAATTGGTGTTATCGATAAATATCGCGCACAGCTCAATCAAAAGCTGTTAAGTCTCGAACAATTAATTCAGGATCAATTTCCTAGTCGAACGACCAGTCCCTGATCACACTCATTTCAAAAGTGTAGTGTAGGAAACTCAGTACGACTCCGTCTTCGGAAATTTCCAACAGCTTTAAATCGCTGGCTACATAGTCTCCTTCTCTAATACTCCTGCCGTTAATGTTCACCATTCGTAAGGTACGGTCATCGGCAAAGATGTGGCTCGAGAACTTCATATCCGGAATCCGCTTTTGCACATTAACGGGCAGTTCCCCAATTCTTAAGGGTTCAATGATCGCAGTTTCCCGGGGCATGGTGTTTGCAGATGCAGATCGCCCCTGGGGGGTGATCAAGATGTCTCCCTGCGCAAGCGAAGTACTCTCCGCCTTCATTGTGTAAGCTGGGCTTGAAGATATAGTGTTTGAAGAAAGAGTCTCAGCGACATTTCGATGCTGCTCTGGGCTGACCATTGTCGTTGGCAACGATTGTTGGGCTTGTTCGTTAGTTGCCCCAGGATTGACTAATTGGGTTTGTGTGAACCAGAAAATGAATGCGCCGTTTACCGTTAATAATATTGCCAGGACAACTAGCCATAGGTATTTTCGTTGCCCTGACGGTTTCTCACTGTTTGGCTGGAGCGAGTGAAGGTCCTGAGTTTGTTGCTTCCTTTGCTCCTGATCGGATTTATTAAGGGCATCAAGAATATAGGACATTAGCTACCACCCTGATCAAGAACCGGAATGCCGATTGCCTGAAAGCTGTTCACGTGAATCCAGGTCTGGACACCAGCAATTCCAGTTGGTGTTAATCCCACAGACATCTGGAAATCCTTAAGCTGATCTTCCAAATGCTTGTCGAAGGTATTTCCTGTTTCAAGTACCGGCGGCAATGATTTGATTGCTGCCAATTGATTAGTCAGCCAATCTACCGGGGCGCCATCGTCGCCCAGAATAGTGGGGTTTTTATAGGCAGGGGGCATGCGCCAGAACAGCGTGTACTTTCCATCCCAAACCTTTGCCAGTTCGTAGGCATCAACTTCAAATTCATCGCTGCCTGCTATCAAAGTCGCTACTCCCTGGCTCAAGCTGCTCAAGGTTAACCATTGGCCATTGATACTTATCACAGACGGGCGATTCAACTTAGCCAGGTCGTATAAGCTTCCGAGGTTGGAGAAGCATTTCAGGCCGACGCGCAAGGCTTGAGTACATGGCCTGGGCTGCTTAATTTCAAAGCTTATGCCCCATTGAACAAACAGATCTGCGAATGCGCGCTGCACATCATTATGACCGAAGATGTCAGTAATGCTGTTGAGGTCAAATCTCATCGTCCTGGGAATGCCATCATTAAAACCATAGTCGTCGGCTCTCATATTGACTAATGTCGATTGTTCGATTGCGACATTCGGTGCTGAATTTTGTGAATTCAGAATAAATGTGATTGCAACGCCGAGTACGAGAACAGCGGCTATTGCGTATGGCCATCGGGGGCGATGCTGGTGCCGCTGGCCGCGAATCTCGTCTGCCGCCTTATTGATCATAAGCTTGCTGACCAGCATCTTGTTTTCTGCGTAAGCGCCAAGCAGTGCGCGATCGCAAATAAGATTTATCACTCGCGGGATTCCGCCGCTCACCTTAAATATCCGATTAACCGCAGAGCGAGGAAAAATTTCTCCTGTCGCACCAGCAATGCTGAGTCTGTATTTAATATATTCGTGCACTTCATTTCGCTTTAAGGCGTCCAAATGAAATCTGGCTGTCACCCGCTGGGACAATTGCCTGAGCTCTTTCTTATCTAGCATCTCCACAAGTTCAGGCTGGCCCAGTAAAATAATTTGCAGTAGCTTACGCTGATCGGTCTCGAGATTAGTTAGCAGTCGGAGCTGTTCGAGAACATCAGCGGACAGGTTTTGCGCTTCGTCAATGATTAAAACTGTTTTCTTGCCTTCCTTGTGACTCGCTAGCAGGAACTCATTTAGCCTGTCCACCAACACTTTTATACTCGCATCTACAGGATAGGAGATTCCGAGGTCGTCACATGCCGTTGCAAGCAGTTCAACGGCGGTCAATTTTGGATTCAATACAAATGCAATATTAACGTCTTCAGGAATCTGTCCTAACAGGCAACGACACACAGTCGTTTTTCCTGTACCTACTTCGCCGGTAAGAAGAATGAAGCCACCGTCACTTTTTATGCCATAGAGAAGATGCGCAAGTGCTTCCCGATGGCGCTCACTCATATACAAAAAATCAGGATTGGGGGCGATGGAAAATGGTGCCTCCCTTATGCCAAAGTAATCGTAATACATGACTTAAGTTTGGCCGTCAGTCTTGGGTATTGGAGTGTTCTGTAATGATGTGTTCGGTATTGGAGTGTCGGGTATTGGATTATGCAGGGATTCGAGAAGATCGTCCTTCTCAGACCAGATTGTGTTAATCCACTCGCGCATTCCTACTTTTGATTTTGGTTCAGCATCGCTGCTGGTGAGTTCACCAGGCACAGGCAGGTATTCAACAATGAATTTTATCTGCTTTGTTTTTCCGGAAAAGAATTCAAAAAACCCGGGGACGCCATTGGGATAATGAATGGTGACATTCAGGACGCTGTCAATTCGCTCTCCCAATGAGCTGATAACCATTGCAGCGCCGCCGCCCCTTGGTTTTAACAGGTGCTTGTAGGGAGACTTCTGCTGGCCATGCTTGTCCTGAGTAAACCGGGTCCCCTCCAAAAAATTAAGGATAGTGACGGGTGTAAGTTTGAATTTCTCGCATGAGCGCCGGGTCGCTTCTAGGTCTTTTCCTCGTAGCTCGGGATGTTTCTTGAGAAACTCTGGGGTATATCGCTTCATAATGGGGAAGTCCAGCGCCCACCAGGCAATGCCGATCACCGGCGTATAGATAAGTGCTGACTTAATGAAGAACTTCAGAAATGGAACCCTGTTATTGAATACTCGCTGTAATATCAGGATGTCTACCCAGGTTTGATGATTACACAAGACAAGATACCAGCCGTCGTGATCCAGATCCTGAATGCCTTCAACTTCAATTTCAAGATTTTGGAAGAGGTCGATAACCTTGTTGTTGCTGGCGATCCAGAATTCGGCGATATTGATTACTTGTCGCGTACACCAGGAGCCTACAGACGCGGGGCCGATAAAGCGAAGCAGAGCAAAGAGGTAAAGCGGCAGACACCAGAAAATTGTGTTAAAAAACAGGAAAATGTAAGACAAGGTGCCACGAACCACACCAGGCAGAAAACTTAGCAAAGGGATTCCTCTTATTTACAGTCGATTCAAATCAAGCCGAGTCGTTGTGCGTATTTCACAGCGAACGATTCTTGTTGCCGTACTGATTACTATACTCCTTACCACCGTTGAAGGGTGTACGACTTTATCATTCTACACGCAGGCAATTGTAGGGCAGACTTCACTATTGTGGCAGCGAAAAGATATTAAACTCATCATTGATGACCCGGCTACCGATGAGCATACCAGGGAAAAACTAGAACTGGTTGTCAGGGTGCTGGCTTACGCCGAACATGAGTTGAGCCTGCCAGTAGATGACGCCTACTCGACCTATGTAGCGACCGGCAATCCCTATATCGTGTGGAATGTCTTTGCGGCGCCGGAATTTTCTCTGGAGATGGAGTTGTCCTGTTATCCCATCGTCGGCTGCGTGAGCTACCAGGGTTATTTTAAGGAGGAAGGTGCACAGCGCTTTGCATCCGGACTACGGGATCAGGGCCGTGATGTTTTTGTTGGCGGCGTTGCGGCATATTCAACACTCGGCTGGTTTTCTGATCCGGTATTGGATACATTTCTGGTTCGCTCGGACATTAATATTGCTCGTCTATTGTTTCATGAGCTTGCGCACAGGGTTGTCTTTGTGCCGGGCGACACGCAATTTAATGAGAGCTTTGCCACTGCAATTGAAGAGAGTTCGTTGCAGCGATGGCTTGCCGATCGGCAGAAGCAGGTTGAATTCGAGGACTATCTTGATTCAAAGAAGCGACGATCCCAGGTATTGATGCTCATTAATACCACCCGCTCCAAACTTGCAGTGAATTACGCCAGCGGAGAAAATGACGATCGCAGGAGGGTGAAGAAACAACAGCTCATTGACCAGATGCGTGTTGAATACAAGCTGCTTAAGCAGAGCTGGGAAGGCGAACAAGATTTTCAATACTGGATGGAATCCGATGTGAACAATGCCAAATTGGGCACTATCGCAGACTACAATGTATGGGTTCCGGCATTCCAGCAAATCCTGATGGAAAATGGCAACAGCCTTGAACTGTTCTTTGCAGCTGTGGAATTACTAGCTGCAATGGATAAGCAGGAGCGGGATGAATACCTGGGCAAGAAGCTAGAACTGACCCTATAACATTAGAAAGCAGACGGTCGTGATGACGAGTACGCCCAGTAGATTGAGGACCAGTCCCTCTCGCGCCATTACTTTTATAGGGAACCTGCCGGTACTGAACATAATAGTATTAGGGGCAGTTGCCACAGGCAGCATAAAAGCGCAACTAGCGCTCATCGCAGCAGGCACCATCAGATATTCCGGCTTAATACCCGCGGCCAGTGCAGCGGCTGCCAAAATAGGCATCATCAGCGCCGTGGTTGCAGTATTACTGGTCATTTCCGTCAGGAAGGTAATCGTCAGGCATATCAAGGCAATGACAATAAGCAGCGGCCATCCGGCAATACCTGACAACAAATCACCTAAGGCAGTCGATAGTCCGGAAGCCACAAAGGCCTTGGCGAGAGCGATACCGCCGCCGAAGAGAATCAACATTCCCCAGGGAATCTTGGATGCAGTATTCCAATCGAGTAATTTATCCCCTTTGCCATTGGGTATCAGGAACATAATAACCACTGATAGCAAGGCCACGCTTGCATCGTTTGCTTGAGGCAGATCCAGCCATGTCTTCCAGCCACCGAATGGCTGACCTCTGGTAACCCATGCCAGTGCCGTTAAGCAGAACACAATGAATACTCTCTTTTCATCGGTTTGCCATTGGCCAATCTCTGGCATATCGAATTTGCCCTGGTATCGAAGGCTGCGGGTCAGCCAGATGCCTATGATTGGGACAAATATCAGAACAACGGGTACGCCCCATGACATCCACGTTAGAAAACCGATTTCATTTCCTGTGGCTTCAAAATATATTTCCCGGAAGATCAGATTAGGAGGAGTGCCTATTGGCGTGCCGATTCCGCCGACATTGGAAGCGAACGCAATGCCCAGCAATAAAGGCGTTGCCAGGTTTTTGTCTTCCGACCTTTCAAGTACGGCCAGCGCGACTGGCAATAACATCAAAGTGGTTGCAGTATTGGAAATCCACATACTGAGAAGTGCCGCCGCCGCCATGAAACCAAAGACCAACCTGCGGCTGCTGTTACCGCCGAATAGATTCACCATGTTTATCGCGACCCGTCTGTGGGCGCCGCTTCTCTCCATGGCAGTTGATAGGATAAAGCCGCCCATAAGTAACAAAACCAAAGGGCTGCCGTAAGCCGCACCTACCTCATTCGGGGTTATTACACCTACGACAGGTAACAACGCCAGAGGCAGAAGTGAGGTAGCGGGAATGGGAATGGGTTCAAATATCCACCAGGTGGCGCAGACTATCGTTATTGCGGCGGTCCAACAAGCGGTTGATTCCCAGCCTGACATTTGAAGTGCGTAAAACGCCAAAGCCCCAATGGCTGGACCGAGGAACAGGAATATAACGGAGGAATTTAGTTGCTTCATTTACAGGGACAGCTAATTGTCTGGAATCTTTTGGAGTGATTATACACACCATATGTCCCCTGCATGGGCCAGTTTATTAGTATTGGCTGCAGTTCCGTCAGACCCAGGCTGGATTAGTGATCAATGAAAGCAGTCATTTGAAGCAGGTTGTTGGATATGTGCATCAAGCCCTTACCGTCGATGATAATTGCATCGACGTCGTTGAGATTGTTTATCAGTGACAGGCCTTGCTGGACACCTAGTACAAACATGCTGATGACAGGGCATCGGTTTCAACAGCGCCAGGACCGATGATTGTGACGCTCTGGACACGGTCACCTGATCCGCTCACCGTCAGATCAATGACATGATGGTAGTTAACGTTATCCTGCTCGTAGTAGCGCTGATAATCGCCAGCGGTAGAGACAGAGCTATCCAAAAATGGCAGGACATATAACATCGCCTCCGGGTCTTGAGGATGTCGAACTGCGATGTTGTGTCTGTTGTATTGAATGTTTCCGATCACACGGCTATCCCCGCCAACGCCTACCATCGCTTTGCGTAATGCCATGGTAGCGGAGGATTTCTATACCTTTATCAACGGCATAACCATTTGCAACGCGGCTTAAACCGATATGAATTCCGCTTCTCAGAAATTTGACTTGGTGGTTTTCCTCATCGAGAGATATGCTCGTGTAGTCTATGCCCGACAGTGCAACTGCTAATACTGCATCGTTCTCTTTCGCGCCTTCGCGAAAGTTTAGGGAATGATCCATCGATGCAAAGGTAATATCAAAGGCGCCGTGCGTCAGCTCGGCTAATTTTACGCTTTCGTTGATTAGCTCAAAAAGCTCTGCACTAACTTCAACGGGTCTGCTTGAGGCAAATCGGTTTAATTCACTTAGCTGGCTGCTGGAAACGAACGGGCTCATTGCCTCGTCTATTTTCTTCATCTTTACCATGATATCCATGATCGCGCCGCTGGCTTTGGTTTTGCTCTCGTGCATCACTTCGATACGAACGTCCGTACCCATTATAGTTTGGTTATCACTCCACCAAGTTTCGTCCAACGTGATCCTGTCCATCACACAGTTATCCTGCCCGCTTGCTTGCGCAAATGCAGGTGGTGTTGTTGCCAGGATTAAAAATGCCAGTAATATTCTTGTCATTGGACTTGCCTCGTTAAGCGATGAAGCCAGCCTTAATCAGTTAGACCGTTTATTCCACTCGGATTGCTCAAACTGTGAGTGATATCAATACATTAGTGTGAGCTGGGCCACACTTGTTGGCTAACGATATGCTTAAGCAGGAGTGGGTGGATTGAAATGATGGATGAACGGTCAATTCTGATGAAACGGGTTGAAATTGCTTTGGCCATTATTACCCGTAGCGATAAAGCGACCGCTCATCACCCTTTGTTGGTAGGTATGTATCGTTTTTGCGGTGTAAGAGCCACATAACGGTGGACTATTGCCTATTCTTTTAGTGCTACCATTGCGCCGTCATCAGTATTTGCTCGAGATAAGGAAGAATGGATAGCCATGTGGACGAAATTTTCGGGATCAGGAACTCGCTATTAAGTTCTGGTGATAGCAGTGGGAAAAGTACCGGGCTGGGTGAATTCTCCGCTGCAACTCGAAAGCACGTCCATGCCTTACACTGCAGCCTGCCCGGTTATTCCGTTACCCCCTTGCGACATCTAAGAGGCCTGGCGAGTAAGATTGGCATCGCTGATATCTGGGTGAAAGATGAATCCTTTCGATTTGGGTTAAATGCTTTTAAGGGTCTTGGTGCATCCTATGCCATCGCGATGGAGCTCAGCCATGAGGATGAGCAACAGGATCTGAGTTTCTCTGGATTAAGGGAGTCCATAGGTTCCGGGAATTCATTGTGTTTCGTAACAGCGACTGATGGCAATCATGGTCGTGCAGTTGCATGGATGGCGAAGCAATTAGGCGCGAAGAGCGTCGTCTACATGCCCCGGGGATCTGAGCAAATTCGCGTCGACGCTATCCGCTCGTTTGGCGCACAAGTGGAAGTTCTGGATGGTACTTATGATGATGCTGTCGCCCATGCAGCCAATCAGGCAGCGCAACTTGGCTGGAAGCTTATACAAGATACAGCCTGGCAAGATTACACGCGAGTTCCCTTAAGAATTATGCAGGGTTATTCGACTCTATTAACCGAGATATTCGATCAGTTAAAGGGTGAAGTACCTACTCATGTCTTCCTTCAGGCTGGAGTGGGCTCGATGGCCGCTGCGATTCAGGCGGTTCTGATTGATATCTATGGTGAACAAACTCCGAAAGTAGTGATTGTTGAGCCAATCGCAGCAGATTGTTTTTACAAGTCTGCGGAAGCTGAAGATGGGCGGGCAAGGAGTGTCGTTGGACATTTGGATACATCCATGGCTGGCCTGGCTTGTGGCACTCCCAGCACAAGTGCATGGGATATACTTAAGGACTATAGTGAGTTCTTTTTTAAATGTGCGGATGGGATCACTGAGCAAGGAATGCGAGTTCTGGCAAATCCTGTTGGGGCTGATGAGAAAATCATATCCGGGGAGTCAGGTGCGGTCACTACAGGTTTATTGGTCGCATTAATGGATGATAACAAGACTGCTAACAAGAGCGATTACAACAGCCTCGCCAGTATGCTGTCCCTGGGCGCGGACTCGAGAGTATTGCTCATCTCCACAGAAGGGGATACCGATCCCGAAAATTACAAACGTGTTACCGATGATCCATGAAATCATTGGGTGCGCTTAACCAAATTGAATTAAGGACCGCTTATGCCTCCGAGTATTTACTGGTACGACTTTGAAACAACGGGTATCGACCCGATCGTTGATAGAGCTATCCAGTTTGCCGGCGTAAGGACTGACCTCGATCTGAATGTCATTGATGAACCTCAGAATATTTTCTGCCGGCCGGGCGATGATGTGATACCCGCCCCGGAGGCGATGGCAGTGACGGGCATTCTGATGTCAGAACTTCAGCAGAGGGGGCACAGCGAAGCAGAATTCTGCCAGCATATTATTGAACAGTTCACCGTGCCCCAAACTTGTGTCGCGGGTTACAACAGTATCCGCTTCGACGATGAATTTACCCGGCAAATGCTCTATCGCAACTTTTATGAGCCCTATGCCAGGGAGTGGCAAGGTGGCAATTCCCGCTGGGATGTTATTGACATGTTTCGCATGGCTTATGCCTTGCGTCCGGAAGGTTTGGAGTGGCCGAAAAATGAGCATGGCGTACCTAGCTTCCGGCTTGAGTTGCTAACAGAAGCCAATGACATTGGGCATGAATCAGCTCACGATGCGGTGTCGGATGTGCTAGCAACCATTGAATTGTCCAAGCTGCTTAAGTCCCGGCAACCGAAACTGTTCTCCTATCTCTTTGATCTGCGGGCCAAGAAGCAAGTTGTGCAACAACTATATCCACTTGGAAAGTCTGCGCTGATTCATGTGTCGTCCATGTACCCCGCTAAACGTGGCTGCCTGTCCATTGTTGTACCCTTGTGTTCACACCCAACCAATACAAACGGGATAATTTGTTATGACCTCAGCGAATCACCGGATGCGCTGATTGGCGCGACCAGTGATGACATTAGCCGCCTGGTATTTACCGCTGCTGCGGAATTACCGGCGGGAGACAAGCGAATTCCATTAAAGACAATTCACATTAATCGATGCCCGGCGATCGCACCAATTGCCACGCTATCCGATGAAAGGGCTAGGCAACTGGGCCTTGATAAGGAGCAGTGCATTGCGCATCTGCAGCAACTCCAGCGCGCCAGCGGTATTGTTGAGAAAATAGTTGATGCCTATCGAGCCAATCAATATCCAGAAGTCACTGACCCGGATTTCATGTTGTACTCTGGTGAATTCTTCACTTCGAGTGATGTCACTACAATGGCAGAATTGCATAACAGCAAACCTGAACGCCTGGCTGATTTCGAGGGTCAATTTCAGGACCATCGATTGGATGAGATGTTATTTCGCTATCGGGCGAGGAATTACCCCGAAGTTCTAAGTGAATCAGAGTCAGCGCATTGGCATGAATACAAATTGTCCCGGTGGCAAGGGGGCTCTCTGGTGTCCGATGCTCTCAGCAGGACGAAAAATATGATCAAGGAAAAAGGCGATAAAGTCTACCTGAGTGAGCTAATGCGCTATCTTCAATCCATTCAGGATGGAATAGAACATTAGGCTTCGTAATTGTAAACCTTGTATACGTCGATAAAATGATTTGCACCCATTGAAAGTTGTTTGTTCTTTCGATGAAAGAGCCCGAAGGTTAAAGATATTTTTGCGAAGGAAACGAACTCCAGTACCTCAAAATCTGCACACAGTTCTGTCGCAGTTACGAGGCGACTGTCCAGATAGGTCATGCCCAATCCTTTTGCCACAAGGCTGATCCTCAGGGACAGATCGCTCACTTCCCATATTGTGCCAAAGCTGTTCCTTAGTTTGTCTATTGCCGGGCGAAGATCCGGGTCATCTAAATGCGAAACGATTAAAGGCACTTGTCTGAGTATCTTCTCGCCATCAGAGATAATAGATGGATACATTGGATGATGTCGGCTTATCATCAGCGCCCTTTCATCGTTAAACATTGGGATAGTATGGCATTGCACCGGCATTGATTGCTGGAATGGGCCGAACCCCAGCTCCCACAGGTCAGACGCCACAGCAGTGATAATCTGCCTGCTGGGTAAAACGTTAAGTTTTACCTGTGTCAGCGGGCTGTACTTACAGTAGTTGCTTACTATGTCAGTACCGTACAACGAATTTACAGTGCTGCTCATGGCCAGCAATAATGTCGACAATATTCCCTGGTTGATGTTTTTAATGTCGGTTAACAGATTCTCCTCTTCAGACAATACTGTTTAGGCATAGTTAAGTAATCGGATGCCGGATTCTGTGAGCTTTAAGGGGTTGCGCTCCAATAGCAATGTGTCCAGCTTTTTCTCCAGGTTGGAGATTGTCTGGCTGACGGCGGATTGTGTGACGAACAATTTGTCCGCGGCTTTTCTAAAACTGTTCTCTTCGTATACGGCTTTAAATACTCGTATTTCATGGGTCTCTATGTGATGCGCCATAGCTAGTCTTGCAGGTATTCGCTTCATTCTACAACATATGACTGTTCTTGCAGCTTGTATCAGTTTGGCTAATCAGGTCATTAATATGTTTAATTTTTTTAATGCAGATTGCTGGCTTATGCTCACAGCCTGAATACTATTAAGAGAAGATAAATGGATTATTCGCCTGGGTTAGAAGGTGTTGTCGCTGGTGAAACTGCAATCAGTGATGTTGAAGGAGATATTGGACGTTTAAGCTATCGAGGTTATGCCATCGAGGAATTAGTGCCCCTTCCTTATCTGAGTGTGATGTGGCTGGTATTGTTTGGTGACCTGCCAAGCGATGAAGAACGTGCGGATCTTGATGCCTATCTGAAGGTCAATGGAAAACTCAGAAGTAACGAAATCACTATTTTAAGCAAGATGCAAAAGGGGCTGCATCCAATGCGCATGCTGCAAGCTATTATCCCCCTGCTGGAGCTGGATGGTACATATCTGTTTGATGGGCTTGATAGTGAGGCGAGTCGTGGCCTTCAAATATTGGCGAGGATTCCGATGCTGATTGACTGCTTTGTGCACATTCAAAATGGCGATGAGGTTCCGGCAGCTGATAATTGTAAAAGTTATCTTGGCGATTTTCTGAGTATGTATACTGGGGCAGATGTTTCAGCAGAAGATGAGGCCGTACTCTCTGTGGTTCAAATATTACAGATGGAACATAGTCTAAATGTTGGCACATTTACCAGTCGGGTTGTTTCAAGCACGCTTGCGCCTGTTGATGCAGTATTCTCTGCGGCGGTAGGTGCCTTGTTTGGCGTTCTGCATGGTGGAGCGGATGAAGCCGCTCTGAATGATGCCAAGCGGGTGGGCAGTCCGGATGCTGCGGTCCAATTCATAGATGAATTACTTGAAAGTAAGGGTAAATTGATGGGCATGGGTCATCGTGAGTATCGAACCGTAGATCCAAGGTCACTTATATTAAAACCCATGGCTGAGCGCTTGTGCCAGGGCACGGAACATGAAAACGTGTTCAAGACCTTGGAGGCTCTGGAGCTAGAGTTTAATCGTCGAATGAATCTGAAAGGTAAGGACATATGGGCCAATGTAGAATTTTACAAAGGGGCGGTGTATGAGGCATTGGGCATACCGTCAAATTACTTTACATCGATGTTTACCATGTCCCGAATGGTTGGCTGGTTAGCTCATTTTATAGAAGGGCGAAAGGGCAACAAAATAATTCGGCCCAAGGCGAACTATATCGGCCATGAAGCACGTGCGCTTTGATCGCGCGAGTTCAAGGCTATTTTTGTAACAGCCGTTCAGGATTGTTTTTTAGAAGCCGTTCAGGACTATTTTTATAATAGCCGTTCAGGACTATCGAACATGGAAGTCGACGCCATACATCTTCAAGTTCAATTTTGCGGCTACTCTTTGTGATGCAATGTTGTCCCACGAAGTACTATAGAACGGCGTCGCTCCTCTTGTTCTTACGGCATTTGCCCATGCGGGTACAACACTTAGTGCGTGTCCTTGTTTTCTATACGCAAGCAGGGTTTCCAGGCCCGCTTCATGGGCAAGTGCGGTAGTTCTAACGCTTGCACAAATCGACACAGCCTGGCCATCTTCAACAATTGTCATTAGTGGACGGCAGTGGGGAATATCCGGCAGCCAGTTATGCAAGCCGTTTTCAAGCAGGCTTGCATTTTTCTCTGTGATTTCGATGGTTTCGGTTGTCTCGCTTGTTTCAATGCCTGATTGAGTGTCTTCTGGAATCCAGTAGGTCGGCCCAGACCAGACATTTTCGATCTTGCCATGGTCTTTGAGTAATCGAATGTACTCTTGTTCATGCTTGGGCAGGTTTGTTAGAGACTTCGGCTCTGAACTGCTTAGCTCGATTAGGCTTGCGGCAAGTTGCGCCGGCATGTCATGGCGGAATCGACAGACATGCCCGGCCTCGGTTTTTGCCAGATGAAAGCGTGGTGCAGGCTGGCAGGTCTCTTCATTGGTGGCTGTTATATGACCTTGCTGATCATGGCGGTATAGAGCATTCATGCGTCGCTCCATAAATTCCAAAGGCGAGAGGTTCATTGAGGAAATTGGCGATGCTTATGGTGATTTCTGCAATGCTTGCACAATCTTTGGGTGAGTTCGGAGGTCTTTCACTGAATTGAATATGGTTGCATCCCATCCGGCTGCCAGTGCCAGATCCACAAGCTTCTCCTGATCATCAAAGAACACTGGTGGTTCAGAAGAGGCAGTTACGCCTAGCGCATCGTTAATGGATTGATAAAATTTGGGGTCTCGTTTCGAGTATCCAATTTCTGCGCTGTAAAAGATCTTGCTGAAATGTTTGCAGAAGCCAAGCTCGTTCCAGAGATAGTTGGCTCTGTTGTGTTCCTGGGCCGTGGCGACATAGAGTTCCAGGTTTTCAATGCCATTCAGTTGCATAACAATATCGAAGACTTCTTGATTCGTGTTTGAATCCTTTTCGAGCCAGTAGCGAATGAATGCATCGATTGATCCCCTATATCCAAGGCGCGGTAAAACATCTCCAAGCGCATGGTTCAGGTCTCGCTTGCCTTCAACGCAAGCATCCATGATAGATCTGCCATTGCCGGATTGTTGACCGAAGAAGGCACGTTCGAACTCCTTAACATTCACGCCAAGGTCACGTTCGAGATTAATGTTCCATGGCTTGCGGAGGTCGGGATCAATATGCCAGCCATCGATTAACACACCATCTACATCGAAAATAATTTTCACTTTTGTTCCTGCAGGATAGCCTATAGCTTTTGCTTGTATTGTATTGCCAGCGAGTGCATCTGCCGCTCCCTTGGCTGGTAATCTCGTGATAGCGAAGATCTGGGCAGGAACTAGTTTGCTCCCGGTTCACTACCTCCGGAAAACATCGCGCTTAGTGCCTGGTAGAGGTAATAAGCGTCATCAGAACCTGCAAGTTCTCTAATGGAATGCATCGCAAATGTCGGCACACCGACGTCCAGAGTTGGAACGCCAATTTCCTTTGCCGTGATAGGCCCAATGGTGCTACCGCATGCCATGTCTGTCCGGGTGACAAATTTCTGGTAGGGGATATCGTTGCTCTCACAGAGAAAGGCAAAGTAAGCTTCCGTTTCACTGTTTGTCGCGTAACGCTGGTTAGCGTTCACCTTGATGACGGGTCCCTTGTTAAGAAGAGGTCCGTGATTCGAATCGTGTTTATCTGCGAAGTTGGGATGGATGCCATGGGCGTTGTCGGTGGAAACCATTATCGACTTTGCAATAGTACGTAAACGTTCTTCCTGATCCGGAATGATGCGACTGAGCACATCTTTGAGAAAAGGACCCTCAGCCCCGGCGGCGGAAGCACTGCCTACTTCTTCATGATCGCTGCAAATAATGAGACTGGTCGTTTCTGGACTTGAATTCAATAGACTCTGGACTGCAACATAACAGGAAAGCAGGTTGTCTAATCGTGCGCTGGCGATAAATTCCTTGTTCAGGCCAATGATTGCAGGGGCATTGGTATCATAAAAAGAGAGTTCATATCCGAGAATACTGCTCACTTTTTCTTGCGGATGTTGTTTCGTAATCTGTGCGCTCAGTTGTGCTTCAATAGTTTCATTTTCTGATTGCATGAGAACCGGTGGAATATCTTTTTGGCTATTAATGCTTCTGGATTTGTTTGCCTCTCTGTCAAGATGTATTGCCAGACTGGGCACAATTGCGATTGCATCGATAAAGTCGATAAGCACACTTCGAATTTCCTTTGTCCCGGAGAGAAAGGTCACCCTCCCGGCGAGGCTCAAGTCCCGATCAAACCAAGGGTTTAAGAGTGCCCCTCCGTATACCTCAACGCCTAGCTGCAGATATCCCTGGCGGTAAGTCTCGGGCCTGGGTTTCACTTTTAGGCAGGGACTATCGGTATGAGCGCCCACCATTTTGATACCACTGTTAAGTGGTGCATCAGTGCCTAAAACAAATGCGATGATTGAGGATTGGTTGCGACGTACAAAGTATTTACCTGGGCTCAGTTGCCATTTCGCTGTTTCGTCCAATTCACAAAAATCGCTGTCCTCCAATATTGTCGCCATACCGGAAGTCGCGTGGAATGGCGTTGGAGATTTTTGCACATAGCTTAGTAAGCCCTGATTAAAAGCCTTTTGCTCCATGGAGGTGTTGCTCTGGGTGGATGTGTGGAGAATTCTATCACGTCCATTAGGCTTGATATTTTTGCCAGCAGATATCGATATCGAAGGCGACGCGAAGCAGCAAGAGCTTCGTTTCCAGGTTTCTGATTGGCTGCGAAAGTGCATAAAAGTGGCAGGCAATGATTGACGAGAGGCGCTGGAGAACTATCATGAGGCTTGCGTAGTTGGCGCTTTGCCGATGATAGGTATTTTGCTGAGCATTAAAGCGCAAGTTCGTTAAGATTATTCACAGGCAGTAAGAGAGTATATACAAGTGAAATTTGAACAGGGTTCAACGCCCCGATTTATATCACAAGTGCAGATGATGCCAATGGAAAGCTCCATGGGCTAATCCTTTCTGTCTGCATATTATTTTGGAAGGTGGGGCCACCTTCCAGGAATCAGCTTTCAAGACCCTGGCGGGTGTAGACCTGCCAGGGTTTTTTAATGTCCTCAAAAAGAGGAAAGAGGGAGTTGAAATGAAAGACGAATTGAAGAAACGTGATGTTAGGAGCCTCGATCTGGGAAAAGAAGGACCGGGTACACAAAGACCGGCGAAGCACTATCTAACGACGCCAATATATTACGCCAGCGGCTCGCCGCACCTTGGTCATGCCTACACCACCCTGGTCGCAGACTGTTATAAGCGATATCACCTGCTGCGTGGTGATGAGGTATTACTTACTACCGGAACCGATGAACATGGACAAAAGATCGAACGAACTGCGGAGAAAAATAACGAGACGATTCTGGCCTTCATCGACGGCAGAAGTGCAGAATTTGCCGAATGCTGGAAAGGTCTGAATATTGATGTTGATCTCTTTGCGCGGGCCTCCGACGAGACACATAAGGAGTTAGTTGTTGAATTCTGGGAACGGCTCAACAACAATGGTGATATCTACAAGAGTCGTTACGAAGGCCTTTATTGCGTCGACTGTGAACAATATTTCACGGACGGTGATGAATGCCCTGTGCACCGCAAAGCACTGGAGCATTTTTCCGAGGAATCGTATTTCTTTCGCCTTGGAAAATATCAGAATTCGCTGATCGATCATATTGAAGGAAGTGCAGGTTTTATCGTGCCGGAGTCGAGGCGTAATGAGGTACTCTCGTTCCTGAAATAAAATGAGCTGCATGATCTCTCTATCTCGCGTACATCAACCAGATGGGGCATAAAAGTGCCTGGTGATGATGGGCATGTTATCTATGTCTGGCTTGATGCGCTGGCAACTTATCTGTCAGCCCTTGGAAGCCTGGACAGTGATCAGCTTGCTGCATTCTGGCCAAACTCCACCCACTTTATTGGTAAGGACATACTCTTCTTTCACGCTATCTACTGGCCAGCCTTTCTATGGTCGGCAGGCCTGCCGCTGCCCAAGAAGCTGGTGGTTAACGGCTGGCTGACAGTGGAGGGGAGAAAGATCTCCAAGTCAGACCCCGAGACTATTATAGATCCACAGTTGCTGGCCAACACCATTGGTAGTGATGGTCTGAAATACTATTTTCTGAAAACAGTAACTCTGGGACAGGATCTGGATTTCAATCAGTCCCATCTGCTTGAATTGCTCAATGCGGATCTTGCCAACAATCTTGGTAATTTGTTCAGCAGGTTCTTCAAACTCTTCCTCAAGCATTTTCCGGAAGGTGTGGAATTCGATAAGGAGGCTCGGTCGGCTGGCAGCGAAGAGCTGCGCTCGGCTGTTGGAAGCAAGATTCAGGTATTTGTCGCAAACATAGAAGACTATCAACTGTCTCAGGCAAGCAGAACATTCATAGAGATATCCGCACTGATCAATGCCAACATCCAACAAACGGAACCATGGAAGATAACTTCCAGGTCCGAGCTCGGTGCATACCTTTGGAACGTGCACCACTGTCTTGCCGGTTTGAGCTTGATCGGCCTTTGTTTTGTTCCCGAACTGGCGGTAAAAGCAAGGGTGGGCCTTTGCCTTGAGCATAAACCGGGCTGGGTGGAATTGCATGAGGCGCGGGAAAGGGTCAGCGTTCAGGCCATCGAGAACTTGTTTCCCAGATTATAATTGGTTTAGAATACAGGCTGTTCTGCCCTGGATTGGTAAAGACGTCCAGCAAGACGTCAAATTAAATATCGTCAATTTAGATATCTCCAAAGAAAATGTCGACAAAAACAGGGAAAGACGCGCCGATTTGAGTTCAGCTTGCGGGCGCGAATAAATACAGCTAAAGCGAGGGAAGCCTGCTTTAGTTGTCACTAAACGGGTTTTTTTTTGCCTTGTGCTTTTTGGATATGAAGCTCAGGTACGGAGGATGTTCAAACATGGGATTCACTTCAGATATCTTACATGCCGACAGGCGCGGCGGTGTTGAGCATGGCTCAATACACAAGCCTGTGCATACAGCAGTTACTTACACTTATGATGACGCGCGCGATATCGCGGCGGTTTTCCAAGGTAGTCAACCGGGTTATACCTATGGCCGGCAGGTTAATCCGACCGTAACTGCGCTGCAGAATAAAGTGACTATGATGGAGGGCGGGCATTCTACTGTCGCCTTTAGTACTGGTATGGCAGCGATAGGGACGACGCTGTTCTCATTGCTGCGGGCCGGCGACCACTTTATCTCTTCCTCATTTCTCTTTGGTAATACCAATAGTCTGTTTAATACATTTGCATCCCATGGCATTGAGATCAGCTTTGTGGATGCGACGTCCGTCGATGATGTCAGGCATGCCATAAAAGATAATACTCGGTTGGTTTTTCTGGAGACAATTGCCAACCCATGTACTCAAGTCGCAGACCTTGCGGCGATTGGCGAACTCTGTAAAGAGCGCGGCCTCGTCTATATGGTTGACAATACAATGACCACGCCTTACTTGTTCAGGCCAGCTTCCGTGGGGGCAAGCCTGGTGGTGAACTCCCTGACAAAATATATTGGTGGTCATGGCAATGCACTCGGCGGTGCTGTAACCGAGACAGGGCAATTTGATTGGTCGACCTTCCCAAATTTGTATGACAACTACAAGAAAGGTACTGTGGCTAACTGGGCCATCACCCAGATAAAGAAGAAAGGTCTGCGGGACTTTGGGGCATCGCTCGGCGCAGAAGCCGCGCACCATATTTCTATTGGCTCCGATACTCTGGCGCTGCGCATGGAGCAGGCTTGCAGCAATGCCAGTATCTTGACTGCGTATTTAGACCGTCATGCCAAAGTAAAAAAGGTCTATTATCCTGGACTTGAAGAACACCCGCAGCACACTCTTGCGGCAAAACTATTCAAGCATCCCGGTGCATTGTTCAGCATTGAACTGGTGGATCAGCTGGACTGCTTTGATTTTCTGAACAAGCTGGACCTGGTTGCTTGTACTAGCAATCTTGGAGATACCCGTTCCCTTGCTATACCGGTAGCACACACAATTTACTACGAGATGGGTGCGGAGCGCCGGGCATCAATGGGTATCGATGACTCTCTCGTCCGGTTTTCGATTGGAATTGAGGATGCCGAAGATTTACTGGCTGACTTTGAGCAAGCCCTAACCTTATAAATAGTCGTTATAAATCGCCACTATAAATTTACCTATCAATATTGATCATCCCACATAAGAAGGTGTGCCATGGCTGAAGCAGTAATGACAACTGATCTACCCTTGCCTAATAAACGAACGGGTAAGGTGCGCGACTTATACGACCTGACTTTGGCCAATGGCGACGATGGAATTTTGATCATCGCAACTGACCGGGTGAGTGTCTTCGATGTGGTTCTAGGCAATGGAATCCCCGGCAAAGGCATCATGTTGACCAAAATTTCGACCTTCTGGTTCGACTATTTTGACGGTAAGTTTGAAGGCAAGTTTGATGACAAGTTCGAGCATCATTTGATCTCAACTGATGTTGATGACATCGACGGGCTAAATGATGAGCAACGGGAAAGCCTGCGCGGAAGAATTATGATCTGCAAGAGGAGCGAAGTTGTCCCTATCGAATGCATCGTCCGTGGCTATTTAACGGGTAGCGGATTTAAAGATTATAAGCGGAGCGGTAAGGTGTGTGGCATCGAATTACCCGCGGGCATGGTCAACAGCGACAGGATTGAAAACCCAATATTTACGCCTTCTACCAAGGCGGATGAAGGTCACGACGAGAATATCAGCTTCGAAGAAAGCTGTAAGGTTGCCGGCCAGGAACTCATGGAAAACATTCGTGATATTTCTCTGGCGATCTTTAATGAGGGAAGAGACTACGCGCTGGAGCGAGGCATTATTATCGCCGATACTAAGTTTGAATTCGGACATGATAAAGCGACAAATAAACTCGTCCTGATTGATGAAGTATTGACCCCGGATAGTTCGCGCTTTTGGCCGGCAGAAGAATGGGAGCCTGGCAGGGAGCAAAATAGTTTCGACAAGCAAATTGTTCGCAACTATACCCAGGGGCTCGTAGATGCCGGGCAATGGGATAAGGAATATCCTGGGCCGATACTTCCTGATGAGATCATCGACAAGACCTATAAGCGTTATGAAGAAGCGTTTAATCGACTCATTCAAAAATGAGCGATGCCGTACTCAGGATTTTCTCCTACCTTCCAAATCCGCGTGTCTGGAAGGCGCTCATCGCCGCCGATCTTTGCAATGTCACGGTTGACGTTGTTGGCGACAAACCGGGAAACCTTCAGACCTGGTTATGGGACTTCGATGCGCGACCTCTCGGTGAAGATGAACATAGCACAGATAACCCCAATGCAAGGTTAAGTCGTCGTGGGTTTTCCGGTACTTTGTACAAGACTGATGAATTTTTGAGTACGCAACCATTCGGCACCGTACCTGCAGCTTTCAGCCCCAGCGGTGATACTGGCATCTTCGAGTCAAATAGCATTCTCCGAGCCGTTGCACGGGCAGGGGGAGATAATTGCCAGCTATATGGCGATGATATTTATCAGGCATCCCGAATCGATAGCTTTCTCGATGCGAATCTAGTCTTTGCACGTGAAGCGCAGGTTTATTTACTGGCACTTAATGCCATAAGCGAGGATGTTCACGAAAGGATGGCTGCAGCTTATGAGTTCTACCTGTCGGGAATTGAGATGGCCCTGTCCAAAGGCCCTTTTCTCGTGGGCAAGACAATAAGCATCGCCGATATATCGTTTGTATGCGACTTTGCCCAGTTCTTAAGGGAAGGCCACTACCTTGAGCAGCTTAAAGGTGCTGGCTTGCCGCTTATCAGTGAGCAAGGCAGAGAGATGTATCCGTGCGCCTTCGGCCATATGTTGGATCTGAGTAGCCAGGAGGCTTTTGCTCGCCATCTGGGTAGCTACCTTAACTGGTATCGCAAGAAGATCGGGCAACTGTAATCTTGTTAGATATTGCGCGTCTCGCCTGTCGGCAAATGGTACCTGCGCCGCTGCGCTTTATGATAGATAACAAACCCCCGTGCCACCGATCCCGCAATAGCCATCTGGAATCTTGGCGAGGTACTGTTGATGGTAATGCTCAGCGTAGTAAAATGTGGGTGCCGTTCTGATTTCTGTGGTAATAGTGCTGTATCCAGCATCTTGCAGACTACTCTGAAATACTCTTTCACTGGCCTCCGCTTTGGCCAGGTGATCTTCGCTGCTGGTATATATCACTGAGCGGTATTGGGTTCCAACATCATTTCCCTGGCGCATTCCCTGGGTGGGGTCGTGGCTTTCCCAGAAGAGAGCGAGCAATTCGTCGTAACTTACAATAGCAGGGTCAAATACCACCAGGACCACTTCACTGTGCCCGGTACCGCCAGAACAAACTTCTTCATAGCTCGGGTTAGGCGTTGCCCCGCCTGCATAACCAACGGCTGTCGAAAAGACTCCTTCGCGCTTCCAGAAGAATCTCTCTGCGCCCCAAAAACATCCCATGCCAAATACTGCCGTTTCCAGATTATCGGCAAATGGTGGCATCATTGGATTGCCGTTGACGAAATGGCTCGCAGGTACCTGCATAACTTCCTGGCGCCCTGGAAGTGCCGATGCTGAATCAGGGATGCTATTTTTTGAAGTACTGAACAAGCCCATTGGGCTCCTCCTCATAGTCTGCGTTTCAGCCAGTATAACGCGTTTATGGTCACATATTTGATAGTTACATGATCCAATATTATTACAGGTTGAGCTTGTTATACTGACGGCTGATTTTGATCTGAGTCTTGGGAACTTCAGGTAATTTATGAGTGATTTCGATGTAGTGCTGAACCGAAAGGGTACTAACAGTACCAAGTGGGACAAATACAGGGACCAGGATATTATTCCCATGTGGGTTGCGGACATGGACTTCAGGGTACCCGGCCAGATTATTGATGCGATCAAGGAGCGTGCTGAACATGGTGCCTTTGGATATAACACACCGCCTGATGATTTGAAGGATGTCATTATCAAGCGGATGAAGACACTCTATGCCTGGTCGGTCTCGGATGAACAAATCTACTTCCTGCCTGGCGTAGTTCCCGGCATAAGCCAGGCATGTCGAGGCCTGGTGAAGCCTGATGAAGCTGTGGTTACTGCGACGCCGATCTATCATCCGTTCCTGGCTGCTCCGGAAAACTTTGAAAGAGATATTTTGCGCGTTCCGTCAAAAATGATTGACGGCAGGTGGCCGTTCCCGATTGAAGGATTAAGGTCGACATTGGCGGAAAACAGCAAGGCCAGCCTCATGTTGTTGTGCAGTCCTTATAACCCCCTTAGCCGCGTTCTTAATCGAGGCGAGCTGTCCGATATTGTTAATACATGCTTTGAGCACAATGTGACAATCTGTTCGGATGAGATCCATTGCGAACTGAATCTGGCTGGCAGAGAACACATCCCAACGGCATCCATTAGTCGTGAGGCAGCTGAAATAACCATTACTTTGATGGCGCCCACCAAGACCTTCAACCTCGCTGGGCTAGGGGGGGCTTTCTGTATCATTCAGAATGAAGGGCTTATGGAGAGGTTTAAGGAAGGCGGTAAGGGGATGTACCAAAAACTCTCAACCTTTGCCTACATCAGCATGCTAGTTGCCTACAGGGATTGCGAGCCCTGGCGCAAGGAATTATTGGGATATCTTCAATCCAATTGCGACTACCTCGCCGAGAGAATCGCGAAAATACCGGGCATTAACCTGAGCCCGGTAGAGGCGACCTATCTTGCATGGCTAGACGTCTCTGCCCTGGGTCTGAATGATCCTATGGCGTTCTTCGAAGCCGCGGGAGTTGGCTTGTCAGATGGCACACAATTTGAGGGGCCGGGATTTATGCGTCTCAATTTTGCTTGCGCGCGGGAGACCCTGGTCGAAGCATGTGATCGGATTGAAACAGCAATTGCGGCGCTGTAGCTCTGACAGAGATAACCATTTTATTGCATTTGGAGAGCTGTTCATTCTGATGGGCAAACTGGTAGACTCAGACTATCGTTGCCCTTGAATTGGCATCCACAACTAAAAAAAACAAGCATGAAGGAAGAAATCTATGGGCGAATTTTGTTCTGTTGAAAGAGAAGGACCACTGACGATAGTAACAATCGAGCGACCTGCTGTTATGAATTCTCTGCATCCACCTGCCAATTTTGAATTAGCAGAAGTGTTTGACGATTTTACATCGGACCCGGAGCAATGGGTGGCAATTATTACCGGGGCAGGCGATCGAGCGTTTAGTGCTGGTAATGATCTCAAGTATCAGGCGTCCGGTGGAAAGATGGGCGGTCCAAGCTCTGGCTTTGCTGGTCTGACGTCCAGATTTGATAACGCTAAACCTATCATCGCGGCGGTTAATGGTGTTGCCATGGGCGGTGGATTTGAAATAGCACTCGCCTGTGATCTCATCATCGCTGCTGAAAATGCAATCTTTGCATTACCAGAGCCACGGGTTGGACTGGCAGCTTTGGCTGGCGGTATCCATCGTCTGCCTCGTGAGATTGGGATGAAGCAAGCCATGGGTATGTTACTTACTGGCCGAAGAGTGTCGGCTGCAGAGGGCAAGGAGTTAGGTTTCGTTACCGCCGTGGCGCCGGAAGGTGAATCCTTGAAGGTTGCGAAGGAATGGGCTGCGCAAATATTAGAATGTGCGCCACTGTCAGTACGCAGCAGCAAGGAAGCAGCAATGCAGGGGATGGCCGCAAACAGCCTTGAAGAGGCCATCAAAGGCAAATACGACCAGATTAGTGCAATGTATAAAAGTGCAGACTTTGTCGAAGGTCCGAAAGCCTTCGCTGAAAAGCGAGCGCCAAACTGGAAGGGTGAATAGCGTTCAGGCGAAGACACTACCAATAAAAGGACAATAATTGTGCGCATACTTGCCGGTCTTGTTTTATTCCTCGTTTCGCAGATGTCTTTTGCCAGTGGCTCGGGAGACGCAGCTATTACGCTGAATATGACGGCATCGCTTGCTGGTTTTGTGGCTCTTGGAATATTCATTCTCGCGTATTCCCTGGTGATGGCGGAAGAATTTATACATCTCCGCAAGTCCAAGCCGGTCATTCTGGCGGCCGGTTTGATTTGGGCCATTGTAGCGATACTTGTAAAGCAGTCAGATCTTGATCCTCAGTTTCTGAAACAGAGCCTTGAGCATAATCTGGTTGAATACTCTTCATTGCTTTTATTTCTATTGGTGGCGATGACGTACATCAATGCCATGACAGAGCGCAATGTGTTTGAAGCCTTACGGGCGTGGTTGATTGGCAAGGAATTTGGTTACCGGCAGTTATTCTGGATTACCGGCATTCTGGCATTCTTTATTTCGCCGATCGCTGATAATTTGACGACGGCATTATTGATGGGTGCAGTCGTACTCTCGGTTGGTGCAGGCAATCCAAAATTTATTGCCGTTGCCTGTGTGAACATTGTGGTCGCGGCAAATGCTGGTGGCGCATTCAGCCCCTTTGGAGACATAACAACGCTCATGGTTTGGCAGAGCGGTCATGCGAACTTCTTTGAATTCTTTAGTCTGTTCCTGCCTTCGGTGGCTAACTTCCTCGTTCCGACAATCATTATGAGTTTTGCCGTCCCCGACGAGCATCCTCATGCGGAGACGGATAAGGTAAATCTCAAGCGCGGCGCATTTCCAATTTGCTTCCTGTTTCTGTGCACCATTGCCACCGCGGTATCCTTTGAGCAGTTTCTGCACTTGCCACCTTTCCTCGGCATGATGACCGGTATGTCATATCTGTTTTTCTACAGTTATTACATCAAGATGACCTCGGATGAAGGTCATGAGGATTTTACCCAGTTTAATATTTTTAATAAGGTAGCGCAGGCAGAATGGGATACATTGTTCTTCTTCTTTGGCGTCATTTTCTGCGTCGGTGGCCTGGGACTCATCGGCTACCTGGAACTTATGTCGGCATTCCTCTACGACGACCTGGGTGCGACGGTCGCGAATATTGCGATGGGCATCATCTCTGCAGTCATAGACAACATACCGGTCATGTTTGCAGTACTGACCATGAATCCGGATATGGGCCACTATCAATGGTTGTTAATTACGCTGACGACGGGGGTTGGCGGCAGCTTACTGTCGATAGGGTCAGCGGCGGGTGTGGCGCTAATGGGGCAGGCCAGAGGAGTCTATACCTTCTTCAGTCACTTGAAATGGTCGTGGGCGATTGCGCTGGGATATGCAGTGAGCATCTATATTCACTATTTGTTAAATAGCCCGCAGTGAGCTACGGTTCCGATTGTTGGTGAATTATCCGGGCTAGCAGATACTCAATAGCTTTTCGGTAAAGTTATTGTTGGTATCCCGCAGGTTCTGGCTGAGAAGCGTAGCAATCCCCATAAGTATCTTGTTGGCGATGGCTGGCTCGGAATCATTTAATTTCCTGAAGTCTTCACGTTTCAATATAATGAGCTTCAGGGAAGTAGTGGCCTTGACAGTAGCTGATCTTGGCGAGCCATCAATCAGGGACATCTCGCCCACTGATCTGCCACGGGACAGTTTGGCTATGGTGTTTTTTTTCATCGAATTGCTTGATGATCTCCACTTCACCTTCAGCGATGAAGAACATATAACCACCGTGGCCCCCTTTCTTAAATACATAGCTACCTTCTTCATACTCATGAGGAAACATGTAGTTTTCGATGATTTTATAGTCCTGCTTATCGAGGAAATTAAAAATCTCCAGTTTCGGTAGTAATCCCAGAATTGAGCTGCTCATTGGCGTGTCTAGTCCTGATCATTGAGTAGGCGTATGATGGCCAGCTTGTAAAGGTATATCAAGATGGCCGGATTGGGCAGCTAAAAAGAGGGTGAGATGACAGAAGGTCTTAAGATATCCGTATTAACCGTATCGGATACACGAACTATTGAAACAGATACGTCCGGACAGTATTTGTGCGATGCGCTTAGCGAAGCAGGGCATGAATTGTGTGGCAGGGAAATCGTCATTGACGACATATATAAATTGCGCGCTGTAGTATCGAAGTGGATAGCAGATGATGAAGTGCAGGTTATTATAACGACCGGCGGCACCGGTTTTACCAACAGGGATTCCACGCCCGAAGCATTGTCACCTTTGCTGGATACGCCGATTACCGGTTTCGGTGAACTCTTTCGCCAGATATCTTATGAAGAAATTGGCACTTCCACCGTTCAATCCCGGGCATTGGCTGGCATTTCCAACAATACCCTGGTGTTCTGTGTGCCGGGTTCTACCGGTGCTTGTAAAACTGCGTGGAATGGCATCCTCAAGGATCAACTGGATATTACTAACCGGCCCTGCAATTTTGCTGAATTGCTTATCAAAGGCTCTCACTAGTGGCGCTCTTGCCGGTTGATGGTGTGATCGATGAGTTGTTAGCAGGCGTTCAAGTTATTAAAGATACCGAGTTAGTAGGTCTTGGCCAGGTTTGTGGTCGCTATCTTTCGGCCGACATCACCTCTCCCGTCAACGTTCCTCCAGCTGCAAACAGTGCGATGGATGGATATGCCGTTCGTCGTTCAGAAATAGTTAATGGCCAGTCATATGAAATTAGTGACCGCATTCCTGCAGGTAGCGTTGGCAATCCTTTGCGAGCTGGAACGGTCGCCAGAATATTCACCGGTGCAGAGATTCCGGCTAATGCTGATGCGGTCGTTATTCAGGAAGATACCCAGGTAATTGATGGCGTGGTAGTGATCAATACCGACGTTGAACCTGGGCAGAATATTCGCCCCTTGGGTCAGGACATTGGGCTCGGCAAGATTATCCTTGAGCGCGGTCGGCGAGTTAAATCACGGGATATTGGCCTGATAGCGTCGGTCGGCAAAGCGCAGGTTGAAGTCTATCGCCCATTAACAATCGGCATTATGTCCACTGGGGATGAGCTGATCGAACCACCAGGCCCATTAGCGCCAGGTCAGATATTCAATTCAAATCAATACGCACTAATTGAACTGATAAAGAGCCTCGGAATGAGTGTCGTCGATCTCGGCATTGTGGCAGATACGCCAGAGGCGACCAGGGCTGCATTGAGAAAAGGCGCAGACCTCAGCGATTGTATTCTGAGTACCGGCGGGGTCTCTGTTGGTGAAGAGGATCACGTTCGCGCTGCAGTTGAATCACTGGGTAATCTTGATATTTGGCGATTGGCCATTAAACCCGGAAAGCCCCTTGCCTTTGGTCAGGTAGAGGGTACCCCTTTCTTTGGCTTGCCCGGTAATCCTGTATCCATGTTCGTGACGTTCATGATAGTCGCCCGGCCGTATTTAAAGGCCCTGCAAGGCGGTAGTGATGTGCGGACTAAATATCTGATTGGAGAGGCAGACTTTGAGTTGGCTGGTGGATCGCGGCGCGAGTATATGCGTGTTCAGACCGAAGTTGTGGGTGATACTGTTCGCCTGAGCAAATTTCCGCAGCATGGTTCTGGCATCATGTCCTCGGTTTCATGGGCAAATGCTCTGGTAGAAATTGAAATTGGGCAGCAGGTGCGGCGTGGCGATAAGTTGAGGTATTGTTCTCTTTAAAATTTGTCGCGGCGCATATTTAAGTTCTTCTATTTAAATGCTTCTGCAATGACACGTGCTAGAATTTCAACAATAGAATTAGCTTGGGTGGTAAACGATGGGATTGGTTGTGCTGAGTATTGTGCTTTCCATGATCATTGGCAGCTGCCTGTGGTTAGTTCTGGGTGAAAGGCTTCCTGTAAATACCGAGGAAAAATGGCCCGTGTTGAATAACATCGTTTGTTATGGATTGATTTCATTAGTACCTGTCTATCTCGCCATTTTCTTTTCGTTCTAATCGTTAATGTTTTCATGAGCTCCTGGTGTCAACAAGATGCCTGGCTACCTCATGATTTTGCCGTTTACTAAAGATAACTGCTGGTTTAGCCTATAAATGAAACTCAATATCGACATTGATACGATTAAAGGATTTTTAGATCCTGCGGAAGGGCAAGCGCTGTACGAACAGAGCAAAGCTGTTGCGCATTTGGGGCCCAGCCTTGAAATAGGCAGCTATTGCGGCAAATCGACTGTGTATATCGGGCAGGCGTGCAAAGAGACCGGGCGGACACTGTTTGCAGTTGATCATCACCGAGGGTCGGAGGAACACCAGCTTGGTGAGGAGTATCACGATGCAGATCTATTTGATGAAAACGCAGGTTTGCTGGATTCGTTTAGGGCATTCCGGCACACGCTTCGAATTGCCGAGTTAGAGGATACCGTTGTACCAATTGTTGCTTCGTCATCTGCTGCAGCTAGAAATTGGGCGACACCACTTGCATTTGTTTTTATAGATGGCGGGCACAGCATGGAAGCTGCCATGGCTGATTATCGTTCCTGGGTCACCCATATTGTATCTGGTGGCATATTGGCGGTTCACGATCTGTTCCCCAACCCGGAGGAGGGCGGCCAGGCACCTATTACGATTTACAATCTCGCGATTGCATCAGGCCTGTTTGAAAAACTACCAGTTGTAAAAACACTGGGCGTTTTACGTAGAATCTAAATAGTTACTCGCTGGATGGTCCGTAGTTGGTGACTAAGGTATCAGTTGACCCTTCAACCGTTGATTCTTCACGAAATAGATGAGCAGCGCTGGTGTGGTTGGACAGTGCATCCGCCGCTAACATCACGGCACCAGCGGTCCACGTGGGTTTCTCGACGGGCCACAGGGTTTTATCCTTGAATACATATCCGGTCCAGTAAGAGCCGTCATCATCCCTGAACTGGTGTAGCCAACTAAATAGCTGAGTCGCCCTCGGGTATTGTCCTGCTGCGAGCAGCGCCATCACTAATTCACATGATTCCGCAACAGTAACCCAGGGCTCGTCATTTACGCAGCGGCTACCAAGTTCGTTGACCACGAATTCGCCCCAGCGGGAATTCAGGTGATTCTGCGCTCTTTGTCCCTTAATAACCCCGGTCAGTACAGGATAGAACCAGTCCATTGCGAAGCGGCTCTTGCTATCCCATGTCCGGTCAAAACAATCAGGATGGTTGGTGAGTGCATTACCTAGCTTGGTCCTTGCCAAGGCCCAGTGGCTCACCTTCATTTCCAGTGTCGTTGCAATATTGAGGGCGCATTCGAGACTTTTGTAGATGCTGCTGCAACCAGTGATCAGAGAATCTTTCCGGATGCCGAGAGTGGTATCTTCTGCCCAGTAAATTTGCCCGTGGCTTCCCTGCAGCCGTAGTACAAATTCAATGGCAGATTCAATAACAGGCCACATGGTTTCGAGAAAGTCGATATCACGAGTCACCATATAGTGGTGCCATACACCCGTTGCTACATAGGCAACAAAATTCGATTCAGCGCGGGTGCCATCTTCTACGACACTATCCTTGTATGCTGCGAGCCAGCTCCCGTTTGCAAGCTGGTTATTTTTTAACCAGTAATATGCTTGCTGGGCTTCATCATAGCGCCCGCCAATGGTTAGACCCATCGCTGCTTCTACGTGATCCCAGGGATCCATAAAACCGTCTTCAAACCAGGGAATTGCGCCATCGCTTTGTTGGGTTCGTATAATGTAGTCGACAGTGTCCCGAAAATAGTCTTCGGGGAAGAACCCCATTGATACATAAACTTTTGTCACAGCTTATCCCTTACGATTGTTGCGCATTTTTAACAAAATACATGACCACACTCTTGCCGATAAACGGATTGAGAATTTTGTCGAGCCAGTAGGTTAACCGGGGTTGTTTCATCAGATCCCAGACCAGGAATTTATGATAATTTTTGATTATTGATGCTTCTTCCTCGCCTTCTTCACGCCAAAAGATACACTTAAGCCACCAGTAAGGAACATGAAGTGAATGAGCGTGATGTTTGTCGTAGTGAATGAAGCTACCCGATTCTATATCCCGCTTGAGATGGTCCGCTCTAAAAATGCGAATGTGGCCTCCCTCCATTGCGTGATAGGCATCGCTAATTTTCCAGCATACCCATTCGGGAAAGAAGCGCGGTACACTCACGCCAAATATCCCGCCCGGCTTTAATACTCGTTCAATCTCAGCGAGTACTGCGCGATAGTCAGGGATATGCTCCAGCACCTCCGAACAGATAACCTTGTCGAAGGTGTTATCGGCGAAAGGCAGATGGTATCCATTGGCGACTGATATAACGAGGCTTTTATCCGCCGCGTCCGGATCATAAAATTCGCCAAATCGCTCCTGGGTGGTTTGCAAATCATGGTGCGAGAGGTCGATGCCGACAGACTCGACGTTCTTTAACATATAAGCAGTGATTGCGTGGCGACCTTCTCCGCAGCCAAGATCAAGAATTCTGTCCTGGTCTTGCAAGCGTAGCTTGTCGAAATTAATTGTTTGCAAAGACATTCTGATCCTTTGTGTTCTGATCGTTTAAGCCGCCTTGCTCATCGGGCTCGATTTTGGAGGCAAGGATTGCGTTGTAGAGACTGGTCATCTCCTTTGCTGCAACCTGCCAGCTAAAAAGTTCAACAATTCGTGATCTTGCTTTCAGTCCGAGCTCCCTTCGTTTCTGGGGATTTGCCAATAATTCTTCTATTGCATCAGCGATTGCCTTTTCATCGCGAATGGGGATGATAACTCCGCAATCGCCAACAACTTCAGGTAATGCGCCGCCGTCCGTAGAAACAACCGGCAGACCGCAAGCCATTGCCTCTCCTGCTGGTAGCCCGAAACCCTCGTATATGGAAGGTACGATAGCGATAGATGCTTCCGCATAATATTGAACGAGCTCTTGCGTTTCTATGCCAGAGACAAATTTAAGGTGTTTGTCCAGATTCAGTTTTCTGATTAGTTTGCGCGTATCACCATCTTCCTTTAGCTTGCCAAGCACTAATAATTCCAGCTCTGGATGCTTAGGAATAAGTAGCGCCATCGCTTTAATTAGATAGTCGAGCCCCTTTAACGGAGCATCAGCGCTTGCCGTCGCCATGATGCGAAATGGTTTCTTCTGTACTTCCGGCAGGGGTCTGAACATTGCTGTATCAATGCCGTTATGAACTACACTTATGCTTTCCGGTTCAATATTGAAGGCGCTTGCGATATCTTGCTTTGATACCTGGGAAACGGTAACGATATGGTTGAGCTGCGGAACGACTTTCTTCTGCATATTCAGGAATGAATGCCAACGCCTGATCAATAGTCGGAGTTTCCAGTTTGTCGTGCTCTCCAAGGCGATTTTAAGATCACTTGTGATGGGATGGTGAATGGTTGTTATAACGGGCACGCCCTTATTCTGCAGGGTCAGGACTCCGTAGCAGAGGGTCTGGTTGTCATGGACAATATCGTACTGCGGGTTGTTCTTTGCGAAATATCTTTTGAGGCGTCTGCCAAATGTATAAGGTTCAGGAAAGCCGCCTGTCAGCATGCTGAACCATTCGAAAAAATCTGTATAGGAAAGCAAATGCCTGGGTCGCAAGGCCAAACTATGATTCTTTGACTCAAATAGGTTGAGGCCAGGTAGCTTGATCAACTTTACCCTTTCGTCCAGGTGGGGATAGGGTTCGCCCGAGATGACATCAACCTCATGCCCTGCTTCAATAAGCGCAGTACTTAAATAGCGGATGTATATGCCTTGCCCACCGCTATATGGGTTGCTGCGATATCCGAGAATGCAAATCTTCAGCGGCCGCCGTAGAGGTGATTCAAATGCAGGATCTGCTGTTGTCTTGCTGCTTAGCATTCCACTCAATTTTGTCAGCGAACTGTTCTCAGTAATCTATTCTCGACAAACGGTGCTCAAAAAACTGTCTTAAACAAACCGTTCTTAAATAAAAGATTGCTGATTGTTAGTAGTACGAGCAGGAATCAGAACGTCAACAACGAGGTTGTTACATAGTGCAAAGAGCGCTGCCCAAAGGGAGCGGGGATTTTACGGATTTCATCGATGAATTGCCACTTTCGGCTCATTTAGTGGCTTATTCGTCGTCATCCATAGGATCAATGCTGCGGCGATATTGGCGGCGCTTGTCGTTTTCGGTGACTTCTTTCACTCTGAACAGTGACTCCGCTTCGATGCGGCGTTCGCTCTCCTGTCGCCGTTCAGGGCCGTATGCTGGAGCTTCGTGTTCTTCGGTAAATACATTGGCATAGAGATTTGCGACCCATTTCTGGCCTTCCTGAGTCCTGCGTAGAAAACGAACACCCTCTGTTATAAAAGGGGTGACAACATCCCAGAAGAATTTTGGATAGCCGGCGCGCAAGTCTGCAGCTGTCGTATACCCCATTTTTGCAGCCTGGCCGGTTTCCTTGAACTCTGCAAAGAGGCGAGATATTTTTCTGATATAGGAAGGGTCGGCCAGTTGGCCGATTAAATCTGCAGCCCGGATCAACCCTGGAAAATCCGTCGCATCCTGATGATCTTCTTCGCTGGGTACAGGAAATCGCGTCCTTTCTATATTTTCGCAGATGGTTTCTACAGAGATACCTTCTTCCCGCTCGAAGCGCTCGGCGATGTACATTTTGGCACGATCAACATGGTAGGGCGTTAGAAACGCATCCGTTGAGCCTGGCGGTGGCACCACGGTCTCATACTCGGAGTTGATGCCATACCGGCCACTGCGGTCAGAGCGGCAGATGCCGCGAACATATCCAATATCATGATTAAGTAACGATATGACGAAGTGGACCCAGTCATCGGCTGTGACGCCTCCTTCTATGAGCACTTTCCCGCGGAGGATTTCCATCCCCACTGCCGTCACCATTATTGTATGTTCTACATCGTGATAGGGCGCATCACTGTTAGCGATAATTTCCAGCGCGTTATGGGCATTCGAAACCAGTAAGTGAAGATCGGCCTCGTTGGTGCCATAAACGTTTACATAGTGATCGATAACTTCTTCAAGGAATGCTTCTATGACGACTGCAGAAGGATTAAACATGGATAGGGCTTCAGTTCTTCATCATTTATGAGCTATTGTGTCGTCTCAGGTGCTTGAGTCAAGCCATATTTGGTAAATGACATGGTGAGCATGACCAAAATAAATCTTGAGTAGTTTTACCTTAACATCATAAATTCATGAAATGGATTCACTTCACTTTATCGTTTAGGGCCTTTATATCACCTCTAAAAAAGTACTCTGGCCTTTATCGTACCCTCAATTGCTGAAAGTTCCTGGATAGCCAGTTGGCTGTATTCTTCATCTATGTCCATCACGACATAGCCAATTTGTTCATTGGTTTGAAGAAACTGTGCGCTGATGTTTATGGAATGCTCGGAGAAAAAGTGATTGATCCGGGCAATAATGCCGGGATTATTATGGTGAATGTGCAAGATCCGATGATTACCCTGGTGAGCTGGTAGGGCCACCTGCGGGAAATTAACGGAAGTCTGGGAAGAGCCATTGTCGCTGAACCTGATCAATTTGTTGGCCACTTCACTGCCGATATTTTCCTGGGCTTCCATGGTGCTGCCACCAACATGGGGTGTGAGGATGCAATTATCAAATTGCTGCAGGGGTGATTCAAATGGATCTTTAGTGGATACAGGTTCTTCAGGGAATACGTCGATAGCCGCACCAGACAAATGTTTGCTGGCTAATGCGCTTGCCAGCGCGTCAATGTTAATTACTGTGCCCCTGGAGGCATTGATAAGGATCGAGCCTTTCTTCATGAGCTGAAATTCCTTCTCACCCATCAGCCCTTTTGTTGACTTGTCTTCAGGCACGTGAAAGCTAACAACATCGCTGTCTGATAATAGGGTTGAAAGGTCCTTCACCTGTCTTGCGTTGCCAAGGGGTAGCTTATGAACGGTGTCATGAAACTGGACCTGCATGCCAAGACCTTCAGCGAGAACGCTAAGCTGGCTGCCGATGTTTCCGTAACCAACAATGCCAAGCTTCTTACCACGAATTTCAAAGGAATTTTTTGCTGTCTTTTGCCAGATTCCCTGATGGGCCCTGGCGTTTTTTTCGGGGATGCCCCGGAGCAGCAAAATTGCCTCGGCAATGACAAGCTCTGCAACACTCCGTGTATTGGAAAATGGTGCATTGAATACAGCGACACCGTTACGGACAGCCTCATTCAGGTTTACCTGATTCGTGCCTATACAAAAACAACCGATGGTAATGAGCTTGTTGGCAGACTTGAGCACTTCCTCATTTATTTGGGTCCTTGAGCGGATGCCCAGAATGTGTGTGTTCCTGATACTTTTCAGAAGCTCGTCCTGAGGCAGTGACCCTGGCAATTGTTCAATATTTGAATAGCCAAATTGCCTGAACGTCTCCATGGCAGAAGTGTGCACGCCTTCCAGGAGCAGAATTCGTATCTTTGATTTATCGAGTGACAATGAGCCCATAGGAATAATTTGTGATATGTAAAAGGCGCCATTATATCTTGAGGCTTGGCCTCAACGGTAGATGACATAGCCACGATTCTTGGCATTTTTTATTCTTGAAGAGGATTGAATCTGCACGACGGCGATATTACGTGTTACAAACCTGATGATGGGTTTGTACAGATTGATTCGATTAATTGTTGTTGCAGCCTGAATTACCCTAAAGATATGTCCGGATAAGTCGAAATATAAGTTGTGGTAAATCGTTTATCAGATTTGGGCAATATGAAGTTCGCTGCCCCGTCATCGGGGATAAACGATGATCCACGTTTGCGTGTTCTGGCGACTAATCTATTCGATAGATGGATGAGCTATGATCTGGATGACGCTGTTTTGTATTACCTGGAGAATCCTAAAGAGAGGCGGTTTGGAAAAATGTTGCTGTCTTATGCCGCTATTGAAAAGCATCCGCGCCGAGATGCGATCGCCGCTACCTATGGTGGCAATGCAGAGACTCTTCTGGAGGCCATGCGCCTGCAACATGCAGATCCTCGATTCGCTTTAGATGTCCTGATTTCCAGCGTAAAGTTGCAAGATAACTACAAACTGGTTGCGAACATCGCAAGCAGAATCTCTGACGAGGATTTTCTTTACGCTCTGGAACAGGGACAGCGGCTGAAGGGTGAAAATGCGCGTCATAATTTTTATAGATCCTTGTTCACGCAAGATAATGGGCGTGTATCAGCGGAGACACTGGAGCTTCTCAACCAGACCTTTGCAAAAGGCCACGCCGACAGGAGCTGGGTATTGCGCGCTTTCGTTGACCAGGCGGGCATCAACGAAAACGGTTTGGTTTTGAATTTTGCGAGGGAGAACAACGAATATGGGCTGCTCCTCCATCACCTTGAACAATTGGGAAGCAAAGATCTTGATTATTCCCTGTCGCTCCTTACAGAAATTCCAAAGGCATATCTCTCAAGAGGTGGCTTGTATGGAATTGGTACCAGCATCGCGAACGGCGATCCTGAAGAAGTGTATAGCTGGCTTCGAAGTGCCTCTTCGGAATATCCCGAAATACGCCATGAAGTCATCAGGAAAATGGCCAGAGTTGATGCATCTTTTCTCGAGGAGAAGCTGAAATACGAAACTGACGACGGAATGATTAATTCCATGGTCAGATTTGTTGCAGAAGAACAAATGAAATCTAATCCCATAGCCACCATGCAATTGCTGTCTGGCTATGAGGATTATGACTTTTATGAAGGCACTATTCGCCAGATAACGCGAAGATGGGCACATGATCAGCCGCTCCAAATGTTGGAATTTACCGCAGAGAATCCAACTGAAGGTTTATATAAAGCCGTGGAGAGCGCAGTACAGAGCTTATACTATCGTGATCCACAAAGTGCGCTCACCTGGCTTGATGAGGTGGAAGATGGCGAAATTCGACAGAGAGGATTAGCGGGTATTGCAATACAGATGGCGAGAGTTAACCCGCAGGAAGCCTTGGCTTTGGTTAAGTCACTATCGGATGAGCAGGCAGAGCGAGCCCGTTTTCGTATTGCGGTGAGTTGGATGTACAAGGAAAGGCATCGCGTTGAAGAAATCATTGCCGCGGTTGATGTTAATGTAAGCTACGAGGCGCGATTGAAAGATTTTGCAGAGAACAGATTATAGAGATTAAAGAGAAGATGTTCACGCGAACCAGACTTCATGTACTTGTACTATTAATTGTGGGGCTTATGGCTCTTCCCTTATCTCTCGCCGGTGATAGAGAATGGTCAAAAATGCGTAAGCAGATGATAGTAGAAATAGAGCAGGACATGTTCTACGCACGCCGCCATATTGGCAAGGAAACCCTTTCCGCCAGTGTCCTTGCTGCCGTAGAGAGCGTTGAACGTCACAAATTTGTGCCGGTGGGGCTGCAAGATCGCGCATACGGAAATCACCCTTTGCCAATTGGTAATGGTCAGACTATTTCTCAGCCGTTTATCGTCGCCTTGATGACGGATTTACTTGAAGTGGGTAAGACTGCGAAAGTTCTCGAAGTTGGTACTGGCTCCGGGTATCAAGCTGCTGTTCTCGCTGAACTGGTGGCTGAAGTATTTACCATCGAGATTGTCGGCCAGCTGGCGCGCGAGGCCAGAATCTTGCTAGCTGAACTGGGCTATAACAACATTCAAATTCGTCATGGCGATGGCATGTTAGGCTGGCCGGTAGAGGCTCCCTTCGATGGCATCATAGTGACTGCAGCGGGTTTGGAAATTTCGGAAACGTTGCTTAACCAACTTGTGCCTGGGGGGCGGCTGGTCATGCCTGTTGGTGCTCAAAATGAGGTGCAACAACTAAAAGTGATTACCAGGAATAGCGACAGGTCTGTTGATGAGAGAGACGTGCTGCCGGTGAGGTTTGTACCTATCACGAATAAAAAGCGTTAGGTGCTGGTTTAATTAAGTGAGATTGCATCCATGGATTCTGCGTCGTCGGGACATTTGGCAGTACGAATGTAATTTCTGAAATATTTTCTGTCTTTGCAATATGCCGTGAAAATAAATGCGTCGAGATCTTCGATGGGAATCGCTTTGCCAGGTTTCACATTCAAGTCAACGCAAATTCTAGTAGATTCTGGTCGCATTCCTTTTCGATTTGAATCGGCAGCCAGACAGACCTTGACGTCTTCGCCTAGCTCCTCATCTATGGAAAGCCAGGCGATTATGAGCATCAGAATACTGACTAGTACACAAATTCGGATAGTCGGATTTTTCACTATTGTTGCCTCTGTTCTTCCATGAGCAGATATGATTTATTCACTATAAACGTGATTTGTTTCAGTTTCTATTGCTTACAGACCAGCTTTGATCTTGAAGTGAAGATCTTGATGTGCAGATCTTGGTATGACAGTACCGATCAATCCGAATTTACGGTATCTTCTGCTGATGAATAACGAGGTAAAGAATGTGACTTCAAGATTTAGTACAGTCCATATTGATGAATGGAGAAGGGAGGGCGTAGTAAGCATTGCTGAATTTTTCACGCCCGATGAAATTGCGGCAGTGGTGGAAGATTTTTGGAAAGTATTTCCAGGCAGGCAAGCAAGTGCTGAAGCTATGGTTAGGAAAAAGGACGGCCAGGTCGGTGCCTTTAATAGGGCGCAGTTTAATAACTTCGAGAATATTCCCTTTGATTGTTCGCCTGCTTTAAATCTATTGGGTGTGCACCCATCGTTGGTAGCCCTCGCCAAGGCTGCACTTGCGACTGACGACATCATGATCTACCAGAACCAGGCCTGGGCAAAATTTACTGGCGAAGCTGATTTTGACCAACCCTTTCATTGCGATTTCGGCAATCACACATTAACCGTTCCATCGGATGATGAGGTTCTTAATGCTATTACCTTCCTTGTTTATTTTACGGATGTCAGTGAAGGGCATGGACCTACACATTTTGTGACAAAAACCGATGCTGTGTCCGCCGGGGTTCCGGTGGCAACATTTTCGAGTGATCTGAATTTTCAGGAAAAACTCCAGCCCTTTGAACGCTCGGCAGCGGCGCCTGCTGGCTCAGTGTTAGCTTATGGGATTGACGTGTATCATCGTGGTACCAATCTAACGATTCCTAATGGTTATCGTTTTGCAGTGACTTCCTGCTTTAAAAAGTCGGACAACAATTCAATCGGATATATAGCCTGGCCATTTCATCAGGACAAGCCCTGGAAGGAAATGTTTAACAATGGCACTCCCGAGCAACTTAAATGTTTTGGTGTACCACTTCCGGGGGACTCGTTCTGGACTAAGGGAACCCTGGCAGGCGCACAATCAAGATATCCGGATTGGGATATGCAGGTCTACGAGCAAGCGATGTTGCCAGCGGCGAGCCCATAGCTCAGAACGAAAAGCAGCATGGTCAACCTGGAATCATGGATGTCAATTCTTACTAGCAGAGATAATTAGCGTTGTTTTTCAGATGAATAATTTTATTGAAGTATTCGGTATACTTGAGTCAGGCTCATCAAGGGAGCAGCGTCATGATCGAACTCAGGCATTTAAAAACACTGACAGCACTCAGGGATACCGGCAGCCTGGTAGAAGCGGCCGATCGATTATTCCTCACTCAGTCTGCCCTTTCCCATCAGTTGAAGGACCTTGAAGATCGCCTTGGGTGTACGCTGTTTGTTCGAAAGACACGCCCGCCGAGGTTCACCAGTGCTGGTCGTAATCTCCTCAAGCTAGCTGATGAAGTTTTGCCTATGGTTCGTACCGCGGAGCGAGACATTGCTCGCCTTGCTGGTGGTGAGGCAGGTCGTCTCCATATTTGCATCGAATGCCATAGCTGCTTCCAGTGGCTGATACCCTGTATCGATAAATATCGCAGCAACTGGCCTGAAGTAGAATTAGATCTAACAGGTGGGTTCAATTTCGCGCCACTGCCTGCTCTGGTTAGAGCAGACCTGGATCTCGTGATTACTTCTGATCCAGTAGAGCTGGCCGGCATCAGTTATATTCCTCTCTTTCGCTATGAGGCAAAGATGGCGCTAGCCAAAGATCATCCCTTGGCCCGAAAGTCTTTTTTACTGCCAGAGGATTTAGTCCCCGAAACCCTGATTACCTACCCCGTTGATCGCAATCGCCTGGATATCTTTACCCAATTTCTGGACCCAGTGGATTTGGAACCGGAAGCCGTTAGAACGGCAGAGCTTACGCCTATGATGGTACAACTCGTGGCAAGTGGCCGAGGTATTGCGTGCTTACCGAATTGGGCGCTAACAGAGTACCTTCAAAATGAGACTATAGTTGCCAACAGTTTAGGTGAGTATGGGCTGTGGTGTACTTTGTATGCCGCCATTCGGGCAGATCAGCAAGAGTCGCCATTTATGGAAGACTTTTTGAATACCGCGATCGAAACCTGCTTCTCAAACTTAAGCGATATCAAAGTCCCTGGCCAACCCCCCCCTGCAAGCTAATTCCCTTTCGTCGCAGCCCCACAACAATTTCTTCAACAATTCGATTAAGCGAGTTACAGCCCTGAGCGGCTCTTTTGTAAACAGCTCTGAGCGGTTCTTAAAAAAATAGCCAAAAAAGCCCTGGGATGGCTACACCCCAGGGCTCTATCTTTACTTACGGGAGCAAGCTCCGAGCTAAATAAATAACCCGGAGGCTCCCTTTATAGACTGACTATTAATGGGATCACCTCCTTTTTAAGTCAGGGAGACAATAGGTGTGGCAGTGATTCCCCCTGGATAGAACGACCGGCACATTGGATCTGGGAGCCAATTTATAATGTATATTGCCTTTAGTCAAAGGACTTCTTGAGAATTCAGCACATCTCCATAATGTGTATTTGAATCGCTGTAATCAGGGAATTAGGATCTCTGATGTCCAGCTTGTTCCATCGAAACGATAGACCTGCCTGTCGTGAATTTTGTCTTCCATATTGAGGTCGAGCGCTTCAATCTTCGTGGCGACCAGTTCGATACCTGCAACCATCGGCGGCGTAACCATATCGTCTGGTGATTGACTTCCTTTCAGCTGAATAATCTTGTTGGTAAGAATCTCTCTGGAGCTAATGACGCTGCTCTGATTTCCGAGCTCTTCATAAACATAGTCAAGATATTTGCTGCCAATGGGGCGACGTTGCCAATTGGTCTTGACGATTTCGGTATCCAGGGCTTGTGCGCTGCCGCTAATACGGTACTGCCGCTGCATGCTTGAATACCATAGTAGAAGTTCATAGCTGGCGCCGCTTGAGAGCGCCTGCCACTTGGGACTCGTTTTGTTAATGAATAGTGTAAATCTGTTGTCGATAATATCTCGCAGAACCAGGGTCCTCACGCTTGCCCTGCCGTCACTGTCAGTGAGTGCAAGGAAGCAGATATCTGCATTGGTATCGCCTAATTTACGGGCCTTGGCACGATCATTTTGAATATTTTGAATTGGGTTCAATTTTACTTCTAGCTCTGCGTTTATTGATTGGTTCAGTCGTCGGTGGCATCTGGATCAAAATCGAAGTTGCCATAAGTAAATCCTGGTGGTGGATTTTCCTTGTAAGTGATCATTCGCTCGTAAATGAATCCATGACCACTACCCAGCAACGAATCACGAATCATGCCGTCATCATCACAATCTTCCGCTGAGCGAATGAGTCGTTCGAAGTTAAAGATAAAGGAGGTGCTGTGCTTTGTCCGAATTTGCGTGCCATAAAACAATTTGTAGGAATAAGAGCGTGCATGTACCGATATCAATTGCATCATGGCGCGGGAAAACACCTCAGGATCATTCTGATTCATTTGTGCCCACAGACTGCCAATCTTGTCTTGAGAGACTGTCCCCCTTTCCCACTACACCCTGGCTGGAAAGAAACAAATAACCCATGATGGTTCCCAGCTGTTGTTTAACGCTGTCAGCAATGCGCAGGAAGGACTCTTTACGGGCATGTAATTCGGTTGCTTTTATGGCGTGGGATTGAATCTCTGCCTGCGCAGCCGTTTTTTGAATTTCAATATATTGCATCTTGATCGCATTAGTATTTTGAATCAGCTCCTTCTTCTGCAGAAAATAGCCAATGCCCAGCCAGAGAAATGCCAGAGGGGCGAACGCGCCCTCGAGGAAACTACTCATGATATCGATGCGTGCATGGGCCATATTGCCCCAGCCAAATGCAGTGGAAATATAGGCGGACAAGGTAATGAGCCACAGGATGCTCACTGTTGCACCCAACCAGATACGCTAATCCGCCGATTCGGAATCGAACATACTAAATTGTTCTTCGTTATTTGTATGTTGAGAGCTTTCAATTTGAGAGCTTTGCACTTGAGCGCTCACGGCTTCGTCTGTCTTGTTTAAGGTGTCCATGGGTCTATCTGTATAAAGGTGTACAGGCTAGTTTAACGCAAATTTCAGCCTTGGCTATCCTGCGGAACGGGTCCGGTCAGGGATGCGCGTTGTGAAATTTCAATCCAGTTGCCATCCGGGTCAGTGATCATGGATATTCTAGCGGTTTGCCCCAGGGTTCTCGGCGGGCGAGCTTCGTTACCGCCGCGATCGAGAAAACCCTGGTGTTCATGTTCAACATCAAAGACCTGCACCGTGATGTAGCGGTAGCCGATACCACTAAAACCTGCACAGGACGGATGATTTACGTTTTCAGTCAAAAAGAGGAGCGTAGACCCCCATTTGAAGCAGGTTTCGGATATCTCTTCAATTTGCAAAACCTCTCGATAGAAGTGCTGAAAAGTACGAATCGACGAGACTTCCAGGTTCATTGCGATGTGAGATATTCCCCTAAATCCGACCGGGACCAGGGTCACCTTGTTTCCGTCCGGGTCGCTAAACTCTTGAGGCGAATCTATGCCTTCACGAGCGATCATCAGTTCCTTGAATCCACTCTTATCGTCGTTATTCAACGGCTCTCGAACATTGTTCAACTTGAATACTGAACCATTTAGAGTGTGCCGATGTTGATGTATACCACCACCCACTTTCAACAGTTCTTCGTAGGGTAAGCCGATGGTGCTGCCCCAGAATTCCAGCATGGAATCTCGTTGGTTAGTCTGTATTCCTATATCAATATATTTTTTTGATAGTTGCATGTGAAATGTTTTCCTTAGCCTCGATTAATCGGATAGTTCTCATGCGCAATTTCTGTATTGTTAGCAATCAGCTTTGCAGAGATTCGACCTTCGGAAATAGTGACTAACGCTTCGATGAACTCATGCCATTCATAGTCAGTTTGCACGGTGGAACTCAAGCGGACGATCAGTTCCGAGCTACTCGATTGATTGATGGCCTTCTCTTCCCTCAAAATGCCGTTGACCAGTAGTCTAGTAAAATTGCCAGGCCTTATTTCGAGTTTGAGCGTTGCGCCACCGTATTTAATCTCGAGGATATGGTCGGTCATTTATTGCTTCTCAATTGTTACTTCCAATTTGCGATAAGGTTTTTGTTGGATAAGTCATCATTACATTAATTGGTGATTGTAGGGAAGAATGAAGCATTGTTAGAGTTCATGTATCATTAAGCTTTGGTAAATAAGCTGGGTTTCCCCCTGATTTTAATGCGGGAGAAAGTGGAGCCTGATCGAGTTCAGACGGAGTTTAAAATGAGTCAAATTGACGATATCAAGAGCAATGCATCAGATATAGCAGCCGGATTACGCAGGCTGGGGCCTAATCGGGTCGTGGCGCTGTCAGTGCATGTGAGTAAGGAATTGATTGCAGATCTGGAAGAGAAAATTAATAAACTGGTAGAGCAACTAGACACTCTGGACGCTTAATATAATGCTCGAGTTAAAGGCCGTTTCAGGTTCTGTTGGTGCCCAGGTCAAAGGCATTGATCTTTGTCAGCCGCTGTCGGAACAACAATTTGAGGCACTTAACAGTGCCCTGATGAAATATCAGGTACTCTTTTTCAGGGATCAGCCGCTAAAACCCGAGAATCATGCGGCGCTTGCTAATCTCTTCGGCCAGCCGCAATTACATGAGGCCTATGCTCACGTAGAAGGTTACCCGCAAATCACGGTCCTTGAAAATGATGCGGATAATCCTTCGCTGATTGAGATGTGGCACACGGATATGACCTTTCGGGCCTGTCCGCCGCTTGGATCCATCCTGCATGGTCTTATCATTCCAGAGAAGGGAGGCGATACATTATTCGCCAGCATGTCAGCTGCCTATGAGGGTCTGTCAGACAAGATGCAGACATTTCTTTCCGGACTGACCGCCATTCATGATTTTACCTTTGGCTTCAAAGAGAGTCTGGATGCGCCGGGGGGCAGGGAACGTTTAGCAGATATGGTTCTGGCCAATCCTCCGGTTGAACACCCTGTTATTCGCACCCACCCGATCTCAGGTGTAAAAGGGCTGTTTGTTAATTCCCTGTTTACGGTGGGCATAAAAGACATGAAAGATAAAGAGAGTCGGGCGCTGCTGGACTTTCTATTCGAGCACCAGGTGATGCCGGAATTTACCTGTCGCTTTAGTTGGGAGAAGGACTCAATTGCCTTTTGGGACAACCGAATTACCCAACACAAACCCATCAACGACTACTACCCCCAGCATCGAAAATTGCAAAGGATCACAATTGATGATGGGCAACGACCTTACTGATCTTTTATATACAGATCATTGATTTTCAAAGAGAAAACTCTCAAAGAGAATTCTTCGAATTCATTGCCTTCAGAATTTGCGCTAATGAGTCAATAAAGGCTTTGGGTTGATCCAGAAAGACATGATGGTAGGCCTGTGGAATTCGATGGAGCAGCTCGGGCTCTATTAATTCATTGAGCGTAGATATGGCCTCATCATCGAAGAAACGGCTCTTTTCCCCATAAATAAAGCCAACTTGGCAGGGGCAGTTTGCGACCATAGTAGCGGCAGCCGGTAAATCGGTGTCGGGATCTTCCTGTAACTTTGAAAATAGGGCCTGGTCCAGTTTGAAATAGAATCCCTGATCGCTGCTTGCCAGAGAATGTTTTGCAATATGGTCGACGATGAATTTATTCTCGCAGGGCTGTGGCGGTCTTAATCGAAATCGACGCGCGCCATCTGTAATGGACTGGTAGTGTCGCATTCGCGTTCGCACTCTCGTTCGCGGGCTTGCCGCTACCGGCCGTTGGCCCCGCTTGGATGAGATGTGGCGGGATATGGCACTATCGACGATGACGATGCCTTTGAATTCATCTCCGTAGAGATGGGCCGCAATTCGTGTCATAGCGCCGCCAAAGCTATGCCCTACAATCACTGGCGATCTTAATTTTGCATCTCGACATACGCCGCGTATTTCCTCGGCGAAGGTTGTAGCGGTATAGATACTTCTGTGGCTGCTTTCCCCTGCACCACTCATATCCATTGCAATGACATCGTAATGATCGAGAAACGCAGGTGCGATAAAGTCCCACCAGTGTGCGTGAGCGCCATAACCATGAACGAAGAGTAAGCCCGGCTTGTTTACACGAATTGCAGAAATGCTTTTTGAATCGTCTTCTACACCATCTTCTAAATCATCTTGTATAGGTTTCGCTGAATTTGACCACCTCTGATAGGAAATTTCACCACCATCAACGGTAAGGGAATTGAAAGAGATTGGTGTGGATAGGTATTTTAGGAACCAACTAGGGCTCAAGGGGTTTAGTGTCATCGGATGCAAGACGTGATAATTCGGGTTAGTATACAAGGGAAACTAATTGCTCGCAGGATCTGGTCATAAAGGTCCCAGAATCAAAATAAAAACGAGTGCAGGAAAGTTTGCAAAATAGTAGTTCGTCAAATAACAGATCTGATCCCCGGAATAATAGTTCTCGGGATAAGAATCCCTGGAATAATAGAACGGCATTAATTGCTGTGCTGATAGCATTTCTATCGGGAATTATCGGTGCGCTAAGTTTGCGAACAGCACCAGAATCCAATAACACCTTCAGCCAGTCTGAATCGCAGAGACTGCCAGATATTCGGTGGCGAGTACCAGTTTCATCAGGAACAAACCTGCCGGCACTTGTTGATACCGTTCTCTATATCTCTGAAGAACTGGAAAGGGTAAGCGAAGGCAGAATTCAGCTGGAAGTTTTCGAGCCGGGTATGCTGGTCCCACCCTTCAATATTACTGAGAGCGTCAAGGAGAAGAAAATTCAGGCCGGTTATACCTGGCTTGGATATGATCAGGGTAGAATACCAGCAACGCCTCTGATCGCAGCAGTCCCTTTTGGCATGGAGCCCTGGGAGTTTGCAGCCTGGTTCTATCAGGATGAAGGGAAAGAGCTAACGGAATCACTCTACCGATCTCACAATATACATCCTATTCTTTGCGGCCTGGTTGGGCCTGAAACAGCTGGCTGGTTTAGAAAGCCCATTGAATCTCTGGATGATTTTCAAGGGCTGAAGATTCGCTTTGCCGGTCTTGGCGGCAAGGTACTGCAAAAACTAGGCGCGTCCGTCACGATGATTCCCGGTGGCGAGATATTTCAGGCATTGGAAAAGGGTGCAATTGATGCGACGGAATTTTCCATGCCTGCCGTTGATCAGATGTTGGGCTTCGATCGTATTGCTAAATTCAACTATTTCCCTGGCTGGCATCAGACGTTCACCGCGAGTCATCTGGTTGTGAATCTGGAAATTTGGAATGATTTGCCAGAGGCAGACAGGGCGCTGATGGATATGGCTTGTACCGCAGGCGTTATTAGAAATCTTGCCCATGGTGAGGCAATTCAAGGTGCGGTGATCGCTGGTTTCCCGAAAAAGGGCGTCACTCCGGCTAAATTCAGCATCAAGATGCTTAGAGAATTACAGGCGGTGACTGAATCCGTCTTACAGGAAGAGGCGGACAATGATGAGGATTTCCTCCGTATATGGGAATCTCAAAAACGATTCTCCAAAACCTACCGCATCTGGAAAAATTTCGCTTATTTACCGAGAGACTTTTAAGGCTCGCTTATGGTAAATGAAAGGGTAAATGAAAAACTTCACCTACCTCATACTCGTTTGTCAGCGTCGATCGAACATCTAATTCTAAAGCTTGGCGACGGAGTGTCCTGGATCTGGCTGCTATTGCTCGCTGTCATTGTGCTCAACGTAATCATGCGATATGTCTTCTCTGAGGGTCGAATTGAATTTGAAGAAATTCAGTGGCATCTTTATGCGGTAGGCTTCCTTATTGGTCTTTCCTACGGCGTTGTTAATGACTCTCATATTAGGGTCGATGTGCTGCGGGAAAAAATGTCTCCTACTGTGCAGGCCTGGATCGAGCTCTACGGCACAATACTGCTGCAGATCCCCTTTATCATGTTGGTTCTTGTGGCTGCAATTCCGTTTTTCCTATACTCCTTCAATACGGGCGAAATTTCGGAAGCCCCTGGAGGCTTACCTTATCGATGGGTTATTAAAAGTTTCCTGATCACTGGCTTTGTACTGACCCTGGTTGCGGTTGTTGCCCGCCTAAGTCGCGTCTCGTGTTTCCTGTTTTCCTGGCCAACGGAGAAGAAGTGATGTCAGTCGGTGACGTACTCTCCATCCTGATGTTTTTCTCGTTCATTATCCTGATCTTCACGGGTTATCCTGTTGCCTGGGTGCTCGGCGGGCTGGCAGTCCTCTTTACTGCTATCGGCATTATTGCCAATGTTGATTTTGGCTTCCCGGTTTATATTAGTTGGGATTATTCAACGCTGGTGGCGGATCGTATCTGGGGAGTGATGAATAACTGGGTGCTGGTTGCTCTGCCGATGTTTATCTTCATGGGCCTGATGCTGGATCGTTCCGGCGTTGCGCAGCGTTTGATGAAAAATATGGTGAAGCTTTTCGGTGGTATCCGTGGTGGCATGGCCGTGACTGTTGCACTGATAGGCATTTTGCTATCTGCTTCCACAGGCATTATTGGCGCATCAGTTGTTTTGTTGGGCCTTCTAGGCTTGCCACAGATGTTGGATCAGAAATATAAGCCAGAGTTAGCGACAGGAACGGTATGTGCCGTGGGCACCCTGGGCATACTAATACCACCCAGTATTATGCTTGTTTTAATGGCAGACAGATTAGCCATGCCTGTGGGCGATCTATTTTTGGGTGCACTATTTCCCGGTTTGCTTCTTGGGTCTCTGTTCGTTGCATATATTCTGATCTATGCCTATATGTACCCGGAGGTTGCACCGGTACCTGAGAATAGAGCAAAGGTTGATGCCAAGCTGGTATGGGATGTTTTTTTGTCGATATTGCCGCCGGTGGGATTGATCCTCGCAGTTCTGGGTTCAATATTTTTTGGCATCGCCACACCGACAGAAGCTGCCGGTGTGGGAGCATTTGGCGCAACCTTACTGGCCTGGGGGAATCATCAGCTTAGCCTTGGTGTGCTTCGCGATGTAGTAAGAGAAACAACGCGGACGACGGCGTATATTTTCGCGATCTTTCTTGGCGCAACTGCCTATTCTCTGGTGTTGCGCGGGCTTGGCGGAGACGCACTTATCGCCGGGATGTTAAAGGGGCTGCCCTTTAGTCCAGATATGATTCTGGTCACAATTCTTTTCTGTACCTTTCTTCTTGGATTTTTCCTGGACTGGATAGAAATCACGCTCATTATTTTGCCGCTGGTGAGTCCAGTGGTAATAGATCTTGGCTTTGATCTTGTCTGGTTCACTGTATTGTTTGCCGTATGCCTGCAAACATCGTTCTTGACGCCGCCGGTTGGCTTCGCCATCTTTTATCTCAAAGGAGTGGCGCCGGATTCAATTAAAGTCTCCACAATCTATCGAGGCGTTATCCCCTTTATCCTCATTCAGTTGTTCGGACTCACCTTAATTTATTTCTGGACCGATCTGGTTCTCTGGCTGCCGCAACAGGCGTATTAGTATTGTTGGCAAGTTTCCGATTACCAGACTAAAAGTGATATTATTTTTCAGGAGTTACAACTCATGATAGAGATACCAAAAGCTGCATCAGATTTCACTATAGAATGGTTGAATACCGCGCTGGCAGACAAGCTGGGTAACTCTCGAGTTATTGGCTGTGATGCTCGAGACTCGGATATTCCAGGACAGACGGCGGAGATCGTATTGCTGGATGTTCAATATGATTCATCATTCAGAGATAACGGCGCATCCTTGCCGAAAAAATATGTTGCGAAAATAACCTCCCGGGATCCCAAAATTCTTCAGGATCTTATTGCCTTCTATGATCAATACAGGCGGGAGTCGTCGTTTTACAGAGAATTCCCTGATATTGGTATTTCCGTTCCACGGTGTTTATACGAGCAACATAAGACGGATCCACAACAGCTGGTGATATTAATGGAGGACCTTGCCCCTTCAGAATCACCCTCCTGGGCAGTCAGTCTGGAACAAGTGGAAACTGCAATTGGTGCATTACCGACGTTTCACGGTAAGTGGTGGAACCAGGAAATACTGCGCCAGAAAGACTGGATGGTGCAGTACGATAATCGTGATTTTTATGGTGCAGCGTATCATGCGGCGAATGAAGCGGGTGCGACGCTGGCATCTTTATATGATGATCCGTCTCTGACTCGCGAGATTATGGCCTTTTGCTTCGAAAACCAGGATAGCCTCATGGCCTTTATCGAGTCTCGCCCCTTTACGTTTGTGCATGGGGACTACCATGCGAAGCAAATGTTCTTTCCAACAGAGCAGGGCGGGAAATTTGCGGTCATTGATTGGCAGTTTCCTTTCGTTGCCCAGGGCGCCTGGGATTTTGCACGCATGGTTGGAATGTGTCTGGATACACAGGTACGCCAGGAAAATGAAGCCAGCTTATTGGATAATTATCATGAGGGGTTAATATCTGCAGGTATAAGTGGTTATGACAGATCGCAGCTGGAGATGGACTACCGCATGGGTTTGATTATCAGTCAGATGATTATGTGCGTCGCCAGTGCCGATACGGATATCGCATTGATCCAAAAAGAGTGCGAAGATCTGGGTCTGGACTGGAAGGACGTTTCCTTCAATCGCACGCAATCAGCGCTCGAGGAATGGGGAGCGCTGGATTTTCTGAAAGCGCTGTAGTATTCAGCTGCGTATTCGAATGTCGTCCAGGTTTCAGGTGCGCCCGATTGAAGACCTACATCAGATAGTGACCGCCATCAAGTAAGAGGTATTGCCCGGTCACAACTGAGTGACCCTCTATAAATTGCACAATTGACTCGGCTACACTCTCCGCTGTACAGGTGACTTTCAATGGTGCCTTGGCTTCCAGTGCATTCTTTGCATTGTGATATGCCTCAGAGCCCAGACCTTCCTCTAACCACTCACCCTGGATGAACCCGGGGCAGATCGCATTTACACTGATCTCGGGGCCCATGACCCGGGCCAGAGATTTTGTCATTGTAATAAGTGCGCCCTTCGATGCAGCATAAGCAATGGAACTGCCAATGCCACGAATACCGGCAATGGACGCGATATTGACGATGGATGCATCGCCACTTGCCCGAAGCGCCGATTCAGCTGCCCGCGTCATCTGATAGGGGCCAACGACATTAACACCATACAAATTAAAGAAGTCATCCTTATCGAGCCCATCCAGCTGGTGGTGAGGAACAAATTTTGTAGTTCCTGCATTGTTGATTAAGGCATCGATACGACCCCACTTAGTCATTGCCTGATCCACAATTGATTTACAGTCTGCATCTTCTGCAACATTTGCCTGGCAAACAAGGGTGTCAACGCCCAGTGCCTCGCAGTCTTTCGCGACTAGCTCCGCGGCTTCTTTGCTACGTGAATAATTTACGACGACATGGCAACCCTTACTTGCCAATAACTTTACGGTCGCGGCTCCCACGCCAGAAGAGGAACCGGTGACGATTGCAACTTTACCCTGCAGATTCATATTACATTCCTGTCTTTTATTTAATGCTTGCTGATGCCCAGTATTAATTCTGATTAGACAGACCAAGGCTTATTTACCCGTTCGGTGCTGCAATATAGCGCACTATTGGAATGAGGCGCGTTATTAAAGTGCGTGCTTATGCCTCAATCGATTGTGCCCTGCCCGCAATCCGGTATTCCTATTGAAAAACACTGTTCTGGCATCAACCTTGCTCTAGTCATCAGCAATATGAATTATTAATTGGTCGGAGGAAACCGTTGTGGACCAGGCTTTGGAACTTCAGTACGCGCTGGATACATTCTATTTTCTTATTTGTGGGGCGCTGGTGATGTGGATGGCCGCGGGCTTTGCCATGTTAGAGGCGGGGCTTGTGAGGTCAAAAAATACAGCAGAAATACTCACCAAGAATGTGGCCTTGTTTGCCATTTCTTGCGTGATGTATCTCGTTTGTGGTTACGCCGTTATGTACGATGGTGCATTCATGTTAGCAGGTATCGAACTTGATGGCGCCGCCAGTGCTGATGCACTGACAGCAGCTGTATTGGCAGAATCCCATGAGAGTGGTTTTGCTGGCGATGCGGTGTATTCCAATGCATCAGACTTTTTCTTCCAGGTTGTCTTCGTGGCGACTGCCATGTCAATCGTTTCAGGAGCGGTTGCCGAACGAATGAAATTATGGGCGTTCCTGGCGTTCGCAGTTGTGATGACCGGCGTCATATACCCCCTTGAAGGAGCATGGACATGGGGTGGCCAAAGTGTCTTCGGCTTATATAATTTGGGTGACCTGGGCTTTTCTGATTTCGCTGGCTCCGGCATTGTTCATATGGCGGGCGCGTCAGCTGCGCTTGCTGGAGTATTGCTACTAGGTTCAAGGAAGGGTAAATATGGCAAAGACGGCCAAATCCATGCTTTACCAGGGGCGAACTTACCACTGGCAACTCTCGGCACATTCATCCTGTGGATGGGTTGGTTTGGCTTCAATGGTGGTTCGGTACTAAAGCTGGGTGATATAAATAGTGCGAACGCCGTTGCCATGGTTTTTCTTAATACAAATACGGCAGCAGCAGGCGGCGCCATCGCTGCTCTCATTACATCCCGTTTATTATTTGGTCGGGCTGATCTAACGATGTTACTTAATGGAGCACTGGCAGGCCTGGTTACTATTACAGCTGAACCTTCGACGCCTACGGCGCTTCAAGCGACAGTGTTTGGAGGTCTGGGTGGTGTGCTGGTTGTCTTCTCTATTCTCGCCCTGGACAAGTTTAGAATTGATGATCCTGTTGGTGCCATTTCGGTTCACGGTACTTGTGGGTTCCTTGGTTTGATGCTGGTACCGCTAACAGGTATTGCGAGCTTCTCTGGTCAATTAATAGGCGCAGCAACAATATTTGCCTGGGTCTTTGGAGCCAGTTTCCTCGTGTGGTATGTGTTGAAACTCGTTATGGGCATCAGGGTCACTGAGGAAGAAGAGTTTCAGGGTGTGGATATCAGCGAGTGTGGTGTCTCTGCTTACCCCGAGTTTGTGACTAACTAAATTAGGCACACGAACGAGCTGGACTTCAGCCGGAGGTGAGAGCCTCCGGCTTTTGTTCGTCCGTTGCATAGATTACATTTGGGATCCGCTGCGAATAAGGTTTATCTTTATCAGGATTCGTTGCGCACACCCATGTGCACTCAAGTTTTGCATCCCTGCAAAACACGTCCAAATGAAGACAAACCATATCCTTCGCTAGCTTATGTCAATGGTCATCTTATGTTTTGCGGGACAGATAACTTAAGCTCATTATCCAGTAGCGTAGGTTCGTTTCTTTTTGCTTCCAGAGGGAGGCAGGTTTCTCACCGTAAACCTGGCTGCGGGGACTGATGCCTTCAAGCACATGCAGCCAGTCCTTGTTTTGCTCATAACCGTATTCAATTAACTTCTCCGCGAGTACTGGATAACGTTCAAGTTGGAAGGATAGCCGAGGCAAGTGTTGCCTCCAGTTTTCCACATTAGCTTTTGATACCGGTCTTAGCCCTTTGAGTGATATCTGTGCTTCTTTGGAGGTTTGCGCGTATTCTGCGAATTCTGAAAATAGATGGCTTTGTTCAAGAAAAGGGAATTGTTGGCACAAATTGGCCTGTACATCGTCCGGTAAACTAACGAGCGCTTCATAATTGATCTGAAAGAATCGTGGGTGTGACTTCAGTGGCGCAGCTGCGGCCTCATACCGAAGCCATCTCTCAAAACTGGAAAAATATCGATCAGATTTTGAAGGATGAATACTGGTGACAACGGATCGAGGGTCCCTTAAAAGATAAATAATATGCAAATCGGGGTCTCGCAGGAAAATCTTCTGAATGTGGGTGATGTCAGATGGCTTTTTGCTGATGTATAGCCCATTACAGATAGTTTTATCTTTGAAGATCGAGCGTTCGTGCTGGCAGTGTTCGTCATGTTTGATACACGTGGTGACGAGTTCAAACAAGAGTGTGGTGCCACTGCGATGGCAGCCGACTATATGCAGGCGTTTCATAAGTGACCTGCGTGCAGCTCAAAGGGACTTCGATCCAGGAGCAAGGTCAATTGTGCTGCTGTGAATAAGAAAGCGTCTTGCTGAGCTCTGGTGAATTTAGGGCCGTCGCTAGTTTGGCTCGCTCGAATCAATAGGCACAGCGAAATCCTTAATGGCCTTAAGCAGTTGGCGACAGGTGACCTGACCCACCAGTTTTCCGTCGATGACAACAGGCCGGCGCCTGTGTTTGTGATCGAGCATGGATGTTGCAACATTAGTGATTTGGTCATGTGGGTGATTTACTTCAACATTATGCGTCATCACGTCGGCAACACAACCCGCATCGTCTTGCCCTTGTTCGTAAACCTTGTCTACTATTGCTCGCAGGCAGTCCAGCTCTGAAAGTACACCCACCAGATTATTGTCCTCGTCGACAACACAGACGCCAGATATTTTGTATTCCAGAATTTTGTGTGATGCCTCAAATATGCTCATATCCGGCGTTACTGTAACCGGATGTTTGATCATGTAATTTCTCAGTTCTATGGGTCGTTGAGGCATGATTTCTCTCCTATTTCGAAGTCCTAGTTAAAAGTCCTGTTCAGAACACCAGACTGTTTATCAAGTTCACCAGTGGCGTTGGATAAATGCCGAAAAACAATATTGCGGCAGTTGTTACGAGCATCACCCCGCCCCCAGCTAAGGGTATTTCAATCTGATCGCTTTCGCTTGAAAAACGATCTGATCTCTTCGTCATCATAAAGATAAGGCGTAAATAGTAAAAAAGTCCAATGCCGCTACCGATTATAACAACTGAAAGTAATAACCATAAATTACTCTCAACGCCAGCGGAGAATATATAGAATTTGCCGATAAACCCGACACTTAAGGGGATGCCGGCAAGAGACAGGAGCGACAGAGTGAACATGGCGGCGAGGGCTGGCTTACGCCAGAATAGGCCTTCGTAGTCTGATATATGTGCGACATCAGTGTCGTGGCTGTTGATGGAGACAATTGTTACGACGCCGAATGCGCCGAGGGTGGTAATGAAATAGGCGAAGATAAAGAAGCTCGAGGCCTCAATGGCGAGGCTTGTACCACCAATCATACCTGCGGTGATAAATGCCACCATAAGATAACCGAGATGAGCAATTGATGAATAGGCCAGCATTCGTTTGATATTATCCTGACGAAGTGCGAGTAAGTTGCCGCCTATCATCGACAGGATTGCTACAAACGAGAGCGCCATGAGAACAGAATTCACTTCCAACAAATTGGATGAGGCGAACAGGCGCAGCGTCAGTGCGAATATGGCACCTTTTGAAACCGTGGCAACGAATGCCGTGACCGGTGCTGGTGCGCCTTCATAAACGTCCGGGGTCCACATGTGAAATGGTGCCAGGGAAAGCTTGAACATGATGCCTGCAAATACCAGGGTGCTGCCTGCTAACAGGAAAATATTGTTGGTTGAATTTATTTCCAGGGAGGCCGAGGCAATCTCTGAAAAAACTAAAGTCCCGGTAATTGCATATAGGAGTGCGGCGCCAAAAAGAATAAATGCGGAGGAAACGCCCGATAAGATCAGGTACTTTAGCGCAGCTTCCAGCGTGATATATCCCTTCAGGGGATAGCTCATCATCGTGTAGATGGATATGCCTAATAACTCAAGGCCGAGTATGAATGTGGCGAAGTGTGAACTGCTAACAAGAGTTAATGCGCCGAGCGTTGACAGCAGAAGTAGCATAAAGAATTCGTCCTGACGCTCGCCACGGTTTTTCAGGTAATCGTATGCTAACAAGGTGACAGCGACTGCACTGATCAATACCAGGCCGGAAAAATAAATTGCGAAGCCATCAATCTGAAGCAGCGGCGTGACGCTTATAGGGGTCAGGGATGAAACGGGCTTAAATGCAATTGCGGTCGCGATCAGGCCAAGGACTGAGATGGATACGGTCAGCTTAAGGTTGCGAGCAAAGGCTATAGCCATCATCTGAATTAGTATGACGCTGGACAATATGATGATCGGAAGCAGCGCGATAAACTGGTCTGTGCTTAGTTCGTATGTCAGTTGGTTGGTCAGTTCGGCATTCATTGTGCGGCTCCCGCCCATTCAGGATTCGCCCCTGAAAATTCATAGAGGGCCTGAAGAGTTGGTTCAACCAAATCGAAGACAGGTTGTGGATGAATGCCGAGGTAAACGAGACCCAGCATCATCAAGACCATGGTTGCGACTTCCCTGCCGTCGAAGTCTTTAAGGCTTCGCTCTGGCGTTGCCGCACCTTGGAATACACGTTGCATGGCTATAAGTGAATAGACTGCGGCAGTAATAAGCCCCAGTGAAGCGAAGACCGTGATTGGGACGTTTACTTGAAATGCGCCCATCAGTATTAAAAACTCGCCAACAAAGTTTCCAAGGCCTGGCATGCCCAGCGATGCCACAATAAAGAACATGGCGATCGCGCCCATCTTCGGCATGTCTTTCCATAGGCCGCCCATCTTTCTCACATCGCGGGTATGGAGCCTGTGCTGTAAAGCGCCGGCAATCATGAATAAGGCTGCGGTACTCAATCCATGAGCAACCATTTGCATAACAGAACCTTGAAGTGTCAGCTCGTTCCATGCATAGATACCGATGAGCACAAACCCCATATGGCTAACGCTGGAGTAAGCTACGAGTCGTTTGAAATCGTCCTGGGCGAAAGCCTGAATCGCGCCGTAGACCACACCGATTGCACCCAGAGTCATGGCGAATTGGGCTATCTCCAGAGCAGCGCCGGGAAAGAGTGGCACCGTAAACCTGATTAGCCCATAGGCGCCCGTCTTGAGCAAGATGCCTGCCAGCAATACACTGGCTGCTGTTGGTGCCTGGGTGTGAGCATCCGGCAGCCAGGTATGGAAGGGAAAGCCCGGCAGTTTAACGACAAAGGCGATAAAAAAGCCAAGCATGAGCCACCATGCAATGTCGCCGCTGATGCCAATACCCACCAGATCGAAGTAGTTGAAGGTTAGGACGCCAGTCAAAGATTCCGCAGCAAAGACAAGCCCCACAATTGATAACAACATCAATAAGCCGCTAACCTGGGTAAACAGAAAAAACTTCATCGAGGCATAGGCTTTCTTCTCGTGTCCCCAGATTGCGATGAGCAAATACATGGGAATTAACATCACTTCCCAGAAGAAGAAGAACAGGAACAGATCCAGCGCGACAAAGACCCCGACGACCCCTGCAAGTGTCCAAAGCAAGTTGAATTGAAAGAAACCCGGCTGGTGGTCAATCTCATTCCAGGATGAGGCCAGGGCAACAAGCCCAAGGAATATTGTTAGCGATACCATTAACAGTGAAAGGCCATCCAGGCCAATCAGGAAAGAAATTCCGAATCGAGGTATCCAGGGCGCTTCATAGATTAACAGCCAGGGAGAATTTGTTGATCCCAGCAACACATTTGTGTGCTCCAGGGAAAACAGGGGAATCACGAGAAGGGCGCTGAGAAGAATGGTGAGCAGTGAAATCCATTTTGGCCAATCCTTGTTTCGACCTTCACTAAGCCAGGCGGCAAGCCCGCCGATGAAAAGTGTTGCGATAATGCCTATGAGTAACATAACTAAATGATCCCCATAGTGATAGCCAGCAAAAATATGAGTCCAGATACCATGGTAAATGCATACCATCGCAGCTGACCTGTCTGGGTAAAGGATACTGCGTAATGCAGGATGCTTGTTAGATTGGCGATGCCTTCAAAGACCTGGTCAACGATATCTGACTGGTTGAGTCGGGCGAAGGCCTTGTAAGGAACTACAAAGATCTTGTCGTATAGCCAGTCCAGCGCCCAGTGACTGAAAAAGAACTTGGACAGACTTTTGCCAAGGGCAGAGTCCAGTAAGCTAGAGAGATCCAGACTCTTTCGAAGGAATAATAAATAAGCAATGAATACACCGAAAATTGGCACAAGGGGCGTAATGATAGCGATAGCATTATTATGAGGAACCTCGTCTACTACCGGGAATACTGCATCTACTGGAATATGGAACCAGCCTCCGATGATCGCCAGCACCATAAGTATAATCAATGGAATAGCCATGCGCGGGCCTGCAGGCTCCGAGGGTTCGGTTTTGACTTCGCCGAAGAATACGGTGAAGACCAGTCGAAAGCTGTAGATTGAGGTCAGGAAAGCGCCAAGCAATCCACCTGCCCAGAGCCAGGGATTAACCTCAAAGGCGGCCAATAAAATTTCGTCCTTGCTGAAATATCCTGAAGTGAGTGGCAGGGCAGTTAAGGCTGCACTGCCAATCATGAAGCTCCAAAATGGTATCGGTAACTTCTTGCGTAGCCCACCCATTTTGAAGATGTTATGTTCGTGATGAAGGCTATAGACAACTGCTCCTGCAGCCAGGAATAAGAGTGCCTTAAAGAACGCGTGAGTCATTAAGTGAAATATGCCTGATGCCCAGGCGCCAACTCCCAGGGCCAGGAACATGTATCCAATCTGGCTTATTGTGGAATAGGCAAGGATCCGCTTGATGTCCGTTTGCGTCAGTGCTGTAAAAGCGGCCATTAGTAGTGTCGCCAGGCCAACGATTGCCACTGTTGATAATGCGATAGGTGACAGGAGAAAAAGATCGTGCGTTCTGGCGATAAGATAAACTCCCGCCGTGACCATGGTTGCAGCGTGTATCAGGGCGCTAACAGGTGTGGGGCCAGCCATGGCATCTGGTAGCCATGTCTGCAAAGGCAATTGCGCAGATTTCCCTACGGCACCGCCGAGTAATAGCAGAGCTGCAATTGTCGGTATGGTGTCGCCGCTAACCCATGTCGCGTTTGCGGCTGATAACAAGGGTTGGATGTCCAGGGTGCCAAGGTGCATGAATAGCAGGAATAGGCCAAGGGCCATTGCGGTGTCGCCGATTCGCGTGACGACAAAGGCTTTTCTGGCTGCCGCGCCATTCTTTGGATCTTCGTACCAGAAGCCAACTAATAAATAACTGCAAAGACCAACACCTTCCCAACCGAGATAGAGCAGCAACAGATTGTCTGCAAGTACCAGTATTAACATCGCAGATACGAAAAGGTTCATATACGCAAAGAATCGGCTGTAGTCTTCGTCATCTTCCATAAAGAGAGATGAATACAAATGAATCAGGAAGCCGACGCCGGTAATAACCAGCATCATGGTGAGTGACAGACCATCGAGATAGAAGCTGATTTGTGCATTGAACCCGGCAACGTTTATCCACGATGCCACATTAGCGACAACTGTTTCCGTTGCGCCAAAAAATATCCAGTTATATGCGAGGTAGAAAACAATTGATGCAGAAAGGGCAATTGAACCCACGCCCAATACTGCAACGCTGCGCTTGGGGAGATTGCCCTGCGTCGCGAACAGTATGATGAAACTAACAAGTGGAAAGAGTGGTATGAGCGGGATTACTGCAGCTACTGTCATGGCGCTATCCCTTTAATCTGCTGGTAAGGTCGATGTCAATTGCGCCAAATCGCCTGTGTACCTGTAACAGGAGTCCCAGGCCAACCGCGACCTCTGCTGCGGCGATTGCGAGGATGAGCATAAACATTATCTGGCCATCGGCAGCGCCCCATCTAGCCCCGGCGACAATGAATGCCAGTCCGCATGCGTTAAGCATGACCTCAACGGACATCAAAATAAGGATAATGTTTCGCCGAACCATGACACCCACCAGGCCAATCGAAAACAGGATAGCGGCCAGTGATAAGCCGTATTCCATGGGTATAGTGACGGATTCCATTAATCTTCTTCCCTCGAATCCATAAGATAGCGTCTCCCCAGATGATAGGCGCCAACCAGGCCGGCCAGTAGTAACATTGAAGCAATTTCCACCGCTATTACATAAGGTCCATATAGCTTAATGCCTACTTCCTTAGGCGTGACGACCGTGCCCGCCAGCATATGGGATGGCCCGGACAGGACGTACACAATTTCAAGGAACAGGATCAGGCAGAGAACTGCCGGCAGTAGCCACATTCCTGGCTTCAGCCATTCATGTTCCAGGGATTCTCCTTGCTTGCCTAAATTCAACATCATGATGACAAAGACAAACAAAACCATGATGGCGCCGGCATAGATAACTACCTCCAGAACCGCGGCAAAGGGTGCGCCCACCAGATAGAATATAATCGCCGAGGCCAGTAGAGAGATGATGAGATAGATAAGCGCATGTGCTGCGTTGTACCGGGTTAACGCGAGTATGGTTGAAACCAGCGAGATGGTCGCCGCCATATAGAAAAGTATAAGTTCAATACTCATGGCATCAGACTCTTAACATCTACAGGTGGCGCTTCATTTTCTGCTTCACCCTTGTCTTTGCCGCCGATGGATTTACCTGCTACGTTGTAGAAACTGTAGTCTGGATATTTCCCCACGCCATCGATCAACAGATGTTCTTTTTCATACACCATGTTTTGCCGATCGTATTCCGCCATCTCGAAGTCGGGCGTTAGCTGAATTGAATAAGTGGGGCAGGCTTCTTCGCAAAAGCCGCACATGATGCATCTTGAAAAATTGATTCGGAAAAATTCAGGGTACCAGCGGCCATTTTCATCTTCGGTCTTCTGCAAGGCGATGCAGTCAACAGGGCAGGCCACTGCACATAAATTACAGGCAACACATCGCTCTACGCCATCGGGATCCCTGGTTAAAACAATGCGCCCTCGATAACGTGGCGCAAGGTATGGCATTTCTTCCGGATACTGCACCGTCTCACGGCGGGTAAATGTATGTGAGAATACTGCCCATAAGGTACGAAATTGACTGAGGATGGCTTCAATCATAGCGGCGACCTTAACCACAGCGCGACTGCGCCCGTGACCATCAAGTTAATCAGGGTAATGGGCAGCAATATTTTCCATCCAAACGACATAAGCTGGTCGTATCTCGGACGGGGAATACCAGCCCGGAGCAATACGAAGAAGCACACGATAAGGAAGCTCTTGAGTCCAAACCAGAAGATCGGCGGCATAAAGTCAGGGCCTAACCAGCCGCCGAAGAATATTGTTGCCATCATGGAAGAGATGAGGATGACGCCGAGATATTCTCCGACCATGAACATACCGAATTTCATGCCTGAATATTCCGTGTGGAAGCCGGCAACTAATTCGTGCTCTGCCTCCGGCAGGTCGAAGGGCAGGCGATGACTCTCTGCTATGCCCGCAATCAGGAAGACCACAAAGCCAAAGAACTGGGTGACCACAAACCAGTAGTTCTCCTCTTGTGCTAAAACAATATCAACAAGGCTAAATGAGCCAGCCAGCATAACGACGCCCATTAAGGAGAGCCCCATAAACACTTCGTAGCTAACCATTTGCGCAGCGGACCGGAGGCCGCCGAGCAAGGCAAACTTATTGTGTGATGCGAGGCCGCCAAGCAATACGGCGTATACTGCCAGCGAAGTCATGCCCAGGAAGAACAGCAATGCGATGTTGATATCCACCACATAGATACCAGGGGCAAAAGGCAGGACGGCAAATCCCAATAACATCGCCATAACAATTGCAGTGGGTGCAAAGATGAACACAAATTTGTCCGCGAATGGAGGTACCCAATCCTCCTTGGCAAATAGCTTGATGATGTCTGCCAAGGCTAAACCGATGCCAAATGGACCGACCCTGTTAGGCCCCAGCCTGTCTTGCCAGAAGCCCAGGAGACGCCGTTCAAACCAGACCAGAACACCAGCAATGCCCATGGCGCCGAACAAGGTGCCAAAGATGATGACATAGATGAAAATTGAATCTGGCATCATGACCCCCTGTCGCTTGCGATCAGGAAATCAGCGTCACTTGCGGCAGCCCAGTTCTCATCTTTGACAAGCGCGCTTTCATTGAAATCGTTCTCATTGAAATAAAGACGGGTTTCATCCAGGACCGGGCAGACAATACATCCTGCTGGAATCGCATCATCGACGATAACTTCCAGCGAGGGTGCAGATTCCGCATCATCGGACTGCTCGAGTTTCAGGCCGTCTCCGTTTTGCACGCCCAAAGACTCAGCCATATCAGCGTTCAAAAGGGCATAAGGCGTGGGTGCAAGTGAGTTTATTGCCGGACTCTTGTTGCTTAGACTATCGCTACCGAAGATATGCCACCTGGAGATAACATCAGCCTTGTTGTTGGTTGTACTTCCCGCCCTGAACTGATCTACCGGTGTCTTCCCGGAAAACAAGCGAATACCCGGGTCGCCATGGCGAAGCGACCCGGCAATATCGTCCTGGAATTTATTGATGGATTGGTTTGAATTCCATCCTGGTGACCAGGTATAGGCTTGCATCGCTGTTGAATCTGATTGATTTGTGCCTTCCATGCTGTAGCTAAGTGCAGAATCATCGTCGGCCGGTTGTTGCGGCTCGTGGACGCTCTTATCCGCTAACATGGCAGTTCGGCCACTGTAGCGATGAGTCATACGGGAAATCTTCTGCCCGTGATGTTTAAAGTGTGCTCCCGGTGCAGCATCTACAATGCCTGCTAACTCAACTTCCTCTACTGCAATATGCGCTAACAGATCGTCAATGTGTGCAACTTCATTGAGTGATCCCTGATCATGGCAAATTTCCAGCAGCCATTGCCAACTGGCGGCGATATCACCCTTGGGTTTATAAGCGCCAAATGAACGCTGGGCTCGACCCTCAAGATTGATATATGTTCCTTCGGCCTCAGCAAATGTTGCGGCGGGTAAGACGATATTCGACTGAGTGCTAAGCGCGTTATCCAGGCTATCGATAACCAGTAGCTGCTTTGTGCCTTCAAGCCAATGCTTCAATGTTGCTGACGGCACATTAGACAAATCGTTTTCGACAACAATGGCCAGTTCCGGACTGGTAGATGGGAAAGATTGGTCTGAGAGCAGGCTTGCTGCAAGGGCATTGGGGCCGTCGGTACAAATTAACAAAGCAGTATTTTCATTGTGTTTGGCAAGGGCGTTGGCAATGTTGGTCGCGGCCTTTACTATTTCCGGGTTGGAGAGGCTACTGCCAGTCACGATCAGTGGGTTGCTGGCTCCTTTAAGGGCGCTTACGATTTCCGCAGTATCGAATTGTTGGTCCGTCCCGGATGGAAAGCTCTCATTTATTGCATGAGCAATGTTGAAGCCTGCATTGGAGATATCATTAGGGGATAAGCGCGAAGGAATCCCTACATCGTCCAGCCGATCGTCATATGGCGTAAGTATGAAGACGGGGCTGCAAATATCCTGTGCCAGCTTACGAACTGCTGCATCCTGCCACAGTGGGATACCGGCATCCTTTGCCATGCTCTTGGCTTCGTTTCTTGAAGCTTGCCTTATCGATAGAGCCAGCCGAGGTGCGTGATTGGTTGTATCTTCTCCAAGTATCAGAACCGCATCGCAGCTCTCGACTTCCTTCAATGTAGGCACCTTGATCTCGCTTCTTAGTACGCTCAATAGCAGTGAGGCGATTTCAGTTTCTGAAGGTGACAGCCCGGAGTAAAAGTTCTCCTTTCCTACCAATGTACGCAACGCGAAATTGGCTTCCAGTGACGCTCTGGGCGATCCAATGCCAACAATAGTGTCGGCATTGTTCACGGTCTCCTGGATGTGCGTCAAGGCGTCATCTTTGGATATTGCCTCAAAAATATTACTATCGTTTCGGATGCCGCAATAGGGAATACGATCTTCACTATTCACATACTGTGCGCCAAATCTGCCGCGATCACAAAGGAAGTAGCCATTGATCTCACCGTGATATCGATTTGTCACCCGCCGCACCTGCCCATAACGCTCGGATACAATAATATTGCAGCCCACTGAACAGCCGGTGCAAATGGCCGGGGCTGATTGCAGGTCCCACTTACGCGTATAGTGTTCGCTTAGTGTCTTGTCTGTGAAAACGCCTGTAGGGCACACTTCCACAAGATTGCCCGCGAATTCATTTTCCAGAACACCATCGCCGGAGCGACCAAAGAAGACTCGATCTCTGGATGCAAATGCAGCGAGATCATCGCCGCCAGCATAATCCCCGTAATAACGTACACATCGATAACAAGTGATGCATCGATTCATCTCATGACCGATTAGCGGGCCAAGATATTGGTTTCTAAAGGTAGTCTTCAGGTGGCGGTATTTTCTATCCCTGTGCCCGGTCATCACCGTCATATCCTGAAGGTGGCATTCGCCGCCTTCCTCACATACCGGACAATCGTGGGGATGGTTCAACATCAGGTTTTCAACCACAGATTCCCTGAACTCGCTGGCCTTATCACCCTGCACAGAGAAAATGGCGCCCTCCGTTACCGCCGTCATACACGACATAACAATTCGGCCGCGGGTATCATCTTCATTCATATATTGAACAACGGCACATTGCCGACAAGCACCAACTGACCCCATCTCGGGATGCCAACAAAAATAAGGCAGGTCTTCGCCCAGACCCAGCAATGCCTCTAACAGATTGTCAGAGTCTTTAACCTCTATGATACGGCCATCGACCGTTATCTTTGCCATTGTTCTCGTCCCACTCTTTGTCGTACAAAAGGTTTATTTATGTAACTGACCAGCCCCTTACAGCGACCACGACTCACCAATACCAATTTATGAAAGAATGCTGCGGGTCTACCTACTGAAGGTTTTGTAAGGAAATCAGTGCGCATAAGGACACCGCTGTTCTTCTATATGCGCCAGAAATTCCTCAGGCCAGAATTTCATTGCACTGGAAAGTGGCTCAATAGCGCCGGGTGCATGAGCGCAATGTGTATTACCGATAGCGCCAATAAATGCCCCCTGTCGCTCAAGTGTTGCAATGTCTTCAGGCTGGCCTCGGCCATTTTCAATATCGGTTAGAATTTGAACAATCCAGGGTAGGCCCTCGCGACATGGAGTACAGAAACCGCATGACTCCCGGGCAAAAAATTTCTCAAGATTAAGCACCATACCTACAGGGCAGGCGCGATCATCCAGAATAATCAATGTGCCTGTGCCCATTCGACTACCCGCTTTCATGATGGTGTCGTAGTCCATCGCCAGGTCCAGATGTTCTGGTAACAAGAAATCTGTGGAGCCGCCGCCAGGCAGGAAACCTTTGAGCTCGTAGCCGTCCTGCATACCACCGGCGTAATCCTCGAAAATTTCGCGGATGGGTGTGCCCATAGGCAGCTCCCAACATCCCGGATTCTTGACTCGACCACTTGCGCCGAATAATTTTGTACCGGCATCGTCGCCGCGACCAAGAGACTTAAACCAGTCGGCGCCATTGGCAATAATGTGGGTAATATTGCATAAGGTCTCCACGTTATTAACGATGGTCGGTCGCCCCCATAATCCGCTAACTTGTGGAAATGGCGGCTTGGCTCTAGGTGTGGCTCGCTTACCTTCCAGTGAATTGAGTAAGGCCGTCTCTTCACCGCAAATGTAACGGCCTGCGCTGGAATGAACATGAATTTCAAAGTTGTAGTCGGTGCCCAGTATGTTCTTGCCCAGTAGGCCTTTTTGTTTCGCTTCGTTGATGGCTTCGCTCAGGAGACGCACTGCTGCGTGGTATTCGCAGCGAATGAAGATGTAACCGATGTCTGCTTCAATGGTGTAGGCAGACAGGATCATGCCCTCGATGAGCTGGTGGGGGTCATTTTCCAGAATCACACGATCCTTAAATGCGCCGGGTTCCATTTCGTCCGCATTACAGACCAGGTACTTATGCCCATCGGACTTGCCCATGGGAACAAAGCTCCACTTCATTCCTGTGGGAAATCCTGCGCCGCCTCGACCTCTGAGTTTGGAGTCTTTGATAATCTCCAGTACGTCTGAAGGGGCGAGTTTGCCAATGGTTTTTCGAACAGCTTCGTAACCACCGGTGGCTTCATAAGCCTTGAGATCTGTGGGCGCTTTGCCCGCTGCGATATTCTTGGTGAGAGGCGTTTCAGTCACTTGTCCTCCCCGTCATTTAATAGCGTGTTCGATGAGTCACTTGATGAGGAGTTTGATGGTATGTCTGATTCAAACAGTTGGCCTACGGTTTCTGCCTTTAAGTCGTGATGAAGCTCATCACCAATCATCATTGCAGGTGCGTGGTCGCAATCGCCAAGACAGGTAACAGGCAACAGGGTGTATGCACCGTCTTCCGTTGTTTCCCCATAATCGACTTGGAGTTGTTCCTTAATCTTGCTGCAGACTTTATCGCCGTCCATTAACCAACAGGAAACGCTATCGCAGAACAGGATCACTTTCTCGCCCACTGGCCTTCGATAGATAAGATTGTAAAAAGTCGCGATGCCATCGAGTTCTTCGGTGCTCATCTGAAGTTGTCTCGCAATCGCAGCAATACTTTCATCCGATATCCAGCCGCGGTAAGCCTGCACAATTTTTAAGGCATCAATTGCCGCAGCCTGACGATTAGGGAGTTGGGCGACTTCTGCTTCGATCTCGGCAGTTTCCTCATCAGATAAATTGTTAATTAGTTCACTCATATCATCTGTCCACATCTGCCATAACGAAGTCGATGCTGGCAATAATTGCGATCAGGTCTGCAATGAGTAAGCCTCGACTGATCAAGGGAATCTGCTGCAGATGGGGAAAGGAAGGAGTCCTGATACGTGTCCGATATGATGTTGTACTGCCATCGCTTGTCAGGTAGTACATATTGAGTCCCTTCGTTGCCTCGATGGTAACGCTGCATTCTCCAGCGGGGATTACCGGACCCCAGCTAACGTTTAGGAAATGATGGATCAGGGTTTCAATATCATGCATCGTTCTCTCTTTGGGCGGCGGCGTCGTCAGCCGATGCTCGGACTTGTAGGGCCCGGCGGGCATATTGTCCAGGCATTGCTCGATGATTCGCAGGCTCTGGCGGATCTCCTCAACACGAACCCGCGCCCGATCGTAGATATCGCCGTTCTGAAATACAGGCACTTCAAATTCAAATTGATCATAGCCACCATAAGGTCTGTCGCGGCGCATATCGAAGTCCATGCCAGTGGCTCGCAGGCCTGGCCCGGTGATGCCCCAATCAAGCGCTTCTTCAGTTGTGTAAACGCCAATGTCTACAGAGCGCTGCTTCAGGATGCTGTTTTGCATAGCCATCTTGTCGTAGTGATCCATGCGCTTAGGCATCCACTCGATGAAGTCGCGAACCAGCTTTTCCCATCCCTCTGGCAGGTCGTCGGCAACGCCGCCAATTCGAAACCAGGCGGGGTGCATTCGACCGCCGGTGATAGCTTCGATAATGCCGAACAGCCGTTCACGGTCGGCAAACATGTAGAAAACAGGTGACATCTGGCCCACGTCCTGGACATAAGTGCCGTAGAAAACAAGATGGCTGGATATTCGAAATAGTTCCGCCAGCATGATACGGATGACCTTCGCTCGATCCGGCACTTCTATGCCTGCCATCTTCTCAATGGTCATCACATAGGGCATATTATTCATCACGCCGCCCAGATAATCGATGCGATCGGTATAGGGGATGTAGGTATGCCAGGTCTGGCGCTCTCCCATCTTCTCTGCGCCGCGGTGGTGGTAGCCTATTTCGGGCACCGCATCTACGACGAGTTCACCGTCCAACTGCAGAATGATCCGAAATACGCCATGAACAGATGGATGGTTTGGGCCAAGATTCAGGAACATAAATTCTGTGTGTTTGTTCTTGCGCTTCATTCCCCAATCTTCAGGCTTGAATCGTAGCGCTTCCTGTTCCCGGTTCTGACGATCGTCCGTCATCTTGAATGGCGGCATTTCCGTCGCCCGGGCTGGATGATCTTTTCTTAGTGCGTGGCCTTCCCAGGTGGGTGGCAACAAGATCCTAAACAGATTTGGGTGGCCCGTGAATGTAATACCGTACATGTCCCAGGCTTCTCTTTCGTACCAGTTGGCGTTGGGCCAGACCGGTATGCAGCTTGGCAGTTCACAGTCACTTTCACTCAAGGCGACCTTAACTCGTACATCCGTATTGTTTGAAAAAGACATCAAGTGGTAAACAACAGTGAAATCGGCAGCGGGCAGTCCGTCGCGATGGATGCGGGTTCTTTCGTCGACGCCGCATAAGTCGAATAACATCTCGAATGCGCAATCTGTTTTGAGGAAAAATAGTACCGGCAATAACTCGCGGCGTGAGATCCAGAAGGTAGGGATTTGATCAAATGTCAGCTGTTCAACAAACGAGACGCCGGGAAACCGGACTTTAAGTTTCTCTGTAATATCGTTGTTGGACGCTCTCATTACCACTACCACGTCAGTGCCTCATTTATCCCAATTTTCTAATAGAACGCTTCGTCTTAATTGCCACTTCACTTTCGGTTTGTTTACTGTTCTAGACGTCTCGCGGCTCCCTGAGCACGGTCGCCTTCATCCGCTCTTCCGTTCTTAAATCTCTCTGATTCGTTTTTTCAGTCTTGATTGTTCTTTGATCACCAAAGGTCCAACTCAGGGGTCGCCGCTCATTTCCGACCATGTCTTGAAGCATCATCAAACCTTGCAGCAAAGCGTCGGGTCGTGGCGGGCAACCGGGTACATAGACATCAACCGGCATAAACTTGTCCACACCCTGCACTACGCTGTAGATATCGTACATTCCCCCGGAGTTTGCGCAGGAGCCCATGGATATAACCCATTTTGGTTCCAGTAACTGCTCGTAAAGTCTTTGGATGACCGGTGCCATCTTCAGAAAACAGGTGCCGGAGATCACCATGAGGTCGGCCTGGCGAGGGGAGGCCCTGATGACTTCCGAGCCAAATCTTGCGATATCAAATCTGCTGGTAAAGGCCGTCGCCATCTCAACGTAACAACAGGACAGGCCAAAGTTGAAAGGCCAGATGGAGTGCTTGCGACCCCATGCGATAAGATCTTCAAGCTTTGCCATGGCAACATTCTTTCGAATCTGATCCTCGAAAGTTTCATCTACCTGGGGTATTGCCTGCGACTCATTTATCTTCTCTAAGCTCCATTCCATAAGATTACCCTCGGTATAGATTCCGGTTCAGATCTCGTTTTAGATCTCTGTTTAGCCCTTTTCTGGTTTTAACGCCCCAATCCAGCGCGCCTGATTTCCATTCGTATATCAAGGCAATCACCAGCACCAGGACGAATATGGCAACAGCAAAATATCCGTACCAGCCGAGTTCATAAAAGGCGACTGCCCAGGCGAAAATAAAGACTGTTTCAAGGTCGAAGATAACGAAGAACATGGCGACCAGATAGAACTCAACCGAGACTGGTACCTGAGCGGAACCCACACTAACTACGCCGGACTCGAACGGTTCGATAGTGGCGCGCTGCATTTTTGACCGTTCGCCAAGCAAGGAGGAGAGCCCGAGTATGATTAATACAAGGGCAACAACTGCGAAAAAATAGACGACAAGAGGCCAGAGTGGAGATTCTGTCAAATGGTTCCCCCCTCTACTGACATCCAACGTGGTGTTCGTTGCAGAGAAGGGTTTAGCAAGGGGAAAAGAGCTAGATTATTGGTAAACCCTGAGTTAAATCTGCGGAAATGAAGTTTGATGAGGCAACTATTCGGCAGGAATGCGCAAAGCGAGTCACCTATTTTTGTGCAATAGGTTAGTGTCAGGTTGTCGGAGACAATCTGTAGACTTGCTGATCGTGTCAACTTTTCCATCCGAACTCCACAGGGAATAATCGGGGATTACACTGGTTTTACAGCTACTTCTACTTCTACATCTGCTGATGCAAGGAATGTTTTATTACCGCTACTTCAAACTCCTAATACTGCATGCCCGAGAATTTACACCTGTTTACTTTTGCGCGCAACCGTAAGTCGAAAAGACATTGCAATTGCCTTGGGCTTTGAGTGCAAGATTATTGAACTTTGAGCAGGTGTGATGGTACTCGATGACGAGTGTTACAAAATGAAATCGTGGACCAATACTTCATCGATTTTCAGGTTAATGCTCTTGAGCTCATTGCCTGCGGGATCATCAGCGTTAACCGACAAATGATAGGGCCCGCCTGCTTTAACAGAGTCAAATTGATATTGCCCTGAGTCGTTACTGGTTTTTGCAAATGCGGAACCAGTAGGCTCATGAATTAATTTTACGAGTACGCCGGAGAGAGGGTCCCCGCCAGGATTCTTGATGGATCCAACAATTGATGCTGTCATATATCCCCTATCCTTTACGGATTATTTTTTTGTGGGACGGGCAATCTTACAGAATTCGGCTTGCTGCGATAGAACCATTTGGCTATTAAACTAACGCTGGTCATAATTATTTGAAATATAGGCAGTGGTAAACACTACCGAAATTGTTGGCGATGCGCTGGCGGCAAGCCGAGGAAATGCGGCCGGTAAGACTGACTTATCGGCCGTTTGAGACTACCATTTGTGAAGTTTCACGGGCAGTTTCGTAAATCCCTTAACGAAGGTTGAATAAGTTCGCTCGGGCGTACCAACAACTTCGATTTTGCGGAAGCGCTTCATGATTTCTTCCCACACGACTCTAAGTTGCATCTCTGCAAGGCGATTACCCATGCAACGATGTATGCCAAAACCAAAGGCAACATGATGGCGAGCTTTGGCGCGGTCAATGATAAATTCATCGGCTCTATCGATAACTTCACTGTCCCTGTTTCCAGAGACATACCACATGAGCACTTTATCGCCTTTCTTGAGTTGTTTGCCGCCGAGTTCTGTGTCTTTCAATACGGTGCGGCGCATATAGGCTAGGGGTGTTTGCCAACGAATTATTTCAGGCACCATGCTGGCAATAAGCTCGGGGTTATCTCTTAATTTTTGGTATTGCTCGGGGTTCTCATTCAATGCGAGTACGCCGCCAGTGATGGAGTTTCGCGTCGTATCATTGCCGCCAACAATCAGTAGTATAAGATTTCCCAGGAACTCCATTGGCTGCATATTTCTCGTATCTTTTCCATGCGCTAACATTGAAATGAGGTCATTGGCTGGCTCTGCATTTACACGCTCGTTCCAGAGCCGGGTAAAATAGGCCAGGCATTCCATGAGTTCTTCCCGGCGCTGTTCGATGGAGTCAATAATACCTGCGCCTGGTGCTGCGGTGGCAACATCTGACCAACGAGTTAGTTTTCTTCTATCTTCAAAAGGGAAGTCGAATAGGGTAGCCAACATTTGTGTAGTCAGCTCTATTGATACAGCGTCAACCCAGTCGAATGTCTCGCCAATGGGTAGCGATTCCAGAATATCGATAACACGCTCGCGAATCGTACTTTCCATCACCGCAAGGTTTGCTGGCGCCACTACCGGTGCGACGGTTGCCCGTTGTACGTCATGTTTGGGCGGGTCCATTGCGATAAACATCTGGGTATTGAAATTATTGCCTTCTGCCTGAATCTGGCTCGCAGGTGGGCCAAGGGTAATGCCGCCATCGGACGAAAATATGTCGTGATTGGAATCCACATACATAATGTCCTTAAATTTTGTTACCGACCAATATCGGCCAAAATCTTCATCCTCATTGAGATGAACCGGGTCTTCATTTCGCAGCCGTTCGAAGTAAGTCCAATGCGCGTCGTTCTGGAACAGACGTGGCTGAACGACGTTGATATCTTCAAGTGGAATCGAATAAGGGTCAGGAATCTCTGTTACATCGGTAGTAATCGCTTCGCTCATGGGGAATCTCGCACAGGGTAGAGTTGACCATTTTATTTATATCTAAACGGAAGGTAAATACTCTCAATTGGCACAACATCTGTGAAAAAAATTCATTAAACAATAAATTTTCATCAGATATTCCTGATTTAGTACCTCTCATCTCGCTGGCGTGCATCATTAGCCAAAGCATGTAATTATTATCTTTTCCACGCGGAATTAGGCCTGCTTACTCGGAACTAAACTCCCACCAGCGCTACGCCAGCCGATACTTTGATGAGCAAAGGGCATCCAGATATGCCGGGCGCCAAAATGAAACTAGCACTCATCGCAGGGAGATCCGGTGTATAGCCGCGGCCCTGTCGGGAATTGCCGAGGGCGGAAGGGTCCTGGATTTACCTTGTGGAGCGGGGCGGCTGATTCCTGATTTACTGGCCCTGGGTTTCGATGTAACGTAGGCTGATGTGGCGCCGCCGATGGTGGAGGAAGCAAAGAAATATGCAATCGAGCAAGGGCTTGATGCCAGCGTAAGTTTCGAGGTCGCTGATGTCCTGGACACCGGTTTGGCAGATGGACAATTTTATGCAGTGATTTGCAACCACCTGTTCCATCATTTTAATCAATCTGAAATTAGAGTGGCTGCCTTGCGTGAGCTTTCCAGAATATCCAGCGACCGTCTTATCATCTCATTCTTCTGTTCGCTGTCGCTTGATGCCGTGACCTTCCATTTGCAAAATCTATTGCGCGGCGAGTAGTCAACGGATCGTATTCCAATTGCCTTCTCACAGATCAAATCTGAATGTGTGGAAGCCGGGCTGCGGGTTGATCGTGTGCTGCCTATGCGTGCAGGAATATCAAGACAGTAGTATCTTAAACTGCTAAAACGGTAAGTTAGTACTTACTATATATTGATTGATTGCTGTCAGGTAAGGAGCAAATCTAGGTCGTCGTCACCCAGCCACCGGAAAAGGGAATGATTTGTCCAACGATAAAATCGCTATTGTTGGAGCTAAGAAATAGAGAAAGTTCTGCCTGTTCCCGCTCGGTTGCCACGCGTTTGATGGGTACATTGCGTGCCAGATGTTTCTGGAATTTCTCTGAGGCAACCAATTCTTCCGGGTAGTAAACCGGATTACTGACATAGTTTTGCGCAATCGCATTTATCTGCACATTGGCTGCAGCGAACTCCAGTCCAGCCGCCCTGACAAATGCATTCTGGGCGCCACGAGCAGCGCAATAGGCAGTTGAACCTGGGATGCCTTTGAGTGGCGCGGCACTCGTGATGACAACAATTTTACCGTGGCCACGATTCGCCATTTTTGGTGCGAAATGACGGATCAGACACATCAATGGATGCACCATGGTATTGAAGAGCGCCTGCCAATTGTCGTCATTGATGTCTGCTACGGGACTGTTACATGGATCGTGGGCCAGGTTTGCAACCAATATCTCGATATCGTCGCAGTCTTCAACATGATCTGTAAATTTGTCACCAAATGGTACGACGCCTTTTAGGGCCGTTACCTGCGCCCCCTCTTCTATGAAGAGTTCACTAATTGCCGGGCCCATATAGTCATCACTTTGAGTAACAAGTACTTTCTTGTTCGCCAATCTCTGCATTTTGCTTATTCCTTCGTGACAGCCCTTAGTTTATCTGGACCGCATATTCTTCGATTAGATCCAAAGGAATCGTTTCCAATGCCCTGATATGTGTATTTCTTAGGAAAATTTTGGGTGCCATTCCTTTTTCATGTGCCTCTAACCAGCGGGATGCGCAGAGGCACCATCGATCACCCGGCTTAAGACCGGGAAAGGAAAAATCCGGCATAGGCGTCGATAGATCATTACCAGCGAATCGAGAATACTCAAGAAATTCGAGGGTCACTTCTATACACACAGTATGGGAGCCGACGTCTTCGGCACAAGTATTACAGCATCCGTCCCGAAAGAATCCGGTGATTGGTTGTATGCTGCAAGGATCAAGTGCACCTCCCAATACATTGATTGCATCTTCTTTGATTACTTCACTCATGTGCGTTCCCGTTGCTTAGGGCCATGATAGTTTGTTTACGATGGAAATTCATAAAGCAGTAAATTCACCAAAGCCTGATTCGGCAATGCGTGGTCTATGCCGATGCTCCTGAATAAAATTTAATGCCGAACTTCCAAAACTTTCTGGAAGCTATCATCAAAAAAATGGCCAGCACCACAGACGCTGCGAGCGTTTGTGGTTCCAGTTTCCCCGCAAGTGCTTCTGCAGGCACGGTAACGGCAAAGGCAATAGGTACCAGCAAGGTAAGGATCCATTTCAGCCAGAATGGGTAGATGCCGATTGGCCACCGTCCTGCAATATACATTGCCCAGAAGATCTGCGTGATATTTTCTATGCGAATAAACCAGAATGCAAAAGTAGCCAGTATTATCCAAAAGCTATAAATAATGATTGCGGCAGCAACAATCGCCACCAGGAAAATAAGCACGTCCAGCGGGCTTGCCGTATTTGTTCGTTCCGCAAGGCCATAGCTCATAACTACAAGGCCCATAACAATATCCACCACCTTCCATATGCGGAATTCCTGAATGCTGACCAGCAACTGAGTGTCTCTTGGTTTGATGATAGTGAAGTCCAGCTTTCCGTCTACGATATCCTGCATAAACTTTGCAAGACTTGGCGAAATCATCAGATTGATACTGCCAAGGATGACAAAGTAAATACCGAGCAAGCTGATGAGCTCCGCCCTATGCCAGCCGCCCAGGGAATCTGTTTGCCCAAAAATGATATACACAGCGCCCAATGCTGTAGCCAGGCCAAGCATCGATTCGAAGACTTGTATAAAAAAATTCGCCCGATATGCCATTTCGTTTAATGCGCCAATTCGGAGAAATGTCCAGGCCAGTTTGAATATGCGCATTAGGCTAGCTCCCCACCGCGGCAAAGTTCCGTACCGCACGACGCCAAGTGAAACGCATTAATGTCAAGACGACGATCAACCAGATCAACTGGGTCGTCACTCCTTCTATTATCTGTTGGTTGGATAATTTTCCAGTAATTATTTCAACAGGAAATGCCACGACATAATAGAAGGGTAGAAACTCAGCGATAGATTGAATCCAGATCGGCATCAGGGCAATGGGTGCAACTCTTCCTGACAGAAACATCATCACTGAAAAATAGGCCTGATTAATTGCAACGATTCGGGTTGTCCAGAACGCTGCAAGGGCCAGCGTCCACTCCATGAAGAAGCGGATGAGAAAGGCTAGGATAATGACCGGAAAAGCGATTAGCAGGGATGAATATTCGATGTTGAAGGTCGGTTTGAAGAACAGAATCAGAATAAAAAATGCCGGTAGCATGATCATCAGTTGAACTGTTTTGAAGGCTATATTGTCGGAAATATCAGCGTGTATTGGATGAACCGGACGTAGCAGCTCGTAGGACAGGCTGCCGAATTGTATTCGGAACTGGAAGGTCTGCATGATCCATGTAAATGTGACGTGGTTCACGAGCATCAGGATAATGTAATACGCCGCGAATTCTTCGGCGGTGTAGCCGCCAACATCACCGCCGCGAGACCGGGCAACGGTTGACCAGACTACAAGATAAATCACAGGCTCCAGGATTGAACCTAACATCCAGATCATGCCTGAAGCGCGGTATTGAATACTGTCCAGAATAGAAGTTCGTAAAAATGCTTTATACAGATTCAAGAAGTAATTCACTGCAATCCTTCCTGGCTAAATACACGGTCTATAATCTCTTCAATAGGAGGATCTTCAACGCTGAGATCGGTAATAGCGAAGTTGGACAATAGTTTAGCGGTGATCCCTGGTGCGTCGGCCTTGCTTAAGCGAAGGCTGGCGCTGTCGTGGGTCTGGCTGATCACTTCACCGTAACTGCTTAAATTTTCAGCAGGCTTATCCAGTTTGATCGTAATCGTCTTATAGGCAGTGAACTGCTCTACCAGTTGCGACAATTCGCCATCAAAGAGAATGGAACCATGATGAATAACAATGACACGTTTACAGAGTGCTTCAACGTCCGCCATGTAATGAGAGGTTAAGAGTACGGTTGCGCCGGTTTTCTGGTTGTACTCAGCGATAAACGAGCGCAACTTACGTTGCATTGTTACATCCAGGCCAATGGTAGGTTCGTCCAAAAATAACATTTGTGGTTCGTGTAACAATGAGACGGCGATTTCACATTTCATTCGCTCCCCAAGCGAGAGATTTCGGACTGGCTTGTATAACAGTTCCTCAAGACCTAACAGCTCTGTGAGTTCCTTTAGTGTATTGTTGTAACGGGATTGATCAATGTCGTATATGACACGATTGCGTTCGAATGAATCGATCGCGGGAATGTCCCAGAGTAGTTGGTTGCGCTGACCCATGACTAAGGTTATTTGCCTGAGGAAATTGGGGCGCCGCTCTGCTGGCTTGAATCCGAGAACTTCTACCTGACCCGAGCTTGGGTGAAGCAGGCCAGAGAGCATCTTGATGGTCGTTGTCTTACCTGCACCGTTTGGTCCAAGAAAGCCGACGATCTCACCAGGCGCGATATCGAAACTAATAGGCTTAACCGCTTCTACTAAACGATTTTCACGATGGAACAGACTTCTTATCGCAGCACCAATTCCCGCTTCGCGAACAGGTACTTCATAGGTCTTGCTTAAGTCTGAAATACTTATTGCAGGGTCCATGACTTCTATATTGGCATAGCTTCACCAACCAGGACAACGAGAGTTATCGCACGCTAAGGTATGAGTGTCCTTGTAAAGTCGCTCCAGCAATATTGGTGCAGTGCCAGAGAATTATCAATGTTGGCCTTCCATTGATACTCAGGGACATTCAGTTAGACTCTTAGTAGTTATTCCTACGCGAATGATCTCCGGAGAATTCATAGTGAACGCGACTCAGAGGGACGAGTTCCTCTACCTGCCCAATACTGCTGTCCTCGCGACGGTTGATGCAAAAGGCCGCCCCCATGCCGTTCCGGTCTGGTATCTGTGGACAGGGGAAGTATTTGAAATCATCGGCGGAAAAAATTCTGCAAAAATGCGGCACATTGAACGCAAAGGCCGGGCGGCTCTATGCATTGATAAGCGTGAGGGCAGGCCTTTCCATGTGACTGCGGAAGGTCCATGCGAACTAGGAGATACAGCCACGAAAGAGTGGCGATTGAAGCTTCACACTCATTACCGGGGCCTTGATGCGGCAGAGCAAGTTGTTGCAGGAGATGGCCACCTTGCACAACGATTTATGACCTTGCGTCCGGAACGTTGGTACGGATGGAGCAGCGATGAGATTGATTAGTGTGGCTGCTGGTCAAGTAATGAACCTGCCCGACGGACTCGGAATTAGTGTCCCCCATTTAGATGTCCGTTAAACTCGGGTCAGCTCACTCTGACCCCATTTATTAAAGTCTTCCAAGTTTGAAATGGAGGTTTCCGGTTGTTTCGCTTAATGATCCCAGACACTGACCGCTCTGATATCTCAATGCCAAGTTTCAGCAACTCACCATGGATTCTAGCAATAAACACTAAACTGGAAATGCTCGAAAGGCAATGGCAGCATAGGGTACGAATAGATGCGAACGACGGGTGTCGCTAGAAATAATGATCAGATCTAATGTGGACACCTCACGCCAACTACCTGGCTCTAGGTCACCATAAAAAGGCGCGGGAAAGTGCGTACCGGAGTCTAATGAACGAGGCATTGGATGCAAATGTTATCGCGAAAATCCGACATTGCGTCAACACAGGTCTGCTAGTTGTGCATTGATGCTACCTGGCTAAAATCTTGGACGTCTCGCCAATTTATCAACCTCTAGCACTTGAATCTAATCTAAGGGCTCATATTTTCCAGCTTACTGGGAAGGTGAATAGTAGACAATTGCTCTGAATCACGTCAGCTAAATACTCTGAAAGGTGTCAGTCAACTCTGGCGCTTCACTCTGACCCCATTTATTCTACCGGCCTGTTACATCGGTGCAATGATTCTGTCCGTGCCGGTTTGGGTGCGATTAGGCAAGTCAACAGAGCACGGCTGACTGCTGAGACTAACACTGTTCTGTGCCGGAATCAGTTACCTGCCTTTGTTGATGCTGGACTCGGCTAACACATCGCTGGCATTTATCGTACTCGCCATTGCGGGGTTTTTCTCGGGAGGTGTAGGGCCGTTTGCGCCAACTTTACTCGCAACCGTGGTTGACGAAGACGAGTCAAGTCTTGGCGAACCACGGGCCGCTACTTATTCAGCACTCTGGGATCTAACTGAAAAAATTGCAGGGGCTGTGATTGTTTTAATCGTGGCACTAACGCTGCAGTTTTCAGGTTACGTGCCGAATCAACCACTGTCTGCGATGGCTGATATTGGTTTGCGGCTTTGTTTGGCTGTGTTACCCGCAATTGGGTTTTGTGCTACCGCAATCCTGCTAAGACATCGCCACGAGTGAACGGGGTTTGCGATAGATGCAGCCCTAGCGTTGCACGAATCACGACACTGCCCGGCACTATCCAAACTCAGCAGCAACTATGAGCGGTCAGTGACCATGCTCGTTTGTTCATGTACCCCGTGGGCGGAATATCGTGTGATGGCGAATCAAAGCTATCTCACCCGCACTGTCGGTCACCGTGCCGTCTAACACCTGGTACCAGTTGTCTTTTTTCTCGTACGCGTCAACGATCTGCGCACCCACTGTAATTTCCTGATCCGCTAGCGCTTCACGTCGATGCTGAATCTGGCTGCGCACATGAATCGTTGGCCCATAAACAAAGTTGTGTCTCGTCAGAGGCGCTATTCGGCCTGCCAAAAAATACGGGTGGATGGGCGCAGGTGTTTTCGAATCAAGATACCGCGCGGTGTTGAGGCCAAGATCCTCTGCAACCATCTTTTTTGCAGTGTCGCTTGATACATAAACTTTTAGCGGGTTAAGTGGTTGCCTGATTGGAACATTATCCAGATCATAACCTGGCAACGATTCTCGTTTATCTAATGGTGCTGTAGATTTCGGAGGTTCAAGTTCACCTAACCAGGGAGCGTTGCCTAAACCTGCTGTGCCGTCCAGCACAGTTCTTTTCTCATCTCCGGCACTGCAAGTAATCAACCAAGTCCCATCAACATGCTCAACAACAATTTCCAGCACTTCCCCGGCATAAAGTGGTCTGCGCAAGCTGTAGTCAATCCAACCATTGTTAAGCCAATTTTCCCCAAGCGCTTTTAGGACTGTATCTACCAGCCAACCGTAAGTTCGCACACCCGCAACTAATGCGCCCGCGTAACCAGCCGCATCTGCGCCATCTGTAGCATGGATCGGGTTCGGCACCCCACTCGGCGGTGGGTCTGCGGTGGTCACAACAGAATCAACAAATCGATTGCTCATGAACGCTTAGCCTTGGTAGTGAATCATTTACACATGTTGTCGGATCTATCGTTCAAGGTAAAGATTCACAGAGCCACGAGCATCGATTCGATTTCCCCTCGTAACTTACCTGTAGTAGATTGAATAACGTCCAAAAGGTGAGGAAAACCAATGTCTGAAGCCGGTCAATCACCGACGCTTGCTCGCTCGACAATCTACGCCCACGGCACCATTGGCGTGCCACTGGCCGTGATTGGTTACCCTCTCGCGATCTGGGTCCCGGCCCACTACGCAGGTGAACTTGGCATTGGCCTTGCGACAGTTGGCACTATCTTGATGTTGGCTAGATTCACGGACGTCTTCACAGACCCGCTCATGGGTGAAATTTCAGATCGGTGGCGAACCCGTTTCGGGCGTCGTAAACCCTGGATCCTGTTGGGCATGCCGATCATGATGTTTGGCGTTTACAAACTGTTCATACCACCAGAAGGTGTCGGAATATTCTACTTTCTGATCTACCTCACATTATTTTTTCTTGGCAGCACCATCATCGCACTACCGCATCGAGCGTGGGGCGCTGAATTATCACCTGACTACCATCAGCGCAGCCGGGTTACGGCTGCACGCGAGTTTTTTGTCTTAGGTGGTCTATTACTCGCCGCAACTATCCCAATGGTTATCGAAATCACCGCTGATGGCGCCGCTGTGGGTGATGTTTTTAGCGTGATCTGGCAGGATGCCATCGGGGCATTTACCGGCGACTTTGGTGACAAACAGGTAGTCGACAGGGCAACGCTGACAGGCCCTGTTCTTATGGGCCTTGCTTACACTATCATTTTGGTTCTGCCAGTTTGTGTGTTTCTCGTTTTAACGTTCGTGAAAGAGCCCCCGCCTACGAAAAATGAGAGCGTACCTTTACGCGAAGGTTTACGGTACCTGTGGAAAAATGGTCCCATGCGACGCGTCCTTATTATCGCGTTGTTGGTAACGTTCGGTGAGGCTTTCAGAAACGCGGTTTCACTATTTTTTATCAGAGATATTGTTGGTGTGCCAACCATCGGCGCCGCTTACTTCTTTTACTTCGTCGCGGGTCTAGCCGCGATCCCTTTCTGGTTGTGGTTAGGCAGAAAGATCGGTAAGCACCTCGCCTTTATGTGCACGTTGATCACGGTCGCTGTCGTCAGCGCTGCAAACCTGCTGCTGTCCTACGGTGACTATTTGCCATTCTTTTTGCTATTTACGGTGAAAGGTTTTTGTTTTGGCGGGCTGCAGTTTCTACCCGTTGCGATGCTCGCTGATGTTGTTGATGTTGATACAGCCCGAAGCGGCGGCAGGCGCGCTGGTACCTATTTTGCCATCCTGGGTTTAACAGAAAAACTTGCCATCGCACTTGGCACAGGCATTGCCCTTAACCTGGTTGGTTTGCTTGGGTTTGACCCATCCGGTGGCATTGAAGCAAGCACCGAGGCAGGTGTACTGTCACTCAGATTAGCCTATTGCTGTGGGCCGATTTTCTTTTACAGTATCGCGATGTACTTCATCTGGTCATATCCGCTAACCCCCGCGAGACATGCACGACTCAGGGAACGGATTGAAAGAAAGCGGATTCGGCAAGCGGCCGCGGAATAGATTTGTATTTGAGACATCAAAAACTCAAGGAGTCACAAAATGACAACAACTTTGTTTGATATCAGCACAGGCACATATCAACGTGTTCTGCAGTCAACTATTAACGTAATGCAAAAAGGTCGCGAGCACTTTGAGGCTAACGATGTTCCGCTGCAAGAGATGGTTGAGTTTCGCTTGTGTGAAGACATGATGCCGTTGCATTTTCAAATCATATCAGTTGTACATCATTCACATGGCGCGCTAACTGGCGTTGCTAACGGTGAGTTCTCCCCGCCTTCGTTTGCGATAGACAAAAGTTACGACGAGCTTCAGAGAGCCCTAACCGATGCGCTAGCGGGAGTCCAAAGCTTCACGGAAGATCAGGTAAATGGTTTCGAAGAAACCGAGGTTATATTCAACTTAGGCAAACGTAAAATGCCATTTGATGGCGGTGCATTCCTAAAAACCTTCTCTTTACCCAACTTCTATTTTCACGCCACAACGGTTTACGACATCTTGCGATTGAATGGGGTGCCGTTAGGTAAAATGGATTTTCTTGTTGGAATGCAAATAAAGGGACAGTGATTACGCGGTAACGCGCAGATAGATCCACTTTAGCCAACCGGCCGCAGCCAGTGGTGGCATTCCCTGAGGACGTTCGTGAACGTACAAATAGTTTCGGTAGGCAATTCCAGAATCATCTCTCCAGTAAACGAAACTTGGGATATCTGGTTTGATGGCCCGAGCGTGTCGGACGATTTTATGTTGGAGCGCGACCAGCCAACTCCGCGGGATCGAGAATCATTTGATGCTTAAATACATGCTTGATACCGACATTTCAATCTACACTCTCCGCATTTCTTGCGGGGTTCGAAGAATTCACGATATTCACCCATTGTCAAAACTGGTACGAAAAGTCGTAATTATTCCTTGGTCCACCGTGAGACCACGTTGCTAGCACCATCGAAAAATTGAAACGTTGTATATGGTCCCTTCCCGTTTTGCAACGATAGACTGCTCTTGATGATAAATTTGGGTTGCTGTCGTATATCCGGCCTTTAAATCGGGATACCATATGGTTTCCCTGGCCTTGATGTAAATCACACACACTGTCCTAATCGTAAGATGTTAAATTGCCAATACCCTCAGTTATCCTGGCCGCTTCGATCGAACATAAATCAGAAATGGAATAAGTATCAAAATAGTCAGCAAACCAACCATCAGGCCCAGCCCCAACCGCTCTCGAAGCATGTTAACCACTAGCTGGCTTTGCCGTGTATATCCTGGCTTAAGGCGCAATACCTTGTTTTCATGTTCAAATTGTTCATAGGCTGACAACATTCGCTGAAATCGCTCCGGCATACCGTCTTTAAGATCTGAAGTCTCACCAGGGTCACCAACAATATTGTAAAGCCGCCACTGACCATCACCTAACGGCGCAAGGTTACGAACCAGTTTGTAATCACCTTGAAACAATACGCCATGACCCGTGAGTTCATATCCGACAGCATCTTCATCACCGTAAACCCTACTAACTTCACCTTTCACAATAGGTGCCAGATTCTTGCCCGTCATCGACAACACTGGCTTACCTGCATAACGGCCAGTGGGTTTATCAACATCTGCAAACGACAACACGGTTGCTGCAATATCAGTCGCCCAGGCAAATGCCGAGGTCTGGCTAGGGATTTCTCCCAGTGGTTTTCCTGAAATAATAAGTGGTACTCGCATACCACCCTCCCCGGCATAGAATTTATAGAAAGCCAGGGGACTCACTGCCGCGCTCGTAAATCCGGGGTTAATCGTATTGTAACTACCCTTTAAACCCAGGGTTTCATAATCTGCATTATAGCCGAGGCTATTCATCATCAGCCCTGACGCAAAGGTAGACGGGTCTTGCGAGCCACTCCCCTCAGCACCATTGTCTGAGGTGAAAATGAAAATTGTGTTCTCAAACTGCCCTGTTTCCTTTAAATATTCAACCAATCTCCCAATATGAGCGTCCATAGCTTCAATCATGCCAGCATAAACCGCCATGCGTTTTGCCTCATAAAGCTTACGCTCATCACTCAAGGCATCCCAATCTGACGTTGAAGACATTGTTGTCATCGAGACCGTCTCAGGCAATATACCTAAAGCAACAGCCCTCTCAAGCCGCTCTTCTCTCAGCTTGTGCCAGCCCGCATCATAGACGCCCATGTAACGATCAATATATTCCTGCGGTGCCTGCACCGGGATATGTACTGCCTGGAAAGGCACATAGGCAAAAAATGGTTTGCCGTCACCAAGATTGCTATCGATGAATTCAATGGTCTTATCAATAAGGAAACGCGACGAATAGAAATCTTCCGGTAAGTCGAATCGCTCACCATCGGCAAACCAGTTTGCCTGATCGTAAATGGGTAAGTAAGGTCGCTGCTCCCAGTTATCAGCACCTGAGTCCATTAACGCGACTGTACGCTCGAATCCACGCTGACTCGGTAATTTGCCAGGTGTGGCACCCAGATGCCATTTACCCGCCAAGTAGGTGTGGTATCCCGCACCTTCCAACAGTGTGGCAATGGTCACGACATTATCCCCTAAAACGCCCTGGTAATTTTCTTGGAGTTTTTGTTCTGGAGATAACATCTCTGGGATATTCGGCACCCCAGCAAGGTGACTACTAACGCCTGTCAGCAACATCGCGCGGGCGGGCGCGCAGTTCGCAGCTGTATGGTAATTGGTAAATCGGATGCCTTCATCAGCAAGGGCCGTAAGCGAGGGCGTATGTACCTCGCCACCATAGGATGCAAGATCCGTATAACCAAGATCATCGGCTAACAGAAATACTATATTTGGCCGAACAGGTTGAGCTGACGTTACAGATATTACGGTCATTGCAAACGATAGCACTATAAATTTTCGAAACACTGCTCGTCCTCTCACCCTTAGTCCTTTTCTGCCAGAATTCTGGAAGCCGCCAATAATAGTAGACCTATTACAACTTCAAACATGATCATCTGTGGCGCAAATGCTGCACCATGGATCACCCAGGCTACCATTCTGCCTGCCGCCGCAATCAGCAGCAACATGGCGGGAGGGTAGTACCAGACTCGTTTAGACGTGACGAGGGCGAACATGATGCATAGACCTGCCACAAGAAAAAATGCCGATAAATCTCCAATCTGCGAGCTTAACCCCAGGCCAGTTTCTAGTGTTAGCCCAAGTTCTGGCGTGATACCTGCCGGATTCAATAGCCAGCGTAACCCCATCACAATAAACAGGATTGCCGGGAGTGCAACCACAGCGGTCAACAACTTTTTACCGATCGATTTTATTTCCATTACCTTTCTCCCAATAGAGGCATCGTGACCGGCGCAGTCACATACCCTGATTTTTGATGCTGCCCACTTAAAAATGACACATATCTTAAAGTGCAGCCCGTCTGCGTATCTCAGCAGCGACAAGCCACAGGCGATCCTGCCCCCACACGGCCAGATCAGGTTCCCCATCTGGACCCGAAAGGCGATAGCTCGGTACACCCCAAAGGCCCATGCCATCGACCATTTCATCCTGGTTTTGTTCTGTAATCACCTTCCAGTCAGCACTGTCCAGGTGTTGCTTAGCCTCTTGCCAGTCCAAACCCACCTCTTCAACCGCTCGCCGGATATTCTTCACCTTATGCAAACCAACCCCTTGAGCGAATGCCAGATTCAATAGTTTGCTGAGTAAGAGAACATCTTTACCTTGAGTTTTCGCCCAGGGTAAAAGCGAATAGGAACGACGTGTTGGCGTACCAATAGGTGTCACACAGGGGCCAAAGGGGACGTTGAAAAACTCTGCTTCCCGCTTTGTATCAAAAAATATATATCTGCCTTTGGCATTAGTGGCGGCGACACCGCGCATGATCATCGGCAAAACGGGTTTGTGGTTGAGTGTGATACCACAAGCATCAACCATTTCAATGGTGCGGTCATAAATGATTGACGTATAGGGGCTGTTGAGGGACGGAAAGAATGCCAACGTTAGACCGGAAGCGTCGACATCGCCCAAGTCATGAGAAGGCCGCGGTACAAGATATGGCTCAGTCGAGGCATTACATGCTTCAAGGTCACGAAGTCTTTGTTCCAGATGGAACAGGCGATCCACTCCCCAATACCACTCACCGCCATAATGAAAAGTGCCGCCTGAATAATGATTCATTTTCGCAAGTAATGCAGAACCTTCATCGAGGGCTGTACCCAGTTCTTGCGGTTTCGCATTTAATGTAGAGGACGATAGATGGCCCATTGGGTCTCCGGACCAAAGCGCTGTGCTGATATCCTTTATCTTACTGACGAACTCCTGTGCTGTCAGACCAGCGAGAACTTGTCCTGCAATTTTCTGTAGTTCAGGTTCTGGTACTCGTCCGGCATTTTCAGGAAACGACAAACCGTAATGCGGTGCGATCAAGCCGCAATCTCTTCGCGCCCAAATGGCGAGTTTTTCTTCCTCTGGCTGATTTCGACCACCTGATGCGCGGACCAGGTGGGGCACAATCTCAATATCATATCGTGTAGCAAAGTCAGCGACCACTTGAGCAACAAGATGAGAATAGGGGTCGTCTAGCTGGTGAAAATAATCCACGCGGTGAGATTGCTGTTTGGTTTTCCGTTCTGTCTCTGCCTTCGCGCGGTTCTTCGCGATTCGACTCGCGCTGACGGCACGGGACATGAATCTGGACATTAGAAACCGTAACGGACGAGGCGGATCAACAACGAACGATCTATTCGGATTGTTTTCTGGTTCTAACACAATGGACCTCTGGCAACTGCCGTATCTTATTCATTATAAAACTATAACCCTAATAAATTATGCGGCTTCATCAGCCATCCTATGTTGAGATACAAATTTGCCCGTAAATGGCATGGTGCCGCGCGGAGTTTTTATTTTGCCTTAACAGGGTCCAGCTCAATGTTCCCGTAGAACTGTTTCTTAACAGAGGTTTGCACTGGTGGTGATGGCGGCCCACTGCACCGCAGACCTAGGCTTTTAGAACTATCTGCGAACCATAACCTTGGAATCTGCATTTAGATCACCGTTCGGATCAACCAGATGCCCCGCAGGAAAAGCCACGGCGGTAGCGGGCGTGGTCGTGTCCAGACACAGAAAGTGGTTGTTGTCGGCGTCGCCTAGGTCTGCCAATGCTGCCGGACTCACCTCGGACCGAGAGCCATCCGCAGCGGTGAGGCTTACCTTATATAACGTCCTCTGTGCCTCGCCCAACTCATCTCTGTTGGGCAGTCTCACGCCACCTGTCCAGGTCACCCGCACCACCTGTTTGGTGGCGGTGGGGCAAGACGTTCCCCGACCCGACAGCGACCAGATATCCTTTGGCACCGCCGCAGCCAAAATAATCTCTGGGCCGGCGTCGAGAGGAATAACCGAGACTTGGGTACCACGAAAGTTCACCTGGGGGCTGTCGGTGGCGTCTGAGAACACATCATCTACGATCAACACCTTAACTGGCGGATCATCATCGGCATTACCGAATTCACCAATCAGCAAAACCGTCCGATTTTCATCCATGTCGCCTGCTGGGCGCAGGGTGACACACATAGGCGTGTTAGTGGCTCCGGACTGCCTGACCACACGGAAGTCTTCAGCTTGCAATGAATCTGGGTTAACGGTGTGGCTCAAAACCACCGGCATACCGTCCTCACCCCACGCGCCTAAACACAGGACATTAGCGCCAAAGGGCAGATTGTTGTCTAACCCAAAGAAAGCCGAAAGCGGACGCGCTGATTGCTCCGCTGCTAGCTGCTGAGCACCTTCTGCAACAACGACGGATGCATGAGCCAAACCAAACAAGGCAACCGCAACACACAAATAATCCACGCGGTGAGGTTGCCGTTTGGTTTTCCGTTCTGTCTCGGCCTTCGCACGGTTTTTCGAGATTCGACCCGCGCTGACTGCACGGGACATGAATCTGGACATAAGAAACCGTAACGGACGAGGCGGATCAACAACGAACGATCTATTTGGATTGTTTTCTGGCTCTAACACAATGGACCTCTGGCAGACTGCCGTTTCTTATTCATTATAAAATTATAAACCTAACAAATTATGCGGCTTCATCAGCCATCCGTGCTTGTTGAGATGCAAGTGCGTGAAGGTCAGGCAACTATTCCGTGCGTTTGCCCGTAAATGGCATGGTGCCGCGCGGAGTTTTTATTTTTCCTTGCATAAGGTCAGCGTCGATTTGACCACTGTAGTGGAGTTTGAGTTTACCCATCGGTGTCTTCACCTTCAGCGGAAAGCTGAAAGTGTTTTCCTCAACCTGTATTTCTTTAATGACTACTTTGCCGCGCTCGCCGGTAAGGACACCGTGATAGGTGTCTTTGTCGCCTGTCACCATCAACGTCGGATGCTGAACGCCGCGTGGCGAGCTGACTTCCAATGCCCAAGTCCCTACGATGGAAGGGCCTACGATGGAATGGGTATCTGCCGAGGTGATGATCGAGCTGAACATGCAAACGAGCATGATAAGGGTGTAGCGAATTTTCATTGTTTTCTCCAGTATGAAATATAACTATATGGGCGGGATTTCGAATTGTTAAATCTGATCTGAAAGCCCATTGACGATCCTTCTTTTTGACGAACCACGCCCTTACCTATTTTGGTAAGTAATGAATAGGTGAGGACCAGGCACGTTCCTGGATCGTAGTAGGAAGATCAGGACGTGGCGAAACGCCAGCGCGATTCGCATCCCAGGTTGACCAGCGACAGGTTGGATTCTCAATGACACGCGCATAGTAAAAAGCGCGCTGCTGCGCCCTAAACTCTGGATCATGCCATAACGCAGATAGTTGACCTGATCCTGTTTCGGCGTTTATAGAACAATCACTGATATCCACCTTTGCACCATTGTCAGGGCAACGGTTTGTTTCTAAATTCACGTTTGCACCGCCCGCACAGGCAACATCAATCACTTCCTCGTGGGTACCATCCGCGTCAACCCAGCCTTTTACAATTTGTAATCGCTGCAACGGCGCGCTTTCCAGGTCTGCTGAGGCCATGACGATAAACCCCGGCGCGGAAGGCTTAACTACTAGTTCATCATCAGTAGAGTTGTTAAATAAAAGAGTGCCACCCATACTCACACCTGCCGCATAAGCTTGTTCAATCCCATCGGCTGCGGTAAGCATGCTCTCATCAAAACCGTAACCCGCGAAAAAGCGCACTTGCATGCGTGGCCCTGAAGTCGCAAACACTTCTTTTCTTCGAAAAGCGCTATAAAGTGATTCTCTCGTGTTTTCTTCTGCCCATGCTGCTGCTAATCCTGAAGCACCAAACGTAGGGGCCGCACCGCCGCTATAAATGTCGCCGTTAATTTTAATTCGCGAACTGCCGCGTCCCATTACCTTCATGGCCAGGTAGCCAAACTCAGCTGCGAGGCCGGTTTGCGGCACGGATCCTCGCTGTTCTGCCGTACTTGACAGCAAACCCAATTTTGAAACGAAGTTTGACTCAACGTTTTGGCTTGCGCCTGAATGCGTATCGCTTGAGCCGATAAAGCCAAATTGATAAGGGTTCGTTATACCCTCTTGCTCCAATGCTATGCCGTTTAACAATGCGTCACGCACGTAAGATCCTTCAAGCTGACTTAAGGCATTAGTCGCTACTCGATAAGGCATGATCTCAAAACCTGCCCACTCATCCCGCGACGATAGAATCGGGTGCGTTTCCGATGTGCCCTTTATTTGAGTAATTTCAACAAGAGGTTCATTTCGGATGCGCTGCTTCGTGTAATCATCATCCAACGGATTCCCAGCCCAATCGACAAGCTTAAACATCTGGCCGTTAGAGCCATTTGAGTTATGAGGTATCGCCAGGCTCTCAACACCTTTCGCTCTTAGCTCGTCCATCCACTGCCAAAGATCCTCAGGGTTAACGGAATGAGTACGAGAAAAGGGTTCCCGCGGCAGTTGATCTGTTCCTTCAAATACAACGTTTCGGTGCAAGTTACCCATATCCGCACTGAAGGTAGTATATTCGTAAGCTGCAAAGGTGGTGAAGTTGCCGGGATCGTTAAACTGGTCTGCAGCATCGATGGTGTCACTCCATGCACTGCGGATGACGCCGAGCACTTCGTTACGATCCAACTCCCCCGAGGCCATCTGCTCAACTGCACTAGGCAAGAATGGACCAAAAGTTGAGAACCGCTTCAAAATACTAAACAAATCAGCGCCCATGTTTTCAGGCGCATTCAGATCATGATACGGCTCAGAGAATTCATTTTTTGAAAATTCTGTTCTAGTGTCGGCAGCCGCTTTCACCACACCCAAAAACATTCCATGATCCGTCACGGCGTAGAAATCCATCGGGCGTGACAACTGCATTTTGAATCCAGCTGGGTTAGCAATCGCCTCACCCTTCGCAAAACGATAGGCATCATAGGGCGTAGCAACCGTGCCAAAAGCATAAGCATCGAGCGAGTAGGTGGTATGCACATGCAAGTCGCCAAAGTACGCTTTGCGTTCTGCTGGTATTTCAGTTGCTTTGCTGTTTGTGGCGGAGGATGGTTGTTGCTCGCGTATGAGGAGTTCGGTTTCTGTCTCAAAAACTTTTGCGGTGGAGGATAATGTTGCTGGTGCCTCCAAATCAAATTGAGCAGTATCAGCAATTGCGCGCTCATTAGTATGCATATCTTCAGGAAAACTTAAACTGTTAGACGACTCATCTGAACATGAGGCTATGAGTAGCCCCATGGTTATCATTGCCAGATATTTTGTTTTACTTCCAACATCCTTCATGCCATTCATCTTGTTATTCCTTCTATGGTCAAGTCTTATTATCTTATGTATGTTCATATTCTACTGTTGGCCTTGCTCTTCTGCGGAACCAGGCACGTACTGAATCGGCGAAGACCAGGCGCGCATTACTATCCTCATATTTTTGGACATCACACTCTCCTAATGGGCACCTAAACCCCGCTGAATAAGTTAATTCGAAAAAAGTACGACATCATCCGTGCCGCATTCCTGATCCAAGGTATGGTCAATCGCAACAGGCACTTTTATGCGAGAAGGCCACATGGGCGTAAAAAAACTCATTTCCTTTCCGTATAAATAGCTGTATTCGCATTCGACGCCCCGCCCCAACTAGGCATAACCATCGAATATAGCCCGCTGCCGCCAGCAACTATTACGAAAATGTTTTCAATGCCAATATTGCATGTTATATTGGGACTGTCAATCCCAATAGATTTTTTAAAGTGTCTAAACCTGATGTAGCAATCAACGAGGCAACTTGTGAAGTTGCGATCAATTTTACGAAAAAATAGGCAACGTGTTAAGCACATTGGGATTGCCTGGCGTCGGGTAAGCGATTGCCAGGAGTCTAGTTTCTAAGGTGTGTTGGATGTGAGTGGGGCGTTTGTCCCGCTTATGCTCAAAACTAATTATATTATTAAAAACTAAAAGGGGTAAAACATGAGTATTGATGGTGATTGGAAAGTGACAGTGAACTCGCCCATGGGGTCTCAAGACGCAACTCTCACACTTGATTCAAGTGGTGATGATTTGTCAGGTCAGTTCGCTGGGCCGCAAGGCGTGCAAGAATTTGTTGGCGGCACAGCCGAAGGTAATACGCTGACATGGACTGTAAAAGTGATGCAGCCTATGGCGATGGAACTTGATTTTTCAGCAGAAGTTGATGGTGACAAAATTTCGGGTAGTGTGAAACTCGGCTCTTTTGGTAATGCAACATTTGAAGGTGCCCGGGTTTAGATCTGAATGGGCTAAGCAAAGAAAGCAACACCGGAGACGCTTGAGACCAAGGGGCAGGCTCTCTGGGTTTAAGAGCGATGGATTGATCCTGCTCGCGTTCTACCCCTTCAGTTGGACCTGGCACTTGGTCCTGACCCCAAAGATACAGCCGATCCCCGGCGGCGCCCTTCAACTAGACAGCATCACCACCAAGCACCGCAGGTGTTTCGCAGTATGTGGTCAGGATGTACCGTTGATGGGCTTCAATCCTGTCGGTCAGCACCTCAGCAATACCGGGAATACCAACATTCCTCGAGAAGTACTTCAACATGCCCTGGTTCTGCTTGGTCACCGGCATAATTTCGGGTGGCGGAACCAGCAAGCTCATACTCATGGTCGCCCAGTAGATGTCAGCGGCTGAAACCGAGTCGCCCACCAGGTAGCGCGAACCAACCTTTTCCTGAGCTTCCAGGCGACGGGCAATCAAGTCGATAATCTCTGCCATTTTCTTTGGTGCCGAGGTGCTGGCGTCCTCGCTGTAGCCATACTTGCGCCCGAGTGGGCTATCCCCAAGGATCCTCATATTCCAGACGAAACCGTCTTCTCCCAGGACGATGGCGCACAGCCCGTACATGGTGACTCGCTCTTCAAAGTCATCAGGTATTAGCTTGGGACTGTCTTCTGATCCAATGCTTTCTGCCAGAGCGAGCTGTTCGGTCCAGACGTTTCTAGGTCGCTCATCGTTGTGGAACATGGTCGGCAGGCTGGTCTGGCTGGTGAGTTCAAGGAGCCGCGCCTGCCGGTCCTGTCCGGTGGCCTTATCAACGCCCATCATCGGATGCAGCGCACGGATGAGCGGCACACCTTTCGCGTAACAGATGTTTTTTAGGGCTTCAGCATACAAGGCAGGCATGCCAGGGATGAACGTCACCCTGGTCCCGGTGGTCATTGCCGCCGCTTCATCAAGGGTGATGAATTCCGGCGTTGCACTCGTGTTATTTGATGCGGTCATGATGTACTCCTTCAGACATAAGTGGTGTTTTGGCTCTCTTGTTTAGAGCTTTCGTTTAGAGCTCTCGTTTAGACGTCGAAGTCGCTAGCACTATGACGTTCTACTACACGTGTCTCTTCAGGTCCCCAAGGTCGGTTAACTCGGCGTCCACGTTGAACAGCAGGCCGCGCCTCAATTTCTTTCGCCCAGCGAATCACATGCGTATAACTTTCGACATCAAGGAATTCGGCGGCAGAATATATGTTGTGCAAGACGCAAGCGCCATACCAAGGATAGGTCGCAATATCTGCGATGGTATATTCGTCTCCACAGAGGAACTTGTTGTTTGATAAATTCTTATCCAAGACGTCTAGCTGACGCTTAATTTCCATGGCAAATCGATCGATGGGGTACTCAAGCTTTTCAGGTGCGTAAGCATAGAAATGTCCGAAGCCACCACCGAGATAAGGGGCGCTGCCCATTTGCCACATCAACCACGACAAGCACTCTGCACGTTGTGCGGGGTCTTTGGGATAAAACGCATCAAACTTTTCCGCTAGATAGATCAGCATGGCCCCGGATTCGAAAATTCTGATAGGAGGCGTTGCACTTCTGTCTAACAACGCAGGAATTTTCGAGTTGGGATTAATGGCTACAAAATCACTGCCAAACTGCGAGCCATCACCAATATTAATCAGGTGCGCATCGTACTCGGCTTCGGTCTTTCCCAGTGCCAACAATTCTTCCAGCATGATGGTAACTTTCACGCCATTGGGTGTGCCAAGTGAGTAGAGCTGCAAAGGATGCACACCGACAGGTAGCGTTTTCTCTTCTATTGCGCCAGACACAGGTCTATTAATATTACTGAACTTATTGACCGCGTCTTGGTTCCACTTCCACACCGCTGGCGGGACATATTGGTTTTCTTCGGACATACTTTGTGCTCCTAATCGAGAATTGCTGATCGTAACTTAATTCATGGACGCTTGAAACGATCCAAGTTGTATATGGGTATATGCCTCTTAATAAGATAACTTCGTGCTCTGCCAGTGAATAATGAAAATGGCACGCCATACAAAGTAACAGGACCCATCTTTTCTCCTCGTTTTAAATCTTTTATTCGCTCGACGCCGCTAAACCCGCCAGCAACTATTACGAATATGTTTTCAATGCCAATATTGTATGTTATATTGGGACTGTCAATCCCAATAGATTTGTTAAAGTGTCTAAACCTGATGTAGCAATCAACGATAAACCCAAACTGGATGGCCGCAATCTGCGCGCAGAGAAAAACCGAAAGCTGGTGGCTGAGGCATTCTTGAAGTTTTTGGAGGACGGAGAAAGCCATCCCACGGCGCAAATGATCTCAAAGCGGTCCGGAGTGTCGACAAGTACTTTGTTCCGCCTTTATGGAGATTTAGAAGCCATTCATATCGCAGTGTTAACCTGGCGAGTAGAGCAGCTACGTGAGTATTTTGTGGATGTTCCCATCCAACTGCCATTGAGTGAGCGCGTTAGGCAACTTGTAAAGTTGCGATCAAGATTTTACGAAAAAATAGGCAACGTGAGGCGTCACGCGGTGGGCCGCAGGAGAGTTTCGAAATTAGTTGATAATCTCCTTAGCATGAACGAGAAATGGTTTTATTCCCAGATCCAGCGGCTGTTTGCTGCTGAGATGTCTGAATTAGAACAAGCTGCAGATGTGTTACTCGGTATTGATAGTATTACCAGTTGGGAAAGCTGGGAGCGGTTGCGTACAGTCCAGAAACTGTCTGTTAAGCGAGCGAAAGTGGTGGTTGAAGCCACTCTAATGAGATTGTTGTGATAACAGTCAGGGTTGGCTGATTGGTCGGTCCTGAGCATTGTTTTGGTTAGATTATTTTAGCTTTAGAGAGATTTAGAGAGGGGAGAGAAGCAAATAGCAGTAACAGATAGCAACAACGCCTATGATTTTGATGCCGACGCGTTGCGAGATAAGTACCGCGCAGAACGAGACAAGCGCGTTCGCGATGATGGCAACGATCAATACATCGAAGTGAAGGGTGACTTCTCACATTATGTCGACGACCCCTACGTTGAGCCAGGCTTTGATCGTGATGCGCCGCAAATTCATGAGGTATTATCCTCGTATAATCGGTGCGGTTGTTGTGTAATTGCTGTTGATAAATCGCATTGTGGCGGTAACCAAGCTGGGCTATTCTCGATGGGTGAATCTTGTCTGGCGATTGTTAGCATCAACATAAGTTCATTTTTTATGGATAAGGAAGAGCACGTAATGAAAATGGTGAAAATAGGTTTACGTTTTGTTTTTGCAATAGCTTTCTTCGTTAATGTGAGTGTTCAAGCAGCTGAAAAAATCCTGCCATGGGCACAGCCTGATGTTGTTAAGGCGTCAATGGAAATACGTATGAGTGAAGATCAAGTACCTCAATTCCGGCAGGCAGTGTCGACGTATTTATCTGATCTCAATGCGATGGTCACCAAAGTCCTTAGTGGAAATAACACAACAGGCATAGAGCGTACGATAAAACGCAAGAACAAAAAACTTGTGCGCAATATGGACTCAACCATGGAGAAGTTTCTTAGCGAAGAGCAGATGCCGGGATATCAAAAATATAAGGATCTCCTGCTTTCCGCGTTGACCCCATAATGATGTACCTAACTCAGAGGATAAGCCAAATAAATCATATTTTCTAGATTGGTCAAGTACGGTAATTGCTGATGTTCTTGAAAAATTTAGGCGCTAAATATCTAAATGTACTTTCCAGCTTTGTGTGACCAACAGGTTTTCCTTTGTTCCAAGCCTTATGCGGCTTGTATTCAATCAAAGATTAATCAGGTGTGAATGATCAGGTCTGGTTTGCCTTCGTTAGCTGACATGTACCAAAGGTAGCTAAAAATGATGCAAACGGCCAACTCCGGACAGCCTATTCCTGATTTTTCAGCGAACCATCCGGATCAAAGTGCTTGTGTGTTAACAGTAAAAGCTCCTAGCTATCAACCATAGAAGCTTGATGCGTAGGAGTAATGGAAAACCGTTATGCCAATCAACAAAAATTACAATATTCGCTACAACCGTCATCCAATAGATAATCCTATACTTTATCTTTCTGGTCTTATGGCGAAATATCTTTTGCCCAAGAAAGCCACCAATCCACCCGCCTAAGAGATCAAACAGATGCATAGTATTCTCAGGTATTCGCCATAGCTTTTCTATGGCCCTATTTTTATCCTGCCAATAGAGGAGAAAGCTGACAATGCTCATTCCAATGTAGATACATGGAATTAACAAGGACAGGCTTAACCCTCCCCACCCATAATCGTTTGCAACATATGTCTGCTGGTCTTTATTAACAGAATCAATTTCAACAATAGACGGCGACGAGTTTGTAAAGCCACTACAGCCTAAATTGGTGTAAACCACCGAACCATCAGGCATGGCGCATTCTACGATTTTCGTAGAGTTTGACATTCTTATCTGATACTACGTTGATACAAGTTAGTTAAAAGTCTACAAGATTTTGGTGCCATTATCGTCCAGGGAGAAGTTGACGGTTCAGCACATGACTCGCGTGTACAATTTAAGCAGCACTCCCCGGGAACATTAAACCGGCAGCAGTTTCTTCAATTGCATGCCTGTCAATTGAATTGAATCCACTTACTATTCGGTTACTGGACTCGTTTAATTGCTTGCTTGTTAATGAGCATGTAAAACTGACCCACTTTGGTGGGTAATTGGCACTTAAAATTGACCCACCTATTCAAGGAGCAGGCGGAGGGCCGGCAAGGGTCTCTGGTGAGAAGGTTGCAGCTGGTAGATTGCGTCATCATGGATGAGCTGGGTTACATCCCGTTCCCTAAATCTGGCGGCGCGTTGTTGTTCCATTTAATCAGTAAACTTTATGGGAAAACGAGTTTGATCATCACAACAAACCTTGATTTTGGCGAATGGGTGAGTGTTTTTGGGGATGCCAAAATGACCACGGCATTGCTGGATAGAATCACCCACCATTGCTCAATAATCGAAACAAAGAACGACTCATATCGTTTTAAACAGAGCCAACAAAAGCACAAAAAGTAGACCTCAGGGGT
>JAYGEX010000031.1:0-3849 GCA_046582185.1 Pseudomonadales bacterium | reverse complement strand
GTGAGCCAAGCAGCCGTGATCGGGTAAGAGAATTCCCTGTTGGCTAAAATTCAACGAAAGCACCAACCGTTTGGTTGACCTGGAACAATGTGTATACTTTGCTTGATATGGGAATCGTTGGTTTGTTTTTCTTATCTTCCGTTCGATTGTTCATTGATTCCTCCTTCAGCCAAAAGTAAAAGGTGTAATCATATTAACTTTTGGGTCTAATTTTCCGGATATGCTAATAAAGTCAAAAAATATTGCAATTGACGGAGGTCAAGAGCAGTTGTTAGCATGTTTTCCAAAACGACCTTATTGGAGTGGAACCAATTTATTCAGTCATTAATTACCTCGCCATTTGCGAGCTCGTTGCTGCCTGTATCAGGTATGAACTCACACAAACCGGTAAGGGGTCATTAATCACTTTAAGAAATTTTCTCAATTCTGGTGGGATCCACCTCTGTCACGCTCCTCTTCGCTACGCCGTAGTTGCGCTCGAAGTTTTAGAATCCGGTTCTTTGCTTCCAATAGATCCTTATCAGTTTGTTCAGACTTATCTGGCTGGATGGCTTTCACCTATTTATAAATACTATGAGCAGATACATCCAACCTTTGCGCCACCTTGGCAACAGTGTGGCCGCGTTCGGCCACCTGCCTTAAGACTTCCTCTTTGATTTCCGCGAAGTCCCGAGCGCCACCAGGACAGGGGTTGTTGTTGACTAGTGAGTATTCAGAAAGCTGATGAGCTTCAGAAAAATTGTCCTGGACCTGCTTCTTAACTCAAGTGAATATCGGCTGATTTTTGAAAGAAATTACACCAAAATTGTGTCAATGCCATCGTTAATTCTGTCCGAATTCAGATAAAAAACCTATATCAAGCCTCATCCTCATTTTTCCAGTTATAGTTATCTGATACTTTCAGGCCAGCTTTCCGTCCAGGGCAGTAACGAGTGGATAGTACTTGCGAGGTCTACCAGGCTTTGCTCACGATCCCAACGACCAATAGAATGCAATCCAATCGGTAGTTGATCATCAGTAAAGCCGCAGGGGATAGAAATAGCCGGATGCCCTGTCAGATTTGGCAGGCTTAGATGCCCCCACCATTTAATCAGTGATAGTTGTTCACCATTAATCAATATGTAATCATCGGACCCGGATTCTACCAAAGGAGGTCTGGCTGTGACCGTGGGCGTAAAGATATACTCGTATTGGTCAAAGAGCGCTTCGGTTCTTTCATATAACCTGGATCGTTTAATTGCTTGCGTCTGAAGTTTTACTCCATCAATTTGGTAAAGCGCTGGATCAAGGAGGGGCTGCAAACCGGGATCCAGCAATACCTGCTGCTTCTCGTCCATTAAACGGAATCTCGCTGCGAGATTTACTGTTATCAGATCAGAAAAAATAGAGATGTCGTAGTCAGTCGGATCCGTTTCCATTGCGTCAACGCGCAAACCTATGCCTTCAAGGTCAGCCAAAACTTTTTCAACCTTAGCAAGAATCTCGGCATCAGCCGTATGACCCGACATTGCAGGGATGAACAAAGCCCTTTTGTTCTTTAGCAAATCCATCACTTCGCGGTGTACCTGAAGTTGATCAATTTTTCGACGGGACCATGGATCCCTTTTACATTCACCCGCAATGATATTCCACATCAACACTAGATCATCAACGCAGCGTGTATTTATCGAAGTTGTGCTGTTGTTGCCGTAGTGAAATGGCCAGGTTTCGCAAGGAATTGCACCCAGTGTAGGTTTTAATCCGAGTACGCCGCAGGCTGCAGCTGGTACGCGAGAAGAACCGCCCCCATCGGTACTGATGGCAAGTGGTCCCATGCCGGTAGCAACGGTGACACCGGCACCACCACTACTGCCTCCGCATGATCTCTCTACAGACCAGGGATTGCGTGTTACGCCACAAAGTGCAGAACTGGTTGTTATCTTCATTGCAAATTCAGAGGAAGTTGTCTTGCCAAGCAATATCCCTCCTGCTTCGATCATACGACTCACGACAATAGCATCGCTCGCAGGGGTGTGGTTCGCAAATGCTTTCGAGCAAAAAGTGGTCGGCATATCTTTGGTGTTTAAGAGGTCTTTAACGGTAAACGGAACACCGTGAAGCGGACCGACATCAACCCCTCGACTTATCTGTTTATCGACCTGCCTTGCCAATGCCAGTGCGGCATCGTTGAGATTTGAAAATCCGTTATATCGCTCATCGTTCTCGTTGATGTGGCCAAGCGTGGCTTCCATAACCTCAACGGACGATATTTTTTTTTGCTTTATCATCTGGGCAATATCCAGCCCTGACATCTGCCATATATTCATAAGGTCTGCCTTAGTATTCCGGGACTCGGAGTTCCCTCACCAGTGAGGGTTCAGCTGTTCGTAAGCAACCTAAGCGACTGATCCTTCAGAGAGCAATCTCTCAATATCCTCAGTTGAGTAACCATGATCGGTAAGCACTGCACGGGTATTTTCTCCACATCGCGGAACCCTGGATTGTGGTTTAAAAACTTCATCGTTAATTCGGTAACCAGCAGTGGTAACCTGATAGGAACCGGCATCACTTTCAACTTCAGTCAAGAGACCTCGCGCGTCTGGCTGACCTGTCTTCAATACCTCATGAAGATCACGTACACCACCACCGAGTACCCCTTCACGGCTGAAAACTTCATCCCATTCAGACGATGATCGTTCAAGCAGAACTTGTTCGACGTCGATTTCAATCTCCTCTGCACGAGATTGTTTTTCTTGACTGGAAAGCGCTGCGTAATGAGACAAACCAACTGCATCAAGAATACCGTTTTGATGCTTGTTGAAGTATCCCGCAAGCATGACATGCCCATCTTTTGTGGCATATCGACCGAGTAGGAAGCCGTCATGATTCTGTCCTGGCGGAACAAGTTCATCCGTACTCGCAGCGATACTGGTGTGTCGATTCATTAGTAGCATGGTGACATCCTGCATTGCAATATCGACTCGCTGTCCTTCCCCTGTCTGTAGCCTCAGAAGTAATGCTGCCATAACGGAACTGCATGCGTGCAAGCCAGTAGAGTAGTCCAGCACAGGTCCACCCGTACGGATAGGTCCATCACCTCGCTGGTTGATAGACATAAATCCTGATGTCGCTTGGATGACATCATCAAAACCTGGACGATGGCCATGGGGCCCATTCTGGCCGAATGCAGAAATGGACAAATAGATAAGCTTCTGGTTTAACGCCTTCAGTGTTTCATAGTCCAAACCGTGCCTCGCCATGGTGCCCGGCCTGTAGTTTTCAACGAAAACATCAGCGCTTTTCACCAGCGCGCGAACCACCTCCTGGCCAGAATCTCGCGTGATATCCACAACGATACTTTTCTTCCCGGCATTCTGTGCCGCGAAACCTGTTCCTAAACCCAGTTTCACTTGTTCAGGCGTACCTCCCCAACCCCGAGTCATATCACCTCTGGGTGCTTCGACTTTGATGACATCAGCACCCAGCAAGCCAAGCTGGTAAGTGCAATAGGGGCCGGCCAATACATGGGTCAAGTCTATCACTCGAATATTGTCCAGGGGTTTTACTTGATTCTCATTCATAATCCATAATCCTCAGTAAGCGTGTGGGTAGGGTAATCCCCCCATTAATAATGCTTCTCAAAAGTAGAAAATATTATGCCGCCTGTTGCAGCTTCTGTATTGGGGTGATGCCTCCTATTGCCATATTAGGTCGATCGTTGTTGTAACGTCATAGCCATTTTGTTGCAGTAGCTCGCGCTTGATCCAGTGACTCAAAAAGATGTTGGTTTAACCATTCATGTCGGACAGTTCGATTGTATCTTTCTACGTAGGCATTCTGTTGGGGATTGCCTGGCTGGATATACTGTAT
>JAYGEX010000016.1:0-125461 GCA_046582185.1 Pseudomonadales bacterium | reverse complement strand
GGCTTCCGATGATAGTGAATTTATTACCGGCTCGGTTTACATGGCGGACGGAGGTTCGACCGCCTGATGTAGCTGATATATATGCGCCAGAGTCAGCTCGTTTGGTAAAGCGGCGAAGACGCCTTCATGGCCCGCGACTGTATTCTTAAGGTTGCCACCAACTCTCCCTTGTCGTTTCTGGCGGTAGAGTCATACCAGACATATTCGGTTTTCGGGCTCTGGCCTACGCAGACAACTTCACTCTCAATCTTGTATTGCTGGCCCATGATGAAAGGGCCATTGGTGTAGCCAATTTCCATGGCACCGAACAAGCCGGTAGATTCTTCAACGAGTGGGCCTAGCCCCTTCATAGCGGAGCCCCACAGGAACTCAAGTATGGTGCACGGCGCAGCGATGGAGCCGCCCCATGGAGAGGATTCGCGGTACCAGGGTATTGGATCGCTGATGAGATTATTATCATATCGCTGAAATTGCTTGTCCGTTGTGGCGATAATATTCTCGGTACCCAGAGACATGCCGGGCTTAACGCGTTTCAGAATTTTCAGTTCATCAGGGTCGCAGGGCCGAAAGTCTTTGCTGCGCAGCTCTGATTTGGAGTGATCTCCTATGGCGGCAGTACCGCTGCATACTAGTAGACCATCTTCACGTTCCATCCAAACATTAATCTGGTTCTCGCCTGGCTTTAAAGCTTGAGCGTAGACGCGGACCTTTTCCAGATCGATGGTGGCATTCTTGAATGAGAGAGAGAGATTGCCACGCTCAAACCATTCGTTGCCAAAGATCTTGACCAATATTGGCGGGAACTGGTTCATGTGAATATCGCCAGCAACCGTACCGCCGCGAAAGCCGAGCTCCGCTGCTGTTTCATCATCGTGGATACTACCGGCACCTTCATCAGAAGACCAATTTCGGGCGGCCCATAATGGGCCAGTGACTGTATCTGTCATGCTCTCTTCCTCTTTTTACCAAATCGTTTTTCGAGTTCCTGCATCGCACCTACCATCATGGCACCCCAGATCTCGTCTTGTTGTAGATCTTTCTTTGCGTCATGTAGCGGTTCTTTTTCGTCATATTGCAATGCCAGCCTGATGGCCTTAGCTGCAATATCTTTTGGGATATCATAATTGTCTGTGATTTCCCCGCTGAGGAAGTTCACAACATCTGAGCGGACTCTCCTGTCGGCTTTGGTCATGGCGCTCTTCACCTTGGAATCAGCCTCCAGTCGCTTGATCAGGACTTGGCGTTCGTTCTGGTTTTCACGATTGATTTTTGCGGTGAGCTTTACCATGTCCTCGAAACCATGGGGTGTATTTAGTTCTTCCAGATGTTGTGATTGCAGTTTTCTGAGTTCGCGGTTGTACACTTCTTGCAGCAAACCCGATAGATTGGGGAAGTAGCTATACAATAGTGCTTTGCTGGCAACCGCTTCGCAGGCAATTTTGTCCATGGTCAGGGTTGATATGCCATCTTTCAATACCAGTCTGCAAGCCGCATCCAGTATTTCCCGTCTGCGTTCTTCCGGGCAAAGTCTCCTGCGTTTAGTGGTGCTGACTACTGCCATTGTTAGTCCGGTAAGCCCAGCACTCGTTTGGCAATAATATTGAGTTGGATTTCATTCGAGCCACCAGCGATGGAGATGGATTTTGCTTCCAGGTTTAAGCGGCACATGCTGATTTCTTCTTCTGTAAACATATCGCCTTCCCAGCCAAAGGCCTGGGTGCCCCGGATACGATTTTGAATCTCCAGTTGTTCCTTAACATATCCCGCTTCGACGTATTTAAATATTGAAGTTGCTGCACCGGGCGTGTTGATCTCAGATTCTGCTACGGTTCTGGCTTGTGTCAGTGTATATGCTTTCTTGAGCATTTCATTGCGAATGATTTCATCTCGCAGTACTGCATCATCGATCTTGTTAGCATTCTCTTTAGTGTTGGAATAGTGCTTTGCTAATTCAGCAAGCGACACAGATGGCTTGATTCGTTGTAAGGGGCCTGCAGTATCTGCGCTGGCAAGTGATGCAAGGCCAGATCGCTCATGTTGTAGCAATCGCTTAGCGACAGTCCAACCCTGGTTTACTTTGTGTACCAAATCAATCTTGGGTACTTCTACATTGTCGAAGAAGGTCTGGCAAAAAGGAGAATGCCCATTCAATAGCAAGATGGGTTTAATGGTCACCCCTGGTGAATCCATTGAAAAGAGTAAAAAACTGATTCCCTCGTGTTTTGGCGCTTGTGGATCGGTGCGTACAAGGCAGAACATCCAATCTGCGTGCATCGCGCCGGAGGTCCAGATTTTTGATCCATTGACCAGGTAAAAATCACCCTTGTCTTCAGCCTTGGTCTGCAGGCTGGCAAGGTCTGAGCCTGCACCTGGCTCACTATAACCCTGGCACCAGGCAATCTCTCCGCGCGCGATCGCGGGCAGGTGCCTTTGCTTCTGATCGTCGGTACCGTATTCAAGTAAAGTTGGACCAATCATTGTCATGCCCATGCCGCCAAGCGGCGGGCGAGCATTGATCGCTTGCAGTTCTTCAAGCAATACCAGAAATTCATCTTTTACCAGATCAGCTCCACCATAGGCCTTTGGCCAGGTAGGTGCAGTCCAGCCCTTTTCTGCCATGCGTTCCAGCCAGACATAAGCATCAGGCTTTGTGCCCATCCGCTTCCTGCCGCCCCCTAAATCCTCACCAGAAACCATGCGAGTTTGCATGGAAGGTGGGCAGTTCTGTTTTAGCCAATCGCGGGTTTCGAGACGGAAGTCATCGAGCGTGCTCATGTCAGCAAATCTCTATTGATGAATTAGTCAGTAAAATATCGGATATGATGACATGGGTCAATATTGATCTATCAGATCATTGAAGAACTCATGCCACGTTTCCAGGCAGGATAGAGGTCAATGCAATGCCGCGTGGCGCTTCCGTAATTCGCCAACAGCTTACTGCGGCCTTGGGATTTCACTTGTGACTATTTCTGCACTGGTAGCAAAAATCGAGTTCCTGCTTCAATGGTCTAGTGGTTCGAGAACGGGAATCGGGCTTTCACTTGTAAGTGAGCTGGCCAAATCCATGGGCGTGGCGAGATGATTAATTGGGGCTCTGGGGCCACCACCATGTGCGAAAGCTAAGCTATCGAAGACTAAGAGACTGAGGATAAGAAATAGCTTCATGATGAAATAGTAACCAGTCTCTCCTGGTAGTCACACCACTTTTTGTCTCTTGGACGGCAGATGTCGCCTGATCACAATCCTCCTTTATTATTTACCCCTGAGAACATGGCGAAGATCTTAACTTTTGGTAATAGATGTACTGACTTCTCCAACAGGAACCAATGGCTGAATGTATCAGATCAACCGGCCAACATGTTTGACGCCAACCGGCCAAGTTAATTGTCGTCTAATAGTCAAGGTATGTTGTGCTATAGGTTGTCGAGTAAATTGCCGTATGCGATCAATTTACCCTATTGCGACGCCACAAATTAGAAACACGGTTTCATTGGGTGCTTGAATTGCGGTTCTAATGTCGGCTATGCCGAGTTAAGCAGGCAATATGGAACTCGGTTTTCGGGAACTAGCTACTTCCGGATTCGGCCAACTGCAGACCTTTTTCATTCTGATGTAAAATAACCTTAGACAATTTGGAGGTGAGTTTGTGATCACTGCGTTTTGGTTTCCGATCAGGGACCTCAATTAAATGCCAGAAAAAGACCAATATTTTTACATTCACGCCAATTAATCTGGCTTTCTGTTACAAGGTCATTTAGCTTATTGGTTCAAACCATTGAAAAACTGATTTCCTTTTAACCAACAAAAAAGCATATCTGGCAAAAAAAGGCTGAAGGAATGACGACACTCGCAAAAAAGTCCACGCTCATATTTTACGGAATTGGCAGTTTGCCGTCAGCAGTCAAAGGTAATCTCCTCGGCGCACCCATCTTTTTTTATTACAATAACGTGCTCGGCCTTGAAGCCTGGCTGGTAAGCCTGGCTCTGGCCATTGCACTCATGATCGACGGCGTCACAGACCCTCTTCTGGGATACGCCTCCGATTACACCCATTCTCGATTTGGCAGGCGCCACCCTTATATCTACGCAAGCATTATTCCCAGTGCCACCTGTTATTTTTTGTTGCTGATGGCCGACTTTGGCTCAAGCCAAACCGCCATGTTTTTTCAGTTGCTGCTCTTCATGGCGATTTTGCGTCTGGCCTGGACCTTCTACCAGGTTCCCCGAGAAGCGTTCGGCGCCGAAATATCAAAAGACTATACGCAAAGAACCCAGCTTCACGGGCTGAGTAGTTTCTTTGGCTGGATGGGAGGCGCAGGGATCGCTTATGCAACATCGGCTTACTTTCTAGGGGACTCTTACAGCAATGCCGAGGGCTACCAGAAGTTAGCATATTGGGGAAGCGGCATCATTTTGGTTACAAGTATTATTTTCGCCGTCGGCACCAGCTCCGAGATTCCGAACCTCGAAAAACCCAAGTCAAGACCACCGACCTCCATGAAAGGTATCCTGAGTGAAATTTTCACGACACTTAATCACAAGTCATGGCTCATGTTATTTCTCTCTGGCGTGGTTTTTAGTATTTACATCGGATTAACGAGCGGACTAACCTTTTACTTCAACAGCTATTTTTGGGACTGGAAGCCTTCAGACGTCGCGATTTTTGCAATTATCGATTTAGTCGCCGCACTGATCATTAGCGCCATGGCCGGGCCGTTAGCAGCGAGATTCGACAAGAAGCGGTTGGCGGTCACGCTGTTCATAGCAGCCATCGCGATCGGACCCATGATATTTCTGCTGCGCCTGCTTGACATCTATTGGGGTATTTCAATCCTGCCGCAGAATGGCGAACAATACGGACCTCTATGGTGGGTCATGATGATTCACTCCTTAATTGCCGCGAGCACCGGTGTACTGGCATTTATTCTGGTTGGTTCGATGACCGCTGATGTTGTTGAAGACAGCCAGACAAAAACCGGACAGCGTCAGGAAGGTCTGTTTTTTGCCGGTCCTCATTTAATTCAAAAAGCCATTTCCGGTATCGGCCTCATGATCAAGGGATTGATACTTACCCTGGTGGGTTTTTCTGCAACAGCGCCTGAAGCTGAAAAAATACTGGCGATCCAGGAACTGGCCATAGTCGTCGTTGTTCTCGCAATAATACTGCCATCAATATCCCTGTTCCTGCTTTCACGTTATGAAATCACTCGCTCGGTTCATGAATCGAATCTCGATAAACTTGGTTATGGCAATGCAGAGGGTGATGCTAAAGGTGAAAATGTAAAAGGAAATGGTATGTTGGCTGATTGAAAATCAAGGCCACCAGATCGACAAATCGCACAGTCCGTCTCCTGCTCAAACAGGAAATAAAATAAAGGCAACTCAATTGTTCGAGTTAGACCCTGAAAATTGCGTAACCCTCGCGGAGGTTATTGGCAAATGGAAAACTATCCACAAGCCATTGAGCTTTCATAAGGCGCTGGATTTGTAATGCAATGCCTTAGGCTAAGTACCACCCTCCTTCTCTTCGGCAATTAGATCTTCAGCAATCGAACTTTCCCAGAATGTTGCTGATCCGTAAAACTGGAAAATAAGCAGACCATTGGTCGCAACCAGTGCAATCATCGCTGGCCACATTTGGTACCCAACACCGACGCACGGTCATATGACTCACCCAATTCATTAGTGCGAAAACCATCGCCATAATAATCAACCAAAGACCCAATTTTTCTGGCCCTAGGGTTTCAATCAACAAAAACTCCAGCAACCCAATCAGAAACGGATAAACAGAATCTACAGTAACCGGCACCCAGCGAAAGCGCATAACGTTACTGGCATAAACCACCCAAATAATGACCAAATCCAGAAAGATGGCTCTACGGCAATAACAAACGGACTGCTGAGAATAGATACAAGGAATTATAAAGCGCGTTTTGCCACGAATACAAAAGTATCTTCATAGGCATGTTTGGGATAAAAGTTGGGGATAGCAGCTTTCCGGCCGAGAATGGTCAATGTCTGACGGGCCACTGATCTATTAGCCTACGGACGGTAGGGTTGATCACTGGTCAGCTTTTCTGATTAGGCAGGGGACTTCCCGGAATTTGACCTTGCTCAATACTTTGCAACCTTCCTGCAACAGAAAATCTTGCAGTAAAAGGAACATGAATGACTTTTTTCACACAATTTAGGTCGCTGTATATATCTGTCAGCGCATCGGCCAACACAGCTTTTGAATCACTGTCTTTACTATTGATGCGTCTGCTTGTCGCGAAGATTTTTATTACTTCCGGTCTTTCAAAGTGGAATGGGTGGTTTGACTTTGATGAACAGAAATATGATCTGTTTCTGTACGAATTCTTTTGCCCTGATCCAGTGAGGCCGGGTGCGCTGCTATTGTGCGACCCCGAAACGTTGGATTATGTAGAAGGATCATCAGTGATCACCCTGATAGAATCGTTCGCGCTGACCGCTGGCGTCCTGGAAGTCGTATTACCTGTATTGCTGATCCTGGGTTTGTTTACCCGGGTTGGGGCGTTGGGACTTTTGTTCATGACGATTTTTATCCAGCTGGCCGTATTTCCCACGTGGGACCACTGGTGGAATCCGGCATCCTGGTGGGCAATCGTGCTATTAGCACTTGTTGCACGGGGTCCCGGTTACTTTTCCGCAGATCGGCTTCTTAACCTGGATGGTGAACATCGGTAGGGCTCCCCTTTGAAGGACTGAGCAAACTTTCTCTACATGCGCCGATCCTTCAGTAAATTATCAACATTATCACAATAAAATCCAGATCAATGTTGAAATAAAACAACTTTGGCTGGCAGCGGGTACTCGGGTGGGATTATCTAAAATCTCACGCTCGCCGCGTTATTCATTCAGAGATTCCGGGCTATATGGTAAGCTCGACCGCTGTGGTTAACTCGTGGGGAAGTTATGTCAGACATCACCGGGTCAATGCTAAACTCGAGTAACAATGCAGTGCCGATCTCGACGCAAACAATACCCAGGGTGGCGGATTTAGGGGGTAAGGCGGCGTCGCTGGTTCGCTTGAAGCAGGCGGGTTTTAATGTCCCTGATGGCTACATTCTCGATGTCAACTTTTTCCAGGCCTGGAATCAGCAGGTTGTAAGTAGTGCTGAGTGGCGAAATTTATTAGATGCGCCGACAACGGATCTATCGGGGTTCGCACAGCTCTGTGATCAGCTGAAAGTATTTGCGGCTAACTTAGCCTTCACTAACGATCAACTTGAGCGCATCAAGGGCTCCTCGATCGAAGGTCAAATATATGCCGTAAGATCATCGTCGCCAGAAGAAGATCTTGCCGACAGCTCCTTTGCGGGTCTGTATGAAACTATACTGAATGTCGAGGCAGATGGGCTTATTGATGCCATTCGAGAATGTTACCTGTCTTGCCTGGATGCCCGGGTGTTTATTTACAAACATAAACTAGGCATGCCTTTTGATGCGCCCAGGATAGCTGTGGTTATACAGGCGCAGATTAACAGCGACATTTCTGGCGTCATGTTTTCAATCAACCCCCTTAACAATGATTATGACGAAGCCGTGATCAATGGCACATTTGGTCTGGGTGATGCCCTGGTGTCTGGTGAGATTACACCGGACAGCTGGACCATCGATAAGGTAAACAGCGAGATACTGGACTTTAAGCTGGGTGCCAAGGCGGGCGATAAACAATCAGAATCGCCTTGCCTGACAGACAGACAGCTCAAATTGATCACCCACACCATCTGCCGCATAGAGGATCACTATGGTGAACCTGTGGATGTTGAATGGGCGATTGCGCAAGGTGAACTGTACCTGTTGCAAGCCCGCCCGATTACAACTTATATACCGATTACCCAGGCAATGATGACAAAACCCGGGGAGCCACGAATACTCTATATGGATGAAAACCTCGCCGACGCCATCACCATTAGTGGCCCTGTGTCCGTTATTACTAATGATTATGCAATGTACCTTTTGGAACTATTGCTTGTTTTCTTAGACAATAGATTGTCCTTCCTTTCCATTCCTCAAAAAGAAAGTCTGTTCTTCAGCACGGGGATTCGGATCTATACCAATATGAGCCGAATGATGAGTTGGGTGGATGTCGCTCCCCTGGCAACTTCGAAGCGAATCGTTGATACGACTTATGCTGACATTCTCGAAACTTCCGATATGCGACCTTACAAAAAAGGCAAAGTCGGTCTTTGGGCATGGCTGAAACTCATCCCTGTGATACTAAAAATCCTCTGGAAGGGTCGTCAGATGATAGTCTCATTTTGCAATGCGATTTTTCGAACCGAGAAGTTTCAGCGTCAGTATCATGAGAAACTGGCGGACTTCGATACGTTCCTGGCAACATCGGCTCCGTTTGATTTATCAATAGACGAATTTCTGCTGCACTATTACATTCCCTTTATCGAGGTGAGTCAGTCGACCACAGTTCCTGCACTCGGTCTCTTCGTATTAAGGGGCACTAATGCGATAGATAAGTTGATCGATGATGACACGGCGCACTTAATCGATACGATCAAGTTAGGCTCGGAGGACATGGTCATGGTCATGGGGCTTGATCTGTACGAGCTCTCAACATTGCTTCCGGCAACTGCATTTACTGATCTGGATAAGTTGCATCAACAAATCGTCGAGCGATCAATCGACTCCAAATTTCTCGATCACTGGGATAATTTCCTAAGCCGGTTTGGAAATCGAGGCCCTTTGGAGATGGATTTGTCTCGGCCCAAATATTCTGACGATCCTATGCTGGCGCTGAAGCAGATCGCTGGTATTGTAAAAGGGAATCAATCTTTCGATCCGAGAATTAGACACAAGAAATCGCAGCAAAATCGGCCAAAAGCCTATGAGAAGTTGATGGGCCAGTTACCGGCGAGGAAGAAAAAGAAACTGGCCAAAGCTTACAAGAGCCTGTGCGATTTTGAGCATTCGAGAGAAATCCCCAAGGACCAGTTGGTCGCCATCCAGAAACGGATCAGGGAATATCTACTTCAGCTTGCGCAAACCTGGGTTGAAGAAAAGCGACTGGATCGTGTGGAGCAAATATTTGAACTTAAAGTAGAGGAAGTGCTCCTGGCGCAGCAACAGCCTCAGTTCGATCTGAAGCAGGTGCTTGCCAATCGGGAGGACTATATTGCTAGCGCTAAGCGGGTTCGACACTTTCCCCACGCCATCGATTCAAGAGGTAGGATACTACACCCGGTCGTGGAGCAGGTGCCGGGCCAACTGGTTGGCACACCGGTATCTTCCGGCGTAGTCACAGGACCCGTAAAAGTGATGCATGACCCCTTTGAGAAAGAGATTGAGCAGGGTGACATTCTTGTCGCCCACACCACAGACCCCGGTTGGACACCATTATTCATCAACGCGGCAGCAATATTGCTGGAGGTGGGTGGAGAGCTGCAGCATGGCGCCCTGGTTGCGCGGGAATATGGTAAACCCTGTGTCGCAGGCATCGTTAACCTGACCCGTGAACTCGAAGATGGCCAGTTGGTAGAAGTTGATGGCAACAGTGGCCGGGTGCGGATACTGGACGCTTAAACGATAAACTATCCTATTCTGAAGAAGCTTCAGTTGATGCAGGTCTGATGTGTGACGTATTAGTCCTCTACAAAATCAACATCATGGGCTACATCCCATTCATAGCCTTTTAGCATGTAATCCCAGTATAGGCGGGACAGCCCCCACTTCTTGATATACCAATAACTGGTTCTTGGTACTTTTGGTGACAGGGGAATCGTTGGTGTGACTTTTCCGCCGTAGCAGAATTCCGCCAGCATCATCTTTCCGTAAGCAGTTGTTAGTGGACAGGAGGCGTAACCATCGTATCCAGAATTCAGGGGCGTGCCTGCTTTTGTTGCGAGAATATTTTCAACAACCACAGGTGCCTGCTTTCGGATCGCCGCTGCAGTCTTTGAATTTGGTGTATTAGTTGCGTCACCGAGGCCAAAAACGTTCGGGTACTTTGTACTTTGCAAGGTGTTCTTGTCTACATCCATCCAGCCTGCATCATCCGCAAATGGACTGGCTGCTATTACGTCCGGTGCGCATTGCGGTGGTGTCACGTGTAACATGCCAAAATTTATTTCCGTGCTTTCACCATCGGTATTGGTGAACGTCGCTATTTTATTTTCGCCATCGACTTTTGTCAGGTTTGATTGTTTCGTGAAGTCCACATGATGTTGCTCTATGACTTCATCCAAGGCTTTGGCGAAATAAGGAACGCCAAATATGCTTGGGGTCGCCGTGTGAAAGACGACATCAATATTTCTTCTTCTGTTTTGGAAATAGTCTGCAGCCAGATAGACGATCTTCTGAGGTGCGCCAGGGCATTTGATTGGCATCGGCGGCTGGGTAAAAACTGCCGGACCATTGGCAGAGGATGCTTGTTGGATGCACTCCCAGGTATAGGCCGCATACTCATGGCTGTAGTTCGAGGAAACATTGTTAGAGCCAAGGGTTTCGCTTAAACCTTCAATTTTGTCCCAGTCTGACTTGAGGCCGGGGCAAACCACCAGATATTGATATTCCGCTGAACCACTGGATTCCAGGAGCACGCGGTTATCTTCCGGTTCAAAGCCAGTCGCACGATCTTTGATCCATGTTGTGTCCTTCGGAATAAGATGCGCTTCAAGGCGACTATTTTGAGCGACGGTCTGTTCTCCAGCCCCAACCAACGTAAAGGCGGGCTGGTAATAGTGAACTTCGTTGGGCTCGACAATGGCAATCCGCAGATGTTTTTTCTGGCGCGTGAGGGATGCTGCAACAGTGATGCCGGCGGCACCGCCGCCTATAATAAGCACATCAAATTTCTGAGTCATAGCTAGTCTCCGTATGTGATGCCTCACACTTGGTGGCAGGCCAATTACCCTTGCAAGAAGGCTAATTTGATTCTCTTGGAATGGTTAAAGATAATAGGCACTAGCAGTGCTTCTGTCTAATTTTATCTTCGGGTACTTTGCCAGTGAAGCGCAGGTTAGATACTAACTGAAATTAGCGATTGACGAGTAATTATCCTAAACTGTGAATTCAATAACGCTACTTAAAATTCGCAGCTAACATGCATTCGCCAGTAAGGAATCAACAACAGATGTTGCACAGAACAAACCCCGCCACATCGCCCCTTGGCTGGGAAGCAAGCTTGCAACTTGAATTTGATGTCAAGAATGACCAGGTAAGAATGGCACGATGTTCACACGTCGGGCCGCTTCGAGTTCAACAACCCTTCTATTATAAGAGCGGCGGGGAATGCCATGTATACGTCTTACATCCTCCTGGCGGCTTTGTGGGAAATGATAAGTTGGAAATTGGCGGTGTGCTGGGCAAGAGATCAAAAGTTCTAATCACAACTCCCTCTGCCGGGAAGTTCTATCGAGTGTTACCGGAGGCGATTCAACGGCAAAAAATAAAGTGGCAGATAGAAGCGGATTCATCCTTTGCATGGTTGCCTCAAGAGAATATATTTTTTGAGGGCTGTCATGCTCACATCGAGACTACATTTGAAATTACTGGTAGCGGCCATCTTTTTTCGTGGGATATGGCGGTTTTTGGTCGCCATGCGAGCGGTGAAAATTTCGATATCGGTAATGTCCGCCAGGACCTGTGCCTTGTCAGGGATGGAAAATTACTGTTTAAGGAACGCTTTTTACTTGGCGTCGATACCAGGAATGGTGGCGTCAAGACGAAAGCGAGTTCGGAATTATTCGGTCGGGAAATTCAGCATGAAGGTTGGGGCCTTGATGGCCGTCATGTCATGGCGAGCGCAATATTATGCGGCTCAAGTTATGTTTCACGCTTCAAACAGATCCAATCTCTGGTGATGAGCTGGAGTAATAACAAGCAGGTAGGAATTTCGGGTGTGACTCTGAAGAATGAAGTTGTCATTATTCGCTATATAGGAATTAAGATCAGCGACTGCAGGCAAAAATTTGAAGAGCTGAAACAGTTGTTAAGGGCTGAACGTGCCCATGGTTTTGAACGACCCAGAATATGGAATACCTGATTGCCACTTACGCAACATTATTGAAATTATCACGGAGATCTAGCGGATGGAGTTAAGTCCCAGAGAAAAAGACAAATTGCTCGTGTTCACGGCTGCCCTGCTTGCCGAGAGGCGACGTGCCCGAGGCGTGAAGCTGAATTACCCTGAGGCAATCGCCTTGATATCAGCGGAAATTATGGAAGGCGCAAGAGACGGCAGGACGGTCGCAGAACTAATGGAGCATGGCAGGCATATCCTGTCGAAAGATGATGTGATGGATGGCATTGCCAGCATGATCAGCGAAGTTCAGGTGGAAGCAACCTTCCCGGACGGTACCAAGCTCGTGACCGTTCATGAACCAATTATCTAGTGGGTTTTATTTCGCAGTGTGCCGCTGAAACTGTTGGTTTCAGTTGATTGTATGAAGTGATGGAGAATAAAAATGATTCCTGGTGAATATAGAATACAAGAAGGCGATATTGTCCTAAATGAGGGGCGGCCAACCTTAAGTCTTGAGGTGTCTAATGCGGGTGATCGTCCTATTCAAGTTGGTTCACATTATCATTTTGCAGAAACCAATCAGGCGCTTCAGTTCGACCGGGAAGAGGCCCGTGGCTACCGTCTGAATATTGCAGCTGGCCTCGCCATTCGGTTTGAACCCGGCCAGGAACGAATCGTCGAGCTGGTAAAGATTGACGGTGATCGTAAGATTTTTGGTTTTCGTGGGGCCGTCATGGGCCCGCTGGACTAAGGTCTAAGGTCTAAGCATAGAAAATCTCGTACTCAAATTGTAAGTAGATAGGAAGGGAGCGGTAAGTGGCTAAAATAGATAAACGTGCTTATGCAGAGATGTATGGCCCAACGATCGGCGATCAGGTTCGATTGGGCGATACAGAATTGTGGATCGAAGTAGAGCAGGATTTTTGTCGTTACGGTGAGGAAGTAAAGTTTGGCGGCGGCAAAGTCATTCGCGATGGAATGGGTCAGAGCCAGGTCGGGAGTGATATATCCCCTGATACGGTAATCACCAATGCACTTATCGTTGATCACTGGGGCATCGTTAAGGCTGATGTTGCGATTAAGGATGGCAGAATTAGCGGAATAGGCAAAGCCGGTAATCCTGATGTTCAGCCAGATGTGACGATCATTATCGGGCCAGGTACAGAGATCATTGCCGGCGAAGGACATATATTGACAGCAGGTGCGATCGATTCTCATATACATTTTATCTGCCCGCAACAAATAGAAGAAGCCCAGATGAGCGGCGTGACGACTATGTTAGGTGGCGGCACCGGTCCGGCTACGGGAACCAATGCGACGACCTGCACACCCGGACCATGGCATATCGGCAAGATGCTACAGGCATCAGAAGCGTTCTCCATGAACCTTGGCTTTATGGGCAAGGGTAATGCCAGCTTGCCATTCTCATTGGAGGAGCAGGTCAAGGCAGGAGCCATGGGCCTGAAGTTGCATGAAGACTGGGGGACTACCCCGGCATCGATCGATAATTGCCTCAATGTTGCCAACCAATTTGATGTGCAGGTGGCAATACATACCGATACCTTGAACGAATCGGGCTTTGTTGAAGATACTATCGCTGCCTTTGCCGGTAGAACTATCCACACCTATCACACAGAAGGTGCTGGTGGTGGACATGCGCCAGATATTATAAAAGCCTGCGGCCTGCCGAATGTATTGCCTTCATCAACGAATCCTACGCGCCCTTACACGGTTAATACGGTTGACGAACACCTCGATATGCTAATGGTCTGTCATCATCTTGACCCCAAGATTCCTGAAGACGTTGCATTCGCAGATTCGAGAATCCGCAGGGAGACCATAGCCGCAGAGGATATTCTTCATGACCTGGGTGCTTTTTCGATGATTGCATCGGATTCACAGGCGATGGGAAGGGTAGGTGAAGTCATTACCAGGACGTGGCAGACAGCTCACAAAATGAAAGTTCAACGGGGTGCACTTAGTGGTGACAAGGAGTACGCGGATAACTTCCGGGTGAAACGGTATATTGCTAAATACACCATAAACCCCGCAATCGCACATGGGATTAGTCACGAGGTTGGCTCTATTGAGCTTGGCAAACTGGCAGATCTGGTCTTATGGAAGCCGCCGTTTTTTGGCGTTAAGCCTTCACTCATTATTAAAGGCGGAATGATTGCAGCTGCGCCTATGGGCGATCCCAATGCTTCAATACCAACCCCGCAGCCGGTGCATTATCGCCCCATGTTTGGATCGTTTGGCGGAGCCCTGCTTTCTACCAGCGTGACTTTTGTCAGCCAGGCTGCCATCGATCTAGAAATTGGTGAGCAATTGGGGATGCGTCGGCGGCTGGTTGCAGTAAGTAAATGTTCTTCCGTTAGCAAGTCGGATATGGTTCACAACGATTATCAGCCGAATATCGAGGTAGATCCGGAAACCTATGAGGTGCGCGCTGATGGAGAATACCTCACCTGTGAACCCGCCAGTGAACTGCCACTGGCACAACGATATTTTTTGTTCTAGTGCCTGTGCCGGGACTATTAAGAGAATGTTATGAGTTGTTGGCTTCAGGGTTGTCCGCTGATGGCTCTCTATCCGCTGATGGCTCTATCTCACTAAGCTATGATCAGCGTTGCAAGAGCCGATTGCGTATTAATGCGGGTGACTTTGAGCTTGCGTGGTTCTTACCAAGGGGGATTGTTCTCCGTCATGGGCAGGTACTTCTTTGCACAGACGGATACAGGATCCGTGTGGAAGCTGCTCAGGAAGAAGTGACCCAGGTGAATTGTCACGATGCAGTGTTGTTAACACGCATTGCATATCATCTTGGTAATCGACACGTGAGCTTACAAATTGGCGACAGCTGGATTCGATATCAAAATGATGCTGTATTGGATGATATGGTAAAAGGGCTCGGTGGACACCCGCTAAATATCAGCATGCCGTTTCACCCGGAGGCAGGTGCATATCATTCACATCACCAACCCCATGAGCATGCATCCTCTACTGAACATTCTTCTCACTATGAATAATAGGAATATTCAGCTTCTCCACCTTCTTCGGCTTGCGAGCCAGGCCTTGCCGGTTGGCGCTTATGCTTATTCACAGGGTTTGGAATCGGCGGTGAGCATGTCTTATGTAGAATCTGAAGAACAAACGCAACACTGGATTAGCGGCGTCATGAGTACCGGGCCAGGACAACTGGACCTGCCAATATTGATCAGGCAATACCGGGCCTGGAGTGCCAACAATATGAGTGAGGTTTATAGGTGGAATGAGATGCTTGCAGCATTCCGCGAGACCAGTGAGCTCTTATTCGAAGATCAACAGATGGGAAGGGCGCTGTATCGAATCCTGGAGACCGAGAGGCGGGAAGGTAAGGCCTGCTGGGAATCTGAAGAGCTGCCCAGCTTTGTCACTATTTTTGCTCTTGCGGGTGTGATCTATGAAATTGATCTGGAAATGTTGATCCGCGGATTTGCCTGGTCCTGGATGGAAAATCAGGTGAACATCGCCACCAAGCTTATTCCATTGGGGCAATCAGCCGCCCAGAGGATCCTGGTGCAACTCATTCCGCTTGTAGATTCAGTATGTCAATCGGCCTTAAGCATCGAGGACAACGATATCGGTTGTTCCATGCAGGGGCTTTCTATCTTGTCTTCCAATCATGAGCATCAGGCCACGCGTCTGTTTCGTTCATAAGCGTACAAGCGAAAACCCAATTTATGAAAAATAGGAGATCTAAATGAAACGTCCTCCGTTACGACTCGGCATTGGCGGTCCTGTAGGCTCAGGAAAGACTGCTCTGGTACGAGCTTTATGTTTAGCCCTGCGAGACGACCTGGATCTCGCGGTTGTCACAAATGATATTTACACAAAAGAAGATGCCGAATTTTTACTAAGAAATAATGCGCTGTCGGCTGACCGTATTGTTGGCGTAGAAACAGGCGGCTGCCCTCATACGGCGATAAGAGAAGATGCGTCGATGAATCTTGCTGCTGTGGAGGATCTGCATAAGCTGTTCCCAAACCTCGATATCGTCATGATTGAAAGTGGCGGCGACAATCTGGCGGCGACGTTTAGCCCGGAACTGTCCGACCTGACTTTGTATGTCATTGATGTCTCAGCCGGTGATAAAATCCCGCGCAAGGGCGGGCCAGGAATCACCAAGTCAGACCTGCTGATTATTAACAAGATTGATCTTGCGCCAATGGTGGGTGCGGATCTGGCGGTGATGGAGCGAGACGCCAGGATGATGCGAGGCGATAAGCCATTTGTGTTCTCTAATCTGAAAGATGAAACCGGCCTGGATCGTATAATTCAGTTTGTTCGCCATGAGGGTCTGGTAGAACGCCGAGAACAATAAGATATTGTGCGCTCCCAGGTTTTTTCCGTATAATGCGTTTTCCACCTTGGTCCTCTCGCAATAGATAATTGTGAACTCCGCCAGGCCCGGAAGGGAGCAACGGTAGCGACGACTTTATGTGCCGGGATGCGGCTAAGGTGGTCTTCTTTATTCACGATTTCTACCGACCAATCCAGGCCATTTCGTTTCAGCGAATCTACCTTTTTTACTCTTGCTTCAGATTCCCATATGATCCGTGCTGAATCTACGCACTGATTAAACAAATAAACCAATTGCTTTAGGAATGCTGCCTTACAGTTAAGAGGCGATTGGATGACAAGTTCAAAAAAGCAAGGAGTAAAAAAATGGCTGAAAATCTGATAGAACAACATGAGAATGGCGTCTGTACCTTGATCATGAATCGCCCCGAAGCCAGAAATGCCATGGGTGGCGACATGATGGAAGCCCTGAAGGAAGCAATTCCCAGAGTCGCCGCTGATAGAAACGTAAGAGCTGTTGTGCTTACTGGCGCTGGCGGTGCATTTTGCGCTGGCGGTGATGTTAAAGGATTTGCATCCGAACCCAGGAGTGGCAAAGGCGAAGGGCCAAGCCTGGAAGTGCGCGTTCAGGGGCTTAGATCAGGCATGGAAATCAGTCGTCTCCTTCACGAGATGCCAAAACCAACGCTGGCAATCATTCCAGGTGCCGCTGCAGGAGCAGGATTATCACTGGCTCTGGCCTGCGACCTGAGGTTTGCGCTGGACACTGCAAAAATCACCACTGCATTTTCAAAGATCGGCGCCTCTGGAGATTACGGTGGTTCATACTTTCTGCCTTATCTGGTGGGCGCAGCCAAAGCGCGAGAGCTTTATTTTAGCGCCGAAGTTATCTCCGGTCAGCAGGCATACGAGATGGGACTCGTCAACAAAGTAGCCAGCAAGGAAACCTTCGAAGCTGAATCAAAAGCCTATGGTGAGTATCTGGCGAGTTTGCCTACTGTTGCCGTTGGTTATATGAAAAAGAATCTGAACGCCGCCCAGCATGGCAGCCTGAGCGATGTCTTTGATCTTGAAGCCATGCATATGATGCGCTGCTTTGAGACAAACGATCACAAGGAAGCGGCAAAGGCATTTGTGAATAAGCAAAAGCCGGTGTTTAACGGGAAATAGTTAAGGGTTCTGTCAGTAGAATTCTGTCCGAATAGTCGTAGCAAGTTTGAGCCTTATCCGCTAAGCAAATGCTTGCTTGTTCAGACGGTTAACTGGGAAGCAATTAGTGCAGTTTATTCTCTGCTCAGGTAATATTTACGCTTAATCTGAAGTTATTCCGCCAGCTAACTACCTATCAGGAGGCTGCTCGAGCAGTGCGATCGTAGCAGTACGCGCAGTGCCTTCACCCTCCTGATTTTCCTGGGAGGAAATCATACGTCTATCTAGTCACGATGCTTCATTTATATATACTGAAACCGCGTCGGGCCCGATGCATTCTGTTGGATTCACCATTCTTGACGGCCCAGCAACCTTTGCCGAAATCTTCGACTACTATGCTGCACGGATTCATCTGATCCCCCGGCTACGCCAGAAGCTGGTGTTTGTGCCTTACAATTTAGCCCACCCCAAGTGGGTGGATGATCCGGATTTTGATCTTTCAAATCACTTCGTCTCCCATCATCTACCAGCCGGTGCAAGCGTTGAGGATGCGATCAACACCGCTCTGGAACTCGGTGAAACCCTCCTGGATCGCTCAAGGCCCTTATGGCTGGCACATGTACTGGAAAATGCCGGAGGCAAGACTGTTCTTGCACAACTTTCGCATCATGCGCTTGTGGACGGCGCAACGGCCATTGCCATGTCGACTGTCATGACCGATGTTGAACCAACGGCACCTGCACCTTCTGCACCCGCTGAATCCTGGCTTCCGCCCCGATTGCCAAGCCAAAACGAATTGCTGCAGGAAGCGATTCAGGAACAGGCGGAGGCTGGAGTAAAGTCTGTATTCTCGCCCCGGCCGATGATGACGGGCGAACTCATGCAGCAATCCGCTGCACTTTTAACGCGGCTCAACAGACCGGTGATACAAGCGCCGTGGAATGCCAGCCTGGTGGGTCCAAAGCGGATGTTCAGCACGCTCAACTATACGATCGCTGATTTTAAGATCATTCGAAAAACGCTAGGTGGCACGCTGAATGATGTGGCTGTTTCCGTCGTAACCGAAGGAGCCGCCCGTTATATGAAGTCGCTTGGCGAATTGACGGACAATCGCCACATTCGCCTGATGTGCCCAGTTAATGTCCGTACGGGCGAGATTGATATGGAAAATCCAGATGGCAACCGGGTATCCGCTATGTTTCCCATATTGCCAGCCCATCCGATGACCATGGCTGAACGCTTCGCCATTACCCGGGAAGAGATTGACGGGATGAAAGAACGGCGGGAAGCCGAAACACTTGATCTTATGCAGGAGTTCCAGTTACCCGTTCCTCCCGCGGCAATGATGCTAACCCTTGGGGTCGGAACACCCTATGATCCCACGGCGTTATTAGCCCAGAATCCGGCGCCGGTTTTACCATCTGCCGGTTTCAGACCAGTGCAGAACGGTTTCAATTTTACAGTGACCAATGTACCCGGGCCGACATGGACACAATACCTGGCGGGTTATCGGGTAGAAGCGCTTTATGGCACGCTGATGCTCAGTGGAAATCTGGGGCTGGGCGTTTCGGTTGGCAGTTTCGACGGCAAGCTGGCGCTGGGGTTCACCGCTGATCCAAGACTCGCAGATGTGGAAAAATTCAAACGTTACGTATCAGAGGCATTCGACGAGCTGACGGATCTCGCTACGGCCAAATGAACCCATTCAGTCAGTTCCCGTGGCTTCATCCAATCCATAGGCTTGCATCTGGGCAAGGAATCCTTCGACGTCGTGACTCAGAATAAGCAAATCGTGCTTCTTACCGTCACGATCTTTCACATGGTCTCGCAACATGGCTTCTCGCTTGAAGCCTAATTCTTCAAATACCGTGATAGCCGCATCCTGATCGAGTGTCATGCGCGCAGTCAGCTTTTCAAGCCCGCAGTCGAGGCCAACAAGAAACGCCTCCTGGATCAATTTTCTACCCAAACCAATATCGCGTGCTCCCTGCCCAACCAGAACCCGCAGTTCGCCGACGTGAGCCGAAAACGACAACTTGTCTATGACCACCGCGGTCGTGCCGACAATGACATCGCCCCTTCTGGCCACCACGCTGACAATCTCACCGGCTTCGATTTGCTTCAACCAGGCGGCGACCACCTTCGGTTCCTGAATGTCTCTGGCCAGAAACAAGAGGTCATGTGGCGGTAACTGGCTGACAAATTCGACAACATCGTCCCTGTCACTACCGGTCAACAGTGAGAGCCCAATGGATTCACCCTTCATCGTCAACTGAATAGGGTATCTTCCTTCCAGATCACTCATACCGATCGCTCCGACAACCAGGTCTCGAGCGCAGGCCACATACGCTTCACGGCTCTTGGTCCGGCGATAAGGCTGACATGCCCGCCTTTCAATACAAGTTCCTCCTTGTCTTGTGAACCAACCAGGTCAAGCAGTGGTTTGGTGGATTTATAAGGCGCAATATGATCATGCTCCGCCATTACATTCATGACCGGAATCTTGATATTGGCCAGGTCTGCAACTTTACCGTTGATCTTCAGCGTACCCTTGTAGAGTTTGTTACCCCAGAGCAATTCCTTCGTTGTGTCTCGATAATATTCACCAGCTAGCGGCAGTGTCTCGTTACCCCAGCGCTCAAAAGCCTGGTAGGACCGAACATATTCATCATCCCATATTTGATCCCACAGCCTAAGCTGACCCGCAGTTTTTTGTGCCGGGCGCAACATCTCAAAGCCGCGTTCAATAAACTCGCCGGGAATGATGCCGAGGCTGTCAACGAGTTGATCCACATCCAGATACCTCTCATCGGACCAGATTTTGAACAAGCCCATTTCTGCCTGGTTTACCGGCGTCGTCAGGCAAACAATGTTCTTCAGGGGACCACCGGTATGGGTCGCCGCATAAATCAGGGAGAGAATCCCACCCTGACAATATCCCACAATGCTGACATCAGGCTCGCCGCAATCCGCTTTAATCTTTTGGACGCAGGTTGGAAGAAAATCGTCCGTGTAGTCAGCCAGGCGTAAACCTCTTTCCGAAGGCAGAGGAGGTTCCCAGTCGACAACATAGACATCGAAGCCGCGCTTCAACAAAAACTCCACCATGCTTTGACCGGGTAGCAGATCGAAAAGATAGCCACGATTGGTTGTCGCCATTACAATCATTATCGGTACACGATAAATCTCATCAGACATGGGATGATAATGATAGAGCCTGAGTGTGCCCCGGCTGTAGATCAGATCCTTGGGTGTTAACCCAACATTTGCTGGCGTAGAGTTAACAAACTGAACCCCCTTAACAGTTCGCTGAATGGTTTTCTGAACCAGGTCCTGCATCTTGGACATTAACTGGCGGTCATCCGTTTCATTGGCGGGCATAAGCGATCACTCCTTGGTTGAGGCTGCTGAATCTGCTTTACGCGTTGGTCTCTTCGTTCTGGGTGGCGATGGGCGCTTTGGCACTACATGCTGCCCTTCCGGATCCAAGAGCTGATCGAGCTTTTCTTCCATTCTGGTAAGCCTGTCATTGACCATTCGAATATTTTCACCGATTTGCAGCACATCATCCCGACTTGGCATGTTGACGTTTTGCAGCTGGCTGGTCATCGCTTCCTTAAAATTGGTTTTCATCTGCAGCTGCAATTTCTGAAACTGGTTCATCGACTGACTGAATTGTTCAGTGCCCATAAAATCATTATAAAGCTTGTCAACTGATCGTTCCCATTTAGTCACGTACTCCTGAAACTGGGCCGAAGGATCCAGGTTAGGTTTGTCATCTGCCATGAGGGTAAGCTCCTTGATCGCGCTTTTTATGTTCCACGAGAACGATATCACGGGTTGGCAGTGTTGAGATATCGATCTATGCGCAGTATCTAGGCTGACAACTAGCCTCGCACAGTGGGTTCTTCGCGGATACCCTCATAATCAAGGGAACAAAGGTGCGCAGATGCATGATTTCGCTCAGCAAGTAACCGACTCAGGATACTATTGTAGAGAAGATCCCAGATATAGTATTAACAGCTGGTTGTCCTTTGGCCGGCCCATCATCAGATAGTAGATGTCTGTAGCAGGGTTGAGTTCGTGATATTTCTCTTCGAACAAGCGATATATTTCATTCAATTCCTCTGCAGCCATTCGATGCTCGGGGATAACGCGCAAGCTGAGCAGGTGTTTTGAACCCTGACGTACGACGGTGACGGTTTCGATGGACGCCAGAACCTCTGCCGTCTCTGGGTCAGCGTCGTAAACGACGGCTGCTATTCCTGCATGATCTACAATCCAGGTTCGAAAAGACTTCTCCGAATTCCCTCTTGTTATGGATATATCGATAACTTCCCCTAACTCCCAGCTAGAGTAGACGTAATAAGCGACACCACACCATGCGCTTGTTATTACCGCGAAGAAACCAATGAAACAATAGATCGATCCTCTCTTTCGCAGCACCATCGACAGGATGATGCCAATGCATCCAAGCAGGATGCCGCTCCAGGCGAGCCAGCCTCCTCGGTCAAGGGCGACGAATATTGAAGCAATCACCATTGTAAGAAACAGCCCTAATGAGGTGATTTGATATGAATTAGGCTTTATCACACGCGCCTCCATCTAGATGCTCGATCCCGGCTAGCGACCAGAATTAACAAGAGTTTGAAATTTTTCTGTTGGATCGAAATGATATCACGAGCACGAATTTCTGTTTTGCTGCAGGGATTATGGCTTATATCTTGTATGCGCTTAGCCTGGAAGAAAATTGGATGATGTGACGGCAATGCGTCACATTATCCAAATTCTGCCGAGAGCAGTTGAGTTAATGCTTTCAGCCCCTTACCTTTGTGGTTAATTTTCCATGCAAGGAATATGTCTTGAGCAGGTTCGTCAGCCAAGACCAGCGGTATCAATTTGCCATTGAATACGCTCTCTCGGCAGATGGCCTATGCCAATTCCCGCTAGTATCGCCGCTACTTTTTGATCGATATTTTGCACGTAAAATATTTACCCATCACCACTTAAACCTGCGCTGCGGGTAACGTCAAACATCGACGTATCGTGTGTAATGACCCTGCGGACTTTGGCCAGGAGCTCCTCGGGCTTAGTCACAACGTTAGCGAGTGTATGGCTGGCGGCAATCACAGGCACCAGCTCAGCGCGAGCCAGCGGTATAGCGCGATAGCCTTTTTGCAGCGGGACGGGCCCGGGCGCGCCAACAATCAAATCAACCCAGCCTCGCTCAAGCGCCTCCCAACCACCATTTAGAACCGATTCACAAACACCGATTTCAACGGTTGCATGATTCTTGAGGAAGTCTTGCAGTACTCTAAAAAAGGAGGGGTAATATTGAAGGGACTCTACAGCGATACTAAGGCGAGGCTCCCAACCTGTGGCAGTCTCCTTTGCCTTGTTTGCCAGTCGCGCCGTGGTTTGTAGTATATCTCTGCCTACTGCGAGTATTAGTTTTCCAGCTGGCGTTAACACTGAGCGGCGCCCCTGTCGTTGAAAAATGGCGATGTCCAACTGTTCTTCTAACTTTTGTACGGCGTATGAAACAGCAGAAGTAGCTTTGTTCAGATCTTCAGCAGCTTTTGCGAAGCTTCCACGCCGATCGATAGCATCAAGCGTTCGCTAAATGCCAGGAGTGCTCTGCTGAGTTTTCGACACGTAGGCCGCCATCAATATATGTACGACGATTGATGAGCTTGAGTGCGTCAAGTTCAAGAAAATATTCTGTTATCGCTTCTAATTTAATCAATGAAATGACCTCTTAGCGGATGGCTTGCGCAGCTTCGCTTCGATGCAGTCTGCGCAAAAAATTTGTTATACATTTTCCGGTGCATGTTCCTGATACTGAGTGGCCCCTTCAGGAATGACTTCCCAGCTTGCTTTTGACCCCACAAATATATGGCGACCAATCTCAATCTGAGGATCCTCGTTCAGGCAACCTAATGTTACGCCGTGAACTTCATCTTGAAAGATGCCACACAGGGTGGAACCGCATTTACTGCAAAACTGTAGGCCAAAGCCATGTTCGCTAGAAAATGTAGTTAAAAGATCAATGCCGGAAACCCAATGAAACTCCGATGAATTGACCAAGGCGTAAGCCGAGGCCTGCGAGCTAAATGCTTTTCGGCAGCGTGAACAATGGCATGATCGGGCGTCCCTAACACTACCTTCTATCCTGTACTTAACTTCTCCGCAAAAACATTCACCAGTCAGGTTCACAAATTTCTCCAATATACCTGACGCTTTACGCAGTGGTGCGAGATACGAGCGTCCGGTGCCAAAGGCAGGAATTGCTGCAGTTTGTTATAACTCATTACGCTGCTTCAATATCATGACTCTGTGGATTTTGCCTCGCCAAATGAATCGGTAACTTAGTTTTATCGTATGATGGCAAAAAAGGAATATGGCTTGAAAACAGTCGGCCTTCTGAATTAGAAACAAGTTGGCCAAAGCCATTATCTTCAATAAATGAATACTTTTCCTCATCGTTAGTTGCTTCAAAATGTTTGGGAATATACACATGCTTTCCTTGGGTTATAAGGCCTGCATTTGGAACAAGATTACTCTAATCCACGAAGTTCGCCAGTAGCAATCGATGGTTTGTGCTTTCCAGCTTTACTTGTGTCATCATCAACTGAAAATAACGCTTTCTTATGCTCATAATCCAAAGTATTTTCGGGCTGTCGCTCCTCATTGCCCTGTGTTACTTCTTTAGTGAATCACGCCAAAATGTACGATTTCGGTTAGTTGCCAAGAGCCTCCTGCTACAAGTAATTATTGCATTACTGTTCTTGAAGCTTCCCGCTTCGCAGAAACTGTTCGTTGTCTTGAATGATGCCATTTCCATACTTCAGGCAGCCACACGGGAAGGTACGACATTTATTTTTGGATATCTTGGTGGCGGTCCCTTACCCTTTGAGGAAACGCTGCCTGGCGCAAGTTTTATTTTGGCGATTCAGGCGATGCCAGTCGTCATCGTTATCAGTGTCATCTCTGCAATATTAATGTACTGGAGAATTCTGCCCGTGATTATGCGGGGTCTTTCTTTGCTTCTGGAGAAGACGCTTGAAATTGGTGGTGCCCTTGGGCTTGGCATTTCGGCAAACGCTTTCCTGGGGATGATCGAATCCCCGCTATTGATAAAGCCCTATCTGTCGAAACTTAACCGTGGAGAACTGTTCGCCGTGATGTGTGCTGGTATGGCTACGATCGCCGGTACGATGCTAGCGCTTGAGGCTGCAGTGATCAGTAGTGTAGTACCGAATGCTATCGGTCATCTCATCTCTTGTTCACTGATCACACTACCGGGTGTTGTTTACATCAGCCATCTGCTGGTGCCGGACAACAGTGCCATCACTTCAGGGGATCAGGATATTGATCGTGGCGCAGATAACTTAATGGACGCCGTTTCCATCGGTACGGCTAACGGCCTTCAGCTTTTTCTGAATATCATTGCAATGATCGTAGTAATAGTTGCCCTGGTCTTCCTTGTCAACGCCATGCTTGGTCTTCTGCCGAATGTCTACGGTGAAGCGATTACCCTGGAGCGAGTGTTAGGTGTACTCATGGCCCCTCTAACGATGATGATGGGTATTCCCTGGCAGGAAGCGTTCGTCACGGGGCAACTTATGGGTACTAAAACCGTACTCACCGAGTTTGTTGCCTATGTTAGATTTGGCCAGATTCCTGTCGATGAGCTTACAGAACGTACCAGAATCATCATGACATATGCGCTTTGTGGTTTTGCCAACTTTGTTAGTCTTGGGATTATGGTCACCGGCCTGGTTACGATGGTTCCCGAACGCCGTAAGGAAATTATGGATATGGGTGCCAAGTCAATCGTCGCGGGTACAATCGCAACCTGTACCAGTGCAACGCTGGTTGGCATTATCATCATGCTGTGACTGATACTATGTCTTGGTAAACCAAGTCTTTGTAAAGCATGTCTCTGGCGACACTGAATTTCCCATGCTATCTTCGAAAAAAGTTATCTCAAAAAAATATATGGAACAATGCAATGATAAACCCGCGAACCGATAAAAGACCCGGGAGCTGGATTCGACATGGTTGAGGATGTATTTTTACCAATCCTGAAGGCTCAGGCATCGGAAATTCCAGACAGAATTCTGGTGGTTGGTGATCCAGACCGGATCGATGTCGTGGCCAGGTCTCTCACCGGCGTCGAATCAATCAGCCACAATCGCGAGTATCGTAGTGTTCGGGGGCGCTTTAACGATCAGGAGATTGGCGTTGTATCGCATGGCGTTGGGTCTGCCGGTGCCGGTGCCTGCTTCGAAGAACTGTGTCTTTCCGGTGCAAGTCGAATCATTCGGGCAGGATCAGCCGGTGGAATGCAGCCATCTGTAACTGCTGGTGATGTCGTCATTGCCACGGCTGCAGTCAGGGAAGACGGCCTCTCATTCAAATTGGTGCCACCAGGATACCCCGCAGTGGTGAGCGCTGATATTCTGATCGCTATGCGCGTCGCTGCTGATAAAACCGCTTGCAATGTTCATGAAGGTCTTTTACTCACTTCAGACCTTTTCTATCCGGGTAATGTGCTGGGCAGCGACCTGCTTTTGTGGCAACGCGCCGGAGTTATCGCAGTGGAAATGGAATGTGCCACCTTGTTTATTATTTGCGGATTGCACGGTATTCAGACTGGCGCGGTGGTCGCTATTGATGGCAATCCGCTTAACCAGGATGAAGGCTCAATGGAGTCATACGACCCGCACAGGTCCATTGTGACAGATGCTGTTGACCATAGTCTGAAGATTGCTTTGCAGGCGCTGGTGTCCTGATGCGATTCGTTAATCGCTCAGTTTTCTAGACCTTACGTATCCACGGATTCTGGATGAGTCTCTCTATATGCATCTCTTGCCCTCAGTCGCCCAACATAATCAATGACCTTGGAGGAAGGCTTTTCAAGCAATCCGAATTGCATGGAAGAGTCCAGGGTGCCTCCAAAGACGAGGTCGGCGGCAGTAATTTGTTTTCCGAGAATCCAATCAGATTCTGGGGTCATTGCCTCAATGCTGGCAAGGCATCGATCTATATCCCCAAAGCCCATGGACTGGGGGGAATAATCACCCAGGTCCAGTTGGTTTAAAGACAACATCGGCTCCAGAGTCGAACCGGAGAAGAATAAGTATCTATAATACTTGCCGCGCGCTTTCGAGTTCAATTCCGGCGCGAATCCTCTTTCGATATATTTGTCTGCAAGATAGGTACATATCGCCGATACTTCTGTGATTACGATTTCGTCGTCGACCAGAACGGGAATTTTACCCATTGGATTAATGGCTCGAAATTCCGTCGTGGCTGTGTCGCCTCTTAAAAAATCTACCTCGATCTGCTCATAGCTCGCGCCAAGTTCGCACAACATCCAGTGAGTTGTTACGGCTCTGCTCATTTTATTGAAATAATGTTTCATGTTCTGCACCTGTCGAAGAGGGTAAATGTCAATCTCATTATTGCACAGCGCTGCTGACAGCCTTATGTCAGGAGAGGTAACAAGAGATTGTTCCGGGAAAGGAAACGAAGAAGCTTCTGGATATCATTCACTAGCCTTTGAAATTGAAAGCCATGAATTAGTGGATGATGAGCTTTGTGTCTAAGCGGCACTAGCAGTAGTATTGCAGTCCAGTTTTTATTCAAAGAGAGATCAACATGTTTAGTCATATTATGATTGGCGCCAATGATGTTCAGGAAGCCAAAAAGTTTTACGATGCTGTTTTGGGCGCCATGGGTCATGGGTCTGGTTTTATGGATGACAATGGTCGTTGTTTTTATATGACCAAAGAAGGCGTTTTTGCTATCACAAAGCCAATCGATGGTGAGCCAGCCTGTAATGGTAATGGCAGTACCATAGGCTTTGCAGCTGCAGATTCAGCAGTGGCTGATGCCTGGCATGCAGCAGGTCTCGCCAATGGTGGCACTACCTGTGAAGATCCACCCGGCGTTCGTGAAGGCGCTAACGGCAAGATGTATCTTGCATATCTGCGTGATCCTTCAGGAAACAAGATTTGTGCACTCCACCGAATGGGGTAGCACTTATAGATAGCACTACTGGCTAGCGCTGTTACTTAGTAAAGCAGTTAAGGCTGGAAGGGTTCTTGTGCAATCAGGAACCTTCCCAGCGTTAATCTTTGGTCTGTTGATCTACAGACCTTTTATTTACGAGCTTAGGCAGCGGCTTTTATTTTACAAGCTTAGACCGCGGCGCCAATCAACATATCGGCGAGCATGGCTCGATGATATTTGGCATCTCCGTACAAGACCTGGTTGTGCATCTGGCGCTTAAAGAACAGATGAACAAAACATTCCCAGGTGAAGCCAATACCACCGTGAAACTGAACCGCACGACTGGATGAAAAGATAGCCATTTCATTCGCCTGCGCTTTAGCCATCCTGGCAAATTTCTCGGCGTTGTCCTGGTCGGTATCAACCGCACAAGCCGCGTTATAGGTCAGCGACTTGGCTCTATCAATATCCAGCATCACATTTACCAGTGGGTGCTTTACTGCCTGAAAGAATCCAAGTGGGCGGTCAAATTGAACTCGGGTCTTTGCATATTCAACAGTTGTTTGTAACAACCATTCGCCTGCACCAATCATGTCCGCTGCGACAATGCACAGTATGGCTGGCATTGCCGCGTCAATAATCTGATTACCTGTGCCTGGTGCGGCGACTTCAATTGCGCTCACATTGGTGAATTCGATGTGCGCCTGGTCACGTGTTAAATCAACAATACTGTCAGCGATAACATTGACGCCATCAGAGCTAATATCCACAAGATACAGCCCAACACCATTGGCATTCTTTGCGCTAACAATGAGCTGGTCTACCTTTCTGGCATCCTGCACAAAGTAAGCCGTACCACTTAGCATATCGCCGTCGACAGTAACGTCAGTATCATTAGCATCCCAGCTACCTTCCTGGTTGGTGATCGCCAGGCTGGTTGCTGCACCTCCGGCGATTGTGCCGAGTGCTTTGGTCGCAGCATCGCAATGGCAGGCATTTAGCAGGAAGGTTGAATTGAATGTCACTAACAATGGTGAAGGGAAGGCGACTTTACCGGCTTCTTCGGCAAGCGCGACTGCAGCAACCGCTGGCATGCCTACACCGCCTGCCGCTTCCGGTACACATACGGCCGTCCAGCCCAATTCAACAATCTGTTGCCACTGGTTCTTGTCCCAGTTGCTTTCATTTTCGCGATGGATATCGTGATCGCCAGCGACGAGTCCATGAATTTTGTCAGCAGAACAATTGTCTGCAAAAAATTTCTGCGCGGAGTCCCGCAGCATCGTTTCATCTTCGCCGAAGCCAAAGTTCTTTGGTATTTCTGTATTCATTACTGTTCCCTCTATTTGGACTTGGGCATGCCGAGCACACGCTCGCCCAGAATATTTCGTTGAACCTCATTGGCACCGGCCGCAATGGTGATTCCAAAGCTGTTCATGTAAGCGAGCGGCCACTGGCCACCGCCGGGTGCATTCTGATCGGTCACATTTAGAGAACTGGCAATACCTTCAATTTGATAAGCCAATTCGGCAATATCTTGCCCGAGTTCCGTTCCAACTAACTTGCCCTGCAATAGAATTCTCATGGGATGGTCTACCAAACTTGGCACCGCATTGCGTCTGCCGTTTTGGCGCATGGATTCCTGGCGGATTAAGAGTTTGATGATTTCATCGCGAATCTGTGGATCGTCAGCTGCGGTCTTGCCGTTTCTCTTCTGTCCTTTGGCAAGACTAATAAGAGATGAGACATTACCCACTGAGACACTGCCTTCTTCCTCTACGGACATGCCACCAGAAGAAGGAGTGACAAGATTGCCTGCACCACGTTCATGAAGAAGCGTTGTCATGGCAACTTTCCAGCCTGCGCCGACATCATCAAGTCGATAGCGATCTTCAACGACGAAATCTTCGAATAATACTTCGTTAAAGCCGGTTTCACCTGTCATCTTAATGAGGGGTCGAACCGTTACGCCCTTACCTATTGCCGATTTTATGGGAACGACGAAGTAAGACAGGCCGTTGTACTTGTCATCCTTGTCTGTTCTAAGAAGCAGAATCATCCAGCTGGCAAAGTGTGCCAGGGAAGTCCATACCTTGTGGCCATTGATAATCCAGTTATCACCATCACGCTCGGCGAAAGTTTGCTGATTGGCAAGGTCTGAGCCTGCGCCTGGCTCGCTGAATCCCTGGCACCAGATTTCTTCACCGGAGAGCAATCCCGGAAGGAGTTCAGCTTTCACATCATCCTGAGCATGAAAGAGAATTGTTGGTGCTGCCATACCCATGCCAATGATGTTTGGCAGGTAAGGTGTTTTAGCGGCTTGCATCTCAGCGTTCGCGATAGCCTGGCAGTCTGTGTGTCCGCCACCGCCAACTTCCTTTGGATAGTCACAGCCAATTAACCCGGCGTCGTATGCAGATTTCTGCCACTTTTGCAGCCACGATAGCGCAGCAGGATCACTCAATTCCAGTGCGCCCTGTGGTATTTTAACGTCGGGTCTGCCTGGGTGATTCTTGCTTAACCACTCTTTACAGTACGCACGGAATTCCGCCTGTTCTGTCGTTTCTTTCTTTTGGCCTTCTGACATAGAAGCCTCCTCGTTTTTGAATTGCGCAATTATGCCCGATTGGTACTGAAAACCAAGCATAAGAGACGCATATTGTCATTATTGATGTTGATGTTAAATAGGGGACAATAGTGACTCAAATCAGGACTCAAATCAGGACTCTAATCAATAAATAGGGAGATAAGCTCATGGTGGAAGAGTCAGATGGCCAGTCAGTGGATACTGAACTGGTACAACGGACCTATACATGCATTCTGCAACACATGGTGGATCATGGCTGGGCGCCGCATTACACACAGTTGGCAGCTGAGTTTGGTATAAGTACCGAGGAGTCCCGGCTGGCAGTCAACAAGGCAGCGGAGATTGGCATAGGCTGCTGGACCTCGCCAGGAACGGACCAGGTCGGTTCCTGGGCGCCATTTAATAGTACGCCTACTCAATACATGGTTAGTGTTGACGGAGAACGCAAGTGGTTCGGTCAATGCGGCCTCGAGGTCAACGCCATCCGTTGGTTATTCCCCGGCAAAGAAGTAAAAATTGAAACTCGCGACCTTGCCACTGCCGAACTGATTACGATCCGCTATAAAGACGATGAGATCCTGGAGATTACCCCGGAAACAACGGTCGGCCATATCAATAATCCCATGTGGAAGTGGTCAGAGATAGCGACGCCAGATAACTGAGAACGAATGAATCTCTTCGCGTGCGAAGAAAATGTGTTTAAGTGGTCACAGACAGACCCTGAATCTGGAGGTGGAATTCGGCCCCTGGAAGACTGGGCAGCGATGTTCTCAACGGATCTGTTCAAGCGAAGACTCGATCCGGATTATTTTTCCAGGATGGGAGAATATGCAAAACAAAACAGAGCGGTGATGGTAGAGCGGGGTATGACGGGTCCCTGGTTTATGCGTCCAAAATAACTGAGGTAACAATGGTTGAAATAATAGGCAATATCAAAGCGGAAGATGATTACACCCACGAACTGGGGCCTGAAAAGAACTTCAATGAGTCTGTGTACTTTAACTTCTTTGATAGAGATCAGAATCGCGGTGGTTTTGTTCGCATAGGCAATCGAGCCAATGAAGGATATGCAGAGATGACTGTCATCCTCTGGAATCCGGATGGGTCGGCTTATTTTAATTACGCGAAGCCCTCGATCACTCATAACGATGGCTGGAATGCTGGTGGCCTTGAAATCGAGATCGTGAAACCTGCTGAAATAGTGCGCACCACGTATTCCGGCTCAGCGCTGTTTCTGAAAGATCCCAGAGATATGAGTGATCCCGGAAAAGCGTTTAGGGAAAATCCGAAGCAGACATTAACTATCGATCTTACTCACGAAGCTGTGGGGCCAATGTACGGCCATATCGGAGAAGAGAAAGACGGAAACAATTTCGCCCGTGCCCACACCGAGCAACATATGCGCGTGAGCGGTACTTTACAAATTGGGGATGAATCTCCTATGTCGTTTTCTGGTCATGGCCTAAGAGATCATTCCTGGGGGCCTCGCTTTTGGCAATCCACGCCTTCATATCGATGGATAACAGGGAATTTCGGCGACGACCTTGGCATGATCGTTCGTACTAATGCCAATGGTGAAGGCGGCGGTTTGTTTCAGGAAGGACAGAAGCTGGTTCGCATCGTGAAGACCAAACTAACAACTGAATATCAGGAAGGTACAAATTTCCACCGTTCGCTGCGAGCGGAACTGGAATTGGAGGATGGCCGGAAGAGAGTATTGGAAGGCCGGGTCATGGGTTTTATCCCCTTGCGCAATCGCCGCAGTGGTGCACAGACCCATGTGGGCGAGGGTATGACAGAATATACGCTTGATGGAGATCGCGTTGGTTACGGCTTAAGTGAGTATCTTGATCAGCCAGAATCGTAAATGACGAATCATGGAAGTAGCGCTATCAGGCGGAGGGGAATTGTTGGTGACTGAAAAAACTCAATTATTACCTGCATCAATTAAAGCGATTATAAGTACATTGGTCTTATGGTCTGCTGTCTCTTGTGCAACCATTGACTTCGATCAACCAAAATCGGCAAGCTATGTGATGCAGGATGTTTCGGCAACCGAGGCCGGTAAGGCCACCGAGCGGTGGGCAGAAATTAATGGTGGAAAGTCCGGATTCTACCCCTTAATCGAGGGCATGGATGCGCTGGGTGCCCGCTTGCGGATGTTGGAGATGGCGCAGAAGAGCGTCGACCTTCAGTACTTCCTGATGAAGAACGATACTGCCGGGGCAGTAATGACCAAAGCGATGCTGGATGCAGCAAATCGAGGCGTAAGGGTTCGATTATTGCTTGATGACGTATTCACCACAGCGCCAGATAGAACCTTCCTGTTAATGCACCAGCACCCAAATATAGATGTGCGGATATTTAATCCGATATCCCGTTGGGGGCTTAAGGCAATTAACTATGTTGGCCACTTCAAACAAGCCAATCGGCGAATGCACAATAAGTCCTTCACGGTAGATAATTCTATCAGCATCGTTGGCGGGCGGAATATCGCTGATGAATACTTTCAGTTGAAGGACGATTCGGTCTTTGTCGACTTTGACATGTTGATCTTTGGTCCTGTCGTTAAGGATATATCTGCGTCATTCGACAATTACTGGAACCACGAGCGTGCGTTACCTATCGAGCATATTGCAAAAAATAAGAAGGGCGAAACACTTGAACAAGTCATGGCTGATGTATCGGAGAGGCTCGATGGTATATATGCCGAAGTTTATAACGAGGCAAATGAGAGCAAACTATTGCAAGACCTCATCGCCAGGCGGATACCACTATATCCAGCAGATGCCAGGGTGATCGTCGACAACCCCGACAAGCTAATCAACGATATCAGCCGGGAACATATGGACCTTGCTAACGATCTTAGAGAGGTAATGCTTAGCGCCGAAAAGGAGATTATTCTGATTACCCCTTATTATGTGCCTGGTGATACTGGTGTTGAATTGGTGCGGAAAATTGTGAAATCCGGAGTGAAAATGACGATCATCACAAATTCACTGGCATCAAACAACCATGTTCCTGTTCACGGCGCCTATTCCCGATATCGAAAAGCCGTGATCAAGGCAGGTGCACAAATTTATGAAGCCAGAGCTACTTCTGCTCGTGTATTGTCTGAAGACGGAGAGGGTCCCGACAATTTAACTTTGCACACCAAAGTTTTCCTCATTGATAACAGATATATTTTTGTGGGTTCCGTGAATCTTGATCCAAGATCCATTGAAATTAATGCAGAGATGGGGCTATTGGTTGATTCGGCAGAGATGGTTGGGAATCTGGTTGGTGGCGCCCAACAGAAACTCGATGGAATATTCTACAGGGTTATTTTGAACGACAAGGACAAGCTTGAATGGCATGCAATAATTGATGGTCAAAAGGTCGTGAAAACCATTGAACCTGATACCAGTTGGTTCCGACGATTTAGTGCATGGGGGCAGAAAATTGTGCCGGAAAGTCAGCTCTAGCCGTCGGTACCCCTAATGTGACAATAGTGCTAGCAGCAGTTACCTTCGTCCAATTCGTTTTTTCTTGTTCTGAACATAATCCACAAGAATATACTCGCCAATGTTATCCGGTTTTGTATAGAACACACGACCGCCGTTAATTTTTGTCATCTGCTCAACAAAGGCCTTTAACTGGTAGCTCTGATCAAGCATGAAAGTGTTGATGGTGATGTTATGTGTTGTGCAGCTTCGAATCGCTCTCAAGGTTTTGCCAATGGTTTCTGCCGTTGGCGGATAGGCGAAAATTGGACGTCCGTTCTCCAGATGTGCCGTGGGTTCGCCATCCGTAATCATGATTATCTGCCTGGTTCCCTGGGGATGTTTTGCCAACATCTTTTCCGCAAGGATCAAGGCGTGTTGCATATTTGTGCCCAGTAAATAATCGTCATACTGTAGGTATGGTAAGTCCTGGGCTTTGATTTCTTTGGCAAAGGCAGAGAAACCCAGAACGTAGAGACTGTCTCTCGGGTAGTGAGTGGTAATAAGGTTATGCAAAGCCATAGCGACTTTTTTTGCGGATTGGAAGGAGCCTCTTAAAGCCATTGACCAGGACATATCAACCATGAGTACTGTGGCCGTCTGGGTAATCATTTCGCTGCGATAGATTTCGAAGTCTTCCGTTCTTAAGCTCACGGGCGCGCCAGGGCCTTCGCGGTCTAATGCATTGCGAATGGTCCTCGGCATGTGCAGATGGAATGGGTCGCCAAACTCATAAGGCTTTGATTCCTCAATTCGTTCACCAAATTGACCTTCTTCAGGTACCGCGTGATTACCCAGATTCTGCTTCTTTAAGCGCTGGTAAATCTCCTCAAGCGCTTTTTGCCCCAGGAGGCGAGACCCCCTCGGTGTCAATTCCCATTTGTTGCCATCCTTTCTGGCATAACCGGCTCGCTCAAGGGTCTCGAGCATTTTCTTCATTTCTTCCAGATTCTCTTTAGCCTCGGCTCCCAATAATTCCTCTAACTTATCGCCGTTTATTTCATCTATGTTGCCGTCGTATTGGGCGCGTTGCATTTCCTTTTCAAGTTTGTCAAGTTCGGCCATTTCACGCATGAGCTCCATAGCCGCTTGAAGATCAATCTCTTCGCTGCCACAAAAGTCGTAGCTTTTACCACTGGGCTTAAGGAAATCCATCTCTTTGGCCAACTTCGCCAGTTCACTTTCCAGTTCCGGGTCGCCAAACTTGCCGGCCATTAATTCCTGTAATTGCTGCTGCTGGTCGAACGACATGGAGTTGAGCAGGGACTGCGTGGCCGCCATTTGTTGCTGCATTTGCTTCAGCAATTCATCGAGCGTCCTTGGGGGATCTTCACCGAACATATCGCCGTATTTGTCCATGAAGTCATTGAACATCTCATCAAGCGCCTGCGGGTCATCGCCAGCGATCTTTTTCACCAACATATCGTTCAGGTCCTTGATCATGCCCTTCATGCGGTCGATATCACCGTCGGACATCTTCTTAACCATGTTCTCTATGTCCTTAAAAAAGGATTGCGTCATGGCTTTACGAAGTTGTTCAATCAGCGCAAGAAACTTTTTTTGAGCGTCTGTGTTCAGGAATTCGTAATTCTGCAGGGCCTTTACTTTACCCGGAGTATCGTCTGGCAGCTCGTCGATAAACTGCTGGTTCTTTCGGCCAATGTTGCCGAGTAAGGTGTCGGAAAATTGGGAGTCTTGCGGATCTTGCTTGTCGATCCATTCCTTTATTGTGGCCTTTTCGATATCGAGAATCTCATCAAGCTGCTTCTTGAAACCACTTAGTACACTGTCCATGTCAAAGCGGTCCAGCTTTTGCTTACGTTTGTCCTTGAGCTGGCGAATAAGATCACGCAGGCCTTTTATGTAACCACCATTTGTAGTCTCCATGCCCCGTTGCATCAGGTAGCGCATGGCTTGTTGTAGATCACCAAACTCCATCAGGTCATCGGAGATTGCCGCAAGCACATCATCAGCGTTCAACTCATCTTTTTGTGTCCCGTCCCAATTCGAGTAGCGATTTAATGCAGTGAATCTGGCTGCCTGTTTGTTAGTTGCGATAGGTCGTTCTCCCACTGACGCGGTCTTTGTTCAGTAGTTGATTGATGTGTAAACCCTCCAGGATAAACTCAGCTGCTGATGCCCGGACGCCAGGATTATCACTCTTTGCAAGTTTGCTCACGGCCTCATCGAGCCCGTCGATCCGCGAGATTATATCTGCGTATTCTGTCGAGGCCATTGCCTCACCCGTCGTAATATACATGCCATCGGTGAATTGAAGTGACAGCACTTCAGTTTCGGAGAGATCTGCAAACCTTGAATAAACTTCGCCAATCGCCTTGTTAAACAGTTGTTCCATTATTTGTTCTTCACGGCCGTCTTCCATGGCTTCAAATTCTATCTTTCCCTGTAGCGACGGAATGATGAATGGCAGGTCGGAGATTCGCGGCACGATGTCCTGTTCACCAGTGGTAATACATCGTCTCAGTGCATTGGCAAGTAGAGCTTCGAAATTGGATACAGATGCCCTAACAGAAACGCCAGAGCGCTGGTTGATGTCTGGTGACTTGCGGGCTTGCTGGGTAATTTCAGCGATTATCTGAGACATAAAGGCAGGTACTATTTCGCGGTACTCGCCGAGATCCATTCTCTGTTGTTCCTGCTCCATAATGGTAATTTCTTCGAGAATGGATTCAGGATAATGAGTTCGAATTTGCGAGCCGTAACGATCCTTGAGAGGGGTAATGATCCGGCCTCTATTGGTATAGTCTTCCGGGTTTGCGGTCGCCACAATTAGTATATCCAGCTCCAGGCGCACTTTGTGCCCACGAATCTGAATGTCTCGCTCCTCCATTACGTTTAGAAGTCCAACCTGAATTCTCTCTGAAAGGTCAGGTAATTCATTTATCGCAAATATTCCCCTGTTGGTGTTCGGGATCAGACCAAAATGCAGAGCATCCTCATCCGCCAGATACCGACCCTCTGCGATTTTGATCGGGTCAACTTCACCGATCAGGTCAGCAATGGTTATATCGGGAGTTGCCAGTTTTTCACCATATCGCTGGTCACGATGTAGCCACTTGATTGGCGCATCATCGCCAAGCTCGGCAATTATCTTCTTTCCCTGGGAGGTGATAGGTGCGAAAGGGTTCTCTGGTATATCCACATTGGCAAGCACCGGCGTGTATTCATCCAGAAGTGATGTCAGTGCACGGATTATTCGCGACTTGGCCTGGCCTCTCTCTCCCAGCAGGATAATATCCTGACCGGAAAGAATCGCGTTTTGCACCTGGGGAATGACGGTATCCTGGTAGCCAATGATTCCGGGAAAGATATCTTCCTGGCGGCCTAGCTTGATCATCAGGTTGCGGCGCATCTCTTCTCGTACGGATAAGATGTTAAGCCCTGTGGATTTAAGTTCACCTAGCGTCTTGGCTTCTGTCACATTTTGCTCCTGCAGCCCAGGTTTAGTATATACAGCTTGTCTGCGTTCTTGGAAGGCTTCGTTTAATAGAAATGGCTCCATCTGCCGTTAACTGGTATTCATTTCTGGACGAACACTAATTCATGTACTATCCAAGCAGACTCTTACACTAAAAAAAGGAAAAACTTGTGCTTACAAAAGGAGATGATTACCCCCTGCATCAGACGCCGGAACCGGTCGCATATGTAGGAGCCAACCGCAATTTTTATGATCGCTTTTTCTTCAATGGCTATAACAAGTCTGGGGAAGTGTTCTTTGCGGCGGCAATGGGTATCTATCCCTATCTTAATATCATGGATGGGGCATTTTCAATAATTGTAGATGGCGTACAACACAATGTTTACGGTTCAAAAGTTATGCATATGGAGCGCCTTGATACAAATGTCGGCGCTATTGGAATTGACATTACTAAACCCATGGAGGAGTTGCGACTGACCTGTAACGACGCTGCCAATGGTATCAAGGCGGATCTGGTGTTTACCGCGCGAATGCCGGCTCATGAAGAGCCGCGATTCACCCGCAGGACTGGCAGCCAGGTAACAATGGATGTAACGCGGATGATGCAAAATGGTACATGGTCCGGCTGGATTGAGCTCAAAGGTAAACGCATTGAAGTAACGCCGGAAGAGTACTGCGGCACAAGAGATCGGTCGTGGGGTATTCGCGGCGTTGGAGCGGCGGACCAGCAGCCCAACCCGGTTTCTTCAGAATTTCAGTTTTACTGGTTATGGGCGCCCCTTAATTTTGACAAATTCAGCGCCCACTACTTTGTTAACGATGACGCAAAGGGTAATGCCTGGAATACCAATGGCGTAATCATTCCGGATTTCGGTCAAGGAGACGCAGAAACCATGCGTATGGTTAAGAGTGATCTCACCTTCGCCTCTGGAACCCGCTTCGCAGCCAGCGCAGAGATATTTTTTGAGAAGTTGTCCGGCGAACAGATGAGCTTCAAGCTGACCCCGAAGTGGAACTTTTATATGAAAGGCATCGGCTATGGGCATGAAAAGTTCAAGCATGGTTCCTATCATGGGGAGCTAGAGACGGGCTACGATGAATTTGTGCTGGCTGAGGTTCCGCCGGTGAATGTTCATATTCAGGCAATGTGCGATGTTGTCTTTTATTCTGATGCCGGTGAAATTAAGGGTCAGGGCGTACTGGAACAACTTGTTATGGGCCCTCACGCGCCGTCAGGTTTTAAAGAGACTATGGATTTTGCGCCTTGAGTCCTGACTTCTCGAGAGGCTTCTCGCATAAAAGGGAAATAAGATGGAAAAATTAACGGAAGGTTATGGGCTGGTTGAAGGTCCCGTTTGGGATGCATCACTTGGTTTGATTTTTTCCGATGTGCTAAATGGCGGCGTTTATTCAGTATCCGATAACGGTGAAGTGGCCACGATATTCGAGCATCGACGTGGTATTGGCGGAATGTCCAGACACGAATCAAATGGTTTGGTTGTTTCAGGACGCAATATTGCGTTTAAACCATTCGATGGCGGCGAAACTATTACCCTGTTAGATAAAGACGAATCGGCAGGTATTGTTGGCTACAACGATATTACAAGCGATGCCAAGGGGAGAATCTACGTTGGTTCATTAGGCTCCAGCCCGGTATTTAAAGACGGCCGCGAACCCCAGGCGGGCAATCTATACATGATCGATATCGATGGCACTGTCTTAAAGGTTGCAGATGACGTCATGCTCACCAACGGATTGGGATTTTCGCCCGACGGCCATACCTTGTACCATTCTGACTCCACCAGAAGAACGGTTTACAGCTACGCCGTCAACACAGATGGCACGCTCGGCGATAAACGGAATTTCATCACCACTGACAAAGGTGCACCCGACGGATTGGTTGTGTCTGAAGACGGTAGAGTGTGGGTAGCTCTGGCAGGTGGCGGACATGGCGTTGGCGTCTACAACGCAGACGGTACCCAATCAGAATTCATCGAAATACCGCAACCTATGTGCACCAGTGTCTGTTTTGGTGGCGATGACTTGAAGACGCTATACATCGTGACTGGGTCCGATGGCATGGATTCAGACCATGCGGGCGCAGTTTATAAGGTGAGGACTGACGTTGCTGGTTTGGTGGTTGGAGCGGCACGGGTCAGGCTTGGCGCATAGACAATCAGGCCCATGAAAACTACTGCTCAACTATTTGATTAATCTGCTTTGTTGGCAATGACCACAGCTCTCGTGGGTGCAGGGTATCCTTCTGCTGTCAGTGAGGGATCTTTCGGATCCAGGAAATCCTTAAGGGATTGAAATTCCATCCACTCGGTCGCGCGCTGTTCATCAATCGAGGTTTGGTTGACATCGACGGTGCGAATGTTAATCAGCCCCGCGCGATTCAGGAGGTTTTCAAGGGCAAGTGTGCTTGGTAAAAACCAAACGTTTGACATCTTTGCATAGCGATCCCGGGGCACAAGTATGGTCTGTGCATCACCAGGTACCACGAGGGTCTCTAGTACGATTTCACCACCGGGGCGTATGAAGCTCATGAGCTCCGTAATGTGATCCACTGGTGAACGTCGGTGATAGAGAACGCCGAGGGAGAAAACTGTGTCGAATGATACAAATGCTGGAAGATGTTCGCTGCGCAGCGGCAGCAGGTAAGCATCATTTGCGGGAAGCAATTTTTGCATGATTTCAAACTGGTAGAGAAAGAGCCTGGTTGGGTCGATGCCAAGGGCCAACTTTGCCCCTTCTCCTAACATCCGGTAAAGAAAGTAGCCGTTGCCGGTTCCAATGTCGATTACCTGACGATTTTCAAGAGGAGTGATGTGATTACGGATTCTCTGCCACTTCCAATCCGAACGCCATTCCGTATCGATTTCAACGCCCAACAAATTAAATGGGCCTTTTCTCCAAGGGAGAAAGGCGCGTAGCTGAGCCCGAAATGCATCCTGATTGATGAGTTGATTTTCAGGTAATTGTATTTCGATGCAGCCCTTGTCAAAACGATGCACTGCGTCATCAAGATTGGGGCTGGCATTAATAAGGTCATCCCATTCCTGCTGCTTGCCGTGGGCTCTGTTCTCATAGTGATCTAGTAATGCGGCGCGTAAGGCTGTGTGGTGGCGTTCAAGTTTACTTGCCCGGGTTCGCCGGAAAAATCTCTCCAGGTCAATGGCCACTTTTGCCTGCCAATATTTTAACTAGTTCTCGTCCAGAAATGGAAACCGCCGGTGTTACTTCCCTGGTAAGTGATTGTTTTATATAGCTAACGGATCTATAGTTTTGCATATATTGTTCTAGGTTGGATGTTTATGGACGGGAACTAACTAGAGAATTCATTTTCTGTGGATAATTGAGCTTGAGACGCGGGGTGAATTATGTCTACATGTTCTGCGAGCATGTCATAGGCAGCATAAGAATTTGCAACCAGCTTAACTAAGAAAATTTGTGCAAGGATGAAACTCATTCTGTGTATCCACAGGGAGAAGACAAGCAGAAAGAGTGGCAGGCTAAAAATTTCGGGCAGAATATAATCGGAAAACGAGGCGGCAAAGAGCGCCGCAGTAACACTCGGCCAGTCGCCGTTTTCGTTGGTGAGCCCGGCAAGCACAGCCTAGAATATACCTGTTAGTGGAACTATCATGCTTGCCCACCATGAGAAAGAGTCGATAAGGGTAATGCAGCAGAGAGTGAGGCACAGGAGAGAGATAATTTCGAAAGTCCAAATTGCAAATTTTTGCGCAATGGCAGATTTACCCGTGGTCGATTTTATGGAGTCGTTCGTAACTCGCATGAAAAATTGCCTCGAAATGCCCCGTGGCCCCGTGATTGACGCAGCGCCACTGAGTACATGAGCTTGCATGTGCTTGAATTGTTCTTCACTCAGGTATTCTTTCATTGATATTTGTAATTTATCCAAAGGTTACTTAATGGCGGCTATTTAATCGCAAGGAAAGCAACAAAATTCAAGCAGCGTACACATAATTCTACCGTGGTGAAGCCCGCTTCCTGCAGTCGTTTAATATGCGTAGCCATGGTGTTTGGAACGAGTACATCTTCCAGAGAGGTCCTCTTCTGTGCAATCTCAAGGTCACTGTAACCCTGGAATTTCTTAAATTCATGGTGGAGCTCTGTCATGAGTTTCTGGCGGTTAGTGTCTTCAAATTTAACCTTTTCAGACAAAATCAGGATGCCGCCTTTGTTTAGCCCATCTAGGATCTTTTTCAGGAGTGCTGGTCGATCTTCATCGGCGATAAATTGAAGCGTAAAGTTCATGACAATAACTGTGGCATTTTCGATGTTCGTCTCTTGAATATTCTCCTGGCGTATTTCTGCTGTCGCCTGTGAATGGTCTCTCTTTATGTTGTGCCTGCATCTTTCCACCATGGCAGCAGAATTGTCGATGCCAATAACTTTGCAATCCTGAGGCAGGTTTTGCCGAATGCGAAGCGTCGAAGCGCCGAGCGAGCATCCCAGGTCGTAACTGTTGGACCCTGGTTGAGCATATCTTTCTGTTAGCACGCCAATCATGTCCAGCAGGAGAGAATATCCAGGTACGGACCGTTCGATCATATTCTCGAATACATCGGCTACCTGGGCATTAAATTCGAATGCCTCGATGGTATCTCTGGCGCTTGAGTACACCTTGTCTTCTTCGTTCTTGCCTTGTTTCACTACTGATATTCGTCGTTCAGGCTTGTGGATGCGCCATTGTAATAGCTTCGAACGCCGATTACAGGTGAATTAATAAATCGGCGAGATGTAAGCTAAATAGTGCTCAAGTATGTTTGCCGCTTGCATTTGCTGGCTGTTCAATCATCCCCGTTGGCATTATTTATATATGTGAGTCATCTACTTGAGTCATCTACTTGAGATTCTTATCCATATTCTTGTGCAAGTGGGTGATCGCTTTTTCAAACCGGCCGTAGGTAAAGTGAGTATTTTCATCACTATTGAGCCCGGCCTGAATAGAGCGAACTACCGCTGCCTCTCCATCTCAAATCGTTTTATGCAGCTATCGTTTTCGATTGGCTCAAACCAAGCCTCATCGCCCATATCAGCCGTTTTATTGTCGATATGATCAACGATTCTCCCAATCACCGGGATATCTGATTGCACCGCAGGACTCCCAATTTGTCGTTGACCCTCACATTATCAACTTGCTTCCTGTGGATAAAATGAGTTTTCGGTAGATTTGGTTGAGTTTTTCTCGATCAAGGCTTCAGAACTGGTTGATTAAACACTATTGCGTGCATCCGTCTATGCACACAATGCAAGCGCCCATCGAGGTTGTCCTCGAGTGGATTGACGAACAGATTGAACGCCAGGAGTTTCTGACGTCACTCGCATAAATCCAGAAGGGAAGCTTCGACGACTGGAGGGCTCGAATTTAATAGTTCAATTCCTGATCATCGGTCGGGGTCAGTACTTGAATATTTATCCAGCAAGGCTAAGATTAAGCTGTTACATTTTGATAGTCGTCTTTTGCACGTTTCTACTACGCACGCGGGTCATAGCTAAGTTTTTAGCTGTATGTGAATCGCATGTGAATACCGGAGCAGTAGAATGAACTTGAAAATATTGCGCATTAATACTGCAGGTCTCCCAATCGAATGGTTGAGCTGGCAGGAAGCTGTTTGTCTGCATGCAAGAGAGCTCGTCAGCTGGACGTACGGCGAAGAGGTGATGGAAGTTCACGGCGGACATTCCAGAATCACCGGTGAACAGACGGTAATGACGCTGAACAGCATCATGGCTTGCAAGGGTAAGGTGTTCGGCAAGAACCGCAGAGATCCTCCGCTAACCAACCGAGCTCTTTTTCGGCGCGACCAGAATGTTTGCCTGTATTGCGGCAAACAGTTCCAGGAAGTAAAGCTAAGTCGCGACCACGTTCACCCGCTCTCAAGAGGTGGCCATGACGTGTGGATGAATGTCGTGACCTCCTGTAAACGGTGTAATACCCATAAGGGCAATTCCTTGCTGGAAGAATGCAGTATGGAATTGCTGGCCTTACCTTACCGGCCGAACCATGCAGAGTACCTTGCCCTCACTCACAGCGGCAGAATCCTGGGCGACCAGATGGCATACTTGCGCAGGCAGTTCTCCGCGAATAGCAGAATGCTTGAGTCACTGGTGGCCTAGTGCCTCGGCATAATTTTTTTATAGCGTCCGCAGGTTCGATGTCACCATTTATTACCTCCATAAGGTTGTATTAATAAAATTGCTTCTGTGTCAGACCTCTCTGAAAGCCCATGTACGATGGCACTGTCAGTAGGATACTATCCGGGCCACTACGCACAGGAATTAGAGAGAATGATAATGTCTGAACTCGTCACCTATGATGTGGATGGCAAGGTCGCGCTGATAAAGATCAATCGCAGCGATAAAATGAATGCCTTGAACGAGGATGTTATCCAGGGACTTCGAAGCGCCCTGCGTCGTTATGATGAATCAGATGAACGTTGTGCTGTCTTGTATGCAGAGGGTGATAAAGCCTTCTCTGTTGGTGCAGATATAAAAGACCCGCCGAAAGAGATGTGGCAAGGAGTACCAGGCGTTGGTGTCGTTACCAATAAACCTATTGTCGCCTGTGTACAGGGCTACTGCATTGGCGGCGCGTACATCATCGTTCAGATGTGTGATCTTGTTGTGGCAGCAGACAATACAATTTTTAAATACCCCGAAGCCCAGGTTGGTTTTACCGGCGGGCTAATTGCCGGTTGTGCGGCGAGAATCCCTCACAAAATTGCCATGGAATTTATGTTGCTGGGTGAAGACCTGGGTGCGGCACGTGCCTATGAGGTTGGTATGGTTAACAAAGTGGTGCCGCTGGGTGAGCAGCTTGCTGCGGCCATGGACTATGCCAGGATACTTGCAGGCAGTGCTCCATTGGTTGTGGAAACGATCAAGAACCTGGTATCCGATACTGTTCCCCGTGGCCCGGCAGAAATATCTGCATTAAGCCGGGACAAATTGTTGAGGGTAAGTACCAGTGAGGATGGCGCGGAAGGTCGCGCCGCGTTTAAAGAGAAGAGAGCGCCTGAATTTAAAGGAAGATAGATATCCATTCAGCTTGCTGAAGGCTCTTGTTTTGCCGAGGGCTCTTGTTTTGCCGAGGGCTCTAATTCCGCTGACGGCTCTAATTCCGCTGATGGCTCCGCCGTAGTTTTTCTGCCATGTTCTTGCCCAGTACAGACTGAATTACATCTCTCATGATGGGTTTCTTGATGTAGAAGATTTCCAGATTTTGCCGCTCCCAACTTAAGGTTTGACGTCAGTTCTTGCCCGGACATCAGCGCTGGCGGAATTACCCGTGATAAAACTCATTTCACCAATGAAGTCTCCCTCGTCGAGCGTCGCCTTTGCCTCGCCGTCTACGATTACCTCCGCGCTTCCCTGAACCAGAATTGAAAGGCTGGTAATGAACTCCCCTTGTCGCACCATGATTTCACCCGCTTCTATATCCTGCCAGGTGCCGACGCCAATGAGGTCGAGCATATCTCGCTGCTTAATTGAGCTAAAAATCATTATGTGCAGTTTCTCTTCCCACTCGTCGAGGTTCACCGGACGAGTACTCAGCCAGAGAAAAATGAGATTGACGCTATTGATGACGATGAAAGCAGATTGCCAGAACATGGCTGAATAGAGTGGTGATTCCTGAAAGAAGAAATAGGGATAGGTACAAATTGCAGCAACAATGGTTATCGTGCGCAGGTAAACTATGTCCTGAACAACATAGGCTAAACAGAATAGAATGTTGGCGACAAAGAAGAGGCCGATAAATACATCTTGGGGCGACATCAGACGTCTACCTGGAGATCGTCATTACTTGACGACTCCCTGATCCTTTAATTTCTTCAAGTCTTCGCTGGCAATGCCGAGTTCTGCGAGCACTTCCTCGGTATGTTCACCATGCATGGGAGCGCCGCGAACGAACTTAAATTCAGACTGACTGAATCGGGCGGCTGGGCGGGTTTGTCTAAGGCGACCAGCCACAGGATGGTCTGTCTCCTTGATCAAATTGCTTGCGAGTACCTGCGGATGGTTGATCATATCCTTTCGCTTCAAAACCGGCGCACAAGGCACCCCTGCATCATCAAGTATCTGCAACCATTGTTCTGCCGGTTTTTCCAGCAGGACATCCTGGGTCATCTGCAATCGTTCGTTTGCGTTCAGGTCTCTGAGCGCTGGGTTTTTAAAGCGCTCATCTTCCTTCCATTCAGGATGTCCGACTGCATCGGACAAGGCTATCCACTGTTTGTTAGACATCGCCGAGACGCTAATGTAGCCCGTCTGCGTTTCATATATCAGGTCAATGAAGGTAGCAGCTCTTTGCGTGCTGACTTCTTTGCCAACAAAGGTTTGCCCGCCCATATCTGACGCCCACAAGAAAGAGACAACCGTATCCAGCATGGAAACACGTACATGTTGTCCTTCTCCCGTACGCTCTCTTGCCAGCAGGGCTGACGAGATTGCCTGTGCAGTTGTCATGCCGGTCAGCTTGTCAGGCAGTATTGTACGAACGAGTCGTGGGCGTTCTTCGTCGGAGCCTCCTTGAATAGTAGCAAGCCCGCTGATTGCCTGGACGATTGGATCATAGACTGGCTTGTGGGACCAGGGACCGGATTCTCCAAAGCCGGAGATCGAGGTATAGATGATATTAGGTGCAACTTTCCTCACCGCGTCTTCGTCAATGCCCAGGCGCTCCACGACGCCTGGTCTGAAGTTCTGGATGAATACATCTGCTGTAGCGGCAAGCTTTAAGAGGATGTCCTTGCCGTCTTCGGACTTCAAATCCAGGGTGATACCCCGTTTGTTTCGGTTGTTGTTAAGAAATGTTGCGGTAAACTTATTTGCGCCAAATCCGGCGCCGCGGGCATGGTCCGGAGCAGTGACTGATTCCACTTTGATCACATCGGCACCCTGATCTGCCAGTAGCATCGTGGCAAACGGGCCTGATATCACTGTAGTGAGATCAAGGATTCGAAATCCGGTGAGTGGACCTGGCATTTTATTCTCCAAACGAAGTGAGCGAGCCATTCTGCCCAGAACCCAAGTGGTGTGCAATGTTTAACATTTGCTATCCCGGCTGGTTAATAATCAGCTTTGCCTGATCACTTGAATGTCCTCACTGGCAAGGTCCGACAAGGCGCCTGCCTGAATCAGTTCGTTAGCCATACGAATGTCTGGTGCAAAATATCTGTCCTTGTCATAGAAGGGCACGACTTTGCGTAGCCGGTCCTTTGCAGCTTCCAGTGGCTCCGAGCTTTTTAGCGGCCTATGGAAATCCAGGCCCTGACTAGCCGCAAGCCATTCGATTGCGAGTACATTTGAAGTATTCTCAAACATATCGTGCAATCTGCGCGCGGCGAAGGTTGCCATTGATACATGGTCTTCCTGATTGGCGGAGGTCGGCATACTGTCAACGCTTGCCGGATGCGCCAGGCTCTTGTTTTCACTGGCAAGGGCAGCGGCAGTAACCTGGGCGATCATGAATCCCGAATTGACGCCGCCATTATCTACCAGAAAGGGTGGCAAGCCGCTTAGCTGGGTATCAATCAGGAGTGCCGTGCGGCGTTCTGATAATGCGCCAATCTCGGCAAAGGCAAGTGCCAGGTTGTCGGCTGCCATCGCTACCGGTTCTGCATGAAAGTTTCCGCCAGAAAAAATGTCACCAGAATCCGAAAATACCAGGGGATTATCTGTCACCGCGTTGGCCTCGACTAACAATGTTTCTGATGCGTGTTTGATCTGGTCAAGGCATGCGCCCATAACCTGTGGCTGGCAACGAAGAGAATATGGGTCCTGGACCTTTTCACAATCGATGTGACTTTCTTCAATTCTTGAATGTTCAAGCAATGTTCGATAGGCACTTGCCATTGCAATTTGACTACCATGGCCTCGGGCTTCATGAATTCTGGCATCGAAGGGATCGCGGGAACCCTTGGCAGCATCCACAGATAGCGCGCCGATAACGGTTGCCGCCATCAGACAGGTCTGCGCATAAAACAGTCCCTGGAGTGCGAGTGCGGTAGATGCCTGCGTGCCATTTAAAAGTGCCAGGCCTTCTTTGGGCGCAAGGGTAATAGGGGAAAGCCCGCAAGAGCTGAGTGCTTCGGCGGATTCCACCTCTTTGCCTTCTAATATGGCTCTTCCTTCGCCAAGAAGCAGTGTGCTCATGTGGGCCAGGGGCGCGAGGTCTCCCGAGGCACCCACGGACCCTTTGATTGGAATGCAGGGATAGACCTGATGATTGTAAAGAGTGACCAACATTTCAATCACCTCGAGCCGAATGCCGGAATAACCTCTGGCGAGGGAGTTAATCTTGAGCAGTAACAGTAATCTAACAGTGTTTGATTCCATGTAAGAGCCAACGCCGGCTGCGTGCGACAGTACAATGCTGCGCTGTAAAGTCTTTAGTTCCTCTTTCTCAATTCTTACATTGGCTAGAAGCCCGAAGCCGGTATTGATGCCGTAGACTGTTTGATCTGTTTCAATAACATTGTTAACCACGCTCGTTGCAGCGTGGACAGCTGGGAAACATTCAGGGTCTAATTCGATATTTCGATGATTAAGATGAACGGTCTGCAATTCAAATAGGGTCAGCTTCCCCGGATTTACAATCAGAGTATCCATGTACTTAATCCTGTTGTTGGCTTCTTGTCGGAAGAACGGCCTTTGGATGACCTGCCATAGGAAGATCGATCATTGGCAGGTCGAGATCGTTTTCCTGTGCGCAGCGAATAGCGATATCGTAGCCGGCATCGGCGTGTCGCATGACCCCCGATGCAGGATCGTTCCATAATACTCGCTGCACTCTGTCTCTTGCGTCGTCTGTACCGTCACAACAAATGGCCAGTCCCGCATGCTGGCTAAAACCCATGCCTACGCCGCCGCCATGGTGGATGCTGACCCAGGTTGCGCCACTGGCTGTACTGAGTAGCGCATTTAGCAATGGCCAATCGCTTACAGCATCAGATCCATCCTGCATGGCTTCCGTTTCGCGATTCGGTGATGCCACTGAACCTGAGTCCAGATGGTCTCGCCCGATGACAATGGGGGCGCTTAGTTCACCGCTGGCGACCATTTCGTTAAAAGCCACGCCGATCCTTGCGCGATCTTTCAGACCAATCCAACAGATTCTTGCAGGCAGGCCCTGAAACTTTATTTTTTTTCGCGCCATGTCCAGCCAGTTGTGGAGCTGGGGGTTGTCTGGAATGAGCTCCTTGATCTTGGCATCAGTTTTATAGATATCCTCGGGATCGCCGGAGAGCGCCACCCATCGGAAAGGACCAATACCTTCGCAAAACAGGGGGCGAATATAGGCTGGCACGAAGCCCGGGAAATTAAAGGCATTGTCGACGCCTGCCTCCATTGCCATTTGCCTTATGTTGTTGCCATAGTCGACCACTGCTGATCCCAACTGTTGGAACTGCACCATGGATTTGACTTGTACAGCCATAGATTCCTTTGCTGCTTTGACCACACCTGGTTCATCAACCTTACGCTTTTCGATTGCTTCCTCCAGGCTCCAGCCTTGTGGAAGATAACCATTGAGTGGATCGTGGGCGCTGGTTTGATCTGTCACAACATCCGGTAGGACGTTTCTGTCGATTAATTCTGCAAAGAGATCGGCCGCGTTGCCAAGAAGGCCAATGCTGGTGGGTGTTTTGGTTTCGATGGCGGTATCAATTAGCGCCAGGGCATCCTCGAGATCTTTCGCTTTTTTGTCCAGGTATCCGGATTCAATACGCAAGTCTATTCTGGATTCATCCACCTCTATGGCTAACATTGAAAACCCGGCCATAGTTGCGGCCAAGGGCTGAGCGCCGCCCATTCCGCCCAAGCCGCCCGTTAGAATCCATCGACCGATGGCTTCCCCGCCGAAGTGTTTTTTTGCCATCGCCGCAAATGTTTCATAGGTTCCCTGGACGATGCCCTGTGAGCCAATATAGATCCAGGAACCTGCAGTCATCTGGCCGTACATCATCAGGCCTTTCTTATCGAGCTCGTTGAAGTGCTCCCAGTTTCCCCAATGGGGTACCAAATTTGAATTCGCGATAAGAACGCGAGGCGCTTGAGGGTGAGTCTTGAATACACCAACCGGCTTGCCACTTTGAACAAGTAAAGTCTCGTCTGATTCCATGCGGCTTAATGTTTCAACAATTTTGTCGTAACTCTCCCAATTTCGTGCAGCGCGTCCAATGCCCCCGTAAACGACCAGTGCCTCGGGATGCTCGGCGACTTCAGCGTCGAGATTGTTCATTAACATCCGCAGCGGCGCTTCTGTCTGCCAGGACTTTGCGCTCAGCGTTGATCCTGTTGCAGCCTTAATTCGTCGACTGTTGTCTAGTCTGTTATTCACGTTAATTCCTCTCTTAAAATGTGTTTCCTCAGAAACTCAAATGATTGCCAAGGCGATATCGTTTTCCCGGGTGAATAAGGTAGGCAAGACTAACCACGCCTTGCTTACACCAGGTCTTTCTGGTGAGTTTGAGGCAAGGGTCTGCCACTTCTATTTCAAGACAATTTGCAATTTCACTACTCACACAAACAGCTTCGACCAGATGGTCTGCCGCAGTGAGAGGTGCGGATTTTGTTAAGTATTCGTTTGGCGTATGCAGGCTGAAATCCTGTTCCATATATTCGGGCGCAAATTTCGGATTAACATATCGATCTTCATACTGAATAGGTGTGCCACTCTCATGGTGGACGAGGATGCTGTGAAAGAGATTGGTCTTGTACGGCAGCTGCATCATCGCCGAGAGCTTGCGGCTGGATATACATTCTTCCAGGTCGTAGATCCTGCAATGATAGTCATGACCTCTGCCGGTAATTTGGTCGGCGATGTTGTGTATCTCCAACATTGAACTGGTGGGTTTGGCATCGGCGACAAAAGTGCCCAGGCCCTGCGTTCGAGTAACAAGGCCATCCTGACAGAGTTCGTGTAATGCCCGGCGCGCGGTCATTCGACTGACCTTGAAGGTTGCGCCCAACTCGTTCTCCGAGGGCACTCTGGTGCCCGGAGGCCAGTGGCCACCGTCTATCTGGGATTCGATATGTTCCTTGATGATGCTGAAGCGAGGAATGCTCATGGTTCTCTCGTGTAGTGATTCGTGTAGTGACTTGTGTTGTGACTTGCACGGTGAAAAACGGCATTCTAGTTGTATAGACATGTATATACAACTAGAATGCTTCACATTGAATATCTTTCAAGAGTCGGCATAGACGATGCACGTGGATTTACTGATTAAGAACGTTCGAGTAGCGACTATGGACTCATCGATTAATGAACCCTACGGCGCCGTTGATAATACTCAGCTTGGAATTAAAGATGGCAAGATAGCCTTTCTGGGAAGCAATGCCGGCTTTGACGTTTCCGGACATGCGGATGAGATCATCGATGGACAAAACGGATGGTTAAGCCCCGGCCTGGTTGATTGCCATACGCACCTGATATACGGGGGTAACCGCGCCACGGAATGGGAGGCTCGGCTGAATGGTGTGAGTTATGAGGATATCGCCCGGAAGGGTGGCGGCATTCTTAGTACGGTCGCGGCGACTCGAGACGCAAGTTTCGATCAATTGTTAAGCTCCGCCCAGAAGCGTATTGAATGTCTGATGGCTGAAGGTGTGACAACAATAGAGATCAAGTCAGGTTACGGCCTTGATCTTGTCACCGAACGGAAAATGCTTGAAGTAGCGCTGGCTCTTGAGGGCAGAAATGGCATTACTGTTAGCAAGACCTTCCTTGGCGCCCATGCGCTACCACCTGAATTCAGTGGCCGGTCCAATGATTATATCCAGCTTGTTACAGACGAATTGTTGCCGACCCTCGCCAGTGAAGGGCTTGTCGATGCAGTAGATGTATTTTGTGAAGGTATAGGATTCAGTCGCGATCAATGCAGGCTTGTGTTCGAGTGTGCCAAGGATTTGGGTATTCCGGTTAAAGGGCATGTTGAACAGTTAAGCGATTTATCAGGTGCTCGTCTGGTTGCTGAATATGATGGCTTGTCTGTCGATCATCTCGAATATCTGAATCACGAAGATATTCCAATTCTAAATGCGCGAGGTGTGGTCGCGGTCTTATTACCCGGCGCTTACTATTTTCTTGGCGAAACTCAGCAGCCACCCATTGAAGCCTTGCGCAGTAGTCATGTTCCCCTGGCGCTGGGCTCGGATCTTAATCCCGGTAGCTCGCCAATCTGTTCCCTGCTGCTGACAATGAATCTTGCCTGTGTACAATTTTCGTTAAGGCCTGAGGAAGCGCTCGCAGCAACTACAAGAAATGCAGCAAAGGCCCTGGGCCTTGAAGAATCCAAAGGTATGATACGCCCCGGAATGGATGCAGATATGGTGCTGTGGCCGATAGATCATCCGTCGGAGCTGAGCTATGGCGTTAATATGGTAAAGCCCAGTCGAATTTGGGTGGGTGGCAAAAATGCACAAACCAGTTGATATGAATTTATGGCGGGGCAGGGTCGACGATGAGGAGACTTCTGATGCGCTACGCTGGCACCAGCTTGTGGTACCTCTGGACGATCAGTCCTGGCCAGATTCAAAAGTACTCCTGGGTTTTTGTTGTGATGAAGGTGTGAAGCGTAACAAGGGGCGGGTAGGTGCAGCAGCCGGGCCCGATGCCATTCGTAAGGCCCTGTCTAACCTGAGTTATGGCGATGATAAATCTGTCTATGATGCGGGCAACATATATTGTGTCGCTGGTGATATGGAAGGCAGCCAGGCAGAGCTTGCTCGTGAGGTATCCGGCCTGCTAAGGCGAAAGATGAATGTGACTGTACTGGGGGGCGGGCATGAGACTGCCTGGGGAAGTTTTCAGGGGATCGTCCACCATCTAAAGGAGATGCCCAGAACGGCTTCGCGTCTGGGGATAATCAACTTTGATGCTCACCTTGATTTACGCAACCCTGTCTCTGGCACCAGCTCCGGAACACCCTTCAGGCAAATTTCCGAGTGGTGTGAGAATCATGACAGAGAATTCAATTATCATGTGATGGGCATAAACCCTTCCGCCAATACAGCTGCGCTATTTCAATATGCGCAGCAACAGCATGCTACCTGGGTAGAAGACGTCGATACCCATGTCGCCAATATAGAAGCGTTAAAGAACAACCTGGAACAGTTCGTGTCGAGGGTGGATTTTATCTACATCACCATCTGCCTGGATGTGTTCGCCGCTGCCATTGCGCCTGGCGTCAGTGCACCTGCTGCTGTTGGTGTATCTGGTGATATTGTTATTCGGCTCGTGCGCGAAATCCATTCATTAAGCAAGCAATTGAATGTGCCAATTATTCTTTCTGATATTGTGGAAATGAACCCCGCCTACGACATTGAGGGCCGAACGGCACGCCTTGCTGCGCGCCTGGTATGGGAGTTATCTAACCCGCCCCATTGAGTGGCCGTTGGTAGTTTCTAGCGTATTCCGGTGTCTCGATACCATCCGGCAGATCAGCAGATGGTATTGGTTCGCCATAGACCTGGGTAATGGGTATCTCGCCGGCCCAGTATGGCAGCGCTAGATCTTCGTCATCATCAATGGGGCCGCCAGTCCTGACCTTACAAACCGCCTCATTCAGAGGAATGGCGATCAAGGTCGTGGCTTTGAGTTCTTTATCGAGATGGTCTCTATAGTCACCTTCAGAGCCTGGAATGATACGGGTTACAATTTGGTGCAACAGCCTCGCCTTTTCGTCGCCTTCGATAGACTGCCCCTCGCCGTGAATTACCGCGGAGCGATAGTTGGCAGAACAGTGCATGCCTGACCTTGCGACAATAATGCCATCCAGATGGGTCACGCAGATACATACAGGCGCTCCGGATGCCAGCTGCATCATTATTCGGGAGGTCTTGAGGCCGTGCAGATAGACCTTGTCATCAATTCTTGCGATAGCCAATGGCATGACAAATGGCTCATTGTCGACTGATATTGAAACGGTCGCGATGATGCCCTGATCAATGATGTTCTTTAGCACATCCTCGTTATAGACCGCGCGATTCGCCGATTGACGAATAGTTGATCGTTTACTGGGTGCATGTTCTGAGTTGCGTGCCATTTATATCTCAATTGGATGGATAGGTTTTCACGGAGGCTAATGATATTGAAATTTCGCTTAATTGGAAGGATTGCTGATCTACAAAGAGAGTCGCCCATTTGACTAATGGATGTAAGCTCTACCTCAACTCTTGTTTATAGTTAATGGAGTCATTATTGTCGGCTTAAGCTGTTAAGGATTCAGGAAATCAGCACATTCAAACAGGAATACAAGCAGCATGACGCAAGCGGGGCAGGAGGTCGTAGGGAAGGTACCCGATTGGTATCGTTTTACCTGGTTTCTGGGGCGTGCTCCTGATTTAACGGATAGGCAATGGCGAGTGCTCGGCCTGGTACCGCTGGTACTTGTTGCTTACTGGCGGCGAACAATGCCAGAGACACGTTTGTTCGAATCGACCCATAGAACCAAGGAAAACCTGGGCCCGATCTACAAGCCAGTAATTCAGTTGATGAAGTATTCGTCGCGCCAGTTAGTGGCTATGTCGAGCGTCGTATTTTTCTTTACCTTAGGGGCTAGTGGTGCAGGCTTCTTTGCGCCTAAGTATTTGCAGAATGTTCATCAATGGAGCCCATCGGGCGTAGCTATTTTGATGGCAGTCGGCGGTGCTTTTGGCATCATCGGTAATCCACTTGCTGGATGGATGAGCGACCGTTATGGCAGGAAACGTATATCCATTTGTTTCTCCTTTGCCTATCTCGTCGTAGTCGGTATTTTTTATGGGTCGGTGGGTTTGTTAGCCCCATTTTTGTGGATTGTATTTTTGTTCTTTCTAATGGGAATAGATGTTGCCATTGCCACTTATGGTACAGAGCTTTTCCCCACACGATCCAGATCAACAGCTACTGCCCTGCGCAGTGTTGTTTCGACCGTTGCAACGGCCATCGGACTGGCGGCAGTATCCGTTCTATACATCTACGTGGGTTTAAATTGGGATGCGATATTGATTTTGTGTGCACTCGGTATCCTTGTTCCTGTTCTCTTCTATTTCCTCTTTCCTGAAACTGCAGGTAAAGCTCTGGAAGAAATTGCGGTGGACGAAGGCGATGAAGATGGAAATCTGGCGTGATAAAGTTCGAATGTTGCGAGTTTGATTAAGCGGCGGAGGATGGCATTCTTAAATTAGCAAAGAGGAGAATATATGACTAGCCAATCTGAGAAAGCACAAGCATTTGAGGCCCTGCATCAACAGGGGACTTTTGTTATCCCCAATCCTTATGACACAGGCTCAGGCGTTATGTTGCAGAGCCTGGGCTTCAAAGCTTTGGCGACAACCAGTGCCGGCTACGCCCAGACCCTGGGCCGGCTTGATGGGCAAATAAGCCTCAAAGAAAAGTTGGAACACTGCCGAAGCCTTTGTGCTGCAACAGAAATTCCCGTAGCAGCCGATTTTGAGAATGGCTTTGCGGATTCGCCGGAGGACGCAGCCAGAAATCTTCTTAAGGTTGCAGAAGCGGGCGTTGTTGGCGCTTCCATTGAAGATTTTTCCGGTAGTGAAATATATGACTTTAATCTTGCCGTTGACCGAATCGCAGCATGTGCGCAGGCAGTATCTGCCCTGGATTTTCCATTCACACTGACGGCACGCGCAGAGAATTTACTTCGTGGTGTAAATGACATGGATGACACCATTAAGCGCCTCCAGGCTTTTCAGGCTGCCGGTGCTGATGTGCTTTATTCGCCAGGTCTTGCAACGCTTGAACAAATTCAATTAGTGATGGATTCCGTCGACAAGCCTATCAATGTACTGGTGGCATTTATACCGGACATACCAGTGGCAGAATATACCAACATAGGCGTTCGCCGCCTTAGCATAGGCGGCGGCCTAGCAAATTACGTTATTGGTGCGCTGGTAAATGCTGCCAGGGAAATGAGCGAATCAGGAAGCTTCTCCTGGATGAAAGAGGCGGCATCAGGTGGAAGTATCAAGAAGATGCTTAGCTGAATTGATTTGGGCTATTTGGTGCGTGATACCCGTCAAAGTATTATTGGGCGCTATAAGCAGTGATAGTAGTTGATGAGAAAAGGGCTAATGATAGGCGCCGATAATAACCAAAGGATCAGATTGCCAATTTTTGCGTACATATATTAGACTTTAGATTCTGCTTTGCACTTGGACCTTAAAAATGAGCTATGCCGGAACGCGAAAAATCATAGATGTAGACAGTCATGTAATTGAACTGGATGACTTTCTAGCCAATGCAGCGACAGATGCGGACAAACCCCTGCTGCCGTCCATGTCAGCGCAATCAGAACTGCCGGTCATGCAAGAGGGATTGGACCGTGGACGCGAGCTGTTTGCAAAGCGACAAAATGATCCGGAAGTGATGGCAAAATTTGAAGCCTCTCTTTTTGATGCAAGGAAGAGTGGTTGGTCTCGATTAGGCGCATTCGATCCAGACGAGCGCTCCCATACTCTAAATATTTTTGGTTATGAAATGCAGTGGATATTGCCGACCTTCTCATTTCACCAGATTGCTCACGTTACTGAGCCGGATGTACTTGAGGTCGGTGCCCGTACTTTGAATCGAGCGATGGGTGCATTTTGTAAGAACGACGAGCGTTTGAAAGCGATAGGATACATACCCCTGACGCTGGGGCCGGATGTGGCACTGAAAATAATGGAGCAAGGGTTTGCCGATGGCTGCTATTCCTTCATGATTGATACCAATGAGCCAAATGATGACAGGCCGTCCTTTACCCATCCGGACTTCGATCCAGTCTGGGCAAATTTTGCAGAGCATAAGGCTCCATTTATTGTCCACGTAGCGGTTAACGGGCACTACAAGTCCATTCCACAAAGTTTCAAGAATAACGGTAAAACAACAATTGAACTGGGTGGCGACGCGCCGGCTGGAGAGATTGGCTTGGTGACCATTAAGAATAGTGCAGAAATTTTCCTTTCGGCGATGATCTTCGATGGTGTGTTTGAACGTCATCCGGGGTTGCGCGGTATTTCGCAAGAACACGGAGCCTTTTGGGTACCTTCATGGTTGAAGGCTCTGGACTACACAGCATCGCTGTTTCGGCATAGACGTAAGTTCGTGGAGTTACCTTCAGAAACGGCGAGAAGGCATTTGAAATTTTCTCCGTTTGCTGGCGAGCCCATCGGCTGGATTATCGATAATATAGGCCCGGATTTACTTTGTTATGCATCGGATTATCCGCATCCGGAAGGCACCTCTGATCCAATCCGAAAATTTGAGACGACCATGGAAAATTGTGATGAGGCGACGATGGACGCTTTTTATCACGGTAACATTCAAGCGTTGATGAAAGGCCTCTAGCCTAATGAAAGGCCTCTAGAGAGGGTGCGTTTTCACTAACAATTCAGAGTAGCCTCTAATCAAATTCGACCTTACCCTCACAGGCTGAGCGACGACTTCGATTTTGAAGCGAGGCAGTATTTCCTCCCACAATATTCTGAGCTGCATCTCTGCCATACGATTCCCCATACAGCGATGAATTCCGAATCCGAATGAGATATGTGATCGAGCGTTTTTTCTGTCGATGATCAGCCGCTCGGCGTTTTCAAACTGGGTTTCATCCCGGTTTCCCGAGATATACCACAAAATAATCTTGTCCCCTTTTCGGATCTGTTTGCCGTGAAGCTCAACATCCACAAGCGCCGTTCGCCTCATGTGGGGAAGTGGTGTTTGCCAGCGAATAATCTCCGAGACCATATTGGGTATCAAAGAAGCATCATTGTATAATTTCTCATATTGTTCCGGAAATTGATTAAGCGCTAATACGCCGCCGGTAATACTGTTGCGTGTAGTATCGTTGCCACCAACAATGAGAAGCACCAGATTGCCAAGATATTCCAGCGGCGGCATGTTTCGGGTTGCTTCTCCATGCGCCAACATTGAAATCAAGTCATTGTTCGGCGCCATGTCTTCGCGCTCTTTCCACAAGCGCTGAAAATAGGCGAGACATTCCATTAGTACTTTTCTTCGGTGGCCCGCTGAGTCAACGATGCCAGAGAGGCGCCCACCACTTGCAACGTCGGACCAATATGTCAATTTCTCTCTATCTTCAAAGGGAAAATCGAGCAAGGTCGCCAACATTTGCGTGGTTAGATCGATAGATACTTTGTCCACCCAGTTAAACGTTTCTCCTACAGGCAGCGAGTCAAGAATTGTGATCACGCGTTGTCGAATCGTATCCTCAAGTAAGGCGAGATTACTGGGTGCCACAACCGGGCTCACAACCATACGTTGGGTATGATGTTTAGGCTGGTCCATGGCGATAAACATCGGCAACTCGAAATCATCAGGTTGATCAAATATTGTGATATCTCGGTCGGATGAAAAGAGTTTGGTATTTGAGTCGGCCCACTTGATATCCTTGTAGGCGCACAGGCTCCAGTAGGGGCCGTAGCGACTCTCTTTACAATAATGTACCGGATCCTCAGCTCTCAGTCGTTCAAAGTATGGCCAGTGTGTGTCAGTTTTGTACAATTCAGCGTCGCTAACGTCGAATTCATCCAGCGGTAGATTTGCAGATCGATATGTAGCAGATGCGAGTTCATCATTTTGTGAGAGCTTAATCATTTTCCGCCTGTCTTGTCATAACTGTTTTATCGGCCGACTCACCTTGGATTCGGGGCGCTAAAATATCTTACATCATGCTGCTTCCGGATTCTTTCTGTTGGGCCTGGAAGATTGTACCAACCTTGGTTGGCGGCACCTGGCAAGGGCGAGGGTCGTGACGCGCCCATTTTGCTGTTTTCCCTCTGATGATTTCTTCGCCGTGCCCCTTTCCTCTAACAAGTGAGGTATAGGCATATGCATCCGCTGCTGCGTATGTCTGGAGTAATAAAGGCCGTTGCAATTCAGATTGATTTGGAAAAGAGCCATGGATCATTCTGCAATTGTGAACGGTCAGAGTGCCGGCTTTGCCAGTTGGGAATACCGCATTTTTAGTATCTACTCTTCCAAGATCCTGATCCTGGATACAGCCAGTCCAGCGATCGCCATCATATTGATCAAACAATTCACCATCATGACTCTTCGGGATAAAGCCCATTTCGCCCTGGCCTTCAACAACGTCCTGAAGGTAAATGCCGATAGTGATCAGGTCATAGTTCGTGTGTGGCCAGAACTGAATATCCTGATGCCATTTTACTTCTTCACCGCCTCGCGGATATTTAAAGTTTAATTTGCTGTGATGGAATTTTATATCTGGCCCTAGAATGTCTTCCGCTATATCGACAATTTCAGATTGTGAGGAGAACTCCCAATATGTTGGATGTTGGTCTACGGGGCTATTCAGTCGCCTTAGCCTTGGCGCTTCAGCGCTATGGTCAGGTTCGATATCAAACTGGCTGTTTGATTCGGAGATATGGCGACTCTGATCGACAAACTCATGAGTGACGTCATTCAGTCGAGCCAGCCACTGGGCGCTGACAAAGTTTTCCAGCACAAGATAACCTTCACGGCGGTAATGCTGTATCTGAGAGTCCGTCAGAATTGATGTCATGAGGGTATTTCCTGAATCCAGTGTATATTAATGTAACACCCTATGAGGTGTGCCGTCATCCGGCAAGCAATATTGGACTGGCAACCAAGGACTGCCTTAACCCCTGTTGAAAGATATTCGCCAGGGTGTTGGTTTATCATGTGGTTAACTGTTTTCAAAGAGAGCTACTATGGCGCCAAGGAAATCTGGTCACATCTACATCGATACGATTCATGCTTATTACCGAGGCTGTAATACCGCTGATGTTGCGTTGATGATTTCGACCTTTACCGAAGATGTTGTGCATTACTTTGTGGATCATGGTGCGGTCCAGGGTGCTGCTGGTCTGGCGAACTACTGGGCGAAAATCGGTCCCAGGACACAAGCGAACTGGGTGCTTGACCATTGTCTGGTTCAGGAGCCGGAAGCGGTCATCGAGTGGTCCATGCAATGGGTCCCAGCTGCAAGCGGAAAACCAGAGTTGCTAAGGGGTAGCGAGTGGTATCTTTTCGAAGGCGACAAAATAGCCGAGATCCGTTCTTATCACAATAACTTTTATCTGCAGAATGACAAAAACAGAGAGCTGTGGGATTTCTCTTACGAATCTCGAGGATATAGAAAGGCGCCTGATCTTTAACTTAATCACCTGATATTCGTTGTTGTAAACGGGAATTGGCGCATTATAGACTTGCGCCGTCGGTGTTGCCCTGGATTATCCCGGGTGCGCAAGGCACTACGGTGATTCTATCAGTGGCAGTTCGACCCTCTTCTACGACCAGGGCCATGGCGCCATTGCTGAATGCATCATCGGAGACTTCTAACATCTGCTTGCCATTAATTGACGCGGTAAGGCGATGGCCTTCCGCTTTCAATTCAAGTTCGTATTGTTCGCCAAATTGCCATTCGTAGGCGCAGCGGGCTAATACCGTTTCTTCATCCTTCATTCGGATGAGTCGCAATTCTCCATCCCTGTGGAGCAACAAAGCATAGTATCGTTTCATTCCCTGTACACGAATGGCAATGCCAGATGCCATTGCCAAATGTGGCATTACATCAGCGGTCATTGAATAGTTAGACCATTCGCGATTGCCCTGTATTAAGAGTCCTCGACCCTTGTTCTGAATTAGACGAAACATCTCTGTCCAACCAGTACACTGGTCAACGCCATTAACCCATGCGCGGCGCCACATCGTGCCCTTATGTTTGGGCCTGGCTAGTGTAAAATCAGGTTCACCGGACCAGCACATTGAATCAAGGTGCACGATGCCGGATGTTTCAATGCCTACTTCAAAAACCGGGTGGGCATTTGCTGGTATCGGAAGCGACAAGGTAGCTTCTTCAGTAATAGCTTTAGGTTCAGTCCTTACTATGTCAGGAACATCATTCTCGCCGTAATAGATGGCATAAAGACTGACCGGACTACCATCACCTTCAAGCAAATTTGCTGAAAGAATCTGCCCCGGATAGATTCTGGGTGATGCCAGCAAGGCATACCCGCGCTTCTCGAAATATTTGGCGATGTCCTTCGACGGCGTAAATACAGGCGTTCCGAATCGGCTCGTTCCTGTCGCGGATAGCCGCAGGGTATGTTTGCCGAGCTTGCTCCTGCCGATACAATTCGTTAATTCGCCTTCACCGTGAGTTACCGTAAAGCCTTGCTGTGAACCCGCGAATTCAAAGTGAAACTGCGCGCCGTCTTTGTTAATCAAGGCTGTTTGCCCTGCCAATTTCCTCCCGGCATTGATGATTTCCATGGATTCATTGACGCAATCCGAGATGCTCCATGTAGGGTCTGCTGTAGGTATATAGATCCTGTCTGCAATTGGCCCGCGCCAATCAAGCCCCTTGTTTATTCCAGCGTCAATACCCGTCAAGCCGTTCTTGATACCCACCAGGCAGCCAACATTGCCTGAATTGCAATCAGTATCCCAACCGCTGGTATTGATGATCTTCATTGTCTCGGAAAAATCATCTTCGCCATGAAGTAAGGAATGAATGATCAATCCGTGGTTCGGCACCATGTGACAATTGCCACCGTACTTGTCGTAGCCATACGTCCCGGCCAACATTTCCCTTGTTGCGCGCCAGTCAGGTTCCTGGGTATGCCATTTCCGAACGTCTTCGATTAGTTGACTGATGACGGACTCGGTTGGTATGTAACCAAGCGCGATGTCCAGCAATTTGTTGATATCTGATTCAACAAAAGCCATGGCCTCCATTACCGCCAATACCACTGCGCCATAAACGGCTTCACCGTCATGACTGACGCGAGCCGCCTGTTCTGCAAATCTCGCGGCTTGATCCGCATCCCCGGGTGAAACCATCGCCCAGCCATCTATAAAAATCTGCGCACCAATTTGCTCTGCAACGACTTTGGAGTTGAGCTTTTCCGAGCCACTTTCAGGCGCCTTGATACCATCTTTGAGCCGGAGGTAGGCGGTATGTTCAGTGGAATTGCCGAGGCCGCCCCACCAGAGAATTGTTCGTTCCTCAATCAGATAATTCAGCCATGAATTCCCTATCTGTTCGGCGCTGATGTTTTTGTCGAAGTCGTTGTCGGCCAGGGCTCGTAAAAAAGTGAAGGTGCCTGATATGTCGTCATCTGTGACCAGTAAAGGTACATCCAGCTTATCGTGCACGTAGTATTCGATATCACCCAGTTCTCGCTGAATGCGATCGTAGCTCCAGCCCTCAAATGGCCTCCCCAGATATACGCCGATTACTTTTCCAAGTACACCGGCGTAAACCCTTTCCGCATAGTCAGCGGGTAAAGTCATCTATCCTCCAAGATTTGCTTCTGTAAGAGCAGGCCTGTTTCATAAATTGAGGCCCCTCTGTGGAAGACCCGCAGCCTTGTAACATCGATCAATCAATCTCATCTGCTTCACAGCATCTTCCGCGGAGGTATAAAGAGTACCATCATTCTCAACTGCGTTTAGAAATGCGTCCAGCTGATAACCGTAGCTGGGGCGGCGATCAAATTTCTCAATCGTTTTCTTGCCACCAATCACCAGCTCGATACTATTGCCAATTTGCGGAATGAGCGGGTTATTAACGGTCATGGAGCCCTTACTGCCTTCAATTTTTAAAACGGCGACGAAGGATGTGTCGCCGCGCATATCTCCCGAGGCGCTGGCTTTTATGCCCGAAGGTAATTCCATCGATGCCTTCAGCATCGTATCAACATTTGGCGGCCCGACTTCTGCTTCTGCCGTTATATGGAGCGGCTCTTCACCGGTGATGTGACGCACCCAGGATAGGGGATAACAGCCAATGTCCATGGTCACGCCTCCGCCTTGTTCGTATACCATTCTGATATCGTCACCAGCAATGGATACAGGGATATGAAAGGCTGCGTCAACGCTGTGAATTTCACCAAAGTCGCCCGAGAGGAAAAGCTCTCTGGCACGTAGAAAAATAGGGTGGTAGCGATAATGAAACGCGTCCATCAAGACCAGGCCTGTTGCCTGTCCTGCATCTAACATTTCCTGTGCTTCTATTTCATTGGCTGCGAACGATTTTTCACATAAGACGTGTTTACCCGCTTGGAGGGCCTTTATCGTCCATTCCTTATGTGCGGTGATCGGTAACGGAATATACACAGCATTTATTTTCTCATCAGCGATGATTTCATCATAAGAATCGACCACCACAGGAATGTTGTGATGCAAGGCGAAGCCTTGTGCTCTTTGCCGGTCCCTTGCTGCTATGCACCGAATAGAAGCTCTCGGTTCGTCAACGACTGGATAGATGAGGGCTCTGGGTGTAATGCGTGCGGCGCCAAGTGTACCAAAACGAATCATATCTCTTCTCCGGCAAGAAAATTTGTCGTCTATACTACATGAAGAAATCAGTGAATAAACTAATGACAAAATTACATTTGGGCTTCATAACATGATGTTGAAAACCAGAATTAAATCACTTGCCATGGGTTTGATGGCAAGTTCACTTAAACGTAATACCTTGCGTAACATTGCAGGTGTAAAACGGTAGATAGCCGGACGCGCACCCTGTGTTCACTATTTTCATCAAGTGGATGATCCCTATAGCCATCTCGTGGTACAACGCCTGGGGCAATTGCAAGCAAACTATGACCTGAGTTGGATCACTCACCTTGTGTCACAACCGGAAAATGCTTATCAAGGAGATCCTGATCGATTCAGAGAGTGGGCTCTAGCTGACGCCATCAGTGTTGCGCCTGACTATGGTGTTCATATTCCACCTACAAGTCATTACCCACCTGCTGGATCGCTTAGAAAGACTAACGATATGTTGATGGGGTCAATCGGTAGAGGAAGCTTTGTTGAGGACGCGATCAAGATTGGTGATGACCTATGGTTGGGGAACCTGGCTGAAAGTGTTAATGAAATGAGTGCCGGTGTTATCGGTTCAGGTAATAGCCTACGACAAAAACTGGGCCACTACCTGAGTGCCACATTCTATTTTGAAGGTGAGTGGTATTGGGGTCTTGATCGGCTCTATTTGCTGGAAGCCCGGCTCATCGAATTGGGATTTAAAAAAGGAGACTCAGATGAGTTGTGTGTGCCCAGGCCGCACGTAAGCGTGCCGGAGGGCCTGGACGCTGCTGACATCACTCTGGAATACTTTCCCTCACTGCGCAGCCCATACACCGCAATTGGTCATCAGCGGATCATGGATCTTGTCTCGCGTTCTGGCGTAAAACTTGTCATGCGCCCTGTTATGCCAATGATGATGCGCGGCGTCCCGGCGCCCAGAGCGAAGCAGCTTTACATAATGTCTGATGCCGCAAGGGAAGCCGTGGCCGCTGGTGTGAAATTTGGGAATTTTGTTGATCCTTTTGGCGAGCCCGTAAAACGTGCCTTCTCGTTATATCCGTGGCTTGTCCGCCAGGGTAAGGAAAGAGAATTTGTAACCCTTTATCTCCAGGCCGCCTGGGCAGATGGAATTGATATCTGTAGTGACTTGGGATTGCGTCATATTGTTGAAGCTATTGGATTGACTTGGGCTGAGGCGCTGGAGCAGTTTGATAATGAGCATTGGGAGCCTTTGTTGGAAGACAATGTCGAATCGATGTTATCCATGAATTTGTGGGGAGTCTCAAGTTTTAGAGTCTCCGGTGGCAACAACCCCGTTCCTTATTCTTGTTGGGGACAAGACAGGATTTGGCGAGTAGCATCAGAGATTATCCGGCGTTCCAATAAGGACTCTGATATTGTTAGTCCCCACTAAATTGTCGAGGATGAGATTATGTGTGACGACGATACCGTTGTTGAGAATGAAAGATATCTTAAGCAAAACGGATTGACGCGCCGAAGCTTCAATAAGCTATCGGCAGCCATTGCGGCGACCGCGATATTGCCCAGTGTTCTGAATGCCGCAAGTGTCACCGAATCTGATGTGAATGTGATAACACCAGATGGAACAGCAGATTGTTACTTTGTTCATCCGGCAAAAGGCAAATACCCCGGCGTGATCATCTGGCCAGACATCCTTGGTCTTAGGCCTGCCTTCAGGTCAATGGGGAAGCGTCTGGCGGAGTCCGGATATTCTGTCCTTGTGGTGAACCCCTATTATCGCAGTGCAAAGGCCCCGGTTGTCTCGGAAGGTGATAGCTTTCAGGACGACGCTGTACGCAATAAAGTCTTGCCTATGGCTCGCTCGCTGTCTGCAGAAACTGTCGTCACCGATGCCAGAGCGTTTGTGGATTTTCTCGATTCCAAAGACGCCGTTGATATTAACAAAAAAATAGGCACTACCGGTTATTGCATGGGTGGCTCATTCACCATGCGAACTGCTGCACATATTCCTGACCGTATTGGTGCAGGTGCCTCGTTTCACGGCGGTAGATTAGTCACTGACGGGCCTGATAGTCCGCATTTACTGGCAAGTAAAATGAAGGCGAATTTCCTGTTCGCTATCGCCGCCAATGATGATGATCGAGACCCTAACGCCAAGGATGTGCTGCGCAAAACATTTAAAGAGGCCAAGCTGCCTGCTGAGGTTGAAGTATACGAAGGTGCGATGCACGGATGGTGTCCGCCAGATTCACGTGTCTACAATGAAGCCCAGGCTGAACACGCATGGGCCAGGTTATTGGTACTATTTAAGAAGGCGCTGGTATAAGTACAATTATTTATGTGCCACAGGCGTTTTTTGGAGCCACGGGCGTTTATAAAGCCACAGGCGCCTGTGGAACATTCTCCCAGAATGCCGGGTCGTGCCCATAATAGATGGTTGCGCCCCGGCGCTGAAATTCGGCTAGCACTTCAAGGCTGTTGAGCGATTTTTTTTCGTCGAATACACTCTTGGGTAGGTGTAATTCGTCAAGCGTGCGTTTGAAGTAACATGCGTCACCTGCCAGTACAATTTCCCTGCCATCCAGTCGAATGACCAGTGACTGATGGCCGGGCGTGTGGCCATGGGTAGGAATACAGACAACAGTCTTGTCTCCAAATACATCATGTTCGCCATCCACTGCGATCAGGTCGTGTCCGAGATCCCAGTCCTGTTTAAACAAACCAATTTGTTCCGCAACTTCACTTTTGGCAACCTCAAGTTCGGCCTTTTGTAGTATCACCGGGCTATTAGGAATGGCGGCATTGCCACCGCAATGGTCGAAGTGCAGGTGTGAATTGATCACAAAATCAATATCATCAACACTCAGGTCCAGCTGCGCAAGTCGGGCAGCAAGGTCTTCGCTTTCCTCATAATGAATTTCAAAGAATGGTGCAAGTACGCCCAGGCGCTCGCATGGGCTGGAAATCATATCGCTGTGCAATCCCGTATCAAATAGAACCTTGCCCTTGGGATGAACAATAAGATAACAGGGCACGGGAATTTTGATCATGCCGCTTTCATGGCGCAGCAGGGAGGTAAGACTCATGGTCATCCAGCCACAAGTCATTGCATATACCTTGATCATGGTTTGCCTCGCGTCAGGATGTTAATTACGATGGAAATTATATAGAAAGAAGAAATTATAGAAATAGGGTGAGATCTACCCCTGTGCTAATCGCCAGGCCAATTGCGCCGAAGCGAAGAAGGTTTTGATGGTGATGCTCCATTTTGTCCACGCGAGTCTCGAGTGCTTCCATTTGCTTGCGGACCTTCTCTATAGTGTCCTGGCCAAGCTCTTTAGCCTGACCTGCCAATTCGCGGCGATTCGCAATGGCGTATCCTGCCATGGCGGTAGAAGACGCAATGCCAGTGCTAATGGCATTTTTTAAGAAAGCTCTTCTGTTGGTCATCATAAATTCCAATGTCAGATAACATCATTTTGATGATATTGAGGATAGATGCAAGGTCAAATTCTTTGCGGACCGTTCTTATAGGATAGCCCTTGGTAACAGAACTAAGCCATAAGCTCTGGCAGTTGATCAACCATCCATTTCACGATCTCGCGATTTACCTCCTGGGGCTTCTCCTGTGCCATCCAATGTCCTGAATCGATGATCTTCTCCGTAAGGTTGGTGCACTTCTCGCGCATGGGTTCTGCCAATCTGGAATCAATAGTTTCACAGGTATAGTCATATTGCGCTGACAGGAATAGCACAGGCATGGAGAGCACTGCGTCGTTAACAACAGACGTGAAGTAGTCGGCATTGGCCTTGTGATTCATATACCAGGAGTTTGGCCCGAAGAATCCGTTTCTCTTCAAACCGCCCGCATAGATCTGTAATTCATCTTCGCTAATAACGTCGTCGTCTCTTGGCACATCTGGAGCACCTGATGCTCCACCAAACCAACCATTGTTTTTTCTAACCGTCGCCGTGCTGCTTGGTTGACCTGCACCCTCGGGAGATCCCTTGCGAAAGATTAATTGCACGAAATTGTAAGCATTCGCGTCCATAGGATTTGTGGCCTGGTCAAAGTTTTCTTCATAGAAGCGCATATATTCCCATTGGCCTGCCGGATATTCATCAATAGGGTAGACAGAACGATCAACCAGTTCGATGGTGAAGTCCAGGCCGCGCTCGAGCGTTGCGTAGGGAACACAAAGGTTAGCCACTGCAATACAACGTTCTGGATGATGGCTCGCCATATTCCAGGCCACAGGCGCACCCCAGTCATGGCCAATCCAAATTGCCTTCTCGCGAGAAAGATGATCGAGCAACTCAATCATGTCCTTTATAACCAGTTCCTGACGATAGTCTTCATGCTTTTCGTAGACAGTTGATTTACCATAGCCGCGCATATCAGGTGCAATGGCACGAAAGCCCATGGCGGCAAAAAACGGCAATTGATGCCGCCAGCTCAGAGACAATTCCGGCCAGCCATGGGTGAAAATGATGAGAGGACCATCTTCCGGACCGGCAGCAAGATAGAATGTGGTGTGTCTGCCGGTGCTAAAAGAATGCTCTGTGATACTTGTTTGGTTCACGATTGACTCCTTGGTTTGTCCGCGTTGCGTGGCTCGGTGTTATATAGGTCACATCGGTAATGCTTGATTCTATTGCATAACGGATCGACGATACCAAACATCTAATATCCAGTCGCGCCTATCAACAGAATGGTCAAATTCTTATAGGATGCTAGCGCGAATGCCTAAATGTTGAGTGTCCCAGATTACGGCTATCTCTTCTGTCGGCCGCTTATCGTGGTGCTATGCTTCAGCCTGCTCTTGAAACCAACGACTTAGCTCTACCTCAGTCATTCTGCCTGCTGCTAGTGCTTCGAATACTGATGCCGTTTCAGCTTCAGGCGCGGTAAAATTGCATCCGTTAATTTCCAGGAATACCAATCCTGCGACCAGGGCCGTGCGCTTATTTCCATCTACAAACGGAAGGTCCATCGCAATTCCGAAACTATATGCAGCGGCGAGATCATATACAGAACCCTTTGGTTCATATGCATTTTTGTTCAAGGGTCTTGCTAGCGCTGCCTCAAGCATTTTTAGGTCTCTAATCCCGGCTGGACCACCATGCTCCGCTAACACCATATTGTGTACCGCTACGATAAAATCATGAAGGAGCCATTTTGGTTTCTTCACTTAGCAAGTTTTCTTAACGTATTCCTGTAGTTTTTCAGAACCTTATCCGCAGCTACTATCTGCTCTTCAAAATCCTGGTTGTAAGGCGTCAAGGTGTAGCCGTCAGGACCCTCAACCAGATACAAAGTATCGCCTTTCGTTGTGTTCATTTTGATAAGTGCCTCCTTTGGTAAAAGTATTCCCATGGAGTTCCCGACTTGTGTAACCTTAACTTTGATCATCTGAAGTTGCCGTTATAACTTATGTTATTACAAAGTTTAGCAAAGCGTTACTAGTTGCTCAATGATCGAATTTAGCGAATTTCGGACATCAAAGATCCATGCTATGTACACTAGTAAAATGGACGTAATTCCACAGCGTATTGAGGCGAAGGCCTGAATGTCGAGTGTCCCAGACCACGCTTAGTCGGGTTTTTTGGCGCGCAATTTGAGCCTACGTCTTTTGCGCAGTTTATCTCGCTCTTCTTTTTCAGCAATTTTCTGCTCAACAATTCGTTCCTCGGCCGCGATCATGTTGGGCCTCTCCAAGGTAATGCCGCCAAGTTTTCCTGAGCGAAATTCGTTAACCAGAATCGATGAAACTTTCTCCAAATCTACATGACCGCCTGCGCGCAGGCATCCTCTTCTGGCACCCACGAGTTCGAGAAATTCAAATGCTGTTTCTGGCAGCACCGAGAGGCCGAAGCGATTGATGAGTGTTTTGGGGTAGTTTTTTATCAAGTAGTCACTCAGGTAAAATGCAACCTCCTCAACATCCATGGCGGTATCTTTGATTGCGCCGCTCGCCGCCAATCGATAACCGCTATTTTCGTTGTGAATTTTCGGCCAGAGAATGCCGGGTGTATCCATCAAGACGATGCCAGAATCCAGTTTGACTTTTTGCATGCCTTTTGTGATGGCAGGTTCGTCGCCAGTTTTGGCAATCTTCCGATCGGCTAATGCATTAATCAATGTTGATTTGCCGACATTCGGGATGCCTGTAATCATGACCAGCATATTCAGGTCTGCCTTGGATTTTGATGGCACAAGTTTACGACACAGATGAGTCACTTTTTGTGCCTTGTCCGTCTGGGACAAGGTGGTGAGCAGTGTTTTTACTGACGACTGCTGTTCAAAGTTGTCTTGCCATTCTGAAGTGATCTTGGGGTCTGCCAAATCTGACTTGCTGAGTATTTTTATGCAAGGCTTGTTTTCACGCAATTTTTGAATGGCCGGGTTCTGGCTGCTATAGGGTAATCGGGCATCCAATAACTCAATAATGAGATCAACATCATTAAGTGCGCGGATCATTTCCTTGTTGGCCTTGTGCATATGGCCCGGATACCAATTAATTGGCATAGTGAAACTGCTCTTTAGAAATTTGTATTATACCGGTTCCGCTTCGAGGCATCTTGATAAAGAACTTAAGCATGAACGAATCTAAACACAGCAAGCACCAAACCCGATGAAATTTCTGTCCCGGAGTCGCAAATTTTATCCCAGCACTTACTCGAATCCGCCGATTGTTTTAGTGGCTGTCATTGTATAGAATGCGCGCCGTAGTTCCTCTCGCCGATATAAAAACGCAAACAATTCCCGCCGATTGGTTTCACTAATACTTTAATTTCTGGCTCTTCACACTGTGTCGAGGTGGAGTCCTATTGCCCCAGAGAAATGCGGAATGTTTGAGATCCACCCAAGTAAAGTTGCAACCATCAAAAATGATGTGTTGTCCGGACTTACTGTCGCCCTGGCGCTAGTTCCTGAAGCAATTGCTTTTGCATTTGTCGCCGGGGTAGAACCACTGGTTGGACTATATGCAGCATTCATGGTAGGCCTAATAACGGCTTGTATTGGTGGCAGGCCGGGAATGATTTCGGGTGCCACTGGTGCACTTGCCGTGGTCATGGTCGCACTCGTCGCAGACCATGGAGTCGAATATCTATTCGCAACAGTTGTCCTGATGGGCGTGATTCAAGTGCTTGCGGGTGCATTTAAACTCGGTAAATTCATCCGCATGGTGCCACATCCCGTCATGCTGGGCTTCGTAAATGGCCTGGCTATTGTTATTTTCCTGGCGCAGTTGAGTCAATTTGGTGAAGCCGGAGAACCCGGCTGGTTAGACGGAACCTTTATGCAAGATTCAATTCTTGACGTCGCCTGGTTGCACGGCGAACAGCTTTACATGCTTGTTGGCCTGGTAATACTCACCATGTGCATCATTCATTTTCTGCCAAAATTAACGAAGGCCATACCGTCATCGCTGGTCGCGATAGTTGTGGTGACGGTGTTGGTGATTGGTTTAAATCTGGATACACGAGTCGTTGGCGATGTTGCTTCTATTGAAGGTGGCTTACCACAATTTCACATCCCCCTGGTGCCAATGAACCTGGAGACACTTTTTATCATTCTGCCATACTCGGCGATTCTTGCTGCGATCGGACTGATCGAATCACTACTGACACTACGTTTGATAGATGAAATTACTGAGTCGCGCGGACGAGGCAACAAGGAGTGCATAAGCCAGGGCCTGGCAAACACGCTTACCGGATTCTTCGGTGGCATGGGTGGCTGTGCGATGATCGGACAAAGTATGATCAATGTGAATTCTGGTGGCAGAGGACGATTGTCCGGTATTACGGCGGCCTTGTGCCTATTGCTATTTATCCTTGCTGGCTCCTCTCTAATTGAGCAGATTCCACTCGCGGCATTGATCGGTGTGATGTTCATCGTTGTAATCAGTACTTTCGAATGGAGTAGTTTCCGTATTATCAGAAAGATTCCGAGGAGCGATGCGATGGTGCTTGTTCTGGTTTCCGGCGTAACAGTAGCGACCGACCTGGCCATGGCGGTAGTGGTTGGCGTGATAATTTCTGCGCTCGTATTTGCGTGGGAACATGCAAAGCATGTTCAGGTTGAAGCCCGTAATGACCACAAAGGCTCAACAGTCTATGGCGTCACCGGCCCATTGTTCTTTGGATCAGTTACCTCCTTTCTGGACCAATTCAATCCCAAAGACGCAAAAGATGATGTGGTTATCGACTTTGCTGATTCGCGGGTTTGTGATTATTCCGGACTGGAAGCAATCGACACTTTAGCCGATCGCTACCTTGCTGCCGGTAAAACCCTACATCTGGTTCATCTCAGCACCGAGTGCAGAAAACTCCTTCGAAAAGCCGGTAATATGGTCGAAGTCAACGTTATCGAAGACCCGGAATACTTCGTCGCTGAAGACAGCCTGGCTTAAGATGCAGTTTGAATCTGCTTTCGAACAATCTTGGATATTTGGAAACAGCCATGATAGTCATAGGACATCCAGGATCCATCCGATGCTCATCAAGAAAATGGTCTTAATCTCACAGGTCACTGGGGCGAATGCCTAAATGTTGAGTGTCCCAGATTATGCTCTAACGGGTTTTCTACGGCCTTGTTAGATACCAGAGCCACTCAAGATGCCCTGGGATTGATTAGGATCTGAAAAAAACTTTACAAAGAAAGCTTTATTGAGCTTTGGGTTGTACGAATTGACTCTTGTGTATTCTTCTACAAAACCACATTTTCGGTAGAAATCTGTTGCCTGAAATGCACTTGTGACCAGGTTGATATTGTTGAACCCCTCATCACAATATTTCCCCTCCAATATCCTGACGAGCTTCGTGCCGTAACCGAGGTTGCGATTTCGGCGTAAGCTGTATAACCCTCTAGAACTCCGATGGTGTTATTGGAATCATCGTTTAATAGAAGTGCAAATTTCCTGTAACTCAATTTGACCCCGTGGCTGGTTTCATAACGCACCAGATCCTCACTCCGTCTGGCCTCTACGTTTCCGGGGACTTTTTCTGTGTAACTTATTGTTACTTCACTCATTGGTCAAGCATCTGGTAGGCTAAGGTGGTTATACTAGAACAATAGGTACATAACTTGGCATTTAAGTCGTTCGCTTCGGTCACTGATACGCTATGCAGCATAGCTAATTCTCGACCCTTAATGCGGTGTGATGTGCTGTGGATATGAAGGTCAATGATGCCAAAATGGCATTATCTTGGATCACTACCCGCATAATTCGACAATCTCATTAAATACCTCATGAACTTTGATACCTTAGGCAACATCGGTGATTTTGTGGGCGGGATCGCTGTAATTATTTCTGTTGTTCATCAGGCGAAATCTACAGCTATTTGAATTAGTGTACCTACAGTATCGAGGAGGCCGGGTATCCCAGGAAATTATGGATAGCTATGAGGCGCGAATCAAAAGTCATTTTCCAAGAGAAGGCTGGGATGTATACTGGCACAGATTGAAGCCTCTAATGACTAAGCGTTTTGCTGACTATGTGGATGAGTTAGGTGGCTAACAATTCTCTCTGAGCTGAACTTGAAGTTAAATGTAGTGAGCCTTATTGGTAGGAAGCGTTTCGCGCCGAACAAGAATGTACTCAATAGTGGGCAGTACTGTAAATCTTGGCCAATTTCCTTAAGGAATACCAATGAGAATCGGAAAGTATTCAAAGTGGGCAATTTCGTTTCGTTCTTCATTGGCTGTATTTTGGCATCTGCATGTACCCGGCCTGCCTTAGTCGTTGCGCCGCGCTGCTGCTATCGTCCATTTACCTGGTGTTCAGACTGCAGAAAAACTATGTTACTGTCATCGATAATTTTCGCCCCGTTAACACGAATGTGTTCAAGGGCTTTTCAAAGAGTCCCGTTATGCCTGAAGCTCCCTTACGAAATCTGACCCAGGAAGAAATAGACACATACCATCGTGATGGCGTGGTTTGTATAAGTGGCATGTTCCCGGATCATTGGATTCAGCGGATGGCAAAGGCCGTCGATCATGTGGTTAAGAATCCCACGGTAATGGGCAGGGCGGTGTCTGTTGAAGATAAAAATTTCAGCGGTGATCTGTTCCTCTGGAAAGTGAATGATGAGTTTTGTGATTTTGTTTATGAGTCCCCTGCTGCCTATATTGCGCAACAAATATTAGGCTCCAAAGTCGTTCGACACTTTTATGACCAGACGTTTATTAAACCACCGGGCTGCCACGTGCCCACACCGTGGCATCATGACGTAACGTTTTGGCCTGTTGAAGTTACCAGTATGCAAATGTGCTCACTGTGGATTACCTTTGATGCGGTGGACAGGAACAGTAGCGGATTGGAATTTATCAAAGGCTCCCATAAGTGGCCGCAACGATTTAAAGCGGTTACTCCAAATTTTGATCCCTATATGCTTGATTCAGATTTTGATGACGTACCGGATATCGATGCAAATCGAGAAAGCTACGACCTGTTTTGCCCGGACATGAAACCAGGTGATTTCCTGCTGTTTAACCCATTAATCGTGCATGGGTCTTCGTCTAACTATTCAACGACACAAGCAAGGCGAGCGCTGTCCAGTCGATGGTGCGATGACAGTATTGTTTTTGAACATCGTCACGCAACGATGCCATTGATGTTTGATCATGGATTGGAGAATGGTGGCAAGTTAGGTGGCACGCTATTCCCACAAATATTGCCAGAGACTATAGAGAGTGAAAGTGCCCGCAGGCGCAACGGACCAGAATTGCCAGATCGGGAAATCGTTCGTCAGCGTGTGGAAGTAATGACTGCTGGCATGCGATCAGCCAATTAATTCGGAGTAAGGTGATGGCTACAACCCTCGTCAATAAGGAACCCAGTACACTACCACTTGATGATGCCCACCCGTATCGAACAGGGCCGTGGCAGCCGAACATGCTTGAGTACGATGTCACAGAGCCAAAGGTGAGCGGTGAAATCCCGAAGGATCTAAAAGGGGTCTACATTCGTAATACGGAGAACCCGGTGCACGAAGCGCTCGGTCGATACCATCCGTTTGATGGCGACGGTATGTTGCACTCCATCAGTTTTGACAATGGTCAATGTGAATATCGGAATCGCTTCATCCGCACTGATGGTCTGGCGGCAGAGAATGAGGCTGGTAATGCACTTTGGGCGGGCTTGCGGGAACTACCGCAAAAATCGTTACGCGATGGTTGGGGTGCACGAACCAGATTGAAAGATTCATCCAGCACAGACGTGGTAGTGCACGGTGGCGTTGCAGCCACAAGTTTCTATCAATGTGGCGATATATATGAACATGACCCTCGTTCACTTGAGTTGCTCGGTAAAGCAGATTGGATGAAAGGGGTGACGCCGGGATGGGGTGTGTCCGCGCACACCAAAGTGGATGAAGCAACTGGCGAAATGTTGTTCTTCAACTATTCAACCGAAGCGCCGTATATGCACTATGGCGTGGTAGATCGAAACCGAACGCTGGTCCACTACATCCCTATTCCACTACCCGGGCCGCGTCTGCCGCACGATATGGCCTTCACCGATAATTACGCCATCCTCAACGATTTACCGCTATTTTGGGATGCAGATGCTTTGTCCCACGGTGCTTACGCGGTTCGCTTTCATAGACTACCGAGTCGATTTGCCGTTGTGCCAAGACGTGGCCAGCCGGAAGATATTGTCTGGTTCGAAGCTGAACCGGGTTATGTATTGCATTGGATCAATGCCTATGAAGAAGGTGATGAGATTGTTTTGGACGGTTACAAACAAGATCCTGCAAAGGGTTTTAAGACTTCAGGTTTACCGGATGGATTAAAGCCATTTGAAATTCTGGATATTAATGCCATTGGCGCACATGCGTATCGATGGCGCTTCAACCTCAAGACGGGTCAGGTAACTGAAGGGCCATTGGAAGACCAACTTTCTGAATTTGGCATGATTAATCCTGCGATGGCGGGTAAACCGTATCGTTACTCCTGGGCCATGAGCGCCAAACCAGGATGGTTTCTGTTTGATGGCCTGATTCGCTTCGATGCGCAAACGGGTGAGCGTCAACAATACAAATTTGAAGACGGTGTGTATGCCAGCGAAAGCCCAATGGCGCCCGGTACGAATTCGAATGCCGAAGATGACGGCTATGTGCTGACCTTTACCACGGACATGAATGCCAATACTTCACAATGTCTTATATTTAATGCCCATGATATAAGTCCTGGTCCTGTGGCCACAATAGAGCTGCCACAAAAAATTTGCGTCGGCACTCACTCCTATTGGGCGAGTTCGTAATCTTTTTGGGGTACAGCTGTAAGGCGCACATATCCCCAACTTCCTCCTCAGATGAGGAAATTTTATGAGAAAAGTTGCGATCCGCTTGTAATAATTTCTGAATAGCATCGTATAACAGTCTGTATGATTGGAATTTGTATTGGCGACTCACACGGTATTTGAAATTCTCTATAGAGAGTACTACGTCTGAGTATTCGGTCTTTGCCGTCGCTTGTTGAATTCCAATGAACTAGCAGAGGATGCGGCTCAGGAAACGTTTATGCGTGCCTATAAGAACTTTGGGAAATTCGACGCAGAACAGCCTTTTTGGCAGTGGGTAGCAACTATTGCAAACAACCACTGCATTGATTTGTTGCGGCAGAAGAACCGGATTGACCCATTTTTTGGTGATGAAGTTATCGAACTGGAAGAGTTGGCGTCTGTTAACATGCCGATTCTCAGTGACCTTATCGCGAGCGAAGACGCTGAAACATTGAACGGCGCAATCGCATCGCTACCGGACAAGTACCGCGTGCCCCTGGTTCTCGCGTATTTAAACCAGACGAGTTACGACGAGATCGCTGCACAACTACAGATCAGTCGAAATCACGTTGGTGTATTGCTGCTTAGAGCAAAAAATGGTGCGTGCCACGCTCGTAGATAGTGAGGGCAAACTGTGACCCCTCCAGGAAGCCGACAACAAATGGGAGTGATACACACCTGAGCGAGCTGCAATTGTCCATGCATGCGGACGATGCGCTAACAGGCGATGCTGCTGCGATGACATTGCAGCATCTCGATGCTTGCCAGATATGCCAGGCGAAATATGCTGCACCATCGGACGAGATATCGATGATTGCATCTGCGCTATCAACAGACTTGCCGGAACCAGCAGATTTGGTCATACCCAAATTTTCCCGACGTACAAACCTGCGTGAATTCGCTTTGGCCAATATTGCTACCGCGCTTGTGATCTGGTTTGCACAGTTTTTGTGGAAGACGCTGTTTGGAGAATTGTTCATGAATGCTGCGACCTGGCTTACATCCATATACATGCCCGACATTTATGAAATGACGAGTGCAACCATCCTATATTATCTTAAAGAAGGAACCGCCATGTTTGATGCATACCTTGGTTTTATTGTCTTGGCTCTATCGAGCGTTGTCGTGCTGTGGCTCTTGCTGGTTTACTGGAAGAGCCGCGCGGTGATGAGCCTGTGTTTGCTTGTAATGCTGGGTACGACTTTGGGTGTGCCAGCGCCTGTCATGGCATTGGAAGTTATGAGGAGCGAAGGTTTGATCACCATCGGCGAGGAGGAAACTATTGACGATTCGCTCGTCATTGCAGCAGACACGATCTTGATAAAAGGTAATATCACAGGCGATTTGGTAGCGGCAGGACGGCGGATTGACATCGACGGATCGGTCGAGGGAAACGTTCTCATTAGCGGAATCAGTCACGGTGAGAGGCACAGTCGGGGCCTGTTATTAGGTGCTGGTTCATCTTTTGATGTAGTTGGCGCAAAAGTGGGGGTAATCTACTGGCAGCGGGTGAACGCGTAAGAATAGATGCCCAGGTGCATGTGGCCCAAAATGCCATTGTTGCAGGGGAAAGTACTACTGTTGAAGGGTCTGTTGTCAAAGACCTATATGCGTTTACTGAAATACTAGCGCTTAGCGGCAAGGTCGGTGAAGATCTGGAGGTGTTTGGTAACCGAGTCACCTTGTTAGATCAAGCTCACGTTGCGGGAGATGCACGCCTGCACATTCCCAGTGAAGAGAATTTCCATCGTGCAAGCGGCGCGCAAGTGGATGGTGAAGTTGAGTTTTTAGATATGCCGGAGGAACTTAAATCACCTAATCGATATGCCAGCGTACAGTTTTATCTTTGGCAGATAGCCAGATTGGTCAGCGCGTTATTGGTGGGTCTCGCCTTGCTGTGGTTAGTTCCTGGTTTTCGAGAGATATCCGTGAAGGGTGGTATCGAAGGACTGAAGACGGCAGGCATTGGCCTCGTGACGCTCGTCAGTGTACCCACCATTGCTGTTTTATTCGCTATTACCCTGGTGGGACTGCCATTTTCTGTCATGGCTTTATGTGCATGGATATTGTGCATCTATCTCGCCAAGATTGTAGTCGGCGTTTTTGTTGGGCGGTTAATGCTGAGCGGCACAAAATATCTGGAGAACGATACGCTGGTCCTGCTGGCTGGAATCGGGGTCATCATCGTGGCCATCAACCTACCTTATATCGGTGGGTTCTTGAGTTTTGTGCTTACGCTGGTCGGCATTGGTTTGATCATCCGATTTACATCTTCCGCCCAGGCGCGACGTACTTAGAGAATAGTACTTAGAGAACAGTACTTTGAGAATAGCGATTCTCCTGTCCCTGCGGGTTATTTACTTAGGCTTGGTCCGTAATTGGAAACCTCCGGTATTACTTGCTTTGTAAGTGATTGAATTGTCTGTCTAACTATATTTGTATGTTGTGATTCTGGCCAAATATATGTTATTTCCGGACAGGAATTAATTAGGCGTAAATGTAGATAAGCCATTTACAAGTTCAACCTTGCCCGGTGTGCCAACGCGCTCTGCGGTGACGAACTCCTTGAGGAAGTCGACGTCCTTCGTCGTGTTCGCCATAAAGCGATCGCCGCCGCTCATGCGTCCAAGTACGATGCCTTGCTCTGGCTGTCCGCTTCGATCGTAGCGAACAGTATAGGTTTCGATAACAGCCTCGCCGCTTGCCTGCTGATTGACAGGGCAGGCATTAATTTCCATGTGGGCAGATGGCAGGTCACCTAATAGCACATTCGAAAGTTCTCCACTGCTGTGGGGGTCTGTTGAGAGAACCGTTGCAGCGTGCTTGGTTAGATACCAGCCGTTGCCGGTAACAAGGCCGGAAGATGAAGTTTCGCCCCTCAATTTGTTTACCATGCAAGCCATGGAATGTAGTGTATAGGCGCTTGCAGGCCCGCCCGCATACGGCAAGCCGCCACATACCGTAAAGCCGCGATTGTCGTCAATATCGAGACCCAACATCTGGCATGCCATCTCAACAGCCACAGGGAAGCATGAGTAGAAATCGAAATGTGAAATCTGATCCAACGACAATTGACTGTTGTGCAGCGCGCTTAAAGTTGAATCTTTCATGGCAGGGCAGGCAGCAAAATCAGGCCGTTCACTGGTCCACCATGCCTGTTCTTCACTGCTCGCGCCGCCTAGCCAGTAAACCCAGTTCTCTTCCGGAATCCCCAGCTTCCTTGCCTTGGCGGCTGACATCATTAGTAGAGAGGCTGCTTGCTCTGTATTTAGCACGGCATTGAGATATTTTGTATATGGCCAGGCAATCATTCTATTTGTCGCGGTGGCGGTGGTTAATTCTTCCGAACTCCGCTCGGTTGGAAACCATGAATAAGGATTGTTGGCAGCAATGGTAGTGAATTTGGTAAACAGATTTCCCATTCTTTGGCGGTGATCGTCAAGACTAAGTCCTAGTTTTGCCCGCAAGGCATTTTCGAACAGGGGATAAATATCGGGCGGGCCGATGAGTCCATATTGTTTCTCCAGATCTGTATTGCCGGGGCTATCGCCGCCAACCATTGTTGCCTCGCCTTCGCCCCCCACTGACCATGGTAGTCTAATTTGTTGGGAGATAGCCTTCATCAGCACCTTTAGATTGTTGCAACCACCAACGATGGCGAATTCTGCTTCACCCTTGCTAATTTTGTCGCCAATAAAATTGGTTAAGGTAACGCCGACCTGGCCGCCGACGCCGGTGCTAAAGTTATGTCTAGGATTGGCGCCAAGCGTTTCAGCCAGAAGTCCGGGGGCGTTTTGAGCCTTCCATCCGGCAACGCCAACAAGCGCAATTGTGTCCACGGACTTCAATTCGGCCTCGCTTATCCCGGCATCTTGAGCAGCAGCTCGGGCAACTCGAACCAACATTTCCAGCGGTTCGATGTGTTGCTCTATGGATGCGTCCCGATCTACGAGTTGGCCGGTGCCAACGATGACGGGCGTTGTTTCTTCATTCATTAATTTGTTCTCTATTCATGATATTTCAATAATCTTTCAGGCAGAACTTAGACCTCAAGACAGTACATTGTCACCGGCACGTTGCGTAACTATTTTGTCTGTCGTGGTCGGGTCGTCTCCAACCTGCACGATGGTCTTGCCAAAGTTGTGGCCTGATAACATCGCCGAGAATGCGTGAGGTGCCTCGTCTAATCCGCGGTATAGATCTTCCTTGTATCTAATGAGGCCGTCCTGTATCCATGTACCCATATCTGCCAGGAACTGATCCTGATAATCATTGACGAAATTACCAACGAAGAGGCTGTGGACTGTAACCTTTTGCTTCTCGAAGGTTGCGGCACCAGTCTCCTGCCAAAGCCTGTGTCCGGATTCGCGATCGTCGTTTCCATATTGGGAGATCAGCCCGCAGAGGGTAATCCTTGAATCTATGTTTAGCAGTGGTAGCACTGCCTCATATACTGCGCCACCAACATTTTCAAAATAGATATCAATGCCATCAGGGCAGGCGCTTGCGAGCTGGGAAGCAAAGTCCTCGTCATGGCGATTAATACAGGCACTAAAGCCAAGGGTATTGGTAACGAAGTCACATTTTTCTTTTGATCCGGCTATTCCAACCACGCGGCATGCCTTGATCTTTGCGATCTGACCGGCATTCTGACCAACGCCGCCAGACGCGGCAGATATGACCACAGTTTCACCCGGCTGCGGATTACACTGAAGATATACGCCCGAATAGGCCGTGAGCCCGAGCATGCCAAGGACGCCTAACGCCGTAGAGATTGGCGCCAGATCAGGATTGATTTTTCGCGGGAACATATAGTTGAAGACCCCGATATCCTTACCCACAAGCGCGTATTGTTGCCAGCCATTGGTGCTGAAGATAATGTCACCTTCGCTGTAATCGTCATGCAGGGAGCGAATAACCCGCGATACCGTGCGCCCGTGACATACATCACCAACATTTTCCAATCCTGATCGGCGACGCCCCCACTGGTAAGGATCCATGGAAAGATAAATAGTTTGTGCACTTAACTGGCCGCTACCAGGCTCGGGGATCTCGCTGCTGACAAGACTGAAATCACCCTCTGTGGGCCAGCCTTCTGCCGGTGTTCTGGCTAAAGTCCATTGTTGATTATTCATATTACTACTCGTTTAGGTACACTTTTTGTATTAGATATTGACGAGAATATTGACCATCCCTAATTGAGAGATAGCATACAGTGACCCCTCTATTTGGAAAGTGCTTAGTTGCTGTTAAAAACATGAAGCGGGGCTATAATGCGCTGCTTTCTCGATGCCCGATTGAATAGAATCAACATCTGATCAGAATCAACAAAAGCGGGCTGATTTACAAGGACCATTCATGAGGATCATCACGTTGACGAATCCCGACCAGAAAAGAGATTGTTATGCCATCCCCGGGAACTGAAGGAATTGATCGGGGCTACGTGATTCCTATTGGTGGAGCCGAAGAGAAAGCCCAGGACGCGGTTATACTGAGTCGTTTCGTAAAATTGTGCGGCGCTGAGAAATCACGAATTGTGGTAATACCCACTGCATCAGAATTACCGGATACCGGCGATAATTATGTGACCTTGTTCCGCGAACTTGGAGCTGGCGAAGTGACCTCTCTTGCTATAGAGGAGCGTGCAGATGCCCAGTCAGAAGCCCATGTTGCGGCCCTGGAAAGTGCCACGGGAATATTTATTACCGGGGGTAACCAGCTGAGGTTATCAACCATCCTTGGTGGAACGCCCGTCGCACGAACAATCAGGCGAGTGAATGCCCACGGCACTCACGTTGCCGGTACCTCCGCAGGTGCTGCGATCATCTCAGAGCACATGATTGCCGGCGGGGATTCGGGTTCAACACCGAAGCAAGATTCCGTGAATCTATGCCCGGGCCTTGGCCTGACAAATCGCCTGGTGATTGATCAGCATTTCAGGCAACGGGATAGACTGGGGCGTTTAATGTCTGCGGTCGCTTACAATCCGTTCCTGATAGGAATAGGGCTTGATGAAGATACTGCTGCCTTCATTGATCCAGGTGGTGTGATTCACGTGGAAGGTTCAGGGGCTATCACCATTGTTGACCCGAGCGAGCTCAAATATTCAAGCATGCACAATGCAAACCCGGGAGACACTATTAGTATGATAGGCATGAAAGTTCATGTGCTGGCTAAAGGGTGTACCTTTACAATTTCCAGTGGTGTGGCCGTGTTTACCTAAGCGAGCTATATTTACGTAGTCAAAAGCCAAATAGTCATAAAGTCATAAAGTCATAGAGTCATAAAACAAAAAAGCAAAAGCAAAGAAGTAGAACAGGATTTGAATCGATGAAAATAATTTCAACTAATGTCTATGTCGGCCCCAATCTGTACGCGAGTTTTCCTGTTATCAGGCATGTTGTAGATCTTGGTGTTCTTGAGCAATGGCCTTCTGTCAGTTTGGGCAAGGAATTTACGGATTTATTGGTTGAGCTATTGCCGGGCCTGCAAGAGCATGGCTGTTCCTACCGGGAGCCTGGTGGTTTTATTCGTCGCCTCACCGAGGATGAAGGCACCTGGATGGGACATATCTGGGAGCATGTCACCCTGGAGCTGCAAAATATGGCGGGCTCCGATGTCACCTTCGGGCGCACCCGTGGCACGGGTGAGAAGGGCCAATACAATATGATCTTTGCGTACAAGCAGCGCGATGTTGGCTTGGAAGCGGCGAGAATTGCCAGGCAATTGCTGCTGCATCTGTTACCAGCGGAATTGAAATCAGAGTTATTAGAATTTCTTGAATCGGATTTTGACGCTGCCGAGGATATCGAGAGCTTTATCCATTTTGCCCAACGTAAGGAATTTGGACCCAGTACTGCGTCTCTCGTTGCGGCAGCAGAAGAGCGGGATATTCCATGGATCAGGTTGAATGAATATTCACTGGTGCAATTTGGTCATGGTAAATACCAGCAAAGAATTCAGGCGACCATTACCAGTGAAACCCGCCATATTGCGGTGGAGATTGCTTGCGACAAAGAAGATACCTCGCGCCTATTAAGGGATCTGGGCTTGCCAGTACCGGAGCAACGCATGATTTACAGCGAACGCGAAGCAGTGCGTGCTGCCCACCGGATTGGATTACCGGTGGTGGTAAAACCGCTGGATGCAAACCATGGGCGCGGCGTTTCCATCAACCTGGAGACTGACGAGCAAATAGAAGTGGCGTTTGCTAATGCCCGTGAAAATGGTACCAGTCGAGCAGTACTTGTAGAAAGTTATGTCCTGGGCTTTGACCACAGAATGCTGGTTGTCAATGGTGAGTTGGTTGCTGTTGCCAAAAGAGTGCCTGGACATATAGTCGGTGATGGCAAGAAAACAGTCACTGAACTCGTCGATGAAGTGAATGAAGACCCCAGGCGAGGAATTGGCCATGAGAAGGTGCTGACACGATTGGAATTTGATCATCAGGCCACCCGCCTGCTGGAAGAGGGAGGCTACTCTGCAGAGACGATACTGGCGGAAGGCGATATCTTCTACCTTCGCTCAACGGCTAACCTGTCAACAGGTGGCACGGCCGTTGATGTTACCGACATTGTGCACCCGGATAATAAGGAAATGGCCATCCGGGCGGTTAAGGCTATCGGGCTAGACGTCGCGGGTGTTGACTTTTTATCCCAGGATATTTCCGGCTCCTATAAGGATATTGGCGGAGCAATCGTTGAGGTTAATGCAGCTCCGGGTTTTAGAATGCACATCGCACCCAGCGAAGGGCAATCCCGGGATGTGGCTGGAAAAGTCATGGACATGCTGTTCGAAGTTGGCAAGCCCAGCAGAATACCCATCGCGGCAATTACCGGCACTAACGGAAAAACAACAACATCCAGAATGCTCGCCCACATTATGAAAGCAGCTGGGCACGTCGTTGGAATGACCTCCACGGACGGTGTTTATATTGATGGTCATTTATCGGTTAAAGGCGATATGACCGGGCCAGCCTCCGCTCACATTGTCTTGCGGGACCCTGACGTGGATCTCGCCGTCATGGAAACTGCGCGCGGTGGTATTTTGCGAAGTGGCTTGGGTTATCGATCCTGTAATGTGGCCGCTTGTCTTAATGTCGCCTCTGATCATTTGGGATTGCGCGGCATTAATACACTTGAGCAATTAGCCCAGGTGAAGAGGGTCGTTGTCGAGGCTGCCACAGATACTGTGGTTCTAAATGCCGATGACTTACTCTGTCTGGAAATGGCAGATTACACTCATGCCAAACGACTCTGTTATGTGACGCTCGATCCAACCCACGGCCTTGTTCGTGAGCATATTCGTTCCGAAGGCCTTGCTATAGTCCTGGAGCAAGGCATAAATGGTGAGATGATCACGATTTATGACAAGGGCGCTCATATACCTTTGCTGTGGACTCATCTCATCCCGGCGACCCTCGAGGGAAAAGCGATTCACAATGTACAAAATGCAATGTTCGCTGCCGCAATGGCGTACGCCATGGGTAAGTCCCTCGAAGATATTCGTCATGGCTTGCGTACATTTAATACTTCTTTCTTTCAGGCGCCGGGCCGCATGAATGTGTTTGACGAACATCCCTTTAAAGTGATTCTCGACTATGCACATAACCCGGCTGCCATAAGTGTTATATGTCAAATGGTTGATCGCCTTGATGTAGCTGGTAATCGGGCATGTGTGCTGTCTTCTCCAGGAGACAGAAGGGACGAAGATATTCGTGCCTTGGCTGAAGCTGCTGCCGGGCACTTTGATCGTTATATATGCAAAGCGGATGACAATCGTCGGGGCCGCGGCGATGACGAGGTCCCGCAGATGATTAAGGAGGAACTACTAACGCAGGGCGTTGGCAAGAGTGCGATTGAGGTCATCGCCGATGAACAACTGGCGATTAGCCATGGTCTCGATAACTGCATGGCGGGTGATCTGCTGGTTGTCTTTGGCGATGATATTACTCGCTGCTGGAAGCAGATTATTCATCACAATTCTCCGGTAGGTGTGGAGTGTCAGGATGTAAATCCGGATCCAGCGGTGGACCCGGCTAATGATGTAGAAAAATTTGAATTGCCAATCGGCCAATCTCTTATTCGGGACGAGCGGGGTGTCAGAATCGCAAGAAGCGAAGAAGGCGATGATTAACTTCGAGGGAAGGCGGCTTACTGGCGCCAATTTTTTCTGCGACGAACCCGCTGCCATCGTAGATGCTGAAATACCGGCAGATAAGGCAGGGGAAGTCATTCACGATTGGCAACAGAATGTTAAAGCGCTTCACCAGCGACTTCATCTCTCCGAGCCCATCATTGGTTCTCGTATTCACAGTAAGGGCCAGAGCCTCTATTTTACCGCGCCCATTGATAGCCTGTACTCGGCCATAGAGCTAAACGAGACAGCACTATTAGTGGCATTGGGCATCGTGAAAGTTGATGACACAGTCGATGAAATTGATGGGATAACTCACGTCCAGCATCTTGAAGCGCTGTTCATCGAGGAAGCCAATCCGACATTACTGGAGCTGCAAAGCCTCGCCAAGACCCACGAAGTTCCGTTTCTATGGGATGATGATTTTGTATCTCTTGGTCTTGGTCGGCATTGTCAGACCTGGGACATAGATGAGCTGCCAGATCCGGGATCTGTTGATTGGCCATCATTTCGCCAGATGCCCATCGCATTCATTACCGGAACCAATGGCAAATCCACCACGACGAGGCTTTGTGCACAAATCCTGAGGGGCGCTAGGCTAACGATTGGCTTTAGCTCCACAGATGGTATTTGGGCAGGCGATGATTGCCTGGATACAGGAGACTACTCCGGACCCGGCGGAGCCAGGGAAGTACTTAGGAATAACCAGGTTGATGCAGCTATTCTTGAAGTAGCTCGCGGCGGACTGCTCAGGCGAGGCCTCGGCACAGGCAATGCCCAGGTAGCGCTCATTACCAATGTTGCGGAAGACCACCTGGGTGAATACGGTGTGAATACCCTTGAAGAACTTATCGAGGCGAAGTTTATTGTGCGAAAGTCGCTCGGGCGGCACGGCACCTTGATCCTGAATGCAGACGATGCCGGTATGGTGGAATTTACTTCTTCCCTCAATATGGAAGGGCAGATTATTTGGTTCTCTCTTGATAGAGAAAATCCCGTGATAAGCCAACATCTTGCCAGTGGCGGCGTTGTATTTTGCATTGCCGATGAATGCATCAACCGCATCGATAAAAACCAAAAGATGACGATTTGTGCGGTGGACGCCATCCCCATTACTCTGTCTGGTGCTGCCCGGTATAATGTTGCCAATGCACTTGCGGCCAGTGCACTTTGTTGGCAGATATTAGAGGGCACCATAGAGGAGCGCCTGCTTATAATTGCCGATGGGCTTAAAGCCTTTGATGGCAATAGGGATAATCCCGGCCGTGGTAACCTTCGAATCATCAATGATATTTCGGTGATGGTGGATTTTGCTCATAATCCACACGGTTTGAATGCAGTCGTTGATACCCTGTTGCAGTTACCTGCTAAAAATAGAATGGTCATGTTGGGCCATGCGGGTGATCGCAGCATTGACGAAATTCGGGAATTGACTCGCGTTGCCCTTAGGTTAGATCCACAGAAGATAATTGTTTACGAACTGGAAGAGTATTTGCGTGGCCGTGAACTGGGGGAAGTCCCGAATATTATCATTGACGCACTGACTGAGTTTGGCTTTGCGAAAGAACATATTTCACTATCACCAAATCCTAGCGCGGGTGCATCCCAGGCGCTGGCGATGGCTTCGGCAGGAGATTTTCTGCTCTTACTGACCCTGGGCGATCGCACCGAGGTGTTTGAAGTCTTGGACAAGTTCGCCGCAGATGGCAGTATATAAACCCCAATGGACGTGATGAGATCCTTGCCGGGCTCTTTGCCGGAATTTTTAACGGGCTAAAGGATAGATATAAACGATGCTTAAAAATCCAATTGTTCCTGTTTTTGTCTTGTTGCTGGGCCTGTTTTCGATCTGGTATGGCGTAGAGAGCCGCCAGGGCGCATTCGTCGATAATATGCTGCCTGAACTCATTGGTTTCTGCCTCGAGGGAATCTTCTTTATTGGCATCTTTACCTGGATTCAGGAACGTAAGGATAGAGAGCGGAAGAACCAATTGAAGCGCAGCCTGGCCGGTGCCATTGGATTCATCTGTCAGGTCATTAATAGTTCACTGGCAGATGCCGACCAGATAAAGCTGGCCAAGGGTGACAATTGGAGTAAACAAACGAGGCACAATGGCTCGAGTCTAAAGTTCTTATTAAAATCCGTTACGGGTCATGACATTGATGTTACAGCAGCACAAATTCAGGCCATCCAGCAACTATTGGCGACGCGATTGTCTACGCTGGATTCTCTATTGTCGGTCGCGGCGGAGCTTAGCCACGCACATTTGTCCGCCTACAATATGATTCTGACCGAGATTCACAAAATTGCCAAGCACCCGTATTTTGAATCCGCAGAATTAAAGACCAGCTTCCAGAAACTGTTGATCAGCTTTAATAACGAGCCCATTTAATTTTTCTAGCTGCAACATTGGATATAATGGTAAAAGGTAACCATGAATAAAAAGAGACTTAAAGAAGCAGAGCGAGATTTCTTAACCCTCTATCCTGGCGGTTTCGCTGATCCTGAGATGCAGACCATTGGTAAGCGTCATCGAGTTGATAAGATGACGGAGCTGGCGAAAGCCAGCTTTACCAAGGCGCACTTCGATACCCCGGAACGGATTATAGAATCCATGATCAAGATTATTGGTCGATCCTCTATGGTTTCCATGTTCGAAAAGCCAAAATTTAGAGATTTCGTCAAGGCGCTTCCCGCTGCAGAGAGAGAACTACTTGCAAGTGGCTTCAGACAATTTCTGCATGGTGCACAGAAGTCGGGCTTCGAGACCATGTTGTCCGTTCTGCAAACAGGTAAATTGGCCAAGTGGTCGCTGATGACTATTTTGCCGGTTTACTACAAACCGCAAAAAGAAGTGTTTGTGAAACCAACCACGGCTAAAGGTGTCATTGCGTATTTCGAGTTGGAAGGCCTGGATTACAAGCCACTGCCCACCTGGGCATTCTACAAAACCTTTCGAGAGACGATGATGGAGATGCGATCCATGGTGGACTCATCCCTGTCGCCTAACAATGCAGCATTTACAGGTTTCCTGATGATGAGTATGCAGCGTACATGAATACAGACCTGGAAATAGTGCACGGAGATTCTGGAAGATGAAACCGATGGAAGGAAAGTTGGTTGTGGCTCTCGAGCAGGCAGTGGCGGCACCCTTGTGTACGTCTCGCCTGGCTGATGCTGGCGCGAGGGTTATTAAGATTGAACGTAAAGATGTTGGCGACTTTGCGCGCCAGTACGACGATGTTGTGCGCGGCCAGTCGGCCTATTTTGTGTGGCTCAATCGGGGCAAGGAGTCGCTGGAGCTGGATATCAAGAATGAAGATGATCTCAATCTGCTTCATTCCATTCTCAGCGAGGCTGACGTCTTCATCCAGAATCTCGCACCGGGCGCTGTAGACAAGATTGGCTTGTCCAATGCAACGCTGCGGGAAAAGTATCCACGCCTGATCATCTGCGAGATTAGCGGTTACGGCGACAGCGGGCCATATCAGGATATGAAGGCATACGATTTACTGGTTCAGGCAGAGTCGGGCCTCGCTTCCATCACTGGAGCAAGAGAAGCGCCAGGCAGAGTAGGCGTTTCTGTTTGTGATATAGCCGCGGGCATGAATGCCTTATCTGGCATCTTGTTGGCCCTGCTGGAAAGAGAGCAATCGGGGGTGGGGCAAGTAGTAAAGGTCAGCCTGTTTGATGGTATGTCGGACTGGATGACGGTGCCACTATTGCACCATGAGTATGGTGGTAAAGCACCAGGGCGAGTTGGACTTAATCACCCAACGATTGCACCTTATGGAGTCTATACTGATGGGGACGGTGCAAGTGTGCTGATCTCGATTCAGAACGAGCGGGAGTGGAAGATGTTCTGTGAGGAGATTCTTGAACAGCCGGACCTTCCAGGTCGAGCTGACTTCCTTAGCAACACGGAACGCGTAAGGAACCGCCCCGCCCTTGATGAGTTGATTAACGCCGTGTTTTCGAACCTGTCAACGGATGTATTGAGTGCCAGGTTGCGCGAAGCCAGAATCGCCTATGGCATGCTCAATGAAGTTCATCACCTGAGTGACCATCCACAACTAAGGCGCAGGCTTGTCGCCAGCGAAGCCGGGGATATCAACCTGGTGGATTCACCTCTGCGTATGGGTAATAACGAAACCAATTTCGCGCCAATCCCGAAGTTAGGTGAACATAACAAAAGTATTCAGTCTGAGTTTGGTGGGGTAAACAAAGAAACCAATTAGTGCTTGGTGCTGTCTTAGGGTATTCTTTCCTAAACACTCAGCCACCTAAGTAGGGAGGGATTCGATGTCTGCTATGGACGTAATTGCGCGCGAATCATGGTTCGATACGGAGACAGGCGAACTTGATCGACGGGTATTCTCTGATGCCCAGATCTACCAGGAAGAACTGAAGAAGATTTTTGCTCGTGCCTGGAACTTTATGTGTCACGAATCCCAGATACCTGAGCCGGGTAACTTTTTTCTTAATCGTATTGGTGAAGATCACGTCATCGCTGTCAGGGACAGGAAGAACCAGGTACAAGTGTTGTTAAACTCTTGCTCTCATCGTGGCAATACAGTTTGCCGAGCGGACCAAGGCACGACCCGATCATTCTTCTGCCCCTATCATGGCTGGAATTATGATCTCGACGGCACACTTGTCGCCATTCCCGGCGAGAAAGATTTTTACAGAAACGGTATTGATAAGGAGGCCCTTGGCCTTGTTAAGGCCGCACAAGTATCCAGCTACAAGGGTTTTGTATTTGCGACACTTGATCCTTCTGCTCCACCTCTGGAAGAATTTCTTGGCTGGGTCGGCCGACTGGGTATCGATTCAATTGCTGCGCGCGGCGACATACAAGTGGTCGATGGCATTCAGAAGAATAAGGTCAGATGTAACTGGAAGCTGGCGGTAGATAATCTATTTGACTGGTATCATCCGAAAGTGAGTCACGGCTCTGCGATAGGGACGGGAATGATCAAGGTGTCCGATATGTACCCGATGAGCCAGATCGTGATTCTCGGTGACTATGGCCACGGTATTGGCGGCGCCGGTGTTAGCGAAGAAAAACAGGCAGAGCTGGTGCAACGATTTCAGGGGCAAGACAGCAGTGAAGCGGCGAACCGAAAAGACTATCACAACGCTTGGAAAACAACGGATAAAGCCAGGGAAATACTGGGGCCGGTAGGCGTTCGCTCCAGAGGCCATCCCAACATCTTTCCAAACTTGTGGATTACATTAGGTGGCACCCAGGCATGTTTGCGTATACCTTGCGGCCCTCTGGAAACAGAACTATGGTGGTTTACCTTTTCAGAAAAATCCATGTCACCAGAAGCGCAGAGAGATCTTATACAAGGTGCGACACATATATTTGGCCCTGCTGGCCTTCTCGAACAAGATGACGGCGAGAACTGGAGTCACAGTACTCGAGGCTCAATCGGAACCGTAACCGGTAGTCGCACAGCCAAGATCATTATGGGCAAAGGTAAGGACAAGGTCATCCATGATCCTTCTGGGCAAAGCAGCATTGAAACTGTAATCAATGAACATGCGCAGCGCTGGCTCTATCAATCCTGGCAGGAGTGGATGAAGGCAGATAGCTGGGAAGACTTGATCGAAAACCATACGCCAGCACCTACTGGAGTTGTTTAATGTCTTGTTTGGAAGACATGAGCGTTCAGGAAAAGATGGTGCTGCAGTATGAAGTGGAGCAATTCCTGTATCACGAAGCCAGTTTGTTAGATGATCGAAAATACGACGACTGGCTGGCCCTCTTGGCAGAGGATATTCATTACTGGATGCCCGTCAGGCGAACCATGATGATGCGGGATATTGATAAAGAGTTCACGGCCCTTGGTGCGATGGCATTCTTCGATGACGACAAGGAATTTCTAAAACTTCGCGTCATTAAGATGGCTGCTGGAAATGCCTGGTCAGAGGATCCTCCTTCAAGAACCCGCCATTTTGTGACTAATACTAGAATCCTTGCTGTTGAAGGCGATAACATCACCACGGAGTCAAACTTTCATTTGTATAGAGCGAGGCTCGATGACGATGAGGATAGTTGGATAGGTCGCCGAAAGGATATTATCCGCCGTGTCGAGGATGGCTTTGAGTTGGCGCTTCGCCACATCTTCCTTGAACAAACGACGCTTACTTCGCAAAACATGAGTAGTTTGTTCTAAGCGTCGGCGAGAGAATCTATTGCCAGCTCTGGAGTTAAAAATTGTAGAGATCAGCTGTTAGTCCAATCTCTACAATTCGGCTTACATGCTAAAAGCTTACTGAACCTGTTAACAACAGGTTGATAAACTCATCTCGCTGGTCGTCGTCCAATAACTCACAAATAGCGACGATAGCGGAAGCAGTTTCTTCCTTTAGATGTTCCGCGCTTTTCACCCGTCCTGAAAGCGCTTCGCGCAGCTCATCCAGTGTCGGTGTACCGTCGCCCAGCAGGTTTGCCATTGCAGCAACGGTGCGTTTTTCATCGAGGCTTGCCTGTTCCCGTTCAGTTTTTAGCTGATTGAGAATACTTGCCATTCGTCTTGTTTGTGCTTCATCAAGGTCCAGTCGGTGTGCGAGATAGCGCAGGGGCCTTCTTACACCGAAGCCAGACCCGCCGCGATTATGCCATCGGGATTCAAAGTAGGGCTTCTCTGGTGTTTCTATCTCGTTGCAGTTTTCATTGCTGCGGGAATGGCGGCGAAAAACCTTATGTGCGAAATGTGATGCGTAAGCATAGCGCCACGGCCAGCTATAGTTGGTATGTCTCATAGAGACTCCTCCATTTATTGGGGATTAATCATTGGGGCATCAGCCTCCAATGCATGTTGATGTCCTCGGTCTAGCCAAAGGACAGATAAACTCTAGTCCCTGAATAGACAATAATCAACAAATAATGCCATTAGAAATAGGTTCACCTGAAGGCATTGGTGAAGAAACTTACCCAGTTAATGCTTCAGGATGAACCGGTAGCGCGTTCTTGAGCTCGCGAAAGCTGCTGCTTAATACCGAGATTTTTTCGCTTCCATATTGGAGTGCACATCGATAAGAACTGTCTGTCCTTCAGCATTGATTTTCTTTGCTTCTTCAAGCGCTGGTGCCATTTCAGTTGTTTTCTTGACGGTGATGCCAACTGCACCCATGCCTTCTGCGATTTTTGCGTAGTCTCCCTGCATCTTGCCTATTCCATATTTTCTGGATATGGGGAAACCATCTGGGTAGGTCGCCATGTTGCCGTTGTTTAGCAGTACAGTTGTAATAGCGAATTGATTGCGTGATGCTGTTTCCAGATCCATGCCGGACATTCCGAATGCACCATCGCCCATCAGGTTGAGGCAAAATTTGTCCGGGTTTGCCATCTTGGCACCGATCATCAGTGGTATGCCAAACCCGAGGTGCGTCGTCTTTCCCCAGCCAACGTAACTATGGGGCGTCGTTGCAGTGTAGAACGGTACGATAGAATCCCTTGGCGCGCCTGCATCATGGGTGACGATGCTGTTTTCTTTATCTAGGGTCTTGTCTATTTCATGGATAACCCGGTAGGTATTGAGCGGCTCCTCATCAGAGGTGAGAAGGGGCATCCATTCCTGTAGCCATGCTTTTTTTATTTCAGCGATTTCAGCCTTTGTTTTCTCGATATCTCCAATTGACTCGTCGCCAGTCTGATCCCTAATCTCGTCGATAATCGCTCTGATGGTCAGTTTGGTATCACCCAGTAAGCCTATGTCTATTGACTCATCCTTATTCATGTCAGAGGAATTGTCGGTATTTTGGATCAGTACCTTGTTGTTTTTTCGAATGGGCTGCCCATAGAAAGTTCTGGTCAGGCTCGAGCCCAGGGCCATGATCAGGTCGCATTCACTTAGCCATTTTCCAGCGGCCATTGTGGTCAATCCACTGCCTGCACCGAGGCAGAGAGGGTGCCGTTCGTCCATTGCGGATTTACCAGGCATCGTGCAGAAAACGGGTAAGCATGTGAGTTCTGCAAGCTCCTGTAATTCTTTGGTGGCATCTGCCATCAGTACACCTTGCCCTGCCCAAAGTACGGGATTGTTAGCCGCTCGCAACGCTTTCACAGCATCCTTAATGGCGCTGGTTGATGGTTGGGATTGAATGGCTGCGGGTGATTGATAGTTCATCGCCTTTGCCGGCACTTCTTGTGCACAGACATCTGCTGTTAGTTCGACAACGACGGGACCTCCAGGGCCGTTTCGAAGCGCATGGAAGGCGCGCCGCATGGCATTACCGATATCATCGGGCCGGTAAATGGCTTCAACGTGTTTAACGATACCCTGATAGTGTTGCATTGCAGAGAAGTTGGGTTTCACGGCAATCTGGTTGAGGAATACACCGCCTGGCAGGACCAGGATGGGGATATTGTCCGCGTATGCCTGGGCGATACCGCCCATGGCATTTTCTGCACCCGCTTGTGATTGAATGGCTGCGACGCCGAATTTCTGGCGATTACTGGTTCGACTGATGCCATCTGCTGCCATAATAGCGCCGCGTTCATGGCGAAAGGCGACAGGACGAATGCCTACATTCGCTGCAGATTCTATTATCGGGTTGTTGGGATAGCAGCTCAGGAGATCAACGCCTTCACTCTTTAGAATCTGTGCGATGTAGTCATTACCGTTCATATTGTCTGCCTCGTATAACTGATATTGGTCGTGTGTGGATAAGGTCAATTGGAGGAGTTAAGCCTGCTTGAGCGCTGTACTCGATGACCTGAAACATGAGGCTACAGTAATTTAGCGGGTAGCACTAATGAGCAGAGAAAAGGTCTTACTTCATCGTCCGGAGTAAATGACAAAGAACACTAATCGTGCGCTGCGATGGACGTAAAGGTTCAACCGTAAAGGTGACAGTGCAATATCAGTACAGTTTTATTGTGAATGTTTTTGGGTTAGTTTCACGGTCTTGTTCGGAAGGGGTGCTTGAACGTGGTAAATACAGAATCTCAACTCAATAATCGGCTGTTAATAGGCATTGCTGTCTTGCAGGGTCTTGCGCTGCTTGCGTTGTATCGAACATATGAACACGGTGTCTGGCCGAGCGAGGATCCGATGTGGTCAGTGTCATTGTGGACAATGACACTGGTGTTCCCTGTAATGTTGCTACTTGGCCTCGAACAAGGGTTCAATGTTCGCGTACTTAAGCTTGCTGCCAGTTTCACTCTTCTCACTGGATTAGTTGGGGCTTATGTGGGGTGGCAGGCAACGCCGCTGGAAGACATCGAACCTGGGATCATGTTCTTTGCTTTCGGCATCACCATCACGATCGCGACGTTCAAGGCACTGATATATGTGCAGCAATTCAGCACCGGCAAGGCATTATCCTATCCTGTGTTGTTCACGTATTCCTGGCGCAACTTTCTTGTTATGGCGCTGGCGCTGCTGTTCGTGGCTGTCACCGGCCTTATTCTGCTGATGTGGGCTGGTCTGTTCGAGGTGATTGGCGTGAAATTTTTCAGTTACCTGTTCCGACAGGACTGGTTTCTGTTTCCAGTACTCGGTTTTGCCTTCGGGCTCGGCATTGTTGTGTTTCGAGAATTGATCAGAATTATCGATACCATCACAAGTCTGTTGCAGGGCTTGATTCGACTGTTGCTGCCAATCGTTGTCTTCCTTGCAGTCTTATTCCTGGCCAGTTTATCGATAGTCGGTACAGAAGCACTTTGGCAAACCAACATCGGATCGGTATTGATGTTGTGGTTATGCGCTGTGCTGTTGTTTTTTGTCAACGCAGTTTACCAGGATGGCAGGGGAGACCCTGCGTATTCTCTGGGCATGCATCGCTTTGTTTATATTGGTCTGATCGCTCTGCCTGGCCTCTCGATATTGAGCCTCTACGGGCTTGTTGAGCGGATCGATCAATATGGTATGACAGTTGCCAGGCTGCATGGCCTGATGGTTTGGCTGGTGTTGTCAATGTTCGCCGCTGGTTATGTGTGGGGGGGTGTTACGCGGCGTGACGCCTGGACGGAAGTGCTTGCGAAAGTGAACATCTATATGGGCTGGTTTGTTTTGGCATTGATGTTAGTCACCAATAGTCCGCTGCTTGATTTTCGCAAGATTGCGCTGGCCTCGCAGCTGGCAAGATTTGAATCTGGTGAAATCAGCATTGATGAGCTCGATGTTCGCTACCTTAGGACGAATCTGGCACGGCCAGGTTTCCTTGCTTACCAGGAATTGCTTGCCCGCTATGAGGAAGATCGCCCGAACCTGGTGGCGAGCTGGCAGCGTTATGGGCGAATGCAGGTTTCCCGGCAGGGGGTGGCAGACAATTTCCGGTCGAATATTCGATATCAACCGACTGACATGCAGCTACCAGTAGAACTGAAAGGCTATATTGATCGCAGAGGCGCAGCGTTCGGCGGCAGTACCGATTCACTGATTGTCGCGTTGAATCTCGATGGCCAAGGTGAGTCAGAATACGTGCACTTTCTATTCTCAGGTGGTCTGTTCTCCCATGCGCTGTACTATAAAAAAGTAGAAAATATGAATGGCGTGCTTAGCTGGCAATCACGACCCATGCAACTGCTTAATCCGGCCCGGCATGCCCCGGTCAATGCGGTGCAGTTTGATTCTCTTGATATTAAGCTGGTAGAGCCGCGCCTGAAGAACGTGCAGATTGGTGACTTAATGTTTCGCCCTGATGGTATTAGTCGCGGCTTCTTTAGCCCGTTGGGTGCTTTCCCATTACAAAAAGCAACCCCGATTGGCAGATTTAAAGGTGCCCCAGCGGCACCGTCATCTGAATACAAGGATAGATAAGCGGCTATTATTGCCGGGGCAATAGCTACCTAATTTCCAACCCCTCCATCTTTCCGTCTTCTCGCCAGTCATCCAATACTTTGAAGAATGCGGGTGAACCGGCGCCATAGTTTGAGTTCTGCAAAGAACTCTCTGCCGGTTTACCCTCATTGTTATAATAACCCGGCGTGTGGTCCGCCAGAAATTTCTAACGTGTGAATTTGGTTTCCAGAATCAGTGATGAGTTGGTACGTTCGACACCTTCCAGATTGCCGATGGTGTCGAGCACGGAGCTAAGCTCTTCTGTGGTTTCTGTCTGTAACATCGAAATGAGATCATAGTCACCACTGATGGCGTAAACAGATTTTACTTGCGCGATGCCATGTAATTCCCTATTCGTCCTGGCGGTAAGCTTCTGATGAACCATGATAAGCACGTGGGCAGAGACCAGCCTTTTCTCGTAATCATCACCATATTCGATGGTAAAACCTTTGATGATACCGGCCTGTTCCAGGCGCCTGATTCTGTTCTGAACTGTAGAGCGGGAGATGGAGAGTTTACGTGCAAGCTCAGAGGTTGAGAGACGTGCGTTTTCCCTGAGCAGGGATATAAGGAGAGTATCGGCGGTATTCATCAATATGCTCAATTATATGGTCAATATGCTCAATATTAGAATAAATATGCTCAATTAGCATATACATATTATCTAATTTTGGTCTCAAACTGCGTACATGACTAACTCTCTGGCTTGAAGAGGAATAATCTTATGGATAGTGTAAAGGTAGCGGTAATTGGGGCGGGCAAGATAGGCGTAATGATCTCGGAACTATTATTGTCGGTGGATGACTATGAGTTGACGATTATTGACGCCAGTCAGGAACAACTGGATCTGATGCCAGACGTGCCGTGCTTGTCAAAAGTATGTCTTGATGTGGCAGATACAAAGAAGCTGGTGGATGTGCTGTCCAGTCAATTTGCTGTATTGAGTGCAACCCCATTTTTTATGACCAGCTTGATTGCCGAAGCGGCAGTCCGAGCTGGAATTCATTATCTTGATCTGACCGAAGATGTTGCCAGTACAGAGACAGTGAAGAGACTTGCCAAAGAAACGAAGGCTGCCATGATTCCACAGTGTGGCTTGGCGCCGGGATTCATATCGATTGTTGCCAATGATGTAGCCAGTTCTTTCGATGATCTGGAAACCATTAGAATGTGCGTTGGCGCATTGCCGCAATATCCATCGAACTCCCTGAATTACAATTTAACCTGGAGCACCGATGGCGTTATAAACGAATACTGCGAGCCCTGCGTAGCGCTGATTGATAGCGAATTGACCATGGTGCCTGCACTTGAGCATCTGGAACATTTTTCACTGGATGGCATCAACTATGAATCATTCAACACTTCAGGAGGTCTGGGTACCCTGGCGGAATCTCTCGCTGGCAAGGTAAGGAATCTTTCGTACCAGACAATTCGGTATCCCGGACACAGGGACATAATAAAAACTCTGCTGCATGACCTGCAATTAAGATACCGTCGTGACTTGCTGAAAGATGTATTTGAAAATGCGCTACCCGCTACGCTGCAGGATGTCGTGCTGATCTTTGTGACTGTTAGCGGTAAAAAGAATGGTCAGCTATATCAAGAAACTTATGCCAACAAAATCTATGGTCAGGAAATTAATGGCAAGTTTTATAGTGCCATTCAGATAACAACCGCCGCGAGTATTTGCACTGTTCTCGATCTGCTGGTCAGTGAGAAAATAGCAACGACAGGCTTTGTCTGTCAGGAAGAGATAAGTCTTGATACCTTCCTGGCGAATCGATTTGGAAAGTACTATTACTCTGAGCAAAGCCTGCATTTGGCGGCTTGATTATTTGGTTGCGGGTTAGAGATACGATTTCGTTCGAGTTCTGATCAAGCTGCTTGGCGATCATTGAATTGTCGTTTTTTGTTCGCATTTTATGAATAAATTCTGCCAGTAGGTATCCAATACGTGTTCAGGTGGGTCTTAGTGATTAAGTAGTCGTTTTGCTAATCAGAGGGAGTCCATGGCAAGTGATGATGTCTCTGTCGTTAAACGAATTCGCGAAGGGGATTCTGTCGCGTTTCGAGAGCTGGTAATTAAATACCAGGATATAGCTGTAGGGATTGCTTTTAGTTGGGTTCGAGATGCCGAAATTGCCAAAGACATCGCGCAAGAATCTTTCCTTGAAGCCTACGCGAATATAGGTCAGTTACGAGATATGGTCGCGTTTTCCGGCTGGTTTCGTCAAATTGTGTTTAAGCATTGCGACCGGGTTACCCGGCGGAAGAGACTTCTTCTATCTGAGTTATCGAAGGAAGGCCACGAGGATACCAGCGCAAAATCACCAGAATCCGAGTTGCAAGATATTGAACAACTGGAAGTTTTGCGTGCCCTTGTAGAAGCATTGCCTGGCGATCAACGTCTGGTTGTATCGCTGCATTACTTTGCAGAAGCAAGCGCTAATGAAATCGCTTCATTCCTGGACTTACCTCTTTCAACAATCAAGAAGCGTCTACATGACGCACGAAAACGTCTTCGCGGCGAAGGAGAGAGGATCATGGAAAAATACAAAGGCTTGGTCAGACCCTCTAGCACCAGGCAGTTTGCAGCTGAAACTACTTTCTTTATAGCCATTCGTAGTGGAGATGTTGACGAGATTCGGTTCCTGTTGGACGAGGATCCTGATCTTGTTGATATTCAACAAAATTGGGCATCTGCGCTGGTGTTTGAAGGCATCCTACCATTTGCGACAAGAGCGACGGCGCTGATAACAGCGATTGAAACGAATAATCTCGCTATCCAACAAGTGCTGCTGGATGCGGGTGCTGATGTTAATGGAAGTTGTGGTTGTGATACCGGCGAGTCACCAATTTGGGCGGCAGCATTACTCAATAGGCTGAACATGCGCAGGATTTACTTAGACGTGGAGCCAAGCCGAATGTGTATTCAGCCAGTGGTAATACCCCTTTACATATTGCTGCCATTCAAGGCTGGCGTCGGAATGTTGGTTTTGTTGGCGGAATTATGTCGACACTTTTCTTCAATAGAAAACGGTAAAGTCATCTGGACTGGTTTTGCCCAACTTCCGTTCGACATTGGTGAGTTGGAAGCCGAATTTTCAGAATTTGGAATTAGGGAAGATGTAGAGCAGTCAATTGCTTCCTATTCTGAAGATTCCGGGCGAAGAATGAGTGCATATCAGCGTGGCTTGCAGCTGATAGAACTATTTCTCGATCAGGATAGTGAGATCTTGGTGATAGTCCAAAGCGCGAAAGGATACGAAAATAGTGTTGACGAAAGTTTGCTTCAAATATCGGAATTGTCCGCAAAAGGTTCGTTAACGACTATCATCATGACCCCGTTTCCAGAATCCAGAGAAATCTGGACTGAGCTTAGACCACCCTATAGTGCGCAAATTACGCTTGATAGAAATCGGGTCAAGCAAGGACTAATCCCTGCAATTCATCCAGAGTTGTCTTTTTCGAGAAACGAGGACAAGGCAGTCCTTGGTAGTCGCCATCACAAACTTCTGCAGCGTACGCGTAAGGAGCTTGCCCGGTACGAATCGATAGACCCGGATTTCCAAAATCTCGATTCGGGACCAGACTACGGCCAGCCTTGCCGGCAAGAGTTATGTCGTGCTCTGTTGCGCTATTTCTGCCAACCATCTCTTATTACAGAGCCATTTACTGGATTGCCTGGACTTCAGGTAGACAGAGACAGTCTTCTGGCAGAGATCGAAAATATATTTCTACAACATGACGGTTAAGTTTTGGAAGAAGGCGCATTACGGCTGGAATCGAAGTAGACCGAATCAGACTTGAAAATTGGGACGAGGTGGTCTTGTACCTTGTAATGCCAGCGTGCAGTATGGATATTGATCTTACCTGACTCTGAAGAGATCAGGAGTACAAGATCCCATCTACAGGGAGCACGTCGCCCTCGGTAATCAATCAGGAAAAACTTATGGAAAAGTTTTGTTTGATCATTCTCATTAGTTTGATTGTTGCATGTACCTCCACCCAACATAGTGATGATGAACTAGCGCGCTTCGTTGGCAGGAACATAGACGAGGTTATTGAGGAATTAGGCAGGCCCAGTAGCAGATACAATATGCAAGATGGAACCTGGCAGTACCTTTGGACCACAGAGTCGGGCTATTCAAGTGGTATGGGTAGCAGCATTATGGGTATTCCTATATCTAGCCAAAGTAGAGGCGAATGCACGATAGTACTTGTCATCGATTCACAGAAATCTGTGGTGGATTATAGTACTGAGGGGCGATGTTAACATGTCTTGAGGAGAGTCTATTGACCCGTCGTACTTCGGCAATCTGTTAAAGCGCTAATGACTTGCTGGTGTGCTTATTTCTGATTAGGCATGGATCTGAAATAACTATTCGGCCAAATGATGATATCAATAGACTTGCCCTTGACTTGGGGATCTTATTGAAGCATTTTCAGGTCTGACTTATTGCAAGGAACTCCCATGACCAACAGAAGCGAAGGCCCAAACGAAGCGTTTGAGAACGCCGTCAGTTGTGCCAACCTACCGACCTTGTTAGCCGTGATGAATCAATTGAGCGGCGATGACAAATGGTTGTCGGCGCCGTATCTGCCCAAGCCTGTGCCGCCTGAGCTATTCGCTGATGATAGCGGCGGTTTTGATGAAGCCACCGAGGCGGATATTCGAACGCAGGCACTTCAAGTGATCATGCCTTATCTCGATAATGCAAAAGAGCTACCACCCATTCCTGCGTCTGAACAGATGAACAAGATAATGGGCGTCAGCGTTGGCGAGCCTTTGCCCATGGAATATACCGCTATGTACCTTGAAGAAATGGGCATGGCGGATCGTGATGCGCAATGGCGCAAAAAACCGTCAGAGGCTTCGCTGGAGAATTTTCTTGTCACGATTATTGGCGCCGGAATGTCTGGTCTATGCGTAGCAGTCAAACTTGAGCAAGCTGGAATTCCTTATCGAATTATTGAAAAGAACAAAGAGGTCGGTGGCACCTGGCACGAGAACCAATATCCTGCTTGTGGAGTAGATACGCCTAATTATTTTTACGCCTACTCATTCGATAAGAATGCCGATTGGAGCGGCTACTTCTCCAAACAACATGAGCTGTTCGAGTATTTCGACAATTGCGCTGATAAATTCTCGCTCCGCAAAAATATTAGTTTTAGCACTGAAGTAAAATCAACGGTCTACGACGCGGACAATCATGTTTGGCGAATTACAACGATAGATGCGGATGGAAATGAAGAAGTTTTTTCGAGCAACGCATTAATCAGTGCTGTCGGTCAGCTGAATCGTCCCAAGAAACCAGACATCCCCGGCCTTGATTCCTTTGCCGGCCCTACATTTCATTCTGCGCGCTGGCAATATGAACATGATCTCACCGGTAAACGGGTTGCCGTTATCGGCACGGGCTGCAGTGCTGTCCAATTTCTACCTGACACAGCTGATAAAGCGAGCCAGGTATATGTTTACCAGAGAACACCGAATTGGCTGCTGCCCAATGCAGATTACTATCGGGATGTTGCAGAAGGTTTGAAGTGGCTTCTGAATCATGTGCCTTACTATCAGGCCTGGAACCGTTTTCGTGCGGTTCGCCTGTTCGGCGATGTCACCTGGCCTGCTGTGGTACGTGATCCTGATTGGCCACATCCGGGTCGAGCTGTGAATGAAGCCAATGATGCCATGCGTGAAGCGTTGACTGACCACATTAAGGAGGCCCTCGGTGATCGGCAGGATCTCCTTGACAAGGTAGTGCCAACATTTCCTGTATGGGGTAAGCGCCTGATTGTTGATAATAACTGGTTCCCGACGATAACCCGCAACAATGTAGAACTCGTGACGGAATCAATTGATGCAGTAAGCGAAGACGGCATTGTTTTAGCAGACGGAACGACCCACGAAGTGGATGTCATTATTCTTGCCACAGGATTTGAGTCCAATCGTTTTTTATGGCCGATGGAAATTCGCGGCAAGTCCGGACAGTCATTGGAGGAATTGTGGGGCGACGATCCGAGGGCTTATCTTGGCATCACCGTGCCGGATTACCCCAACATGTTCTGTCTGTACGGCCCGAATACCAATATCGTGCATGGCGGCGGCATTATCTACCAGGTTGAATGTCAGGTGCGATACATCATGAGCTGTATCATGGAATTAGCGCAGACAGACATTCAGTCCATCGACTGCAAGACCGACGTGAATACCGAGTACAACAAGGAAGTCCAGCAACTCAGTGAGAATCTTGCCTGGGGTCATCCCGATGTCGATAGTTGGTATAAGAACAGCAAAGGCCGGGTGGTCAACAATTCACCGTTTTGTTTTCAGGAGTACTGGGAACGTACCCATGATCCCGACTTCGATGATTTTAATATTGTCCGGCAAGCCTGAGGGTTTCCTCTACAAGGCGCAAAATCATTTTTTCTGAATGATCGTTTCGGACCAGGTGATACTGATCAGGGTTTTGAATGAGATGCCACATGCCTTCAGTCAGGGAGGCAGAAGTGGTCTCGTTACCGGCCACCATTATCTGTGAGATCATCGACAGGCATTCCGCATTTTCAAGCGGTTTCTCACCATCGATACTCGCATTGACTACCTTGGACAGGATGTCGTCCTTTGGCTCCTGACGGCGTTCATCCATTTTACCAATAAAATACTGTTGGAATTCGAGCATACTTTTTGCTGCATCTATCTGGCCTTTTTCATCTAACTGTTGACTCAGGTTGCCAATAAATGCTCGAGTCCATTGTTCGAAACAGATGTAGATCAGACGATGGTGCACCCAGCTGCGATGTGATAACGGTAAGCGGTAAAAGCCCGCCAAATTCTGCAAGGAAATCACATTGACCCTTATCTATAAAATTATCAATCAGGTCATGGGCTGTTTTTTCAATAAAGGGTTCGATGGATTTGAGGTTTGCCGGTAAAAATGCACCGTCCACGAATTTTCGATATCGTCGCTGCAAGGGAGAATCCTATATGGTCCATGGACATCTTCACCACATCCTCATATTTGGATATAAAGAATATATCTGACCGCCGGTCACGGTGAACTGGCGCGTCCTGCCGGAGCCTCTGGTTCATGGCCAGGGGATGCATCAGGTTTTCCGGATCCATGGGGCCGATTTCATTTATTGGGCAGGACATAAGCAGATCATTTTTTTTCTTAGATCTTCTTTTTTTAGATCAATGGAGTTTGACATTTCGTCTTCCTCTGGATTCTTGTGAAAGAACAACACGCTACGTTCTATATGGCATCTGCGCGGTTGGCTTTCAGGATCTTTAGATTAATGGATATAAAAACAGTCAGTCAAGACTGTTTTTATATATAGTCTACGCAAGGCTGTCTATCGAAACCGCTCAAGGCTGTATTATTAATCTGATGCACATGTAAGAATCCCGGCTTACTGAATTTTAAAAATTGACAGGAAAGATAAGCATGAATCGACAATTCCTACTTGCAGCACGCCCTCAAGGCTGGGTTAAAGAGTCCGACTTTAAATTCCAGGAAACGGAACAGCCCGTTGCTGGGGAAGGTGAGGTCCTGATCAAGACAGAATACATATCGATTGATCCTTCAATGCGAGGCCAGATGGAAAACAGGGGTGACTATGTCGCACCATTACAGTTGGGTGATGTCATGCGTGCCAGTGGCATAGGCCGAGTCGTCGTTTCAAATGATCCAGGCTATGAAAAAGGAGATCTAGTGCTGGGTGTATTTGGTATGCAGGACTACGCAGTATCAAGTAGCAAAGTCATGGCACTTCGCAAAATGGATAAGGACATTGACCCACTGGCTGCTCTATCGGTCTTCGGTGTCACCGGCATGACTGCCTATTTCGGACTGTTGGATTTAGGGCAGCCTAAATCCGGAGACACTGTAGTCATCAGTGGTGCGGCTGGTGCAACTGGCAGCATTGCAGGACAGATAGCAAAGATCAAAGGCGCTCGCTTGATCGGACTGGCGGGTAGTGATGAAAAATGCGTTTTTTTGAAGGAAGCGGGTTTTGATGAAACCATAAATTATAAAACTGATGATATGGCCAAGAAGCTGGACGACTATTGTCCAGAAGGAATCGACATTTACTTTGACAATGTGGGTGGAGAGATTCTTGACCTTTGCCTTGATCGCTTAGCAATGAATGCGCGTGTTGTATTGTGTGGCGGTATATCAAGATACAACCTGGAGGGCCCAATTCCGGGCCCCGTCAATTATTTTAACCTGATATTTCGTCGAGCCCGGATGGAGGGGTTTATTGTTCTGGACTATGCTGCTCGATTTCCCGAGGCAACGAAACAGCTGCAGGCGTGGTTAGCATCGGGTGAGATTCAGTACAGGGTCCATGTTGTGAAAGGGTTCACGCAATTGCCGAATGCACTTATTGGACTGTTTCACGGCGACAATATTGGCAAGACCGTCGTTGCTTGTGAGAGTTAAGCAGGGCTGAATAAAACATTGATCCGAGCCTATTAAATAACCTCTCGCGGATGACTGGATTTCTTGATGCGAGTACTATCTTATTCCTACAAGATTGAATCAATTTTGGAGAGGCAAGTAAGTTGAGCAAGGTTTCAGGCATTAAAGCCACAGCGAATTCAGATGCAGGAAAAACGTGGCAACAATCAATAAGCGAAAACACACGTACTGTTATTCTGGACGCCACTATCCAGTGTTTTTATGATATTGGATACAACAATACGACGACGGAAAAAGTCGCGGCGCAGGCGGGTGTATCACGTGGCGCCATGCTACATCATTTTCCATCTCGCCTGGAACTGATCAAGGCAACGGTACTCCATCTTCATCAGAAGAGGCTGGTGTTGTTTGAGGAGCAGGAACGTCGGATTCAGGACGACGCGGAACACAGCTTGATTGAAGAAGGAATCGATGCCTACTGGAAACAATTGCACTCCCCATTGTTTGTCGTCTTTCATGAATTGCGAGTCGCCGCCAGGACAGACATGGAACTTAAGAAAATTCTGATTCCGACTATTCGCAAATTCGAGCAACGCTGGCAAGCTGTCACAGAGAGTGTCTTCCCGGATTTTGCCCTGTCCGATGATTTCGAAATGGCTAATTTGCTGACTGTTTATCTGCTTGAAGGTATGGCCGTTAATGGCGTGATCCGCGGCGCTATCCCCCAAAAAATGATTCCCTGGTTAAAAGACAGGCTCCGTGAAATGTTAAGTGATGTGGATGATCTGGACAGGAAAACAGCCAGGAAATCCAAACGCAAATAGATAACACCTCAAAATTCCGGGAGTAAAAAAGATGTAAATAATCATTTCTGGCACTGTAGATATCGATCCTGAACGAATGGATGAAGCGATGATAGCCGCCAGACCCCTAATCGTTGGGGCGTTAACCCAGGATGGATGTATGGATTATGACTGGTGTCCGGACCCAATCACTGCCGGACGAATCCGGGTATTTGAACGCTGGACGGATGAAAAGGCATTAAGCAATCATTTCAACAATCACTGGTACACGGATATGCGGGATGCCATGGGAGGCTTCGACGTGCGCAGTGCTGATGTCCTTAAATACCGAATCGAAATTGCAGAGCCGGTATATGATAATACTGGCACGCCGAGGGCGGATTTTTTCACGGAGAAAGTCAATGCCTAACCCCGTAGCAGATGAACTTGCGATCAGACAGTTAGTGGCTTCCTATGCGGATGCGGTCAACCGGGTGGACGAGGATCAATGGGCACAGACCTGGGCTAACAATTGTACATGGGTGTTGCCGGGACTGGGCGCTGTAGACGGCAAGGTTAACGTCGTTGGTCTGTGGCAACAAGCCATGAAAGGTTTTGAGTTTGTTGTCCAGCTTGTGTATCAGGGAACTGTGTTTATTGACGGAGACAATGCAAAAGGGCGCTGGTATCTAAGTGAACACCTGAGGCCTGTTGGCAGCAGTGATGGGCTCTACAATATTGGGACCTATGCTGATGAATACCAAAAGGTAGAAGGGGAGTGGTTATTTACCCGGCGTGACTATCACATCCTTTACAACGATGAAGGAAAAGGGGACATGTCAGGGATCGTTACCCGCCTACCTTTCTAATGGTTCATCCCTGGTTGTTTTTTTCAAACCTTCAATTCGCACAGCCTATGCATGAAACTTATGCATAAAGACCGGACGTGCAGCATTATGAATTGATGTATTTGTCCAGTGTCTGGTGGATGTGACGAATTCGACCCCCCTGGTAATTGCCCAATACGACCTGCTGCCGCTTACCTGCCTTCATCCCCTTCATGAGGTGGGGTATGTTTGCCATGTCCTGGTCAAACACGGCGCCGAGCCCGCCAAGTTCCGTTGCATTGGAAAAAGGTTCGTGCTCTTCAAGCTCATTGACTTCACAGGCGGGCGGTCTTGGTTCACTTTGGTTGTAGCGCATTAGAAGCATTACTTCCATGGTGCAGGAAAGATGATCGTCTCCAAGTGGCAGGAAGCGATACACAATGTTTCGGTTGATACCGGCCCACGGTGCAAAATTCGGGAATACATTGTAAAGAATACTGTCGATGCACTCGCTCATCGTATAGTGAGATAGATCTTCACCAGCCGATGGCTCCAACTGTTTTCGTGTAATCCCTGACATGTATTCCCGAGCTGTCAATCCTTCCGGTATATCCACATTGTTAGTCGCACCTTTGTTTCGCCCTCCAAGCGTCAGCAGATCGGCAACAATTTCGCCTTCTCCAGGACTGGAATTCAGGTGAGGACTGACGACTGCAGACGCCGTAATTGTTCGATTGATATTTTCTCCAAAGGTATCGTATTGAGAATTTTCATCGCCCGTAAACCTTATGATCTGGGGGTGAGTGGCAATAACATGAAAGGATTCCTGAAATGCCTCTTGGGCTACCTTCCACTTGGCCCGCACGATGCGTTTAACATGTACACCCTTGTAGTAATTTTCCAAAGGCCAGCGTTCGAAATGTTCCGGTAACACGCCCAGGTATTCACTTAACGAAATGCAATCATCGTCCATGTTGATGAATACGAAGCCGCCCCAAGTGTCTACTTTTGATTCATCGAGGCTGGTATCGCCGCTGAGGAAGTGATCAAAATCCCATTTGCTGGGTGAAAACTTTAGCGTGCCATCCAGGTTTCAGGTATAGCCATGAAATGGGCAGCGAAAATATGGGGCGTTGCCGTCCCCATCGCGAAGGGCGTGCCCTCTATGCAGGCAGGAAGTGTAAAAACTTATTATCTCGTTTCCGAATTTCACTTCAATAGAGTCCGCCGGAACAGGTCAACATTTCGCCAGTGACGATCGCGATCTTGCCGCTAAGCTTGCCGTTGTTTTGGGACATTACTGTTCTCCTGCTACTGATTCTGTTCCAGTGAAGGCCAGCTCTTCTGGCTTACAGACAAATCTCACTGGTGGAATTGAGATTGTCTCGCTGGCTATGCTTGATGATACAACGTGGTAAGGTTGCAAGAGTTCATTTCCCCATGCCTGCCCGTCAAAGGATATGAGTCGACTGGTCAGTCTTTCCACCCTGCTTGCTACGTGGTGGGCCTCAAGTTGCACCAGTCTTAAGCCGTTGGGCGTATAGGCAAGGTTAAGGTTGCCGGTATATTGCACATCGCTCAAGCCCATTGGCTCGGGATCCAGTGATGAAACGCATAATATCTCCTGTCCCGATTTCGACACGCGAATATCGGTGCCATCGTAGCTGTGGCGAAAATGAATATCCGCCACCGCGGCGGGAAACCCAAAATTGCTGGCGAGTTGTTGGCTAACATGTTCATTTGAAGCGTAGACTGCGGATGTGAAACCCCTCGCACGAACACCGCTCCGGCAGGTGATTCTACAGAGCGCCATCGTGAAGGGGCCCCACAGACAATCTCCTACCTCCCATATCTGTAGCGAAATACAAGGGGGTATTGTTGGATGCAGGCTTGAGGGAAGAACTGCTTCTCTTGCTCCCTTTCGCATTTCCATTGTTATTTGAAAACAGGTTACGTCTTGAAACTCAATTGTTTCCTTCTGGTACTCCGGAATAGTTGCAGATGATGCGGACAACTGTTCAATATTCGCGTTTCCATTCAACATCAGATTTCTCCTTTGGCAAATGCAGGGATCGTTGTCGGTGTGTATACGGGTTGTTCGCGTTCTTTGTCGGATTGAAACTGTGGCATTACCTCTCTGGCAAATAATCGCAAGCTGTCCATGACCTGGCTCTGTGGAATTATTTCCATGGCATTCAGTAAAAAATTAATGCCGGTCACACCCACAGACTCCCAGCGCTTTATTGTCTCGACAAGATGATCCGGGTCCCCAACTCCAACACCTTCTGGCAATCCTTTGGCCACACTGGGGTCATCTGCCGCGGTTTTTTTCGGTTTCATTCCAGCGCCTGCATTACCGAGCGTCTGGTAGGCATTTGTGGGGTAGGCCTCCCGTGTCCAAAAGAGATGCGAATTGGCAATGTTAAAAGACGTCACCATCGGCACACCAATATCCCGGGCTTGTCGGTAATCTTCATGGCAATAGAGAAAATTCATGGTATGGACCTGGTCGTTAATCACGCCACCAACAGGATCACATAAATTAATGCGACGATGATATTCCTTGGTACGACGTTCCTGTTCCTCGTATCCTGCAGCGGATACGCCCAGACAACCGAGACCACGGTCTGCCGCGTCCAATTCTGTTCCCGGTGACGTTACCGTAACCCACATAGGCGGGTGAGGGTCCTGGTATGGCTTGGGCAGGACATTGCGAGCTGGCATGCTGAATGATTTTCCCTGCCATTCGAACTCGTCCTGCATCCACATTTTGGGAAGCACGCGCACGAATTCTTCCCAGGTCTTTTTGGTATCATCCGGATTAACGTTAAATCCACCGAGCTCTGTCCAGGTGGATGACCGTGCCGTACCAAGCTCAAGCCTGCCGTTAGATATTATATCCAGCGCAGCGGCCCTCTCTGCGATACGAATCGGATGATTCATTTCAGGTACGCAAACGACGGCGCCATGCCCCAACCTGATCCGTTTTGTCTGAGCAGCCACCGCGGCCAGGAAGACTTCCGGGGATGATGAATGGGAATATTCCTCCAGAAAGTGATGTTCTACCGCCCATACATGGTCGAATCCCAGTTCGTCGGCAAGGCGACACTGTTCAAGTGCATTATGATAAACGAGCCATTCGATTTCCCGGGAAAAAGGTCGGGGCGTCGATAGTTCAAAGAATATTCCAAACTTCATTCTGGTTTCCTTCATACATGTGAATTTTTTGGGGCGGAGTAAAGTGCCAGAGTAAGCCGCGACTATCTCGACAGACTCTTGGTCATACACTGATTTAAAGAATCGTTGCAGTCAAATAAATTTTGATGATCCAATAACCTAAGTTTATCCATCAGCTCTGGACAGCTAAACGGTGAAAATCAACTGATAAAATCAGTGCTCGATATTAACGGTTTTGTGTAAAAGCATAACGCTTCCCGCTCAGGCGGCTTGAAATTTTCACACTGACCCCAATTACTATTAGTTATGATTACAAATGAGGATATTCAACTAGCGAACGTCAGTGATGCGTTGCGTATTGCTGAAATGTCCAGAGATCTCGTTGAATCTGGATTGGGTTGGTCGTGGACGCCGCCTCGCGTGGTTAAAGAGATTCTTGGCGAATATTCTAACGTTATCGTCACGTGGGATGGCAGCGATATCGTTGGCTTTGCCATCATGAAATACCTTGAGAGTGAGGCGCGCCTGAATTTGTTTGGTGTAAGCCAGAGTCACAGGCGCAAAGGCGTAGGAACACGCATGGTTAAATGGCTAGAGGAAACTGCGCTGGTTAATGGCAATGGCATTGTCTATCTGGAAACGCGGCTTAAAAACCAGGGAGCCCGGGATTTCTATAAGTCCCTCGGCTATAAAGTTATTCAGCGTATTCCAGGTTACTATAGGGGAACTGAAACTGCGGTGCGAATGGCACATGATTTGTGGTCAGCATAGTTGCTGGATTCATTCAACTTTCAGAGAATCAACTTATTCTAAATCACTGTGGAAGGGGTATCAGCTCAGTGAGCCCCGATACCGGGTCTAACAGGCGCGTGTAATTACCATGTCAGAATCGACTATATTGTTGAGGTCGTAATCGATGTAACTTTCCAGGTCAGCACGGCTGCGGGACGTGCTCAAAGTTCGAAGGTTTTGGCTCAAAATAGCCAGCGCCATAGCATCGGGACACATGGATCTGTCCTTGGTCGCGCTGCTAACAGCATCTTCAACCATTTTTTTGCCAGAGTATTTTCACCACTCATTTCAATTCCACCTATTTAAACACTTATTTATTGATAGCAGTTATACATTGTTACAGTTTGTATGAGCTGACACAGGTCAATGGATATAATTAGACCTCCTGTAATCCTGGATTTATAGGCATTTTCAACTGGGCTTGTTGATGTCACTCAAGCTCTGGTAGAATTAAAACAATCGTTTGAATGAATATAGTATGCAAACTACCATGGGCGTTACTGTCGAGAAAGCCACTGTCTCTACCCGGGAGAAAATCCTGGATGCCGCGGAAGTTCTGTTAATCGAAAAGGGTTTCGCTGCGACTTCGTTACGGGCCATCGCCAATTTGGCCGATGTTAACCTGGCGGCCACCAATTATCATTTCGGCTCTAAAGAAGGCTTGCTTGCTGCCACTATTCATCGGCGAATTGAGCCCATCAATCAAGCGCGTCTTACGAACCTGGATCAGTTGGAACTCAAAGAAAATTATTTGGTGCCAGCAATAATCGATGCTTTTTTTGATCCACTGGTGGACGAAAAAGTCGATCCGGCTTTCTCGCGGCTTTTTGCACGCTTGCATGGTGAACCCGCTACGATCTCCCGCCCACTTCTGGAGAAAGAATTTGGCATCGTGGGTGCTCGATATTTAGCAGCGTTGTCAAAAGCCTTGCCAACAGTTGACGCAGAGGAGTTACGCTGGCGAATGCACCTGATGATCGGTTCTATGATCCATCTCCTGAACTTTCCTTCCCCGCTGCGAACGGAACCGACAAATTCGCGGCAGGAAGGGATCGAAAAACTAAAATCTTTCGCAATTGCCGGTTTGATTCAGCTAAACCTGCCTGGCACCGAATCTAATGCGGAAAAGAAGGAAGAGTCGTTGTGAGCCGCTATTATCCCATTTTTATCATCCTGTTTGGTTTTGGTTTAGCAGGCGTATTGATTGTCACCGGGCCAGAGGTCGAACCTCGGTCGCCGGTTATTTTGCCTCCCTTGGTTCGTGCGATGGACGTCGAACTATCAACGATACAGTTGCGAACAAAGACGCATGGGACGGTGGTGCCGCGCACCGAAACTGAATTAACACCTGAAGTGTCTGGCCGGGTACTGGAAGTTTCCGAGGTGATGGTTTCCGGTGGTTTCTTTACCCAGGGCCAGGAATTGTTGCGAATTGATCCGCTGGACTATGACGTTGCGCTGGAAGAAGCACGAGCTCGATTGGCCCGGGCGCAAAGCGAATTATCCAATGCCAAAAAAGCTCACGCGAGGCAAATTGAGCTTGCTGAAAAACAGTCCACCAGCGCATCCCAAAAAGATGATGCCCTCAATCGATTACGAATTGCACAAGCGACGTTACGGGAAGCTGGTGCAAAGTTGTTACGTGCCAAACGGGATATTATCCGAACCCGGGTTGTGGCTCCCTATGATGGTCGTGTCCGATCTGAAAAAGTCGATGTGGGGCAATTTGTTAATCGGGGTGTATCGATAGCGACGATCTATGCAACCGATTTTGCAGAGGTGCGTTTGCCCATTCAGGATGAGGAGTTGGCTTATCTGGATCTTCCTTTAGGGTTTTCGCGTAATGACGATATTGGGGTGCCGTTAAAGGTTATTTTGCGCGCAAAGTTTGCCGGAAAAATTCATGAATGGTTTGGGACAGTCGTAAGAACTGAAGGAGAACTCGACCCACAAACCAGGATGGTGAATGTTATCGCCAGTGTTCCCGATCCCTATGCACAAACAGGTTTGAAACCCCCATTGTCGATTGGATTGTTTGTCGATGCTGAAATTATTGGCTTGAGTCTTGATAACATTGTTGTACTGCCGCGTTCAGCTGTCTATAGCGAAAGTCAGGTCTACGTCGTTGACGGAGACAATCGCCTTCGAATCCGCAAAGTAGAGATCCTGCGGATCGTTGAAGACGATGTATTTATCAGCGGTGGCCTGAATTCGGGTGACAGGGTGTGTATTTCCGTGCTGGAAATTGCTGTCGAAGGTATGAAAATTCGACTGGACAATGCCACTCAACGGTCAGAAACCAAGGTGGCTGGTTCATGAAAGGCCCGATCGCCTGGTTTGCACGAAATAATGTCGCTGCAAATCTGCTGTTGGGCGTCATTGTGATGGCAGGCCTGTTGGCGATTCCCATGATTCCACAGAAATCCTTCCCCGATATTGACGTCAATATCATCACAGTCAATGTTCCTTACCTGGGTGCAGCACCGAAAGAAGTTGAGCAGGGCGTGTGTATCCGCATTGAAGAAGAACTAGAGGGTATTCAAGACGTAAAGACAATTCGTTCAACGGCAAACGAGGGCATGTGTTCAGTTTCAGTAGAGCTTTTTGAGAGTGCGGATGCCTCGAAAGGCCTGGATGATGTAAAAAACCGGATTGATGCAATCGATACGTTTCCGGAAGAAACAGAGAAGCCCATTATTACGCTGGTTTCACCTCAACGTCCTGTAATGGATATAGCACTCACAGGACCAAAAGACGAGCGCACGTTAAAAGTACTGGGTCAAAGGATAAGGGATGAAATAGCGGCGCTTCCCGAAGTCACGCATGTAAAGTTATCCAACGTTCGACCTTACGAAGTTTCCGTTGAAGTATCTGAAACATCGTTACGGCGTAATGGGTTGAGTTTTGACGAACTGGCTCAAGCCATCAGGTCCGCTTCCCTTGATCTACCGGGAGGCTCCATCAAAACTGATGCAGGAGAAGTTCTGCTAAGAACGCAGGGCCAGGCATATTGGGGCCATGAGTTCGACGATCTTGCCATATTGACTAGGCCGGATGGGACGCGATTATATTTGCGCGATGTGGCTAACGTGATTGACGGCTTTGAAGACACGGACCAGATGCAACGTTTCGATGGAAAACCAGCGGCAATCATTCGCGTATCAAGAATTGGAGACCAGGACGTTATTGAAATTACGGAAGCGGTTCGTGGCTATCTCCGCGACAACGAAGGGAACCTGCCTGAAGGTGTGGAACTGACGATTTGGTTTGATGGTTCGAAGCAACTAAGGGAACGGCTCGATACTTTGTTGACCAGTGCAAGACAGGGTTTCCTGATGGTGCTGTTCCTGCTTGCATTGTTTTTACGCCCACGATTGGCCTTCTGGGTGAGTCTCGGCGTGCCTGTTGCGTTTATGGGTGCGCTGTTCTTGGTTTCGAGTCTTGGCATGTCTATCAATGCGCTTTCATTGTTTGGTTTTATTCTGGTCCTGGGTATCCTCGTTGATGATGCGATCGTGGTTGGTGAGAATGTTTACACCAACCAGCGTAAATCAGTGCGAGATGGTAAAGGCTCACTTCTGGAAAGCGCTATTGAGGGTACGCAACAAGTATCGGTGCCGGTAATCTTCGGTGTGCTCACCACGGTTGCAGCGTTTATGCCGTTTCTTTTTGCCCCTGGCACCATGGGCCAGATCCAGTCAATTATTGGCACTGTGGTGATGTGCTGCCTTGTTTTTTCGCTAATCGAATCTCAACTCATCTTGCCATCGCACCTCGGACACCAGACAAATGACTCGCCGGAGCTGGAAGTGGGTTTATTGCTGATCCCTGTATTTGGCATAGTGATACTGGAATTCGCATGGGATGTGAGGAGCTACATCGCGATTGGTATCGCTACCGCTTCAGTGTTTGCCGCGTTGCAGGTAGCCGGTAAATTCAAAATTATCGCTTCGAGCATTATCGTCGCTCAATCGCGGTTTGCGACAAAATTGGAAACACTGATTCAGGTGAGTTTCCGGGCTATTGTCGCTAAGGCAGTAGCTGCTCGCTACATCACCTTGTCTATTGCGCTTGTCGCATTGCTATCTTCGATTGGCATTCTTCGAAGCGGAAGATTGCCGTTTTCTTTTTTCCCTCCCTTAGCATCAGACCAGGTCGTAGCTAAATTAACGATGCCACTTGGTACGCCCGTTACCATTACCAATGCGGCGGTGCTCGAATTGGAACGAAGTGCGCGTGTTATCGCGGAAAGATTGTCGCTTCAAACGCCAGGTAACCCCCCCGTAAGGCATATGTTAATGGCGCTAGGAAGTCATCCTTCCAGTTCCGGCGGCGACGGGCCACCGGGGATTGTTCGTGTTAATGCTTCAGGGGGCCATCTCGGTGAAGTGACGATGCAATTAACCGGAAGTGAATCCCGTGATGTTTCAACTCGCGAAATTGCGAACTTATGGCGCCAGGAAACTCGCGCAATCCCTGATGTGGTGGAGTTGACCTTTAGCTCATCACTGTTCACCGCCGGAGAGGCAATCAATATTCAATTGGAGGGAGATAATCTTGACGAACTCAAGGCTGTCGCAGAAAAGATTGGCCTTCATCTCGCTGAGTACCCGGGCGTTATAGATATTTCAGATAGTTTCCGATCTGGTAAAAAAGAACTGAAGCTTGATATACTCCCCTCTGGGGAAGCGTTAGGTTTGTCGCTTTCGATGCTTGCCCGGCAAGTAAGACAGGCATTCTATGGTGAGGAAATTCAACGTATCCAGAGAGGCAGGGACGATGTCCGAGTGATGATTCGCTACACCAAAGATGAGCGGCGTACCTTGGGCACTCTGGATAGAATGCGAATAAGGACACCGAGTGGCGCGGAAGTACCATTTTCGACAGTCGCCAGTGCCAGTTTGGGGAGAGGATTTTCATCAATCAAACGATCTGATCGACGAAGAATTGTGAATGTGACGGCTGATGTCGACCGAACACAGATTACTGCCAACGAGGTTATCGCCAGCCTGGGAGAGGGTGCGCTGGCAGCAATCATGCGAGATCATCCACGTGTAAGCTACAGGATGGAAGGATCACAGCGGCAGCAGGGTGAATCAGTTGCTAGCCTCGTCCCTTTGTTTGGCCTCGCGCTGTTTGTTATTTATGCCCTATTGGCAGTACCTCTTCGATCATATAGCCAGCCCATTATCATCATGAGCGTCATTCCTTTTGCCTTCGTTGGTGCGATTTGGGGGCACATTATTATGAAAACATTTGGCTATGTATCCGGCCTGGCCATGATGTCGATCCTTGGGTTTATAGCTGCGTCCGGTGTTGTGGTGAACTCCAGTCTGGTCTTGGTGCACAACATTGATTCCCGTCGATCTGCTGGCCAGGGTGTTTATGATGCCGTGCTGGATGCGGCAGTTTCCAGATGTCGGCCAATTGTCTTGACTTCCATGACGACTTTTGTTGGCCTGTCGCCGTTAATGCTGAATCGAAGTGTGTCGGCGCAATTTCTTGTACCGATGGCCGTCTCCCTGGCTTTCGGTGTGTTGTTCGCCACTGTGGTGACATTGTTGGTTGTGCCGTCAGGCTATTTGATCCTTCAGGATTTAATAGGGAACAAAGGCGCCGATGAAGAAACGGCCAGCGATAGCTTTACTAACCAAAGTTAAAATTGATGTATCGTCTAAATGTGAGGCCTGGTTCTCAAGCACGCTAAATCTTTGCGCACAATCATCCATCTGGTATCGCTGAACCAAGTCAGGCTGATCAACGCATCACAGTACGGTTAAAGAGTGCACTGCTGCTGGCTAAGGAGTATTCGAAGATGTATGCCAACATCAGCGGCAAGCTCACAGCCCCTTTGCTTATGTTGGTAATAAATTGGGTGTTTCCTGTATACGCTGTCACTAGAATCCACATTTTCCGCGAATTGGACTGGTTTCTGTTTGAAAACCCGGAGCTGGACTAGTCAACAACGCTTCAGATTATTCCAAGCCTGACAGAGCAATGTCGTCGTCTCCGTAGTGAACCTGATACAACGCTGAGCTGGCAGATCATAGGTGATCTGAAATGGGCCTTTTCATTTTATGGAAGCTGGGATAATCAGCCGCAATCTTCAACCGGTGCTCAATCCGATTATGGTGTCACTACAAACGTGGTTTACGATTTTTAACCATGTTCCTATTTTTTCCTGGCCAGATATATAGTATGGCGGCTACCTTTTCCTTTGTGCGCTCTTACGGTTTGAGCTTCAACCTTAAAGCCAGATTCTTTCAGTTGCATGGTGAATTTCGGGTCATGCCAGGCTGACCATATCGCTAACATGCCACCAGGATGAAGTGTTTGTCGTATAGCTTGTAAACCTTCTATTGAATACAAATTGTTATTGTCTGTTTGTGTAAAGCCTTCGGGACCGTTGTCAACATCTAGTAAAACAGCGTCAAAAGTGGCTTGTTTAGTTTTGAATAGTTCGGCCACATCACCCAGGTGTACCAGAACCCTATTATCATCTAGCGGCCTGCCTGCACATTCGCCTAATGGGCCTTTATTCCATTCAATAATTTCGGGTACCAATTCAGCAACAACCACCTGAGAGTTTATTGATGTTGCTTTGAGGGCAGCGGCCAGAGTGAAGCCCATCCCCATGCCTCCGACTAACACCTTCGTATTCTTCAGGCCTTGAATATGTGCGCAGCCTAACTCAGCTAAAGCTAGCTCGGAACTATGCACTCGGCTGTTCATTAGTTCTCCACGCACACCTTTAAGATGTATAGAAAAATCATTCTCGCGTTGAGTTAACCTCAGTTCACCACCGTTTTTTGGAATGTTGGCCGTACCTAATAATGTCGAAGGAATCATAATTATTAACTCGCGGATTCAAATCTGAAGAGCATCATCACCCCGGTCGAAGAAGAGGCCAGCCGTTGGTAAGCTCCTACTCTTTTTCTCCGGCAAAAGATGAAGCGATGACGAGAACCTACCAACAACTAACCTATGAACAAAGATGCCAGTTATCAGTGTTAAAGAGAAGCGGTTTCAGCCAAAGAACGATCGCGGATGCTATTGAAGTTGGTCAGTCCATAGTGAGTCGTGAATTAGCACAAAATTCTGGTAGGGGGATTTTGGGACACCCAGGATTCATCCATTGCCCACGAATCGAATCGGCATATTCTCACAGTGCGCTGAGTCGAATAGCTAAATGCTGGGTGTCCCAATTTGCTACACATGATCCATGTTCTGGCTGATGCAGGTCGGTATCTACCGATCGATATCACACTTGCCGGCAGCTCAGGAACCGAATTCGATTCCTTCGAAGTTTCCTTCATCTCTCCATTGCGCCAACAGTTTCCAGAACTCAATTGAGCCGCCACTATAGAATGCGCTGTATTTTGCGATTGGGTTCGGTTTTCCTTCGTTGTTATAGTATCCGGGTGTACAGCCTTCGCCACCGATTTGCATCCTTGGGCCGCTACTGTTGATGATACCGTCGACCCAACTATTTTCCGCCTGATCAGACGCTTCCACGGTCTTGAACTCGCTGTCGATCGCATGGCTGATAATATGAGCAAGGTGTACAGCAATTTCGTTGAGCAGGTGTGGGTAGTTTGCCGAAAAGCCGCCTTGTTGTGCGCTCATCAGGAAGCAATTGGGGAATCCCCGGCTTTGCATACCATGGAAGCTCTTCATGCCATCTGCCCATTTTTCAGAAAGCTTTTGACCGTTCTTACCAATAATTTCGTATCCGGCTCGCCGGGCATAATCCGTACCGACTTCGAAGCCAGTCCCGAAGATGATGCAGTCGACTTCGTACTCTTTACCGTTGACGACGATGCCTTTTTCAGTAATTCTCTCGACGCCGTGGCCGTCAGTATCGATCAATTCTACGTTGGGCCGATTGAATGTCGGCAGGTAATCGTCATGGAAACAAGGGCGCTTACAGAACATCGCGTAGTAGGGTTTGAGGTCCTCAGCGGTATTGGGATCGTTCACCAATTCTTCAGCACGAGCTCGAATTTCGTTCATTTTCTCGAAGTTAGCGAGTTCCATAATCTCTGCAATACCACGGTCAGAACCGCCACTACCTTTTTTAAACATCTCCACCATCTTGCCAATAAGATCAGTCCAACCATCATTCACCAGATCTTCAGCTTGCGGTACACCTGAGACCAGCGCGTTGAAGTTTTCCATTCTCTCCTTCTGCCAACCTGGCTTGAGGTTTGCTGCCCATTCCGGGTCCGTAGGTGAATTACCACGCACATCAATTCCAGAGGGGGTTCGCTGGAATACATACAATTGTTTTGCCGCTGCACCAACGTGAGGAACACATTGGACGGCGGTTGCGCCAGTGCCGATGATGGCAATGCGCTTGTTTTTGAGCTTTGTTAAGTCACCTTCCGATGTTCCGCCGGTGTAGTCATAATCCCACCGGCTGGTGTGAAAGGTATGGCCTTTGTAAGTAGCAATACCGGGGATTCCAGGTAGTTTGGGTCGATCCAATGGCCCGTTAGCCATCGCAACGAATCTTGCTCGCACCTTGTCACCTCTGTTGGTAGAAACCGTCCAACGGGCGGTTACGTTATCCCACTGCATCTCTGTGACCTGAGTTTGGAATAACGCCTTGTTATAGAGGTCAAAGTGTTTGCCGATATTCGAACTATGGGCGAGAATTTCTGGCGCGTGGGTGTATTTCTCTTTTGGCATGTAGCCGAGTTCTTCCAAAAGAGGCAGGTAGACATAAGCCTCGATGTCACATTGTGCACCGGGATATCGGTTCCAGTACCAGGTTCCGCCAAAGTCTCCGCCTTTTTCAACGATGCGAATATCTTTCACGCCTGCTTCACGCAGCCTGGCCCCTGCCAATAATCCGCCAAAACCGCCGCCAATGATCAGCACATCGACTTCATCAGACACGGGATCACGCTCGATTGGGTCGACATAAGGGTCGTCGATATACTTTGCGAAATCGCCCTTCACCTCGATGTATTGCTCGTTGCCATCCTCACGAAGTCGTTTTTCACGTTCCTGCTTGTATTTTTCACGAAGGGCGACGGGATCGTAATCCAGGTCATCGTAGATTGCTTGTTCGCTCATGTAAGATTCCTATCGTCCAGGTCGGACTTGGCGTTGATGTCAAAGGGTTTTCGATGCGAAGACTATGGCAAGTTGGTCATAAGATCAAATCAGTTCTATGGCTTACCTATAAGTTGAAAGTATGGCAACACCAGTTAGTTCTTTGGGCTGACGGTATAAAGCCGGTGTTGTTTTCGCCGACGACCAATCTTCAATCTTCATTTACGATTCTCCCAATGCACAGACTAGGACTTATATGAATCGTCTTGCCGGTCCAGCATTCGAATCATTGCTGACCAGGCAAGTTTTGCCGAACGGCCTATTTCCCCAGGCTTTACACGGCCGTAGGCAGATAACATTTGAAGGGCGCTGTCTTTGGTATGGTGCAATTCCCGCCCACTTGCCAGCGCATCAACCTGGACCTTGCAGGCATTTTCCAGTGTGTACATCAGGTAAAAAGCCTCAGCCACCGTTTCTGCGCAGGTTAATAAACCATGATTGTGCATAATCATGGCATGCTTGTCGCCGATATCCCGACCCAGTCGTTCGCACTCTTCGTCACCTCCAACAGCAATGTCATATTCGTGATAGCAGACATTGCCCATGATCTCACCGGCTTGTTGAGTCAATGGGAGCAAGCCGCACTTCATGGTCGACACCGTCATTCCTGCGCGCGTGTGACTGTGTAGAGCCACATTGATATCGGGCCGCGCTTTCAAAACCGCACTATGTATAGCGTGACCAGCATCGTTATAGGGGTGCTCGCCACTAATGACATTGCCTTCGAAATCGATTTTGAGTAAGGATGAAGCGGTAACCTCTTCGAACAACAAGCCGTAAGGATTAATCAGGTACTGGTCATCAACGCCCGGTACGCGGGCTGATAGGTGCGTGAAGATCAGGTCCGTCCAGCCATATTTAACAAACAATCGGTAACAGGCGGCGAGTTCAGTACGCAGCTTCCATTCCTGTTCGGAGATATTATCGGTGACTGCCCTGCTAGCTGTTGTTGACATAATGTTTCCTTAGATACTTTGCTCGCCGTTACAGTAGCAGTGCTTAAATATCAGTTCAATCGGCTTGAGGACGATTAGTGTTGCTCAATTATTCTGGATATCCCCCGACTACTGCTTGCGGTTTGCATTGATACCGTCGCGATCGATTTGCTAAAAAAGGAATAAGAAAGGATTTAGCAGGGATTTAGGGACATCCATGATTCATCTTTTGCTCACGAATCGAATCGGCATATTCTCACAGTGTGTTGCGGCGAATGCCTAAATGTTGGGTGTCCCAATTTATGTTCTCGCCAACCAAGGCTAGGCGGTGTTATTTGTGTTATCAGTCATAGGTGGGGCAATAGTTTTACCAAGCATAAGCTTCTGGTGCAGCACCACAAGGCGGGAAAATTTCGTCCAAGCGGTCAAGAGTTTCCTTGTTAAGTTTAATATCTGGAACATGCAATACGGAAGCGAGTTGTGTCGAACTGCCTGGACCTGTAATTGTTGCGGCAACGCCAGGTTGATGTAACAGCCACGCCAAGGCAATGGCCCCGGGTGTTTCTTGCAAGCTTGCGCATAAATCATGGAACTGATCCAATTGATCTTTGCGTTGGTGCAAGGCATTTTGCATATCTTTGGAACTTGTCCGCCCATTGCCATCTTTTTTCGGGCCGCTGAGCAGCCCGCCCGCAAGAGGGCTCCACGGGATAAGGCCAAGGCCATATTCGAGGCAAGCCGGTAGCACTTCTAGTTCTGCGCGGCGTTCGATCAAATTATATAAACTTTGTTCAGATATAAGCCCCAAACGTTGATGGGCAATGGCTTTTTCATTAGCCCGGGCAATTGCCCATCCAGGGAAATTACTGGATCCCACATAGGTTATTTTGCCCTGTGTGATTAAGAGGTCCATGGCTTGCCAAATTTCTTCAATCGGCGTGGTGCGATCAATGTGATGCATTTGATATAGCTCAATATGATCTACACCCAACCGTTTTAAACTGGCGTCACAGGCCATTTGAATATGGCGTGCGGACAAACCTTTGTCGTTTATATCATCAGACATAGGTTCATGAACTTTGGTCGCTAAAACCAAATTGTCCCGTTTTGATTTATTGTCGGCCAACCATTTACCCAAGATAAGTTCGGTCGTGCCGACACCCAATTCACCGCCATATTGGTTTGCCGTGTCTATGAAATTAATGCCAGCCTGTACAGCTTGATCAAGAATTTTAAATGATTCTTTTTCTGACGTGCGTGGGCCAAAATTCATGGTGCCAAGGCACATTCTGCTTATTCTAAGACCGGATCGCCCTAATTGATTGTATTGCACTATAGTGTTGCTGCCTTTGTGTTGGTCTAATAGGGAGAATTTAATTTCGTTCCAATACGCAATTCTTCACTTGAATCCGCAACACTGAAACGTACATAGGGCTGAATGTCTTCAGGTAGTTTTTTAAAATCTTGATAGGTAATGCCGGGGATCATTGGTTCCCTAAACCATGGGGCATAAAATTCCAGATTTGGAATTGAACGAATAGCATCGGTAAGATTGGGCGTCCCCCCGTGCCAAGCACGAACGTCACGGATCATGATGGCACCTGCTGGGGCAGGGCAAACGGTACTAAGGCGCATCCATTCCGGTTCATATTTTAAATTTGGTATGCGGGTAGAAGAATTTTGCGTGCTGGGAATTTGCCGTGTTGGTCCATTTAAACGGGTGACTTCCTGAGGTAAAAAATTCACCGCGATATAGGGAGAAGGAAGATCAAAAATATTTAATTTGTTGCGCGGGTCAATGAAGGAGCTATAGGGACTTTTTGTATCGTCTACATAATCCCTAATGTCGGAGTGAAGCGGTTGATAATCAACAGTGCCAGGTAAACAAAAATCCCCACTGCCCGCGCGCAATATATAATTTTTTGAACCAAATATAGCCGCCAGCAAAGTGTGGACTTCAGGTACACATAACATCATTTGCCATGCAGGTAGATGTAGTTGACTGCGTGTTAAACTTGACGCGCCAAAAGAATATCTATGAGAACCACGAGTGCCTTTTCTATCATCGTCGAGGGCAAGAATGTCATTGGCGACATTGTCACAAGCCACTTTTAAGATATCTACTTGATCAGCATTTAGGACTTTATCAACAACAACAAACCCGTCTTGTTGGAACAATTGAACGGCGCGCTTCACATTGTCTGCCGTTACCATTTCCAGTCCCTTGATGCCGTTATTGGCTTCTAAGTACTGGCGCAGTGCGACAATCTCAGGGTCATCCTTTGGTTTATCATTCCAACCAATGGAGTTTGTTTCTTTTTTATTGTCGGAAGCTTGTGACAAGTGAATCCCCTTTTTGATACAACCGCGAGTATAAGTAGGGCAAGGACCCTCTTGCAATCAAATCCAACTTACATCGTGGTAGCTAAATGGCATTTTTTCTGATTGGCGCCAGCTTGTACCGCTATCTTCGGTTTTGAAGACATAGACAAACTTGTCATCCAGTTGAGGGGCCATATGGTCGAGCACGCTGGGGTTCTCTCCTGAATTCGGTCAATAGATCGTTTGCTCTTGGCCGATACCGACAAAAATTGATATTTGGTTTAAATCGTTTTAGTCGGTGACTAACCATTGCAAAGCGGTCAGAAAATCTCCGAGGGTGGGAATCGCTCATCAGTGCCCATTCCAGTTACACAACCAACTGCGTTGTGAATTGATACGCCTCACCCAGTACGCCAAAGCCAGCGATGATGATGCCAAGGGTGCCAACTTCGCGACCATTAACCCAATTAGACGAAATGGCATACACGGCAGCTAACACGAAGGTAAGAACAACCCCAGGTAATAAAGAACGAACAACACTTTCGTTAAAAGTAACTAAAAGGACTAACACAATAGCCACCGGTATCCACAAACCAATCAACAGTTCTTTCCTGGGCCCTCTCTTATTGATATATTTAGCTAGTCGTTTGGCAGTTCTCGGAAACCTCACCTCTATCGTCGCTAAGGTTAACCCAATCAACTCTAGGGGAAAAGTGTAGTATTGAAGTGTCGTCGCCACCTCATTGCTGAAAAATGTCTTCGCTATTACTCATTGCCGGGATGGATGGCATTATTGCAGAGGGGCGAAGCGTTATCGCAATTTTTTGCGAGGACGGTACATCAATTCAACCAGAACTTGGCTGTTCTCTCTAACACCCTAACTCCGATGGCCTCCTGTGGAGAGATGAGGCGCAGCGCCGGGATATCGATTTTCAAATAGTGCCGGAATTGGGTCAGGATCTGCTTGAATCTTCTGGAAATCTCGGGGAGCTGCGCGCGGCTCTATACAATGTGGTGAAAAATGCCATTGAGGAGATACCGGATGGCGGCACGATCAAAATTCGAATCTGGCACGAAAATGCCAGTAACCACCTGACAGTATCTGATTCCGGTTCCGGAATGGATCAACAAACCAGTTCACGTATATTCCAGCCCTTTTTCTCAACCAAGGGCTTTGAATCGGGTCGTGGCCTGGGTCTAAGTGCAAGTTAGAGCATCCTTCGTTCTCACGATGGCGAAGTGCGTTTAAAAGATACAGAACCAGGTGTCGGTACCACGATTGAATTCATTTTACCGATTCAGTATATACCGGGCAGATCAGTGACCGGAGAACCAGGTCCGGAATCCCGCAAATTGAGTTTACTCTGGGTGGATGATGATGAAGTGGTCCGGGATCTTGCCATAAGGTTCATCGAACGACTGGGGCACGAGGGGATGGTGGTTGATGATGGTAAAAGCGCGCTTCAGGCCATCAGCGAGCACAGCTTTGACCTTGTCATTACGGATCTTGGTATGGCCGGCATGAGTGGATTTGACCTGTCAGATGAGATTCATCGAATTGCACGAACTTACCTATTGTCGCACTGAGTGGTTGGGGCAACTCAGTAACCGAGGCGGAACGTCTCAAACATCATTTCAGGCTGGTTCTGCCTAAACCAATCGGACTTAAACAACTTGGTGAGGCACTTCAGGAAGTGTTCAGTTAGCGCCAGTTAATTCCTGTCCGGAAATATAGAACTCTCTCTAACGATGACGCCCCCCCACGCATCGACATTTGCGTACCCCGTTGCCTGCCAGATGGCACTCACCTTAACTGCAGGTTAGAATCGGAATACATGGACTAGCCGACGAGGGTGCATATGCAGGAAAAGAATACGTCCGAACGTTATTTGCTGGATGCTTATCTCGGCGAGATTAGCGGTGAATCGACATTTCGGGCGCTGGTGGGAACCCTGCCCGAGCGTGCTAGTGACTTGCACATGCTGGCAGAGGTTGAAAGGGTTACGGCTGTCTATTTGAGCCATCATTTGTTGTCCCCGGTTTCAACGGAAGCCGTTGCGTCGTGCCGGGCGGAGGCAAAGAGACAGGTCGCTGCAATGGGAATCGACAGTTGGGCTGCTTTCCTTGAAGGAGCGACACCGATTGTTGAACAGGCGCTGGAGGAGCTCAAAGCCGCTGAAGCACAAGCTCCCAAGGCATTGCTCGAGGTCTATCAGACATACACCGCGCACGAACAGGCACTGGCAGACTACTTGCGGCTCGAACGAGATGGGAATGGCGGTGCGCACGTGCTCGAGAACTACATCGAACGAGTTGTTCCTAGGGTCTCCTAGCGGTGGTCTCTCTCCAGGAGCGGGCATTCCTGTAACGACGGAGGTTCACAAGCTTTGACCAAATCATACCCTTTTTTTCCTTTACTCGGCTGTCTTCCCCTAAAGCATGCTGACACACAGTTGTCAGTAGCTGTCTTGTATCATAGGTGATTAACGATTAGTGGGAGCCGCTATGTACCAGCACGAAAAAATTGATTACATCGAGATGCGAGCTAAGGATTTCGGGGCCACAAAAGCTTTCTTGGCGAAGTGTTCGGCTGGAAACTTGAAGACGCAGGACCTGACTACCTAGCCTTTACTGACCAAGGGTTAGATGGCGGGTTTTTCCGATCAGAGCTGAAAATGTCCAACGAAGCTGGAAGTGCTCTGGTGATCTTCTACAGCATTGATATTGAAAGCACACAGGGAAAAATCACAGAAGCTAAAGGCTCAATTAGTAAGCCTACGATGTATTTCCCTGGGGGGCGTCGATTCCACTTTCTCGACCCCAACGGAAATGAATTTGCCGTGTGGTCAGATCATGAGGCGGAGGGCACATTGTGTGACTGAAGTCTCGCGCTTGGCCGTTAGCTCTGATTTTGGAGCACCTGCCTAACAATTGTGCACTGGTTGGTGAGCTGTCCATAGCGGCGTAGTCAGCTTACTGATGGATCGAAGAATCCGAGGGCACGATACATATCAAACCCTGCTATCTGTTTGACCTCTGGCGAAAGCTCGGCAAGTCTTTCGGCTGGTACGTCCATATATTGATTTTCTTCCTGCCGCAACCAACCTGCTGAATAGGTCAGGATCACCCCATAGCGGCAATCCTGTGATGTATTAGCCCCGGCACCGTGAAATAGCCCGCCCATCCAGTAGAGTACAGAACCGGCTGGCATCTCAGCAGCGACAATCTCGTCACTGGTTGCGACCCGGTCACCAGGCCACTTGTGACTTCCTGGCACAAGCAACGTTGCGCCATTGTCAGACCGGAAATCCGTCATCGCCCACATGCTCGCGACGATCAAGTTTGGGCGTGGGAGGGGAAAGAAAGTGAAAGAGTCTTCTTCCCGATGCAGTACCTGGGCCCGCGAGCCCGGACCAACTTCCAAAGCAGCAGTTACGTGCAGCTGATAGCCGTGTTCGCTATTGGGTAACAGAATGGTCTCACAGACTTTCCGAGAGATCGGATGGGCGATGAGGTGGTCAGTCACAGTCGCAGAACGTGTCACTAGCGCTGTGATACGTTTCGTCCGGCCCGGGTAAAACTGCGACGGGTCATCATCTTCGATAACACGTGCCCTGTCCATGTGTGGTGCAAGTTCATCGGTTACCGATTGCCGAAGTCTTGAATCCATCAGCCCAGTCACCACCACGCATCCTGAATCTTCAAGCGCTGCTGTAATTTCTGTGGTCGGAGTATTTGCAGGGTATCGGGGAATTAACATTAGGACTATTTACCTCGGCGATTAACGTGAGAAAAAGCGAAATTCCAAGCCAAACTGCTCACAAGTCGGTATCTCTGGTTTCATATCTACCTCTTCATTTCTCAGAAAATTTATTGGAACTTGTTTGCTTGTGTTTCTGATAGCAGCACAATCGACTAAGGTTGAATCAACCTCAATTCTTCGATCAGGTCCTCTGCCTCTTCGAGGGAATCCGTGGACCGCTGTGCCACCTCTCGACGGACAAACGGCTGAAGAGCGATTTCGTGCCGAGCCAGTATATCCAACTCCACTGCATGCTGCTCGGGGCCCTCTGGTTGATTGTGCATACGATTAAACTGCTCCAGCTCTGTTGGTCACGATCAAAATCTGATGCCCAGGCCTCGAGACAAGCCCATCATACTGGAGAAGATATCGATTTTTTAAAGACAAAAGCCATTGCAAAGAACGATGCTGCCAGTATGGCCTGGGGCGGATTTCTGCCTGCTACCTGCCAGGCGCCACAAAATAAGATGACTGACAAGCTGAACATGGCGACGATCTGGTTTAACCAGCCATCGATAAATACACCTCGATTGGCACTCAGCCAGGGCACACGATCCGCGTGCTCCGCGGCGTAGCCTCCTGGGACATCAAGCGGATAAAACATGGACACAACGCCCGTTGCAATGACAATGATGACCGACCAGAAGCAAAGATGGTTAACTTGGTAACCAAGTGACAATGTCGCGTTCAAGATTTTTCTCCGTAGCTTGCATCAATAAATTTCA
>JAYGEX010000008.1:0-13566 GCA_046582185.1 Pseudomonadales bacterium | reverse complement strand
CATTTGACATGTAAAGTATTCGGAGACCATCATGGCAGCACGGGTAACACGCCGGGATTTTTTGAACGGGGTTGCCATAGGTGCGGGTGGCATACTGCTACAGGCTTGTGGCAGCGACATTGAGTCGGCCGCGAATATATTAATTGGCGCACCCACGGCGTTTAGCCCGCCGGACTCCTCCGCATATTACCCGCCTACCCTTACCGGCATGCGCGGCAGTCACGAGGGCTCCTTTGAAGTTGCCCATGCCTTGGTCTGGCGCGGAGAAAAGCCGACCCACTACCAGGCATTGGATGAACACTATGACCTGGTCGTCGTTGGCGCCGGTATGAGTGGGCTGGCCGCGGCCTGGTATTACCGCAAAAAAATGGGCTCCGAAGTCCGCATCCTGCTGCTGGACAATCACGACGATTTTGGCGGCCACGCAAAACGCAATGAATTTCACCACGAGGGAAGAATGATGCTGAGCCTGGGCGGCGCCCAGAATCTGGAAAGTCCCGGCAATTACAGTAAGGTGGCATCTGGGCTGATGGCTGACATCGGCATCGACGATGACTTCGTCGCCGCCATGGGTACCAACACGCCTGACAACCTGGCGCTGGCGGGCAAGCTTGATGCTGACAATGGCGTGGCACTGCCCGGACCGGACGGCCATGTCACCGTGGGCGGCAACTGGAACGCAGTGATGTACGGCGGCGACGGCTACGAGGCGACGGTACGGGCACTGCCAATACCAGCATCTGAACAAGACACCTTAATCGATTATTTTGGCGGTAAACGTGACTTCCTTGATGAGCTATCACTCAGCGAGAAATGGGATTACGTGAATTCCGTCAGCTACAACCAATTCCTGCTGGAACATGTCGGCCTTGCTGAAGAAACGATACCGATATTAAATGCCATCATCATCCACTTAACCGGCTTATCGGGTTGGAACCTGACTGTATTGGAAGCCATCAGTAACGGCGCCAGTGGTATTAAGGCAATGGGTTGGGTAGGTAAGTCGCTGGCTTCTGTTGGGGGCGCCTTCCTGGACAGTCTCCTGGAGGTGAGAATGTTCCCCGATGGCAACGCATCTGTCGCCAGGTTGCTGGTACAGAAATTGATTCCCGCGGTTGCTCCCGGCATGGAAGGACCAGAGGATGTCGTTATCGCACGCTTCGATTACAGTGCGCTGGACCGGGAAAATCAGGACACCCGGCTGAGACTTAACAGCACCGTGGTCGGGGTGCTTGAGGTCGACAGTAAACAGGTGGAAGTCGATTATGTCCAGCAGGGGAAAGCACTACAAATCACCGCCGATCATTGTGTTCTGGCTTGCTACAACGGACTCATACCTCACCTGTGCCCGGATATGCCAGAGTCCCAGAAAGAGGGCCTAAGCTATGGCGTCAAGACACCTTTTGTCTACGCCAACGTGCTATTGGAGAATGGTCGCGCCTATTCCGAGCTGGGTGCCACACTATTCCAGTGCCCCTATGATCCGTTTCAGTGGGTGAGTACGGCGCCAACCATGACCGTTGGCGGATATGAACCCCCTCGCGGGCCGGACGATCCTATGGTGGTGTTTATGATGCACTCTCCAATGACGGAACCGAAGCAGCCGATATCAGCACGCGACCAGCTGCGGATGGGACGCCACAAAATATACAGCACACCCTTCGCCAGCTACGAGCAGCAGATTCGCGACCAACTGCAGTCACTGTTGGGCAAACACGGCTTCAACCACGAGACCGACATCCTCGCCATCACTGTCAACCGCATTCCCCACGGCTACTCTTATACCTACCTTGGACTGGACGACCCGAAATGGGAGGAAGGACAAGCACCCCATGAGATCGGGCGGGCACAGTTCGGGCGTATCTCCATTGCCAACACGGATTCCGAGGCGATTGCGCTGATGGATGCGGCCTTCGATGCTGCATGGCGGGCGGTTAAAGAGCAGACAGTCTGATCATCTATGCTAACGTGCAATATTCGTGGCTTTGAACGATTCTACAAGGTAGGTTTATCAGTCCGGAAATTCCCGTGTCGGTACCGGATTCGGACCAGCCCGATTCCACTACCATGCTGCGGATGATCACCGATCCGGATTATATTGAAAGCGCGACGCATCGAACTGCCGGTCTTGCCGGCCAACTGAATATCGAGGCCAAGGTCCGTTAGCTTTTCGCAAATACCAATTATTCGCGCTGGGTGCGTTCAGGTCTTGATGGTCTGCCCCAATACCTGGCGTTGGGTGGCTCCAGTATCGCGAGTTTACGATCATCCATGTCAGCATATTGGCGAAAGTCGTCCGGATTGAAGAAATCTGCTGACCAGCTTGTAGCATGAGGAGAAAATTTATAAAACAGAGTTTTTCGGGTCGCATCCGCAGTCCAGGGAAGCGTTCCGTGAGTTAGTGCTTCTGTGAAGATAATTGCATCACCGGCGTTTGCCGGTACACGTGTGATACAGGGGTGTACTCCGTTGCTCAGATCCGCCCAATCGCGGGGTAACGCCAGGTTTGACTTGTGAGTACCAGCAATGCAGCAAAAGCCGCCATCATTCGGATGGGTATCAAACAGTTCAATCGCCACGACCACCAGGCCATTGTAGAAACGACCGTCATGGTAACGAAAAAACTGACTGCCGCCGGTGTCCTGCCAACCACCATGTAGTACTGCGCCCTCGTAACCTTGTTTGATATGAGTATGAATATTGAGATGGTCAAGACGAAAGGATGCCAATGTCTGGCGGCCATCTTTTGCCCGCACCGTCCGTCCCTTCGTTAACACGGCATTGCCCACCAGCTCTTCAAGAATGGGGCTGATATTTGGCAAATCAATCAGATCGCGCCAAATCTCGGACCAGTGTAAAGGTCCCTGTTCCTGGGCAACCGGATCGAACTGCTCGGTTCCATTATGTAATGTGGATCGTAGTTGCTGAACCTGCACAGAAGATATCGCCTTGGGTACGATAAAATAACCAAACGTATCAAACAGGTAACGTTGCTCTTCAGTCATGCCAACTTCTGGCAATTTCATGTCACTATCATTTTTGATTTAAAACTACTCTTTTAGTTTGGTGGCGAATTTTTAACTAGCCTTGGCATTATTCATCTTTATGGTCCTATCGTTGGGAAGCACATTATTTTTTGTGAATATTTCGGATATATCACGAGAGTTTCTGGTCACGATAGGGCTCTCATATCTTTAACGCAACTACCACTGCAAACATAAATAAATTTTTTGATTATTCATCTAAAAATTATCGTTGATTGCTATTTAACCTGGCAGTACGGTAAAAGTTTATACGGACCGGTAGGCCCCTCATGCAATGCTAACATGATCAGCCCTCGCAGATATCCTGCCGTCGTGGCGACATTCTTGGTGAAGGTAACAAAATGAAAAATATTGTAGGTACGATTGAGATAAGCGGAAGGGGAAACCTTACGGGCATGCTGCCATCGCTGCGATCAGTTTTTCCTGCCCGCGTTCCAGTCGATGTGATGATCAGCATGCCGAAGAGAATGCTCGTAATCCCAATAATGTTCATACATGGACTCCCATTTCTAACCTGGAAACAGTTCGCACCTTTGGCGCTTCGCTAGTTCGGAGGGGCTTTAGCAAATCGCTGAATATTGTCCCCTAAATTTGTCCATGCGATATTACATGAGAATCCTTAGGTCTGTTCCTGCAATTCGATACTGCCTAGCCCGCCTGAAGATTTTTTTGCAGAGATCTCTTCCATGTTTTTGGCTAAGTTGAAATCTCGTTCAGTTATTCCACCTGCTTCATGTGTTGTGAGGTCAACAATGACCTTTTTATATACGTTAAACCATTCTGGATGATGATCGGTGCGTTCAGCAATTAGCGCCACTTCTGTCATAAAACCAAATGCCTGAACAAAACTACCAAACACATATTCACGATGAAGCTTGTTGTTCTCATTAGACCAAGAGCTAAACTGAGCGATGAAATCTTGAATTTCCTCATCGCTTGCCTTATCTATTCTTGCCATAGGATATTACCCCTTGCATGTTCGAATTGTGCAAATGGATTAAACGTGGTAAGCCGCCCCTATCCCGTTTGTAATCAGGAAAAGGCGCTGGACTTTCTTACCAATAAATCAGAGGAAACAAGACGATTCCCGGTGATCAGCACAATGCTGACATGAGTTAGCTGCGCGCCTGGATTTCCGCTACCGATTTGCAGGAAGAAAACCCTGCAATTAATCAGCGCTGATTCCAGAGATCGTAAACCTGGCTTTAGCTGGGCAATTTGGTTTTGCGTAGATACGGCAAAACTGCTTCGAACTCTCCAAATTTAGTTTTCGCGTCTTCATCGCTGACAGTGGGTGGAATAATCACATTCTCACCCACCATCCAGTTTACGGGTGTTGCTATTCCATGTTTAGTTGACGTTTGCAGCGCATCAAGTGCGCGCAAAATTTCCCCAAAGTTACGCCCAACCGACATCGGATAGGTCATTGATAATTTTAGTTGCTTGTCCGGCCCGATAATAAATACCGATCTAACCGTGGCACTGTCAGCAGGTGTACGACCGTCAGGCATATAAGCTTCAGCAGGTAACATATCGAAGGCTTTGGAAACCTCCAGCCCTTCGTCGGCAATGATCGGAAATCCTGCAATGGCTCCCGATACTTTCTCGATGTCCTGCTTCCATTTTTTGTGGTCTTCAACTCCGTCCACAGATACACCCATTACCTTGGTGCCCCGTTTTTCCCACTCATCTGCCAGCTGTGCCACTGCCCCGAATTCAGTTGTACAAACAGGGGTGAAATCTTTTGGGTGGGAAAACAAAATAACCCAGCTATCACCGATCCAATCGTGGAATTGAACGGTGCCCTGGTCCGTTTCAGCTGTAAAGTCAGGGACGGTGTCATTGATGCGCAAAGCCATTTGAATATCCTCCAGTAATTTGTACATTGCAAAGTCTTCGCCCTTTACGCCAATTTTGCAAGTACGATTTTTCAATTATGACCGGGAACAGTATCCTTATCGAGAATCATGGAGTCTCCTGTTTCTGATCCCGATCGACGCGGCTAAGCTCCTGAGGTTCTCTCTGTATATCATTATCGGACTTGGTTCCTGGCTGGGTAGCGCGATGGTGGAACGTTTGCTGGACAGTACGCTGGGGGGGATGAACTTTCCGAGTTCTATGCGATGAAATTCGCCTTGAGTTAGAAGATCGGAAGTCCACGCGCCTGCGTTAATATAGTGGAATATATGTATAGATGATTCGATTCTTGGGGTATCGAGTAAAAATTACAAAGAGTCGATTGGTAAGTGTAAAGTGCCAGAGCTATGGTGCTGAACCCTGCCATTGTTGATCTACAATGTCTTATTCGCTCATTGCGATTATTTTTGTCTTCAAGTGTAATCATCCAAAGAAGGGAGGCTCAATGCCTCCCAAGCTCTCCTTAGCTATCTTCTTCCCTGGCACCAGTACCTATTCCACCGATATTCGATATCCCGCCAAAAGTTGGCATGCCTACAATTGGTGTTGCGTAATTCATGATGCCAAAGTTCGCATATATGCCTGCAGCATCAAGCGCACTACTTAGACCGGAGCTGGTGATGCCAAAATTTACCGGTAAGAAGCTAAGTCCGCCAGAAATCTTTGCAATCTGTTCAACTTTTAGTTCTTTCATTGTTCTAATCCTCAATTGCGTTAGTTGGATGGAGCTCCTACCTGAAATCGTGCAGTGAGCATCCCTGTTGTACAGAACACATGGGAAGGTTTATTTGCACCGCTAAATAACTGGCAGCAGTAACCGCACCAGCGTTTCTGTTCTTTTTTTGTATGGCAACTTCCATTAAGTCGCCACTACCGCTTGAGCCTCATCCTGCGTCGAAACATCAATGACCTGTATCTCACCTGTCTGTAGCCACTGGATAACCTTGTCCGCGTAATGGAGTAAAGCAGGGTTATGGGTAACGTAGATGCAGGTGATATTCATGGACCTTAAATTGTCCATGATTTTTAGCTCTGTCGCGGCATCGATGTGAGCGGTGCCTTCGTCCAGGAATAATATCTTCGGCTGAGCATAGAGTGCTCTGGCAATCAGAAGCCTTTGTTGTTGGCCTTGAGACAATGCAGTACCCATGTCACCGATTAGGCTTTCGTAACCCATGGTCATTCTGAGAATGTCTTCATGTATTTCGGCTTGTCTTGTTGCCAGTAAAAGTTTGTCGTTATCCGCTGCCAGGTCAAAGAATGAGATATTGTCCTGTAGCGATCCAGTGAAGAGACTATCTTCCTGAGTAACGGCGGCGATCTTACTTCGATAACTTCGTAGTATTGTTGGCGATAGTGGTTGCCCATCAACAAGCAATTGCCCGTCGCTTGGATCCGTGAGTCCCATCAACACTTTTAACAGGGTGGATTTGCCGATTCCTGAAGGGCCATACAATGCAACAAAACTACCTGCTTCTATCTCAAGTGAGAGATTCTGAAAGATTGCCTGTTTGCTACCCACGTACACAAAACTGGCATCAGATAGGCTGAGTCTGCCGTTAATTGGAATAGTGAAGCGACCGTTGTTATCCAGCCCTGCTTCTTGTTCAGAGTGGGTAATGTCTGAAAGTCGCTCAAGATGCAGACCCACCATTTTATACTGCATGATTTGATTGATAATCGATGTCACGCTGCTTGAAAAATTTGAGCGATAGGCCATAAATGCGTAGAGCATGCCGATCGTTAGTACCCCGCCAAGCACCTCATAAGCGCCTATATAGATCACTAATAAAAATTCAAGCCCCGTCAGGGTGCTGTTCACTGCTTCATAGCTGACTGTCAGTCGGCCGATTTTCGCTGACGTAGTAAGGCTGCTTGCGAATTGATTGCGCCAGCTGGCTTCCCTCTGTGATTCCCGGCCAGCCAGTTTAATGCTCTGCAGGGAGCGGATTGATTCCATAAAGAGACTGTCGAGCTTTGCGACAGCGGTGATATTTTCGTGATTGCTGTTTCGCAGTGGTTGAAATTGTGCCGCTCTAAAAACTGCGTAAAGGATAACGGAGGTGACCACTACCAAGGCCAGGGTAGGCGAATAGGCAATCATCATAATCAACGTAGTAATCGCCAGAAGGCCGTCGATAATTATCGAGATGCTGCCGCTTATGATGAATCCCTGAATTGGCTTTATTGATTCGAAGCGGGAAATTACATCACCGAGGTGACGTTTCTGAAAGTACTCCATGGGCAAGCGTATAAGGTGGTGCATGACACTATTGCCGAGGTTGAAGCTGAGTTGATTGGTGAGAAAAACGCTTGAATATCCTCGAATGGCTTTGGTCACAACTAATATCAGCGTTAACAAGCCAAACCCGAGAGCCAAGACCAGCAGTAGATCCAGGTCATTTTTGACAAGTACTTCGTCCACGACGATTTGTACATAAAACGGGGTCGCTAATGCAAAGAGTTGTATTAGGAGGGATAGGGCGAGGATTTGTGCCAGGGATGACATCAAGCCTTTGGCGCCTTTCCAAAAGTCCCAGAGTCGCAGCCTGGTTTGATCAGAACCTTTTCTAAAGGTACTCATTGGTGTTAGTTCTATAACGATGCCCGTGAACCGATGCCCAACTTCCTTAAGCGAGTATTTACGAATGCCTACCGCCGGGTCGTGGATGATTATTGAATCCCGGTTTACCTGTCTTAAAACTACAAAGTGGTTAAAGTTCCAATGAAGAATAGTAGGCGTTGATAATTCACGAAGTTCTTCTACCTCTATCCGCAAAGCCCTGGTGCTGAGTTCCAGAGAGTCGGCAAGATCCATAATATTCTGAACGGATGCGCCTCTGGCCGAAGAGCCAAAGTTTTTTCTAAGACTTAACAAGTCGCAATGATATCCATGGAATGATGAAATCATGGCGATGCATGCCAGGCCACATTCTGCCGCTTCTGCCTGCAGTATGCTGGGTAGTTTGTGCTTTCCTGTAAGGTTCAACATCACCCGGTTCGCCCTCTAAGAGCGAACAGGGGGTTTAACATCCATTCCAGAATTGAGCGCTGTGCCTGAACTATATCTGCGCTTAACAACATGTCTATTTGTAGCGGTTTCTCGATGCCATAGGCGATGATGCTGTCCTTATCGAGTGCGACCTTGGCAATAAATACCGGTTCACCAGGGCGCAGCGGGCCACTGATATCGTTTGGTTCAATCACCGCATCAGAAATTGAAATGATCGTTCCTGGTTGTGTGCCAAATTGTTGATAGGGAAAGCTGTCGTACATTAAGCGTACTCTTTGGCCATCTTCGCTCAGCCCTGCGGCGCGGCTGGGAATAAGCAGCCAGGCATAAAGCTGGGCACCTTCCGGAACGATAGATAACATTGAGCGGACATTTGAGACGGAGTCTCCAATCGATACACTCACGGCCGTTATCTTTCCTGTAATGGGCGCTATTACCAGGTGACTTGAACGTTCACGTTGTTCAGTTTCTCGTTGTTTTAGCAATGAATATTCCCGATCCAGGAGATCAAGTTGGTCCTGAACCAAGGTGGGCAACAACGCGAGCTGATGGTTTGCAGCTTTCAACATGGATTTTTTCTGAGTAATCCGCTGGCGTATTTGAACGACTTCTTTTTGTTCTGCCAGACTCGTTACCTTTGATGACAGCCACTGCATGTTTGAAAGAAAACCTTGTTGGTGCAATTCCTTGGCAGCAGCCATTTGCAGGCTTGATACTAATGCGCGGGCAGCTTGCAGGTCTTGAAGATGCTTGAGTTGCATTAACTCATCTTCAAAGGACGCTATATTCTTCTGTTGCCAGTTCAGTTCAAGTGCCGTCTTTTCCTTCTCCCGGGTAATGCGGTTTTTAAGTTGGCCCTTTTGAAGCTCAATCTCCATGAGAATGTTAGCGCTAGCTTGTTCCCCGCTTGACAGAGAATAGGGTGCTCGCACATTAACTAAAGGTGCGCCTTTTTTGACGTAGTCACCTTCCTTCACATATATGGTGTCGGCGACTCCCTGGTTGCGCGGGTAAACACGCGATATGCCACGGTCAGGTCGCAGGTATCCACTGACCGTTTCCTTTCTGGCATATTGTGCCTGACTCAGGAAAAGCAGGGCAACAGCAGTAATCAATAAAAGAAGGATAGTCAGTGCTCGAGTCGTAAATGGCTGGCTGATCATCGGGCTGCCGAGCGTTCGCTCGCTGGCATGTTGTAGGGCTTCGAGCCGGTACAGATCATTGTTCGACATCAGCTAGTCTCCTTGCTCTCGTCGCTTGCCATCTCTGGAATCAAATGCCAGTGGTTCCATTGGCTAACATGATTTCTGATATAACCTTCAGCGAGTGACGTAATTATCTGCAATTCTGATTTCAGATAGCTGGATCGTTTGGCTGTTTTGCCTATAGAGTTGCCTAAATAGTCGCCGGTATAGTCGCGCACAGAATTTACTTCACAGATCCATTGGTTTGATTCCCTGAAGGTAAAGAAGGGAATGGCGAAACTTCTGCCCAGCATCGCAAGCAGCAATGGCCCTGCGACCCAGTGCAAACGCGTATTAAAGAATCGAACTGGAGAGGTCTCGCCCCATCTGGACGATAAATCATAGAGAAAGATCACAATTGCACCCTGGCGCAGGGCGCTGACAATTACCTTTGCAGCAGCTGGACCATGGCGAACGGTGGTTACCTTATGGCCAATGAGTTCGAGCTTCCCGAACATTGTCTGCTCGGCTTTAGTCCAACCCTTCTTCCTTAGTAGAATGACTTGCCTGGTAGATACCAGGGATAAGATTCTGAGAATGGCATGAATATAGTCACCCATGTGGATCGTTAGCAGGACAGTACCTTTGGTATTGGATTGCAGGAAGTTCTGAAGTGGTACTTCATCTTCCAGGACAATTTTGTTCGATCGATCCAGTGAAGCCTGCAGCGAGACATCAGTGCATTCGGACCAAAGTGAACGAACCAACTCTCTTTGTTGAAGCCACTTCAAGCCAAGGCATCGAGCTTGCGTAGGTGATTCCCCAAGCACCGACTCGAAGATAGCCGGTAGCGTGTCTGGTGTTGTTTCATTTTTAAGGGTAAACATGATTCATCCAAAGAGATGAATTGAATTTAAACGGGAATCAAAATGATCGTAATAGCGCTTATCTGAATTTGGCGTAGGACAAGGCCGTTAAGTACTTATGATTTTACGTATAGACGCTCGATAGAGCGCAGGAAAGGCGATAATTTTCCGGTACAATCATCTCTTTTTTTGGATTGTCCATGGCGTATATAGATTCTTACTACAGCCGCACCGCGCAAGTAGGATTGGGTGCGCCGAAATTGCAAGCAGATATTGATGTGCCGGTATGCATTATAGGCGGTGGCCTGGCAGGTATCTCCACCGTTCTGGGCCTGGCAGAACGCAGAACAGATTGTGTGCTACTTGAAGCACAACAAGTCGGCTGGGGTGCATCGGGTCGAAATGGCGGCTTTGTGGGCAGGGGTTTCTCCCAGGGTGCCATGAACCTTGTCAGAATACTGGGCGATAATCATGCCAAGCAACTCTATGGCCTCACATCCAGTGCCTTCGACCTGATTAAAGAGCGGATAAAAGGCAGTGAGGATTCAATCCTGCAAGGGGACAATGGTGCCGTAACAGCATCCTGGTTTGATGATGAAAAGGGCGTAAGGCAGCATGTAGATGATATGAACCGGCTGTTTGATGAGGATCTTGAATATTGGCCCAGAGAGAAGGTCGCGGAAAATTACCTCACCAAGCGCTACTATGATGGCTTCTTCAAACCCAGCACCATGCGTTTCCAATCCCTGAATTATGCATTGCACACGGCAAAACTTGCGCAATCCCTGGGCGCTGCTTTTTATGAAGAGTCCCCTGTCACGAAAGTGAAAAAAGCGTCCGATCGTTGGCTGATTACAACACCGCTAGGGACCGTCAAAGCCGACCATGTTGTTTATGCCTGCAGTGGCTACATTGGCTCCCTTCACGGCAAATTAAGCCGCGCGACATTACCTGTTGCAACTTATGTTCTGTTAACCGAGCCTCTGGGTGATCGCCTGGAGGATGCGATTCGATCTCCTTACGCTGTAGGTGACAATCGATTCTCATCTAACTATTATCGAATTGTTGGCGATAAACAATTGCTCTGGGGCGGAAGAGTTTCCATGTTTCATCCGGCTCAAGAGAAGCTAAAGAAAATTATGCTTCGCGATCTGTTATCGGTGTACCCACAATTACAGGGGATAAAGGGTGAGGTGGCATGGGGTGGATACATGGGGTATGCCAGGCACAAGATGCCACAGATAGGCCAGCTCAAACCGGGAGAATGGTATTGCCAGGGTTTTGGTGGGCATGGCATGGCGACGACCACGATGGGCGGAGAGCTAATCGCTTCCGCGATCGCATCGAATGATGAAAGGTATCAGTTGTTTTCGCCATTTGGGCTTGATTACGTGGGCAAGCCATTTGGCCCCGTTATTGCGCAGATTGCCTACTGGTCTTATCAGCTGCAGGATGCGTTTCAGGTTAGTCGCAAAAACAGGAAAATCTAAAGCGCTATCGATTCGTTGCACATCTTCAATGACTCGCTGCCAGTTTTCGACAAATGCCAGATGCTCCTGTAACCAGGTCTCGATGCCATCGGCAACGGATGTTTCTGCCGATATGTATTTTAGAAGGTCGGCCGCCAGATCTCCTCTGCGGGTCATAAATTCATCCAGCAATGCGTCGCGCTCCATTGCCTGCCAATCGCAATCGTTTCATTGGCCAGTCGCTACTCTAACAGTTCGTCTGATAATGTGTGAATAGAGTGAAAGAGTTGTGTTCGATGCCATCTGTTAGCGGTCATCTAAACTGTTGGCGAAGTGCGAATGGAGCCTGGTTCGTTATAAACAGATGAAGAACCAAATTTGCGGCCAATAATTTGTATCGCAAAGAAGAGGACAATAATGGCGGGTAGGGTGATCCATGGCGTTGGGTAGAATCCTGCCAGAAGGAAAGCCAGGAAAGCGATTGAGCCCGGCACCATGGCGTAGTAGAACTGAGTACTCACGTGATCGATATGCGCACAATCGGCGCCGATGGATGCAAGAACGGTTGTATCAGAGATGGGTGAAGTGTGGTCGCCGAATAGGCCGCCGCTGAGTACTGCTGCTACCGTCAGGTATAGCGGTGCACCGATATTAAATGCCACGGGTACCGCAAGCGCCATCAGAATCGCAAACGTTCCCCAGGAAGATCCAGTCGCCAGTGAAATAATGGCGCCCAGAACAAATACAAGTGCTGGCAGAATAGACGGGTTCAGCCCTTCACCTATAAGCTGGGAGATTGTTAGTGCAGTGCCCAGATCTTTTATCACCGAGCTCAAAGACCAGGCAAGTATTAGAATCATCACGACAAATACCATGCTCTGGGTACCTTCAATAAACGTCGCCAAAGAATCATTCAGTGAAGTTTCTTGATGTTTGTACATGAGCATGGCACACGCCATGGATGCGGCCATATAGGCAATGGTCAGTGTTGACCGTACGTGTGTGCTGGTCAGGTCGTCATTGATGGCGAACCAGCTTAGTAAAAGTGCAATTGTCCCTAACAGTATAACTAAGGGTACAACAAAGAGGCTCAATGGTGGAGCTTCAACTTCTGCAGCATCTGCATCTGTTTCACTAAGCTCAACAGGATTGTATTGTTCCTGGGCTTTTTTCATTGGCCCAAAGTCGCGACCACTAAAAATAAAAAATGGCACCGCAGTCAAGGTTAAGATTGCATAGAACTGATAGGGCAGTACATTGAGCAGAACCGAAAGTGATGTTTCTGTAAGCCCCGTATCAACGTAGGCTTGCTCGATGAGGCCCATGATGTAAGCCCCCCAGCCGATGAATGGAATCAGTATGCAGATTGGCGCTGCTGTGGAATCAAGAATGTAGGCCAGCTTTTCCTTACAAATCTTCAATTCCCGGAATATCGAACGAAATAGAGGGCCGATAATGAGGGCATTCCCTGAATCTGTAAAAAAGATAGCCATTCCAGACACCCACGTTGAAAACTGTGCGCGCCGTGAGCTGGAAATGACACTTGTCGTTCCCTTTGCAAATGCCTTCGCACCACCTGAAACCTCAAGCAGCTTAATAAAACCGCCAATGGCCATCATGGTAAAAATGATCTGGATGTTGGAAGGTGATGCGATCTGGACGAATACCCGCTGCTCAATCAGATCTAGCGTTGCGTAAAACGGATTGAACCCGGTAAGGATGAGTGAACCACTAAAGACACCCATGCTCAGCGATACAATAATGTTACGGGTCCACATGGCGAGTACCACCGTAAGGACCGGTGGTAACAGAGACAACAATCCGTAATCATTCATTACTTCACTTCCTGAATTCAGATATCGACGCGTTTCGAAAGCCTCAGCATAGCACCGCAGTGTCTATTGGCAATGACTGAACAGGAAGGCAAGCAAGGAACGAAAATGTGCGGATTCTTACTGGCGGCGAACCCCAGGATTGAATATACTGCGCGTCCGTTCCGCCCATAGCTCAGCTGGATAGAGCACCAGGCTTCGAACCTGGGTGTCGGGAGTTCGAATCTCTCTGGGCGGGCCA
>JAYGEX010000017.1:0-2141 GCA_046582185.1 Pseudomonadales bacterium | reverse complement strand
TGAAGCTGCTGGCGTCGAGATTGGTGATGAGATAACGAGGCGCCGCGCCTTTTTTGAGGTTGGGATGGATGACTAAGCGGCAGAGCCAGGGACCGTTCAGTCCATCGAATTCCACCACCAGGTCGAGACAATCGAAGCGCTTTACTTTCGGTAAAACCGCTTTCAAACGTTGAGTCTCAAGACATTTAACCCGCTTATCTTCTGCAGTGATGTCATTCGCCAACGGCGTGCATTTTTGCCTGGGCGCTAACCTAGCACGACTGGAAGCACAGATTATGTTGGAGACCCTGGTTGAATATTACCCCAAGCTAAGCCTGGCTGATGAGCCATTACAATGGCGGCATACGGGTTTATTCCGCTCGCTAGCCGCCTTGCCCGTCTACTTAAATCTAACCGTTAGCTAGTGCTTCGGGTGTGTAATAAGGCTTATCACCGCTAACTGTCACCCGGCGCAGCAAACGTTCATGGGGATAATAGTCACTAGCAGCATAGTGTTGCACCGCCCGATTATCCCAAAACGCAATGGAGCCAGGACCCCAGTTAAACCGGCAGGCGTACTCTGGGCGATTGTGCTGCTGCAGCAATGTAGCAACGATCGCTTTGGACTCTGCGGCATCTAAGGTCACGCCGGTTCGAATATCAAACAAGGTGTCATGCTGTAAAAACCCACCATTAAGATACAGACCGGTCTTGCCTGTCTCTGGGTGCGTACGCAGCAATGGATGAGACACACCGAAGGGGATTTCTTGTTTCATACCCGCTACAAGTTCATCCGGTATCTTGCCCTCACCCCGACCAGCTATAAAGATGCGATAATCGTTAATGCCATGAATATGTTGTAAGCGGCGTTGTAATGCCGAAGGCAAACCCAAATAACAGGCGTAACTATCAGCAAACAATGTATCACCACCGATAGGTGGCACAGTGATGCACTGCGCTATTGAACCCAAGGAGGGCTTCTCCATCCAGGTAACATCAGAATGCCAACCATTTTCCCTGCCAGGTAACTGCTCACCATGACGAATCTCTAAGATGTAAGGATTTTTTCCCGGCGCCCCAAAAGGAAAGGCATCAAGGTCACCAAACTTGCGACCAAATGCAACCTGCTCATCTTCGTTAAGATGCTGATCGCGGAAAAATATCACCTTACGTTCCAGTAAGGTATCGCGAATAAAACGAGTAACCTCATCAGAAACCGTTTGCTTCAAATCGACACCATGAATCACCGTGCCCAAGGTCAAACCAAGATGCTCAAGGCGAAAGCCATACGCATCGGCCCGCGCCTGTAAATCATCCGACACCGCCTGATTACCCATACGCTCATACTCAAGCGCCACGCCCAGACCAGCACGATTAGACTCAGGAAACAACGCCTCACGATCTTGCTTGGCCGCCACGCCATCGCCCATCACCGAACGCCGATGATCATCAAGACGCTTAGCGTATTTAACGGCAATCTGGTTATATTCCTCTTGGCTCACTTCTGACATCGACTTTGTCCTGTGTGTCTGGGGTTCTAGGGAGCATACATCAGTGTTGAAGGGGTGGGTAGCTTCGGGGGTTGGCATGAGGGAGCACCAGATTGTAGTTTGCCAAGCATTGCAGTGGCGACAGAATTTATCTGGGTTTCTACTCGCTAGCAAAATGATTCCGCGGAAACATTTATTCAGAGGCTCCTCAGTTTTCGAGCATTCTGTCGGCGAGGCGGATTGGCTTAACGATTGCCAGAGGCACAATGGTGATGAGTTCATACAGACTTAATATCTATAGCACAGCTCTGAATTCAGGATAGCCGCCAGAAGAACAGCCGAGATGCTGAACGGTTGCTTATAAAACAAACAGAGCCAGACCCATACCGGCTTCAAAGAGCCGCAAAGGTTTAACCAACCTGACATATAAAGCAGAATGAATCTTTAGTTCAACTCAGATCAAAATATAAACGCCTTATGAACAGAGAATCTCATACAGAATTCATGGCATTAGCCAGAGCGTTTGCGGCGTGTGTTTCGAGTTGATATCAGCAACTGTCCCCTGTGTGGGGGACAGCTTCGGGTGATTGGTGACGTCACTGACCCCACGGTGATTCAACGCATCCTAAATCATGTCGCGGCACAGCCACCACCGATTAGGGATCCTAATCC
>JAYGEX010000002.1:0-188926 GCA_046582185.1 Pseudomonadales bacterium | reverse complement strand
TCTTTCGAAGCATTAGATTCATCCCATTCCACTTTCAGATGTTTCTTCGCATTGAATACTGCCCACGTGGATGTTCCGACGATGGCAACCCCGGACATCAATTCACGGACGTTATCATTGCCTTCCACCAGGAAGGCATCCCTGATACCGGGGAGCTTCTTAATTTCTGCGAGGTTAGCGCTGACTGCCTTGCCGCCAAATGCAGGACATTTTTCATATGCACCAAAGAGCATGCCCGGCACTTTAGTATCTATGGCAAAGCGCGCCAGTCCAGTGACGATAACCAGATTGTCGACGCCAGAAACGGAGGTGCCAATAATGGTGTAATCCTCACGATCCTTGAATTCCAGAGAGCCTGGATCAGGCAATGGTTGCTTAACGGCCAATGCTGCCAGTTGACCAAACGACAATGATCGCCCACTGCTATGGGAAACTGCACTCTCGGCAGCCTTTAGTTCATCTCTGGGAAGCTCCATGGCAATGGACGCCGCGCCGATAAACATTTCCCTTGCGGAAGCCCCCATTTGCCGCATCAGGTCAAAGCTTCGCGGAATTGTTGTCGAACCCCCTGCCCCCTGTCTGCCAAAGCGTTCGGCATCAACTTCAGATTGTAATACCTCAACGTCCTCCCACTTAGCACCCATCTCTTCGGCGATGATCATGGGCAACGCTGTCTTGATACCTTGCCCCATTTCAGGATTGGATGAATAGATTGTGATTCGACCATCAGATGAGACTTTGATAAAAGCATTCAACTCAACGGAGCCCACTAGACTACCAAGATCTTCAGCGTCAGATTGAATCGCGGGCAGTACCGATGCCAGTACAAAGCCGCCGCCAGCCATGCCGGTAAGTTTAAGGAAGGAACGCCTGCTATATTTACCCTGTACTTCAGCTTGAACCGCCTGAACCAACTTGTTTGCGGCTACTTCTCGCACATCTTTGTCTAATGTACTCATACCTGTTTCTCCACAGAGGCCATCGCATCGTGATAATTTGCAGCTGTGTGGATCGCCTTACGAATTCGATTATAAGTACCGCAACGACAATAGTTACCCGACATGGCACTATCGATATCCTCATCTGTAGGATTAGGCTTCTGCTTAAGCAAAGCTGCAGCAGACATAATCTGCCCCGCCTGGCAGTAACCACATTGCGCAACATCTATTTCAATCCAGGCCTGCTGCATTGGATGCAATTTCGTCCCTTCAGACAAACCTTCAATGGTGCGAATAGACTGCCCGACTACATCAGATACTCGTACAGAACATGACCTTGTGGGTGTATCGCCAATATGAACAGTACAAGCACCACATTGAGCAATGCCACAACCATATTTTGTCCCAGTCAGCCCAAGCACATCCCTTAGCACCCAGAGCAGTGGCATCTCCTCATCGACGTCCACGACATGATCAGTTCCATTCACTTTTAACTTATAGGCAGGCATGAGTTCCTCGTTTATAAAATATAATCGGCAGATTAAATCCGGAATCTTTACTCTGCTATTGAAACATGTACTCCAAGGAATGACATCCAAGAAATCAAGGTCGACGCCGGTGAATAATCATTGCACCTGATAACTGTTGGCTAGTTTTCTACCTTAAGTTTGAAGACCTGATTATCCACGGTGATTTCAAATAGAATATTTTCGCCGGACCCTTGCAGAGAAACTTTTTCACCGCCTGGTTTAGTCAGGACCCACTTGCGGGACACATCAATATTCGCCAATTTCAGTATAGTAACTGTATCTTTTACATCAGTATTTTGCGGATGGGCCGCTACGTGCAAAGTCTTTCCATCCCAACGGGCCTCACTCAGCGCAACTCGGGGGAAGTCTACCCCTTCAATGGTAGGTTCGTTGAACTTATCCAGATTAGGCTCATTGAATATTCGTGACCAGGCGCCCTGGGTGCAAACCCAGCCAGCCATCATTCGGGCGTTCAATTGACCCCGTGGGTGGGCTTCATTGAGATGGAGACCAAGAGTGAATTCACCACGACTATAGTCCCAGTTCGGTTCGATATGTTCTTCGGCAGCCTCCCAAAGTCTTTGTTTAATTGAGGGCTCTGCAAACTCCCCAGCCAGTTGTAGCAACATGGTCGCGGAACCCGGATCACTTAGACCACTAATCGGCCCGTCACCGAAAACGCCGCTAGCCCCGGCAACCGTTTGCCAGCCTGCTTCAGCAACTTCATTTTTTTGGGGAGCAAAGTACCAGGCTGGCGCGATGATGCCCATAGGGCCATGGAGAACATGCTCATCCACGACCGGGTCATAGTACAGGTCAATGGCTACGGCTTTGTCATCGTTCCAGGAAACATAATTCTCGGAGGCGTATCCCCACCATTTTTCAAAAGCACTGTGGTGATTTGTATCAAACATCTGGTCAAAGAGTCTCAGACCGAGACCCGCGCCGCTTAGTCAGTAGGGCCATACTTTCGTATTTTCACAGTGGCAACCAATCTGGCTGTTGTGCCATTGCCGCGCAAGATGTTCCACCACTGTGGAATGCGACCATGTGAATGTGTTGACGCCGTCTCGTATCATATCAAAGGGTTTATCCCACTTTGAATCACCCGAAACGTAGCGGTGCAATCCCATCAACAGCGAAAAGAAACCTTTGTAGAAGAGCATGCCATCGGCTGCAATTGGATCTGCCTGAATGCCGTATGGCTCAATACCATTGGCAGTCCAGCCTGGGACATTGTAGCTACCCCAATGGGACTCTGGCACCAATGGACGATAGTGGTCAGGATAGCGACTTCTGTCGGGATCATCACCAAACTGGGTCATCCAGTCCGATGCAGACCACCAACTCGTGTGACGGGCGACAAGTCCATCAAGTATCTCACTGTATACTTCTCGCCAGGCTGGCGTTCGGTCGCTCATCAAGGCAATAGCATAACTGGAATCAACCAAATCAAACCTGTGCCACGAGGTCATCGGTTCCCCGGTCGTTTCATCCCAGTGGTCATGGGGTTTACCGTCCCGATCCCAATTATCCGGCTTCATGGTCTTGCGGTGCAAATAGCGAAGCCATCCAATTGATCTATCATCAAGTGCAGCCATGTTTAGATCCCTTTTGCATTTGGCGCCTAACCCTTAACAACTATGTGAGCGCTTAGTACTTCTGTATACGTTGACGAACCATGTCCTCGGTACCACAACCTGGAATTCAGTCACCATAGCATCCGGCACTCGCTTAATGGCTTCTTCACGCTTGCCATCAAGCCATAATTGTTGAACGGTGATCGCATCATCCGTGTAGCCAGCTCGCTTAAATGCATCGTTGTAAAAATTGGTGTGGGCGGAACCCATTGCGCCTCAATGATTCCACCAGGCCCTGTCAGAAAATGGGCGTAAATCGATTTCGTGCGTCCATGCAGATCGATGTTGAAGTGCAATATGGAAGTAAGTGTCTGCGATTTGTTTAGGCAGCATAAGACCGTCGTGCTCCATACCCTTTGTTTCACGTAGTTCCTGGAAGCGTTCAGTGCCCAGCATTTTTCCTAATGTATCCGGTGCATCTACCGCGCCATCGATAATCATATGAGCGATATGAATTCCCTTCGGCGCAAATTCTGCATTAAGCGACTGGCAAAGCATACGCCGGCCGCCCATCGCGGCCGTATGTGAATGCTGCCCGGCATTGCCCCGAACGGCCGCCGTGGCGGAGGTAACCAGGATTGTGCCTTTGCCCCTTTGTTCCATTGGCGGGCAAACCGCTGACGCCAATCTGAAGAGTCCAAACGTACCCAGACGCCAACCCATCTCAAAGGCTTTGTAGCTCGTATCACTCAAGGAGTGGTCCCCTATTTGGGCACCCAGGTTATAGACTGCAATCTCGATGGGTCCGATATCACTCTCAATACCTGCAACCAAATCTTCAATGCTTCCTTCATGCACGGTATTGAGGATATATCCAGATGCTGAACCGCCGTCGTCCTCAATCTCTCCAACCATTTTATTAAGTCCTTCTTCGTCACTACGTCGGCAAAGGCAAGCATGATAGCCTTCCCTGGCAAAGCGTTTTGCGACTGTACCACCGATTCCGGCTCCTGCTCCTATAACGAGACATACTGGTTTCACGATTATTTGGCTCCTATGAATGAGTTTTTATGCTGAGAAAATATTGCGTATTTAGATCGTTTGGATTGGGTATCTTGGATTGGATAATTTCGCTACTAAGTCTATTCACCATCTGCCAGCGCAGGACCAGCGATAGACGTAATATCCCGTGAAGCTAGCGGCCTGCCGTCGCGACTCATGACACTCATCCGCTGTATGGGTTCCCCCGTCGCCCTCTCTACAAAGATCAATCTGTCTCCTTTGGGATTTGGCTGGTGTTTGTCGCCCCAATGAGTCATTGCCAGAAGTACCGGTTGCAGATCCAGGCCTTTACTGGTGAGCACATATTCAGAATGCGCCCCTTCTTCAGAGTCACGTTTTTCAAGAATACCCTCGTCAACCAGCTGATTTAACCGAGTCGTCAGGATATTTCGTGCTATATCCAGTCTTCTTTGAAAGTGCCCGAATCTTTTAACACCAAAAAACGCATCTCTGAGTATCAGCAGCGTCCAACGCTCCCCAATAATATCGAGTGTTTGCGCGAGCGAGCAATTCATATGTGCGAACGATTTATATTTCATGGGCTCAATATCAACTAGTTTCATGACGAAAGCAAATGGTTGTATGATAGAACTATAGGTGTTGGGATGAGAACTAACATGTCGGTAAGCCTTCTGCGGGAATTCACATGGCGAAAGCTGCCAAACCAGTACGCTCTAATCGGAGGCAGGGGAGATTATATTGGAGCAGAAATCAGCAAGCGCTTTACCCGACGAAGATGGATGAATCTGAGTTGATCAAATCAGTACTACTGGAAGCTGATCTACCGGCAAAAGAATTAATGATCATTAGCCCGGAAGTTAAGGCTGAATTAATCGCAAACACCGAGACCTCCGTAAACAGAGGTACCTTCGGCAGCCCGAGCTTCTATGTCAACGAAGAACTATATTTTAGCAAGGGTCGCCTAAGGGAAATAGGAGAGGAAATTTTTCGCCAACAATAATACCAATCCGTCCTTAGCATTAAATGGACTGTTTTGAATGGAACTTCCAGAAAGTGAAGATCCATTGTCAGCCTTGAAATTGTGCTACCGATTTAGAATCAAACAGATCCTGACACCGCTCTGCATTGTAGCCAAGAGCTGTCAGTATTTCCTGACTATGCTGCCCAAGGAATGGAGCGGGCCCGGCAATTTCACTCGGCGTTCGATCAAATCGCGCTGCGGGTCTCGCTTGCCTGACCTCACCGAAGCCTTCATAGGTAACCCTTTGAATGGAGTCATTTACCAACACTTGTTCATGGTCCAGAAGCTCCATGCGAGACAACAAGGGCGCACTGGGCACATCATTGATGTCCAGGCGCTCGAGGATTTCGCTGGACGACCATTTGGCAATCTCCTCTGCAACCTTTCGTTTTCTCAACTCACTGTTCCTGCCTCTGGCCATTGCTGTGGCAAATCGTTCATCTTCGATCCAGTTTTCCCTGTTCAAAGCAATGCACATACCCCGCCACTCACTATCTGAAATAGTTCCGGCCGTAATGTAACCATCGGTTGTCTGAAAGACGAGGTCCATCGTGCCGGTACTCGCAGCCATATCAGACTCATTATCTGCGTAGGTCAGCCCGCCCATGCCTTCGGGCCAGAAAAAGGACAGCATCGTCTCTAACATAGACAGCTTAATATGTTGCCCTTCCCCCGATCGTTCACGATGAAACAGCGCAGATGAGATTGCCTGGGCGGCTGTGATGGATGTCACCTTGTCGGCAATGATAATTCGGAACATAGCTGGTTTGCCTGTTTCCCGATTCGCCTGTATTTCGGTCGCTCCTGACAATGCCTGGATCACCGGATCATAAACACGCTTATGTGCGTAAGGACCATTCTCACCAAATCCGCTTATGGATACGTAGATAATTTTCTCATTCAAGCTGCGCGCCATAGATTCGCCGAAGCCCATCCTGTCCATTGCGCCAGGGCGGAAATTTTGCAACAGAATATCCGTCTCCTTGATGAGATCTCGCAACACTTCTTTTCCACCCTCAGTTTTGAGGTCAAGTGCGATAGATTTCTTGCCCCGATTACAGGAATAGAAAACCGGCGGCACACCATTATGAGATGCCCCCAGGTGGCGCATCTGTTCGCCGCCCTGCGGTTCAATTTTAATTACATCTGCACCCTGGTCGCCGAGCATCATTGCCGCAACCGGGCCGGAAACCATTGTTGTCAGATCCAGTACTTTTATGCCCTTAAGTGGCCCCATGATTACGCACCTCTTTAGAATAGTTAACGGATATAGCACGTGAATAAGCGGGTCGCTCTGCAATATGCTGCCTGTAGTTTTTGAGTGAATCCAGCAGTTCAATTTTATAGGCCACAGCCCAGTCCAGACAGGACATTAGAAAAATATCCGCCAAACCGAATTGGCATGCCACCAGGTACTCATTGTCTTCAAGGTGTTCACTCAATACAACAAACTGCCTCTGCAAGTACTCTTCACTCGCCTGGACTGCTGCAGGCGCTTCACCATATATATGAGCGAGGTCTCTGTGGCGACGGATAACGTATAAACTTGTCTCATCGACCTCTCCATATATAAAACAGCACCATTCATCCTCCTTCGCCCTCTCAATATCGGTACTTGCCTGCCAGATATTCCCATTGCCATAACAAGCGATTAGATATCGACATATCGCCAGACTCTCCGAAAGCTGAATTTCCTTATCAATAAGAAAGGGAATTTTCTGCTTCGAATTCATGGCTGTGAATTCTGCCGTTTGTGTTTCACCGGTGCGAGGCCCAATAGGCGATAATTCATAATCGATTCCCAGCTCTTCTGCTACCCAGATCGGCCTGATTGTTCTAGCAGTGCCCGCCCCATAAAGTTGAATGGACATTTCCGTGGTACCTCCGAATGCAAATTCTTTATTAAGCCGTTTTTTCGACCATTGGAATCAGTATTGTGCCACCATTCATTAGTGTCTATTTGACTGATTCCAGGTCGTCAAAAGAAAACAGGCTTCATGATGTTATCTATCATTAGGCCCCCAAGTAAACGAATTGAATTTGCACCGGTAATAAAGCTTTGGAATAGTGGCTTTCTGGAACGGAGCAGCTATATAGAATTGAGTGATTTACGGTCACTTTTGAATCATCGGTATTTTCCTGTAATAGCCTAATTGAAACTTCAACTAGGCCTGAAAGCATGCTTACGCTACATCACTTTAACAATTCCCGATCCCAGCGCATCCTATGGTTATTCGAAGAACTAGAATTGGACTACGAGATCGTAAAGCACCAGAGAGATGCCACGACAAATTTGGCACCGCAATAACTGCAGGACATTCACCCTCTTGGCAAGTCACCGCTGGTGACCGATGGCGAAAATACCATCATCGATTCCGGTGCAATTATTGATTACATCCTGCGAAAATATGGCGAGGGCCGCATGCGCCCGACGCAAGATACAGCAGAGTACGAGCAATACCTGCAGTGTTTACACTATGCTGAAGGCAGCGCTATGCTGCCTCTAATGCTTAAGATGTATACCGGGCGCCTTGCCGATGGTGGTGCAGAGCTTCAGCCGCGCATTACAGACGAATTGAATCGGCACCTGGGATATATGGATAACGCACTCGATGGTATGGATTGGTTTGTGGGCAACACCTTTTCAGGCGCCGATATCCAGCTGTCATTTGTCGTGGAACTGGCGCCCTTGCTGCGTTCTCTGGACAACTTCCCTAATCTCGCGGCATTCCGGACCCGTATACCGTCCAGGCCTGCATATAAAAGAGCCCTGGAAAAGGGAGGGGTTTACTCATTTGGCCCGCAGTGAGGGCGCAGACATCACTAATCTAATTTATTAATGCGTACTATTGATACGTACTACGTAATACAATAAGATGCGGCCTCAACTGACAAATCTTTGAGGCGAGCGATGAGTGAAGCTATTGTTAACCAGGCTGAAAATCCAGAAACTATTGCGCTTGATAAAATTGATCTAAGCGATCCAACACTCTACGAAACTGACAGCCAATGGGCTCTGTTCGAGCGGCTGCGAAATGAGGCGCCCGTCCATTTTCTAAAGGAAAGTAACTTCGGCCCCTTCTGGTCAGTGACCAAGTTCGAAGACATTGTCGAGGTAGACAAGAACAATCAACTCTATTCATCGGAACCGGCAATCGTCATCGGCGACAATCCCGCCGATTTTGACTTACCTAATTTCATTGCTATGGATTCGCCAAAACATGATGGGCAGCGCAAAGCGGTTACAAATGCCGTTGCACCCCGAAGCCTTGCAACTCTAGAACCGCTCATTAGGGAACGGGTCGTGGAAATACTTGATGGGCTTCCTATCGGCGAAACATTCGATTGGGTTGATCGAGTATCTATTGAGCTAACAACCCGTATGTTGGCGACACTTTTCGATTTCCCTTTTGAGCGCCGGGCAAAATTAACTTATTGGTCAGACATGGCGACCGCTAGCCCGGAGATCGCTGGAGACGACAGCGTATCTCCGGAAGAGCGCAAGGCAGCATTGATGGAATGCCTTGAAGAATTTACGGTGCTTTGGAACGAGAGAATCAAACAAAGCCCGGAAGGTAAAATGGACTTTATTTCATTACTTGCCCATTCACCCGCGACTCGAAATATGACGCCTTACGAATACCTCGGCAATCTCATTCTGCTCATTGTTGGCGGCAATGACACAACGAGAAACTCGTTGTCTGGCGGTGTCATGTTTCTGAATGACAATCCTGCAGAATACGACAAATTGCGAGCTGACCTTAGTCTCATTCCAAATATGGTATCTGAAATTATTCGCTACCAGACGCCGTTGATGCATATGCGGCGCCTCGCCCTGAAAGATACTGTTCTTGGCGGGCAGAACATCAAGAAGGGAGACAAGATTGTCATGTGGTATGCCTCCGGAAATCGCGATTCCACAAAAATAGACCGCGCCGATGAATTTCTGATTAATCGGGCAAATGCACGGAACCATTTGTCGTTTGGCTTCGGCATTCACCGTTGCATGGGTAATCGCCTCGCTGAAATGCAGTTGCGCATCGTCTGGGAGGAGATCATGGCACGGTTTAAGTTCATCGAGGTGATGGGTGAACCAACCCGGCTTCGATCAAATTTTGTCCGTGGCATCGTCGATTTACCTGTCCGATTACACGCTAACTAGTGCTCGTCTAGAAGGCGCATAGCATGTCAGCAACGATCAAGATGAAGGAACTGGAAGAGCGGACTGGCTTTAACCGAGAAGCCATTCGTTTTTATATCCGTGAAGGAATCTTACCCGAACCTGTAAAGCCGAAACGAAACGTCGCGTTCTATTCAGATAGTCATATTAAGAGATTGCTGGCAATCAAATATATGCAACAGGAACGGGATATGTCGCTGGCCAGAATAAAAGCTCTTCTTTCAAGCGGCGAATTTGATTCCATTGCAAACCCATCATCGCTCCAAGGGCTTGAGCAACTCCTGCCTGCGCTCGTAGATGGTACCGGGCCTGCCGAAGACAATCCCCTTAATAAAATTGTTGAAGAAACCTGCTTGAGTGAAGATGAAATTGTCGAGCTGGCCAACGCTGGTGTGATCAGTATCAGCGATGATAATCGGCTGGCCTTTCGCGATGTCATCATTTTAAAAAAATGGAGTGATGCTCGCATTGCCGGATACACTCCAGCCCGCGGCTATGATATTGAATATCTAAAGCTTTACCAACAAGCGGTGGAACAACTTGCCAAGTACGAAATCGAACTTTTCTTTAATGCCTTCAGCGAGCAACTAGACTCTGACGAAGCCGCGTCTGCCGCTGCAAATGGGATTGAAATGGCCAATGATATACTCCGCCAAATGCATACCAAATCTTTGCTTAAGGCGATTCAGGATACTTTAAGCTAAGCAGTTACCATCTCCGTTATTCCTTCATTGTCGAACCCGGCTCTAAGCTCTACGTGGCAGGTAATAATTGATCTGATTCAATCAGGCGGGAATCCTCCAGCGCAGCAGCACGAATCGGCGCGATCGCCTGATAATCTGGATCACGAATCATATCCAGAAAATGTCCTCGTGTTGGATAGCGGACCAGAATGATAGTGTCCCAGTCTTCATCACCAATGATTGAGTTTTTCGCGCGGCCCATCCAGAGAGGCTCTCCCCCAAACCTGGGATTGAGGTCAGCAAACTTACGCCCGTATACACGGTAGGCTTCCTCGCCCGTCATGCCATCAACCCCAAATCCTTCGGCGGCTTCGAGCCGATACTTCAATAGATTAAGCATGACGACCGGCTCATCAGGGTCGCCTGCAGCCATCGCCGCAAGCCCGGTTTCATCAGTATCAAAAATGTTAGCCATTCCTGTATGTCCCCTGTGTTTTTTGTGTGTCCCAGTTATTCTTACCCTGCATCTATGTTCTCAATTTCATGATCATCGGCGGCATAATGGTCTAATGCAGAATCAATCACGCCCGATGTACTTAGATATTGCCCACGTTGCAGGATCTCACTGTCATCAATAACACTTTCGATAATTAGACGATTAACCCTCATTCGCTGATACTGCCTTAAGCCATTGGGGTAATTCTTCAGGTTTGGTAATACCCTGTATTCGGTAAACAAATCTCCGAGTTTAGCTATTGACTCCCGTTATTACTGCATGCAGTAATGTAGTTCAATTTTCCTCCTGCCCAGCGCGACATCAATCCGTACCGAACCAATCTCACGAAAGGAATTATCACGATGCACAAAATCTCGGGAGCTTTAAAAATCGCTTTTCTAGTTTCACTACTTACCACAAATCTCAATGTTTGGGCGGATGAGTGTGTAACATCCAAATGGGGACCTGATGATGAAATTGGTGCGGCAAATTACGTAACGCCAAAACAAGTGCTAATGGCTACAAAACTCGTGAAGAAGGGTCAAAGCCATCCCCTTGGAATCGTCGTCGATCCAAAGATGCCGGCCTATCCGCCCCGAGCTATGTCGCTCCAGATCGTATCTCCAGGCCAACACAATGGTCGCAAACTCATCAATGAGTTCGGTTGGGACGTCTCTTATAACGACGATTTGGCACAACTCTGGTTCGGTACAGGCCCTCAATTAGATGGCCTTGGCCACATGGGGGAATCAGGCAGCTATTATAATTGCAATAAGGCAGTGGATTTCGTCAATATATCCGGCTTGAAGAAGCTGGGCACTCATCAAGTACCGCCGATGATCGGACGAGGCGTATTGATTGATATGGCCAAACATTTCGGCGTCACCGTCATGAAAGCAGGCCAGGGTATCAGTTCACAAGACATCAGGGCAGCAGCAAAGGCCCAGCATACGACCATTCGACAAGGTGACGTTGTTTTGTTCCATACCGGCTGGACTGACGCCATGTTAACCACTGAACCTGACATTTGGGTCGCAACAGAACCCGGACTAACTAACGAGGCAGCAAAGTATCTAGCCACCCTAAATCCCATGGCAGTTGGCGCCGATACCTGGGGAGTCGAAGCCGTACCACCTATTGAAGGCGATAAGGTGTTTTATGGTCACGTGGAATTGTTGAAGAACAATGGTATCTATATACTGGAGACAATGAATACCGGCAGACTAGCGAAGGAAGAGGTATACGAATTTATGTTTGTCTTGGGGCAAGCGCGCATCAAAGGAACTGTTCAGATGATTATCAATCCTGTTGCCATGTGGTAGCGACGAACCAGGACAATCATTCGAAAAGCCGCTTAATCGTAGTTAATAATAACTTGATCGTAGCACTGTTCGGTGATTAATCCGCTTTCCAACAACTCATCCAGAGAGTGCCTCATGGTACGCATGCCGTAACGTTTTTCACTGGTCTGGATATAGTTTTTTAGTAGGTAGGTTTCAGGTCTTCGTAGAACATTTCGAATGGCCTGGGTATTTATCAATATTTCGCAGGCGACTCTTTTCCCTCCGTCGACGGTACTTAGCAGTTCCTGGTGGATAACACCCAGTAACGCTTCCGACAGCATCATGCGAATCTGTCGTTCCTGCTGCGGAGGTACGTATGAAAATATCCTATCAAGGATTTTGTCGACCGAAATTGTACGCAGAGTAGATAAAACCAATACTCCAGTTTCGGCGGCTGTCAAAGCTATGTGAATGGACTCGAAATCTCGCATCTCACCGATCACAATTACGTCCGGATCCTCTCTCAAGGCTGCCTTCATCCCTCTTTCAAAATTTTTTGTATCTCGGCCAATCTCTCTTTGGCGGACTATTGAATGAATGTTCTCATGCATATATTCAATTGGGTCTTCGATGGTAATGATGTGTTTATTTTTTTTTTGTTAATGTAGTCCACCATCGCAGCCAACGTTGTCGTTTTACCTTGGCTGGTAGTGCCGGTTATCAGAATCAAACCTTTATCGCGCAAACAAAGTTTGCTGACGATATTCGGAAGCTGAATGTCTTCAAGTGCCATTGGCGAGTAACTAAGGATTCTTACAACCGCCCCAACGTTACCGTTGTTGTAGCTGAGATTGATACGGAAACGGTGCTTTCCCAGGGTCTTGATCAAGTCAATATCGAGATCTTCTTCAAAACTTTCAATTTGATCATCTGACAAAAATGAATAGCAGAGCTTTTGCGTATCCGGCAGGTTCAACGATATCATTCAGGGGAATAAGTTCTCCGCCAATTCGATACATCACAGGCAAGCCACTAACGATATGAACGTCGGTTGCCTTGTTTTCGACCGCTTGTTTAAGCACAGATATGATTCGTGGTGCTTTCGTATCTATTAGGCTCATATCTGTTCCTTAACCATCTCCAACACGATTCATTATTCGCATCTGGTCCGGTAGTTTAGGTGTTTTGACGACAACATCGCTCAAATTGAAAGGCTAACAGAGCCTTGATTGAAGATGAACGACGAATTTTTTTCATTATGGCGCACCAATAAAAACCCCAAAGTTCTCTTGAACGCAATGTCACACGCAGCACCTTACAATTGGATATTCAAGAAAAAGCTGCTTATATCGTTAACAATTGTTGTTTTGTCATGCGCGGCAATCGTATGATGAATACCTTGACTTGATGCTTTTAATTGTCATCAATATTAAGTCACCAGATGATGCTTTCGCAGCCAAGGAGTTCCCTACATCATGAGTTCCGTCCCAGACGAGTTTGAACCTGCCTATATCGAATCCAGGTCTGCACCAGAAATGCAGATGTACCGAGCGGAGGTCACTTCACAAGAACCCATGAAGTCTGTCTTAGAAAACAATCCGGAAATCTATTTTGTACCGCCGAAGCGCAGCAGCGAATGGGGTAATTGGGAGTTCAAACCAGGATCGTACTACGACACAACCACGGGTTCGAAACACCCATTCTGGCAGGACAAGGACTTGCCGCAGCCTAGCAAGGACATCGATCAACTCCGCAAAGACATGCTGAAGTGGGGGTTTTGCAAGATCCAGGACGCGCTTTCTGCTGAACAGGTAGAGATGATTCGCCAGCGTGTACTAGAGCAGGCCGAGGGTGAAAGTCTTGCGGGCATTGCCCAAAAAACACCAAGTGGACAGAACATCAATTGTTGCGTCAATAAAGGGCTGTGTTTTGAGCACTTAATCGAACAGCATCCGAGTGCGGTTCAAGGCGGCCCCTTGGTAGAGCAACTTATCACCGAAGCCTTGGGCCCTGACTGGATCTGTACCTCTCTCATCGCCGCCATATCGATTAAGGGAGGCGTGCCACAGGCGCTGCATCAAGATCAAGGTAATGCGCTGGACTCTCGAAGCCCAATGACTATCAACATTCTGACACCAATCACTGACATCGATGAGACCAATGGTGGAACGCTTGTTATTCCCGGCAGCCACCTCGTCCTGTCCGAGGCCGTGCGAGCAAACAAACCGGTTGGCAAGCTGCCTCCAGCCATCAACCTCGATGCCAAGGCTGGTACGATGATTATCACCGACGGTCGTTTATTGCATGGTACCGGCATCAACCATACAGAAAGTTCCCGTATTGTTATGCTCAACGGAATGCAAAAACCGTTCCTGCGCCAGCAAGAGAACTGGATGTTATCGGTAAGCCCAGATGTTCTAAGAAGAGCGAGTCCGAAACTGCTTCACCGCATGGGCTACCAGGCGACCAATGGCGCACAAACTAACGAGGGACATGGGTTTGGGGCGAGAGGCCTGGTTGATGAGGCTGCAGGCGGAACAGTGGACTTCAGATTAGCTGCGGATAGTGGGCAATATGTGCGGGTTGGTGAGCTTGGTCCAAACTCGACACAGGAGGAACTGAATGCCATTTTTACATTGCGCGATGTAGTTGGTAAAGCCAGAGCGGGCGGCAGGAGTGCACCGGTGGGGATCGGCGGCACAAGATCGAAGGAGTAGAGAAATGGTGGATCTTCGAACCGAACTTCAGCGAACTTCGAACTTCAGGACAGCCAGGATTTATGTAACAAGCGATGTACCTCGTAGGACATTGTCACATTCACAATGTGAGCTATGTCTGCTTGCCAGGTGTCAGAATCCAAATCATTCGGGATCAACATTTCAGCGCTGATGCATCAGCTTGTTCAGCATTGGCGAGATAAGAAGCAACAACACACCAAACCCAATGGCGATTATCGCCAGTGTTTCAAAAACTCCGGTATATACAGCCAGGGATGCCAGACCCGAACCTGCATTGGAATCTTCCGGGCTGATAGCCGTCAACCCAGCGATCAGTCCGCCGGCATAAGCTGCAAACGCACTGGACAAAAACCAGACGCCCATCATCATTGCCCCTACTCGTTGCACCGAAAGTTTGGTCACCATAGACAAGCCGACAGGTGATAAACAGAGCTCGCCAGTTGTATGCAACAGATACATCAAGGCGAGCCATACAACGGCAACTTTGCCATCAGAGCCTGCAAGAGAGGCGCCGTAAATTAGGACAGCGAAACCAAGGCCGACCTGAAGAATGCCGAGGCCAAATTTTGCGGCGGTTGAGGGCTCCCAGCCCCGCTTTGCCAGGGCGACCCACATAACAGCAAACAGAGGGGCGCACATAATAATGAACATCGGATTAAATGACTGGAACATGCCGGCCGTAAATGTCTCCCCCATGTCAATATTACGATCTGTAAAGAGAGTGAGGGATGTTCCTGCCTGTTCGAACAATGCCCAGAAAAGCACGGACACAATGATAAGGAAGAGCATCACCAACATTCTGTCACGTTCAACCGGGTCAAGCTTGAACAGGGAGAACCAGATCACCCAGCCAACCACCAGGGAGCCAAATACTGTCAGCATTAACCCCAGCTCAGATGTTCGCTGAATCAGCTGCCAAACGCCAAACACAGAGACGATACCAACAATGTAAATGAGATATTCTTTGTTGATGCCCATTAATACTTTCTGGCGCAGGTCATTTGGTGCCGGTGGTTCGCCAAACCCAAGCAGATGCCTTCGCCCGCCAAGGAAGGTTAATAAACCAACCAGCATGCCAATACCTGCCATACCAAATCCATATCTCCAACCGTAGGTTTCACCGAGGTAGGCACATAGGAGAGTCGCGACAAACGCGCCGACATTAATACCCATATAAAAGATCGTAAATCCCGCATCTCTTCGCGGGTCGTCTATCCCATAGAGTTGGCCGACAATGGTTGAGATGTTTGCCTTCAGGAAGCCGACACCAACAATAATAAATGCCAGGGATAAGTAAAAGATTTGCGTATAGAATTCACTTCGAACGACTTCTCCGCCATCCATTGTCGCCTGGGGACCTTCAAACGCCATACCCAGATGTCCACATACCAAAAGGATGGCGCCAAAAGTGATTGCCTTCCTGAATCCCAGGTATCGATCCGCGATCAACCCGCCTATTACAGGCATCGCATAAACAAGGGATGCATAGCTGCCATAGATCAAGGCGCCTTCTTTGTCTCCAAACAAAAGATGTTTCGTGAGATAGAGAATAAGCAGAGCGCGCATTCCGTAATAACTGAACCGCTCCCACATTTCAGTAAAAAACAAAACAAACAGGCCCTTCGGATGGCCAAGAAAGGTCTCAGTACTTACGGCAACTTGATTCATTTCTAACCTATTTTATGCAGCCCATCCAGGTATGCTGGAATATGAGTAATCAACTAACTCTTAACTTGCGCTGCTGTCAGCAGGGCATTATTCGAGCCCCTGGGAAAGAATTCTTCCGGGTCACCGATATTTCTCAATCCACGAATACTGTTGATAATGGTCGCCGGCGCTCCCTTTGGGAAGCCTGCCATCCGGGTCGCCAGTTCTCGGCAACGATTAACAACGTTATCATCTGCAACCACCTCAGTGGCGAGCCCAAGCTTCACTAATTCAGGCCCTGAAACGCGGTCTCCATAGAGCGCGAGACGCGCCAGCACAGTTTCGGTGGACTTTATTTTCATCCACGCCGCATTCATGGGAATGCCCGCACCCTGCTGGATCTCTCCTATTTGCAAGAATGAAGTTTCCCCTGCAATTAATATGTCACAGGCAAACGCGAGGGCAGCGCCCGCATTGATGCCAAATTTCTCGAAGGCTCCGATGATGGGCTTCTTACAGTTAAACAAGGCGATATGCATAGTTCTAACATCACCAACGTTTTTGCCAGCCCAGGATGGTGGTGGCTCCTGTTGAAGCGCTTTCAGGTCTATGCCAGAGCAAAAATACCCACCTTCGCCGCGCAAGATGATACAAGCCACATCGTCGTCATCTTCCAAGGTATGAATAGCATCCGTTATTTCGCCAGCCAATGGGGGAATGAGGGAATTGCGCCGGTCAGGGCGATTGATCACAATCTCTGCCCAGCCTTCTTTGCGTTCAACAAACGAATATTCACCCATAGCTTTCTCCTTAAATTCAGCTCCCTGACACAGGCTTATTAAAACGAGCACTTAGAGTACTGGTTTTACAGACACAGCACTAGTTGGTTCATTCTTCATTTTTTGCGGCGGTACTTTATTTTCTCGCCGCAGCGTTCTCAATCTTGCCCTGCAGGCGACGCATTCCACCAAGCCAGCGTTCCAAATCTCCGGTCTTTCGATCCATCCATGTTTGCGCAATTTCGTCCGTCGTTATCAGAAATTGTTCCGCCTTCACACCTTCGATGACTTGTTGGGCGACTTCCTCGGGTTCTTTTATTGGGCCTGCGGCAGCGGAAGACCAGGCTGATGAATCATCGCCAAGCATAGGCGTCCGTACGCCAAGCGGCGCCAACAAGGAAAAGCGAATGCCCTTATCGTGATAAGTAACAGACATCCATTCAGCAATACCAACAACCGCGTGTTTGGTGGTGGCATAGGTTAGATTCCCATGGGTCGTTAATATTCCCGCCATTGAAGCAGTGTGTACAAAATAGCCAGAGCCTCTTTCAAGCATCCCAGGAAGTACAGCACGGATTGCATAGATATGGGACATCACATTGACTTGCCATTGATGTTCCCAAACATCAATTGGCGTTGTTAGCGGATCACCACCGGTCAGGATACCGGCATTGGCAAAGAATAAATCAATGGGGCCAAGCTGTTCTTCACAAGCTTTAACCAGATTCCCAATTGATTCTTCATTACCCACATCACAAGCGATTGCTGTGCCACCGCACTCTTTGGCTACCGCCTTCGCGCCTTCCTCATTGATATCGACCACGACAACTCTTGCACCCTCGGCTGCAAACGCCTTTGCGCTTGCAGCGCCAATACCACTGGCGCCACCCGTCACTACACAAACTTTATCTTTAAATTCCATTTGATACTCCTTACTTGAAGACGCTGGCTGGTTTTCGTCTGGAAACCAGGACTGACTGTAACAAACTACAAAGTCGCCAGTCTATCTATGAGAGCATTGCTTCAATGCCAAAAATATTTTTCGCAAGGAACGGGCAATCATGAACATAAAACTCTCCTCAACGGCACTTTTTGCTGCTCTCCTCTTTTCCAATACAATCCTTTCGAACAAAGCCCTCGCTGATAAGGCTGTATTCGCTGGTGGCTGCTTTTGGTGTATGGAAGCTGTCTATCAAGACCTAGATGGCGTCTCTGATGTCGTATCGGGCTTTACTGGCGGTAATCTCAGGAACCCTACCTATTCCGGTAATCATCGCGGCCACTATGAGGCGGTGGAAGTCACTTACAACCCGGATGTGATTAACTACCAGCAGTTGCTGGACATCTACTGGGTGAATATTGATCCCTTCGATAACAGGGGTCAGTTTTGCGACAAAGGGCCTAGCTACCGAAGCGCCATTTTTGTCGACGCAGCGCAAAGGGAAGCAGCAACCAAGTCCCGCACGCAAGTCATGATGCAGTTCAAAGATGAGACGCTCTACACAGAGGTACTAGACCAGGCGACTTTTTACCCCGTGGAAGAGTATCACCAGGATTATTACCAGAAGAATCCTATTCGTTACAACTTCTATAAGGCCAGCTGCCGGCGTACTGCCCGACTGGATCAAATATGGGGTGATGCAGCGGCTCATTAGGTGACTCTGGAACCCGCTACGAATGAAGTAGTCTTTATCTTGATTCGTAGCGCAGAGCACTCACAGTTTTGCATCCATGCAAAACACGTCCAGATAAAGACATACCGCATTCTTCGCTAATGACAGAGCCGCGCTACCCTTCGGTGAATGATGCACTATAGCGTTATGAAAGAATGTCATTATTCTTACATTAAAAAATGTATTGATACATCAAGCGTCTTCAGGGACTTCATAGCGATCAATAAGTGCCCGCACCAGTCCACTTCGAACAATGTCGTCGCGTTCAAATTGATGGACATAAACACTATGCAGACCCTTTAAGCGCTCTACTGCATCTGCCAAACCATTAGGGCACCTGATATCACTCTGCCTTATATCTCCGTTCACGACGACCTTGCAGTCCTCACCAATCCGAGTGAGGAACATCTTCATCTGTTCAATCGTGGTGTTCTGCGCCTCATCCAGGATGACAAAAGTATCGGCAGAGAATGTCTTTCCCCGCATATAAGCAAGCGGTGCCGCGACTATTCGGCCATGCCGAAGGTTGTAGTCAACAGCGCCTGCGCCCAGGCGTTCATTCAAAATTTCCCTGAATGCATCGATGTATACAGAAAATTTATCGTCAACATCGCCTGGCAGGAAACCCAATTGTTCACCGGCCTCCACTGCTGGACGTGTTAAAATAATTCGTTCAATACGCCCATCCTCAAGGGCTTCCGCCGCCAGTGCACCGGCACAATAACTTTTGCCTGTACCCGCAGGTCCAATGCCAAAGGTAAGACAATTGTTGTTGATAGCCGAAATGTATTTCTTTTGCGCCGGATTCCTTGCTTCGAAGGGCTGGCGTGATCTTAGGGGGGAATAAGCGGTATCCAATTGCGGAGCACCTGAGTGCAGCGTATAGATATCTGCCGTTTCTTTTGGAAAGGCGCGTTGCCTTTTAGTCAATGCTGATCTGCTCATAGCATCTGAGCAATGGTACTTACCTCGTTTTCCCTCGGATTGTTTCTTCCTGTTACATGAACTCCGACCTACAGAGCCGTGGTTGGATGTGGAATGCGCTCGGGACTTTTTTGCCATAGATTACCTGTGATACACAAAGTTAGGTTTAGTTTGCTATTTGATTGCTTCAACTCATCATTCATTCTCTTCTCACACGTTCTTTCATAATTCATAGCCAAGATGCCTCCTTCTATCAAAAGTTTCCAAGGTAGTAGCCGGATTGCCACTACAACTATTTATATTAATCATAAAAGCAAAACTATCAATCATTAAATGGGGTCAGGTCTTGATCTGCCATTTTTTGTCGATACTGCCTATAATTTGGTATCACCTGATCATCTCAAAGTGCTAAGGTAAACGGCTGACATAAATCATCTATATAGTTAGTTGCTGTCCGGAAATAGCATTTTTTCGGCTGAAATTGCCGCATAAAAAATTGGCTTGGCGGTTAATTCAATCACTTACAAAGGAAGTAACACAGGAAACTTCTAATAACGGGCAAGAACCAGCTAGTGCTCGTCCAGAAATAGAAACCGCCGGTGTTACTTCCCTGGTAAGCGATTGTTTTATATAGCTAACGGATCTATAATTTTGCATATATTGTTCTAGTTTGGCTATTTATGGACGGGAACTAGCTAGTCACTAATAAAGTTCCGCACACCCAGCACTCGCCATAAAACTAAAATACTGAAGCAGCAATTACCATTTTGCCGCAACAATAAGAGGCATATTGCTTTTGAATACCATAAGAGATCGAATAGAAGCCGTTCGAAAGGATATGACCAGCGACAAGCTCGATGCATTTATTGTTCCCAGGGCTGATGAATATCTTGGCGAATATGTGCCAGAGCACAATGAACGCCTAGCTTATATTAGCGGCTTTACTGGTTCAGCCGGCGCGGTGATAATTCTGAAAGACCTCGCTGCAGTTTTTGTCGACGGCAGGTACACGATCCAAGTCCAGCAACAGGTTCCTTCTGAACTGTTCGAATATCACCACCTAATCGAAGATCCACCCCTGAAATGGTTGGGAAGAACACTCAAGGCAAGTGACAGAGTTGGCATTGATTCGCGACTTCACCCCTATTCATTTTATCAGCAAGCAGAGGCGACGCTTGCCCCCCTCGGCATTACACTGGTTGAGATGGATACTAATCCAATTGATACGCATTGGTCTGACCGACCCACGCCTGAGCCACAAGTCGCTATGCTGCTCGGCGAAGAATATACCGGCGAACATAGTAGTCTGAAGCGCGAGCGGATCGGCGCAATCATTGAAGCAGAGGGTGGCGATGCCGCGTTGATCACCCAGCTCGATTCAATCGCATGGTTGTTGAATATTCGCGGCGCTGATGTGCCAAGACTACCGGTGCTGCTTGGCTTTGCGATACTGCGCAAGAACGGAGATATGACGTTCTTTACCGACCCGCGAAAAATTCCAAACGATCTCTTCCAACATGTTGGCGAAGGAGTTGAAATTAGAGACGAAGCCAAGGCAGTTGACGCAATTGAAGAACTGGGAAAGTCAGGTTCAAAGATTCTTGTAGACAAAAACACAACAAATGCCTATTCCGTGCGGCGCTGTATTGATTATGGCTGCGAAATTGTGTCAGCCAGCGACCCGGTATTAATTCCTAAAGCACAAAAAAACAGCATCGAACTCAATGGCATGCGCAACTGCCATGTTCGCGATGGCTCGGCAGTTTCAAAATATTTATCCTGGTTAGATTCAGAAGTCGCTGCCAGTCGACTCTACCATGAAGGAGAGTTATCGGATCGCCTGGAATCTTTTCGCAGAGAACTATCCGGAATCCATGACCTTTCCTTCGACACAATATCAGCATCGGGCGCAAACGGTGCACTCTGCCACTATAACCATACCAATGGCACACCTTCGATGCTGGAGCTCGACTCGCTCTATCTTGTGGATTCTGGTGGTCAGTATGCAGATGGCACAACTGACATCACCCGCACAGTCGCTATTGGCAATGCCACCAGTGAACACAAGCATATGTTTACCCTGGTATTGAAGGGTCATATAGCGCTGGCGACAGCCGTCTTCCCCAGGGGTACATCAGGCGTGCAATTAGATGCGCTGGCCAGGCAATTTCTGTGGCAGGAAGGTTTTGACTATGATCATGGTACCGGCCACGGCGTTGGCACTTTCCTTTGCGTTCATGAAGGGCCACAGCGAATATCCAAACTACCCTCCCCTAATGCAGAGCTGCGACCCGGCATGGTTCTTTCCAACGAGCCTGGCTACTACAAAGAAGATTGTTACGGCATCCGCTGCGAAAATCTGATGATCGTCAATCAACGCAGCGACGGTATGTTGAATTTCGAAACAATTACCTTTGCACCATTTGATCGCCGCCTCATAGAGACAGAATTGCTCACCCAAAACGAACTTCGCTGGATTAATCAGTACCATCAGGATGTATTTGAGAAACTATCGCCGTTGATGAGCGGCGATTCACTCACCTGGCTGGAGCAATCAACGCTCACAATCTGATCATCACTGTTTCGGATACCCCTGGATAAACCAGCTATGTAGAAGTTACCTGGCAAACTAATCTACACTGTCCGCGCTCCTCCTTTGTCTGGAGGGCGTATCTGATATCAAATAGGGATTCAAGAGATGGACAATGTAGCAGGAAAGGTCGCCTTCATCACTGGCGGCGCGAGCGGCTTAGGCCTTGCAATGGCGAGATCATTTTCCGCTGCCGGTATGAAGGTCGTTATCGCGGACATTCAGGATGATGCGCTAGCCGCTGCTAAAGAAGAATTTTCCGATACCAATGCAAATGTCATCACCATGAAGGTGGATGTGACCGATCGCGAAGCTATGGAACATGCTGCAAAGGACACCATTGAAGCCTTCGGTAAAGTTCATGTACTTTGTAATAACGCTGGTGTTGCCCTCACCGGTGAAATTGGAGACATGAGCTATCAGGATTGGGATTGGGTAATGAAGGTCAATCTCGATGGTGTCATCAATGGCATGGTTGCTTTTACAAACCTGATAAAGGCCCATGGCGAAGGTGGTCACATCGTTAATACAGCATCCATTGCGGGTCATTTCGGCATGCCAGGACTCAGCGTATACAACACCGCCAAGTTTGCAGTTGTGGGCATGTCTGAAAGCATGCGCCTCGATCTGGCACCACACAATATCGGTACTTCCGTTCTCTGCCCCGGGTTTGTCTCGACCAAGATATTTCACTCAGAACGGAATCGCCCCGATCAATTAGGTGGTTCGGCTGCTTCAACTTTCAATTTGTCAAGTGAAGACATGGGCGTAGAAGATAATGACCGACTAAGCGAAATTATGAAGACCGCACTAGATCCTTCCGTTATCGGCGACATGGTTTTACACGCAATACAAACCAACGAGTTTTACATATTGAGCCACGCAGAATTTAAAGAAATGGTTGCTAAGCGAGGCCAGGAAATCAGTGATTCATTTGATCGCTGGTCTGCGTACCGACAAGAGCACAACATTTAATACGGGAAAGCATACCGATGGACCGACTTCAGGCACTCTCTGAATTAACAAAGAGCGGCGAGACATATGAACTGGAAGAAATCCAGATCAATGGTTATCCCTGCCGTGTCTTTAAAAATGCACCCAGGACCTTGCCCGACCTGTACTTCGAAAATCGGAGCGATGTGACATTTATCGTCTTTGAAGACGAGCGATACACCTTTGAAGACGTGTACCAGAAGTCATGCAAAATTGCTTTCCTGCTGACGGAACACTACGGCATCAAGAAAGGGGATCGAGTCGCTGTATCCATGCGCAACTATCCTGAATGGGTCATGGCATTTAATGCCATCACGTCCATCGGCGCTATTGCTGTAGCCATGAACGCCCTCTGGCTAACTGAGGAAATGGAATACGGCTTGAGCCATAGCGGCTGCAAATTACTATTCGCCGACCAGGAGAGGCTTGATCGGGTCGAACCCATTTACAAAGAGCTGGGGCTTCAGGTTATCGCAATTCGCCCTGAGAGCCCGCTTCCTGAAGGAGTCCAGGAGCTATCATCACTGCTGGCCAACATCGGCAAAAGTGAAATGCCGAAGCTTGATCTAAAGCCGGATGATGACGCGACAATTTTGTATACATCCGGGTCAACAGGCCACCCTAAAGGCGCAGTCTCCAGCCACCGAAATATTATCAATGCACTACTGTCATGGGAGTTGGATGCCACATCCACATTATTGATTCGAAATATGGAAGCGCCAACGCCGGAATTTCCTCCTGCTTGCTTGTTGGGCGTACCCCTATTCCATGCCACGGGTTCACACGCTGTGCTGCTGGCATCCTATCGAAGTCAGCGAAAAATGGTTTGTATGTACAAATGGGACCCGGTGATAGCGGCAGAACATATCGAAGCCGAGAAAATTGCCGCGTTTATTGGGCCAGCGGCAATGACTGGCGACCTGGTGAAGGTTGCTGCCGAGACCAATCGAGACCTGAGTTCATTATCTGTCGTTGGCGGTGGCGGCGCACCCCGGGCACCAGAGCAAGTGAAGGGCATTGCCAAAACATTCAGCAACGCCATGCCGAGTACAGGCTGGGGAATGACGGAAACCAATGCAATCGGCACAGGCATCGGCGGCGAAGATTATCTCAACCGCCCGCAAAGCTCTGGTCGCTGTTCTGCAATCCTCGACATCGGTATCTTTGATGAAGAGGGCGTGCAACTTGCCACCGGCGAGCGCGGCGAATTGCGGATACGAGGCACCTCAATTATTCGCGGATACTGGGAACGACCAGAAGCCAATGCCGAAACCTTTGCAGACGGCTGGTTAAAGACTGGCGACGTCGCATACCTGGATAGTGAAGGTTATCTGTACATCGTCGATCGCATAAAGGATCTGGTCATTCGAGGCGGCGAAAATATTGGCTGCGCGGAAGTTGAAGCGGCACTGCTTGAGAATGGCGATATTATCGAAGCATCAGTTTATGCAGTACCGGACGAACGCCTGGGTGAAGAGATCGGCACAACCATTTACTCAAATGGCGATATTGACGTAGAAAGCCTGAGAGAATTCCTGGGTACATTAGTCGCGAGATTCAAATTGCCTCGTTATTTTAAAGTTGTAGACGAGCCGTTGCCGAGAATAGCATCGGGGAAAATCAACAAACGACTCCTGCGCGAGATTGCTGTGAAAGAACTAGGAATGCTCTGATCAAGAGGCCTGGCACTGTGATTAGGAACCCGCTGCGAATCCGGGTTATTCTTTCTCTGGAATCGTTGCGCACGTCCGTGTGCACTCAAGTTTTGCATCCCTGCAAAACACGTCCCGATAAAGAATAACCCGTACTCTCCGCTCGTAATGTCTGATCACATAGCCCCTTATTGCCGCAGCGGAAACTGCACAATGCTTCACTGCGCCATGCCTCTTGATCAGAATTCATAACTCTCAGGTGTTGATATTTAGTCTTGTTAGCTCAAAATAGCCACCTTTCGGTCATTCAACCGTTCGGGGGAATTATCCAAGATGAGCTTTAAGCCAAAATTTAGCCAGGTTTCAAACCGGCTTGAAAATACTGGCACAGATTGGTGGGAGGTACATAACGAAGCCCTGCTTAGGCGCGCCGCCGGGGAAGACATCACAATGATGTCTGTAGGGGATCCGGACCTGCCAACGATAGAACGCACCATTGAACATGCAGTGACCAGCCTGTATCGCGGCAGAACTCATTATTCACCTGGAATGGGCGAGCTAAACCTCAGAGAGACCATTGCCGATATTGAAACCCAGTCCAGTGGCAGGGTGACCACGCCAGCTGAAATAATCATATTTCCTGGCGCGACAAATGCCATTTACACTGTACTTGCCTGCCTGCTTGATACATACGACGAATTGATCGTTACAACGCCAAGTTATGTCGGCTACCAGGGTATATTTCAATCGATTGGAGCGACCATCGTTGCTGTTGAAACTAATGCCACAGACGGCTTCACAATCAACACGGATAACATTGAGCGGGCCGTAACAGACAAGACAAAGGTACTGTTGCTTAATACGCCAGGCAACCCTGCCGGTAATATGATCACCTCGGAACAGTTGCGCCATCTTGCGAAGTTCTGCCTTGATAGAAACATCTGGCTGGTCTGCGATGAAGTTTATTCAATGATCACCTTCGAGAAAAAACATACGTCTGCAAGAACCGCTGCCGCCACCCTCGAAAATGTTATCGTCGTTGACGGCCTTTCAAAATCTCATTCAATGACCGGGTGGCGGCTTGGATGGACAGTGGCACCAGTCAATGTAGTCGAAAAGTTATTGAGCTTTACTTCAGCAACGATCTTTGGATGCAGCCAGTTTATCCAGGATGCGGCCGCCTTCGCCATGAAGAATGATGGTGAATACATTCAGTCAGTTACCAGGGAATACCGCGATAGGCGTGACTTTGCTTGTGATCGTATTGCCCGGATTGAGGGGCTTAGCTGCCAAAAGCCGGAAGCAGGAATGTTCTTGATGATCGACATTTCTGAAGTAGCCACAGACGGCGCTGAATTTGCGTCTGCACTACTGGCGCAAGAAGGTATTTCCGTACTACCGGGAGAAGGATTTGGCACCATCACAAAACAGTTTGTTCGCTTATCTCTAACGCACCCCATTGATGGACTTACACCTTGCTTTGACAAAATTGAACGATTTGTAAAAACCCGCCAGCATTAAGAGGTATAAGCGCCCTGTTAGGAAAGCCAACTCGAGTCACGGTATTTGCTGGAATTGCCACAGCCCTCTCCCTGTTGGGAGATCAGGCTCTCTATGCGCTGCTACCCCTCTACTTTGAAGATATCGGCCTGCTGCCGATCCAGGTAGGCATCTTACTATCAGCAAACCGCTGGATCAGGCTATTCACCAATCATCTGGCAGAACGCTTAAGTAAGCAGTACCCGGTACATCTCATGTTTGCCTCGAGCCTTGCCCTTGGCGCAGGCCTTACTGCGCTGTACGCATTTTCCACGTCCTTTGTTGTTCTTCTCATTGCACGCTGTTTATGGGGTTTATGTTGGTCATTCATCCGGCATATCAGCGTTATGGGTGTTGTCTCGGGCAGCGAACGTCAAAACCTCGGTCAGATGATGGGTTATTACAATGGCATCTCTCGTCTCGGCAGTGTTGTAGGAATAGTTCTGGGCGGCATCCTCTTTGACTTGATTGGGTTCAAATATACCTTGGCGGCATTTTGCATCATCTCACTCATGGCAATTCCATTTGCCCTATCCTCCGGCGTTCACTTAAGCGCAGTCGGGTATAGTAAGTGGGCTAATGCCGATTGGGGTTCACCGAGTCCGGCGCTGTATTTCTGTGGTTTTTGCATTGGCAGTGTCGGCCCCGGTCTCATTATGTCGACCCTCGGTTTTATACTACTCAGCCGCTACGGACAGCAAGTCGAAGTATTCGGCCTGATTCTGGGCATCGCAACTCTCAACGGTTTGTTACTGGGATGCAGATGGATCCTGGATTCTCTCGGAGCACCAATTTATGGCGCGCTCATTGACTATTTCGGCGTCCATATCGGCGCACCGCTATGTTTCGCCATCGGTGCCTTTGTCATGTACCTCCTGACCATGGGTGATAGCCTGGCCAGTTTATCCGCAGGAATTGTAGTGTTCTTTGTGTGTGGCACTGCATTGGCAACGGCAGTTTCAGCTGAGGCCAGCAAACAGGGATCAAAAGTCTACGCGCGATATGCGACCTCCGGTGATTTTGGAGCTGCCGTTGGCCCGCTTGTTGGCTGGACCGTATTTGAACTCTTTGAAAAACCAGATTTGGCATTCGTACTTGGTGCTATTATCTACACTATTGGACTTCTTGCAGCCCTGGTCGCTTTCCAGCGACCAGGGATCACTGCCTGATTCCAGCTATCTACATTCCGGAAACAAAGCCATGAACAATAGACTTACGTGCCTATGCCTCTTTCTGATTGTCAGCACACCAGCGACGGTAATCGCAAAGCACCATACGGCAGAAGAATCCCTAGTTTTCGATGTGCCAATGCCGAACATGATAATGACTAAAAAATACAGGGGCGGCATTGCAGTAACAGGTGATCTTTATATTGCCGGGCAACCCATGTCCCCTGGCGCTCTGGATGAACTTAAGGCAGATGGTGTAAAGACGGTTATAAACCTGCGAACACCGGATGAAATGAACAACCGCAAGTCCACGCCCTTCGATGAAGCCAAAAAGTTAAAAGAGATTGGCTTGAACTACATCCAGATCCCGTCTGGCGGAGAGAAGTACCCCTACAGCCCTTCAACCTTAACGCGCTTTGCCGATGCAATGGATAATGCCGAGGGCAAGGTTCTCCTTCACTGCAATAGTGCGAGGCGAGCCACACATATTTGGGTTGCCTACCTTGTGAAGTACAAACATGTGCCGATCGATGAGGCGCTCGCATTAGGGCGCGCCATTAATTTTGGAGAGCAGCCTATCGAAGGTTATCTTGATGGGGACTACAAACTCACGTTTTCAGCTGACGCCCAATAGCCATTGGCCTAGGCGAACTATCCCCGGCCTGCTTCGTTATAAGCCACGAGACTTCGCCAGAGTTATAACCTCAGTTCTCCAGCAGAATTCGTGGATCGCTATTCTCGTACAGACCTAGTAGCCCGCCATCGTGTGCAGTACCATCGTACATGTGAAAGCCGAGTAATTTCTGCAGATGCTCGGGTAGTTCACGTACCGTCGATCTGGGAAGGTTGAACAGGCTGTTCTCAACCGCGCGCAACCAGCCAGCGCAATATGAAATCGATAATGCACGGCGCGGCTTGTCTGTTTTGTTAGCACCACCGCCGTGTAATATATCGCCGCGAAATAGCAAAGCATCACCTGATTGCATTACGGCTCGCAAGAAATCTTCATCTTTAGCCCGCCGTTGCCGATCCCAATCCCAGCTGGCCCCAACGACTCTCGTGGCACCGTTGGCAACGGTAAATTCGCCCAGCGCGATCAAGGCATTAACAATAAATGGTGTATTTCCCAGCGATGCGGTTGGCCACGAGTCGGTATCCCGGTGAAGGTACTGATTTTTTTCACCGGGCCCTATCTGGATAAGCTCTGCTGCGTTCAGCAAGACAGAAGTCGCCACAGGTTTAATGGTCTCCGTGGCCCAATCAACTAATTCGCTGCGCCCAATCCATTCAGTAATAGAAGGGGTCTTTTCGATGAGCCCTTGTAAGCGCACCGTCCGCTGGCCGAGAAACTTGTCATATTGGTCGGAGGTAGAGGCCGGTCTGCCGTGTTCTGAATCGGTGCTCAAATACGCATCCACCTCACTATTCAGTTTGGTCACCGCCTCATCCGAGAACAAACCTTCAACGATAACACCGCCGGATTGTTCAATATCAGAACGGATAGTTTCCCAGTTAAAGGGGGCATGGTGATGCTTGATTTGTGGCTGATTGCTGTCCATCTCTATCGTCCTCCGGTAAACTCTGCCATTTTACACACAACATTTATTGCGTAACTAGTGTTTTGTATAAAATATTTCAATTATCCAGGAAATAACTCCATGCCAAAGGTCGTAGATCACGCGGAACGTCGGAAAGAGCTGATCGAAGCGAGCTGGGATGTCATCTCCGATATCGGTATTGCTGGCCTAACGCTACGCAATGTTGCCCGCGCTGCTGGTTGCACTACTGGTCGTATCAGCCACTATTTTTCCAATCGCGAGGAACTTCTTTCCTCCGCTCTGCGCATGGCGCACAAGAACGCTGCACTCAGGATGATGAAGATTGCCAATGGAAAGCTCAATGCAAAGGAGCGGCTAATTCTGGTGTCTTACGAAGGCCTACCCCTGGACAAACGTCGCCTGCGAGAATGGAAGGTCTGGATCGTATTCTGGGCTGCGGTAGCTTCGAGTCAGAGCCTTGCCCAGGAAAACGCTGACAGATATACGGATTGGCAGGCCCTTGTGTCCAGGCTGCTGACAGAGAGCGGCGTACCCGGTAAGCGGCTTGAAAGTCGCCTGTTCGAACTCATGTCAATCATCGACGGACTTGGCATTCGCATGACATTAACGCCAACACCAAAGAATCGCGACATTGCCCGTAAACTCATTAGAGACTGGGTTGGGCAATTGGACTAATACTGCTTATCGCTACTTAGTTCTTGCCCGTAATTGAAAACATCTGGTATTAGCTGAAAACGGCTGAGTAACTTACGCCCCATCCTTGTGCACATGCACATCACGCTGCGGGAATGGAATAGTAATCCCTTCTTCATCGAACTTAAGCTTTACCGTCCTGGTAATATCCCAGTAGACCTCCCAATAATCGCCGGTATTGACCCACGGTCGAACCGCCAGGTTTACGGAGGAATCTCCCAGCTCATGAACCTTGATCAGGGGCGCAGGATCATCCAGCACTTTTTCGTTTTCATCTAATATTTTCTGCAATACACCTTCGGCTTTGACAAGATCATCGCCATAACCGATGCCGAATATCAGGTCCACCCTTCGCTTAGTCTCTGCAGTCACATTTTTTATCACGTTCCCCCAAATTTTACTGTTGGGAACGATTAGCGTCTGGTTATCAAATGTCAGTATGGTGGTGTTAACCAGGCTCATTTCACTCACCCCACCAAATATGCCATCCGCATCAATGACATCACCCACATCAAAGGGACGATAGAACAGGATCATCATGCCCGAGGCAAAATTGGACAGCGTATCCTGCAATGCAAAACCAATAACAAAACCTGCAATCCCCAAACCAGTGAGTATTGGCGCTAGTGACAATCCTATTTGTGAAAGTGCAATTAAGACGCCGATGACGTAGACACTAGAGGCCGCAGTCGAGACCAACATTCTCTGGGATAAGGTTGAAATAGGTGCGGCCGAAAATTTCAATGCGGTTTCCGTCCCGCGCTTTACCCAACGAGACAATATTCTACTCACCAGGATGATCACCACAAAGAGCAATAGATTGAAGACCATCGAACCACCATTTTTACGCACCTAGGTGCTTGCGACTTCTGTCCAGTCCCGGACAAGGTTGGAGAAAACATCAACCGTTAGAAGATCACTGGTAATCGATCCAGTTGCTGAAATAAGTTGCGATCGATACTGGGATGAATCCATATCCAAAGCATTCATGCCCTGGGCGACAGTTTCAAGCTCTCCGGCAATCGTCGCCACCAGATCAGTCTCAACAAGATAAAGCGACTGAATTTCCTTATCATCCACAAGAAGTGCAGCCCGTTCCCGAAGTGCATGAACATCCTGCAAGGCAAGCGCCGGATAGAATGAGACATTTGCCGCGCGTTCCCGAACCGCCTTCTTCAACTCGGGCTCCTCTTCGATCACATCGAGTCCCAGCTCTCGAGAAAGATCCAGGTTCGACAACAGGGCGTCATACCAGGCATCAATGCTGATCAGCTTTGACTTCAAGGTTGTTGTAATGAGTGCCAGCTCTGCCGCTGTCTCACCTCCGTTAGGCAGTGAAATACTTCTTGTATTGAGCCTGAGAATTGCCCGTATGTTGACGGGCTAAACCTTCATAAGCTCCACAAGCCTGCTATCCAGATCAAGTGCATCGGTATCTGCAAGGTCTACAATTGTGGACGCATAGTCGTGCAGCAAACGTGTATGTTCCTCTTCCGCCAATTGAAGCCGCATGAGATAGACCCGCCTTGATGAATCATTGCGAAGTTCGACCTCATAGTTGAGCCTTTCAATTCTCTCCCTGAGCTCTTCGAGCTGTTCATATACATCCAGAACACCATCATTTTCTGCTATGGAGGGCATGGCCATGAAGAGAAGAAAAATCGCTGCAACTATCCTCATGATAAAAACTCTAGCTTGTCGATCTTTGCTTCGGTCAACACTTTGTCATCTCTCGAGAGGCAAATGGCACGCCATGTATTTTCCGTTGGATCAGCACGAACTTCAATCACATCATCCCAAAATATAGGCCGTCTAAAGTAGATCGACAATTCAAATGATGTGGGATTGAACTTTTCCCATAAACTGTGCAAGAGGTAGTGCACGCCCATGCCGCCGCCAATAATAGGCGCCCTGAATCCAGCCCTGTTGGCAGCATCCATTTCATAGTGGATGCTGTTTCCCTCGGAGCTATACTGCTTCACATTCTCAGGCCTTAGCTGGTACTGACCATTCGAATCTAAAGTGCTGACATCTACTATCACCGGGGCTGGTCGCTCACCGGCCCCTTTCGAGCCGATTTTAGCGGGGTCCGGCTTCAACGACCTTCTAGGGGCTGAGATTGCAGGCTTTCCATCTTCGCCATAAAAGACCACTTCAGTATCTACTGTTACACCTCTGGGGACTTCTGTAATCTTCCTGATGTGCCCCTTTACGGTGAGTGCCTCCCCAAGGAGAACCGGGCGATGCTGCGTCAGGGACTGCAACATGTTTACGTTGCCTTCTGCGCTAATGCCGCTGTTGATGCCAGCATGAATGCCGATGCCGATATAAAACGAAGCATCAACAAAGCCATTAAATGGTGCGTCGTCCAGTCCACAGGCGGATAGTTTCTCTTGCTGATGTTCTGCCGTTACGATTATCGTGTCTGGCTTGAATTCAAAGCCCTCCTCCGGCTCTCTCCACACGATCTCGTGCTCTATTTCTTTTTCCGGTCGGTCAGCCATTATATTGAGGTCTCTCTATTTCGTTGATGACTTTCTATTTCGTTGATGACTCTATAAATTCCGCCTAATGGTATCAACTTTCTGTTGGATATGGCTATCTACAGGATCAGGCCAGTGGGCTGCTTAATTTGGAACCCAAGATCTTGTATCCAGGTTTATATCTAAGCTCTGAATCTAGCCTCTGATTCTAAGTTCGAACCCAATATATCCTGTGTACAAACGTCTGCTTTGTTATTATATCGCCACTTTAATCGTCAGGTTCTGCCATGTCAGTCAATTCTATTGTTTCAATGCTCAAAGGCAAGGTAGCGATCGGCGAGATCGTTACCGTTCGCGGCTGGGTCCGCAGCAAACGAGACTCAAAGGCCGGCATATCGTTTGTCGCTGTACACGATGGTTCAGCCTTTGATGCTATTCAGGCCGTTGTTCCAAGTGAGTTGGACAACTATGAATCCGAGGTCATCGCCTTAACGACCGGCTGCGCTGTGGAAATTACCGGCGAACTGGTTGTATCGGAAGGTAAGGGGCAATCCGTTGAAATTCAGGCAACTGAAGTCGTGGTCGTGGGGCTGGTGGATGATCCTGAATCCTATCCGATTGCAAAGAAGCGCCACACTTTCGAATATTTAAGAACGGTTGCGCATTTACGACCCCGAACCAATACCTTTGGCGCAATCACGCGAGTGCGCACAACTCTCGCCAATGCGATCCATAACTACTTTTATGAACGGGAGTTCCATTGGATAAACACGCCCTTAATCACTGCAAGCGATTGCGAAGGCGCCGGTGAATTATTTCATGTCAGCGCCCTGGACCTGGCTAACCTGCCGATGAAAGATGGGCAGGTGGACTTTGAGCAGGATTTTTTTGGCAAAGAGTCTTATCTCACGGTATCCGGCCAGCTTAACGTTGAAGCCTACTGCCTGGCGATGAGCAAGGTCTATACATTTGGCCCTACCTTTCGCGCCGAAAACTCCAATACTTCGCGCCATCTGGCGGAGTTCTGGATGGTTGAACCCGAAATTGCGTTTTCAGATTTGGACAATCTGGCGGATCTCGCAGAAGACTTGCTCACCAATGTTCTGCAAAAGGTGTTGGATTCCTGTGAGGATGATATGGCTTTCTTCCAACAAAGAATTGACAAGGAAGTGATTAACCGGGTTCGCTCGGTAATCGACAATCAGTTCGAACGAATGGAATACTCTGAGGCCGTTGACATTCTGATGGCCTGCGACAAGAAGTTCGAATTCCCCGTGAAGTGGGGCCTCGACCTGCAATCAGAACACGAGCGTTTCCTGACAGAAGAACATGTAGGGCGACCTGTCATCCTGATGAACTATCCCAAAGACATTAAGGCTTTTTATATGCGCCTTAATAATGATGAAAATACGGTTGCTGCAATGGATGTACTGGCACCTGGCATCGGTGAGATTATCGGCGGCTCCCAGAGAGAGGAACGATTGGACGTGCTGGATGCTCGCATGGACGATGATCTCATGAAGGAAGAGCTCTGGTGGTATCGGGACCTGCGTCGTTATGGAACAGTACCCCACGCGGGTTTTGGCATGGGCTTCGAGCGTTTGCTAAATTATGTTACCGGTATGGAAAATATTCGGGATGTTATTCCGTTTCCAAGAACACCGGGCAATGCTCACTTTTAAGTGAGCCTTGCCCGGCTGCCTTGCTTGTGACAATTACATAATGGTCTTCCAGGTATCCAGATCCTTGATGCGCATGTAAGTGTTGATACGCTTGGTTTCCGCCATTGTTGCATGGGGCACCTGGCCATAATTGTGACCGGGCAGCAGCAGGGTATCATCTGGAAGTGCCGCCAGCTTCTGGATACTGTGGTACATATCTTCTGAATTGGACCCGGGCAAGTCCACGCGGCCACAGCCGTCGATAAACAAAGTATCCCCGCTGACCAGGGTATGTTTTATTTTGAAGCACTGTGATCCCGGTGTATGCCCAGGGGTATGCAAAAACTCAACCTCAATATCGCCAACCTTCAGTTTGTCGCCAGACTCCACTTTCTCCATATCACTGTCGGAAATACCCGTTACTTTTTTAAGGCCAACGGCCTCCAACTTATGGGCATAGATCTTCACCGGATTAGTCGCCAACAATTCTGCAACGCCGCTGACATTGTTATTACCAAATGAGCCGCCGCAATGATCAGGATGGTAGTGCGTTACCAGAGCGGCTGTTAACTTGTAGTCTCTTTCATTAATAAAGTCGAGCAGGCCTTCGATGTCCCAGGCAGGGTCAATTACGGCGACTTCCCTGGTCCGTTTGCAACCAACAAGATATGCAAAATTCTGCATGGGGCCGATCTGGATTTGCTCAATGATCAAATCATCTTCAATTGACGGATTTTGTAATGTCATATGTACCTCAGTGTAATTTCAGAGCTTAAGTCCTGACTCCAGTCTCTGATTCCGGCTTCGGATCGTTTTTTCAGATCAGTGATTCAGATGAGTAGATTTCTAATTGGAGTCAGTATTAATCGACAGCAGCAGTCACAGCAATTTCAACAGTGAATTGCGGCGCCGCCAGCTTTGATTCAACACAGGCACGAGTTGGTGTATTACCTTCAAGCACCCAGGTATCCCAGATGCTATTCATGGCACTGAAGTCTGCTATATCCGCCAACCAGATTGTTGCCGTTAGTAGTTTCGACTTGTCTGTACCTGCTTCATCGAGCAGCGTATCTATTGAATTCAGAATGTCCTTTGTCTGTGCAGCAGCATCTTCGCCACTGGCATTTATAGCGACCTGGCCAGCAGTTGACACAATGCCGTTGTAAACAACAGCCTGGCTCATTCTTGGGCCGACCTTAATTCTCTTGATACTCATTGTTTTACCCCTATTTAAATTCGCAATATTTAATATACATACGTGCTTGCATCAATATGTTGCGTCACTTCACTGCGTGGTTCGCGACGATTGTCCTAATGTCATTAATGACGGTATCCGGATGCAGATATGATACCGAATAAATGTTTCGAATTTCATGCTCGTTATCAATCAGGTACACCCTGAGCATATGGGAGATTGACCCCAATAGCTTACCTTCATCGTCATATTCCTTGATGATGAATTGATTATAAGCTTCCAGAATAGCCGCCATCTCCTGCTCGGTCCTGGTACTGACAAAGTCCCAGTCAACGTCTGTTTGCCTGAAGTGTTCGGCGTACTGCTCCATGACTTCCGGCGTATCGTTCGCGGGGTCAAAACTAATGCTCACCAGGCGCACATAATCTTTTAAAATCGGATCGGCAGCAACTCTCCCCTGAACCTTCGCCAAGACGAAGGATGCCAGCGGACAACCATTTACATCTGAACATCGAGTAAATATAAAGCTCAGCAGAGTGAACTTACCTGCCATCAAGCCATGCAAGGTCGCCTCAAGGCCAAGGCTGGTAAGTACTTCCGCATCTTCAGCAAGGCCAAGGCCCGGCAATGAATAGCTGCCAACCGCAGGCAGTGTAAACTCAAGTTCACCATAGCCCGGCGCCAGCCTGCTTGCCTTCTGGTGATGAGGCGCAGCGCAAGCAAGGCTGGCATCTCCAAGCAGAAAGACGCCCAGCATCAGCACAATAGCAGGCGCTTTCATCGATGTAGGTCTAAATAGCTCGATTATTTTTTATCGTTGACTGAGCCGTTTTGACATTTGTGGCGCTTTCATCCCATAGAGTGAATAGGCGCCAAAGCGCATCTGATGAGGGTAGCCTAACTTCATACCAATGAAATCCAGGGTCAAGCGGTGGTCCAGCTTCTTGCCATCAAATTCATAGATCTTGAAATACTGCAGGTCCGCACCAGTGGACGATTGTTTGTCCCAGTTGGCCAGCAATGAAGAGGTAAAGTACACCCGTTTACCATCCCAGCTTTGAGATACCATATTGACCTGTTCGCCAATCTGATCCTGGCTGATTTGTATTGGATTATGAGGGTCCGAAATATCGAACAGGCGAGCCAGGCCATCATTCCAGGTATTCACCCAGAGCAATTTGTCATCGGCAGTGATAGAGATATCAACGGGCAGTGGTATCTTTGAAACATCACCGATGTCGGCAACCTTCTTCGCCTGCCAGGCCTTATCATCATCCTCATAAATCAACCAGATTTCAGATGTCAGAGCAGTGGTCGTAAAGCAATAATCATTGTCTGAGCCCCAGGCACATCGGATTTCAAGCGGCGCACCAGGGACATCCAGGATCTTCTTTGGTGTGCGGGCATGGAGGTCCCATATCACCACAGTGTTACCAAAATTAGCCATGGCCTCCGGGCTGCCCATCATCACACCAAGATTCATCATGTAATTGTTCCAGCCAGTGAACGAAGAGGTCACCATGATATTTTTACGAGGGAATGCCCGTAAATCATACCCATATCCATCTGCGTACTTGCCAGATTTTTCTGCACCGTTTAACGCGCCATCTTTAGGCATCCAGTGAGTGGCGACATATTCACCGGCGTTCGTATACTCGACCATGCCAGTCTGCCCGCCATGATCCATATTGTTCGATAGACCCGTTAACATCATTCGGCCTGGCAATGCGTAAGAAGTGTGGGGGCCTACGACACCGCCGGACTTGGAAACAAAGTCGTCGATGACTTTATGCAGCGAAGGCTTGGCTGGATCTGTGTGAATATCAAAAATGAATATCTTGCTGGTATCCAGGCCTGATGCCCATAGATAACGCCTGTCATCGGTCAAACCAGAGTGATGGGCTTCGTTTCGCCCGCCAACGGAAAGGCTATTGATCACCTTGCCATAGGTCACAGCGTCGGGATTAACTGAGACGGTAACCAATTTATCTTGTTCGTCGCCAACGCCTTCCACGCCAAGAGTCCATACGTAGATGAAATCTTCCTGCCCTACAATTTTCGCCATGTATGGTGACAGGCATGTTTCATCTGCAGAAGTAACAAGGGGAAACATTAAACCTAGAATTATCAGTAGTCGCTTCATCATCTTTCCTTCCGTTTGAGCATCGTTTTACAATCATCGTTGCGCCGGCTCACATCTTAGCTTCTCAAGAGCCATTATAATAATCGCCGCTGGCTGCGATAATGTAATTTAAAGCATATCATTGCAACCTGATTGGAATGAGACCGTTATGCATTACCGACTAACATTGCTGATGGCTGCGATATTAACCATTGGCACCCTGTGGACACCTCTTACTGCAGCAGATACTGCAGCAATAAGAATCGGTCTAAATACTGCAGACATGCCTGAAATTAGCCTGGGCAAGCGCTTATTCTTTGATCGACGCCTATCCGCAAATGGCACACTTTCCTGTGGCATGTGTCACATACCCGAACAGGGTTTTGCCCAGAACCAGTTAAGAACGCCGGTTGGCTTTGAAGGCAGAACCGTTAAGCGAAATTCTCCAACACTCCTTAATGTCGCCAGCCGAAAGGTTCTATTTCACGATGGTCGTGAATTCACGCTTGAAGATCAGGTTTGGTCACCGCTGCTCAGCAATCGGGAAATGGGTAACGTCTCTATCGGTGTTGTCATCGAACGGCTACGTCATCTGGATGACTATGCTGATGTATTCAATTCAATCTACGCCGACGGCATCACCATCGTCACCATCGGAACAGCCATTGCTGCCTATGAGCGCACACTTGTCGCGGTCGCAACGCCATTTGATAGTTGGAACGCAGACAAAGACGAGGACGCAGTAAACGATGATGTGAAGCAGGGATTTGCGCTCTTTAACCGACATGGTTGCGGGCAGTGCCACACCATCGAATCCGGCAATCGCCATTTTACCGATGATCAATTTCACAACACAGGAATCGGATTCGAGCGCTCGATGAAAGCAAGCGTTCGCGAGACCAGTATCATTCAACTCTCGGAGACGATATCGGTGAAATCCAGACAAACCTTCGACAGTGACGGCCTAAATGATCTCGGACGCTATGAAGTCACCGGTGACCCTGCGGACAGGTGGAAGTATCGAACACCTACTTTACGCAACATCGAGTTGACCGCACCTTATATGCACGATGGTTCCCTTTCATCCCTGGAAGAGGTCATTAAATTCTATATGCATGGCGGCATTATCAATGAAGGCTTAGATGAAAGATTATTGCCGTTTACTTTAGATGAAAAAGAAATCAAACAGCTTGTTGCCTTCCTGAATGCACTCACCTCCCCTTCGGCATTCACTCTTGCCATTGATGCAAGAAAGACGGCGATAGGCGACCATCACTAGTTAGTTCCCGTCCATAAATAGCCAAATTAGAACAATATATGCAAAATTATAGATCTGTTAGCTATATAAAACAATCACTCGCCAGGGAAGTAACACCGGCGGTTTCTATTTCTGGACGAGCACTAGTTACAAAGGCTCATCTCTAATACAGGACTCCTGAACCGCCGGAATAAACAATATTCCTCACCTGGCATTGCCCGGCTTTGCAATGAGAGACATACTGCGTCTCCACCATCAAATCCTGTTTAGCGAGAAAACTCATGCTTAAAGTCCACGGCGTACCCCTGTCCCCATTTGTTCGCAAGGTTTTGTTTACCCTTGAATATAAAAAACTGGACTTCGAAATCAATCCTGTCTTCCCTGGTTCAGACGATGCTGCATTTCGCGAAATCAGCCCCCTTGGCAAGATCCCCCGTTCTTGAACACGATGGTTTTACAACGCCGGATTCCAGCATTATCTGCAGGTATCTTGATCAAGCATTTCCCGAAAATTCCATCTACCCGGATGACCCACAAGAACAGGCCAGAGCCACCTGGATAGAAGAATGGGCAGACACAAAATTGGTAGCAGCTCTAGCCGGGCTCTTTTCGCAGATATTCCTAAATCCCAAGATCCTCGGCGAGCCGACCGATGATGCAAAAGTACAGGACATTTATGACAACCTACTGCCACCGGCGCTCGACTACCTTGAGTCAATAGTCCCTGAAGAAGGATTATTAATTGACAATCAAGTGACCATCGCCGACATTGCTGTTGTGACCTGTTTTATTCAGGGTCAGTATGCCGACTTCAAACTGGATGCGGACAAGTACCCTAAAATAAACCGCTATCTTGATTACACCCTGAACGTGGATCTCGTCAAGAATCGATTGAAACAGGAACAGGAAGTTCTTTCCGGAATGGTGAGTTAGCCTCAGGCCCCATGGATACCTGGGGACGCCCAGTCCTAAGACTGGTCAATGCTGGTCAGCGCCCGCCGACAGGGCGCAAAAGACATTCGGTGAATCGGAGACGGGCCATGTTCTTTCAGAGCTGCCAGGTGAAACGCGGTAGGGTATCCCTTGTGTTTTGCCAGACCGTATACCGGATATATTTTGTCCAGCTCCTCCATTTCCTTATCCCGTGCAACCTTGGCAATAATTGATGCTGCCATGATCACATCAGATTTCGTATCCCCTTTGATTAGCCACTGGGAATCACAATCGAACCCCGGCGTGCGATTACCGTCGACCAATACAAAACCAGGGGCTACGCTAAGCCCTTTTACGGCCCGCTGCATGGCCAGCATGGTGGCTTGCAAGATATTTATCTCGTCAATTTCAGAGACATTAACAGAAGCGATGCAGAAGCTGATTGCCTTGTCTCTAATGATCAAGTCCAGCGCTTCTCTGCGCTTGGCACTTAGCGCCTTGGAGTCACGTAATCCTTCGATTTCTTGAGATGGATCTAGTATCACCGCGGCGGCAAAGACAGCACCGGCCAAGGGACCACGGCCCACCTCGTCAACACCTGCCAGATTTTCATGTCTATACATTTTTAGTCTCTGGCTTCTGATGCAACTTCGTAGTTGTGCCATAGCTCTTACTAGAATTGTTCTTACTTAAACTGTTCTCACTTAAACAAAGACCAATAATGGCATCGGCAGCAACACTACCGCTATCAAGCCTGAGCTGCTTATGGATCTTATCGAACTCGCCCAACAAGCTATCCCGAATATCCGGGTTGAACATGTTAAGCACAGCTTCAGACAGGTTTTCCGGGGTCGCCGCAGATTGAATAAACTCAGGGATCAACTCTCGACCTGCCAGCACATTAGGCAAGGCAAAGTACTTGGTCCTCGCCAATCTGGAAACAATACGATAGGTTAATTTGCCAAGACGATAGGACATGACCATCGGGCGCTTTAACAACAATGCCTCGAGCGTCGCCGTGCCGGAGTTAACAAGCACTACATCAGCTGCGGTCATTGCCTCACGGGATTGACCTTCAATGAGCTGAAGATCAACATCCAGATCGAACTCCTCCAACATCTTCTTGATTTGCGCCATTCTCTTGGCGTTAGCAGCAGGCACGACGAACTTGCATGAAGGTTTGCTATCGCCAATCAGCTTTGCTGCCGCGAAAAAATCAGGGCCAGAATAAGACACCTCGCTGCTGCGACTGCCTGGCAGAATGGCAATGATTTCATCATTCTCATCATATCCCAGCAATTGCCGAGATGAACTTCTTTCCCGGGCACCGGTATCAGGCCCAATTTCATGAGACTTTGGATGCCCTACAAATTTTACGCCTACATCATGTTCCTCGTAGATCTCATTCTCGAATGGATAGAGCGTCAACATCAGATCGACATTCTTCTTGATGCCCTTTATACGCCCAGACCGCCACGCCCATATTGTAGGGGAAACATAATGAGCAGTCTTAATCCCGCGCTTCTTAACGAGGCCTTCAAGCAAGAGGTTGAAAAAATTGAAATCGATACCAACAAAACAATCAGGGGGCGTTTTAAGAATTCTGGATCTTAATGTCAGGAGAATCTTGAGCAGGCTCGGAAATCGTTTGATGGGATCTATAAAACCGTTAACAGATAGCTGGTCGATATCAAACCATGATTCCAGCCCCTCCTTGATCATTAGAGGACCGCCGATCCCCATAAACCTTGCATTCGGGTACTGGCGCTTGATCTTTCTAATCAGTGGCGCGCCAAGGTTGTCGCCAGAGTCTTCCCCGGCGACAAGCACGATGGTTATGGAAGCATCGGTTGAAGGCGCATCGTTTTGGGATTCAGGCATCGGCTGTATCTTTTAAAGAGGACCTTTTAGATAGTGTCTGTTAGTAGAGCCTTCAGCGGTTCTTATATAAAGCCTTCAGCAGTTTTTGTATAAAAAGCCTTCAGCGGTTCTTATAAACAATACCTTCTAGAGTTCGCCTTTTCGAAGTAACTGAATTTTAGGAGACTTTCTGCTCGGCGCAAGTTAGTAAGGAAGAACAGACCAGAGTATCGCCAACATAGGCCTTTCCGGAAGCTTTCATCCAGTGATTTCTGAGATTGGTAATTTCAACCTCCAGGCGTAACTGATCTCCTGGCACTACTGATCGCTTAAATTTGGTCTTGTCGGTTCCCGCCAGGTAATAAATATATCCATCATCAAGGGTACGGTTCTTACTCTTGAACGCCAGAATACCTGATGCCTGGGCCAGGGCTTCCACAATATAGACACCCGGGAAAACAGGAGTCTTGGGGAAATGTCCGGTGAACATGGGTTCATTTATGGTTACGTTCTTAATCGCAATGATGCGCTTGTCTGCCTCAAACTCAATGACCCGGTCAATAAATAGAAATGGATATCTGTGAGGCAAGTATTTTCGTATTTCTGTGACGTCCATGATCATCTATTTTGTTCCACTTTTATTATTCAACCATTATCCAACTGAAGTCATGTACGACTATGAGTCTTTCTTTTCAAGCTGCCGAACTCTCTTAATAATTTCATCCAATCTTCGAAAACCCACCACGCTCCGCTTCCAGTCGCGACCAGGCATCAAGCCTGTTCCTGACGAGTAGCGACCTTTCTTGAGAATGGATTTGCTCACCAGACTCATCGCCGTAATCTCAACCTGGTCAACAATTTCCAGGTTGTCTATGATTCCAACCGCACCACCTATCAAACAGTAGGAGCCAATCCGTGTACTACCGGCAATAGCGGTACATCCGGAAATCGCTGTATGCGAGCCAATTCTGGTTCCGTGGCCAACCTGCACCTGGTTGTCCAGCTTGCTTCCGTCGCCTATCGTTGTATCGTTTAGCGCACCCCTGTCGATGGTCGTACCGGCCCCGATCTCAACACTATTTCCAATTCGTACGCTGTATATTTGCGGTATTTTCACCAGGGAGGCGCTGCTTGCATCAAACTCAAAGCCAAATCCATCGGCTCCAATCACGGCGGCGCTGTGAATAATGCAGTCACTACCAATGCGTACCTCATGGTAGAGAGTCACATTAGCATGGAGTCGGGTCCCTGACCCAATAATGACACCTGCACCTATAAAACACCCTGCGCCGATACAAACGTCATGCTCAATTACGACCCCTGATTCGATGACCGCATTCGCGCCAACGGATACGTTCTTACCTATGGCTACATCATCACCAAGCACTGCGCTCGGATGGATCTCATGATTCGGCGCAGGCGTCTTATCAAACAGTGAGGCTATTTGTGCCCAGGCCATCCTCGGCTGCTCTGAAATGAGTGCAGGAATATTACAGTCCGCCGAGTCCGACTCTCGCAGGACGACGGCTGATGCCTTTGAACTTATTAGATGTTTCTTATAGGAGGCGCTAAAAAGAAAGGACAACTCACCTGGCTTGGCATCCACCAGGCTAGCGATACCGTGAATCTGCGTAGATGCATCACCAATGACTTGAAGACCAATTCGGTCAGCTATCTCCGCCAGGCTGAGTTTCAAAACCGAATGTCACTGCGGCTGAATTTAATCTTAACTGCCTGATGGCTTGTCGAGATTATTCAGCGCTTCTGTAATCTTGCGAGTAATATCGTAGAGATCACCAACGTATAAGGCCGCAGCTCTTGGCAAGATAACGTCGTAGTCATTCTTGAGAACAAGTTCTTCAATGGCTTTCTGGACCTTCGCTTCAGTACCGGAAAACAATTCGGCTTGTCTGATACTAATTTCCTTTTGCAGCTTTTGTCGCAGGTAAACGAAGTCGTTATTCTTGGATTCGATCTCCGATTGAACGCGACGCTTCTCAGCATCACTCATCACGTCCGCATCCTTTTGCGCCTTTTCAAGCAATGCAGCGGCATCGGTCTGAATTTTTCTGATTTCGTCTTCGTCTGTGCTGAATTCCTGCTGAATCTGTTTCATTAGACGCTTGGCTTCTTCTGAATTAAGAATGGCACGCTGCACATCAACCACGGCTATCTTGACTTCTGCGAATGCGAGAGGCGCTGTGAGAGTGAGAACACAGATCGCAATGACTGCTAATATACGTTGTTTGATTTGCACTAAAATCTCCTTAGGTATCTATTTATAAATGCTTGTCTACAGATCTTTCTATAAAGCCCGTTTACCCTATTTTTTGGGAGCAAAGTGTCGAGCTTCACGATGGGCGCAGATATTTACACATCTGCTCTGATGATTCAATGAAGTTTGAGCCGCAATTGCCTAAAAAGTTCGTCCTAACTCAAATTGGAAGCTTTCCGTCTCATCGCCAGGCTTCTCGTTGAAGGCATATGACAGTGCAAAGCTGATGGGGGCAAAACCGGTGATCCACGTAATCGCGAATCCTGTGCTGTACCTTAGCTCACCTTCTTTCGGTGATAGGCAGATCGTACTGACTGGATTACAGTTGGTATTAAATACATTTCCGGCATCAACAAAAAATGCGGATTTGATCTGTCGCTGATCCTTAATAAACGGTAAAGGGAACAATATTTCGGCGCTGGCTTCGACCAGAACGTTACCACCAATGGGATCTGGCTCAGGGAAAGTATCCAATGGCGACGGCGTTGTCCTTGGGCCCAGCGAATTACTTTCATAGCCACGAACTGATCCTGGCCCTCCAGCAAAGAAATTCTTGTAGAAAGGATAGGTATTGGTGCTACCGTAGGCCTCTCCATAACCCAGATCCGTCCTCAGACGTAATGTGAACAGACGCGTCAAAGGAAAGAATATCTGGCCGCTATAGTTGATCCTGAAATATTCAAGCTCACTACCGGGTACCGTCATTTCAAAGGAAACACTCTGTGATTTTCCTCGCGTGGGTAAAAGGCCACGATTGAGCGCAGACATGCTGTAAGAGATCGACATATTGATCAGATTAAACTTGTCACCTTCCTCATCCAGGAACTGGGATATTTCCTGAGCAGGGAATACGCCTTCTTTTATGTGGGTATATTCATAACCTACGCTGAAATTAAGCCGCGAAATCTCATTAATAGGATAACCAAAATTAACAGAGCCACCGTATGAATCCGTGGAGAAACTCGCAATATTCCGCACATCGAAATCGCTGCTGCGGAAGAACACTGAATAGCCGCGACTGACCCCGTCAACTGAATAGTAGGGATCGAAATAGGAAAAGCTATAGGCTGTCTGGAAACTACTGCGATTAACGCCGATGTTAACGCTATTACCTGTACCGAAGACATTCGATTGTTGATAGGACAAGCCAAGGATCAAACCCACATCCTGAGAGAAACCCAGCGTTGCTGATATTGAACCCGATGGTTGTTCTTCCACGGTGAAATTAACATCAACCTGATCATCCGCACCTGGAACCGCCGGCGTCTCAACATTCACTTCCCTAAAAAATCCTAGCCGCTCTAGTTTAACCTTGGAACCCTCGATGGCTGCATTGGATGCCCAGCCTCCTTCCATTTGTCGCATCTCACGCCGCAGGACAGTATCCTGAGTCAATGTATTGCCCCGGAAGCTGATCCGCCGAACGTATGCTCGTTTGCCTGCATCTACAAAGAACTTAACAGTTACCGTCTCACCATCGTCATCAATAATGGGCTGGCCAGTAGCGCTGGCAAAGGTATATCCGGAATTACCCAATGCCTTTTCAATTCGATCTTCAGAGGCCGTCATTAGCTCTCTTGAGAAGACCTGCCCCTTCCTTGATAGCAGTAAAGTACGAATGGTCGACTCTGGGATGTCATGGAGTTCACCGGCAATTTCAACCCCGGACACTGTAAACAGATCACCTTCAATGACATTGACGGTGATATAAACATCTTCCATGTTAGGAGCGATAGAGACCTGAGTTGAATCGATGACGAAATTCAGATAGCCGCGATCCAGATACCAGGACTCAAGCTTCTCCAGGTCACCTTTCAGCTTCTCCCGGGAGTACTGGCCATCCTTTGTATAGAACGATAGCAGGCCCGGCAATTTGAGCTCCATGCGTTCCAGCAGGTTGTCGTCGTTAAAGACTTTATTACCGATGATATTAATGTGCCGGATACCAGAAACATTGCCTTCATTGACGAAGACTTTTATCGCGACCCTGTTACGAGGAAGGTTCTCAACTTCTGTTGAAATGCTTGCATCATAGCGCCCTTGCTTAACATACTGACGCTCAAGGTCTGCCGTCATATGCTCAAGGGTGACCTTCTTGAATATTTGACCTTCTGCCAGACCTGACTGATTTAGGCCTTCCAGCAAAGCCTCGGTCTTGATTGCCTTATTGCCCTCAAATTCGATGGAATCGATGGATGGCCGTTCCTTGACAAGGATAACCAGTACATTGCCGTCACGCCCGACCTGCACATCATCAAATGATTCAGTCTTAAACAACTCACGGATGATAAGGCGAATATCCACATCATCAACATTGTCGCCAACGTTAAAGGGAATCGATCCAAACACAGTCCCCGCAGAAATACGCTGCAAGCCCTCCACCCTAACGTCAGAAATAACGAAGCCAAATGTTTGCATTGAGCAAACAAAGAGGAGAGCTGCCATCAGACCCTGATGGAAGAATTTCGGGCAGTATCGAATCATATTAGTGACAGCGGTGAGACCTTATAATCTTGAAATATCGTTATAGAATGCCAGGAGCATGATGCTAAAAAGGAAGAACATTCCCACCTGCAAACCCCAAACCTGAATTCTCTCTGGTACCGGCTTGCCGATAATCAATTCGATGAAATAATACAACAAGTGCCCTCCATCCAATACCGGGATCGGTAACAGATTTAGCACACCGAGGCTGATACTTAAAAGAGCAATAAACCCAATGAAGCTCGCAAGACCCGACTGCGCAGTAGCGCTGGCTATCTGCGCGATAGTAATAGGGCCGCTTAGATTTTTCGGCGAAATAGCGCCTACAATCATCTTCTTGATAGATTTTAGGGTAAACAGGGTGATATCCCAGGTCTTTTTCAATGCCGGTATCCAGGCACTATATATTGGGTAGCTGATAATACGCTGCATCTCTTCAGGCAGCTCGATGGCTTCCCTGGATGCGCCGATCAGACCGATAACCTTCCCGTCCCGCTCAATTCTCAAAGGTATAACGGTGAGTTCGATAAGCACCTGATCTCTTAGCAGTTCCAGTTGTATTGCTTGCTCAGGGTTGGCTTGAATCAATTCCACCCATGCAAGCCAGGTATCAATTGCCTGTCCGTTAGAAGTAACAATTTTATCCCCCGCCAACAGGCCAGCCTCTTCCGCTCTGCCGCCAGCAATAATGCCGCCGATAAGTGGAGGAATGTCCGGATAGTTTAGCTGCAAGCCAAGATCCGAAACTGGGTAAGGTTCTTCTACTCCAGACATCCAGTCAGTGATCGGAATATAAAAATCTGTTGTTACATTAACGCTGCCAGGCTCAACTACGGTCACGATGATTCGGCCGTTCTCGCCGATTCGATCGAATAGTCGTAAATTCACATCTGCCCAGGTCCTGGTTTCCTCGCCGTCGATAGCGACTATCTCCTGACCTGCGTTCAAGCCCGCCCGGCCCGCTTTCGACTCTGCTTCAATATCACCCAGCAGTGGAACCACACCAGTGACACCAACTGTAAACAGAACCCAGTAGGCTACTATCGCAAGCAGGAAATTCGCAATAGGACCGGCCGCTGTTATGGCGATTTTCTGATGTAAGGGCTTTCTATTAAAGACCAGGTGGAGTTGGTCATCCGGGACAAACCCTTCCCGCTCGTCCAGCATCTTCACATAACCGCCGAGGGGAATTGCCGCAATTGCAAACTCGGTACCTTGCAGGGGTTCATTACTGCGGGTCATTACCTGCTGACCATCTGGAATAGGTCTGGGTTCAGGTGCTGGCCCCCGCTTCATGTATATAGGCTTTCCAAAGCCAACACTAAAACGAAGGACGTGCACGCCGCACAACCTTGCCACCCAGAAATGACCAAATTCGTGGATGGTCACCAGGATCGACAAGGTCACAATCAGTGCCAATATGCTCTGCAGGACTTCTATCATCAGGTATTCTTTATTTTCCCTATCATTTCACTAGCTCGCGCCCTCGACTCTTCATCGAGCGCCAGAATGCATTCTATCGTAAGTGCTGATTCATCGCTCGTCTCTTCAAGAACAGCTTCAATAATTATTGGGATATCCGTAAAGGAAATAAGTTCATCCAAATAACAACTAACGGCAATTTCATTAGAAGCATTTAGCGCGATTGCATAACTCTGCCCCTTGGTAGCAATTTCCTGACAAAGACGCAGGCAGGGATATCTATCCATGTCCACGGGCTCAAAATGCAAGTCTTTCAGTCCGGTAAAATCAAGCCCGGGGACACCTGATTCAATCCGATCGGGCCACGCAAGACCATGAGCAATAGGCGTGCGCATATCCGGATTACCCAGCTGCGCAACAACTGAGCCATCAATATATTCGACCATGGAGTGGACCAGACTTTGTGGATGAATAACAACTTCCACCTTCTCTGGCTGCACCGCGAACAACCAGCAGGCCTCAATAAATTCCAGGCCCTTGTTCATCATACTGGCAGAGTCGACCGAGATCTTTCGGCCCATCTTCCAATTCGGGTGGGCACATGCCTGATCCGGGGTGACGAACTTCAGATTCTCTACAGGCTCTCTTAACAGCGGACCACCGGAACCCGTCAACAGTATCTTGCGGACACCTTTGGCATGGTCAGATGCACCGTTGGCAAGGCACTGAAATATCGCATTGTGCTCGCTATCAATTGGCAACAATGTGGCGCCATTATCCTTTACTGTCTCCATAAAAAGACGGCCGGACATCACCAGGGATTCCTTGTTGGCAAGCAAGAGCTTTTTCCCTGAACTGGCTGCCGCGAGAGTTGCCTCAAGCCCGGCGCCACCAACAATGGCCGCCATCACTACGTCAACTTCGGCGCTGCTCGCCACTTCGACCAAGCCTTGCGTGCCCGTGAGAATCTCGGCATGGCAACCCAGCTCTTCGAGCCGTTGCTGGAGTAATGCCAGTTTACCGTCCTCGCGAAGAACAATGCGAGCCGGCTTGAACTGCGCACACTGCTCCGCCAGCAGCTGCCAATTGGTGTTTGCCGTCAGCGCATAAACATTGTATCGGTCTGGATGTTGAGCAATAACATCTAGTGTATTTACCCCAATTGATCCTGTGGCGCCTAATATGGTGACTTGCTGTAATTGCACGCTGCGCTACACCCAGCCATTGGCGAGAATGAAAAGACAGAAAGTCGGCCCGGCAGCGAAAAGACTGTCCAGGCGATCAAGGAATCCACCATGCCCTGGCAACAAATTACTGGAATCTTTAACGCCCCGTTGTCTTTTGAACATACTGATGGTTAAGTCGCCCAAGACCGAAATCACCGCAACAAAGAGACATGCGAGCAGAAATACAGCTCCTCGCTCGGTCATAAGATCTGGCTTGCCTAGCCAGTAAGTCATGCCCATTGATATCACTACGGCAGTAGTCAATCCACCCCAAACACCGGCCCAGGACTTTCCCGGACTGACACGGGGTGCTAATTTGGCTTTGCCAAAGGCCCTGCCGCTGAAATAGGCGCCAATATCCGCGCCCCAGATAAGAAAGAAAAGCAGCAGGATCAGAAAATCACCATCGATGCTCTGCTTTAACTGAACCAGTGATACAAAGCCGGGAAGAAGCACAAACACACCAATAATGGATCGCGCCAACTGACTCGACCACTTTGATTCAAGACCAGGATATTTAACCACCAGCACCAGGGCAAACAGCCACCATACCATCGCAGGCGCCAGAATCCATTCAGGTGGAATAAACATGGATCCCAGCATCAATGAACTTATAAATGCAGCATAGAGATATTTAGCGGCGCCCTCATATCCCGCGAGGTTTGCCCATTCCCAGGCGGAAACAGCAATGACGGTGCCGATAAACGCATAGAAGCCACTTATGGGCATAAAAAACACACAGGCGATGGCAATGGGTGCGATGACTAGTGCTGTGATGATTCTCTGCTTGAGCATTTATTGAGCCGTTTATTCCTCAATTTCCATCGATAGAATTTCCATTGTTTTAAATTTCTTTCTTATCAAATTTCTTTCTTATCAAATTTCCATCAGGTCGGCCTCTTTGGCCCCCAGCTTTGTTTCTACCGCTTTCACCTTCTGATCAGTAAGCTTCTGAATCATATCTTGGCCACGACGCTCTTCGTCTTCGGTGATATCTTTTTCCTTGAGATATTCTTTGAGATCATTATTCGCGTCGCGCCGAATATTGCGAAGCGCAATTCGCGCGTTCTCAGCTTCCGACTTTGCTATCTTTGTCAGATCTCTGCGATTTTCCTCGGTGAGAGGCGGCATTGGCAGGCGGATAGTATCGCTGGTTGTCGCCGGATTTAACCCAAGGTCTGATTTCAGAATTGCCTTTTCAATGGCTTGAAGTAATGGTTTTTCCCAGGGAGATATAAGCAGTGAACGACCATCTTCAACGACAATGTTTGCCACCTGATTGATAGGACTTGGCGTACCGTAATAATCAACCATGACGCCATCCAGAATACTGGGGTGGGCACGACCTGTTCGGATCTTCGCCAGAGCAGTGTTCAGCGAAGCCAATGTCTTATCCATCCGCTCTTCAGTGTCGTCTCTGATATCGTTGATCACGCTTGTCTCCTTATTAGCTGGATCTTCTCCGGCAGTGTTCGTGCGGCGGTCCTCGCGGGCGAGGTCGATATTCTTTCGTCTGTAACTGTTCTCTTTACCCGACCGTATTCTGGTGCTGAGATGCAGCCCAATATAGACACGATGAACGAGACGAGCGAGTTGTTTAGTCCGGGACCAGACCCACCTGAACTAGCTGCTGACAATAAGCGTACCCTCGTCGGTACCGACGACGGCATTACGAAGTGCGCCTGTCTTGTCCATCGCAAATACCCGCAGCGGCATATTATGGTCTCGGGCAAGCAATATCGCCGTAAGATCCATCACCCCAAGCTGTTTCTCAAGCACTTCATCATACGTCAGGCGATCATAGCGTGTCGCCGTAGAATCCTTCATGGGGTCGGCCGAATACACACCATCAACCTTGGTCGCCTTTAACACAATATCAGCATCAATCTCGATCCCTCGCAGGCATGCGGCTGAATCGGTGGTAAAGAACGGGTTACCGGTACCGGCAGAGAAAATCACAACATCACCTTCAATCAGATGGCGAATGGCCAGGCGGCGATCATAGTGTTCTACAACCCCACTCATCGGGATGGCAGACATAACAACGGTATGGATATTGGCGCGCTCCAGGGCATCCCTCATGGCCAGAGCATTCATGACCGTCGCCAACATGCCCATGTGGTCGCCCGTTACTCGATCCAATCCGGCAATGCTCAGTTCCGCGCCGCGAAAGAGATTACCGCCACCAATGACCAGGCCAACCTGGATACCAATCCCTATCAATTGGCCAATCTCCAATGCAGTACGATCCAATACAGCTGGATCGATACCAACGCCTTTTACTCCGAGGGCTTCGCCACTCAATTTAAGCAAAATTCGCTGGTTTCCTGTCTTGACCTTATTACCTGGCATTGCTTGTTACCGCTTTGAACATCTTAGGTATTTCTTGTCCTGAATCCAGGACCGCCGGTGCTGGCGACTTTTAAGATAACTGTGCTGCAACCTCGGCGGCAAAGTCGTCTACTATCTTCTCGATACCTTCACCCACTTCGAATCGATTGAATCGCAGGATCTTTGCGCCTTCTTTCTTAAGCAGGGCACCGACCTTTATATCTCCATCTTTAACGTAGGCTTGCTCCGTTAAGCTGATTTCAGCAAGGTATTTACGAACCCTGCCTTCAATCATCTTCTCAACGATCTCTGGTGGCTTGCCACTCTCTGCCGCTTGAGCTGCATATATTTCACGTTCCTTGGCGACATCTTCCTGAGGCACATTGTCTGGCGAAATCACTGCCGGATTCGTAGCTGCAATGTGCATGGCAATGTCTCTGCCCAATTCACTGGATCCGCCTTCAAGGCTTATCAGTACACCAATCTTGCCGTTGGTGTGAACGTAGCTGCCAACAATACCTTCATAAGCCGCAACGCGACGAATTGAACAATTTTCGCCGATTTTCTGAACCAATGCGTCGCGAACAGTGTCGAGACCTGATGCGAGTAGTTTCTCGACGTCGGTTTCTTTAATTTCGGCGACCTTGCTGGTGACAGTTTCCACAAAATTCAGAAAATTCTCATCAAGTGCTGCAAAATCAGTTTCGCAGTTCACTTCAACCATTACAGCACTGTTGCCGTCATCTGAAACTTTTAGGCCAATCAATCCATCGCTGGCAATACGCCCGGCTTTTTTAGCCGCTTTCATGCCACTGGCCTTCCGCATATTTTCAATCGCAAGCTCCAGATCGCCTTCCGCCTCTACCAGCGCGTTCTTACAGTCCATCATGCCAAGACCAGTTCTTTCTCTTAGCTCTTTAACCATTGATGCCGTGACCTTAGCCATCATCCGTTCCTCACTCTTATCAGGAACCAATGTTGTGGCATTGGTTCCTGAATTTTGCTTTAAATTATGGCAAGCCGATTTAGCTAGCGGTATCGTTTTTTGTCGCAGATTCTTCTGTTGGAGCCTCAGCCGTCTTTTCAACAACAGCCTCAGCTTTCTTTTCAACAACAGCCTCAGCTTTCTCTTCAACAACAGCCTCAGCCTCAGTGGGCTCTTCAACGACGGTCTCTGCTGTCGCTTCAACGACGGGAGAGTCAGTGGCAGCGGCGGCGTCTGTTACTTCCACAAAATCGCTCTCGCTTACATCTCCCTGAAACTCTTTCTTGCCATCGATTGCGGCATCGGCAATCGCTTCGACAAATAATTTGATAGATCGAATGGCATCGTCATTGCCAGGAATGACCAGATCCACGCCATCAGGATTACTGTTCGTATCAACAATACCAATAACCGGTATCTTCAGTTTTTGCGCTTCAGTAATGGCAATACGTTCGTGGTCCACATCAACGACAAATATGACGTCCGGCAATCCACCCATGTCCTTGATGCCGCCGAGGCTGCGCTCCAGCTTATCCAGGGTCCGCTGACGAGAGAGGGCCTCTTTCTTAGTGAGTTTTTCAAATGTTCCATCAGCAAGTTGGATTTCAAGGTCTCGCAGACGGCGAATTGACTGCCTGATAGTCTTGTAGTTGGTCAGCATTCCACCCAACCAGCGCTTATCGACGTAAGGCATTCCACTACGAGTGGCATGTTCCTTAATCAGTTTTCCAGCACTCCTCTTTGTTCCAACGAACAGAATCTTGTTCTTCTTCGCCGCGAGTTTCTGGACATAGTCCAGTGCTTCGTCAAGGGCCGGTACTGTCTTTTCAAGATTGATGATATGGATATTGTTTCTGGCCCCAAAAATGTACTCTGACATCTTAGGGTTCCAGTATCTGGTCTGGTGACCGAAGTGTGCACCTGCTTCCAGCAGATCACGCATGGATACGCTCATATTTAACTCCAATGTTGGGTTAGGCCTCCACATATCCCATGATCCAACCAGCTGGCTCTTGGCTCTTAATTAAAAGCAGAAGGCCAGCAATGGCACCCGAATCACGTGTCGATATGTGTGAGAATTTTATATCTTCGCCAGACAGATCTGATTTTTCAGATCTGCCAGTAAAGACCGTAAGTTATTACGCAACCAGCACTGCTAATCGCGCGCGGTTTTATACCATAATCTGGCTTATAAACCAACAATACCTCCTATTTCGCCCATATAATTTCCAGGGGTGCCGGCAGAATCGAATTTATCAAACTGACCATCCAGGACAGTCAGCCATTACCGAGGATCAAGTCGGCATTAGTCTATTCCTCTGACTTCTTATCCGCAGCAGCACGCCGGAGAGCATCTAACTCCTCAGGTGAAATTACCGTGGCCTTTGCATTTCCAATAGCAGAGTCGTTTTGCGGATGTATTTCGCCGGAATCCAGCTCCCCCGCAGCTCGCCGCCGCATGTCGACGGCTTCTTCCGGAGAAAGGATGTTGGTTGAGGCATTCATTTCGGCCCTAATTTCAGAGCTAGCCGATGGATCAGCTTTCGAATTGAGTCCGGCATCAGACTCCAGAGGGTCCGCGTTAAGAGAATCAGTCTCAGGCTCATCAGCATTCTCTTCTTTTTTCGATTCAGCGACAAAAACCAGGATAAGACCGATCACGGGACTCACCAGCAGTGACACAAGGAAGGATCGCAGGCCGCGGCTGCCTCGCTGCCGAGCTATCGCGCCAACAATCAGACTACCTATCGTCCAGGCTAGCAGCACCACAACGAAAGTCATTTTCAGGCGCCTTGGTTTGAAGCATAGAATACTGCACTGGCACTCAAAAACCGATAATTTGTTGCAATACAATTTACGGCTATTCTGCATGTGAGAAGCGCCAACCACCGGCCTTCACGCAACCAACAGCAGGATTCTGGTATAGTTGGCCCCCTCTAAACTACGACGCACCTCACAGTTGGACACGATGGCAATTGAATTAAAAACACCTGACGAAATCGAAAAGATGCGAACGGTGGGCGCTTTGGCTGCAGCTCAGCTTGAGATGATCGAGCAATACATTAAGCCAGGCATCAGTACTGGCGAGTTAAATCAAATTTGCCACGATTTCACGGTAGACCAACAAGATGCCATCCCAGCACCGCTCAACTACCGAGGTTTTCCAAAATCAATCTGCACCTCGGTTAACCATGTGGTCTGTCACGGCATCCCCTCAGATAGCAAAATCCTGAAGAACGGCGACATTATCAATATCGACGTGACTCTCATTAAAGATGAGTACCACGGAGATACAAGCAAGACATTCATCGTCGGCAAGCCATCCGTCCTTGCGACCAGGCTTGTACAGATTGCTAGGGACTGCCTATACAAGGGGATCAGAGAGGTCAAACCAGGAGCACATCTGGGGGACATTGGCCACGTGATTCAAGTGTACGCAGAGAAAAACAGATTCTCGGTGGTCCGGGAATATTGCGGACATGGCATCGGGAAAATATTTCATGACGAACCGCAGGTCCTGCATTATGGCAAAGCAGGCACAGGCGTAGAGCTAAAGGCAGGTATGACCTTCACAATTGAACCGATGATCAATGCTGGCAAGTCCACCGTTAAACTGCTGCCCGACGACTGGACGGTAGTAACAAAAGATCACAAGTTAACGGCACAATGGGAGCATACAATCCTGGTCACAGAATCGGGATACGAAATACTGACTTACCGCTCCGACGATACCATTGAGCAAATGACTTAGAGCAAGAATGTTCCTCCATGCAAAACAACACACTCGAAAATCTAAAATCTGCACTGGCGAATACGAAACGAATCATTCCGCTCTTCAAAGAATCCATTCTCAATACTCAAAAAGAGCACGAGCAAAGATTTCGCGATGGTGAATACGCCGAAAATCTAGTGAGAGAAAAAGCAGCGTTCATGGATGAGATATTAAATCTCGTATGGAACAGATTTAACTGGAACGAAAACAGATTAAGCTGGCGCAAGACAAGGATCTCACTTCTGGCGGTGGGTGGTTATGGCCGCGGCGAATTACACCCTCATTCTGATATCGACGTGCTTATTCTCCTGGAGAGAAACAGCTACGATTTACACACTGCAAATATTCAGTCATTCCTGACGCTGCTATGGGACATAGGCCTGGAAGTTGGCCACAGCGTACGGTCAGTCAAAGAATGTAAAGTCCAGGCAAAAAATAACGTCACTGTACTCACCGCAATGATGGAAGCCCGTACTTTATGCGGCGACGAGGAACTTGCAGTCAATATGAGAAAAGTGACCGGGCCGGATAAAATTTGGTCGCCTAAAAAATTCTATCAGGCAAAGAGAGACGAACAGGTCGCTCGCCACAAAAAATCCGAACATACTGAATACAGCCTGGAGCCTAATGTAAAGATTTCGCCTGGTGGTCTCCGGGATATCCAGACTGTAATGTGGATTGCCAGACGAAAGTTTGGCTCAGTTGACTTCGAAGATCTGGTGAAGAAGGAGTTCCTGACGACTCAGGAAAGCGAGCTATTGGACAGGGGCCGAAATTTCCTGTGGAAGATTCGCTATGGCCTTCATATCTTATCCGGACGGGATGACGACCGCTTGCTGTTCGACCATCAGCGGCAACTCGCCACCCTCTTCGGCTATAAAGACGGCGATCAGATGGCTGTTGAGCAGTTCATGCAGGACTACTACAGAACAGCGCACAGCCTCAGTGCCGCTAACGAGTTACTCCTCCAACATTTTGATGAGGCCATCATCCGCTCGGATGAACGAGCGAAGATTCGACCCATCAATGAACGATTCCGCATTCACAATAATTACCTGGAAGTCACCTCAGAAGAGGTGTTTGCGCGAGAGCCAGAGGCTCTGTTGGAGCTGTTCGTTATTCTCGGCACCAACGCGCAGATTGAAGGCGTTCGCGCCGATACCATTCGAATAATAAAGCGTAGCGTGAACCTGATTGGTGAAGATTTACGCAACAATCCAAAGGCAACCAAGCTATTCCTTGAACTTTTACGTTCGGCAAATCATCTCTTTACCCAGCTCCGCCGCATGGAACGCTATGGCGTCCTCGGTGCATATCTGCCAGAGTTTGAGCGAGTCATCGGGCAGATGCAGTTCGACCTCTTTCACGTATACACAGTGGACGCGCATACCTTACAGGTTGTTCGTAATATGCGGCGCTTTCGTTATCGAAACCAGGAACAAAAATTCCCGGTGGCTGCACACATCCATCACCGCTTGCCAAAGGTTGAACTGCTCTATGTTGCCGGGCTCTATCACGATATTGCGAAGGGCCAGGGTGGCGACCATTCAGAGCTGGGCGTCGCCATTGCGAGGTCGTTTTGCGATCGCCACGATTTAGGCACCTGGGATACCAATCTTGTCTGCTGGTTGGTGCGCCACCATCTGGTCATGTCGACTACCGCGCAGCGAAAAGATATCCAGGATCCGGACGTCATTCACGAGTTCGCATTGCTGGTTCAGGACCAGGTACGCCTGGACTATCTTTACGCATTGACGGTCGCAGATATCAACGCCACCAATCCGACTCTTTGGAATAGCTGGCGCGCCGCCCTGATGAGACAGCTGTATCTGGAAACAAAAAAGATGCTTCGCCAGGGTCTTGAAACACATGTGGATCGCCATCACTATGTCACGGAGACCCAGAGTCACGCTCTGGAAAGATTGATAGAGAAAGATATTTCCAAGGAAACTATCCTCGCTATCTGGAAAGACATCGAGGAGGAATATTTCGTTCGGGAGAGCGTCAACGATATCGTTTGGCACACGGAGGCTATCATCACCCACAATGTCGAATCCGGACCATTGATCCTGATTCGAGATGGCATCTCCAAAAGACGAGCCGATGAAGGTGCAACGATGATCTTCATTCATAAACTCGTGGCAGACGATCTGTTCTTTTCAATTGTCCAGGTCCTGGATCATCTATCCCTGAATATTGTAGACGCCAGGATTCCAATATCGACAGGAAATCAGTCGTTTTATACCTTTGTGGTACTGGAAGCATCGGGACATCCGGTTGGAGAACGGCCCGCCAGGATTGATCAGATCCGCACTGCCCTAGAAAAATATATGCATCCTGGAACAGCATCTCTCGCACCCGCCCAGCGAAGAACCCCAAGGCTGCTCAAGCAATTCAAACTAAAGACAGAAGTTACGATACGAACCGACGCAAGTGGTGATCACTCCATATTGGAGGTCATCGCGCCTGATCGCCCTGGGCTACTATCGATTATCGCCAGTATCTTTGTTTCATTGAATATCTCTTTGCTCAATGCCCGAATTACAACACTAGGTGAAAGAGTGGAAGATCTTTTCCACATAACCAATGCATGTGGGGAGCCCATTACCAGCGAGCTCGATATGACAGAATTACAGCAGCGTATTCAAGATGAGCTCGACGAACACATCGACAAGGTTGCTATTTAGCAAGCCGCCTAAAGAATCACCCAAGAACGAGTCATCTAAGAACATACTATTTAAGAACGAATGATTTATGAACGAACGACTAGATCAGCTACATCCCTATCCTTTTGAAAAGCTCAACAGGCTCCTGGAAAATACCCCTACTCCGGACACCCATCCAATTGCACTTTCGTTAGGGGAACCTAAACACCCTGCGCCCGATTTTATTGTCGATGCCTACGCCGAGACCTCATCCATTCGTAAAAGCTTCGGCACCTACCCGCCAACCAAAGGATTGCCTGAGCTACGCCAGGCGATCGCTGCGTTTGTTACGCGGCGCTTCAAGCTGGACGCAGACATTGATCCTGAAAGCCAGGTACTGCCGGTTACAGGTACAAGGGAAGCACTGTTTGCCTTTGCCCAGACAATTATAAACGGCTCAGATACGACAAAAAACTCTCTCACTATGATGCCCAACCCCTTCTACCAGATATACGAAGGGGCAGCATTGTTGGCTGGCAGCACACCGAGATACCTGAATTGTAATGCGGCGAACAACTTCAAACCCGACTTTTCATCTGTCTCCGATGACGAATGGCGGCAATGCCAGCTTATTTATATTTGTACGCCCGGAAATCCCGGTGGCGCAACTATGTCGCTGGATGAATTGCAGTACCTAATCCGAAAATCCGACCAGTTTGACTTTGTTATCGCTTCAGATGAGTGTTATTCGGAAATTTATCGCGACGAAGCTTGTCCGCCAAACGGGCTACTTGAAGCCGCAGCTAGAATGGGTCGTACAGACTTTAAGAACTGCGTATCGTTTAACAGCCTCTCTAAACGGTCTAACCTGCCAGGCCTGCGTTCCGGTTACGCCTGTGGAGACGCGAGTATATTGAAGAAGTTTCTGTTATATCGGACCTATCACGGCTCCGCCATGTCCGTTCACAACCAGTGGGCAAGTACAGCGGCATGGAATGACGAAGCCCATGTTGTCGCTAATCGCGTCCTGTATCGAGAGAAATTCGATGCATTCAGCGAGATCCTGGAAGATTGCTGGCCGATGATAATACCAGATGCCAGCTTTTATCTATGGCCTGAAACACCTTACGATGATCAGGCCTTTACACAACGCCTGTTAAGCGAAACAAATATCAAGGTATTACCCGGCAGTTATCTTTCCAGAACCCAAGATGGCACCAATCCGGGTGCAAATCGGGTAAGAATGGCGCTGGTTGCAACGATCGATGAATGTATTGATGCCGCCAATAGAATCAAATCTGCCTGGAACAGCATACGGCTAGAGAAATAAAGAGCGGCCAACACCTATTCCATTCCCCACAAAATTGTCATAATGCCCGGCTTCCACGATCACGAGAGCGTCGCTATGTATAGTCTTGCATTTGGCATTGGTACTAAAAATTCGAATCAGGAATGGCTTGAGGTCTACTTCCCCGCACCACTTTTCAAGCCTGAAAAGAAGGTAGTTGACGACTATTCTGCAGCCCTGGCTTATTCCGGTGGAAACACGGATATTGACCTGGATGATGACATCATCGACAAACTCATCGCTGCAAGTACTGATGATCGCCAAGGCGCAATTTTACGAGCCATGAAAGGCAGCCAGCAGCCACGCGTGGCGACGTGTCTGGAATCCGACGCCGAGCTACAGACAACGCCGGAAACTTATCTCAAATTACATCTGTTATCTCATCGCTTCGTTAAACCAAACGAGCAAAATCTGGAGGGTATCTACGCAAAGTTACCGAATCTTGCATGGACAGACCAGGGCGCGGTAGATCTTAACGAGCTGGAACAACTGCAACTGGCCGCAAGATGTGAGGGTCGCATCATGGAAGTATCCAGCATCGACAAATTTCCAAAGATGGTGAATTACGTAGTACCCGCGGGCGTTCGAATTGCGCACTCAGCCAGAGTCAGGCTCGGGGCATATTTAGGCGAAGGCACTACCGTGATGCATGAGGGTCTGGTCAATTTTAACGCCGGCACAATAGGGCCAAACATGATTGAAGGTCGCATATCACAAGGCGTCATCGTTGATGCCGGTAGTGATGTAGGCGGCAGTGGCTCAACCATGGGAACGCTCTCCGGAGGCGGATTACACGTCGTTAGCATCGGCAAGGATTGCCTCATAGGCGCAAATGCTGGCTGTGGGATTTCACTGGGAGATCGCTGCACTATTGAAGCCGGGCTCTATATCACAGCTGGCACTATCATCCACGTACTGGACGAGGACAGGAATTTTGTAAAGAAGGCCAAGGCAAGAGAACTTTCAGGCCAGGCTGATATGCTCTTTATCAGAAACTCCCTGTCAGGTCAGGTCGAATGCCGTATTAACAAGAAGGCAATTTCTCTCAACGATTCTCTGCACGCGCACAATTAAAGACCATGAATGACTTCAATGACGTGCTCAACGACGAGATTCTTGAACTCGCCCGAAAACTAATTTCAGCCAAGTCTATTTCCCCAAAAGACGAGGGTTGTCAACAGCTCATCGCTGATTATCTCGCCGAACTCGGCTTTGAAATAGAGCACTTGCCCTTTGGCAATGTAGAAAACCTATGGGCAACGAGAAAAGGCAGTAAGGACGAAGCGCCGGGCTTCGTTTTTGCGGGGCACACAGACGTCGTTCCCCCAGGGCCTTTAAGCGACTGGGAAACAGATCCATTTGAGCCGGTTCTCATTGGCGACATGCTTCATGGCCGCGGCGCCGCAGACATGAAGGGAAGCCTTGCCGCAATGCTAACGGCAACGAAGAGGTTTATTGGAACTCACAATAACTATAAGGGGACTATTGGCTTCCTTATTACCAGCGACGAGGAAACTGAAGCGAAAGACGGCACTGTCAGGGTACTTGAGGAACTCGCAAAGAGAGGAGCAAAAATTGACTGGTGCATCGTCGGCGAGCCGTCCAGCAAGAATACGCTCGGCGACGTCGTGCGCGTCGGCCGGCGAGGCTCACTGAACGCAAACTTAAAGATCATCGGCCAACAAGGACATGTTGCCTATCCGGATGATGCAAGCAATCCAATACATGCAGCGATGCAGGCACTGGCAGATCTTGCAAATGCAAGCTGGGATGAAGGCAATGAATACTTTCCGCCAACCTCCATGCAAATTTCAAATATCCACAGTGGTACCGGCGTTAATAATGTCATACCTGGAGCCATGGAAGTTGTATTCAATTTTCGATTTTCAACTGAGTCCAGCGAAGACAGCCTGCGCAGCAGGACCGTGGAAATACTGGAGAAGTATGACCTTAATTACGAAATCGACTGGTCGCTTTCAGGCAACCCATTTATGACTGTGGGCGGTGAACTTATTCCCGCAGTACAGGGCAGTATACAGGCGCTCCTCAAAGTCGAAACTGAACTCTCCACCTCAGGTGGAACATCAGATGGCCGATTCATTGCGCCATATGGGGCGCAAGTCGTCGAACTAGGGCCGCGTAATAAAACCATTCACAAGGTCAACGAATGTGTATCTGTTGCGGAACTTCAACAATTGTCTCTACTCTATACTGACATACTAAATAGAGTGCTGACTTAAAACCTCCCATGTCTGATCATCTGAACGAATCATTTCCCGATGTGGAGATCTATATCAAGGATCCCGAGCTTGACTCGATACTTGCGTGGCTGGGCACTGTATTTGATAGCCTTGATAGCCAGCAGAACAAAAAGACGGATAAAGTAACGCTAACATTATCACTGGGCTCCGATCATATAGAAGCCAAGCTGATTCCAAATGTTGTAAAAGGAAACTTCGCCTCTCTATGGTTCAATTCTGCCGATACTCCCTGGCAAACAGACAGAGACTGCGCACTTAGCGCCAGCGACTTCCTGCACAAAGAGATCCGATGCAGCACGGGCACCTGGTCTTCCAATGAAGCAGACGACGACGGCGAAGAAAATTTGTGGCTCAAGTTCGATGCTGATGGAGAGTCCACAATCTCCTGGAATACATAAATCTCTTGGAAAAAATAATGAGCTGGAACACATGAGGGCGCTTATATACATCTTGCTCGCGATCTCGAGCTTTCTGATTTTCCTGTTGGTATATGCACCCGCCTCACCTGTCTGGTCTTTGGTCAGCCAGGATGTCTCAATCCGCGTGCCTGATCTGAAGGTCTTTCGCGTGGGAGGCACAATTTGGAATGGGCAGGGTGAAGTTCAATACAGGCGATTTCCGCCATCCATTATCGACTGGCAACTCTCACCAGGCAAACTACTCTCGCAAACGGCAGAACTGCACGCCTCGGCCGTCGGAGATGGTCACGACCTGGAGGCTCAAGGCTCATACAAAGACGGACATATCGAACTGGAAGCTCTAAGCGGCACCATCGATAGCGATTACATCAATGAGGTCAGCGAGGAATTTGGACTCACCTTTTCCGGAGAACTTTATATCAGGGATCTGACTTTGAGTAGTGACGGACAGAAGCTAAACGCAGCATCTGGTACCGCCGATTGGTCAGGTGGCCGAATCCTGCTCAATACCTCTGCATATCCTCAAGTACTCTCACTTCCGCCGCTAAAGGCTGAACTGCATCTGAAAGACAGTCGTCTGATTCTTGATGTTACTCATGATGAACGAATTCTGATTCAGATCGCACTAAACCAGGAAGGATGGGCGGAAATATCAATCAAGGGACGGCTATTCGAATTAGCCAATTTTCCCTGGCCCCTCGGCGCGGATCCTGATGAAACTGCGCTGCTATTGGAAGAGAAAATACTGTAAGGTAAGGCCAAACTTAACAGGCATAATTGAGAGCTTCTGGTGGACGTTTTTTTCGATTTATTTCAACAACATAACAGGAAACTGGCGACCCTTGTGAGCCTGGCACTTGTAATCCTGTTGAGCCTGTCCGTTGCCAATGGCGTGCTGTTTTTTATTGAAAATATGAACGTGCCAGTCAGTGCCAGTACTGTCGGCACAAGCAAGCAAATAACCAAAAAGACCAAGGGCATCGATCTGGCAAGCCTTAACCTGTTTGGCATCGCGAACAAGGTCGAAGCGACAGCAGAGATTCTCAATGCACCAGAGACAAAGCTAAATCTCGAACTCCACGGTGTATTTACTGCAGAAGACGAAGCGAACTCTTCTGCCATTGTGGCCGAGAAAAACAAGTCAGGCGAATTATTTCACATTGGTGACCGGCTCCCGGGCAACGCTGTATTGGCCGCAGTGTTTGATGACCACATTCTTCTTCGTCGCGGCTCTCGCATGGAAAAACTCATATTTAGCGACAGCGGCTTGCGTTTTAACGCGGGAGCCAGCTCTCGTTCAATTAACGGTTCCAGCAAAACATCTAACAACTCTGCCAACCGACCATCACAGGCAAGCACCCGCTTGCAAAGAGTGGGCGAGCGGATCGCGCAACGAACTCGAAACCCAGGAGCCTCTCGTCAGTCATCGAAGGTACCGGGCTCATCCTTAAGGGATTATGTTAGCGCCAATCGCGACAGGATTAAGGAAAACCCGCAAGAGCTGATGGCTCAATTAGGTATGAGCGCAGTCTCACAAGGCGAAGCCAAAGGTTATAAAGTTGGCAGCTCCATTTCCAGCACAGCTCTCATGCAAGCTGGCCTTCAACAAGGTGATGTCATACTTTCAGTGAATGGCAAACCGGTAGGCGATGTCATGAATGATTCAGCAATGATCGACCAGGCGATGGCGAGCAAACGGGTTCGCGTGGAAGTTCAGCGTGATTCACGGCGATTTTTCCTGACAGTACCCATTCCTTAAGACAGCGGACGAACAAGCATGAATATTGAAGTATTAATCCAAGCCTATAACCACCAGGGAATTGTTTACTAGATGATGTGCATACCTTCGCGCAAGCTGTATGCGGGCGTAGTCTTCATATTCGTATTCGCTTTTTCAGCCTTTACCGGTGCCCAGGAAAATTGGAAAATCAACCTCAAGAATGCAGATATCCGGGAGTTCATCACCCAGGTTTCTTCAATCACCGGCCGCAGCTTTGTCATCGACCAGCGAGTTAAAGGTAACGTCACCGTCATATCAACTACCTCCCTGGACGAGGAAGGTGTTTATCAGCTGTTTATCAGCGTATTGCGGGTTCACGGATATGCGGCTATTCCAGCAGGCAGCGTGACCAAGATTGTCCAGATGGTCCTGGCGAAGCAGAGTGCGAGCCCACTGGACTTCAAAGATGACGTGAATACCGAAGAAATCGTGACACGTGTTGTGCCTATCCGAAATGCTCCTTCGGTAGAAATGGTCAAAATTCTCCGCCCACTGATCCCTCAATATGGTCACATCGCCGGGCTAACCCAGCCGAACGTGCTGATCATCAGCGACCATGCATCGAACATCAACCGCCTGATCGAGATCATCAATCGGGTCGACATCGCTGACAATCTCGATGTGGCGATAGTTGCCCTAAAGGAAGCCTGGGTGGATGACATGATTGCTCTACTTCAGGAGCTCGCACCGGACCAAATTGGCAAGAGCGCCAAGGGTCCCAACAAGCTCACCATTGTTGCTAATGAACGAACCAACAGTCTTGTCTTAAAAGGTGAGAAAGAAACCCTCATCCGAGTTAAAAAACTCATTGCGAAACTTGATGTGCCTGCCAATCGATCTGGCAGCATTCAGATCGTTAGACTCGCACACGCCGATGCCAAAACCATGGCTGAGATATTAAACAACGTCATTTCAGAAAAAGGGGCAAAGGATAAATCCAGCAAAAATTTCACTACCAGCATCCAGGCTGACGAAGCGCTCAATGCACTTGTTATCAGAGCAGACCCTACCACCATGATGGATCTCCGGGAGATTATCTCCAGCCTGGATATCAGACGTCGGCAAGTTTTGATCGAAGCTGCAATTGTAGAAGTTTCTGCCGATTTCAGCCGCGCGCTGGGATCTGAACTCATCGTGGGTAACTCATCCGGCGGCATCGGACTCACCGCCCCTTCGGGAACCCTTGCCCAACTATTACAAAATCTGGCCCTGGGATCGGCCGCAACAGGTGCCGTCAACATAGGTGATTCACCCCTCATCGCGGGTGGTAACATTAATGAAGGTGGCACCAGCTTCGCCTTAATCGTTCGAGCATTAGCGACCAACAGTGACGTTAATTTGCTATCTACCCCCAGCATCATGACGATGGACAATGAAGAAGCAAAGATAGTCGTCGGCCAAAATGTGCCGTTCAGAACGGGTTCAACCACCACGGGTAGTGGCGGGGCGATCAATCCATTTACAACCATCCAGCGCGAAGATGTAGGACTAACGCTGGAGGTCACACCCCATATTAACGAAGGCAATCTTGTCCGCCTGAAAATCCACCAGGAAGTTTCTGAAGTGGATGCAAGGAGTTTGAAGGCCATTGGCGCTGATGCTGCAGCTGATATAATTACCAACAAGCGAACCATTGACACAACCGTATTGGTCGACGATGGTGAAGTGATCATTCTAGGCGGTTTAATGAGAGATAAAGAAACAACAAGCTCAACTCGCGTTCCAATTTTAGGCAGCATCCCCATCATTGGATATCTATTTAAAAGCACCTCCCTCATTACGGAAAAACAGAATCTACTGGTCTTTCTTCGTCCTACAGTCCTAACCAGTAAGGAGGACATCAAGAAAGAAACCAAACGAAAATACAACTCTATTTACGAGGTTGAAATTGAAGGCACCGATCCTCTCGAACGTCTGAACAAGTTATTCAATGGCGATCCTTGAACGAATCAAATCGTTCCAGTATCACGCAAGCAGGCGAATATTAAATGCCTGGATAAAGCCAACGGTTCTGGGCTGTGACCTGGGTGCGCTTGGCCTGGACCCTGATGACGCCATTTGCTACGTACTGCCATTTCGTTCCATCGCCGATCTCATGGTCATCGATAAGGCTTGCGAAAACTCAAACTTACCACGGCCGGTGGACGGCATTAATAATCTCGATGAAAATCGGGCGATATTCTTCCTCGGACATCCAGAAGGCCGCCTGGGTCGCAAGACACAAAGACAACAATCAGAGCGCATGCAGAGACTCTTTGAGCATCAGCATTCTCTAGACAAGGATATACAAATCGTGCCCGTATCCCTGTTCTGGGGGCACCAACCAGACCAGGACAAATCGATCATCAAGCTGATCTTGTCAGAGAACTGGACCGTCACCAGTCGATTTAAAAAACTCCTGGCTATTATTTTTCACCCAAGCCACATTCTCGTTCAATTCAATGCACCCATTAGTATCAGACGGATCATTGAAGGCGAAGACAATCACGAGAAACAGGTACGGAAACTCTTAAGGGTCTTGAGAGTACACTTCAATCATCAGAAGCAAGCCATCATCGGCCCGGACCTTAGCCATCGCAGGACATTGATCAACACAATTATTGCCAGTCATGATGTGCAGACGATAATCGAGACGGAGTCCGGCAAGGATGGATCAAACTCTGGCGATATCGAAAAGAAGGCAATTGCCTATGCTAATGAAATCGTATCCAACCAGTCCTACCGCGTTATTCGATCCTTTCATGTCTTGTTAAAATGGCTGTGGAATAATCTCTATGATGGCATTGAAGTAAACCACGTTGACAGGGTCAAGCAGCTCGCACAATCACACGAGATCATTTACATACCATGCCACCGTAGTCACATCGACTATCTACTCCTGTCTTATGTCCTTTATCACAACGGCCTGACGCCGCCTCATATTGCGGCTGGCAAGAATTTAAACCTACCCGTACTTGGCCCCTTGCTGCGCAGAGCAGGGGCCTTTTTCATGCGCAGGTCCTTCCAGGGAGATCTCCTCTATAAGTCCGTCTTTGATGAATACTTACACCAGATGTTTATCAAAGGTTACTCGGTGGAGTACTTTATCGAAGGTGGGCGTAGCAGAACCGGGCGAACGCTTAATCCGCGAACCGGCATGCTCAACATGACGCTGAGTAGCTTTCAGAAAGATTCGTCGATTCCAATATGCATGATGCCTGTTTACTTCGGCTACGAGCGCGTTCTGGAATCATCTACATATAAGAGCGAGCTTGCAGGTAGTGACAAGAAGACGGAATCAATCTTCGATATGTTCAAGATATTCAATGCCTTCAAACAATCCCTTGGGCAGGTCACTGTTAATTTCGGAGAGCCCTTGCTTTTAGCAGATTATCTGGACGAAGAACTGCCAAACTGGCGAACAATGGAAGAGAAGTCAGGCATTTCAAGAGTCTCCTATAAGCTGGCAAGTGAGCTCGCCACAAGAATAAATAGCGCTACGGCTGTTAAGGTTGTGAGCCTGGTGGCTATTGCAATCCTCTGCACTCCGCGGCAAACAATAGAAGAGAAACACCTGTTGAATCAGATCGACCTGCTGGCGGATCTCGCCCGGGCACTACAATATAGCGACGACTATTCCGTCGTCTCGCTTCCCGCTGAGGCTATTTTGGATGCCGCAATTAAAATAACGGGACTTAATCGATACCAACACACATTTGGTACAACCCTTAGCGCATCTGGCGAACAGTCAGTGCTCCTTACCTACTATCGAAATAACATCGCTCATCTTTACGCGCTGCCTTCGCTAATAGCCAGATTCATTACAGGAGAGAGGGAAACAACGCTACCCGAGATAACAATATTTTGCGCTGGTCTATTCAGCTTTCTAAAATCTGAATTTATGTTACGTGCATCAATTGATGACATTGCCAACGAGTGCCAGCGGATTGTTGAGATCTTCGAGCAACGCAAATTACTGATCGTCGAAGAAGGAATTGTGAGAGCAGGAACTTATGGCAGCGACGAGTTCGCGTCTCTGCATGAACTCGCTGAACTTATCGAACCTACGCTGGAGAGATTTCATATTGTAATTGCCTTGCTCAATAAAGATGAGACACGCTCTATTCGAGACCTCGAGGCAGACGCCGCTGCAGTGGCACAGCAACTCTCAGCAATCTATGGCATCAATTCACCGGACTTCTTCGAGAGGTCGCTATTCTCAAACTTCATCAACTGCTTGAAATCAGAAGGGTTAATTTCTATTTCCGATGGCATGGTAAAACGGTCTGATAGATTCGACGACCTGACAAGCGCTACGGCAAGAACACTGGACGCAGACGTACAACACAATGTCCTGCAAGCCATCCCCTCCTGATGCACGACCTTGAAATACTCTTGTTCGAGTAGTTCTGGCTGTAGTAGTTCTGGTTCGGAAGCTCTTGTAAAGAAGCTCTTGTAAAGAAGCTACCGCTGAAAAACATCAAATCGGCTGGACTTTCCCTTCAAGGTGAATGAGGGTTTGAGCCCGCTCAATTCATCCACGAAAAGAGGTCGCTTGAGAACAACTCGCTGAAAGGTACAGCTCAAAGCCATGTCCAGCAATTTTGCCGCATCCATATCACTACCAATGAAGCGTTGTAAAAATTGCATTTCCCCCTTCACTTTGGCACTTTTCTTCTTCTCAGGAAACATCGGATCCACAAGGAGAACATCTGCACCGGATGTAAGCGACTCCAGATTTTGTATCGCATCCCCCATAACAAGATTGAGATTGCTCGCAGCAGCAAACAACTGCTCATTAGCCATGGCCCTTTTTATACCATCTTCCAGCAGCATCGCCATGATCGGGGATCGTTCAAATAACGTCACTTTACAGCCGAGGGACGCAAGTAAAAAAGAATCCCTTCCCAGTCCAGCAGTACAGTCCACCACCCTTAAGCCCGGCTTAACACCAACCGCTCTCGCCAACATTTCCTTTCTGCCGCCACCTTTTCTTAGGCGATAACTGAATTCAGCATCGTTAAAGTTAATCCTTAAGGGATGTTGGTGGCTATATCGATCCACCAGCCTTAGCCCCTGATCAGATTCCTGCAGCTGATAACGACTCATCGCTCGGGGACATTCGCAACTTGTTCACGCAAATACTCTGGCCTTGCCGCCATGGCATCAATCGTCTCCCCGATTTTTATTCTTGCAATACCAATATCCAGTAAGTCATTCGCTTGAGGATAGACATCCAGACTGAGGTGTCCCATAGAAATGCCGGTCGAAAGTTCTATCTCATCCCTGAAAACCCAGCCATCGCCAACCCCTGCCCACGTATCATCATCGTCTGCCTGAAAATCAATCGGTTGAGGCGCCTTTGAAGCATCTACGACCATCTCCCAGCCACGAAGAACTGGAATACCATCTACAATTTGGTATGCACCGAAATAGATCTCTTCTTCACGAGCGGCTAGAGCAACCATCAGTTTGGTCGTGCCGCTTCGCCTATATTCGCCCATCGCCAGCGCAGCAAGTGAAGATATTGGCACTACCGGGATACCCAGGCCATAAGCTAAACCCTGAACGACACCGACGGTAATTCTTAAGCCGGTAAATGAACCTGGGCCCTGTCCGAAGGCAATGCAGCTTAAATCAGATAATTTGACACCAGCGTCATTCACTAGCGACGAAATGGTAGGCAGAATATCCCGGCTATGTGATCGTCCGGAGAGTGCCACACTTTCATGACGCCTTTCGCCGATAATAAGCCCCACAACACTTCGTACCGTTGACGTATCAACTGCCAAGAGATTCATATCGATCCACTACCCTCATTAAATGTGCCTGTGCGAGCGCTAGTTCTGATGTCCACTGAAATTGCGGCAAACAGTCCAGTACGACTTTTCCATAAGACTTTGAATTAATTCTTGGATCCCCTAATACAAACAAACCCTCATCACTTTCCTGACGGATTAAGCGACCAAACCCTTGCCTGAGTAAAGTGATTGCCTGTGGTAATAGCTGGTCCAGGAATCCATTGCCACCTGCAGAAGAGATAGATTTCATCAAGGCATTCGACAATGGATCTTCCGGATGGGAGAAGGGGATCTTATCAATGATCAAACAACTTATCCCCGCACCCCGGAGGTCAATCCCTTCCCAAAAACCCATGGTTGCCAACAATATACTTCTGCCTGACTCTCTGAATCTTTGTAATAGTTCACTGTTCGGATATTGTCCCTGCGACAGCACAATAAGATCTCTCTCCATCTCGATCAATTCTCTAGCTAGCTTCAATGCCCTGTGACTGGTAAACAGGAATAGAACCTTACCTTGCAGCAATGGGCGAATCGACTGGATCAGTGCCCGCGTATGATCATCTGACCCGGGTTTTGGCAGATTTTCCGGTATGTATCCCAGGACCTGCCGTTGGTAATTAAATGGGCTCGGGAACTGTTGTTGAATGGTCTCGTCGTCGAGCCCGAGGGACGCGCGACAATGATCGAATTGGTTTCCAAAAGCCAGCGTCGCCGAGGTGAACAGCCAATTGGTTTTACCAAACCTGAAGTGAGTCGCAAGCTCACGCGAGATTGATAAGGGCGACATGTGCACAACAAAGCCTCGCTCGGTTAACTGTATCCAGTGCAGATACTCTTCATCTGCGACCGGCGCCTCGGTTAACATAGCAAACTGATCGATAAGCCGCACCGTTCTCTGAAAACAATGTTGCAGTCCGCGACTCCTGACTGCCGTTATATCCAATATTTCCAGTATGTCTCCCATGGCCATGTCTATAGCTTCTACCGTATTAGTCCCATTGGACGCAAGCCAATCGCCGAGATTAAAGCTCTCGAGGCCGGTCTGATCCAGACGCTGTGCAGTTTCAGTAAGCGCTTTTAGCTCCTCCGTCATACTTCGGAGTACTATCACCAGATGATCCAGCGCATTAGTTAAGCCAATTTCGTCATCACCTAGTAAGAGCAATTCCCTTCTAATATCACGGACCAGCTCCATGACCTGCCCGCTGCCAAATCGACTGCCAAAAAATTGTCTGGCTACATCAACAACCTGGTGGGCTTCATCAACCACTACCGTATCTACATGCGGTAATAGCTGAGCAAGACTGTCTTCCTTCATTGCCAGGTCCGCAAATAGGAGGTGATGATTTACGACGACCAAGTCAGCATTTTTTGCCTTCTCCCTTGCCTTATAAAGCGGGCATTCATCGATGCGCGGACAACTGCCGCCGAGACAATTGTCTCTTGTGCTGGAAATCATTGGCACCAAAACTGGATCGTCCTGGAAATTGGAATATTCTGTGAGATCGCCGGTTCTTGTCTGGCTGGCCCACTCCCTGACACGAACCAATTTATCTAACAGTTCAGCAGAACCTCCTGAAGTTATTAACTTGAGACTCTTATCCAAACGTTCGGGACAAACATAGTTGGCTCTGCCTTTAAGCAATGCGATTCGGAAACTCTTACTGAATAGATTCACCAGTAAAGGTAGGTCTTTGTTAAATAGCTGATCCTGCAGCGCTTTCGTGCCCGTGGAAACTATCGCCTTTCGGCCCGACATAAACAACGGAACAAGATAGGCCAGGGTTTTTCCTGTGCCAGTACCTGCTTCCAGTAGCGCATTGTTTCCTTTCTCTATGGCATCGCTGATAGTTTGCGCTAACTCAAGCTGAACAGGTCTCGAAACGTAGTTCTGAATGGAGGAAGACAGGTCGCCGGACTCACCAAAGAACTCACTTAGCAAGGACACGAATTGCTTACCTCATAATTTAACCAGGCACATATATTACCAGAGTAGGCATGATATTTTGCTTCTGGGCTCACCAACTATTAATCTCCTGACATGAAGAACTTAGAGCTGACCACCTTAATCCTCAGCGGTGGTGAAGGCAGGCGTATGGAAAATCAAGATAAGGGCTGGGTTGAATATCTTGGTAAACCACTAATACACCATGCAATCGAGTTTGCAGAACGCCACACCGACAAAATCGTACTGAGCTACAATCGCAACCGCGATCGTTACGCCGCACTTCAGTATCCGGGCTCCGAAGATCGAGAGCCACGATATGCTGGTCCCTTAATGGGTATCCTGAGCTGCAAGGCGCTGATATCTACTGATTACACGCTTATTATTCCCTGTGACATGCCTCAATTGGATACGGGGATCGTATCGAAACTATGGCAGGGTTTAGCAGAAAACGATCTTGCGGTGGCACATGACGGAATCCGCCTGCAATCGCTTGTATTTATCGCCAGGACACAAGCCTTTGATTCAATTGAAGATTATTTGAAGGGGACGAACCGCTCTGTGAGGGGATGGCTGGATTCACAGGACTCTGTAGTCGTTGATTTCTCCGCTTACAAATCAGCATTTCAAAATATCAACGAGAAATCTGGATTACAAAACCCGTAATATTGACGGGCTCTGACAATCCACAGCAACTTAAGGAGAGACTAGACAATTCAGAAGAAGATAAGCCCTGCAGATAGGGCTTATCTATTTCAGGAACTATTTTTTCTTCTTGGCGGCTTTCTTCTTAGCTGGCTTCTTTTTGGCTGCCGTCTTCTTGGCGGCTTTTTTCTTAGCTGGCTTCTTCTTCGCTACCGTCTTCTTAGCAACCTTCTTCTTGGCGGCTTTTTTCTTGGCAGCTGGTTTCTTCTTCGCTACCGTTTTCTTGGCGGCTTTCTTTTTAGCAGCCGGTCTTTTCTTGGCAGCAACTTTTTTCTTCGCTACTTTTTTCTTAGCAGCAACTTTTTTCTTCGCTACCGTTTTCTTGGCAACAACTTTTTTTGCTACTGGTTTCTTCTTTGCAGCTTTCTTCTTTTTTGCAACCACTTTCATCGCTCCTGTTTTACGTCGAAAAATTTGTTCACATGTTTGTCTCAGTACTTCTGAAATCTCTCCTCGGCACCTTCGTTAGTTATATTAAGTAAACTTACGAGCACCAAAAAATAACATACGCACACAATTACTAAGACGATGCAAAGTTTAGAAAAAAAAATTCACTTTGCACACCTTTTTTTAAGAAAAATGCAAAATAATCAGTGTTTTACCTCGAATAGCTCAAATATTTCTAACAATTTCATTGCATCACCACAATATTGCTAGGTATTTTCTATTTTTTTGTGCAAACCATTTATCCAACATAAGTTCTTTAGTCGTCGAGTTCGGAAAATATTCTGTCACGAATCGAATTCGTTTCTCCCAAACCATCCACTGTGACGTACTTTAGCTTGCTATTGTTTTCGCCGGATATGTTCTTGTAAAAAGAAACCAGTGGTTCTGTTTGCTCACGATAGACGTTCAGACGCTCGACAATGGTTTCTTTTTCATCATCCTTACGCTGAATGAGCTCATCGCCGGTCACATCATCAATTCCTTCCGTTATAGGCGGGTTATAAACAACGTGATATACACGACCAGAGTCGATATGCACTCTGCGACCACTAAGCCTCGTTACAATTTCGCTTTCAGGGACGGATATTTCAACAACATATTGAATCTCTATCTTCTGATCCAACAGAGCCTGTGCCTGGGGAATCGTTCGCGGAAAACCATCAAACAGGAAGCCATTATTACAATCATCTTGGGTGATTCTGTCCTTAACCAGGTCGATTATGATTTCATCAGTGACCAGCGCGCCCGCATCCATCACTTCTTTTACGCGCAGGCCCAGAGGGGAGCCTGCCTTAATCGCTTCTCTTAACATATCTCCCGTTGATATCTGTGGAATGTCATATTTTTCGCATAGATATTGCGCCTGGGTGCCTTTGCCAACACCGGGCGCACCCAATAAAATCATTTTCACTAAAACATCTCCATTAATTTCAAATTTTCAATAGCGGCTGTATTGATCGTATCCTTCGCATTAAATCGACGCAGCCGTTAAGGAGGTCTTTGATTAAAATACGCCCTATAATACGGATATAGATCTTCTCGCCGATATGACATTTGGCAGCTGTTCGATCAGCTCCAGCATGCGAAGTAGTTTGCTCAGCTTCGACACCTCGATTTGCATCTTCAGGGTCGCTAAATTTTTCTGCTTATCGATTTCCATCTGAATACTCAATACATTAGTTGTCTCGCGCATAAATATTCCAGTGATATCATAAAGCAAGCCAGGCCTATCATAGGACTGCACATCCACATTCACGGGAAAGGTGGTATTGACCTCATCACCCCAATCCAAACGCATAATACGCCCGTACACATCAGCCTTGAGTGCTTGCAGGCAATCTTCCAGATGCACCTGAACAATATTCGCATCATCATTCACACCAACGATAGAATCTCCTGGAACCGGCTTACAGCAATCTGATATCTGATACTCAAGGCTACCTAAACCGGAAATCAATGCTTCCTTGTGTGACTCAATATTATTCAGGCCAAGGCTTAACTGAGAGGCGCTCTCAACCGGGCTGGCGATATCTGCTGCGATAGCAACAATACTGACTACATCGACATCACCAAGCGCGATTGCAAAGAATAGGTCGTTGGTATTCGCAAAATCGATCTGTTCCAGCAATTTATTTAAGTCCAGAGATTCAATTCCCAGCTGAGCGAATTCTTCAAGCAGCAACTTCTTGCCTGCATCAATATTTTTCTGCTTCTCCCGATGACCAAACCATGCCTGAATTTTTGCCCTTGCCCGGGTGGTAGCAACATAGCCTAAATGTTTATGCAGCCATTCACGTCTGGGCTCTGCTTCATCACCAACAATAATTTCCACCTGATCACCAGACTTAAGTTCGGTGTTAAGGGGGACCACCCGCCCATTGATCTTCGCACCACGGCATTTGTGGCCAACTTCCGTATGAACGCGATAGGCGAAATCAAGCGGCGTTGCACCTGGCGTCATATCAACAACATGACCCTCCGGCGTGAACATATATATTCTATCCAGATCAATATCGGTGAGAATCTCCTTGGCAAGATCAGGAAGGTCTTCCAGTTCATCCTGCCATTCCAGGATCTGTCTTAACCATCCAATTCGCTCCTCATAGGATGAGGATTCGCCTTTAGTATCAGGCACCTTGTATTCCCAATGAGAGTACACACCAAATTCAGCCTCTTCATGCATATCCTTGGTACGAATCTGGATTTCCAGCACCTTGTTGTCAGGGCCGATGACTGCGGTGTGCAATGACTTGTATCCATTTTCCTTCGGGTTGGCGATATAGTCATCGAATTCATGAGGAATATTGCGCCACAAATTGTGGACAACACCCAATGCTCGATAACAGTCATCATTGTTACTAACGAGCAATCTCACAGCACGGACGTCATAAACCTGGGAAAACGAGATGCCTTTCTTGCGCATCTTTCTCCATATGCTATAGATGTGCTTTGCACGCCCTTCCAACTTCGCATCAATCTTCACAAGGCGAAGCTTCTTCCCAAGTTCAATGATCACGTCATCTATGTAGGACTCTCGCGCTATTCTCTTCTCATCAAGTTCTTTGGCAATACGGACGTATGCAGTTGGCTCAAGATAACGCAACGATAAATCTTCCAGCTCCCACTTTAGATGCCCTATGCCAAGACGATGCGCCAAAGGGGCATATATCTCGGAAATTTCTCTTGCCAGGCGAATTCTTTTCTCTGGAACACTCTTTGACACGGACCTGATCGCACAGGTTCTTTCAGCCAGCTTTATTAACGCAACGCGTATGTCGTCTACAAGAGCAACCAGCATTCGGCGGGCCTGTTCCAGTTGATCACTCTTCTCGCCAAGGATTGGCTTCCTATTTCCAAACTGGATGTTACTGATTGCCGCCATTTTCAGAACACCTTCAACCAGGTCGCTGACTGCTTTTCCGAACTGTTTCTTTACATGATTGAGTGTTATCTGGTTTTCCCGCACCGCTCTGTAAATGATTGCAGCCAGGAGCCCGTCTTCATCAACACGAAGTTCAACCAGGATGTCTACCATTTCCAGTCCGAAGCGATAACTACTTCTTCCAACCTGCCAGGTAGTATTCGAGGCCGTTGCCCTCTCTTCAGCCTGCTCTGATAGTTCGCAGGCCAGCCGTACTCGTGCAAGGTTAAGACCCGGGTTTTGTTCCGCGAGTTTTACCAGCCAGAATTCAAGGTCGATGGCGCCATCGTCGACAAGCACCTGTTCTTGCCTAACCTTAACCAAAGTCTTTTACCATTGTCATTAATAAAGAGTCCTTAACTATTGTCATTAATAAAGAGTCCTTAACTGCTATCCTTAATAAAGAGTCTTTTACCATGATCTTTAATAAAAAAGTCCTTAATAACTGGCCACGAAAGATCGCCAATAACGAATAATGTTCGGGCTTAGTGTCTTGTGAGTAATGCGATTGATTCAACATGGGCAGTGTGGGGGAACATATCGATGATGCCTAAACGCCGTAATTTGTACCCATTTTCAACGAGTATTTTAGCGTCCCTGGCAAGTGTGTTTGGATTGCAGGAAACGTACACTACCCTTTCAACCTTACTGCTGGCAAGTTTTTTACAAAGCTCCAGAGCCCCCGTCCTTGGCGGGTCTAAGAGCACCTTGTTGACAGAATCCAGGTCCATAAGGGGATTCCCCTCCAGAAACAGGTCAAGCACCTCAAATCGAGCATTATCGATGTGATTAAGCACTGCGTTTTCCCGTGCACGCTCAACACTTGCCTCTGAATTTTCCAGGCCGAGAACCGTGCCAACCTTTTCTGCAAGCGGCAAACTGAAATTACCAATACCGCAAAATGCATCAAGGATTCGATCTTCTTTATCTACCTCAAGCAGGGTTTGCGCCAGATCGATCATCTTAAGATTCAAGCGCGGATTTACCTGGGTAAAGTCCATTGGGTGGAAGGACATCTTTACATTATCGTTGATCGAATAATGAAGTCGTTCCAGCCCGTCGTCGGGAAATATCTTGTGAACTGACGTCAGCTTGCCAGGCTGAAGATAGATATGTACATCGTACTCTTCTCCAAATTCACAAAACTGAACCCGATCCTGATCCGACAATTCTTCTAGATGGCGAAAGATCAGCGCGCAATCCGAATCACCCATTGCCACTTCAATCTGGGGAATAGACTTTGGACTGCTCAAGCGCTCTATAAGCTTTGCCAGAGGTTCAATCAATTGTGCCACCGGCTCCCTGAGTACAGGACAGGCATCAATCTCTGCTATAAAAGGTTTCATCTTTTCCCGAAAGCCAACAAGTACTCGACCTTTTTTATCCACATATTTCACACCTAACCTTGCCTTGGCGCGATAGTTGTAACTTTGGTCAACAAGAGGCGGCAACCATTGTTCAGGTTCGAGACCGTCGAATTCATTCTTCAGCTGCCCCTGCTTCAGATCCAGCTGCCCCTCAACTGATAAATGCTGCAGGGCACAGCCACCACAATAAGCCGCGGCATTACACTGAGGTTGTACGCGTAAATCGGAAGGACTTGTTATGGAGTCGGCCCTGAAAAATAGCTTTCCCCTTTTTCTGGCTATGGGGAACGCAGTAACGGTTTCGCTAATCAGAGCGCCAAATACAGCAAACTTGCCATCCTCTGATAATCCGTAACCATCTTGGTGCAGTGAAACAACATCTACAATGACTGGCTCTCTGTTTACAGATCTACGCCTTACGATGTGAATACACCCGTCGACAAGTAACGATCTCCGCGATCACAAATGACAGCAACGATAGTCGCATTTTCATGCTCTTCACTAATTTGTAATGCCCCGGCAACTGCTCCTCCGGATGAAACACCGGCGAAAATCCCCTCTTCAGTGGCAAGCCTTCGCATTGTTTCCTCGGCAAGATCCTGTTCAATATCAACCACCCGGTCTACCATTGATTTATCAAATATTTTGGGTAAATAGGCTTCGGGCCAGCGGCGTATACCCGGTATGGCAGACCCTTCTACTGGTTGCAGGCCGATAATTTCGATTTCAGGTTTTACTTCCCTGAAATATTTCGAAACGCCCATGATCGTACCAGTAGTTCCCATTGAGCTGACGAAATGAGTAATTTCGCCATCCGTTTGTTGATAGATCTCAGGGCCCGTTCCAAGATAATGCGCCTCGGGATTATCCGGATTCGAAAACTGGTCCAGCACCTTACCCTTTCCGTCTATCTGCATCTGCTCCGCGAGATCGCGCGCACCCTCCATACCCTCTTCTTTTGTCACCATAATCAGCTCAGCGCCATAGGCACTCATTGCGCTCTTCCGCTCCTCACTCATATGAGAAGGCATGATAAGCACCATCTTATAGCCTTTAATGGCTGCAGCCATGGCGAGAGCGATGCCAGTATTGCCACTGGTTGCTTCAATCAAGGTATCCCCGGGCGTAATATCACCACGATTCTGGGCGCTGACAATCATATTCATTGCCGGTCGATCTTTAACTGAGCCAGCAGGGTTGTTACCTTCAAGTTTCAACAGCACAGTATTGCTGGTGTTACCGACTATTCTCTGCAGTCTTATCAGGGGGGTATTGCCCACGCAATCTTCAATAGTTGGATATTGTTTCTTCATGGATGGAAATTATTCCTTAATGAATGATACTTAGCTTGCGGCCAATGATAGGAGAATTACGGCGATTGATATAATATCAGGATCATATATAGAAAGACTTCTACGAAATAACGAACCACGCTTTTATACCGATAAGCGACTACGAAAAGCCACTGTCACCAAATGAATCAATGAAGAAGCTTCAACTAAAGCTGTTTCTAGTCGCCTCACTGCCAAGTGTTCTTTTCATCGCCTTCGCCATACTTATCCTCTCCGATAGCAATGAATTTAAGTTCAGCAATATCATGTGGATATTTGTCGGCCTGTCCCTTGTTTCAACAATCTTCTTTCTCTTCCTGCTTAAAACTGAACTGATACAACCAATAAGAAACACCATCGCTGACCTCCATCAGAACCCGTATAGGGGACTTACATACAACGAGCCGGATGAGCTCTCCCTGGCAATTGATAGTTATGTGCTTCAACTGGAGCGAACTCATGAAAACAAAATAGGCAAGCTATCAAGCGAATTAAACCTACTAAGAAGGAAGAGCGCCGAACTTGAGGCCAGCATAAACAGAGCATCTGATCCACCAGGATTCGTTGAACAAGGACATGACCCACTGAGGCAAGCCTTAGAGCATCTATGTCTGTCTCCACTGAAGACGCTTGTCGCCTTCTCAAACGGAATTAGTAAAGTTGACCCATCCGAAATTGAATACTGTGTGAAAGAAATAACCGAAGCGGCTCGTACACTGCAATTTCTTGTGCACGAAATTTCCATGATATCGCCTCCCGAGACGATGAAAGATATCGACCCATGGCAGTTGGTAGACAACGTACTTGCCGTCATTGCGCCACTCATTATCAGCAATAAGTGTACCGTCTCCGTGAAGATAAATGCGTCGTGCCCCAGGGCTTTCAGCATCATGGATGAAACCTTCAAGACAGTTTTATTTCACTATCTACTGCATTATTTTGTGCATTCAAAGATAGCTGCTCACTCAAGTGTTGAAGATCTGTCACTTGAGCTCAGCTTCACACCTGAAGATGAGATAGTTGTTACTTTAGATAGTGAAAACTATCCGGGTTCAAACAAATTTGGAATTCGACTGGAACAGATGCTCCAACAAAATATCACCCTTGAAGACGGGATGCTCAGTTTTCCCGCGATTCCCTTAGCTGCAGTCGACAGCACACCCGGCGCAGGATTAACGGGCATTATCATTTGCGAGAGCACCCTTCAACGGGAGAGCCTTCATACTCGCTTGAGCGCCCTGGGAGTGAAAATCACGACCGACTTCGAAACAGTAAAACTCGATATCTGCGTGGTTGATGATGAATCAAGTGAGGCATTCAAGGCCGTGGGACAGCACCTGAATGCGGATGTCAGCATATTCCTGTTGAATAATCTAAGCTTATACAAGCGAGAATATTGGCATCAACTCAAGTCGCCAATCGATCACAGAGAGCTAAGGCAGCTACTGGGTAATACTCAGCCTGCAACTCACAAGGTAGAAAGTTATAGCATCCTGGCAGTAGACGACAATCAGGCGAACCTCAGACTTCTGGAGCTACAACTATCAGAACTGGGTCATGAGGTCACCACCGCGACAGACGGAGGACAAGCTGTAGACCTTTGTCAGGAGAAGCAATTCGACCTGATTTTCCTCGACATACTGATGCCTGGCATGGGCGGCATAGAGGCGGCAAGATTAATACATGATCTACAGCTGGTGGTGCCGCCCATCGTTGGTCTTACTGCCCATGTTACCAACGATGAAAGACAAAAATATCTTGCAGCCGGCATGTCACAGATCGTGACCAAGCCAATTCAAATCGAGAAGCTAAAGTCAGTTCTGCATCGTCAGATCAACCTATTTGATGCCAAGCCGCCAATCTCTGCAGAGAAGGTCAGCCAGCTGACTATTTTTGATGCAGACGACGCTATTAGTGTCGCCAACAATCGAACAGGGCTTGCCGATGAATTGTTTCAGATACTGATTGCCAACCTGAAGGAAGACAGGGACCTAATAAACTCCGCATTCGACAAAAACGATGAAGAGGAATTGAAAAAGTCCGTACACAAACTCAATGGTGCAGTGAAGTATTGCGGAGTACCTCGATTAGCCAAAGCAATCGATAAGTTGGAGACCGTTGTGAAAATCTCCGACTTAGGCCATATTCGCCGCGCACTAAATCTGCTGAACAATGAAATCGACGCTCTTTTTCATTGGCATGACGACAACCCCAACCCATTCGGCTTTGCGCACGAAGATCGAAACGAGCACTAGTTAGTTCCCGTCCACAAATAGTCGAATTTGAGCAATATTTGCAAAACTATACTTCCGTTAGCTATATAAAAAATCACTTACCAGGGAAGTAACACCGGAGGTACGGAACCCAGGCAGAAACTAGTTGGCGTTGTTTTTGCCCGCCGCCTCAGCTACTGCAAAGGCAATCGTATATTCTTTTTCATCCGATATAGAGATATGCCAGCTGGTGATAGATAGTTTATTGCTACGCTCAAGCGCTGGACCTGCCAGGTCAACGATAGGTGCACCTGATTCGATTCTACCAATTGCAATTTGCGAAAAACTGATACCGGCACCCATGCCTGTACCCAGCGCCTTCGAAACAGCCTCCTTGGCCGCAAACTGACGAGACAAATATGCCGCGCCGCCGTCCTTATATGAAGAAAACTTCCTAAGTTCATTGTCGGTCAATATTTTGGCTGCAAATTTTTCGCCCCATCGCGCCACTGAAGTTCTGATTCGCTCTACTTTAACGATATCAACCCCAGTGCCAACTATCACGCTCGACGTCCTTCGAACAAGGAGCGTGACTTCAAGGGCTTGTCACCGAGCAAGGTCTGGAATGATCGTCTTATCACAGACTTCAGAATCACATCTGCCGGGCCTGAGTAGTCTCCTTTTGAGATGGCCAGCAGGACACTACCGGAAATATTTTTCATTGATTCTGCCGGATCGAAGAGCGAAGAAAAGCCCTGCTCGGCGATGAATTGATAGCAAGAATCTTCTCTTACTCCCTCACCTGTCTCTGAATCGATATCGAAGGTGATGCCGTATCCAAGGTTCGCCAGCAACGACAATTCAAACTCCCTCAAGTGTGAGGCATCAAAATTTTCGTCTTCGAGATTAACCATCAAGCGCTCGTATCTCTCAAAGACAGCCGGAAGCTGGTCGAATTTCCCCAATACCCGGTACAGTAACTCGTTTATATACAAACCAATAAGTAAACTCTCGCCTCCATGGCGAAAGGGTCGCCCTGCAAGGTCTATGGAGCCGGCTGTTTTTAGTTCACCTTTGCCAAAGACTTCCACCAGCAAAGGTGAAAAGGGTTGAAGCAAACCCTGGTGCTTTGATTTTGCACTGCGTGCGCCTCTGAATATCAGGGAATACCTTCCCTCTTCCCGGGAAAAGACATCCGTTAATAAGCTGGTATCCCGGTATTTTCGTGCATGTAATATATAGAGATGATGAGTATTACTATCAGACATCATCATAACCAAGGCTCTTTAATGCCCGGTCATCATTGGACCATCCTGTCTTTACCTTAACCCATGTCGTCAGCATCACTTTGGACTCAAGAATTTTCTCCATATCGACTCTTGCATCACGGCCAACACGTTTCAACTTATCGCCGTCTCTACCAATTAAAATCGCTTTCTGCCCATCCCTTTCCACAAATATTGTGGCATCAATATGAACGGTCTTGCCTTTTTTGACGAAACGTTCAATTTGTATTGTTAGCGCATAAGGAAGCTCCTCTCCCAGGAGCCTCATTAATTTCTCCCTGATAATTTCAGCAACCAGAAATCTTTCGCTTCTATCCGTTATCTGATCCTTTGGGAAATAGTACGGGCTCCTGGGAAGGGCCGCCTCAATAATCCCTTCGAGGCGCGCGACATTTTCATTGGTAGTTGCCGAAATAGGAACAATTTCAGCGCCGGGCATCAAGCGGCTAATTTTCTCCAGCTGAGGCAGCAGGTCATTTTTCTTCTTCAGAAGGTCAATCTTGTTAACTGCGACAACTACCTGAGACTTGTTGCCCTCATTCTGTGATTTGGTAATAAGCTCCAGCACTAATTGATCGTTATCACGCCATTCGGTCCGGTCAACGACGAATATGATTGCATCGACGTCCCGTATCACGCTTCTGGCACTTTTATTCATATATCGATTGATCGCTTTTGGCTCAACCCGATGAAGGCCAGGGGTATCAACATAGAGTATCTGCGCGGTATCGCTTGTCTTTATGCCAAGCAATTGATGCCTGGTAGTCTGCGGTTTTCTGGATGTAATGCTCACCTTTTGCCCTAACATCATATTAAGCAAGGTCGACTTACCCACATTCGGCCGCCCAAGGATAGCGACGTATCCGCAACGTTTTTCATCCGCCATTGTTTTCTTCTCCCAGCAGATTCAACAATTGAGCGGCAGCGCTCTGCTCTGCGATGCGCCGATTACTACCTTCACCAATGACCTTGTCCTTCAATAAACTCGACTTACATTGCACATAGAAGGTCTGATCCGGCGCCTTGCCGACCACCTCCAGAACCGTATATTCAGGTAAGGCGACCTGTTTTGACTGCAGGAATTCCTGCAATCTCGTCTTTGGATCCTTTTGCGAATTCGCCAAAGACAAGTCAGCCAGGCGAACAGCAAACCAGTCCATGATGTTTTTTCTGGCAACTTCCAATCCGGCATCCTCATAGATTGCGCCCATAATTGCTTCCAGGGCATCAGACAGGATCGAGTCCCTATTGAATCCGCCACTCCTGAGCTCACCTACACCCATAGTGAGATAGTCTCCCAGGGACATTTCCCTGGCTAGCTCTGCAAGTGTCTGGCCACGAACCAGACGTGCACGCAAGCGGCTAAGTTGGCCTTCATGGGCAGTGGGGAATTGCTGATATAGCGCATTGGCAATAACAAAATTCAGAATGGCATCGCCAAGATATTCAAGTCGCTCGTTGTTCTTCGCACCATAACTGCGATGTGTTAGCGCCCGGCGAAGCAGGTCCTGTTCAGCAAACTGATAGCCAATCTTCGTTTCAAGACTTTGTAGGGACATCGGCATGGTGAGCCAACTATCTCCGAGGAAAATTTAGTAATTCATTATTCATTAGGCAATTTTGAATCGCAGGCTGTGGTTTCTTAGTTTCTAAGTTTGATTGTTTTCTCAAATGACACAATCATGTCTATATTCCCTACCAGTTTCATTCGAACTTCATAGTCCATAACTAACTCAACACCGTCTCGGCTACGACTGATGTCAATATTGTCACGTACCTTAAAGTCTCGCACATTATTGATTCTAAGACGATTTGTGATCAGTTTTTCTATCGCGTCGTCCCGCTTTGAGGACAGGCCATCTTCCACTGCCATGTCATCCAGTATTTTGGACACTGTATTATTATCAAGATAGAGAGGTGCCAGTTGCGAGGCAACTGATGCAACCGCCCCGACCACAAGCAGTATTATCATAATGCCGAACATGCTCATGCCTGACTGTCGCTTAGGCATGCTTACGCTGCGATGCTGATCTTTGACCACTTTTTGATTCAGTTCTTGGTTCTGTTCTTGAGTCAGTTCTTGAGTCATAGTCGCTACTCCCGCTTGTTAGTTAGTTCCCGACACTAAATAGACGAAGCTGATCAATAATTGCAAAACTATAATCCCGTTAGCTATTTAAAACAATCACTTACCAGGGAAGTAACACCGGTGGCTTCCATTTCTGGAGGAGCACTAGTTAGTTCTAATCTGGACTCCAGGACAGCCGGGACTAGTTAACAGTAATCTTTGATCATTGGATCCACCTATTTCTCGAAAACTCTGGCAGTCTTAAACCTGGTTCTTTATGGAGCCAGACAGCTATTGCCTTACCTACGATCTTATCTTCTTCGGCCAGCCCCCAATATCGACTATCGCTACTCTGATCTCTGTTGTCCCCCATCATAAAGTAGTGTCCCTCGGGAATCACCCATTCCAGGGTTCTTGTATCCCTGTAAGGATTAAGATGTATCTGGTGCTCAATACCGCCGATGGTCTCTTTGTAGACCAGGTAACGAGGACTATCCGGGGGTATTTGCGCAACAAACACCTGCGCCTGCTCTTCGTTGTTTATATAGATGGTTTTGTCCTCATACCTCACTCTATCACCAGGAATACCAACAACGCGCTTGATAAAGTATTCATCTTCGTGGGGCGGGATAAAGACCATGACATCGCCATTCTTCGGCTCATCCATGTCAAATATCTTTGTCCCGATTACCGGCAACCTGATGCCATAGGCATACTTGTTAACAAGGATGAAATCACCCACTGCCAGGGTAGGTATCATTGAACCAGTGGGAATCTGAAAGGGTTCGAACAGGAAAGATCTGAGCACAAGAACAATCGCGAGTACCGGGAAAAACGATATTGAATACTCCACTAGCATGGGCTCTTTCAATAACTTCTCGGCCGCCTCCCTGGATGCCCTGGAAGCATCCAGGCCTTCCCGGACCAAACCTGCAGCTAATTCTCGCCTTGGTTTAAGTAAAAAAACATCGAGTAGCCATACCAAACCTGTAAATGCTGTACCTAATACCAGTACCAGAGGGAAATTTACGCTCACTACTTATCTACCTGTAATACCGCAAGGAATGCTTCCTGAGGAATTTCCACACTCCCTACCTGTTTCATTCTTTTCTTTCCTGCTTTCTGCTTCTCCAACAATTTCTTTTTTCGCGTAATGTCGCCGCCATAACATTTGGCAGTAACATTTTTACGAAGCGCCTTCACTGTTTGCCTCGCCACTATCTGCCCGCCAATTGCGGCCTGGATTGCAACATCAAACATTTGCCTGGGGATAAGTTCCTTCATCTTCTTCGTCAGGGAAAACCCTTTTCCTTTTGCGTCGTCGCCATGAACAATGACCGCAAGCGCATCAACCTTATCACCATTGATCAGCACATCAAGCCGAACCAGATTACTGGCTTCGAATCTGACAAAACTATAATCCAGGGATGCATAACCTCTTGAAACAGACTTCAGGCGATCAAAAAAGTCCAGAACGACTTCACTCATGGGAAGATCGTAAGTAACAGCTACCTGTTTTCCTACGAACTGCATATCTTTCTGCACGCCTCTGCGCTCAACGCACAAGGTGATTACATTACCCAGATGTTCCGCGGGCACCAGTATATTTGCCTGGACAATAGGCTCCCGCATCTCGGCAATGATCGAAGGATCGGGTAATTGGGATGGATTATCCACCTTCATCACATCACCTTTCTTCGTCAGCACCTCGTACACCACGGTGGGAGCAGAGGTAATGAGATCCAGATTATATTCTCTCTCCAAACGCTCCTGAACAATCTCCATATGCAGCATACCCAGGAAACCACATCTGAAACCATTTCCCAGGGCATCAGAGCTCTCCGGCTCATAGGCAAGAGACGCATCATTTAAGGTGAGCTTTTCCAAAGCATCTCGAAAGCCGTTGTAGTCGTCTGCACTGACGGTAAACATGCCAGCGTATACCTGAGGTTTTATTTTTTCAAAACCCGGTAGAGCCGGTACATCACTTGAGCTGGAGAGGGCAATCGTATCACCCACAGGGGCACCGGTTACGACTTTGATGCCAGCAACCACAAAGCCAACTTCGCCGGCACGTAGAATTCCGGTCTCCTTGCGGTTGGGCGTAAATACACCAACAGAATCAACCTGGTGCGCCTTGCCAATGGACTTGAGGATAATTTTATCCTTAACCGAAATTTTACCCTTAACAACCCGGACCAGTGAAACCACACCCAGATAGTTGTCAAACCAGGAGTCAATAATCAGCGCTTGCAATGGTTCATCGCGATAATCTTTCGGAGGGGGTATTTCTCTGATAATTTCCTCCAGGAGCTCTTTAACACCCTGGCCACTCTTGGCACTTACGTGCAATGCGCCGGTTGCATCAATGCCTATAATCTCTTCAATCTCCTGGCAAACCCGATCCGGGTCAGCCTGGGGCAAATCTATTTTATTGAGGACTGGCAATACTTCGAGACCCTGCTCAATTGCCGTATAACAATTTGCCACCGACTGCGCCTCAACACCTTGAGCTGCATCAACAATCAGCAGCGCACCTTCACAGGCTGCCATGGAGCGTGAAACTTCGTAGGTGAAATCGACGTGTCCAGGGGTGTCGATGATATTGAACTGATATGTATTTCCATCATCAGAGTCGTACATCAGGGTGACGCTTTGAGCCTTAATTGTTATGCCACGCTCACGCTCGATGTCCATCGAGTCGAGCACCTGATTCTCCATCTCCCGTTCGCTCAAGCCACCACACATTTGGATAAAGCGATCAGCAAGCGTCGACTTCCCATGATCGATGTGGGCAATAATCGAGAAATTTCTAATATGTTCGGGACTGACTTCCACGGTATGATTCTGGGACCCAAGAAAAAGGCGTGAATTCTAAAGGAATAATCAAGTATAAGCCATTGAAAACAGTGACTTTCTGGTCAGCGCAATTACCCTGCTCCTCACTGGTGAGCAGGGCTCGCTACAGGCCCTAGAGCTTAGTTGATTTTGATGACGAGGAATTCGGGTCGTTCATTGCGGACAATCCTCAGGGGAATCGCGACCCCTGCATCCAGCTTGTCTACCAGAGCTTCGAAATCCTCGACACTATCGACCCACTGACTATCAAGCGTAGTAATCACATCACCCCGCTCAACGCCACCGGTTCGCCCGGGGCCTGAGGATACACCGATGACGAGGACACCCTTTGAAACGCCTAGCCTGTCTTTGTCGTCGTCATTGAGGTTCTCAACGTCCACACCAATCCTATTCCCCGAGACCGCGGAGCGAGAGGGTTCCCGCCCGGGACTATCCGGCAATGCGCCAATTTTAATGGTGACTTCCTGCCTTTCACCATTTCTGACAATCAGCAACAGAGCATCCGATTCTGCCTTGGTGCGTCCAACCAGATGGGGCAAATCGGAAGACAGATCGATCTGTTTGTTATTAAACTCGAGAATTATGTCACCTTCCCTGAGGCCACCGTGCTCGGCAGGACTATCGGCAAAAATCTGCGTTATCAAGGCACCGGATGGACGCTCAAGGCCGAAGGACTCCGCAAGGTCATGATCTACACGTTGGATCAGGACGCCCAACCAGCCCCTGGATACCTTGCCATCTGTCTTTAGCTGTTCAACGACTTCCATGGCTACATCAATTGGAATCGCAAATGACAGGCCCATATATCCGCCGGAGCGAGTGAATATCTGGGAATTGATACCAACCACTTTACCACTCAGGTCAAACAGTGGCCCGCCGGAATTCCCCGGGTTTATCGCTACATCGGTTTGGATAAAGGGAACGTAGTTACCACCCTGCTCCGGCAAGCTACGCCCTTTGGCACTGACAATCCCCTGAGTAACGCTAAGCTCAAAGCCGAAGGGCGAACCAATGGCTACCACCCATTCACCAACCTCCAACTTTTCTGAGTTGCCAATTTCCAGAACAGGTAAATTGTCTGCATCTATTTTCAGTAAGGCCAGATCAGACACCGGGTCAGCGCCGACCAGCGTTGCTATGCGCTCTCTGCGATCACTCAAAGCCACAATTATTTCGTCGGCGCCATCTATGACATGATTATTAGTAAGAATATAGCCGTCGCTGGAAATGATAAAACCAGAACCTGCCGCCGGCCTTGGCGCTTGGCCCCTCGGCATATCACGGAAGAATCTTCGAAAAAAGTCCGGCTTTTCCTCACGATCAAACTGGTTTCTGTTATTCGTTAGCTTTCGTGTGGCGGTGATGTTAACAACGGACGGCGATACTCTTTTAACCAGTTCAGTAAATTCTGGCAGCGCTGCCTGCAAATTTAATGTCATCAGAAGCAGGCCGAGAACGGCAGCGGCTTTATATAAACACTTCAATTAATTTACCTCGAGTATTTTGATTTTTGAATAAGCCTGTTGCTTGCACATAAAGACAGACAACAACATCACAAGCAAAGCACACCCAAGCACGGCTATTTCGTGCCATCCCATCCATTGCCCAATGCTTGCCCCCAATATAAAACCCGCAAGGGGAAGTAACAGGGAATGTAACAGCAATATTAACTGGTCTTCAGTTGACAGCATCAACTCCAGATCTTCAGTGTAAGACCCGGGAATTTCGATTACCGTCTGCTCCTGACATCTTGAAGAACACCCGGCACAGCCAATAGGAGATATCTGAACATGGGTAACAGCTTGATCATTGAGAGCGATCTTCGACGACGGGCTTCGCGAAGCGAATTGCGAAACTCTTTTAGCGCTATGGCGAATGACTCTGGCTGTGGTAGATAACACGAATGGATTTTTACTTGATGGGCGTTTGATCAATAAATAACCGGCTCAACAGACTCCGCCACTCTGCGAGCAGTGGTGATCGGGACTTCGCCGATGACGGTAATCTGGCCCAGCGCACCAACTAAAGGCCGGGAAATGACAACCGTGCCCCCAACCTGTGTCGCTATAGCGGGAAGATTGGACTGACTCGATCCAGAACCTTCAGCACCCGTATGTTCTATAAAAATAGAAAAGGTCGCCAGGCCATCAGTGAAATGCAGACGGTTTGAACCCGAAACCTGAATTGCCCTGAAGCCATTTGGCACCCATGCTACGCGCCATTGGGGTTTAACTGAAACATCCTCGACATGATTTACCACTTCACCTGACAATCGGTGCTGAATTGCATCTGCATGCAGCGATGACAACAGCATATCCTCACTTACTGCATCGCCTAGCCTGATCGCCGAGAACTGGAAGATCTCTCTTATCTTGCGGGTATCCACATCGATCAAATGGGATTGAAGCAACAGCCCTGTTTCTTTGTCCAGCCACAGTCGATATCCATAACGATCACTATATTTTGGAGATACCGCTAATTTGATTACCGGTCTGCCCGCTATCCGGCCCTCGCCATGCAGAGAGAACCGATAAAATTCCTGGTAGGCCGTTAATTTCTCACTGAAGGCACTACTAAATGGACCCATTGGAACGTGGTGATCCAGATCGACATGCTCGGAATTTTCGTGGTAGCAAACGATCTCGTCATCTACCCGCATAATTTCAAGCTTCTCGCCATTTAGTTGCAGGAGGCGCTCTAGCTCCTTGCCATCCTGAAATTTATGAGCAATCTCCATGGCGGTGAAGTTACTCCCGCGCATATAGGTAAATGTACCTTCGTAGTCCTGCTCATGCAGTGAAACGGCCATCTTATTTAACCAGCCAGTTGCCTCAGACTCTTCTACTTCTGCAGCAACTATGGGACTGCAGAGTACTGACATCAAAAATACAGGTATCAGACGAATTGAGATCGAGCGTTTTACCAGGCTGGTATTTGCTTGCCCTTTATTTGCTCGTCCTGTGCTTGCTTGCCCCATAAAAGTCATCTTCGCTGGAATTCTCTACGGCCGTGATGGATCTGGATAAGTGACCAATTGTTGATTGGACCTGAATCTGGACATTCTTTCGTGCTCGTTCAAGTAGGCGCGCAATCTCTTTTGACGCTCTTCATCTAATTCCATTAGTTCCGAATTTTCCGACATGGGTTCATTTCCCGACGCAAATTCTGTTACTAACGAACTGTTCGCGGATAGAGTGCTTACAGTTTGCACCGGAATTGCGGTGGTTGCAGACTGCGAAGATTGAATCGCAAGCCCATTCGCTGATTCACCTGCATCCTCGTAGGAGGGAAGCTGCGTACCTACAAATACTGCGACAACAAGGGATGCTGCAATAGCCAGTGCAGAAGCAGGCTTAAAGGCGAACGCAGAAGACGATGATGTCAAGACAGGCCTGGCAATGGATGCGACCTTGTCGCTGCTCTCACTATCGTAGCTATCATCCTCGCTAATCGCAGAACTGATTCGATGATGCAGTTCCCGGTGCTGCTGGCCGTTCAAGCTCATGGCAGAATGAGCCAGGGGCTGACGAATGGCACGGCGTGTCTCGTGGTAGGAGACCCAAACATCCATGAGCGAATCATCATCAGCCATTTGCCTGAGCAATCGATGATGCTCTATTTCACTTGCCTCGCCGTCCATAAAAGCCGACAACAATTCCTTGGTCTGTTCTGTTACCATTTACCCTCTTTCACCTTCCTTACAATATATATGTGGCTATCCAATCGCCACAATCTTTTTTTCTATCGCTTCCCTGGCCCTGAAGATGCGCGATCTCACTGTGCCAACCGGGCATTCCATGACCTCCGCGATCTCTTCATAACTAAGACCTTCAAACTCGCGTAAAGTGACTGCAACCTTCAATTCATCCGGCAGATCGTCGATTGCCTGATAGATTACTGTTCTCAGTTGTTCGGTCGCCAGAGCATTCTCTGGATTCTCGATATCTCTTAGGACAGCAGAATTGTCCTGAAATTCCCCATCGGCAACATCAATATCTCTAGCCGGTGGTCTTCTGGCCCTGGAAACCAGATAATTTTTGGCTGTATTGATGGCAATTCGATATAGCCAAGTATAAAACTGACTATCTCCTCTAAACCTTGGCAATGCCCTATAGGCCTTTATAAATGCCTCCTGAGTAACATCCAGCACCTCACTTTGATCCTTGAGGTAACGGCTCACCAGACCCACAATTTTGTGTTGATACTTAAGCACCAACAAATCGAAGGCATGCTTGTCACCACGTTGAACCCGCTCAACGAGTTGCTGATCTTCTGCCAGCTGGAGTTTCACCCGCGTCTCCTTAAGCCACAAACCTGGCACCACGAATATGTTTTTGTCAGCTTAATTTCTACAACGCTCCATGTTCTATAGGACTCTCGATGAACTCAGAAGTTCTCTGGTTCTCCCGGGTAATTTCTGTCGGGCAATCCCCTTCAGACAGCTTCTTCCAGCTCGCCTATGGATCTTTCTGCCTTATCTCATCTATTCAACTTTGGTCTATACACTGTTGCTGAGCCTATTTTTTATTCTTCATAAGCAAACAGATCAGCTGCAGCACATGATAGCAAAGCTTTGCAGTGCAAAATATGGCGAAGCACTCAATACGGGAACAGATTAGAAGCGTGGCAAGTTGATGGTGTTACCATTACCAATCAGGCTAAAGGTAATTAGAGGAACTGTTTAGAAATGCTGCTGGACATTATCACCAGGAACATTGTCACCACGAATATTCGTAAAACGAATATTTGTATCGCGGTTAAAGGGTAATCAGCCTTGCATAAACCCAAACATACCCATGACGTGCTGATTATTGGCAGCGGCGCTGCCGGTATGACCCTGGCCTTACAACTGGGCAAAGAATTCAATATTGCCATGTTGTGTAAAGACGAACCCAACGAGGGTTCAACTTACTACGCACAGGGCGGCGTTGCTGCTGTTCTCGACGAATATGATAGCGTCGAATCACATATTGAAGATACGCTGATCGCCGGTGCAGGCCTGTGTGACCGGGATGTTGTGCGTTTTACCGTTGAAAGGAGTCCCGAAGTTATCAACTGGCTTATCGAGCTCGGCGTCAATTTTGATACCGAGACACAGCCAGATGGCACCACTGAGTTCCATTTAACCAAGGAAGGCGGACACAGCCATCGCCGGGTTATTCATGCCGCGGATGCAACGGGCAGGGAAATAGCCACAACCCTGAGCGATCAACTCAGCACTCATTCCAACGTCGAAATATTCAAAAAATATGTCGCTGTAGATCTGATTACCAAAGATAAAATTGGCCACAAAGGCAACAATTGCCTGGGTGCCTATGCCCTAAACCTGGAGACCGGACAGGTAGAGCTATTTCGCGCACGATACGTGATCCTCGCAACAGGAGGCGCGAGTAAGGTCTACCTGTATACCAGCAATCCAGACACTGCTTCCGGTGATGGCATAGCAATGGCCTGGCGCGCGGGTTGCCGAATAGGCAATCTTGAATTCAATCAGTTTCACCCGACCTGTCTCTACCACCCGGATACAAAATCCTTCCTGATCTCGGAAGCCCTTCGCGGAGAAGGTGCAAAGTTGGTGCTGCCCGACGGCACGCCATTTATGAAGAAGTTCGATGATAAGGAAGAGCTGGCGCCACGGGATATTGTCGCCCGCGCCATCGACCATGAGATGAAACGGCTTGGTTGCGATTGCGTTTATCTGGACATTAGCCACCAGGATCCCGAATTCATCAAGTCACACTTTCCAAATATCTATCGTCGCTGCCTCGAACTGGGCATCGACATTACTACCTCTCCCATTCCGATTGTTCCTGCGGCACATTACACCTGCGGCGGCATAGTGACTGACATGAATGGCCTGACGGACCTGCCAAATCTTTATGCCGTGGGCGAATCCAGCTTTACAGGCCTTCACGGCGCTAATCGAATGGCCAGCAATTCTCTTCTGGAATGTATGGTGTTTGCCAGAGCCGCGGCAAAACATATCGAAGAACAGGAACACGGCCAGGATCCACAAGGGAATTACAGCGAAATCGCCATACCCCCCTGGGATGAAAGCCAGGTGACGAACTCTGATGAAGACGTGATTATCTCCCACAACTGGGAAGAGCTTCGACGTTTTATGTGGGATTACGTCGGCATCGTTCGGACGGACAAACGCCTTCAGCGTGCACGGCGGCGAGTGCAATTGCTCAATCAGGAAGTAACCGAATACTACAGCAATTATCGCATCAGCAATGACTTGCTGGAGTTAAGAAATCTCATCGTGGTGGCCGACCTGATTATCCAGAGCGCAATCCGGCGCAAAGAGAGTCGCGGCCTGCATTACAATCTTGATTATCCAGATCTGCTTGATCATGCAAGCAACACCATATTAGTTCCTCCAACATATGGGTAGAGGTGCACCGTTTGTCCGAGGTGAACTAACAGCAGATTTCTTTGACAAAGACGCTCAAAAACTGGCAATGTCTTTGCTGGGCAAGGTACTGAGAAGACGATACAAAATTGATAACAACGGCGGAGAGGAAGCCATTTGGCTCTGCGCTCATATCGTTGAGACCGAAGCTTATTACCGACAGGAAAAAGCGAGCCATTCGTCCCTCGGATTTTCGCAGAAGAGAAAGGCGATGTTTATGAAGCCTGGTACGATTTATATGTACTACGCACATGGCAACGATTCCCTAAATATTTCTGCCAGAGGTGAAGGCAATGCGGTCCTGATCAAATCCGCCCATCCCTACGTTGATGACAATACTCACCCATCAATGCTCAGCACCATGCGCGGGCTGAATCCTGGGGCAAAAGGACAGCGTAAAGCTAACGATCTATGCCGTGGGCAGACGCTTCTTTGCCGCTCTCTCAATTTGAAAGTACCGGACTGGAATCAGCATACCTTTCGCCCGGACGAGTTTTATATTGAAGACACAGGTTATAGGCCAGAGGCTATTGTTCAATGCAGGCGGCTTGGCATACCTGTGGGCCGGGACGAAGAACTACAATATCGATTTGTGGATTGGGGACATGCCAGCGCTGCGACCAGCAATCCATTAACCAAGCGAGGTTGGCTGGAGGGAGATGACTATACGTTGAGATCCAATCCAGGGAAACTCTGATTAAGAGAATAATTGCACCACAGGAGCGAGCTTAGGCTCCCGACCAATCAGTGGAGCCGCGACTATAATCGACCAAAGTGCAGAAACACCCGGCAATGCCGCATCTGTGTTTCGCTCACCGAATCCGGAAATACAACGACGGGAAATTTCCTCTTCTTTGCATCTTTAAAACTCAGCACGACCAGAAAACTAAGCACAAAGAGAGGCGATTGTAATTTTGCCACGACCTTTTCTCCTGATCTTAGACCGATGGTCCAGCGTTCGTCCTGGTAATCAAGAGAAACAACCGATAACCGATCGCGCAGTAATCCATAGCGATGAAGATAAAAGACAAGAGAGACAAGTACCGTAAATGCAATGGCGGCCTGAAAATAGATACTCATTTGAGTAAGAAATAGACTGACGATGGCAATGCCATGACAAACGATCAGGAGCGAGCAGTGATACACGGAGGGTCCTAATTCCAGCTGCAACTTGTCCCTGTTCACAATGCGGCCTTACTAGGGGCGAACCCGATTCAGGATGGTCTGCACCAGCCTGGCCAGGTCAGGATCATCTGGAACAGCCCTGTTACTAAACCATTCCAGCAGATCCGGATCCTCTTGTTCGAGCAAGTTCACGAACGACTGCTGATCTCTTTCGCAAAGTTCGCGGAATACGTCATCGAAAAATGGCAGCAACAGCAGATCCAACTCCAGCATGCCACGACGGGACCGCCACCGCATTCTGTTTAATTCCAGCTCCGAAAACACCTTGATGTCACCCTCTATGCATATTGTTAAAAATTATATCCCTGATCTGGCGGGAGCATGTAATATAGTTCATACCCCTGATACAGGCCTCATCAGACGAGAACATTTGACAGCCATGCAAACAACCCTACTCGACCAATTTGGTTTTCTAGCCATCCGTGGAAAGGATGCTATAAGCTTCCTCCAGGGATATACCACCTGCGACCTTGAATCTGTCACCGACTCCCGTGCGGTACTCGGCGCAGTTTGTAATATCCAGGGCCGGATGGTGACAAATTTCAGAGTCTGTAAAATCGACGATGGCTTGCTTCTTAGGCTTGACCGCCAACTGGTGGAAAAGACCATGTCATTCCTGACCAAGTATATCGTTTTCTCCAAGGCAGAGATGTCAGATATGTCTGAAAATTACGTCTGTTATGGCCTGATTGGAGACGTCGATGGCAGCAATGGGCAAGCTATAAACGATGTCAGCACGCTTAACAGCAATCTGCTGATCAGGGTGTCAGAGACAAGTCCGCGCTACGAGGCCTGGGTAGAAGCAAATACCGACGTACCAGTATACCTGCCTGGTGACCTGACATCTGATCAAAGCGAGTGGCAGAGGGCTGAAATCAACGATGGCCTGGCATGGACTAACAGTGACAGCAGCGAGGAGTATATCCCGCAGATGTTTAACCTCCATGAACTGGGCGGCATAGACTTTGAAAAAGGCTGTTATCTGGGACAAGAGATTATTGCCCGCCTGGAATATCGTGGGCAATTAAAGCGAAAGTTACACCGGGGTTTAATGAAAACGTCAATCGAGATGGGCAGTTCATTGCTCTCTGACACAGACAAAGATTTAGGTGCTGTTGTGAATGTCGCAAATCTCAGCGACGGCTATTCCATCCTGGCTGTACTCAAAAATGGCAGCGACGATGCATTAAAGGTACACGCCGAAGCCGGTAATAGCGCTGAACTTAAACCTATCTAATCAATCCTGCTGGCACGAATCCGACAATCAGAAACTATAGGAGCGATCCCAGCAACTTAATTAGTTTGTTGGTTTGGTCTACCTTCTGCTTCGAATTAATCGACCAACAAGTGCCCAATACCAGGTCAACATATCCGGCCGCCGCAATATCCGATCGATCAAGCTTCATGGTATTAGACAAATTTTCGAGTCGTATTTGCAATACCACTCTAATCTGCTCGTCATTTGCATCACCGATGGTCGAGGCCCCTTCAATTTCGTCTTCAATAAAATTGTGAACGAATCGCCCACATTCCAGGATACGAGGGCCAATGACCCCTTTCGGGTCGATTGCAATCCACTGCCCTGCCTCGCCCTGAAGTATATTTTCATGGTGTAGGTCACCATGCAGGAGGTAAGGCTCGGGATGTCGCTTACACAAACCTGAAAAAACAGACTCCGCAACTTCCATATAGCCAAGGTATTCAGGCCTGACATTGCCTGGTACCAAGTTGCCCCTATAGGCAGCAAAGCCTTTTTCCAGCCAATCCTGATAGGTCGGCAGCCCTTCAATATGAGCGGCTGGAATAGACAGCTCGGCAAACAATGGGATGGGCAATTTTGAGCGACTGATATCGGTGGCAAAACGACGAAACTGATCGCCTGTTCTTATTCGATCCATTAGAAATGCACCGGAGTCATCATTCCAATCGACAATCCTTACGACATGTCGCCCAGCATGTTGTCGGAGGGCATAGTGCCGCAAGGCAATGATTTCCGTACCTTGCTCCGGATGAGGATGGCCGATCTTTAATACAAGCTGTCTGCCTTGCTTGTCTTCACAGAAAAATATGACATTGATATCCAGGCCCGCGCTCGCCATGCCCAGCAGCTTCAGCGACCACTGCTCAATGCACTGATCCAGAAGGTTCCGGTAATTCGCGACCCAGGCTTTACCGCTGTCACCAAACTCCTGAACAATTGCCTTTGCTTTATGGGCAGGTAAATTCAAGGTTGGTTTTCGCCCTCAATTTCCTGATCTTTTGGACCTTTGAGCTGCATTTTGTGGATAATCGTTGCCGATGGTGTCATATTGCGGCGCTCTTCAACTTACAGGCTTTTTTGAGACTGTTAGACGCATTCGAAATGCTGCAGTCGCCAGAGGCACATCTACCTGATAGCGCCAAGCCAGATAATACCAAATTAAAATGAATGACAAATTAGAAGGATGGGCAGTTTGAGCGAAACAGCTTTTACAACACTCAAATTAAATGATGCGCTGATCCAGAATTTATCGACGCTCGGCTATCATCAAATGACGCCAATTCAATCCGCCAGCCTGCCATCCATTCTGGAAGGTAAAGATGTCATAGGGCAAGCCAAAACAGGTTCCGGCAAGACCGCCGCGTTCGGGCTTGGACTGCTGGAACGCCTGGATGTCAGCCAATACAGGATTCAGTCACTGGTCTTATGCCCGACCAGGGAATTGGCAGATCAGGTATCCAAGGAGATTCGTTCGCTCGCCCGTGCTGTCCATAACGTAAAAGTATTAACCCTCTGCGGCGGAACACCTTTCGGGCCTCAGGCTGGCTCCCTGGAACATGGCGCTCATATCATTGTCGGCACGCCAGGGCGGATCGAAGAACATCTGCGTAAAGGCAAATTGGATCTACAACATCTCACAGTTCTTGTCCTGGATGAAGCCGACCGCATGCTGGATATGGGCTTTCAGGAATCACTGGATGCTATCATCGATCAAACACCATCAAGCCGCCAATCGCTGTTATTCAGCGCTACCTACCCACCAGGGATACAGTCCATCGCCAGGCGAATCATGACTAACCCGGTCATCGTTCAGGTTGAAGCAACCCATGACGAACAGACAATACAGCAGGTCTTCTTCGCTATCGACAAGGGCACGACGCGTATTACTGCATTGCGGCTACTTCTACTTAAGTATCGATTTGAATCAACCCTGGTTTTTTGCAATACCAGACGGGAAACGCAGGAAGTTGCCAATCAGCTAAGGCAGTTGGGTTTTAGTGTCCAGGCACTTCATGGAGACCTTGACCAGAAGGATAGAGACCAGACCCTGGTGCAATTTACAAATAGAAGTATCTCAGTACTTGTCGCCACAGATGTAGCAGCTCGCGGCCTGGATATTGATTCAGTTGACGCGGTTATTAATTTTGAGATTGCCCGTGATCTGGAGGTCCATGTTCACCGTATTGGGCGTACCGGCAGAGCTGGAAACACAGGCATGGCAATCACGCTGTTCACGCCAGATGACCATTACAAATTCAAATCGTTGGAAGATTTTCTGGAACAGGACATCGATACAAAATCCCTGCCTACATTAAGCTCGCTTGATCAAACACCCTACGACCCGCCAATGTCGACTTTGCAGATTGGCGGCGGTAAAAAACAGAAAGTCCGGGCTGGCGACATACTTGGCGCGCTAACAACTGAGTACGGCATCGATGGCAAGCAAGTGGGTAAGATTGCCATCTACGACAACTGGGCATTTGTCGCGGTTAATCTTGATGTTATTAATAAGGCTTTGAAGGTCCTGAGCGAGGGAAAAATCAAAGGTCGCTCCTTTCGTATCCGTAAAATTCGAGCATAGACTATTCACGATTAGTAGCTACAACAGCAAATCCTCCTCGATTGGATGATAGATTGATGCCGAATCAATAAGGGAATTTGCCGTCAGGCTGCGAACGCCATAGACCTCAGCAACGACATCGTAGTCCCGCTTGACCTTCTCTAACAACAAATCAAAGTCGCCGTCTCCAGAGAGCAAGATGATGTGATCTATGTCACTCGCCGCATCAAGCACATCAATAGCAATACCGACATCCCAATCACCCTTGGCGGAACCATCTCTGCGCTGGATATAGGGCTTTAGCTTTACAGTAAAGCCAATGTGTTTAAGCGCGTTCTGGAATGCAAGCTGCTTGTCATCGCCGCGATGAATCGCATAGGCAGTTGCCGCGACTATGTTTCCCTCACCACTGATTCGCCGCCATAATTCTCTGTAGTTAAACTGCCGCGAATAGGCCTGGCGAGTTGTGTAATAAATGTTCTGGACATCAACGAAGATCGCAATCTTCTTGTCGCTAACACCACTGGAATTAATTGTACCTGGCCCCTTTTATTGACTTGATGATTGCTGGCGACTGCTTCTGGTTAATCCGCTCTTGTATGGGTTGCCGCCACTTCGAGAATTTCCATCAGTATGCCTTTTGTTCTTGCTGCTGGGTTTATGTCCGCGCGCATTTTCACCGGAACGTTGCCCGTCGCTATGACCGAACTTTGGCTTCTTTGGCCGGCGCGGCTTAGAAGCACTGTCTGCGCCGATCGGCCTTGAGGCTGGTAATTCATGTACTGGCTCAAAGCCGTCGATATATTTACGGGGAATTTGCTGGCGGATGACACGTTCAATATCCAGTAGTTGCTTGTGCTCGTCCGCACTCACTAAAGACACAGCTTCACCGCTGGCACCTGCGCGACCAGTTCGACCAATTCTGTGCACGTAATCTTCCGGCACATTTGGCAAGTCAAAATTAACCACATGAGGCAGCGAATCAATATCCAGACCCCTGGCAGCAATATCTGTGGCAACCAGAATTCTGATCTGCCCATTCTTGAAGCCAGCCAACGCTTTAGTACGCGCTCCTTGACTCTTGTTGCCATGAATGGCTACGGCATTTATGCCCTTGTTATCCAGCTGGCGTGCAAGGCGGTTTGCACCATGTTTGGTGCGACTGAATACCAGTACCTGTTGCCAATCATTGTCCAGAATTAGCTGGGTGAGTAATGCGGACTTCTGTTTTTTGTCCACCGGGCAAATCCACTGCTCCACAGCTTCAACAGTTGTATTGCGAGGGCTGACGGAAATTTCTACCGGATTCTTAACAATGCCTCTGGCCAAATGCCGGATGTCGTCAGAGAACGTCGCAGAGAACATCAGGTTCTGACGTTTGGCTGGCAGTAAGGCCATGATTTTTTTTATGTCGTGAATAAATCCCATATCCAGCATGCGATCTGCTTCATCCAGCACCAGTACCTCAAGCTGTTTGAATTTGACTGCATTCTGGTTATAGAGATCCAGCAATCGACCTGGGGTTGCGACCAATACATCAACGCCCTGGCGTAGCTTCACCATTTGCGGATTTATCTTTACGCCGCCAAAGACAACAGTCGTTCGCAGCCTTAAGTTCTTGCTGTAAGTCGCGACACTTTCCCCAACTTGCGCCGCCAACTCCCGTGTTGGCGTTAAGATCAGTACTCTCGCCTGATTCGCGTGGGCGCGCTCTCCTCGTGAGAGTCGCTCAATAATAGGCAAAGTAAAGCCGGCCGTCTTACCTGTACCGGTCTGGGCCGCAGCCATAACATCCTTGCCTTCCAGTACTGCAGGTATTGCTTGCGCCTGTATGGGCGTCGGAGATTTGTATCCTTGGTCAGCAATCGCTTCAAGGATAGGAGCTGAGAGCCCCAGAGATTCAAAAGTCATAAATTGTTCTTTTTTAGGTATTACTGTAAAAGTTTCGCGGTACCGAGTTTTAAACGCATCTGTTTGGATACGGGATTATTTACTAAGTACTACGGTAATCAGCGCTCGAATTGAGCAATGCCACTTATGGGGGACTGGCGGGCGTGCAGCTTAACGGAAATCGGGCTTAAGTACTAATATTTGCGTTCGACCAGTTCATATGGATATATAAAAATCGCTACAATGTATGTTCGAGCTGGAAGAGCGGATTGTCTTTATTTCGAAGATTTCCTGTACCGGTGTATCGGAATCGCTATTTCGGACCTGCAATATTCACCCACCATTCACAAAAGTAGAGAAGAGGACATCCAGATTTCTAAGCAGGTCAATGCCATATAATTCGTAGCGTGGTTATAGCAAAAAGTTGGCTGCCCACAACGATTGACAATCCATGGGATAAACCACTTCTGCATAATAGACAGAATATCGTCCGATTTACTTCTTTGGCCCGAAAAAAATCACCCAGCAGGTAAAATCCCTGGAGGTGTCGACAAACTTATGGTTCGCATTGGCGGGCACAAAAATGGCATCGCCGACCGCCACTTCAGACGTAATGTCATCTACTGTGATTGAACCTTTACCACTTGCAACAAAGTAGTATTCGTCCTGTTCGTGGGAGTCCTGCTCATCAGGTTGATTGGGCTTGTACAAGCCCATAACCAGGTTTTCATCCCCATGCTGCAGGGAAAACGGCAGAGATTGGGTAAGATCAAGTTCGGCAACGACGGACACCAACGTTCTAACGGTTTTCTGATTCATATTTTTTATCAGCGATTGGGTCAAGTTATTATCCACGAACAGATACGGACTCACACGATATATTTTGCTTCGGCCCGATTACAGATGACCCCTCGCCTGGCTGGCTCTACTATCCCGAGGCTAGCCTCGGCTATGGGGCGCTAAAAAATCAATGTCTGGGCCCTTGGGGATGATTTGTGGCGGCCGACCACCGTAGTAAATACCCTTGATCGCATCCAGATCCACAGTCTCAGCAACATCTGGTTGCTGATAAAGATCACGGATATAGGGCCACAGGTTTTCAAAGTCAACCAAGCGCTGCCGGTTGCATCTAAACTGACCATAGTAGGCGGTATCAAATCGAACCAGGGTGGCAAACAGTCGCCAGTCGGCTTCGGTGATCGTATCGCCGCATAGAAAGCGCTGACGGGATAGACTTGAATCCAGTTTGTCCAGGGTCGCGAACAGATTGTCGAATGCTGCTTCGTAGGCGGTTTGTGATTGGGCAAAGCCGCAACGATAAACACCATTGTTTACATGTTGATAAATTTCCTCATTCAACTCATCGATCTGTTTTGCCAATGACTGAGGATAATAACTCGTGGTACTAACCCCTGCATGGGCATCGAACACTGAATCAAACATCCGAATAATGTCCGAAGACTCATTGTTGACGATCGTCTTTTGACGCTTGTCCCACAGCACAGGTACGGTACACCTCCCAGTGAACGTCCGGTCCGCAGCCGCATACACATCGTGAATGTGTTGGGCATTCAGCAAAGGTTCTCTATCTGCACCAAAAGTCCAGCCTTCAGAACCAACTGCTGCTTGCGTGTACGTGATATCAACGACATTTTTCAACTTCTTGATCGATCGGTACAGAATCGTCCGATAAGCCCAAGGACAACCGGCGTTAACAAACAGATGATAACGACCAGACTCAGCCGTGAAGAGACCGCCCTGCTCACCAATAAATGCGAGATAAGGGGATTTTGGCCTGATATACTCGCCCTTTTCATTGACCCGGAGTGGATCGTTTACGCTCCACTTTCCGTCAACCAGTAATCCCATAAGCCTGCTCCGGCAGAAATGTTGATTTGTATTTAGTTGATCTTGTTGTCAGCGTGATCAATATGGGCTGAAGACTAGCATGTTATTTACGCCACCAGGTGATAGGCGTTTTGAGTGCCATTTCCTTTACCTAATGATTGATTAAACGAACTACCAAATTAAAAGTTTCATATTTGCAGTTCAATATGGGACTTCCCAGACAGAAATTAGCTAGTTCTTGTCTGTAAATAGAAACCTCCGGCGCTACTTCCCTGGCAAGTAATTGTTTTATATAGCTAACGGGATTATAGTTTTGCGCATATTGTACAGTTTCGACAAATCATGGACGGGAACTAGCTAGCCCATCGAGGAGTTTCATTGACCCTATTTTCAGAATTACCTTTGCACCAGAACCTTATTAAAGGATTGGACAAACTCGGCTTCAGTGAAGCGACTGAAGTTCAAGTACAGTCGATTCCTCCTGCACTGGCAGGAAAGGATCTGATGATCTCAGCAAAAACCGGTAGCGGAAAAACAGCTGCGTTTGTTTTGCCAATGCTTAATCGATTGCTCGAAAATGAAGCGCCTAAAACTGACACGCGCGCGCTGATATTGTTGCCCACGCGAGAACTCGCCTTACAAACGCAGAAGTCATTTGAGAAATTTGCGGCGTTTACTGATATAAAGTGCGGCCTAATTATTGGCGGGGAAGCCTTTAAGCATCAAATCCAGACCTTGCGCAAAAACCCGGAAGTACTCATCGCGACCCCAGGCAGATTGGTTGATCATATCGAAAAAGGTCATGCCAGCTTGAAGGATCTTGAAGTGTTGATTCTGGACGAAGCAGATCGAATGCTCGACATGGGTTTTGCAGACGAGATGAACAAGATAGCAGACGCCTGCAAGCATGAGCGGCAGAATCTGCTTTTTTCGGCGACGCTGCAGCATAAGGCAATGGGCCGTATTGCGGCGATCCTGAAAGATCCCGTATCCATCGTTATCGATAAGCACCGGCAGGCGCACAGCCATATTGTTCAACAATTCGTGCTCGCAGACGACGTTAAACATAAAGTGAAACTCGTTGCGGCGCTCGTGGCGGAAGAGAAGGCCAGCAAGGTATTTGTGTTTTGCAATACGCGAGACCAGTGTGAGCAGGTAGGCAAGTCGCTCGGGCAAGCTGGTATCAAGTCGGACTTTATTCACGGTGAGATTACTCAAAGTGACCGGAAACAGGTGATGAGTCGGTTTCGGGATGGCAAGCTGACCGTCCTGGTTGCGACCGATGTTGCCGCCAGAGGACTTGATATCGCCAATATCGAACTGGTCATCAATTTTACCGTACCGCATTCGGGTGATGATCATGTGCACCGCATCGGGCGTACGGGCAGAGCAGGTCAGCAGGGAAAAGCCGTCACCTTGGTGAGTGCGACGGAGTGGAACAAGATGTCGAGCATCGAGCGATATCTTAAAATTCGGTTCGAACGAAGAAAGCTACCCGGACTTGAAGGGACATATACCGGCCCGAAGAAGTTGAAAAAATCGGGAAAAGCCGTAGGCGTAAAGAGAAACAAAAAGTCTGGTGCCCGATCCTCTAAATTAAAGTCCTCTAAGGCTAAACCAGCAAAACATTCAAAGAGACATGCGATGAGCGCTAAGCGGAAAGGGGTTACACCTAAAGAGCCAGAGCATAAACCGTCCAAGAAGTTTGTACCCAGGAAAAAAGACCCTTGGTAGAGTTCGTTGATTATAATAACTTCGTGAGTGTCACGCAGATGTCTCGACCATGACCAAGCGAGTATTCAAGAGTGAAGAATTCCATGTCGGAACTGCCCTGTTGGCGGCGTTGGCGCTTAGCCATATACTCGCCCGGCGCGTGCACAAAAGAGTTGTCTTCGGGGAAGAAAGGCTGGTTGCGGGCACGCTTGGCGAAGCCGTAAAATTGCCGTCCATCACTCACTGCCTGAAGCATCGTTCGTCAAAGCAACGTGCTCAAGGGCTTGAAGATTTTAAGCTACTCTGGGATACGCTTTCGTTAGCGACTTGCCAAACGGTACTGGATGACATTGGTTGGTACAAACCTCAAGATCTGGATTGGGAAGATATACGCTCTAATCGACGCCCTGATATTTCTGAAGACTGATTGGTCACCCATATTACTAAACCAATAGTCGATACAAGCGGATGAGTAGTGGTTTTTTCGATTTTTACTTTGGCATTTACCGGGCAATTCACCTAATTGTGGTCTTTGGAAAATACCTTTTGGATACTGGAAAAATCCTTTCTGCCGTAACCATTATCACCATGAGCAATATAGAGATTCCGCGCCAGCGAACCCATTGGCGTCGCGGCATTTTTGCCGAGAGCCGCTTCCATGGCCAGGCCCAAATCCTTGATCATCAGGTCAACGAGAAAGCCACCTTCATATTCTTTACTGGCAGGTACGCCGTCCATCACCCCGGGATAGGGGTTATAAACTTCCAGCGCCCAGTTACCGCCAGAACTCTTACGCATAATTTCAGATAACACTGCAGGGTCCAGTCCATTGTCCACACCAAGTTGCAATGCCTCAGCCGTTCCTGCCATAAGCACGGAGAGCAACATGTTGTTACAAATTTTAGCAACCTGACCTGCCCCAGGGCCGCCCGCATGAAATATATTCTTACCCATATCTTTAAGATAAGGCCTGGCGCGTTCCAATCCCGCATCACTACCCCCTACTATAAAGGTTAGCGTGCCACCCACGGCACCACCCACACCGCCGGATACGGGCGCATCCAGCATTGTAATGCCCTTTATGGAAGCAGCCTCATTGACTAGAACAGCCGTAGCAGATGCAATGGTGCTGCAATCAATAACGAGTGTATCCCTGCCTAAACCCGCCAGAATTCCATCATCTCCAAGATACAAAGATTCCACATGGGCAGAAGCGGGCAACATCGAAATAAATACATCAACGTCTTGCACCGCCGCCAATGCACTACTAACTGACTTCGCACCAGCCGCTACACTTCTCTCAATTAGAACCGGAACAATATCAAATACTTTAAGTTCATGGCCTGCCTTCAGCAGGTTAACTACCATCGGGCCGCCCATATTGCCAAGGCCTATAAATCCAATTTTCGCCATGAGTTTCTCTCCCTATGTTTTAGTGAAATAAAAGTTCAGTGCACAAAATGTGTTCTGCCTAAGTGATGATTTACGTTAATGCTAGTCAGCCCAAGTCCTGCAAAGGATTACCATCAGTCCATTTCTCAACGAAATGTTCATTTACCCAGCTTGTTGGTACTGCATCTCTCTCAGGGTATTGCCACTTCGCCCGATTATCTTTATCGATCAGCAGGGCTCGAACCCCCTCGGCAAACTCGCCAGTCCTGGTACATTGAACAGCGATGGTAAGCTCCAATGAAAATCTGTCTTCAAGGGACAGATCAGCAGTTCGCTGTAACTGCTCAATTACAATATGCGCGGTTGTCGGACAACCACCAAGAAAAGTATCAATGGCTCGTTGCAGCCAGGTATCATCTGTATCAATCTTACTTAAGGCTCGTTCAAAATCGGCGAGTACACTACTGGCATTACACTCCAACATCAGGCCCTGGATCAATTCAGAGTGGGCACTTAGCTGTCCATCAGGAAAATCTGTTACATTTTCAAACCCAGCCAACAGCGCAGTGAGTTTCCCTGCATTTTCCTCACCGATATCGCCCCAGTTTATGTCTGTTAGAGCAGCCACCACATCAGGCTTCTTGTCATTAGGGATAAGATGTTCAGCAAGACCAACCTTCAATGCATCCTGACCATTAATCTGGCAACCCGTTAGCGCCATAAACCTGGCCAGATAATATGGCATATTGTTTAAGAAAACGCTTGCACCTGCATCCGGAAAGAGGCCAATGGTAATTTCCGGTAGGGCTATTCGAGTTCTCTCTGTGCAAATACGATGAGAGCAACCACCAAAAACACCGAGACCACCACCCATCACAAAACCATGGCCCCAGACCATGACGGGCTTGGGGTATGTGTGGATCATATAATCCAGACGATATTCGCGTTCAAAGAATAACTCTGCATACGGATTGGGGCCACCGGGGTGTTCTACCATTGATCGATACAGCGCTTGTATATCTCCCCCTGCACAAAAGGCTTTTTGACCAGCCCCTTGAATCAACAACATGCATACTTTGGCATCACTTCGCCAAGCTGCCAGTTTTTCCAGCAGCATATCCGTCATTTCAAGGCTGAGACTATTGAGCGTCTTCTCCACATTAAGCGTGGCAATGGCGACGAACTTGCCATTACTCGCGGGTCGCTCCTCAAATAGGACCGGAGCTTCTGTCACTTTTTCAGAGGCTTTCCCAGGCGTTTTTTCTGACGCTTTTCCCGACATCAGGCGTTCTTCCACTGGGGAGACCGCTTTTCAAGGAAGGCATTCACGCCTTCCGCCTGATCCTGGCTATCAAACAAGCTGACGAAGTCGTTTCGTTCAGCCACATAAGCAGTGGCAATATAGCCAGATCTTGCTGCTTGAATGAGGTGTTTACAGGCGGTGACGCTGGTGGGGCTTTGCCTTCCGACCTGTTCGGCCAGTGTCATAGCATGCTCCACAGCGGTTCCTTTTTCTACGACTTCTTCCACCAGACCAATTCGTAGCGCAGTTTCAGCATCAACTCGTTCTCCACAAAGTATCATTCGCTTTGCCCAACCTTCACCAACGAGCCAGGCCAAATTCTGGGTGCCACCACCACAGGGCAAAAGCCCGACGGTTGCTTCCGGCAGCGCCATCACTGACTGCGCCTCAGCAATTCTGATATCACATGCCATTGCGCATTCCAGACCACCACCCATGGCATAACCGTTAATTGCCGCGATGGATACACCATCGAACTGACTTAGACTTTCGAATGCAGCGCCGAAACGTTCAGCCATTTCCTTGGCGATAACTTTGTCACCAGACGCGAATAGATTAAGGTCGGCGCCCGCGGAAAAAAACCTCTCTCCCTGACCCGTGATAACCAGTGCATAGATATCCTTGTTGGCATTAAGGTCCAAGATCAATACCCGCAGCGCAGTCAAACTCTCCTCATCCCATGTATTGGCGGCAGGATTGTTGATGGTAATCAGCGCCGTATTACCTTTTATCTCGACTAATAATTTATCGCTCATATTCCTTCCTGGTCATGTAATCGATTATACAATCGCCTCCACATCCGCATCCGACAGGAGTCGTCGAGAGATGATCAAGCGCATGATTTCGTTTGTGCCTTCAAGTATTTGATGGACACGAGTATCCCGCAGATAACGCTCCAGCGGATACTCTTTCATGTATCCATAGCCGCCATGAATCTGTAGGGCATGGTTACATACTTCAAAACCTACATCCGTCGCAAAGCGCTTCGCCATGGCGGAATACGTCGTCGCATCTGCATCTTTATTATCAACTTTGAATGCTGCCAGGCGAACGAGTTGCCGGGCTGCGACTAACTCGGTAACCATATCCGCAAGCTTGAACTGCAAAGCTTGAAAATTAGCAATGGGCTCACCGAATTGCTCTCTCTCCAACATATAGTCTCTGGCGCGATTAATTGCTGCCTGAGCTGTACCCAGCGAACATGTAGCAATATTGATACGACCACCATCAAGACCCTTCATCGCGATCTTGAAGCCATCACCCTCTTTAGCCAGACGATTGGCGACTGGCACCACAACATCTTCAAAAGTAATTTCACAGGTTGGCTGACTATGCCAGCCCATCTTTTCCAGATTACTGGAGAAGCTTATGCCAGGCGTATCAGCAGGAATGACCAGCGTACTAATACCCCGGGAACCGGTGTCCGATGTTCTCACCATCGTGACCAGCACATCAGTCGCACCTGCACCAGAGATAAACATTTTGGAGCCATTGACGATGTAGTTATCACCATTGCGCTCTGCTTTGGTTCTAAGGTTACCGGCATCGGAGCCTGCGCCTGCTTCCGTCAGGCAATAACTTGCCAGCATTTCGCCAGTAATTAGCTTTGGACAAAATTGTTCAACAGTTTCCAGGTTGCCATATTCCGCCACCATCCACGTCGCCATATTGTGAATGGAAATAAAGGCGGTAGTTGAGGTGCAACCCATAGCAAGTTGTTCAAGAATGATGGAGGAATCCAGACGACTCAGCCCCAGTCCGCCAACTTGCTCGGGGCAATAAAGCCCACAGAAGCCCAGTAAACCTGCCTGCGCAATTATGTCTCGCGGAAATATCTTGCCCGCGTCCCACTCTGCAGCCCGGGGCGCGAATTCCTTATCCGAGAAACTTCGCGCTGCATCGCGAAATGCCAGTTGATCTTCACTGAGATTGAAATCCATGGCAGCACTCCTTGAAAAACGATGATTGCGCTTACTTAAGCTCTATCGTCATATTCGCACTGGCAACCGAATCACTTGAGAACCATCTGGCTGTGATCGTCTTCGTCTCTGTGTAAAACCGAACTGCTTGTTTGCCGTAGGGGTGCTGGTCACCAAAGAAGGATTTCTTCCAACCGGTAAAGGAGAAGAATGGCAAAGGCACAGGAATGGGTATATTGATTCCTACCTGCCCTACCTCAATTTCACTCTGGAATTTCCGAGCGGCGCCGCCCGAAGACGTAAAGATAGACACACCATTGCCGAAGGGATTATCGTTGATGAGTTTAATAGCGTCCTCAAGAGAATCTGCGTTTGTTGCGACAAGTACCGGACCAAATATTTCATCCTTATAGATATCCATGTCCGGCGTGACTTCGCTGAACAGTGTCGGACCAACCCAATTGCCATCAGGTAATCCATCGACCTTGCAGTCTGAGCCATCTAACAAACACTCAGCGCCCTGATCTTTTCCTCTCTGGATGTATCCAACAATTCTGTCTCTCGCTGCAGCACTAATCTGCGGCCCGTATCCCGCATCCTTATCATCCCAGGCACCTGGTTTGATCTTGGCCATGGCATCCCTTAATTCAGGAATCCATTCCTTGGCGGCGCCCACAAAAACCGATGCGGAAATCGCCATGCAACGCTGTCCAGCCGCACCCACTGATGCACCGATAAGCGCGTTAATGGTATGTTCCTTATCCGCGTCAGGCATGATCACCATGTGATTCTTTGCACCCGCCATACATTGAACTCTTTTAAGATTCTCTGTACCTAGCCGATAGACATGCTGCCCGACAGGAACAGAACCGACAAAAGATATTGCCTTGGTATCCTTATGTGTAATAAGCGCATTAACTTGCTCCTTGCCCCCATGAATCAACTGCAAAAGGTCCTTGGGGAATCCACTCTCATAAAATAGCTCTACCAGCTTATTGGGCGTCATCGGGTCTTGTTCGGACGGCTTCAAAACAAAGGTATTTCCACAGGCAATAGCAAGTGGAAACATCCACAGGGGAATCATTGCCGGGAAATTGAAGGGCGTAATACCAACGCAAACACCCAGGGGTTGAATCAAACTATAGGTATCGATACCTCTTGCAACATTTTCCGAGGTCTCTCCCATCATCATCGCAGGAATATTGCAGGCCTGTTCAACCACTTCTATTCCGCGCCACACATCACCCTTGGCATCAGCAAATGTCTTACCGGTTTCCTGGCACAGAATCTCTGCGATGGCATCCTGGTTTTCTTTTAACTTCGCCTGATAAATCATAAACAATCGAGCGCGCTCAGAGGCCGGAACTCGACGCCATTCAAGAAATGCCGCCTGCGCCGCTGCAACAGCCCGGTCTATTTCTTCCATGGTGGTATAGGGTGCTTCAATAATGACCTCTTGGGTCGCAGGGTTCGTCACCTGGATGCTTTCGGTGGCACTACTCTGACGAAATGCACCATCCATATAGTTGTCTATAGCTTTTGCCATGTGTCTGGCCTCTTAATTGATAATCGTTGTTAAATACTGACCATGAATAATCAGGGTTGCTAATGGTATCGAATGCATTGAGTGAGGTATAGCGGCAAGCACTTGGGATCACTTGTTATTTCACGACTCTCGCGTACGAATAATCAGGATCAGGCCCAATTACAGGCCGAATCACGCCGTTTAGCTGTGCGTCTAGCAAATAATAGGCCAGTAACTCAGCGGAGAATGCGATATGTCTTTATTCTGACGTGTTTCGCAGGGATGCATAACCGTGAGTCCACCGCGCCACGATTCCAGATAAAGACATACCGCATTCGTAGCGAATTAGAGTTCTGCTCAAAGATAGGAGCTTACTTGCCAACAACAAGACAGTTTGCTTTAGTCAGTCAATCAATTGCTTAGAAGAGGACATGCAGATGGAGTTTCTTACTCTGGAAAAATCCAACCGGATCGCAACCATAACCCTGAACCGGCCAGAATCACTGAATGCCCTTCACAGCGGCATTATGGAAGAGCTGGAAAGTATCTCCCGGAGCTTTCTAAAAGATGAAGAAACAAGAGTTGTAATCTTCCGCGGCGCTGGGAAACATTTTAGTGCAGGCGCTGACCTCAAAGCTGGTTCGCCAAAACAAAGTATGTTGATGGGCAGGCGTAACGCAGCCCTGGGCGGTCGAATGATCAGAGCAATCACTGAAATAAATCAGGTGACCATTGCTTCGGTTCATGGCGCAGCACTTGGCGGTGGCGCCTGTATTCCAACCGCCTGCGACTTCCGAATTGGCTCGGAAGACTGCTTTTGCGGCTACCCTGAGGTAAACCTTGGCATCAACCTGCAGTGGTTCTCTCTACCGCTCTGTGTCCGACTCATTGGACCTGCCCGGGCGAAGAGGATGATTATGTTAGGCCAGAAAGAGGATGCGCAAACACTTCTAAACTGGGGCTTCCTTGATGATGTCGTAAAGCGCGAAGATCTCGAATCGGCAACCCAGACAATGGCGGAACTTTATGCCGCTCAGCCACCCATCGCCGTACAAATGATCAAGCAGAGTATTAATGCAGTGAGCGGCGCCCTTGATAATGCAATCATGCACATGGATTCAGATCAGAATATTCTGACAGCGATGACAGATGATAGAGCAGAGGGATTAAGAGCGTTCTTTGAAAAACGTGAAGCAGATTTCAAGGGGAACTAGATAGTATTGATGAATTTCGGACTACATATTCCAGGTAGAATGAGCCATCAGTTATCTGAATATAAACCCCCCGGGGAGATTACCGTGCCAAATACCCTTTTTCCAAAGATCAATGTTCTAAAGGTCAATGTTCCAAAGACAGGTCTTCTAAAGAAAGACTTACTGCTCATGCTTGCGCTGTTCTGCTTATCCGCTTGCGCTACAGTCAGTACTGACACCCAGCAAGAAAAAATGAGTACGTCTACCAGACAGCTCTGCACCGATCCGCGCCCGCAAGTATGTACCATGGTTTATGATCCCGTGTGCGCAACAGATACGGCGGGCATGCAAAGAACCTATGCATCCGGCTGTTCAGCGTGCGGTCGTCAGGAAGTTGTCAGTTACGAGAAAGGTGCATGCGGCAAGGGAGCTGTTCAAGAATAGCCCTCCCTCAGGAGGAGTGTTTAGAATACCCAGTCTATGGGCTCCTGACCTTGTCGAATGAGATAGTCATTACACTGGGAGAAATGTTTGCAGCCAAAGAAGCCACGATGAGCTGCTAGAGGCGAAGGATGCGGCGCCTTCAATATCAGGTGCCTATCGCTATCGATAACACCGCCTTTTTTTTGCGCGTAACTGCCCCAGAGCAAAAATACACAAGACTCACGTCTGGCAGACAGCACCCGAATCACGCTGTCGGTAAATGTTTCCCAACCCTTCCCCTGATGAGATGCAGCCTGGTGTTGCTCCACACTAAGCACACTGTTGAGAAGCAATACACCTTGCTGTGCCCAATTCGTTAGATCACCTGACTTAAATACATCATCCGTGAGGGCAAGGTCCGACCTTATCTCTTTGTAGATATTCATGAGAGACGGCGGCGTCTTTGTGCCTTGTGTTACCGAAAAACACAAGCCATGGGCCTGACCAGGGCCGTGATAAGGATCCTGGCCAATGATGACTACCTTTACCTTGTCGATTGGTGTGATATTAAGCGCCGCAAAGAACTCGGCACCCTTCGGATAAATGACCTTACCCTGCTGTTTTTCCTTAGCCAAAAACTGCTTGAGGGATTGCATATAAGGCAGGTCGAACTCTGGCGCCAGTTCAGCGAGCCAGCCAGGTTCCAATTGTATGTCACTGCTTTGACTCATGGCGGACTCTTACTGCCTTGGACGCATGTGTGGAAACAATACAACATCACGAATGGATGGAGAATCCGTCAACATCATAACCAGGCGATCAATACCAACACCTTCTCCGGCTGTAGGCGGCATGCCATATTCAAGGGCAGTGATGTAATCATCATCGAAGTGCATGGCCTCATCATCGCCGGCATCTTTGGCTGCAACCTGTGCATGAAATCGATTCGCCTGATCTTCGGCGTCATTGAGTTCAGAGAAACCATTGGCAATTTCCATCCCCATGACAAATAACTCAAAACGATCCGTTAGCTCCGGGTTCTGATCATTTCTACGCGCCAGCGGGCTGACCTCCAGGGGATGCTGGGTGATAAAAACAGGTTGTTCGATCTTGTCTTCAACCAAGGCCTCAAATATTTCCATAACCAGTCTGCCAAGGCCCCAGTTATCACCAACCTCAACGCCGGAAGACTTTGCCAGTTTCCTGGCAGCATCAACATCTTCAAGTTCGGTCAGCGTGACCTTTGGATTGAATTCGAGAATCGCGTCCGTCATCGTCATTCGCTTGAAGGGTTTACCAAAATCAATCGTGGTATTTCTAAAGGTAAATTCCGTTGTACCCAGCACGTTCTGCGCAAGCGTGCGGAACATATCCTCTGTCATATCCATAAGATCGTTGTAGTCCGCGTAGGCCCAGTAAAATTCAAGCATGGTAAATTCGGGGCTATGCTTGGTGGACATCCCCTCGTTACGGAAATTTCGATTTATCTCGTAAACACGCTCAAAGCCGCCAACAACCAATCGCTTTAGATTCAGCTCCGGCGCCACGCGCAGATACATATCTGTACCTAATGCATTGTAGTGGGTCGTAAACGGAGCAGCTGTCGCGCCTCCAGGGGAGGTCATCATCATGGGTGTTTCCACTTCCATAAAATCACGATCATTAAAGTAACGCCGAATGCCATCTACGATCTTTGTTCTTCGAATAAAGATCTCCCTGCTCTCTTCATTCACCATCAGGTCGAGATAACGCTGACGGTATCTGGTCTCTGTATCCGTCAGGCCTTTATGTTTTTCCGGCAATGGACGTAGCGATTTCGTTAGCAAACGAACGCCATTTGCCTTCACCGACAGCTCACCCTGGTTAGTGCGCATCATGACGCCTTCTACGCCTATGATGTCGCCAATATCCCAGTGTTTAAAATCTTCATAGACCTCATCACCCACTTCACTTTGCCGTACATAGATCTGAATACGGCCGGATATATCCTGCAATGTAATAAAGCTGGCCTTGCCCATCATGCGGCGAAGAATTACGCGCCCTGCTACCGCAGTGGTTGTCAGCTCTTGTGCAAGATCCTCTTTAGACTTATCGCGGTGAGCGTTATGCAGTTCTTCCGCCTTATGTTGACGACGGAAATCATTAGGAAATGCAGCTCCCTTTTTGCGCAACTCACTCAGATGAGACTTGCGCAAGGCAATGATCTGATTTTCGTCTTGTTCGACTTCTGTGCTTTCTGGTTCAGTCATACTGGTTCTTCTTAATGGTCTTGCTGTTGGTTGATGCTTCTTTTTGTAGGCGGTTCTTTTTAGTGATGGCTCTTTTTAGTGATAGTTCTTTCTAATGACGGCTCATCTGCTTAGCGCGCTTCCAATTTCAGCCAACAGGAATGATTAGCCCTTTGACATCAGCTAAAACAAGCATTTTACAATCCTTGTTTTAAGCTTGCCTCAATGAAGGGATCGAGGTCACCATCCAGAACATTCTGCGTATTGGAGGTTTCAATATTGGTTCTCAGATCTTTAATTCTGGCGGAGTCCAGGACATAAGATCTGATCTGACTGCCCCAGCCAATGTCAGACTTATTATCCTCAATCTCTTTAAGATCTTCCTTTCGCTTCAAATCTTCCATTTCATACAACTTTGCTTTCAGTTGTTTAATGGCTTGATCCTTATTTTTGTGTTGCGAGCGCTGGTTCTGACATTGCACCACGATGCCCGAGGGTAGATGGGTCAGTCGAATTGCTGAATCTGTCTTGTTCACGTGCTGACCGCCGGCGCCACTGGCACGATAGGTATCGATTCTTACCTTCGACATATCGAGGTCAATTTCGATGTCGTCGTCCAGTTCAGGCGACACAAATATCGAAGCAAAAGAAGTATGCCTGCGACTACCAGAATCAAAAGGTGACTTTCTTACCAGGCGATGGACGCCGGTTTCCGTGCGCAGCCAACCGAAAGCATAATCCCCCTGGAAGTGGATGGTTGCGCCTTTGATACCTGCAACTTCACCATTGGATATTTCGACGACCTCTGTTTTGAATCCCTTGCGCTCGCCCCATCGAAGGTACATGCGCAGCAACATGTTTGCCCAATCCTGCGCCTCCGTGCCACCTGATCCAGACTGGATATCCATAAAGGCACTGTTAGCATCCATATCACCTGAAAACATGCGTCGGAATTCAAGTGTTTCTAACTGCTCAGTCATATCCGCAAGGTCATCCGTCGCCTCAGCGAACAGGGACTCGTCTTGCTCTTCCTCTGCTAGCTCAACGATATCTGCGACATCTACCAAGCCCGAATCAAGATTTTCAATAGTGACGACAATAGCTTCGAGGGAAGAGCGTTCCTTACCCAGCTTTTGAGCATATTCAGGTTGATCCCAAATTTTGGAATCGGCAAGCTCAAGTTCGACTTCGGTTAGCCGCTCTTTTCTGATTTCGTAGTCAAAGATACCCCCTAAGAACGTCTGTACGTTTCTTCAGGTCTTTTATCTGCGTTTGGGCTGGACTGGTTTCTAACATATCTTCCTAAAATAGCTCTTGGTCTAATCGGACTCATCTTTTTGATCAGTCATGTCTTCAATCTGATTACTTTTGTCTTATGGCTAATGATCTGTCTCATCCGGTGACGCGGCATTGTAAACCAATGACACTGAGCCCGCCATATAAGCCGAGGCCCGCTTTAGACCCAATAAACGATGCCATTGGCCAGAATCATTATCAGGTGCCTTTTGATAGTTTGTTTTGCATTTGCGACCCAAGCTAGGTATTTTTCAGACTGGCACCTGTTCTTGCGAGCAGTCCCGTTTAAATGCGGCAACTGTCTGACCAATATCCGAATAAAATGAGGCATTTCCTATGATATTAAAGTCACAGCAAATTAGCAGAAACGAATTTGAAACTGGTACCGGCTGGAAAATCAAACCCGAGGGTGCGTGTAAGGGCGAAATCTGCGTTCCACTAAAAAGTGCGCCAGGCGATGTCGTCGATGTTAAGAAGATCGCGACGGATATGAACTTGCCTTTGGTCGCAGAAGAAGGCCAGGGCGTCTGGGCACTCGGCCCTGATTCAATCGGCGGTAAAACGCTTGCAACAGCCACGGCGCCAAACCTCACATTACCTGATCTCGACGGCAAGATGTTCGAACTCTCCAGTCTCAAGGGTAAGAAAGTTCTGGTTTACGCCTGGGCACCCTACTGAGGATGTAATGGACACCTGCCCGTGTGGCAGGCACTTCGCGAAGAATTCCACGCTAAAGGCTTTGAGCTGGTTACCGTTGGCCTTGATACCCTGGGTACAGAGGCTTGCCGGCCGTTTATTGAAGCTGCAAATCCATCCCATCCATCACTAATAGATCAATATCACGTGATGGCAGATCTATTCGGCGTTGTTAACATTCCAGAGGCTATCTGGATTAATGAAGACGGCATCATCGTCAGACCCGCGGAAGCAGCACCGCCTCCACCAATGGACTCGCCTGCCATGAACCCACCGGCCGAATTGCCCCAGCATATGATGGATATCATGGGTGAAGCCGTAAAGATCCAGACCGATGACGATGGTTATCATCACGCTCTGAAGGACTGGATTGAAAACGGCGACAAAAGTGAATATGTGCTCGACCCGGAATCAGTCATTGCCAGGTCACAGCCACGGGACGAGAACAAATCGCTAGGGCATGCTCATTTTGAACTGGCAGCCTATCTTGAAACGCAGGGACAACACCAACTTGCAATCAAGCACTTCCGGGAAGCCCATCGACTGGTGCCAGATAGCTGGACCTTCAGACGCCAGGCCTGGTCTTTGGAAATAGTTGGCGACGGTCCATTCGCCAGATTCTGGCAAGGTCCTTCCGAAGGAAAGGACTGGCCGTATGAAGGTGACTGGTTGACTGATATCCGGCGCGAGGGCGCAGAGAACTATTACGCACCTTGGTCGAAATAAACAGCTGAATTAAAGAGTTGAAATAAAGAGCAGATATAAATGGCAGAAATAATAAATTTATTCATGACTAAGGAGAAAGGATGAAGCTCGGTCTATTTGGAATCAACACGGGACCTTGTTCGGACCCGGACACAATGACAGCTGTTGCAATTGCCGCTGAACAGGCAGGCTTTGAATCTGTCTGGACCGGCGAACATGTCGTGCTGCCGGACCCTCAGGTTCCGCCCTCACCAGCGGCGCCACTGACCAATATGGTTCATCCGTCGACGGCACTTTCCTATATTGCAGCAGTCACATCAAAACTGAAATTAGGCACTGGCATTACCTTGCTGGCACAGCGAAACGCTCTGGTGCTGGCCAAGGAAATGGCAAGCCTGGACTTCCTCTCTAATGGGCGACTGATTTTTGGCATCGGTGCCGGTTATCTAAAATCAGAGTTCGATGCCCTTGGCGTCAAATTTAGCGAACGAGGCGCCAGAACAGATGAATATATCGATGCAATGCGAGAGATGTGGACATCTGAACAGCCATCATTCTCTGGGCAATTCGTTAATTTTGAGGGCATGCAGAGCCGGCCGCAACCAGTACAGAAAGGTGGCCCCGAGATCGTTATTGGCGGTAATAGCGCCGCTGCATTCAGACGGGCAGTGACCAAATGCTCAGGATGGTATGGATTCGCCATGACTAACGAAACGGCTGCTCAGGCACTGGCCGGTATTCAGGCAGCAGCGGATAAATATGAACGACCATCAGATCTGGGAGAGCTCGAGATAAGTATTACACCTATCGGCCGAACGGCAAGCGATGACGTGGAACGATGGACCGAGATGGGTGTTTCCCGGCTCATCCTTCTGCAGCCCGGCAAGGACAAGGAATCGCTGTTATCCTATGTAGACTCGGTCGCCAAAGCACTTCTTTAGATAGATAGTGAGCGCATACTTACTATTATAGCCTTTATTTATAGGGATTTTATGATGTATAGATCACTACTGCTACAGAGCTTCCCCAAGTGGTAGTGATCTGCTCATTTTAATCACTTTCAGGCTAAAGTGGGTCTCGATATCCTGGACACCGGGGAAGTGCAAGATTCTCTGCATGCTCAGTTCCGAAAAGTGATCCATGCTGCGTGTTACTACCTTCAGTAGATAATCATAAGAGCCACTCATCGCATGGCACTCTATAATGTGCTCCTCTTGCTCCACACTCCTCATAAATTGCTGCGTTGCCACATCGTCCTGCTTGCTTAAGGAGACCTGCACAAAGGCAGTCACTTGCAAGCCCAGGGTTCGTTGATCGAGGCAAGCCGAGTACCCGGTAATAACCCCGGCCTCTTCCAGCTGTTTTGTGCGCCGGAAGCAGGGGGATTCTGATATGCCTATCTTCTCCGCCAGATCCACATTCGAAATCCTGCCATGTGTCTGCAACAGTCGAAGGATGTCTTTCTCTGCCGTGTTGAGCTTCACCGATGCTTACCGCCTGTATTTTCTATTTACTCGCAAGATTACACCATTATGTGACTACTTTCAGGGACATATAGAAGAAAACCGCCCTTGATTGGCAGGTAAACTACCGCTTCAACCCTGTTCTGAACCATCGCCTTGAGCATCATTGGTTTGTGCGGGCACAAATCACTAAAGAAGGCATCGAAATGGCTATTTCAACACATAACCCGATGGGGCTCGATGGATTCGAATTCGTTGAATTTGCGGCAGCAGAAGAAGGCATATTGGAGCCGGTTTTCGAAATTATGAGCTTCACCAAGGTAGCCAGGCATCGCTCAAAAAATGTTCACCTATGGCGCCAGGGCGGCATCAACCTCATCACCAATTACGAGCCAAATACACCAGCAGCCTTCTATGCCGAAGAACACGGCCCATCCGCATGTGCCATGGCTTTTCGTGTAAAAGATGCCAATCAGGCTTATCAACGTGCTCTATCGCTGGGCGCACAACCTATTGATGTACCCGTCAGCCCAATGGAGCTAAAACTACCTGCTATTAAGGGTATCGGCGGCGCGACCTTATACCTGATCGACCGACACGACGAAAATGCAACGCTCTATGATATCGATTTTGAGTTTTTTGAAGATGTAGATAGAAATCCCGAGGGCTGCGGCTTCTACGAGATTGACCACCTGACCCACAATGTCTATCGCGGCCGCATGGACTACTGGGCGGGTTATTACGAGAAACTGTTCAACTTTGAGGAAATCAGATTCTTTGATATCAAGGGACAGCACACTGGCCTGCAATCAAAAGCCATGGCCGCACCGGACGGCAAAATCAAGATACCTCTGAACGAAGAAGCAGGCAGCAATGGCCAAATCGAAGAGTACCTTATGAAGTACAACGGTGAAGGTATTCAGCACATCGCTTTCATCTGCGAAGACCTGCTGGAATGTTGGGACCGCTTGAAAGAAAAAGGATTACCCTTCATGACTCCTCCGCCAGACACTTATTATGAAATGCTGGAAGAACGTTTACCTGGTCACGGCGAACCCATTGATGAGTTAAAGCGGCGCGGCATTCTACTCGACGGTTCAACTGAAACTGGCGAACCACGATTGCTGCTACAGATATTCTCAGAGAACCTGGTCGGCCCTATCTTCTTCGAATTCATTCAGCGAAAGAAGGATGAGGGCTTCGGCGAAGGTAATTTCAAAGCTCTGTTCGAATCCATGGAGAGAGATCAGATTCGGCGCGGTGTTCTTGAAGTGGAGGGAGACGCACTTGGAGACGTACCGGAAGCCAAATCAGCGTAAACTGGCCAGATAGGAGAACGCCATGAATCTGAAACGAATTCACCACGTCGCATACCGCTGCAAAGACGCGAAAGAAACTGTGGAATTCTATCAACGCACCATGGGCATGGATTTTGTTCTCGCGATTGCCGAAGATGAGGTGCCATCAACCAAGGCTCCTGATCCTTATATGCATGTGTTTCTTGATGCAGGCATGGGCAATGTTCTGGCCTTCTTTGAGCTGCCTAATTCGCCGGAGATGGGCAAGGATTCAAACACACCGGAATGGGTTCAGCATATTGCCTTCGAGATAGAAGATATGCCGGCTCTGCGGGAAGCGAAGGCCAAGCTGGAAGGAGAAGGCCTGGACGTACTCGGTCCGGTTAATCACGGTATATTTCATTCCATCTACTTCTTTGACCCTAATGGCCATCGATTGGAATTGGTTGCCAATACCCAGACTGAGGCAGAAATGGCGTCGCTTCATGAAGTTGCACCGGCAATGCTGGAGGAATGGAGCCGTACTAAACGCGCACCCAAGCATGCTGCCTGGTTACATGAGAAGCAATCTTCTGAAGATTAGCCTTGCACGGACGTAATCTCTGGAGAGTCCACATGTTCAGTCGTGGTGTTATTTCAAAAGTGGCACTCCTTACATGCAAAATGTCACAACCAGAAGGACCAGCACGCAAAGGTAGAGAGTCTCAACTACCATCAATATCACGGGCAACCACCCCACTACTGCCAAGGTCTTTAGTGAAGTTTTAATACCAAGTGCCGCGATCGCTGATACGAGTGCCCAACGAGACATATCCGTCATGCCTTCGGCTACTACTGGCGGAACGAATCCCAGACTATTAACGATGACCAGCAAGACAAATGCAACGAGGAAACCAGGTAACATTGGCGTTTTGCTTTCCTCTGGCCCATGCTGGGCGATCCTGCTGCGAAATAGTAAAGAAAAAATCAACACAACAGGCACCAACATCGCCACACGCATCAGCTTCACGATAGTTGATACATCCCCTGTCTCCGGTGAGACCATAAACCCGGCGCCCACAACCTGCGCCACATCGTGAATAGTGCCGCCAAGGAAAATCCCGGCAATAAAGTTGTTCATTTCTAACATTTTTACTAAGGTTGGATATATCACCATAGCAAAGGTTGAAAGTGTGGTGACACCCAGGACGGTCAGAATTGTGCGGCGCTCACTTTCCTCATCCTTGGGCAGCACCAGAGACAGAGCCATGGCAGCAGATGCGCCGCAGATCGCAACTGCGCCGCCAGAGAGCAATCCATGTTCGCCGCCGAGGCCAAGCAGCTTCGCGGTAATCCAGCCGACAAAAATAGTAGAGATCACGGCGCCAATGACCATGGCCACGGGCCAGAACCCAAGACCTGATACCTGATCCACCGTCACCCGTACACCTAACAGGGCAACACCAAACCGGAGAATGGTGCGTGCGGTGATGTCTACGCCGGGCAGACACTTACCTTCTTCAGATAAGAAGTTAAAGGCAATGCCAAACAACAGGGCATATAACATCACCGGGCCACCGTAGTTCTCGGACACAAATGTGGATGCGAGCCCGAGCGTCACACAGGTGAGGATTCCTGGTGCCAGTTCAGCAAGACGTAATCGAAGTCGCTCTGCCCATTGTCCAATGCCCTGCTGTTGATTCCCTTCCATGCCGCCACTTCTTATCGTTTTATGCATTCTAACTTAAATAGAATCGGTGCTAATTTGGCCAATGCTAGCTCATGCTCAGATCGGTAGATTCAATGATCAACTGTACGGACTCACGCCCCCGATAACGATTGATATCTACACGATAGGCGAGACGAAGATTCCTGCGTTCAAGCAAACGGTCATGAAAAAAGGCTATGGCCTCTACTGTATTTGCTTCATTCACGGGCCTTAGTTTTAGCTTCAGGTGTTTCTCGGCAACGATGCGCTGATCCATCACTTCAAATTCACCGTCAAATAACGGCTCCGGGAAAGCTTGCCCCCAGGGCGCCGCTTCCACGATGGACTTAACAAGACTTAAGGATAACTCTTCTTCTATTTCGCCATCGCTGACCAGGACCTGCTCCAGATACTCATCTGTTAACCAGCGAGAGGCTTCTTCATCAAACAAACGGGAGAATTCATCATAGTTGTGCGGCTCAATACTGAGGCCCGCCGCCATTGCGTGCCCGCCGAACTTAACCAGCAGGCCAGGATTTTTGGTAGCAATACTGTCCAGTGCATCCCGAATGTGGAGGCCTGCAATAGAACGTCCGGAACCCTTTAACTCATTGTCGCCAGCTCTGGCAAAAGCAATCACCGGACGATGAAACTTCTCCTTCATTCTTGAAGCAACGATACCAACGACGCCTTGATGCCAGTCAGGATGAAACAGGCAAATACCAACCTTGTCACTTTCATCATTCTTCAAGGCTTGTTGTATGTGTTGCTCGGCCTGGACTTTCATGCCGGCCTCAATATTTTTTCGCTCCTTATTAATGGTATCAAGTTCATTGGCGAGCTCTACGGCTCGCTCACCCTGGCTAAGGAAACATTCAATTCCAAGAGACATATTTTCCAGCCTGCCTGCTGCGTTCAGCCGCGGGCCAACACCGAAAGCAAGGTCGCGAGTCGTTATCTGTTGAAACTCTGCACCGGCGACGGATATCAGCGCATAGATACCAGGCCTGGCTCGCCCTGCCCTGATACGGCGAATTCCTTGTGCTACCAATATTCTGTTGTTCTTATCCATGGGCACCACATCTGAGATGGTTCCCAGGGCAACGAGGTCAAGATAATCTGCAAGATTCGGTTCTAGTCGTTGCTCAAACCAGTCCGTTTTCCTCAGAGAGGTGCGCAGAGCTGATAGCAAGTAGAAAGCCACGCCCACACCGGCAATAGCTTTACTCGGGAATTCACAGCCTTTTTGATTAGGGTTCACGATCGCATGGGCCGAGGGCAGTACTTCGCCGCTCAGATGATGATCAGTGATTACGACTTTGATGCCATGCTCATTTGCAGCATCAACACCTTCTATGCTGGAGATGCCATTATCAACTGTAACGATCAGGTCGGGCGAAAATTCTAATGCAGCAGTCACTATCTCTGGCGTAAGCCCGTAGCCATACTTAAAGCGGTCTGGCACCAGATAATCTACATGCCGGGCACCCATGGCTCTGAGGCCCGAAACCATCAACGCCGAACTGGTTGCACCATCGGCATCAAAGTCGCCGATAATAAGAATCTGCTGTTGATTGGTGATCGTCTCCTGCAACACAGAAACCGCATCATCCATCCCTTTGAAGGTATCCGGAGACAGAAGATTTGACAGGGAATGGTCCAGATCTTCACCACTGACAATGCCGCGGCCGACAAACAAACGATTCAACAAAGGCGGAATGTCCGGCAATGTGTGTACCACTTGCCTTCGTATAAGCCGCCTTGCCATCAGCGCCTTAGTCTTGCAGGTCAGTGATTCGAATGTGGGTGACACTGCCGCGAACTTCATCCAGGGATTCCAGCTCCTTTATCGCGGCATTCATTGATCGCTCCACAACTTCATCAGTGACAATAACAATAGCAGCAAAACCTCCTTGAGCATCTTTTTGTATCAGCGCCTCAATGCTAATTTTATGATGGCTCAATATGGCGGTCAACCTGGCCATGACGCCGGGCTGATCAATGACGTTTAGCTTCAGATAACAGGCGCTGGTAATGTCTTCAATATCCAGAATTGGTAGCGTTTTATCCTTTACAAAACCTTCATTTACAAAGCCAAGGTTAGCAATGCCCGGCGAACCCTGCCCACGAACGATATCAATAATATCTGCAACCACTGATGATGCCGTTGGCCCGGCACCAGCGCCCGCGCCGTAATACATGGTGCGCCCTGCGGCATCACTGGAAACCATGACTGCATTCATCACACCATTTACTTGCGCCAACATTTCCTCTTTCCTTATTAGCGTCGGATGGACCCTGAGCTCAATACCCAGCTCTGACCTTCTGGTGATGCCAAGATGTCGTATCTTATAACCAAGTTCGTCTGCGTATTGAATGTCTTCTGTCGTGATTTTTGAGATTCCCTGGGTATACATTGCATCAAACTCCAGGGGAACGCCAAAGGCGATGGACGACAGAATAGTTAATTTGTGAGCCGCGTCGATACCTTCAATGTCAAAGGTTGGATCTGCCTCTGCATATCCCAGGTCCTGCGCCTGTTTCAGTACTTCGCTAAAGGCAAGGTCCGACCCGGACTGCTCCATCTCCGTCAGAATAAAATTCGATGTGCCGTTAATGATACCTGCAAGCCATGATATCCGGTTCGCGGCCAGGCCTTCACGAATGGCTTTTACAATGGGAATCCCGCCAGCAATTGCGGCTTCATAGCGGAGCTGGACGCCCATCTTTTCCGCCAGCGCAAATAGTTCGTCGCCATGGGTAGCTATTAATGCCTTATTGGCAGTGACCACATGCTTCTTATTCTCCAAGGCAATGACAAGCAGTTCTCTCGCCCTATCAATACCGCCGATTAACTCGAGCACGACATCCACATCGGGATTTCTCGCGACCTCAAATATATCCCTGGTCACATTTGTTGAGCCGAGTTCAACATCAGGATGATCTCGGCGACATCCAACCTGCGCAATCTCTATGCTCGACCCGGTTTTACGCAATATTTCGCTGGCATTCCTGCTTACGAGATTAAATACCCCGGAGCCCACCGTCCCTAAACCACAGATTCCAACTCGCAAACTAATTCTCCACTGATGTGTTCTTAAACATTTTTCTTATGCCTCGCAAGGCCTGGCGAGTGCGATGCTCATTCTCGATAAGAGCAAACCGCACATGGTCGTCACCATATTGGCCAAAACCAATACCTGGCGAAACCGCAACAGATGCTTCCTTCAATAGTAACTTGCTGAATTCCAGAGAGCCCATATTCTGAAACTGAGGCGGTATTTTAGCCCATACAAACATGGTGGCCTTCGGCGGCTCTACCGGCCAGCCAATTAAATTCAAGCCCTCACAAAGGACGTCGCGCCGGCTTTGATACCTAAGCCTCACTTCTTCGACACAAGACTGATCACCTTCGAGGGCCGCAATGGCCGCAACCTGAACTGGGGTGAACATGCCGTAATCCAGATATGACTTAATTCGCCCCAGCGCACCCACAAGCTTTTCATTACCCACACAAAAGCCAATCCGCCAGCCGGGCATATTATAACTCTTTGACATGGTAAAAAATTCGACTGCAATGTCCTTAGCGCCAGGCACTTGAAGGATTGAGGGCGCCTTGTAACCATCATAGACCAGATCAGCATAAGCTATGTCTTGCACAACCCAGATATCATGCTCACGAGCAATGTCGATCACCTTCTCGAAAAATTCCAGTTCAACGCACTGGGTAGTCGGATTGCCGGGGAAATTGATAATTAGTACCTTGGGCTTGGGCCAGGTATTGGAGATGGCAGTCTCCAGTTCTGCAAAGAAATCATTGCCCGGCGTTAACGGCACATGGCGTACATCTGCATCCGCGATTACAAATCCGTAGGGATGGACGGGATAAGATGGATTCGGTACCAGCACCGTATCTCCAGGGCCAAGGATCGCCATGGCAAGGTGAGCGATTCCCTCTTTCGAGCCAAGGGTGACAATAGCTTCTGTTTCAGGATCAAGGTCGACGTCGTAACGATTCTTGTACCAGTCACAAATGGCTTTTCTAAGCCGTGGAATACCCTTTGATTGAGAATATCGGTGAGTATCACCGCGCTGAACCGTTTCAATCAGCTTGTCCACAATATGCTTCGGCGTCGGCTGATCGGGGTTGCCCATGCCAAAATCGATGATATCTTCGCCTCGGGCACGAGCTTCCTTCTTCAGTGCATCAGTGATACTGAATATGTAAGGCGGCAGACGCCTGATTCGGGGAAATTCTTCCATCTTCTAAACTCTATTTCTCTGGCCTGATTCAGGCTATCACTATGTTGTAGATTCTTGTTTGATCTGGGGTCTATATAACAGGCGCGCCATGTTACCCAACTCTTAAGGATCCGTCACGTTTCGTGGCTCTGGTACAAAGAATCTAACCATGAGACCACCTATAAACAGAAACAGGATGGATACCGTAAAAACTGCGTGATACCCCAGTGTCGCCGCCAATATGCCGCCCAGAAGCGGCCCGATAGTTCCCGCCACTTCAGCGGCAGTATTAGCAATGGCGATACGCATGGGCAGATTTTCCCGATCACCAAATTCCAGGGTCATATTCTGCGATGAGTTGTCAAAACCCTGAACCGCTGCGCCAATACCAATGAATACAGCAATGGTTACATAATACTCAGTGATGAACATTAGCAACAGGGTCGAGATCATCCACAGAATAATGGACAACAGAAACACAAGTCTGAAGCCCTTTCGATCCGCAAGATAGCCCCATGCCAAATTCGATATTGTGCCTGAAATGGTGAATACAAAGGTCAGGATGCCAAGGGTCTGGCCAGACAGGCCAATGGACATTCCCGCAAACAGAATATAAAAAGGCATCGCCATTCTGCCCATCGTCGATATGGAGCGAGCAATGAAATAGCGGGTGAATGCTGGATCATCGCGCATCAGGCCAGGCACCTCTCCCATCCTCTGCCACAACGACTGCTTCGGCTTTATAATGGGTGGTTCAGGCTCCTTCATCAGCAACAGCGTTAACAAACCCATGCTGGTCAATACAAACGCCAGCAGAAAGGTCCAGGAGTATCCAATTGCATCCGGTGAATCGCCAATCAAATAAGTGCCACCGATCCAGGCCACACTTGCCGAGGTGATACCTGCAAGGAAATTTCTCAATCCCGTGAGGCGCCCTCGCTTGGAGACCGGGATAACTTTGGACATCAGGAAATTAAAGATCACCCCCTGCATACCCTGAAACAGTCCCAGTAAGGTCAGGCTAATCATAATTGCGATCAGCGCGGCAGTGCCTTCAAGGAAAAAGCCAGACAGTGCGATTAAGAGAACGCAGCCTCTCATGCAGGCGCCCGTCAGCAAGCCAACGGGCAATACCCGCTTGCGGTGTTCGATGAAGGTTGCACCGATTAGCGGAGTTAACATCATACCCAGGGCCTGAAGCGATAAGGCCAGCCCTACAATAAACTGGGAGCCACCAGAGAGCATCATAATGTAGGCTGGAATAAAGGTTGGCGCCATGACCAGTCGAAACCCGGTTTGACCGAACATCCCGTGGGCGAGCTGTGCGAGGAAGTTTCGCGTTAGGTTACGCCGTATATCAATTTGATAACGCTGCTCGGCATGGCGAACAGCGCGGGAGTTAATCTCCAAGAGTATTCCAGAATAATTAATCCCTACACAAAACAAATGGCATAGGGATTACAAAAGAAGGGGAACACTAGTATAGCAGAACTTTACACAGGAGCTTTAGACAAGAACTTAGACAGGAGCTCAGACAAAAAGCAGGGCCGCACCTTTGAACATTGGTTAGATCTACAATATACCCAGGCGTTCCGCAAGTTTTTCAGCAGGCAGATATCCTGGCTGTAATGTCCCATCTTCAAAGACGAGGGCCGGCGTACCAGTGACGCCAAGCTCATTGCCCAGGGCATACTGTTCGGCAATGGGGTTTTCACATGTCCTTTCTTCAAGCTCCTCGCCAAGCTTGGCCCGCGTGATGGCGAGCTTATTGTTATCTGCGCACCAGGCTGACACATATTTGTCATAAGATTTTGTACCGATGCCGGAACGTGGATAGGCCAGATAGCGAACCTCTATTCCCAGGCGGTTGAGCTCGGGCACTTCCTTATGCAATTTCCGGCAGTAGCCACAATCTATGTCTGTAAAAACTGTAATTGAGGTCTTCTTCATACCCTCCGGCGGAGAGAATATAACCATGTCCGCCTCATCGAGTGCTGCTATCAATTCCTTGCGGATCACATTTCGGCTTTCTTCGCTCACATTGACGAACCCAGTTGGTTCTATTCTGTACAAATCACCAGCAACAAAATAACTGCCACTTTTGTCAACAAACAATCTTGTACCTTCCGACAATGTCACTTCATAAAAGCCTGGCAAAGAACTTTCAACCACCTTCTTGATAGGCAGGTCAGGACGAATCTGATTTAGCTTTTCCTGTACTTCTGATGGCGTCAAGGCTTTAGCAGGTGTGGCGGCCACCGCATTTAGTCCAAGTGATAATCCAGTAATAATGAACAGGAGGCGAAGGATATTCATATGGTTTGTGTATATTCCGATGTCATTTATTGAAATTGTAAGCGGGAATCGATCGCGAGCCCATCATAAGCTCGAGACTGGTGAACATTGTAACAAATGCGTTATCCCACTGTCTTTTACTATAGACCTGCCAAGCGGGCCTTAAATTCCGATGTTATGCCAGATTAACCGGACGGGATGGGTGATATTGATAAGCCATGGGCATTTAACCCCGGGGATGATGCTCCCTATGCAACTCCTTCATCCGCTGCTGCGCTATATGCGTGTATATCTGGGTGGTAGAGAGATCACTATGACCAAGGAGCAGTTGCACCACTCGCAAATCAGCACCATGGTTGAGCAGATGAGTGGCGAAGGCATGGCGCAAGGTATGTGGTGAAAGTTTCTTCTCGATACCGGCGGTAGCCGCATGTGCCTTGATACGATACCAGAATGTTTGCCGGGTCATGGGCTGGCCGCGACTACTGGGAAAGACTATATCCTGATTGAGATTCTTCTTTAACAGATCGTCTCGAGCTTCCAACATATATCGTGTGATCCAGGAAATGGCTTCCTCGCCAAGGGGCACTAATCGCTCCTTAGAACCCTTACCCACTATTCGAACAACACCTTGCCTCAGATTGATTTCATTCAGCCGAAGACCAACAAGCTCACTGACGCGCAGGCCGCAGGCATAGAGCACCTCAAGCATTGTCCTGTCGCGAAGGCCAATGGGCTTTGTGATATTTGGAGCGGCCAACAGTTTTTCTACGTCGACCTCGGACAGAGAATCCGGAAGCGTACGAGGGAGCTTCGGGTTGTCCACTTGTAGAGTTGGGTCTTCCTCGATGTGATTTTCGCGCAATAAATAGCGATAAAAGCTTCGGATACATGACAGAGACCGGGCGGTTGAGCGTGACTTCAGGCCGCGCGCCATACCATAGGACAGGTAAGACAGAATATCCTTTCGCCTTACATTAAGAATTGACCTGTTCTTGCCATCCAGCCACAAAGTAAAAGCCCCTAGATCCCGACCATAGGATTCCAGCGTATTTTTGCTCAAGCCCTTCTCTAGCCAAATGCTATCAAGGTACCTGCGGACTAGGGGATCTTCTCTGGCGGGCATGCTTTGCGAAATATTGGGTTTTAAACAAATGAGGGTAGCATCATATAGAAATCACGTCTCTAAACACGAATGGATGACTCAACGACCAGGTAACAGTATGTGGGCCCATTGCTCGCGGAAATCCGGGCGAAAAAAAACCAGCAACAAATATTGTTACTGGTTTTGACTTCTTCGCAGAGACTCTTATTTAACAGTCTCTTACTTGACAGTCTCCTACTTAACAGCCCTTTACTTAAGCTTCTCTTTGATTCGAGCCGCTCGACCGCTAAGTTCGCGCAAATAATATAGCTTCGCCTGCCGAACATCGCCGCGACGCTTAACCGTTACGCTATCGATCAGCTTGCTGTGTGTCTGAAAAGTTCGTTCAACACCAACGCCATGAGAAATCTTGCGAACGGTAAACGCAGAATTGACGCCACGGTTGCGCTTGCCAATAACAACGCCTTCGTATGCCTGTAAGCGTTCGCGGTTTCCCTCACGAACCTTCACCTGTACTACGATGGTATCGCCAGGACCAAATTCTGGTAAGTCCTGCTTCAATTGGGCATTGTCGATTTGCTCAATTATCTTGCTCATGATCTATTCCTTATTTTCCAACTGGATATCTCTTAAATATTCATCCAGCAATTTCTTGTCTTCGTCACTCAGATCCTTTTTCTCAATCAGATCTGGCCTGCGTTCAAATGTCCTACCTAATGACTGCTTTGCTCGCCAGCGCCTGATTTTCTCATGGTCGCCACTTAACAAAACAGCCGGAACTCGTGCCTCTTCATCATTGCCATTAACTCTGACACTAACGACATCAGGCCTTGTATAGTGAGGGTGGTCCAGCAAACCTTCACTAAATGAGTCTTGCGCTGCTGACTCCGAATCACCAAGCGCACCAGGAATCAGCCTGGTCAACCCATCTATCAATACCATCGCCGGTAATTCACCGCCGCTTAATACGTAATCACCAATCGATATTTCAATATCTACTTCCTGCTCGATGAGCCGCTCGTCTATACCTTCATATCTTCCTGCCAGCAGAATTATATTCTTCATCTGCGACAGTTCCGCCAGCATCTCTTGGCTGAGCGTATCACCCTGAGGTGATAAATATACTACCTGGCAATCATTGCCTGCGGCTTCTCGAGCCGCTCTGATCGCGCCTTGTAAGGGCTCGACCTTCATTAACATACCCGGGCCACCACCGTAGGGTTTATCATCCACCGTTCGGTGTTTATCCGTGGTGAAATCTCTTGGATTCCAATACCCCAGGGTCAACAATTCCTGTTCGATGGCTCTACGTGTTATTCCATGTTCTGAAACTGCTTTGAACATCTCGGGGAACAACGAAATAATTCCCACCCACATCACTTCTTTACCCGTTGTATATACCGTTATATATAACGTTAATAGTGCGATTCCCAACAAACAACTATCGTCGCCGCCTCGAGATCTACGCTTTTAACGATCTCACCTTCAACAAAGGGAATAAGTCTCTCCCTATCATCAACACTATCAGCATCTGGCTTCACAACCATCACATCATTGGCGCCGGTCTCCATCAAGTGATCAACGAAGCCAAATGTAATATCCGATTCGTTAACGACTCTTAAACCTTCCAACTGATTCCAGTAGTACTCACCTTCTTCAAGTTCGGGCAATTGGCTTCGATCAACCCATATCTCATACCCAATCAGACTCTCTGCCAAGGTACGATCTTCAAACTCTTCAAACAGAGCAATGACACCTTTACCCTGTACCTTGCTCTTTTTTAAAACTAACTGCTTATCAACTAACTGATTGCCCTTACCGCCTCTTCTAAGTTGCCAGGGCGTATAAGTGAATATTTGTTCTATCGGGTCTGTATGGGAGAAGATCTTCACCCATCCCTTCAATCCGTATGCCGCATTTATGCGACCTAGTTGAATGCTCCTAATTGTCACTCTGGCCTGTGCACGGCCGCAACAATTCGGTCTAAAGGACCGATGAGCTTACGCTGCTGCTTCAGTGCTAACCGCTACGCTAAGCTTTTTGTAATCCTTAACCACTTTCCTAACCCGGTCAGACATTTGCGCGCCCTGACGAACCCAATAGTCTATCCGTTCGAGGTCCAGTCGAGTGCCTTCCGAAGCGCCTCTGGCAATAGGGTTATAGAACCCTAAACGCTCAATAAACCGTCCGTCTCTGGAACGGCGACTATCTGCAACAGTGATGTGATAAAAAGGTCGCTTCTTGCTACCACCTCGAGACAGGCGAATTATAACCATGTTCTTGTATTCCTAAATTGTTGTAACCTGGCCAAGCAGGACAGGGTTACGATGTTGCATTCATGTTTTAGTACGGCGCTTTGGCCCCAGGCTCTTATTTACAAGTATCTCAACCATCAAACAGGGGCACTGCCGAAAGGAGCGGTATTGTACGGGAAAGCCAGCGCAAATTAAACCTTTTCATACACGGAGATTCAATTCAGCGGACAGCACATATCTTATTGATTTATATGAACTTTTTGTTTAACCAATCTACATTCCAGGAATTCCGCCGCCGGGAGGCTGCATCATTCCACCCATGCCACGCATCATATTCGCCATGCCACCTTTCTTGCTAAGCTTTTTCATCATTTTGGCCATTTGTTTATGCTGTTTCAGCAAGCGACTCACATCCTGAACCTGGGTACCGGAACCCATGGAAATTCTCTTCTTCCTCGAGCCATTGATACTATCGGGATAATGCCTCTCGCCCGGCGTCATCGAGTTAATAATCGATTCCATCTGGCCGAAGGCATTGTCGTTCATTTTTTCCTTGGCCGCCTTTGCCATATTGCCCATGCCAGGTAGTTTGTCCAACATACCGGTGACACCGCCCATGCTGTTCATCTGCTGAATTTGATCGCGAAAATCCTCTAGATCGAACTTTTTACCTTTCTTGATTTTCCTGGCGAGCTTCTGGGCCTTCTTCTTGTCTATCTTTTGCTCGGCTTCCTCAATAAGCGAAAGCACATCCCCCATGCCTAATATTCTGGAGGCAATACGATCCGGGTGGAACGCATCCAGCGCATCAATGGTCTCACCAACCGCCATAAATTTGATGGGTTTGCCTGTGATTGATCGAACAGATAGCGCTGCCCCTCCCCTGGCATCACCGTCGGTCTTGGTAAGGATGACGCCGGTGAGCGGCAGTACTTCATTGAATGACTGAGCTGTATTAGCTGCATCCTGACCCGTCATGGCGTCAACCACAAACAAGGTCTCAACCGGTGAAAGCGTGCCATGCAACATTCGAATCTCATCCATCATGTCTTTATCTACGTGCAGACGACCTGCCGTATCTACAATGAGGACATCAACAAATTGCTTGCGCGCTGTTTCGATCGCATTCTTCGCTATCTCGACGGGCTTCTGCTGCGGCGAACTTTCACAAAAGGAGATATCGCCTTCTTTGGCAAGCGTGCGCAGCTGATCTATTGCCGCAGGGCGGTATATGTCGGTACTAACCACCATCACGGATTTCTTTTCGCGATTCTTCAACCAGTAGGCAAGCTTTGCCGCCGAGGTTGTTTTACCAGCACCCTGCAAACCAGCCAGTAATATCACGGCTGGTGGCTGGGTATTTAAATCAAGGCCAGCAGTGCCATCACCCATAATACGCACGAGTTCATCATTGACGATCTGGACGAATGCCTGCCCCGGCGAAAGGCTAGCCGCAACCTCATGTCCAATTGCACGAATACGGACCTGCTCTACAAAGTCCTTGACCACCGACAGGGCAACATCAGCCTCCAGCAAGGCAATGCGCACTTCCCGCAGCGTTCCCTGAATATTATCTTCGCTAAGTCTCGCCTTACCTGTCAGATTGTTGAGCGTTGCGCTCAAGCGTTCTGTTAATGATTCAAACACCTGTATTCCTGATTCACCATGACTGAACCTGCTATTATAGCCGAACTACCCGGCCACTTGAGAATAGCTATACCCATGAATCCTGAAATTCCAGGAATAATTGCCGGATTTCTATACCTGGTCAGTGCAGGAACACAATTCACGAGTCTTGGCCGTGAGATTTCCAACGCCCAGTTGATTGTAAAACTTAGCGCAACGATCGCTGTACTGTGCCATGGCACAACTGTTTATATGGACCTGTACGGCGCATCCGGTATCAATCTTGGTCTATATCCAATGTTATCCCTGATGGCAGTTTCGATTTCAGGCATTGTGCTTGCGAGCAGCTTCCGACGACCCCAGGAAAATCTGTTTATCGTTATCTTTCCCCTTGCAACCGCGACCCTTGTCCTGGAATTGTCCATCGAGGGCAGTTATTCACCACGGGCAGACATCACTTCAGGCATGCTGGCTCACATTGTCCTTTCCGTAATTGCCTATAGCCTGTTGACCATCGCTGCACTGGAGGCAGCGCTATTGTCGTTCGGCGACTATGAATTGAAGCACCCAAAGCTGTCTATTCTTAAACGATTACCACCCCTGCAAACCATGGAAGCTCTGCTGTTTGAAATGCTCTGGGTCGGGCTGATATTCCTTAGCCTTTCCATCGCCTCCGGGTTTGCCTTCCTCACGGACATTCAGGACCAGCGGCTTATCCACCACACCATTATTACGCTTGCGGCGTGGATGGTATTTGCAGTCTTACTCTGGGGACGATACCAGCTGGGCTGGAGGGGAGCCATAGCATCGAGATGGGCCTTGTCCGGGTTCGCACTACTCGTAGTAGGCTATTTCGGCAGTAAGCTGGTACTTGAGGTTATCCTGGTTGGCGCCTGAACGAACGCCTGCGACATTGGCGCTAAAGGCACTTTTCAAACACATTTCCACCAGCGCGTTCACAAGCACTTGCACTCTCACCCACAATTCATAAAAATGACAACTCTTACATAATCCGAGGTCTCCATTTTTGGACGATCCGTCACTCGGCGCCTTATTTGGCTCCATTATCCTGCTCGTCATTCTTTCTGCATACTTTTCAGGCTCTGAAACGGCGCTGATGGCGCTAAATCGCTATCGCCTGAAACATCTAAGCAATAGTGGGCATCGTGGTGCCAGGCTCGCCAGCAGGCTTTTGGAACGACCGGACCGACTGCTCAGCGTCATCCTAATCGGCAATAACTTTGTCAATTTTTCCGCTGCCTCAATCGCCACCGTGATCGCTATCAGGATATTGGGCGAGAGCGGAGTCGCCGTTGCACCCGTAATTTGTACATTCGTCTTCCTTATATTCGCGGAGGTTGCACCAAAGACAATTGCTGCAGCACACCCCGAGAAAGTCGCACTACCCTCTTCATACATCCTGCAGGTGCTGTTATGGATTTTCTATCCCCTGGTGTGGCTGGTGAACGCTTTCGCTAACGGCTTACTTTGGATGTTAGGCATTCACCATAAAGATGGGAAGGATGATCACCTGAGTAAGGAAGAATTAAGGACTGTTGTCTTCGAAGGCTCAAAGATCGCCGACCATCCACAGAATATGATGTTAGGCGTACTGGACCTGGACAAGGTGACAGTGAATGACATCATGGTGCCGAGAACTGAAATCATCGGCCTCGATATTGATGACGAGCTTTCTGAAATCGTTAGTCAGATCCGATCCGCACAACATACCAGGATGCCCGTATTCAGGGAAGATATAGATAAAATAATAGGTGTCCTGCATCTTCGAAACGCCGCAAAATTCCTAACTGCCGACGAGCTAACCAAAGCAGCTATATTGCAGGAAACAGACGAGCCTTATTTCGTCCAGGAAAATACACCCCTGCAAACTCAGCTATTTAATTTTCAGCAACAGAAGCAGCGAATCGCTTTTGTGGTTGATGAATATGGCGATATAGAAGGCATTGTAACCATCGAAGACATCCTCGAAGAGATCGTTGGGGAATTCACCTCGGACCTTGCGGCCATGAGCATTGATATTCACCCCCAGGAAGATGGCAGCTTCGTGATTGACGGTGGCACACATATTCGTCTCATTAATCGCTCACTCAACTGGACCCTTCCCCAGAATGGCCCCAAGACGCTCAGCGGATTAATTACCGAACACCTGGAATCGATTCCCGATACAAACGTCAGCATGGTCATCGGCCAGTTCCGCATAGAAGTTATGCAGATTCAGGACAACATGATAAAAAACGCAAAACTGTCAAAGGCGCCAGACCCCATCGCCCGGAAATAGGTGCACCGGCTTGATTCGGGAGGGCTTTGATCCCCTCCGGTCTTCAATGTTATCCATACGTCCGTCATTTTCAACGACCAACTCAGGATGCCCGCAAAGAATCTCGAAACATCTTCGATGCTGCTACTGCCATTGAATGGTATGGTGCCAGTTCATTCAGATATCCATAAGAGTTCAGTGTATATGCTCCGCTCCCCCTTGCGTGTCCGTCTTATTGCTTCCAGTCTCTTTGCATTTCTCTTAACGACATCCTGCTCCCAACTCTCATTAACAAACAATCAGGTATCAGGAACAGCCATCGAGAACGTAACAATCATCGATGTAGAGAATGAGACTCGCAACAACTACACGGTAATCTTCAGCGACGACACAATTACCCATGTAGGCCCTTCAGAAGAGGCGCCAAAGGCAGACATCACCATCGACGGCTCTGGTAAATTTCTGATCCCCGGCCTTTGGGATATGCATGTTCATCTGACCTACGACGATAGATTTACCGATTCAATGCCAGCGACCTTTCTCCAGTACGGCATCACCAGCGTTCGTGATACCGGGGGTCTGCTAAGAAATTTACTGCCCCTGGTCGACAAATTAAGAGCTGAGGATGCGATTTCTCCCCGTGTATTTTTTAGCGGTCCCCTACTGGATGGCAAGCTGGTGGTCTACGACGGCAACTCCAGACCCGAAATTGGCACTGGCAACAGCGACACTGATATCGCCAGAAATAATGTTATCAATCTGAAAAAAGTGGGCGCCGACTTTATCAAAATTTATGAGCTGGTTTCGCCCGATGTATTTGCAGCCCTGGTAGATGAGGCGAAGCGCCAACAGATGCCAATAGCCTCCCATGTACCCCTGTCCATGACGGCATCCACAGCGGGGCCCTTCGTTGGCTCCATGGAACACTTAAGAAATGTAGAACTCGACTGCGCCAGCAACGGTGAGACTTTGTTACAGACCAGGCGAGACATCCTGGACCACTATCAGCCTGGTTCAGGTTACGAATTACGGGCATCACTGCATACCTTGCAGAGAATCCCCGCTATCCTGAAACTGGATGAAGCAAAGTGCAGCAAAGTACTGGCAAATCTGACGAATACCGTTCAGGTGCCAACCCTAAGGTTAAATGCACTGTCACTCGTACCTTCATTTGAGCGTAGTGACTGGCAGGAAGCTTTGCAGGACATGTTGCCTTCCGTTCAGGAGGAATGGGCAGGTGCTCCCTCATGGTACAAAGCTGCGGAACCGGATCAGCGATTTTCAGAGTATTCCCTGAAGATGGTTTCCAGGATGAACCTTGCAGGGGTGCCAATAGGTGCCGGCACCGATACACCCATTGGCATGGCAATCCCTGGCTATAGTCTACACAACGAATTGGGCATGTTAGTGCGGGCTGGCTTGAGCCCACGAGAGGCACTTCGGGCTGCAACCATAACGCCAGCTGAATTCTTCGACCTTGAAGATGAAATGGGCACTGTGGAGGTAGGCAAACGGGCAGACCTGGTTCTACTTTCAAAGAACCCGCTAAGTGATATTGCAAATACCAGATCTATTACGCTCGTCATCTCCAAGGGTAAAACGGTTTTGATGCCCGACTCATAAAAATCAAGAGGCAGAATCAGGGAGCAGCTCTTAGCCATCATAAAAGAACGCTTGATGGAGGCCTACGACCGTTTTCTCCCTGCGGGTAATCGCACGGGACTTGGCGGCCTCGCTTAGCTGATGACATCTTTCCGTTTGCAAAATTCGCTGCGCAATATCCCGGCGGCCGTAGTGAATTTGCACAAAGAACCGACCGTTATCATTCTCACCGGTTGGCATTCTGCGGTGCCAGACATCTGAAACAAAAAAGGCGACATCGCCTGCTTTGGCGATTAATGGATGAACACCTTGCCCTTCAAATTCCAGCTCATCGTCCATAGTTTGCTCGTTGGGCGGAAATCGGCCGGATAAATGACTGCCGGGTATAACACCGGTTGGACCGTCTTCCAGATTGCAGTCTTTTAGATAGGTATGAGAACCGATGGCAAATACGGGATGAGGAATCTCTACCGGCCAACTGGTTCCTTCTGCAAGAGGGATGTGAGGCCCTGCATCTATGTGCCAGTTTTGACCGCCGTGAGACCCTGGATGCCCCGCAGGATTCCGCCACGCAGTATTAGCGATAACGTGACAGTCTTGCCCTAGCAAGGGCTCTATAAGGTCAAGGATAAGTGGATTGGAAACAAGTTTTTGACACAATGCACTTCTGTTCAACATCTCGTAGCGAAACATTTCATTATCTTCCGCAGTCCGGCCAACAGCCTGTGAACCGCTTTCATACTGCTCATAGACCTCAGACACCTCGGCGGCGAGTTGCTCGACCTCCTCCGGATTGAGAACATTCCTGAGAACGGTAAAGCCTTGTTGTTCCAGCTCGATACTCTCGGCAGGCGCCGAATCAGCGCTTCTGGATTTCAGGTAACCACGACTTCTCTCAATCATTTCTAATCTCTTGCCGTAACTATTCCAATCCAGTGTAAAGCAATTATTACAACTGTGCTTGAACTGGCAACGCGATCAATGTTCACTGCTTTTCAAACAGCCAATTCCACATTGCTGTGGTTATAATATCTGTAAGCACAAGAACTGAAATCTTATCTATGAAAGACACACCCACATTTTACGACGATATCGAAGCTTATTGCGGGCGCCTTAGTTATGTCGTGGGCGATCGCCTTGCGCTGCATGTCTCATCCAGGCACGCTCACTTTGATATAAAAATTCAACGTGAAGGTTTTAAGAACCGGATTGTGTGGGAAAAGGCTGGCGTAGATTCAAGCTACTTCGAAGCCCCGCCAGATGCCGATGCAAATGGATGTCGCTGGCCGGCAAACATGGAAATCGATATTCAGGAAGACTGGCAGAGCGGCTTCTACCTGATAACACTGACAGCGCACGGCGCCAAAGCCGGCCACAATATAGCCCACGCAGGCTTTGTGGTTCGCGGCACCTCCAGGTCAACAAAACCACTTCTGGTGCTTGCCACCAATACCTGGAACGCCTACAACAACTGGGGTGGCTGCAGCCTCTACACTGGCGGCAATACTGTCTCGTTTCGCCGGCCATTTGGGCGTGGCATGTTGAAACGACCACAAGTTGATCGCGACGATAGAAAAGCACGGCCAACTCGCCCAGGAGAAGAACCCGACATTGATGGCAATCTGTTCCAGGCGTATCGACTGGCAAAAGGTTATCCAGCTGCAATCGGTTCTTCCGGGTGGTTTAGCTACGAGCGGCGCTTCGTGGTCTGGGCGGAATCAATTGGCTATGAGCTGGATTACGCCATCTCATCTGACCTGGAAGAATTTCCTGAGTTACTAAATAGTCGATCACTGGTGCTCAGCGTCGGACATGACGAATATTGGTCTGCAGCGCAGCGCCAGGCAATAGAAAATTATGTAGAGAACGGCGGCGGCTTTGCCAGCTTCTCCGGTAATACCATGTTCTGGCAGGTTCGCCTTGAATCTCCTGATTCGGTTGATGATCACGATACTCGAAGCTCCATGGTTTGTTATAAATATGCAGCACACGAACACGACCCGGTTTTGATTGACGGCAGAATAGAACTAATGTCAGGTATGTGGGCCGACCCTCTTGTGGGGCGACCAGAGGCAAAGCTTCTTGGCGGTGGCTCTGCCTATGGGCTCTATTATCGTTTTGGCAAAGCACTCGCACGCGGCAGCGGCGCCTTCACTGTATACCGCGAAGATCATTGGTTATTTGCAGACACAGACCTTCGCTACGGAGATATGCTCGGCGCACAGGATGGCATCGTTGGCTACGAAACTCTGGGCTGCAGAATTCAGTTCGATGAATTTCAATTGCCTATTCGCGCCGGCGGCGACAATAGCCCCGAAGAGATGGAAATTGTGGCCTTTGTACCCAGTTCAAATCTCGCCGTGGGTGAATACCCTGCCTCAATATCTGCCTTGAATGATCAGGGCGATCTGGAGTTTATCGCCAGCCGACTATATGGCGACTTGTCTGCCGAGTCCATTGCCCGTGTCCGTTATGGCAATGCAGTCATGTTAACTTGTTGGCCCTATGGCCACGACAAGGGAGAGGTAGTGACAATTGGCACAACTGATTGGGCATTCGGACTGGCTAACGATGCAGCAGTGGGACAGGTGACAAGTAACGTGTTCAAACACTTCGGCTTCTCACCCGGCTAGCTTGTGTCCGGAAGAAGTATATTTTTTGAGTTAAATTCTGCTATCGAATTATTACAATGCGCTCGTGAACTACAGTGCCTTTAACATTCGCTGCAAGGAAAAATGTTTGTAACTTGTCAGTAGCAGGTCTTCAATTTCCTTCCAATTGGGCCTGGCAGACAGATCCAGATTGATCCACCCGTTGTGCCCGACGTAGGCCGGAATCCTGTATCGCTTATCGAATGAGGTCAGTGAGACTTGTTGCTCGGCGCCCACCCATATCTGTATTTCCGGTTTAAGACTGGAGTGGGACACGGTTACAAAGGTCTTCTTACCCGCCTTGAATGCAGGTGATCCAAATTGCGAGGCCTCATTGGTCTCGGGTAAGCCGAGACAGATTATCCGAATCTTCTCCAGGATCGCCTGGTTCTCTTTTGACTTAAGTGGATCAATATCTTCAGGGGTCATCAATTCAGTTGGGGCTTCTACCTTTTGCCAGCTCAATTCTTTAATCAGTGAAGCGGGCGCAGAGCGCTGATATGCATCAAATGTAAGTTGGGATATGCGATCCCACGAGAGGCCCTGGTTAAGCTCTACTCCCACCCATCCTTTGCCGCCAATATATGGAGGCACGAAGAAATGCTTCGGCGCAGCATTAACTAACATTTGCTGCGTTTCCCGGGATGCATTCAACATTAAAGCTACTTTGCCATCACCGTGGTGATTGAGAGAGAACACTGCAAAGCCCTTGCCGCTTACCTTGAAATTTGACGAGCCATGGGATTGAAGCTCTTCCGTTTCCGGAAGGCCAAGACAAATCTCACGTACAACCTGAAAAATGGTGGTCATTTATTCCATCTCATCAGTGGCGGCGGATACGCAAAAAATACTATCAAGTTCGTCAACCAATGAAAAGCAGAATGGGGAACTGTAGAAATTCCCCATTCGCTCACCTCTAATGAAGACTCCCGCTTCACTCTGAAAAGATGGCGAGCACAATACTCGCCACAGCGCGGATCAGTTAATAACTTCTTCTGCCAGTTTAGATATACCAGCAACAGGATCCTTTCCGAGGGCCATAATTGGCACAACCAGGCGATGTACACCAGCCTCTTCAAGGGCTTTCACGGCATCTTTACCGCCAATCCCTGGCCACATCGCAGTGATCTCAATTTCTGAAAAATCACGTCCAATATCGTCGCAACACGCTTTGATCTTATCCAGATGGCCGCGAAGCTCCGCAGGGTCCGAACTAGGCGCGTACCAGCCATTGCCATGTTTAGCGACTCTTTCGTGAATTTTGCCTTTGATACCACCGATGACAATCGGCATAGGATTTTGCCTGGGCAGCGGGTAACTTTTAAATCCGTGCCAGCTGACGAACTCACTTTCGTGCTCGACAACATCGCCAGCCCAGACCTTGCGCATAGCAGTCAGGTAATCATCAAAGCGAGCACCGCGCTTTTCAAACGGAACCCCAAGTGCGGCGAACTCTTCCTTCAACCAACCAATACCAACCCCCAGCATAAATCGACCATCGGAAACCATGTCGAGACTTGCCGTCTGTTTGGCAAGATAGAGCGGATTGACCTGGGAGAGGATATTCACGCCGGTACCCAATCGTATCGTCTTCGTATTTCCAGCGATTAAGGCCAGAGCAATCAAGGGGTCAACAAAGTTCGACTCAGGCTCGGCACCCATCTTACCGCTCTGATCGTAGGGATATTTCGACTGATAGTCGAGCGGGACAATGACGTGCTCAAATGTCCAGAGTGATTCGTAGCCGGCGCCTTCCGCCAGCTGCGCCATGCCTATCATTTGTTCCGCTGATTCCACACCAATATTGACGGGTATTAGGCCAAATTTCATGTGTTACTCCTGAGTTAGTTTTGATTTTTAGGACCGCGAAATAGTATCACGTCGGAAGGTTTGTCTTTTGACTCACAAAGTGAAGACGGTGGCTCCATCAGGAGTCGTCCATCAAGCTTATTTTCGACATGGATTGGTAGCGCTGCATCACGACCTGGTTTCGCCTTCTATTACCTGTGAAGTAATAGATTTATTATTTCTGTCCAATAGACTGTTTGTTAATCGACTACTAATCGAGCCAATCGACAGGAGAAAGAGGATATGACCACACCATTCTGGACAGTACTTATTGCCATCCTGATCCCATTTTTCCTGGCCCTGCTAAACGACTTATTAAGGTTCCGACAATTTGGCGTCTTGGATAATAACCACCCCAGGGAACAGACAGCGAAACTGACAGGCCTGGGGGCGCGTGTTTGGGCAGCACAGCAAAACGCCTGGGAAGCGCTGATTATGTACATTCCATCCGTGCTCATTGCCCACATAACCGGTGCAGACCCGGTTCAATCAACTTATGCCGCGATCGTGTTTTGCATAGCCAGAATATCGCATTCAACTTTCTATTTGCTGGATTTCAGTACGCTGCGCTCCGCCAGCTATTTTGTTGCCCTGGCATGTTGCCTCAGGTTTTTCTGGTTAGCAGCAAATGCGTGAGTCTAGCAGGCCAAATTACCAGGGGCATTCAGAGACCAAGCTCGCTATAACAAACATCATTAACTTTTGAATGACCGGACACATAACGCCATGACTTCTGCAGCAACACCAGGCACAAACTCGAGCTTCTCTGATTTACTGCGCAACTGGCGAAAGATCCGTAAGTTCAGCCAGCTAAAGCTCTTGCTGGACGCTAATGTCTCCCAGCGTCACTTGAGTTTTCTCGAATCGGGAAAAGCCGCGCCCAGCAGGGACATGGTAATCAGTCTGTCTTCAACGCTGGACCTGCCGCTTCGGGAACAAAACGCGCTTCTTAACGCGGCGGGATTCGCCAACATCTTTAGCGAGAACAAAATGGATCATGCCGAGATGAAATTGGCCAATCAGGCACTCAAGATCATGCTTGATCACCACGAGCCTTATGGGGCCATTGTCATTGATCAAAACTGGAATATTCAAATGTTGAATGAGGCAAGCACGCGAATCTTTTCGCTGTTCGTTGACCCTGTGAACGTTTGGAATGATATGGGTGGAGCTCCACCAAACGCGGTGAGACTAACGCTGCACCCCAGGGGACTCAAACCTTACCTGGTCAACTGGATCGATTTCGCCAATTATTTTCAGCACCAGCTTACCAGGGAGCTTGCCAGTAACCCTTACAACCGGGGAGCGCGGGAGCTCCTGGATGAGATTCAGGAATATCCCGGCCTCTCGGATCCACGCTTTCCTTCAACGGATACTCCGAAGCCTTACCTGTCAATGACCTTAAAAAAGGGAGATATCGAGTTGCAGTTCTTCACCATGGTTTCCACCTTTGGAACGCCTCAGGATGTGACCTTGCAGGAGATTCGCATCGAGACGCTGTTCCCGGCAGACGACAAAACAGAACAATTCGTTCGAGCCCTGTCTTAATCAGCCGCAGCTGCATCAGCCACACCTGCACATCAAATTCAGATCCTTTAGTTACTTACCAGGAGTAAACATGAAAAATTTCTATCTCGCCGCCGCAATTGCTGGAACAGTCATTCCCTACGTGTTCTTCCTGGATTTCTTCCGTTCAGAAGGCATTGATGTGTTCGCCTTTGTAGGGGGAGTATTTGCTAATGGCGCTGCCAGTGGCTTCGCCGCGGACATCCTGATCAGTTCAGCCGTGTTCTGGACCTACCTGATCAGCAAGAAGGAATCTCGTGCCTGGCTCTACATCGTTCTGAACCTGAGCATAGGATTGAGTTGTGCCCTGCCTTATTATTTGTATGTACAGGCAAAAACCAGAGAAGGCGCCGCAAGCTAATAGCAGATAATGCTTTGATGCCAAACTGAATACATAGGGCTAAGATAGATGAGTGCACTATCTCATCATCATACTGATAATCGTCGCTTTCGTTTACCTACCCCAATACTGGGTTAAGCATGTGCTGGCGCAATACAACCGACAAGATGAAAGCAACTTCCCCGGTACCGGCGGCGAGCTGGCGCGTCATCTGCTAGATAAATTTGACCTGCAACACGTCAAGGTCGAAATGACTGAGCTAGGCGACCACTATGACCCGGACTCGGAAACCGTCCGTCTGAGCACGGATAAATTCGATGCCAAAACGCTTACGGCGATCACGGTAGCCACGCATGAATGTGGGCACGCACTTCAGCATGCAGCGCGAGAGCCTCTGTTCATGTTGAGAAGCCGCCTTGCACAGGCATCAGTCTGGGCGGGTCGCGTGGGCTCCCTACTCTTGTTTACAGCACCAATTATGGCATTGCTGACTCATGCACCATCAATAGCATTACTCAATATAACGGGGGCGTTTCTCATTATGGGCTTTGCACTCGTGGTGCAGCTGATGACGCTGCCAGTGGAACTCGATGCAAGTTTTAACAAGGCCATGCCTATTCTCAAATCGTCGTACCTTCAAGAGGATCAGATTCCTGCTGCCGATAAAATTCTCAAAGCTGCCGCCTGGACATATGTAGCAGCTTCACTCGCTGGCTTGCTCAACTTCTGGCGCTGGTTAATGGTATTCAGGCGTTAGCAATAATAATTTAGCGACAAAGGCGAAGAAGCCCTAACGATACTTAACGACACTTGCACCATGGAAGCTCATCGCCTTGTCTCTGAAGTTTTCGGGGTCGGCCTGGCGTGAATGTTGCGCTTCAATGGCGAGCTTTCCAAACCATTCCGGCAACGCAGGGTCGCCACATTCCTCGGCCAGTTGATTGACATATGCTTCCTGTTTGTCGGCCAATTTATGGAAATGGCGAACAGGCTGCCCTTCATCAACAAGCTTATCATGCCGCGATTGAACCAAGGCTTGCATCAATGATGGCGATGGCAATTTTACTTTGCCCGCCAGAACTCTCGCATACCATCGTGCCTGCATCTCAAACAAGGGGAATGGAATGACCAGAGATGGCACCCCCATAAAAGCCAGGCTTGCATACTCAGGTGGCAACATTTCCTGATAGAGAGGATAAATCCAGTTGTCGGTAATCGAAACAATATCGTCTTGCAGAAAGGGAAAACTGTACTCGTAACCCGTGCAATAAACAAAGATGTCTATCGCCTCGACTGAAATACCATCTGTAAATTCAAGTGTATTGCCGCTAAACCCCAAGGGACTCGGATAGAGATAAATGTTGCCTGCGATGGTTCTGGCAGGAAAGTCAAAGATGCCACCACTCCAGTAAACATCTGTCGCGACTTGAGAAATTTCCCACGCAATATCTATGCCTGATGCTGCGGCGCCAAATACGGCGACCCGCTTTCCAGCAAACTGATCATTATTGCGATAATTATGGCTATGGATCGTTAAGCCGGTAAATTTATCAATACCGGGTATGTGGGGAACTCTCGGTCTGGAATAGTGCCCATTGCAAATCATCACTGCATCAAAGATGTCCTGATGTCCTGATTCAGTAGCGACAAGCCAGGCTTCATTTTCTGACACCATGCTGACAACCGTCTCAGAAAACTTAATGTAGCGGAGCAGATCAAAATCTTTGGCAAAGTTCTCCAGATACTCCAGCACCTTTGAATGATGCGGATATCGCTGCCAATAATCGTCACCGCCTCCGCTGGAATCAAAGGTGTAATCCTGAAAGGCCATCAGATCCCGGGGCAAATTAGTGCGCAAAGAATCGTACAGGGATGAGAAAACGGCATTTGACGGACTTAGACCCAGCAGGTCATCTTCCGGCTCGGCTTCATATACCCAGATACCACCAACCCGCTCGGACTGTTCGAACACCGTAATCTCATGACCGCAACGAATGAGTTCACGTGCGCTGACCAGACCTGCTGCACCAGCACCAATTACTGCAACCTTCAATTTCCAAACCCACTAATTATTTTCGACCACTGTATCAGCCCTTGGTGCTTTGCTCCACGGCGTTGACCTACAGATTTATCTGGAATAGATCGCCAGGGAATAGCCATCGGGATCTTGAAGGACAAATTCGGTGTGGCCGGCAAGTTTTATGAAAGTTGGCTCACTGCGGATATTCGCACCCATCAATTGCGCCTGCTTGTGGACCTCCATGACGTCAGGGACATTGACATAACACAGGACACCAGCACCTCTGGAGAGTGCGTTTAATGACCTGACGCTGGGCAAACGTCGTGAATACGCGGATTATATTGCACAGGCAAAGAGGCCTGAGGCTCTCCAGAAACGCCTTACGAAAATTACACCCATGATCTTGAGTGGAGCCGGTTTGAACGAGCGATATAAGTCAAAACCGAAATGAGCTATGTTAACAATTGTTGAACTTAGCCATTTCCACAACGGGAGTACCACGATGTGCAGAAACATAAAGACCCTCTCGAATTTCGAACCGCCTGCCAGCGAAGAGGAAATCGCAGCCGCCGCACCTCAATTTATTCGCAAACTAAGCGGCACCACCAAGCCAAGCAAGCGCAATGAAATTGTGTTTACCCAGGCGGTGGAGGAAATCACCCTGGTCGCAACAAAGCTGCTATTTGGCCTTGAAACAAACGCTCCACCCAGGAATCGTGAGCAGGAGAAAGAGAAGGCACGCTTACGAAACGCAAAACGGTTTCCTGCAGCTGTGTGAACAATAGTCACAGCCGAAGTTGCAAGCCATTTATCACTTTACACCAATAAAAATAAGGGGCGATCCAGTCGAACCAATTTAACTGGAAGCATCACCGGCAATAGAATCCATAAAATCTACAATCAGTCGCGAAGTGTCTTCCGCCTGCTCTTGCTGAACCCAATGTCCTGCGCCTTCTATCAGATGACTACCTCGATAATCAGTACAACTGGCCGCCATAGATTCCAGGGCACCAGGCGTCTGGTATATACCCCAGTCCTTTACGCCACCTATAAAGAGAACTGGCTGATGCAGGCCTCTGCCAACAAACGCTGCTTGCTCTGGCGTTGATATCCGCCTCGCTCGATACCACTGCAGGCCACCCTGAAATCCAGTGCGCCTAAATTCACTAACATATACATCTAGTTCGCGGTCCGTCATCCACTGGCAAGCATCTATTTCATGCTGGGATGGCATGTGTTCTGCAACCGTTTCTGCCATGTCCTTCTCAAGGTCCATCACGTAGTAGCCTGGCATCGTCGCCCACTGTTCTGCTGAAACCTCCGTCAGGGGCTGCGGCTGGTTTCCTGGCCAGTCGGCACTCTTCACATGATAATAGGCACGCAGGAAAGCTTTCAGCCCTTGCCTGGCATGCAACATGTCATCGTTGGCTTCACGAGTGCCGTAGTAGAGCTGGTAATGTTTTCTTGGCCTCACGAGCTGCGCAAGTTTGGCGTGAACATCAGCGCTGCCAGCTTTCTTTTTCGTATTCTCTTTCGTATTTCCAGCGCCCTGACTTTGAAAGGGCGCGCTCATCAATACTACCGCCGGGAACATTTCAGGGTGGGCAATGCCGCACCACGCTGCCACTGGCGATCCAAAATCATGACCAATCACCGCCGCAACTCGACTATGGCCAAGTGCGTGAACAATGCCAGCTGCATCATTTGCAAGGCTCAGGAGGCTGAATGCCGCCAGATCCGAGTCATAACCAGCCTGCCAGCCAGTGGTGCCGCCATAACCACGCTGATCCGGCGCAACCACATGATAGCCAGTGGCAGCCAGCCGGGGCATGATCTTTCGCCAGCTAAAGGCCAGTTCCGGAAAGCCGTGGAGAAGTAACAACAGGGGCCGACTCCTGTCGCCTGCCTCCAGAATGTGGAATTCGAGACCATTAATCGGGCCTATTCGCCGACTGCTGACGCCCGCAGGCAGATTGTCAGCAAGCAAATTACTGATACTGCTTTTAGATTCACTTAAGTGATCAGACATTGAGCATTCAAATTACAATCGGAAGATGAGTGAAGAATATAATATTCCCCCGGTCTTGTCTGAAGAGGCAATTCCGGGATATTGATCAGCCAGGCCCGACCTCACTGAACGCGCCAAAACGTCAAGATTCCGTCATCAGCGGCGGCGAGGATGTGCTGTGAAAATGACAGCATTACCACTACACCCCATGAATAATGCTGCACTAGCGAACCCAGCCTGAATTGGAACGAGTCTTGCTATCAGTAAAGGGTAGAGAGTAAAGAGCAAAGCAATACTAATTCATGTCTCACCGACAAGATGCACTACCGCTGAGCTCCTGAATGGAAATACGTCGATTTTATGCAGAAGATATCGAGCAGGCAATAGAGGCTGCCAGGGAGCCCATGGGCCCGGACGTAATCATTCTCGATACCGTTGAAGTGAATGATCAGGCTGAGGTTTTCGCATCAACCGAAACTGAAGAAGATGAGCAGGAAGAAGCTCAGCAGATAAAAGCTCAGCAAAAAGGAGCTCAGCAGAATTTTGAGAACCACAATCCAAATGATCTGGCTGGATTGCAGCTATCTCTTAAACAAGAACTTGCCGATCTAAGGCAATACCGACAACAGCTAAACGAGATTGACGCCAAAGTCGATCTGTTACCGGAAGAGCTGCAGGCCGAACTCTTTCTGCTGCGCAAGTCCTTGCGCAGGGAAATTGAGGAATTAAAGGAATACCGCCAGGAACGAGAAGAACAAGACTCAAAGCCCGACCCCGTTTATCTACGCTTGCAAGCTCAACTCGATGAATTACGGGTATCCATGGAAGGTCAAATCACCGAACTTGGTGCATACCACCAGCAGCGAATACAGTGGAATGCAGAATCAGTCCCATTGACCACGGGACTACAGGGTGAATTGAATAGGCTGCAACAATCGCTATCCAGCGAATTGACCACCTTGCGCGAGTATCGACAGCAAAGGGAGAGTCTGGATTCAGAACTGGACCCGCAAACAAGCAAACGATGGAGCGAACTGAGTGATCTGCAGGAGTGTCTCTCCAGTGAACTATCGCAGCTCTGTGAGTACCGCCTGCAACGCGCAGAGCTCGATGCCAGCTCGGACCCCATTACCAAGACCCTGTAAAGCGATTTGACTGAACAACAGAAATTGCTGTCGGAAGAACTCTTAAAGTTGAGGCAGTACCGAGACCAGCGCGTGAAGTTCGATTGTGAGATAGATCCAAGGACAAGGGAGCTACAGGACGGCATGGGAAATTTGCAGCAGTTCCTCGCCTCGGAGCTTGATAGTCTTGGGCAATACAGGCATCAGCGAATGGCTTTGGACGCAGAAGCAGACCCGGTTGCCAGGGTATTGCAGCATGACCTTGCTGAATTAAAGGACAGCCTGTCCGACGAAGTCGTTGCCTTGAATAAATATCGCCAGCAGCGAGTGCAGTTCGATGCCGAGAGCGACCCCAAAACCAGGTCATTACAATCCGGCTTGAGTAAGTTGCAGTCGACCTTGAACGTCGAACTCTCACAACTAAACAAGTACGTGGCAACCCGCACCAAATTTGATGCTGAATCTGATCCGCGTACGCGCCAAATGCAGGAAGGCCTAATCGAACTTCAGTCTTCCCTCGCAGAAGAATTGCATAGCCTGAAAGAATTCCGCATAGATAGGGAAGCAGCGCAGGCGAGGCTCGACCCGATAACCGTTGGCCTACATACAGAATTAGCCAAACTGCAGGGCTCTCTGCGCAGCGAGCTGGTGCAATTAGCCCGGCAGCGTGAAATTAGAGATGAGCTTGAATCCAGGTCAAGCAATGTGCTCCTACAGATCCAGGATCAGCAACAGGAACTGCAGGCGTCATTAAATCGGGGCTTGTCCCAACTAGAATCATCCCGCGTGGAGATGCAGCAACAACACAAAGAACTACAGCAGTCGATTCAATCTGAATTGTCTCAACTAAAGGAAATTCGAAATCAGCAAACGGAAGAGCAAGCACATCCGGCAACGGAGAATTCACAGAAGGAGCTTGGCGAATTACAGCATACGCTGAAATCAGAATTAACCTGCCTGAGTGAATATCGCAAGCAGGCGGAATCTAAAAACCTTGTTCACATCGACAGCGAAAGGGTCAGTCCACTCGGACTTTCAACGGATGTGATGCAGTCATTGCAAAAACAAATACCGCAAAAAAAAGACAAAATCCCGGATTGGACTACGCTCTTCGATGCCTTGGGCTCTCTCATTCAAACCGGCGATGATGAAATAATCAGCAATGGCGGCGGCGGCGCAATTCTTGGGACTCCTGGTGTCGGTAAGACCACAACGGTCGCCAAGCTTGCACTACAATACTCACTGCGCCATGGGTCAGGAAAAGTGGCGCTAATATCAATGGATACACTTCGCATTGGTGATTCTGAAGAACTCATAAACATTGCCATGTCGTTGGAGATACCCTTCGCCTCAGCATCAAGCCCAATATCTTTAACGCAGAAAATTCAGGAATTTAAAGGCTACGAACTTATCCTTATCGATACCGCGGGAATGAACCAGAGAGACATCGGCATTGCCGATCACGTTCTTTCAGCAGCCGCGACAACTACCGAGATCGCGAGTTATCTGGTCATTTCATCCACATCCGAGCTTGTCTTGACGGACGAGGTCATTGAGGCATTTTATAAGGTTCCCTTGAAAGGCGCCATCATCACCAAGCTTGATGAAGCTGTTACGCTTGGACCTGCAATATCCGCTCTCGTACGACATGATCTACCGGTAACTTATGTCTGCGATGGGCAAGATGTACAAAAGGATATTGCTGCCCCGTGTAAGACCGACATGGTGAAATGTTTCCGGCGCTTGATCTTTCAGGCAAACAGCCGTCGCCGTGCGGCAGAGCGCTCCAGTCAGCACATCATGTGTTAGGGCATTCTAATCGTGTTGCTTGAAAGAGCGCACCTGCGAGCGGCAAGTAATAGAGGCGGCGGAGCTAAACCTGCCACTTCCGGTTAATCGCAGCGATAATTGATTTAAACGCAGCGGTGGTTGTGTTCTGACTTATGCCCACACCATAATACTTGTTCTCTTTGTCATCGGTAATGGCAAGGATTGAAATGGCTTGCGCCTCACTGCCTTCGTTGAGCGCATATTCCTGATAATCCACTACCGTCAGCGGCTCATTAAGCGTCTGCACGAGGGCTTCTATGAAGGCTTCAATGGGGCCGGAGCCTTCGCCATGCACATCCATCTGACTGTCTGCAATCTTGATGGTGGCATCACAGGACTCTCGTTCATTGCCAATGGAATTAACGCGGTAATCCACAAGCTGATACGGGCCTTCCACGTCGATGTATTCCTTAACAAAAGCATCCCAGATCATGTCAGGCTTTAGCTCGCCACCATCGATCTCAGTTAATTTCTGAACGATTGGACTGAACTCGAGCAATACTGAACGCGGCAAGGAAACGCCAAAATAATTTTCAAGAATAAACGCAATGCCGCCTTTACCCGACTGGCTGTTAACCCTCACTGTTTCCCGATAGGAACCGCCCACATCTGCTGGATCGATCGGCAGGTATGGCACTTCCCAGGCATTATCGCTGCCCGATTCTACGAACTCCATGCCCTTTCGAATAGCATCCTGATGGGAGCCGGAGAATGCGGTAAATACGAGATCTCCCGCATAGGGTTGCCTGACATGAATCGAGATCTTGGTACACTCCTCAGATACGGAAACAATCTTCGCCATATCCCCGAGATAAAGTTCCGGGTCAACGCCTTGAGAAAACATATTCATCGCCATGGTGATGACGTCACAATTACCCGTACGTTCGCCATTGCCAAACAGCGTTCCTTCAATCCTATCGGCGCCAGCCATCAAGCCCATCTCTGAAGCGGCGACCCCTGTTCCACGATCATTATGGGTATGCAGACTAATGGTCGCACAATCGCGGTTTGGCAAGTGGCGCATAAACCATTCGAGCTGGTCGGCATAGATATTTGGCGTCGACATCTCAACAGTGGAGGGCAGATTAAGAATAATCTTGTTATCAACTGTGGGGCCCCAGACCTCCATTACTGCCGTACAAATCTCTACAGCAAAATCCATCTCCGTTGCGGTATAGCTTTCCGGACTATATTCAAGAATGACGTTAGTACCGGCATCAATAAGCGACTGGACATTCTTCTTCACAATAGCTGCCGCGTCTGTGGCAAGTTTAATGACTTCCTCGCGGTTCATTTTGAACACAACTTTCCGTTGCAAAGTCGACGTTGAATTGTACAAATGGAAGATGACGTTCTTCGCACCGGTGACAGCCTCACAGGTTCGCGTGATCAGTGCTTCCCGCGCCTGGCACAAGACCTGAATCGTGACGTCATCAGGAATCATATCCTCTTCAATTATGCGGCGGACAAAATCAAAATCCGTTTGCGATGCAGCAGGGAAACCAACTTCTATTTCCTTGAAGCCAAGCTCGACAATCAGATCGTACATCTTCTGCTTTTCATTAGGCGTCATCGGCTCAATCAGCGCCTGATTGCCATCGCGCAGATCAACGCTACACCAGCGTGGCGCCTTGGTGATCACCTGGTCGGGCCAGGTACGATCTGTCAGGGCAACGGGCTTGAACGGCGAATATTTATGGAACGGCATCTTTTTGGGAGATGCGCTGGCCTTACTTACTGTTTTGTCTTCTGCATTCATTGTACTTTCACTTATCAATTTTGGATTCGGCGCTTGTAGACTTTTACGGTCTATTGTATGAGCACACTTGGTTTGAAACGGTGCCAGCTATATGAGATGGCAAAACAATGCAGGAGTTTGACGGCCGCCTACAACGGCAGTCTTAGTAGGATGAGGTTTGAGCTTTGCGCAGCAGTCAACAGCAAAACGGCGTTGCTGTTATCAAATATAGCTGCTGTACGATGTGCCAACTTCATGCCTGTCTTACAAAACGTAACCAGAGGTTCGATTTAGTCAATCTAAGTGAAGACCGAACTATAACGCGCTCCACATAAGATGCCAAGTTTTTGAATTGTACCTGGCCCCTTTTTGTTGGTGGGGAGGGAGTACTAGATTGGCTTTAGTTGGGCTTTATAGCGTTTGAAGTTTTCTACATAGTGCATGGCGCTCATTTCCAGGCCGGCCATTTGTTGAGCTGACAGTTGTTTCACAACCTTACCTGGGGAGCCCATGACGAGAGAACCATCGGGGATTTCCTTGCCTTCAGGGATCAGGGAATTAGCTCCGATAAGGCAGTTCTTGCCAATTTTCGCGCCGTTGAGGATAACGGTATTGATTCCAATCAGTGAATTCTCGCCAATAACGCAGCCGTGAAGCATGACCTGATGACCGATGGTTACGTTCTTGCCAATGATGAGTGGGATACCGCCGTCTGTATGTAGTACCGAACCATCCTGGACGTTTGAGTTTTCGCCAATCGTGATCACATCGTTGTCACCCCTGACCACGGTGTTAAACCAGACGCTGGCATTATTCTCCATGATTACCGAACCAATGACCGTAGCGTTGTCTGCCACCCAATAGTCATCTCCGCGAAATTCCGGCTGCCGATCGCCAAGGCTATAAATCATGTCTTACCATCCTTCATTAATATTGCCCGACAGCTTATCACAAGCGGCCTGACTGGAATCCACACCCATTCCCTTCACCATAAACTCCCACAGAATCATCGCCGTCAAGCCCCAGATCCTGAAGCCTTCATAATGATAGACAGGGACCTCATGAGTTTCACCATGCCGGCTCACTATATCTGTTTGTGTTCGCGGATCGCTCCGTAGCCATGACAAGGGTACTTGAAAGATGGAATCAAGCTCTGCAGGATTCGCTTTTAGCTGTACATTCGCTTCCACCAGGCCAACGTAAGGCGTCACCAGCAATCCATACTTTGAAATAAATGGTCGCAGCTCTGTCACGATTGTTACTCGTTCCGGCAATAGGCCAATCTCTTCATGACTTTCCCTTAAAGCGGTCGTTTCCAGACTTCCATCTTCCGGATCATGCTTACCGCCGGGCCATGCAACTTCTCCGGCATGACTATCCATTCTGGCGGCCCGCCGGGTCAATATCACAGAAGGTTCCGGGCCATCAACAATTGGGATAAGGACGGCCGCCCTCTTCCTGCCCTGCTCATCAGGCAACAAAGTTTCTGCTTTATACCTACTCAAATTTCTTAAGAGCGCTTCAGTCAATTTAGATAAATTCCTTCATTTTCACCATTCAGGTTTATTCATTCCAAGCTTAACGTTTATACTCCAAAGATGAAATTCTGCAATCAATGTGGCGAAGCAGTCACACACCGAATCCCCGACGGAGACAACAGACATCGATTTGTTTGTGATGCCTGCAGCTTTATCCATTATCAAAACCCCAGGATTATTGCTGGCTGTCTGCCCATCTATAAGGACAAGGTCCTGTTGTGCAAACGATCCATCCAGCCACGCGCCGGATTGTGGACATTACCGGCAGGCTTTCTCGAAAACGGCGAAACTGTCGCGGCGGGCGCTCTTCGCGAAACCACGGAAGAGGCCAATGCCAATGCGGAAATATTAGAGCTGTACACGCTCTTCAGCCTGCCACATATATCGCAGGTCTATATGTTCTACCGGGCGCTACTGCTGGATCTGGATTTCAGCCCTGGAGAAGAAACCCTGGAAACGCAGCTGTTTGCCGAAAGTGAAATCCCCTGGGACGAATTGGCATTTCCGGTGATCACACAGACACTTCAACATTATTATGAGGACAGGAAAACCGGCAGCTTTCCGATTCGGTCCTTGGAAATTATTATTGATCAGTGACGTTAGCTCATATCTAGCCGTGAACGCTGCGGCAATAAGGATCTTTCGTACGCTCTTCTTCTTACTGTAAGAGCTCAATGATCAGGCAAGCTCAGCGATCAGACATTACGTGCGGAGAGTACGGTATGTTCTTTATCTGGACGTGTTTTGCAGGGATGCAAATCTTGAGTGCACATGGATGTGCTCTACGACTCCCGAGAAAGAACATACCGTACTCGCAGCGGATTAAAATTGCCAGCGTTCGATTACTTCAGTGATCGCTTGCTCTTTTGTTTCATATTCCCAGTACTACAGCTATAAGCTGACTAGAAATTTTCCTTAAACGTCCTCAGATCAAGCTCATGCGTCCAGGCATTACGGGGTTGCTGATATAAATATCGATACGCTTCAGCAATGCCTTCAAGACCGACCAGTCCATCCATACCAACACGCTCAATAAACTGAGGGAAGCTCTTGATAATCTTCTCACCGGCTATTCCACCATCGATGACGATATGCCCCACATGAATACCTTTAGGCTGGAACTCGCGCGCCAGGCTTTGCGCCATCGTTCGCAGACCCGCTTTAGCGGCAGTGAATGGTGCGAAATTTGGCTTACCGCGCATTGAGGCACTCGCACCGGTGAATATCAATGTGCCCAGTCCTCGTTGCACCATGGCCTTGAGGACTTCTCTTGCGAACAGGAATCCGCCGAAGGTGCATACCCGCCAGGCTGACTCGAAATAACTCGCGTCCATCTCCAGGAATGAGCCGGAAAAATTATTACCGGCATTGTAAATCGCAAGATCGATGGGTCCAATAGCCTCAGCCTGTTGGATTAAATTGATAATTTGATCCTCATCGGTTGTATCTGTCGTAATCGCCGTCGCTTCCCCACCGTTAGCTCGAAGCCCCTCAGCAAGCAACTCGATCTTCTCCGGCGTACGCCCGGCAATCACTACATGCAGGCCTTCCTTGGCCGCCATATTACATAAGTAAGCGCCAACGCCTTCCGCTGGGCCGACGCCTATTATTACTGCTGTCTTAGTCATCATTCATTCCCTTCGATCCAATGTTACTCAGCGTAAGGCCTTAAACTTAGTCTACCCAAACCCTGGCATTTCGAAATATTCGCATCCATGGGCTGTCTTCTTGCCAATCATTTGGATGCCAGGAATTCTGCACCGTTCGATACACTCGTTCCGGATGAGGCATCATGGCGGTAAAGCGCCCATCCTCCGTCGTCACGGCAGTAATGCCCGCAGGCGAGCCATTAGGGTTCATGGGATACTGATCTGTAAATTCAAGATTGTTGTTTATAAACTGCATGGCAACCAGCCCGCTTTGCAAAAGCTCTGCAGCCTCAATTTCATCAAGCTCGGCACGTCCTTCGCCGTGGGATACAGCGATTGGCATATAGGAGCCTTCCATTCCAGACATAAATATAGAGGGGCCAGCCTGAATTTCAACCATGGACAAGCGCGCCTCAAACTGTTCCGAACGATTCGTCACAAACCGCGGCCACAAGTCAGCCCCGGGAATCAGCTCCTTCAAACTTGAAAACATCTGGCAACCATTACAAACGCCCATGCCAAAGGTATCTGAGCGGCGGAAGAAGTCTTCAAATACCTGACGCGCTTTATCATGGAAGAGGATGGATTTTGCCCAGCCCTCCCCCGCACCCAAAACGTCGCCATATGAGAAACCGCCACAAGCGACCATCCCTGCAAACGATTCAAGCCTTGTCTCACCTGACAGAATTTCACTCATGTGAACATCGATAGCACTGAAGCCTGCCCTGGTATAGGCCGCCGCCATTTCAACCTGGCTGTTTACGCCCTGCTCTCGAAGGATGGCTATACGCGGCCGTGCGCCAGTGGCGATCATCGGCGCTGCAATATCTTCATCGATATCAAAGTTTAGTCTTGCAGAAAGACCTGGATCATCATCATCGGCAATAATTGAATATTCTTCATCGGCACAGGATGGATTATCTCTCAACTTCTGAATGTGATAGCTGACTTCCGACCATCGCTCCTGCAGGCTGCTGCGGCCTGCTTTGAACAGCACTTTGCCGTCCTGAACCAATTGAATTGATTGCGAATCGCCAGACTCCCTGCGAATGCTTACGCCAAGTACAATGCTATTTAGCCCAGCCTTGTTAATAGCCGATGACATCAAATCAACATTGCTACTGGCTACCTGGATGACCGCACCACATTCCTCGTTAAACATAAACTCGATGGCCTGTTCGCCTTCAGGAATAGCTACATTCAGGCCAACTCTACCGGCAAAGCTCATTTCTGCGAGCGTAGTGAACAAGCCGCCGTCGGATCGATCGTGGTAGGACAGAATATTCGAGCGAAAGTCCGGCGATTGAACCAATTCAAAGAAAGACGATAGCTGTTGCGAATCATCCACATCGGGTACCTCATCGCCCATTTCACCAAAACACTGGGCCAGGATAGATCCACCGAGGCGTTGCTTGCCATTGGTAAGATCAATCAGCAGCAAGGTCGCACTTTCATTCAACAGCTCTGGCGTCAGGGTACTGCGCACATCCAGCACCGGCGCAAAGGCGGAGATAATCAAGGACAAGGGAGAGGTCACGGTTTTGTCCTCACCCTTATCATGCCACTGCGTTTTCATGGACATGGAATCTTTCCCGACAGGAATACAGATGCCAAGGCTCGGACAAAGATCCAGGCCGACAGCGGCAACAGTATTGTAGAGATTCGCATCTTCGCCGGGATGACCGACCGCGGCCATCCAGTTTGCTGACAATTTAATATCCTGGATACGCTCTATTCGAGCAGCGGCGATATTCATGATTGATTCAGCCACGGCCATTCGCCCGGATGCCGGACCATCTAACAGTGCATATGGTGTGCGCTCACCCATGGCCATTGCTTCGCCAACAACATTCTCACCTGCTTTAGATATATAACTATTGGTAGTCACCGCACAGTCCGAAACCGGCACCTGCCAGGGGCCTATCAACTGATCACGCGCAACCATACCGCCAACGGTGCGATCGCCAATTGTTATTAGAAAGTTTTTGCTGGCGACTGCCGGATGCCCAAGTACTCGATCTACTGCCTCGGCAAAATCTAATTCGGCGGAAAATGCTTTCTTTATCGGGCTCAGGTCTTGAGCATCCTTGTGCATTCTCGGCGCTTTGCCAAAGAGTACTGACATAGGCAGATCAACGGGCCTTGAATTCAGTAACTTGTCATTAACCATCAGATGGCTTTCGCTGATTGCCTCACCCACCACCGCAAATGGGCAGCGCTCTCTCTCACAAACCGCTGAAAATGCAGCAAGATCTTTGCTTGCAACAGCAATGACATATCTCTCCTGCGCCTCGTTACACCAAATTTCCAGTGGCGACATGCCCGGCTCATCATTGGGCACTTCACGAATCTCAAAGTTGCCACCTACGCCGCCATCCTTCACCAGTTCTGGCAGCGCATTGGAGAGCCCACCTGCACCCACATCATGAATGAACTGGATGGGATTCTGATCGCCTAACTGCCAGCAATGATCAATCACTTCCTGGCAGCGATGTTCAAGTTCGGGATTGCCCCGCTGCACGCTGGCAAAATCCAGATCTGCGTGGCTAGCACCGGAGGTCATCGAAGATGCGGCGCCGCCGCCAAGACCAATCAACATTGCCGGGCCTCCCAACACTATAAGTGAGGCGCCCTCCTCAATGTTTTTCTGTTCCACATGTTCCGCGCGAATATTGCCGAGCCCACCGGCAATCATGATGGGCTTATGATAACCACGAACCTCGCCATTAAATTCAGCTTCAAAAGTTCGGAAATATCCACAAATATTAGGGCGACCAAATTCATTATTAAAGGCGGCGCCACCAATTGGACCCTGAATCATTATGTCCAGCGCCGAAGATATTCTATCGGGCTTACCGTAATCGCGCTCCCAGGGCTCCCCAAGATCAGGGATATTCAGGTTCGATACGCTATAACCTGTCAGGCCGACCTTGGGCTTTGAGCCACGCCCGACAGCGCCCTCATCCCGAATCTCGCCACCAGAACCCGTTGCCGCCCCAGGGAATGGCGCAATGGCGGTTGGATGATTGTGGGTTTCTACCTTCATGAGGATATGGATATCCTCTTCGGAGTATCCAAATTCGCGGCTCAATGCATCGGGATAAAATCTCGCGCCTCGCTTACCTTCAATAACCGAGGCATTGTCCTCGTAGGCACTGAGCACACCTTCGCCATTGGTATGCTGGTAGGTGTTCTGAATCATATCCATCAGGCTATAGGGCTGGTCTTTTCCATTCAGCGTCCAGGTGGCACGAAAGGTTTTGTGCCGGCAATGCTCCGAATTTGCCTGTGCGAACATCATCAGCTCTACATCGGTGGGGTTTCTACCGAGGGAAATAAACGCATCCGCCAGATACTCGATTTCATCGTCTGCCAGCGCCATACCCAGCTCAGTGTTAGCCCGCTCAATAGCCGACGACCCGTCTTCCAACAGTTTAATTGAGCCCAGCTCTGCCGGCTCAGCAACAGCAAAGAGAATGTTTGCTTGATCAAAGCTCGCCATCACAACTTCCGTCATCCGGTCGTGGATCTGGCTTTCAATATGCTGGATCGATTGAGTATTCAGGTCTTTGCGGGCGTCAATACCAGATTCATTAGACAAGTCGAATCCATAGGCAATGCCTCGCTCTATTCTGAGCACACTATCCAGCCCACAAATATGCGCGATGTCGGTGGCTTTGGAGCTCCACGGCGATATCGTGCCAGGGCGCGGCGCCACCAAGCGGAAGAGCTCCCTGGCTTGCTCCACATCGCCGCTCTCACTACTGTCTGAACGCCCAGCCTTAGGCCCGTACTGCAGAATCTTCTCGAGCACTTGAAGTGATGCCGCACTTAAGTCTTCGCCGCCCCGCAGTTCGATAAAATGTACATATCGCGCGCTTATATTCCGGATTTCAGCGACCTTGAGTTGAAGGGCGTCGAGCAACTTCTGTGAGCGAAAATCTGAAAGCGCTGGACCACCTTGAAATTGCAGCATTATTGATCTCTCGTTCGCGAGGCAATTTTCATCGCCCGCCTGGCCTTAAAAAATTGGGTCATAAGCTCGGAACACTCGTCCCGACAGATGCCTTCAACAACTTCTACCCTGTGATTAAGCGACTTAACAGACAGGACTTCCAGGGTTGATACTACCGCGCCACCACGCGGCTCCCTGGCTCCGAAACACAATGTCGAGACTCTCGCATGGACAAGAGCTCCCGCACACATGGCGCAAGGCTCAATGGTTACATAGAGCTGGGTATCTACAAGGCGATGGTTGGCAATATTCTTTGCTGCATCACGTAAGGCGACTATCTCCGCATGGGCACTTGGATCATTGCTGCCGATGGTTTCGTTGCGACCACGACCGATAATCACTCCGTCTTTTACTAACACTGCGCCGACCGGGACCTCATCGGCCAGTGCAGCCTCACGGGCAAGGATAATCGCCTCTTGCATCCAACGGGACCTCATTGAATGAGCCTGGTTTTGATTATCCAAGCCTATTCCCATTCGATGGTGGCAGGTGGCTTGCTTGATATATCGTAAGTCACACGGGACACGCCACTAATTTCATTGATGATCCGGCTGGAAACAACCTCCAGGAATTCATAGGGCAAGTGCGCCCACCTGGCAGTCATAAAATCGATGGTCTCTACTGCCCGAAGTGCAATCACATATTCATAGCGGCGCGCATCACCTACAACACCAACCGACTTAACTGGCAGAAAGACCGCAAACGCCTGGCTTACCTTATCGTAGAGATCGGCATTACGTAGCTCGTCCATAAAGATCGCATCCGCCTTGCGCAGTAGATCAGCATATTCTTTCTTAACTTCACCCAGAATCCGCACGCCCAGGCCAGGGCCGGGAAATGGATGGCGGTAAACCATGCTGTGAGACAAGCCCAGCTCCAGACCAATTTTCCGCACCTCGTCCTTGAATAACTCTCGCAGCGGTTCTATCAGGTCTAGCTTCATATGGTCCGGCAGGCCGCCGACATTGTGATGCGACTTAATGACATGCGCCTTACCATTTTTGTTGCCGGCAGATTCGATAACATCCGGGTAGATCGTCCCCTGGGCAAGATACTTTACGCCCTCAAGGCGATTCGACTCTTCATCGAAGACCTCAATAAAGGTATTACCAATGATCTTTCTCTTCTGTTCAGGGTCTTGAATGCCGCCAAGCTTTTTCAGAAATCGCTCCTCTGCTTTTACTGCAACGATATCTAGCTTGAAATTATTGTCCGATTCTTTACCGAACATTTCCATCACCTGCTCGGCTTCGCCCAGACGCAGCAAGCCGTTATCGACAAATACGCAGGTTAACTGATCGCCAATCGCGCGCGACAGTAAAGCCGCAACCACAGACGAATCAACGCCGCCAGACAAACCAAGGATGACCCGATCGCTACCGACCTTTTCCTTCACATCGCGAATGATGTTTTCTGCGATATTGGCCGGCGTCCAAAGTCCTGCACATGCAGTAATATCCAGCAGGAAGCGATCGAGGATCGCCTCGCCCTGTAAGGTGTGATTCACTTCGGGGTGAAATTGCACCGCGTAGAAATGCCGGGATTCATCACACATTGCCGCATACTCGCAGCTATCGGTTCCTGCCAATCGTTTAAAGCCTTTAGGTAATTCAACAACCTTGTCCCCATGACTCATCCATACATCGAGAAAACGTTTTCCGCCCACAGTTTCATCATTGATACCTTCAAAGAAGCCACCCTCCTCTGCAAGCTCTACCCTGGCATAGCCGAATTCCTGTTTGTCGGAGCCTTCTACCTTGCCACCCAGCTGCAGCGCCATGGTTTGCATGCCATAACAGATACCTAGCACCGGCAGCGACATCTCAAATACAAAGTCAGGTGCTCTCAGGGTTGCATCTGTCAGTACTGATTCCGGACCGCCAGAAAGGATGATGCCTTTGGGTTTGAAAGTAATGGCATCTTCATGGCTGATATCAAAGGGGCGAATTTCACAATAGACTCCCGCTTCGCGAACGCGGCGAGCAATAAGTTGCGTATATTGCGAGCCGAAATCAAGGATGAGGATTTTGTCCTCATGAATGTCTAAGTCGTTTTTACTGGTGGAAGTTGAGGCAGGGTTCCCATTCGAGAGAGTGGAACTCGCAGTGGTTATTTTGGTGTTTGTCATTTTGACTTGTACCTTTTGGCTCGCAGCATGCTAATACCAGCTAAGACTAAAGGTGCAGCATTATAATAAAATATTGGGCCATGGGCAGGATTTCGTTATGATTAATTTTAAATGGCAATCAAAGACCAAAATCAATACGGCGCCAACCGCAATGTCGTCTCTGTATCGGACCTGAATCGATCGGCTCGCCGCCTGTTGGAGGGCGAGTTTCCCATGGTTTATGTGGAAGGGGAAATTTCCAACTTCGCCAGGCCTTCGTCCGGCCATTGGTACTTCACGCTCAAAGACGACAGCGCACAACTACGTAGCGCAATGTTTCGCGGTAGAAACAGCAGGCTTCGATTTGTTCCCCGCAATGGCTTACAGGTTATTGTTCGCGGCAAAATCAGTCTCTATGAGGGCCGCGGGGAATACCAGCTAATTGCTGAACATATGGAAGAGGCAGGCGATGGCGCCCTGCAGCGAGCCTTCGAGAAGCTGAAGGCAAACTTGCAATTAGAAGGCCTGTTTGATGAATCCAAAAAGAAAAACATCCCCACCATGCCGGAACACGTCGGCATCATCACATCACCCACGGGCGCTGCCATACACGACGTGCTGACCGTTATGCGACGGCGCTTCCCGGCGGTGAAGATTTCCATCATTCCCGTTCAGGTTCAGGGCGATGCATCTATCTTACAAATTACAAATGCCATTGAACTCGCAAACCAATTTACAGCCGATCCCTTCGACATCATTTTGCTGACCCGGGGCGGCGGATCATTGGAGGATCTTTGGTCCTTCAATACAGAGCCTGTGGCCCGTGCTATTGCAAACAGTAAGTTACCCATTGTTTGTGCGGTAGGCCATGAATCAGATGTTTCAATTGCAGACTTCGTCGCCGATTTACGCGCGCCAACTCCCTCCGCCGCTGCAGAACTCATTACCCCCGATGTGAGGCAATGGCAGGCCATGCTGACTCGTGTGGGCGGTGCGCTGAGGGATAGGATGTCCGCCAGCCTTAACGACAATCAGAATCACTTAGTCCACATCAGCAAGCGATTGCGGCACCCTCGCCAGCGAGTGCAGGATCTGTATCAGCGACTGGACGATATGGAGATACGGCTAAAGAACAGCTTCCGTTATCAAATGGCTGATAACAATCTGGATGAGACTTCCGCCAGATTATTTTCCGCAATGGAGAGAAAGCTGGAACAGGAGAAGAACCGGATCGCCCTTGCCGCTCGAGGCCTGATCAACCCAGTGGAGCAAATCAACGCTGCACAGAAACAAACCAGCGTCTTATCCACCAATCTCAAGCGCTCTATTTCCCACACCATCGAGCGAAAGGCCAGCGAGTTTCAGGCCCTCATTCATAAGCTAAATGCACTTAGCCCTCTGAATACCCTTGAACGGGGTTATGCCATTGTGACAACAGAAGAAGGCCAGGTCGTCACGCGAGCGGATGAGGTAAAGGCCGGAGACATGATCAAAACAAGGCTCGCCCAGGGTGAACTAAGGGCGCAAGTAAAATCTATATCCACGGAATCAAAATGAATGTCTTAACAACTCGCATCATCCTGCCTCTATGTCTCTTGTGGAGCGTGAGCTCTACTGGCCTGCCAAAAAACCAACCCGTACCGGGCGGCATTGCAGTCATACCCATCGCAAAAGGCGAAACAGTCACCTACAAGAATCGATCCATAATGGTGCTGGAAGAAAATGGCGAATCTTATGCCATCGTCGGTATTCCACTATCAGGCAAGGCCGGCGAACATCATATCGAGACTTCGACGGGCTCCAAGACGTTCCAGGTGGAGGCCATGAATTATAAAACTCAGCGATTGACCATTGAGAATAAGCGCAAGGTCAACCCGCTGGGCAGAGACATGGACCGGATTGGCAGGGAGCGTCAGGAAATGAACTCAGCGTTTCTGAATTTCGACAGGGAAATGGTCGTACAAACAGATTTCAACTTACCGGCAATCGGGCCGATTTCCAGCCCATTCGGATTGCGGCGGATCCTCAATGACCAGCCCCGCAACCCCCATAGTGGCGTGGATATCGCAGCAGGCGCCGGCGACCCCATTGTCGCGCCAGCGCCTGGCAAAGTTGTGGCCACCGGAGATTACTTTTTCAATGGCAATACAGTATTGCTGGATCATGGGCAGGGGCTAATCACCATGTACTGTCATATGAGTCGCATCGACGTAGAAGTAGGAGATATGGTCAAAGCATCGGAATTGTTAGGTGCTGTTGGCCAAACTGGCCGGGTCACGGGGCCGCACCTGCATTGGAGCGTAAGCTTAAACAATGCGAGGGTTGACCCTAATCTGTTCATGGAGCAGCCGCCAGAATAGAAAGGCGCTTGATCTAGAATACGTTTCTTATAGAGTCCGCATGTAGGCTAAAACCAGCCCGTGATCGATGAAATATAGTCAGATCAAGCTTAGAACTTTTTCTTCTTTTTCTTCTCGCCTTTCTTAACTTGGCCAAGCAGGCGCCGCTTACGATCAATCTGACGCTTGGTCGGCTTGTTCTTTTTGTCTTTGTAAGGGTTGTCTGTTGTCTTAAACTCAAAGCGAATAGGTGTACCTTCAAGTCTTAGCGCCTTAATAAATTTGTGCTGCAGGTATCGCCGGTAAGACTCCGGCACTGAGGCCGTCTGGTTGCCGTGAATCACGATTATCGGTGGGTTATTACCACCAATATGGGCATAGCGAAGCTTGATGCGCCGCCCCTTCACCAGAGGCGGCTGATGATCCCGCAGTGCTCTCTCAAGAATTTCATTGAGCTCCGCCGTCTGGATCTTTCTGGTAGCAGAGTCATAGGCCTTGTTAATTGATTTATACAAGTCACCCACACCAGAGCCATGCAAGGCAGAGATAAAATGCGTCTTGGCAAAATCGATGAACACCAGCCGGCGCTCAAGCTCACTTCGAATATAGTTCTTCTGTTCCAGGTCTGTGCCATCCCACTTGTTGACGGCAAAGATAAGCGCACGCCCGGCATCCAGAATATGGCTTAGCAGATGCAGGTCCTGATCGACGATGCCTTCCCTTGCATCTATCATCAAGATAACAACGTTGGCATTGCTGATGGCATCCAGCGTTTTGATTATCGAAAATTTCTCGACCGTCTCCTTGACCTTTCCCCGTCGACGCACCCCGGCCGTATCAATGATCGTATAGGCGGTACCATTGCGCTCATAAGGAATATAGACACTGTCTCTGGTCGTCCCCGCCTCATCAAATACCACCACTCTGTCTTCACCCAGAAGGCGATTTACCAGGGTCGATTTACCAACGTTGGGCCTGCCAACGATGGCAAACTTAATGCCGGACTCTGTATTATCAACTGCTGTTGGATCAATATGAATGGCATCATGGCCGGCAATTTTTTCATTTACGAGGTTAGAAATACCATGGCCGTTGGTAGCAGAAACATAGGCTGGCTCGCCGAAGCCAAGAGATGAAAACTCACCGGCAACAAAATCAGGATTCTGACCATCAATCTTATTGGCGACCAACAAGATTGATACACCCTGATGCCGGAGATTATCGGCGATGGCCTCATCACCAGCGACTCGCCCATCTTTTGAATCCACCAGAAACAGGACCAGATCTGCTTCGTCGATGGCCTGGCGAACCTGCTGCGCCATGGATTTGTTTATGCCAAGGTCTTCGCCTGTTAGTCCACCGGTATCAATAACGACGTAATCGAACTCACCGATTGCGCCTCGACCATATTGTCTGTCACGTGTCAGCCCGGGATAGCTTGCAACAAGCGCATCCCGAGTGCCGGTAAGCCGATTAAATAAGGTTGACTTGCCAACATTGGGCCGTCCAACCAGTGCGATAACGGGAAACATGAATTAGCCTACTCGAGTTCAAAAACCGACAGTCGACCGCTATTGCCCATAATGAACAAGCGGTTGCCATCGGTAACGACGGGAGACAAAAGACCTTTATTATCCACTCTACGACGGCCGACAAAGCGACCATCGGACTGAGCAAGAATATGCAGGTAACCATCATAATCACCGACAGCAATATAACTTCCGGTACTGACCGGCGCCGTAATATCTCTGTACTTCAGCGCTTCGATTTGCCAGACATCACGACCATTGTCCATATCTTTGGCCGCAAGGATGCTATCCGCATAGGCGACATAGACATTACCAAAGCCTTCGCCCAGACCAACAAGACTCGAAGCATCAGTTGACCAGGCAGCCCGCCCGGTACCCAGATCGAAGGATGTCAGCTTACCCTGAAAGGTAGCAATAAAAAGCCGATTACCTGAAACAATCATGGTGCCATCAATATCCACCAGTTTTTCGAGATCCGAGCGTCCGGTGGGCGATGCAATTCGTTCATCCGCACCAGCCAGACCACGCTCCCGATCCAGGAGGGCGAATCGCCCGTTTGCAAAGCCTGCAATAACAAATTCACTATGTATAATCGGCGTGGATGTGCCGCGCAGCGTGAGCCTGGGAATAGACGTTGAATAAATCCACTTCCGCTCGCCGTCAAGAGCGTTAAAACCTGCAACCTTGCCATCAATGGTATGGGCAACAACGAGGTCACGATCAATTTGCGGCGGCGCTAACACTTCACTTGAGGTTCGCGCACGCCAGGCGAGGCTGCCATCACTCTGATTCAATGCCACCAATTCACCCGATGCAGTTCCTACAACAACGATATCCCGGCCAACGCCGACACCACCAGTAATAACATCAACCGATCCGGCAAAGGCATAGCCGATCTCTTTCTTGTCATAGAAACTCTTTACCTGGGATTTCCAAATCACACGTCCGTTGCTCGCCTGAATCGCAAAGACATTGCCATCGGCGGATGCCGCGAACACTCTGGAGGCGGCCAGCGCCGGCACCAACTTAATCGCCTTATCATCTGCACCCTTACCTAATTTAACACTCCACAGAGAGTTAATCTTAACCTCTTCATTGATCTTGGTTAATTTGGTGGGTTTGATTTCTTCGACATCATCTTTGTCGAACATACTGCAACTGGACACGACGAGTACCAGAAGCGCGCACGAGAAGATTCGCTTATGAAGCTGCATTACCTTTTCTCTTCCATTACAGGCTCTTCCGTGACGGTCTCTTCTTCTACATTGTCACCCACTACGTTCTTATCCTCTAAAGAGTCGCCCACATTAGTAACGCGATCAGTCGCCTGAGCAAATGTTAAATCTTCAAGCTTCATATTTAAGTAGGGCTTTGCACCTGCCTGGCTAACGCTGCTCATTGCCAGTTGATATGCCTGTCGTGCCTCGTCAATTTTATCCATGGCAAGATAAATATCGCCTTTAACTTCCTCCCATGATGAATGATGGGCACCAAGGTCAGTGTTGGTATCGAGCGCCGCCATGGCCTCGTCATTCAGTCCTTGTTCGAGCAATACTCTAGCCAGGCGCATCCTGGAAATTAATTCAAGAGAGCCTTCGGCACCGTTATCTACTATCCACTGTAGCTCAGCGCTCGCCTTTTCCAAATCATCAGCATCGACAGCTATTCGTGCCATCTGTAAGGCTGCAAACAGCGCATAACTGGAGTCGCTATATTCTTCCTTAAGCTGATCTGCGAGAGACTTGCCGGTCGCGAGTAATTCTGGACTCAATCCATCAAGCGGTACAGCCACAACAGCTGTGACCAGGTTCTCATAGATTGCTGATGCAGCTTCTTCTGTTTCGCGGACGTTGTTGTCCCAGGCCCTGTAACCAAATACCGCTGCAAGCGCCAGCACAATGCCGACTACAAGAGATACGCCGTTGTCCTCGAACCACTTCTTCAGCGCTTCTACCTGTTCTTCTTCTGTTCTATCGCTTACCACCGTTTACTCCTTCGAAAAATAGTCAGCCAGATATTTCACCAGCTGGGTCGATTGAATGGACTTTTGTTCCACTGATTCACGTAAATGTTTAACAGTTACAAGCCCGTTCACTAATTCATCTTCACCTAGTATCAATGCAATACTTGCACCGGATACGTCTGCCTTCTTCAGCTGGGACTTAAACTTCCCGGCACTACAATCCACAATCACACGCCAGTCTGTATGCTGGTCACGAATATCTTCACCAAGAACCAGCGCATAGTCCCGGGCATTTTGACCCATTGATGCGATATAGATATCCGCGGGATCACTGCTTTGAAAATCAGCCTCCAGCATTAGGGCAATCCTGTCCAATCCCATGGCAAAACCCACACCAGGCGCAGGCTTACCACCAATTTGTTCCACCAGCCCATCATATCTGCCGCCCCCACAAATTGTACCTTGAGCGCCCAGCGTATCTGTCATCCATTCAAAGACAGTCCGATTGTAGTAATCAAGACCCCGCACAATATGCGGGTTCACTTTGTAGGGCAGTTGTTTTTTATCCAGCATCCTACGCAAGGAATCAAAATGTTCGACTGATTCCGCATCCAGGTAATCCGCCAGACGCGGCGCCCCTTGCAATAGATCCTTGGTCTTTTCGACCTTGGTATCCAAGATTCGCAGCGGGTTGGTATCTAGGCGTCTGCGACTGTCTTCATCAAGTTCATCTTTAACACTAGACAGAAATTCTGTTAATGCAGCTTTATAACCCAGGCGCGCCTCGGTAGAGCCGAGAGAATTAATCTCAAGTGTGAGGTCATCTGAAATTTCCAGCGTCTGCCACATGCGATAGGTCATAAACATAAGCTCAGCATCAATTTCCGGGCCGGCCATACCAAAACACTCAGCGCCAATTTGATCGAACTGACGGTACCGCCCCTTCTGTGGACGCTCATATCGAAACATTGGCCCAGCGTATGACAGTCGCTGAATCTGATTAAATATCAGGCCATTTTCCTGTGCCAGACGAACGAGCCCTGCTGTTCCTTCCGGCCGCAAGGTAAGGCTCTCATTATTGCGATCGTTAAATGTATACATTTCCTTTTCGACAATGTCTGTGTTTTCACCAACCAGCCGTTTAAACAGATGGGTCGACTCAATCACAGGCATACCCACTTCCTGGTAACCATAGGCGCGCAGGACAGCATTCACCTTATCTTCAATAAAGCGGAATATTTCCTTTTGTCGAGGCAATAGATCCTGCATACCTCTTACAGCTTGTATCTTCACTACTTACTAAACTCTTAATTCAATTCGTTTATCGATGAGGATTACCAGTCAGACAGATTTTTCTTGCGCTTCTCTTTCTAACTCGAGCTTGGCGGCCACCTTGCTACGAATCATCCGCTCCAGATCATCCAGCAAATTTTCATTGGTGATCTTGTGATCTGGCGATCCGTCCGAATAAATCAGATTTTTTGGCGAGGCCCCGGTAAGCCCCACATCAGCTTCCCTTGCTTCACCTGGTCCGTTGACGATGCAACCAATGATGGCCACATCCAGGGGTGTAGTAATGTCCTCAACACGGCGCTCCAACTCATTTACCGTGCTGATAACATCAAAATTTTGTCTTGAGCAACTGGGGCAGGCGACGAAGTTTATACCCTTACTCCTTAGGTGCAAGCTCTTCAGCAAATCGAATCCAACCTTGATCTCTTCGATCGGATCAGCTGCCAGAGAGATACGAATGGTATCGCCAATTCCCTGCATCAGTAACAAACCCAGGCCCGCAGCACTTTTGACCGTGCCCGATCTCAAACCGCCCGCTTCGGTAATGCCCAGATGAAGCGGCGCATCAATTTGTGGGGCGATGCTTGTGTACGCTTCAATCGTCATAAATATATCCGATGCCTTAAGACTTAACTTATAGTCGAAGAAGTTTTCACTATCGAGCATGTCGATGTTACGCATAGCAGATTCGACCATGGCAGTAGCGCAGGGTTCCTTGTATTTACGCAACAGATCCTTGCCCAGCGAGCCAGCGTTCACACCTATGCGAATGGGGATGCCCTTATCTTTGCAGGCACTCACTACCGCTTTTACCCGCTCCTTGCTGCCAATATTACCCGGATTGATTCGCAGACAATCAACGCCGAGCTCAGCCACTCGCAGTGCAATCTTATAGTCAAAATGAATATCTGAGACCAGCGGAACATCTACCTGCTTGCGAATTTCACCAAAGGCATCTGCCGCATCCATACTAGGCACAGAAACTCTGACGATGTCAGCGCCAACTTTTTCGAGACCCCTGATCTGCGCGACAGTGGCTGCTACATCAGTTGTTTCCGTATTGGTCATGCTCTGCACTGCAATCGGTGCATCACCACCCACAGGCACATTCCCGACCATTATCTGCCGGCTCTTCCTTCGCTTTATGTTTGAATCCTGTCTCATTGTTCTTGCCTGCTGTTTATGTAAGAACCGCTCAGGGCTGTTATACGAACCGCTCAGGGCTGTCCAAGTGTAACCTTCGCTGTTTCATCCGGGCTTGTGTATTCTGATAGCTTTACAAGTTCTCCGTTGTACTTCAACGCTACACTAGTGGCGCGACCAAATAGCAATTTGAACGGGGCAACACCAAATATTCGCAGAACATCCCCACTTCGATTTAAATCACCATAGATAGACTTGCCATCACCGTCTTCGACTTCAACCCAGCAATCATCTACAAATGTCATTTCAATCTCGGCGAAGCCTCCTGCATCAACGGTGATGTAGTTATTCTCGCCGCTATTTTTTCTCTCTATATATACATCACCAGGGGCCGAACCTGATATTCCTTGCGAGGCAGGCTGTGTAATACTGGAAGGTAGAGCCTCAGCTGATTCGTTATCTTCGTTCAACCTTATATCTGTGGATTCAGCGGCGCCAATCAATTCACTTTGCTGTTCTTCCTGAACGGCAGGCTCGTAGATAAATTCAAAGCCCCCGGTCTCCTGATCCCCCTCAATGTTTTCCTCCGGGGACTGGGTCTCTACAACGACCGGAACGGGCTCAGGATTGTCACTCGAAGACGCTATCCACCACACCATGCCAACTACAACGACGACCCCAAACAATCCAACAAGTCCGGTCTGAACAACTGGCCCTGTAAATTTGACACTACCAACTGTTTCTTCCGTAACCCGGCCAATGCGAACATTATTAGTGACTGAATCAATAGCCTGCTCGTATCGGCGAACCACAGAATCACCATCGAGCGATACTGCTTTAGCGTAGGATCTTAAGTAACCCTTAACAAAGGCTGCATTCTTGAATTTCTCAAATTCACCGTCATCCATGTACTTGATATAGTCTGTGGTCAGAAATAAGGCCTCCGATACTTCCTTCTGGCTCAGCCCTCGTCGTTCCCTTGCTGCAATCAGCATCTGGGACGCCGACTGAAGTTCTTGTTCTCGCTCTGATTCAGACATCAACATGACTCCATCATAATGACTGTTGATACTCTTTAAATTCAGCACTGGCCGGAAATATGTTCTTTAATACCAACGCACAACTCGCTTCCTCATCTTCCTTATCGAACTTACGTGCAAGTTGCACACACAACCACAAACTTACAGCAGACTGTTGAGAGACGGAGAGGTGACGTCTGAACAATCGATTCGCTTCTACATAATGCTGTTGGTCAAACCTAATCCTTGCCAGTTCGAGCAAGGCGCGGCTCTGATTGATATTCAGCTCAACAGCACGAATAAATGCCTGCTCAGATTTTTCCATTTCATCCATCTGCTGATAACAAACACCCATATTCTCAAACACCTGCGGCCGCTTTGGATAGAAGCGATCCTGTGCAGCAAATTCCAGTTGTTCTATTGCCTCTGCATATCGACCTCGATCAAAAAGAAACGCACCATAGTTGTTTCGTGCCTGTGAAAAAGTAGGATCGGATTTAAGGGCTTGCTTGAAATGATCCTCCGCCAACGAATTTTCCCCCTCCAACTGGAAGACAACACCAAAGGTTGTATGCGCCAGCGGCGAACCAGAGTCAATCTCCAGCGCTTTACTCAGGTTGTATTTAGCCCTGGCATAATTACCCTGGCGCAAATATCCAATCCCCAGATCAATCAGCTTTTGCATGACAACCTCGTCATCAACTTTTTGGGCGTACGTACCCGTGACTTCAGTCACGCAAGCTGAGAGCACAAGTACCAGTCCCACTGCTAACAAGATCCTGTTCATCTATCAGCTTCCGGTTGCGATTCGCTTGTAACGTTCCTGGCGGCGCGTCCTGTCTGCCACCTCCCCCACCAGCTGACCGCATGCGGCCTGAATATCTTCACCTCTGGTCGTCCTGACCATCGTTGAATATCCTGCTGCCACCAGCTTTTCCTGAAACCCCCGGACGGCACTGCTAGAGGGCCGTTTGAATCCCGAATTAGGAAAGGGGTTAAAGGGGATCAAATTAATCTTACAAGGAAAATCCCGCAATAGTTCGATTAGCTCAAAAGCATGCTCAGGCTTATCGTTGACATTATCCATCAAGGTGTACTCAATGGTAATGGTGCGTTTATCGCCAAGATTATTCGCATACTTCTTGCAGACTGCCAACAGTTCGGCAATGGGGTACTTCTTGTTCAGAGGCACGAGCGTATTACGAAGTTCATCGTTGGGTGCATGCAAGGATATCGCCAGCGATGCATCTGTTGTTTCACACAGCTTTTCAATTCCTGGCACAACTCCCGCCGTGGAAATCGTAACCTTACGTTTGGAAATGCCATAACCAAGGTCATCCATCATCAATTCAACTGCTGGAAGCACATGATCAAGGTTAAGCAAAGGCTCGCCCATGCCCATTAAAACCACATTGGTAACGGCCCGGCGTCTATCCGGATAGACTTCCGCTAACACTCTTTGCGCAATGCGAAGTTGACCAACAATTTCACCCGCTGTCAGATTGCTATTGAAACCCTGCTTACCAGTGGAGCAAAATTTGCAATCCAATATACAGCCAACCTGCGATGAAACACACAAGGTGCCCCTTGCGCCTTCTGGTATAAATACAGTTTCAACTGAACTACCAGAGCGAGACTTCATCAACCACTTTCGCGTGCCGTCGGTAGAGACTTTCAGGTTCACTACTTCCGGCTCATGAATCTCTGCCAGCTCATGAAGCGTCGCTCGAAAGGACTTACTGATATCTGTCATCTCGTCAAAATCATCAACAAAGCGATGGTGCAGCCACTTCATAATCTGCGTCGCACGATAAGGCTTCTCACCATGTTCAATGAGCAAGGCCTCAATCTGACTCTTTGTACAACCCAGCAAATCTATTTTTTGCTTAAGCTCTTTCGAACTCTTCTCTTTCAAAGAAGGCTCTTTAAATTCAGGCTCTACTGATGAAATTGACGAAACAGTTTCACTCATCGGCTGCAGACTTGATCATCAGCAAAGAAGAATGAAATTTCACGAGCAGCTGATTCTGGTGAATCAGAACCATGAACAGCATTTGCATCAATAGACTCTGCGAAATCTGCACGAATAGTTCCCGCATCAGCTTCCTTGGGGTTAGTGGCGCCCATCAACTGGCGATTCAATGCAATCGCGCCTTCGCCTTCGAGAACTTGCAGCACAACCGGACCAGAAGTCATAAATTCAACCAGGTCATTAAAAAATCCTTTGCCATCATGCTCGGCATAAAAGCCCTTGGCTTTATCTGTACTCAATCGCTCCATACGGGAGGCAACAACCTGCAAACCCGCCTTTTCAAACCGGGAAACGATATCGCCAATAGCGTTCTTGGCAACTGCATCAGGCTTGATAATAGAAAACGTTCTTTCAATCGACATTTGTACTAACTCCAACTACATAAAGATTTAAAAATATGATTTACAAAAAAATATCAAAAAATAAAAGCCCCGTATTATACGCGGCTTTGGGGCCCTGCAGATAGGAAAACATAGGAAAAGGTTTAAGCCGGATATTCGGACAAATCAGTCCAATTCTTCGATCCAGGCCATCTGAATAGCCTCCAGGATCCGTTCGCCGCAGCGCTCCGGATCATCATCAAAATCCGCTAGATCCAGCACCCACTGCCTCAAATCCGTAAACCGAACCGTCATAGGGTCCACAGCCTCATGGGTTTCACTCAATTCAATGGCAATATCGTTGATATCCGTCCATTTCATACAACTCTCCTATTCCAGACAAACCTCACGCCATATGCAGCAAGCTCGGAGTCGGTGGATTCAAGGTTGACTCTACCCCAGTAAAACCACCTTCAATGCGCCTCAGAAACCTGATTAATCGTATATTTAGGAATCTCAATCACCAGATCTTCATCACCAATGACAACCTGACAACTCAAACGGGAATCCGGCTCCAAACCCCAGGCCTTATCCAGCAAATCGTCCTCGGTTTCATCCGACTCTTCCAGCGTATCGAAGCCCTCGCGCAAAATAATATGGCAAGTCGTACAAGCACATGCCTTCTCGCAGGCATGCTCTATATCGATACCGTTTTCCAGGGCAAGTTCAATCAAATTATCGCCTGGGTTCGCTTCAAGTACGGCACCTTCCGGGCATCTTTGCTCATGAGGCAAAAAGATTATCTGTGGCATCAGTTCATTCCTTCATCTAATTCTTCAATTTGATGCCCTGCCAGCGCTTCACGAACGGAAGCATCCATCCTCAAGCCGGCAAACTCTTCGCTTGCCTTGCCAAGCATTTCCACACCTGTCGTTATTGCACGAACATCATCTTCCTTGGCCAGCTCTTCCAGCTTCAGCACGCCATCATTCAGCAGAGTGACCTCTTGCTTTAACAACAATCTTTCGCCATCAACTATCAGCGCATTTCTTAGCGCTTCAACGACGCGCCCTGCTTCAACCTTCGCTTCAGAGAGAGAACGCGACCTGGCGTCTTGCTCCGCAAACTGAAATGAATCTTTGAGCATGTCTGTTATTTCATCTTCGGCGAGGCCATAGGAAGGTTTAACTTCAATTTTTGCGGCAACGCCCGTACTTTGTTCCATCGCCGAAACAGATAACAGACCATCGGCATCTACCTGGAAAGTCACCTTGATCTTTGCGGCACCTGCGACCATAGGTGGTATCTCATGTAGCTCAAATCTTGCCAGCGACCTGCAATCTGATATCAGTTCCCTTTCGCCCTGGATCACATGAATGAGCATGGCGGTCTGGCCATCTTTGTAGGTCGTAAATTCCTGCCCCCGGGCAACGGGAATAGGCGTATTGCGCTGGATGATCTTTTCCGCGAGGCCGCCAACCGTTTCAAGGCCTAGTGAAAGTGGCAAGACATCCAGAAGTAATATTTCATCGTCTGGCTTATTACCGACCAGCTGATCCGCTTGTATCGCTGCACCAATTGCTACTACCCGGTCGGGATCGATGTCACTCAGCGGCTCCTTTTTGAAATACGTTTCTACTGCCTGCCTGACCGCAGGCACACGCGTGGAGCCTCCAACCAAGACGATATTCGAGATATCCTGCAGAGCAATACCGGAATCCCTGACCGCCCGACGACAGGCTTTGATCGATTCCTGGATCAGGGGAGCGATATCAGATTCCAGTTGCGTAACGATATATCTGCCCTTGACCGATAAAGATTCGAATTGGAATTCAACATCTACGGCGCTTTGTTCGCTAAGCTGCTCTTTAATACTACGCGCCTCCAATAGCAGCGCACGATGTTGACCATGGCTTATTTTGCCTTGAAACCCAGATTCGCTTATTAGCCATTGTGCGATCTTTAAGTCGAAATCATCGCCACCGAGACTGGAATTACCACCGGTCGCCAGCACTTCAAAGACACCTCTGGCTAAACGTAATATCGAGATATCAAACGTTCCACCGCCGAGGTCGTAAACAGCAACAATACCTTCGGCCCCTGTATCCAGACCATAGGCAACCGCCGCGGCAGTTGGCTCGTTAAGTAATCGCAGCACATGGAGATTGGCTATTCTCGCGGCATCCTTGGTTGCCTGTCGCTGGGCATCATCAAAATATGCAGGTACTGTGATAACAACACCATCGAGCTCACCGGCCATAAATTCCCTGGCTCTTAATACCAGTGCATGCAGTACTTCCGCCGACACCTCAACCGGGCTCTTGTCGCCACCAACGGTTTTTATTCGCGGCATACCGGAATCTGTCGATGCAAATTCGTATGGCAGCTGATCACCTAAAACCTTGAGATCAGAAACACCTCTACCCATCAGTCGTTTAACTGAAACGATAGTGTTTAGTGGATCTTGCCTTGCCGCATCCAGCGCGTCCTGGCCGACTATGGTCTCGCTTTCTTTGTACTGAACAACAGATGGCATCAAATGCTGGCCCTGAGTATCCGGCAAGGTTTCAGTCATGCCACCGCGAACACTCGCTATTAGCGAGTTCGTCGTGCCAAGGTCTATACCTGCCGCCCGCTTTCTCTGGTGCGGGTCAACAGCCTGACCGGGTTCTGTGATTTGTAATAGTGCCATTTAAGGTGCCATCGGCCTTTATTTACCGATCTTCATTTAATAATCCAGCAGCTTCTCTTCAACATTGTTCGCTGCAATGGCCAGCTTGTTGATGAACTGCATCTTATAAACAGCCTGTTCTGCGCCAGCGATTTCCTTTGCTGCGTAACATGCTGAAAAATCCCCTTCCAGGGTCTTCATAATTTTACTGACGCTGGCCCTGAAATGATCCAGCAATTCAATGCCATCAGTTGCCTCTTCAATTTGTTCCAGCTCTTCCCTCAACTCGATTTGCTCCATCAGGAACATCGGATCAAGCTGCGGGTTGTTCGCTATTTCTTTGCCTTCCAGGGTCAGCAAGTAAATCGCTCTGCGCAGGCTTGAACCCAGCGTCGCGTATGCTTCATTTATCTGGGTTGTCCACTGCATGGACAGGCGGCGTTCACTAGTCGTGGCATCAACAAACTTATCCGGGTGCACTCTCTTCTGCAGTTCGAGGTTTCGCCTCGACAGCAATGCAAGATCAAGCTCGAATGCCTGAGGCAACTGGAATATTTCGAAATAGTTTTGATTGAAGTCCACTGCTTGACTGACCTTATAGCCTTGCGACTGACATACCTGCCTAACCAGAAAAAGTTAGACGGTAAAGCTCTCGCCGCAACCACATTCGCCCTGGACGTTGGGATTTTTAAATTCAAAGCCTTCGTTGAGGCCTTGCTTGACATAGTCCATCTGGGTACCGTCAACGTAGACCATGCTCTTTGGATCGACAAATACTTCAACGCCTACACAACTGAACTGGAGATCTTCAGGCAGCGCTTCATCGACTGGTTCAATCACATACATTAGACCAGAGCAGCCAGTCGTTTTTACCGCCAGACGGATTCCGATACCCTTGCCACGACTTTCGAGATAGCGCGCAACATGCTCCGCAGCTACCTCTGTCAAACTAATACCCATTTTACTACTCCGTTACGACCCTGCTGCTGCGGATGCATCCACCTGGCTTTCATCAGCCGTACTATCACCAGCAGAACCATGCTTATCACGGTAATCTTTAACCGCTGCCTTGATTGCGTCTTCGGCAAGAACTGAACAGTGAATCTTAACTGGCGGCAAAGCCAACTCTTCGGCAATTTCAGTATTCTTAATGGATGCCGCATCCTCGAGCGTTCGCCCCTTAACCCATTCGGTTAACAAGGAACTGGATGCAATAGCTGAACCACAACCATAGGTCTTGAATTTCGCATCTTCGATTACGCCGTCGGCGCCAACCTTGATTTGCAATCGCATCACGTCTCCGCAGGCGGGTGCGCCAACCATGCCGGTGCCGACATTATCAGCATCTGCATCCATCTTGCCGACGTTACGTGGACTTTCGTAGTGATCTAATACTTTATCACTATAGGCCATTTTAGTTTCTCCAGTTTATGACGGGGGCTTAATCTTATTAGGGATTAATGCGCTGCCCATACAATCTTATCCATATCCACGCCGTCCTTGTACATATCCCACAAGGGCGACAATTCTCTTAACTTATTTACTGCCTGGCGTACTTGCGCAATCGCCGCATCAATATCTTCTTCACTCGTAAACCTGCCGATAGAAAACCGCAGTGAGCTATGGGCAAGCTCATCATTCAAGCCCAGCGCCCGAAGCACATAAGAAGGCTCAAGGCTAGCGGATGTACAAGCAGAACCTGACGATAAAGCCACATCCGGTATGGACATGATCAATGATTCACCCTCAACAAAGTTGAAGCTGATGTTAATCAGGCCTGCAACATGATGATCCATATTGCCACTGACATAGACTTCTTCCATGTTCTGAAAGCCAGCCCACAATCTTTCCCGGAGCGCGAAGATACGCTTCGACTCTTCGTGCATTTCAACTTTCGCAATTCTAAAGGCTTCACCCATGCCGACCAATTGATGGGTTGCCAGTGTTCCGGATCGCATACCACGCTCATGGCCACCGCCGTGCATCTGTGCTTCCAACCTCACGCGTGGCTTCCTGCGCACAAACAAAACACCAACACCTTTCGGGCCATATATTTTGTGAGCAGAGAAGGACATCAGGTCGACCTTTAATTCGCCAAGATCGATATCAACCTTGCCAGCACTTTGCGCGGCATCCACGTGGAAGAATACCTTCGCTGCGCGGCAAACTTCGCCGATTGCGGCAATGTCGTTCACCACGCCAATCTCATTGTTTACATGCATGATGGAAACAATGGTTGTATCTTCACGGATGGCAGCTTGTACCTTGGCAGGCGTAATCAAGCCATCGGGATCCGGATCAAGATAGGTAACTTCATATCCTTCTTTTTCAAGATGTCGGCAAGTATCGAGTACTGCCTTGTGCTCGATCTTGGAGGTAATAATGTGCTTGCCCTTCCTCTTGTAGAACTGGGCAACACCTTTAATAGCGAGATTATCGGATTCCGTCGCGCCGGACGTCCAAACAATTTCCCGTGGATCGCAGTTCACGAGATCCGCAACCTGCCGGCGAGCAATCTCTACCGCCTCTTCAGCTTCCCAGCCAAACTTGTGTGATCGACTGGCAGGGTTACCAAACTTGCCTTCGGCGAGAAGGCATTCGCTCATCTTTTGAGCGACGCGCGGATCCACTGGTGTGGTAGCCGCATAATCAAAATAAATCGGTGACTTCATTAATATTAACTCCTGACACTTTCCGGAGTTGATCGAGCTGGCAGCCGAATCAACTCGCCTCGCAATGCGTCCTGACGCGCTGCAATTTGAATGACTTCTCTTTTCGCTATTAAGCTGGCGAGATCTATACCACTTAAAAATTGGTGAATCTGTTCGCTAAGATCTGTCCACAATTCATGTGTAAGACAGGTTTCGCCGCCCTGGCAATTCGACTTTCCACCACACCTTGTTGCATCCACGTTCTCATCAACGGAATCAACAATCTGAGCGACAAATATTTCAGACGAGCTACGATTCAGGCGATATCCACCACCGGGGCCGCGCACACTGGCAACCAGTTCATTCCGGCGTAATTTTGCAAATAGCTGCTCCAGATAGGAAAGGCTAATGTCCTGGCGTTCGGATATATCCGCAAGGCAGATAGGGCCTTCATTTTCATGCACAGCAAGATCCAACATTGCTGTAACTGCATATCTTCCTTTTGCTGTAAGTTTCATATTTTCGCTCGATTTCCGTTCATTTCTGCTTTTATCCAAGCCCTTCCACAGCTGCTTGCCGAGGCTGGTTTTACCTGTTCAGAAACTATGACAGATCCCAAAATTAGCACTAATTAGACCCTGATCGCGGCGAGAGGCCACGCGAGGTCGCGCAGTATACCCGACTATTTTAGTCAGTTAAATAACCGATTGATTTAGTCAGGTATATATCCTACTAATTTAGTCGGGTATTAGCAAAGCCTGGGTGGCATTACGCTTAGATTATTTCTTTATATGATTGATCGCGGTTAGGAAGCCCCGCAGGATGTTGATTTCCATCTGATCGGGCCTGATGCGATTGAACAAGCGCCGCAGTCGCGTCATGAGCTGGCGCGGGTTATCCGGGTCGTGAAAGTTGACCTCTATCAGGGTCTCTTCCAAATGAGTAAACAGATGTTCCATGTCCGAGCTGTTGGCAAATGGAACGTCCCATGCAGGTTCATTCACCTGCCCCGCCTCTTTTAGCGAGGCCTGTAGTATTTCGTAAGTGATCACCTGAACAGCCATGGCAAGATTGAGCGAGCTATAGGCTTCGCCGGTCGGAATATTCACATGGTAATGACACTTCTGTAATTCTTCGTTCTTTAAGCCGCGATCTTCCCGGCCAAACATGATGGCCACCTTTCGACCCGCCAACTGTTCCTTGACGATCATCTCCCCACATTCTTTTGGATCCAGCAGCGGCCAGGGTATTCGCCTGTCCCGCGCCGACGTACCGATCACCAATTCACAATCGGCAATCGCGGCCTCCACATCGGGCACTACAGTGGCATTCGCGACCACGTCCTCGGCACTCACCGCTCGATACTTTGCCTTATCACTTGGGAAGTCTTTGGGGTTAACGAGGGTCAGGTTTGTCACCCCCATATTCTTCATAGCCCGGGCGGCTGCGCCGATATTGCCGGGATGTGAAGTCTCGATAAGCACGATGCTCAAGTTCGGGAACAGGTTTTCTTTTAATTCGCTGGTCATGGGGGGCATGATACAGCTTGCATATGGCGTTTTTGAAGGAATGTTTATCGAAACATTTATCCGAACATTTATCCGAACATTCACTCGATCTGCTATGATGCGCGCCCTATTAATACCGGACTTGCCACATGCAACCGATGGCCAGCATCGCTCTACGAGCCGCAAGAGAAGCATCCTTAAGAATTACGCGCGCATTTGACCGACCGGACCTGGTGAAGATCGACGAGAAGGGCCACAACGATTATGTAACCAATATCGATCGCGATGCAGAACGAATCATTGTTGATATGTTGAAGGATACCTATCCAGGGCATTCCATTACCGGCGAAGAAAAAATCAACAATGTTGAAATTGAAGGTGCCGATTATGAATGGATCATCGACCCCATCGACGGCACCATGAACTTCCTGCGACAGATCCCGCATTTCTGCGTGTCAATTGCTTGTGTATATAAAGGCAAGCTGGAACACGGCGTTATCCTGGACCCCATGCGCCAGGAAGAATTCGTCGCCAGTCGCGGCCATGGCTGCCAGCTTAATGGCAAAAAGGTTCGCGTGAGCAATAAGGACGATCTGGACGGCAGCATCATTGCAGCAGGGGGACGCATGAAGGGTGACCTGTCGGATGCCCAAAAAGAAACCTACGGCTATTTACTCAACAAACATGTGACTATTCGCCAGCCGGGCAGTGCCTGCCTTGAACTGGCTTATGTTGCAGCGGGACGTTATGACGGGACCTGGATGCGCGGGCTTTCGCCCTGGGATATGGCGGCTGGGGCTTTGATGGTTACTGAGTCTGGCGGGCTTGTCGGGGATTTTTCGGGCGGCGCTAACTATATGCAATCTGGCGGTATTGTTGCTGGCACACCTAAGATATTTAAAGCGTTGGCGCCGATTGTTAAGAAAAACTTTGCTACCGACTAAGCTTAGTCTGACATAAATTTATTGGGGTTCGCAGCAGGGCCACAAGTCGCGTAGGGGGCAAGAGGGTAGTGACAGGCTGCGACCAGCGCTGCACAGAATCAAAAAAGTACCTTGGATCGAATCCGTTAGTAATCAAAAACCTTGCTGAATATCCGGATCTTCAGCGCCTTCCTTAACGGGAATGGCGAGATCTTCTTTGCTGATATTTAACATCAGAAGGACGTTGGCGGCGATATAGATCGAGGAATAGGTTCCAACCACTACGCCGATGATTAGACCGATGGCAAAGCCGCGAATGAGTTCACCGCCGAGGATCAACAATGAAAATAGGACGATCAGAGTTGTGAAGGAGGTGATCAAGGTACGGCTTAAAGTTTGGTTTAGAGAGGTATTGATGATCTCCTGGGGCGACTTCTTTCGTATCTTACGGAAATTTTCGCGGATTCTGTCGGATACAACAATGGTGTCATTGAGTGAATAACCGATAACAGCAAGTAATGCAGCGAGTACGGTGAGGTCGAAGTTCCAACGGGCGAGGGAGAAGATACCGAGGGTAATCATGACGTCATGGAATAGAGCGACAACAGCGCCGACAGCAAATTTAAGCTGGAAGCGGAAGGCAACGTAGATCATGACCACGGCGAGCGCGGTTAACAGGCCAAGGCCGCCTTGATTGGTAAGTTCTTCACCCACGGCCGGGCCAACGAATTCGGAACGGCGCAATGTGACTTCGCCGCTTGCTTCCTGCCTGAGCGCAGCAATGATTCGATCGCCCAGCTTTGCATTTTCCCTATCACTTAAGGATTTTTGTGGCGGTATTCTGATCAGTACATCCTGGGCAGAGCCAAAGTATTGGACCACGTGGCCATCGTATCCCGCTTCATCCAGTTGCACGCGAATGGCCTCCGGGCTGACGGAATCTTCGTAGAAGACCTCAACCAAAGTACCACCTGTAAAGTCGAGACCCCAGTTAACCTGATTAATGGCGAGGGTGACGAAGGACAATAAGACAAGCACAAGCGAGATGCCTGCCGCCATCTTTCGATAGCCCATAAAATCAAAATTGTATTTTGTCGTCGCCATTAGATCTTCAACTCTTTTACGTTGCGGCCACCATACATCAAGTTGACGATGGCCCTGGTGCCCATGATTGCCGTAAACATCGACGTTAAGATGCCGATGGACAAGGTTACCGCGAAACCTTTAATCGCGCCGGTGCCAATACTGTAAAGGATAATCGCAACTAACAAGGTGGTTATGTTGGCATCAAAAATAGTCACAAATGCCCGCTCGAAGCCTGCATTAATCGCAGCTTGCGGCGACATTTTGTTCGCCAGCTCCTCCTTTATTCTGGAGAAGATCAGGACATTTGCATCTACCGCCATACCAACGGTTAATACAATACCTGCTATACCCGGCAAGGTTAACGTTGCAGAGAGACTGGACATGACTGCAACAAGCAGCACGAGATTGGCAGCAAGGGCTAGGTTAGCCGCTAAACCAAAGGCCCTGTAGTAGAACAGCATGAATATAAGCACCAGGCCGAGGCCAACTGCGACAGACAAGGCACCCAATTCAATGTTGTCCTTACCAAGACTTGCGCCTACCGTTCGCTCTTCAACGATAAACATATCAGCAGCAAGGGCGCCTGACCTTAGAAGCAGCGCCAACTCTCTGGCTTCACCTGCCTTTAAGCCGGTGATACGGAAAGAAACACCAAGGGCCGCCTGAACCGTCGCCAGACTAATGACGCGTTTTTCCACATAGGGAATGCTGATCTTAACTTCTTCACCGTCAACCATTTCATATCGATCGCGAGTCTTGGTCTCTATGAAGATAACCGCCATGCGCCGGCCAATACTGTTGCGGGTGGCACGGTGCATCTTTTCACCGCCGTCACTGTCAAGTTTGATATTGACCTGAGGCAGGCTGGAATCAGGATCAAAGCCAACGGTTGCATCAAGAACATTATCGCCGCGAACAATCAGGTTCTTTTCTATTCGGGCATCACGCCCTTCATAGTTATAGTTCAAGGTGGTTGAACGGGCCGCGTTAGGTAACGCTTCCATTCTGAATTCCAGTGTTGCGACCTTACCTAATATTTTCTTCGCGGCTGCTGTATCTTGAACACCAGGCAAATCAACCACAATTCTGGTGCGGCCAAGACGCTGCACCAGCGGCTCCGATACACCCAGCTCATTGACCCGGTTACGGATCGTCTGCAGGTTCTGCTGAACGGCAAAGTCTTCCATTTCCTTAATGGAATCTTCCGTCATAGTCAGGGTGATATGGTATTCGCTGTCTTCATTGCTGGTGATCAGAAACTGGCGATATTCAGATTGAATCTTGGTTCGTGCCCTGTCGCGCAAGTCTTCTGTGGCAAATGAAACAACCAACACACCACGTGAAGGAGATTCAAAGCCGGTGTAGCGAATCCTGTCTTCGCGATCCCTTAGGGTTCGTTTGATCTCCTGCTCCAGTGATTCAATTCGGTCGAACACTGTTTTCCTGGTATCGACTTCCATCAGGAAGTGCACGCCGCCGCGCAAATCGAGACCATATTTCATTGGTTCTGCACCAATGCTAACCAACCAATCGGGCGTCGTTGGCGCTGCATTCAGTGCCACGACATATCGATCGACAAGATCATGCAGGGTGCGTTGCACAATTTTTTGGGCTTTTAATTGTGAATCGTCGTCATGGAATCTAATTAAGGCATTGCCATCACGCAATTCAGTGCCGAAGTATGAAACACCCGCCTCATCCAGTGCAGCCGTTGCTGCAGATAACGCCGTCGTTGAAACTTCCAGTTCAACATTTTCGTTAGAAAACTGGACAGCAAAATCCGGTGGGTAGATATTAGGTAGCGCGTAGATAAAACCCAATATGATGACGCCAGCCACCAGCAGGTTCTTCCAAAGGGGATATTTATTAATCAAAGTCCTGGCACCGAATGTTATATATTTTTAATGGTGCCCTTCGGCAACGCGGCAGCTACTGCACCTTTCTGAAGCTTCAAGTGCACTTTTTCTGCCACTTCGAAGATCAGGTACTGCTCTTCAATCTTGACGATTTTTCCAATCAGGCCGCCATTGGTCACAATCTCATCACCCTTGGTCAAGCCGCCTACCAGGTCTTTATGCTCTTTAGAGCGCTTACTTTGCGGGCGCCAAACAATAAAGTAGAAGACTGCCGCAAAAGCAACAATGATAAACAAATCCAAACCGGGAAGGGACCCACTGCCACCTTCGTCTGCTGCCATCGCAGTAGATATAAAAAATTCCATCATATTGACTCATCAAGCCCGGTAAACGGGCCATTTCCTTAGTTCGTATAAAAGGCTCGTATAAAAAGTTCGTGTACAAGCTCGTATTAGTGGCTGCTCTGCTGGCCGAATTACTCATTTCTGACTAACACACAGCCAAAAAATTTTGGCGTATTTCAAAGCGGCGCTATTTTCGCCGAATAACAGGGTATTAAGCAAATATTACTGGCATCCGATCATCATCTATCTTCTTCCTATCGTCAAAAAGGCACTGCAAATCGTCAGAGAACCATCCCTGCAAGCCAGCAAAGCCCTATATGTTTCGTTTATATGGGCATGACATGGCTTATTTTCAATAGCCACCCATCAATACCCGCTTACTCCGGCTCACTACTGCCTAAGGCCAAGTAAATTCTGCATTTGTTCCAGTAATCCTTTATTCAGGCTACTGTCTGCCTGATCCACTTTTACAAAATAGTCACCGGCCAGCGCAAATTGTTCCAGCTCGTAGGCCAGTTTGGCCGTGACCAGATAGGATTGTTGAATACGGGGGTGCATTGGGAAGTCGGCCTCAAAATCCTGCAATTGTACTAACAGAGCTGATCGCTGCCTGGTTGTACCACCGGATTCGGCCAGCCTCAAAAGCAGCCCACCAGGATGAAGCCTGAACCCCTTTGATTCACGCCACATCTCGCTAAAAATTCGTCAGCTTGACTCTAAATCAGATTCAAGAGATTGACCAATCACCATCGACGCAAAATATTACAGTAATCGACGATCTGCAAATTCCTTCAGCAACTTGTAGGTCAACAACATTTGTGCAAACGATTTACCCCTGATATGTTTTTCCAGCATCTTCACCGCCGCAGGCAAACCCTGCCTTTTCATCAGTCGATTGATCTCATTCAATTGAGCCCGCAGCTCTTCAGTCAGCGCGATTTCCTGTTCAGCACCCAACTGTTCCTCACTGAATGCCGTTCGAATGCCCAGCGCACTTCGACGAAGATGAAGCAGGACACCCGTGTTTCGAAACATCATCAGAAACAGGTAAGCCAATAATATCGCAGTTACTACTCGGCCCTCGGGGCTAGCCAGCAAATCCAATTGCCCTTCCATCACGTACACAGAAAGCAGAAGCAGTGACGTCATCATGATGCGCATGGAAACATAGCTCAGCCCCATATTGGATATAAATTACCAGATTCGTACAGGGTTAATGCAGACGAGCAGCGGTTCGCGAAAGGTGATAAACGAAGTCACTGCTGGTGAAATAGCCAGCAGCACCATGACCACAAACCAGCGCAAGGAATCTGGCGCCATCTTGAACAATACAAGCGCCAGGCTTATAGCAACTAACAGCCTCATTAAGCGCCCCGGGCCCTCCCGCATGGCCTGGCGATAAGGCGGCGCTTTTTGATGGCCGCGGGCGGTAACTTCAATGATCTCAAAGCCGTAACAGAGCACGGTAATCAAAAAGAGTGAATAGAACGCAGTAAAGGGCAGGAACAGCTCGGAATCTGGTGCCAAACTTAAGATCCACCAGGTCAGCAGAGTGCCGAGAACCCACAGGGAAAGAATCTGGGGTTGCAGGATAAACGAGAATACTGGCAACGAATGTCTGGGTGCAGCATTCATAGTCGTCGTTCGGGTCTCCTTAAAGCGGCAGGTTTTCTTTATTTTTCCCCGTGAACTATTTCGGTGGGCGTTCGCCTTTTGTAAATTCTATATGTCTGGTGCAATTGCCCAGCCTTCATATATTTCGTCTATGTGACTATCGAGTTGTTCGACTTCGATAGCCTTACGCAAACCATCCATTAAAGACAGGTAATAGTGCAGGTTATGGATAGTATTGAGCTCTGCGCCGAGAATCTCTTTGCATTTATCCAGATGGTATAAATAGGCGCGCGAGAAATTCTTGCAGGTATAACAGTCGCAGGCAGCATCCAGCGGTGACGTATCTGTCTTATGCACCGCATTTCGGATCTTGACGATACCGGTTGAGGTAAACAGGTGGCCATTGCGCGCATTCCTGGTGGGCATGACACAATCCATCATATCAACGCCGCGACGCACACACTCCACCAGATCCCCCGGCGTACCAACGCCCATCAGGTATCTGGGTTTATCATCAGGCAATTGCGGTGCCAGGCTACCGACAATATCCATCATTTCATGCTTGGGTTCGCCCACAGACAGGCCGCCAATGGCGTAACCATCAAAGCCGATCTCCTGAAGGCCTTGCAGCGAGATTTTACGAAGATTGGAATGAACGCCGCCCTGGACGATGCCAAACAGTGAATTGTCTTTACCATTTTGCTGGCTGAGTTTTTTAAACTCTGCTTTACTGCGCGCCGCCCAGCGTAAAGACAGCTCCATAGATTCCCGAACCACCTTCTCATCCGCTGGATAAGGCGTACATTCATCAAATACCATGGCGATATCAGAATTCAGGCTGGCCTGGATCTGCATGGACACTTCCGGGCTAAGGAAGACCTTGTCGCCATTAACCGGCGATCTGAAGTTCACGCCCTGCTCCGTAATCTTGCGCAGATCGCCCAGGCTAAAGACCTGGAAGCCGCCGGAATCCGTAAGGATGGGCCGCTGCCAATTCATAAAATCGTGCAGGCCGCCGTGGCTTTCCATCACTTCCATGCCAGGGCGCAACATCAGATGAAAGGTATTACCTAACAATATCTGTACGCCAATCTCATCTAAAGATGAAGGCATCATGCCCTTAACGGAACCGTAAGTACCACAAGGCATAAAGATCGGGGTTTGCACCTTGCCATGTGGCAGGGTGAGTTCACCACGCCGCGCCGCGCCATCGGTTTGACTAACTTCAAATTTCATTTGGCTTGTTCACTTTCAGTTTTAGAGCTGTTTATTTGGGCTTTTTATCATTGGAGCTATCTATGAAGACTATCCATAAACGCTGTCTATAAATGCTGTCTATAAAGGGTTATGTCCCGGCCTGCTTCTTGATGTTCTTACTCAGGCAGATTCTGCATAAAGAAATACATCAGGTTCTCCCCCATCACCTGCCTGATTTCAGATTTACTGAAACCATTATCTAACATTGTCTGGGTCAAGATCGCGAGTTCTGAGGTATCAAACAATACTTCGGTTGTACCATCGTAATCTGAGCCGAGGCCCACATGATTAACGCCGATGAGATCGATAGCATAACGAATAGACTTCACCACCCCTTCCGGCGTGATATCACACACCGCGCCATCCCAAGAACCAATACCGACAATGCCGCCCTTGGCTGCTATCTCTTTCATCAGGGAATCATTGAGATTACGCGCAGTATCGCAGCTACCTTTCACGCCGCCATGAGATAACACCACCGGCGAAGTTGAGAGTGCCAGAACATCCTTGACCATCTGCGGTGAAGCATGAGCAATATCGATAATCATACCGAGTTTGTTTGCCCGGCGGATCACATCCTTGCCTAATTCAGTTAAACCTTCATGGCTGACACCATGCAGCGAACCACCAAGCTCGTTATCAAAAAAATGCGTCAAACCCGAGATGCGTAAACCGCCATCAAACAGCTGATCCAGCTTATCAATATCACCTTCAAGGGGATGGGCGCCTTCAATCAAATAGATGGCACCAACCACCTTTTCGCCGCTCAGGCGCTTAGACACGAGCGCCTGCATATCCTTCTGGCTCAGAAGAAAGACCAGATAGCCGTCGCTTGCTTCCACAAAATCCTTTAGTTTAGCAAGCTGATAACGTGCACGTTCAAAAATGCTATTCCAGGTAGCAACTGGCCAGAGCTGGGCGATGGCCAACATAGTGATATTGTCTGAATCTGCGGTATTTTCATCGTAGTTCTGCCCGGACGGGCTCTTGGTCACCGCTGAAAAAACCTGCAAGGCAACATTACCCTGCTGAAGCCTTGGCAAATCCACATGACCAACGCTCGCCTCGACCAGCATATCCCGCTCCCACAACAAGGTATCGGTATGCAAATCGACAATAAAGAGTTCATCATGAAAGGCCTGCACATCGGGGCGGATTACATAAGGCTCATGTTCCTTGACCATGTTCATTCCGCCTTCAAGCACGCCAGGCACAACCCATTTGCCGAGCCCTAAAGCCACAAGCACAATAAGAACAACAACGATCGCCGCTATCTTTAATACTTTCATACTACTTTCATACTACTTTCATCGTGTAATCAGCATGGCGTCACCATAGCTGAAAAAGCGATAGGATTCCTTTATCGCCGTTTGGTAAGCATGTTGGATGTTCTGCATACCCGCGAAGGCGCTCACCAACATAATGAGCGTCGAACCAGGGAGATGGAAATTGGTGATCATCGCATCGACAGATCTAAACTCATATCCGGGATAGATAAATATATTGGTATCGCCTTCAAATGGCGATAGTTCGCCAGAGGCAGATGCCGATTCAAGACTGCGTACACTCGTTGTACCCACCGCCACCACCCTGCCGTTTCGGTGACGGCAAGCGTTAACCGAATCACAAACGCTGGATGACACATTCAACCATTCGACATGCATCTCATGATCTTCAAGCTTATCTACGCGCACAGGCTGAAAGGTGCCAGCACCCACATGCAGCGTCACCTCTTCACGGTTAACACCCTTGGCTGCAAGTTCACTCAGCAAGGCATCATCAAAATGCAGCCCGGAGGTCGGCGCTGCAACCGCCCCTTCCTTACTCGCATAAACCGTTTGATATCGTTCCCTGTCTTCAAGTTCATCTTCCCTGTCTATATAAGGTGGCAATGGCATATGCCCCAGCTCATTGGCGATTTCAGACACGCCGGGATCAGGAAACTCAAGATTAAAAAACGAACCATCACGGCCTGTAACCACCACCTTGATTGAACTGTTATCAAGGGTAAGCTCAACGCCCGCGCCTGGCGATTTACTGCTCCGGATTTGCGCTTTGGCATGGTGCGAATCAATGATACGTTCCAGCAGGATTTCAACGCGCCCGCCGGTTGCCTTCCTGGCAAAGAAGCGCGCCGGGATAACCCGGGTATTGTTAAACACCATCAGGTCTTCAGGCTCAATTAAAGAGGGCAGATCAGAAAACTGGTAATGGCAAATAACACCCGTCGCAGCATCAAGATGCATCAAGCGGCTTTCGGAGCGGACAGGGGTTGGATGTTTGGCTATAAGGTGCTCAGGCAGCTCAAATTGAAAATCGCTGACCTGCATTAAATAGCCTTAACGGAGTAGCCCCCTACTGCGATATAGGGAGGGAATGGAAAATGGGAAGAATAAAGTCAGGACGAAATTGTAGGCAGTGCTGTCTTAAAAATCCAGCTGAAACATGCGCGTCCAAGGCAGAATATCCAGGCTGTTCTCATCCAGAAGCAAACCTATGTAGTTCGTCTCTTCATGTCGAATCCAGCGCACTGTGCCCTTCAGGCGATACAATTCACTGGATAGGTCCAAACGCAACGCCAGGCGTGCTTCCACGGGGATATCAATCTCCGCTTTAACCAGCATGCCAGTCTCGGAGACATCAACCGTACGGCAGGCAAGTGAAGTATCATTCAGTTCAGGATGATCCATGCAACTGATCACATCAATCAGCACTTCCTCATCTTTTTCAATTCTATCCAGACGCATAACTAGTTCCCTTAGTGTCAGAGAGCCCATCGCTAATACAAAAATCTGACGAAATATTAGCAAATAGCCCGCATTCATCCTAATTCTTTCCCTGAGAATGAAGGGAAAGCACCATAAATACCGTTCTTTATGGTTTATCGGACAAGAAAACCCTAACTTGAATAAAACCTGAAATATTCATATTCCGATGGATTAACCCAATTTAGCGACTAAATAACCAAATTCAAGGACTGACACCAGTATAAAAGCCCGATATAATCGCCGCCTCTGACGTGCCGGGGTGGCGGAACTGGTAGACGCGCCGGATTCAAAATCCGGTTTCTTCACGGAAGTGTCGGTTCGATTCCGACCCTCGGTACCATATTTTATGTTAACAAACATGAACTTATGATTATCATGTCGAGAGCTCTATAGAATATTCCACGTGTAAAGCCATGTAAACTTTACTGGTTTACATGCCCGCGTAGTAACGCTTTCTTTCATCGGCCCTCAAGGTAAATCAAACTTGATGAATAGTTTCTCACTGTGATCGAAAATCACTGATGTTTTCTCTCCATCATCCACCGTTCAATGTCACTTTGTAACCACCCCACCGCCTTGTCTCCCAACCTGAATGACGCGGGAAAATTGCCTTCATCTAAGATCTTGTAAATAGTGGACCGAGACAGCCCAACCTTTACTACGACCTCCTTCAGCCGAAGAAAGACCGGACCATCATT
>JAYGEX010000040.1:0-263809 GCA_046582185.1 Pseudomonadales bacterium | reverse complement strand
CCGTCTAGCTCCACCACTTTTAAATGGCTGTATTGCATAACACAGCGCGGTTTGATTACAGTGTATCAGTATCGATCACCATAGAAGCATCCCGTTCAATTTCATCCCATGCTAATTCAAGGCCGAGGCCTGGGCCTCCAGGCGCACTCACACAACCATCTCTTTCGATCCGTATTGGATTAGCGCAAGCATATTCGAAGTGTTCGAAAGGAACTGGATGTTCAAAATAACTACAACCATTCACGGCCAACATCACATGTAGGTTGGCGGCCTGGCTTAGAGGATAACCATAACTTTGCAATTCGGTTTTAAGCCCGTGTGAATCAGCAAAGTCCATCGCTTTGATGGCGGCCGATATGCCGCCCATATTACAAGGATCGCAGCGTAACCTTGACCACGCACCTTGTTCAATGGCATCAGTTATATCCGGTAAATCAACTACGGTATTACCAGCGCAAAGGATATCTACATCCACTGCCCGTCGCAGCTCTACATAAGCGTCAATGTCTGTATCGGCAAGAGGAGCCTCCAACCAATCACAAGGCATCCTCGACAGAGCACGACCTAATACGATTGAGCGCTCATAATCATAGGTTTGTTCTATATCCACCATAAAGTGTAAATCTGAATCTGCGATGGCGTTGGATACAGCAGACACCATCTCTAAATCAAAATCGGGATCGCATTGGGTATGAAACTTTACTGCCAGATAACCCTTGCGCTGAATCAATCGGACGTAATCAAGGTATTCATCCACGGTTTCAAAAACAGGGCTGCTCGCATAAGCGGGAATGCGTTCTCGTGCACCGCCCAAAAGTTTGTACAGCGGTTGATCCGCTTTACGGGCAATGGCATCCCATAACGCAATTTCAATCAAGGATTCAGGTTCAGGAATGGGTGCAGCGCGTGCCTTCAATAATGATCTAGTTATAGCTTCACGTTGTTGTAAATTCTTCCCTATTAATCCCGCTATAACCGGACGAAAAGCTTCAGCAAAATCTTCAGCGTCATCATATTGATCTTGCTCTTCATAAAAATCACCAGTAAGAACGCCGGAGGCACCTTCAATGCCACAGGCTGTTGTTAGTCGAACAATATTGTAATAAATAGGAGACGGTTTAGAAGATCCTGTCCATCGGTAATGGGGTGTTACTTTGGGCGCGACAAGATAAACGCGCAAACGGGTAATATCCAAATCGTTCATAGCCATCATCCATTTCGTAAAGTGAAATTAATTACCTCTGCTACTTCACGAGCCGCTCGAACTCCCGACCAATAAGCACCATTGCAAGTACCATTAGCACGAGCAGTTGCCTCACCAGCAAAAAATAATTTGTTGTCAATAGCAAGCGGTAATGATTTGCGTTGGTGAAACTGGCCGGGCAAAGCACAGGCGTAGGAACCCAATGTCCAGGGATCTGTAACCCAGGCGGTAAGGATGGAGCGATCGACCGATTGGCGAATATCATTACCAAATAGTTCTGCAACGCGATCTACGGCAAACTCGTGAGCTGCTTGTTGGCCTTGTTTCTCCATCCAGATGCTAAAACGCCCACCCATAAAGACCGATACAACATTTGTAGACATGAGGTTCACATCTATATAAGCCCCCTGTGCTTCACTGGACCAGGACTGATAATACCCGCTAGCTTCGGGGCCAAAAACGTCTTTTGTAAAATGCACGCCAATTTTATTTTCGGCGCCCATGGGTACGCCTTGAATGGCTTCTATTTTCCAATCGGGTAGTCGCGGCTTAAAGTGAATTTGGTGTGCCGCCAATATTCCATTGGACACGGTGCTTATGAGGCAACGAGCTCGTATTGATCCGTTAACGGTTTTTACAAGGACATCTTTTCCGGACCAATCAACACTTTCGACTTTGGTATTTAATGAAACACTAACATCGGAACCCCACTGTGCGATCAAGTTTCCATACCCGCGCAAGGTTATAAAATCCGTATACTCTTCAACCTTATGGAAAAAATCAGCTGCTGATGCTTCATCAAGGTCTTTAGGTGCTGTCACAGCCATCATGTCAATGTACGGTGTTGCGTAGAGATTTTCGAGATCAATGAGTTCACTGATAGCGCAGTCATCTCCACCAACAACAGAGCTTCGTATTGCTTCTTCACATTCTTTGTAATACGCCTCCCGTGCTCGCATCTCGTTATCGTCTAATGGCCTACCGTTATAATTGTAGTGTGCGTCGGAATGGTATTCCTCGATAACAGCACCCTGAGTTTTTGCAAAATCTATAAAGGGGTTGCTTTCGTCAATATGGTTTTTAGCATCCGGTCCAGCGACCAAGTAGGCACAACCCAAATCAAACCAAACGTCAGGGGCAATTTCTTCGCTGTAAGCACGACCACCAATACGATGAGAGCCTTCGACCACAAGAAACGAAATCCCCTGCTTGGTAAGTTCCTTGGCGGCTGATAAACCAGCGGAGCCGGCACCGATAATAACGACGTCAGTTTGCGTAGGCATAACTTCTACCTTGATCAAGAGGAATAATAGTGTGTTGTAAGCAAATCTTGCGACTCTAGAACATATCAGGATTACAAACAAATGGTGGGAACAGGCGCGGTACCATTTTATCCGCGTCCAATGCCGACACTACATTGACAAAGAAATTATTGACGAAGAAATTATTGACGAAGAAATTGCATGCTAGGATGCTGAAGCTGAAAATTTCAGTTTCGTTGCAGCCAATGGTTTCATATCGAGCCAGTGCCACGACAAAGACAGATGATTAGCCCAATGCCAGGGGAAGATAGATGATGAAAATATTTTGCGCGATCGGCCTGCTCATATGCAGCCTGCTTGGCCACGCCGAGTCAGAAAAAGGCTGGGTGTTTCCAAGAGAGAGGCAAACTGACAAAGGCAGAATAATCATTCATGCGCCGCAAATTATTTCCTGGACGAATTTCGAACGTACTGAAATGCTAGTTGCACTGGAATATACCCCCACGGGCTCGGATAAGAAGGTGTTCGCCACAGCGGAACTTCATGGTGATACGGAAGTAGATCTCGATGAACGGATCGTTACGTTGAGCAAAACCAGGTTCGTTGAGGTCAAGGTGGCGAAAGACAATTCCATGGACTATTCGCAATCAATGCAAAAATATATCGAGCAAGATACCTTCGATATTCTGCTGGATATATTTTTAGTCTCTCTAGGTCATGATGTACTCGGGTCAGACGCACCGGCAAGCGGTTTTAATCCTGAGCCTCCGCCTATCTACGTCGAAACGAATCCTGCTATTCTTTTGTTTGTGGACGGTGAACCTCGTCTCGAACCTGTCGAAGACACTGGCCTGCAGGTTGTTGTCAACGCTAACTGGCCAGTTCTAAAAGATCCTGAATCTGGTTTCATGTTACTGAACCGTAGTACGTGGTTTTCGGCGTTAGATATTACCGGCCCCTGGTCGATGGCAAAGAATTCCCCCGTCAATATTGACAAGATTGACTCTGGCGGTAGCTTCGCTGATTTTCGGGTCACTGATCCGGGTAGCGCGGATTCCAAGATTATCAGCATCGATCAACCTTCCGAGTTGATCGTCATTGATGGTAATCCCTACCTCGAAAATATTCCGGAGGCCAAAGGGCTCGAGTTTGTCGCTAACACCCAAAGCCCCGTGTTCACTTATGATGGCAGCTGGTATTTTCTTACCTCAGGGCGTTGGTTTGTTACAAACGATCCTTCAAAGGGGAGATGGAAGTGGCAACACGACTTGCCTGATGTATTCCAGTTAATTCCGCCGGATCACGGCATGGCCTTTGTGCGGGTCTCGATTGCGGAAACCCTGGAAGCAAGAATCGCCATTGTCGAGGCATCCCTGCCTTCGAAGATAGTCGTTGATAAGAGCAAAGAGCTGAAACTGGAACCCGACTTCGACGGTGAACCGCAGTTTGAAAAGGTACCAGGAACGAGTGTCGCCAGAGCCAGGAATACTTCTTACCAGATTATCGAATACCAGGGCGTTTACTATCTTTGCTATGAAGGTGCGTGGTACCAGGCTGATGCACCGGTTGGACCCTGGACCCCGGCCTTTCGTGTACCTGATGCAATCTATGATATACCTGCGTCATCACCCAGCTATCCGGTAACTTCTGTCAGCGTTGCATCCACGACCCCGACTACTGTCATCTATAGCGCCGTACCCAGTTACAGCACGAGTGTTTATATTTCCTACGGCGTACCGATATACGGTACCGGCTGGTATTACCCGCCTTACCGGGGTTTCTATTACTACCCCTGGTTTTATTCCTATGGCCATGGAAGTTTCTACAATCCACGCACAGGGATGTATGGCACTCGATCGAGCTGGCATGGTCCTTTTGGCGGCTACAGCTATAGCCAATACCGGAATCCAAAGACCGGTCGCCAGGGATATGTGGAAACCGCATGGGATGGGGATGAATGGGCAAGTTATGGAGAATCCTACAATCCGAGAACCGCTACCTATCGTGAAGCCGAGCGGTACTACAACGATGATACGCATCGACTGGAATCGGAAAAGGCGCTTACCCGTGGTGACAAGACTATCGCGACGCAACGCGAACTTGATCTTGATGATGGCTGGTCGACAAAAGAACGTTACACATCGCAAGGTGGCTCCTCCTATACCGAAAGACATCGGCAGCAAGATGGCTCCTGGATATCATCGGGTAGCTTCACAACCGGAGATGGTCGAACTGGTACTATTGAAGGCGAAATTGGTAGCGGCCAGCGTAAGACAAAGATAGAAGGCTCAGCAGGTGGTGGCCTGATATCAGCGGGTGATGGCGAGAATCGTGGTTTTGTCGGCAAAGACAGCGAAGGCGACCTCTACGCTGGTAAAAATGGCAATGTGTACAAGAAGGGTGATGACGGCTGGCAGGAATATGATCGCGGCAGCGGCAACTGGCAATCAAGAAATAACGACTTCAGCCAATACAACGTTGATCAGCAAGCCCTTCAGGACAGGGCTGCCTCAAATACCGGAAAGACAACTGCCAACGCCGACCGGCTCAGTTCACAGACTGTCGTTGGTGGCGGGGGAAGTTTTGAAAATCCTGCCTCAACAACGTGGCAAGCGAATCGAGCTACTGGTCAAAGATATAGTAGCGGCACGAACCAGGACTGGAGCCACAGAAGTTCGCAGTTGAACCGGGATGCCAGTTCACGACAGCGTGGTTATAACCAGTTTAACCAGCGAAGGACTTATCAAGCACGTGGCCGCAGTTTGAGCGGTGCGGGAAGAATGGGTCGCCGCTAAAAGAGGGGGGAGAAAAATAGTTGTCCCGCCTCTTTTTGTCATTAAAACGGCAAGTGTCGCGAAGTTTATTACCCTCACCAAACCTTGGAACAATCGCAGCTATTCTTAAATCCCAGCAAGCTTAAAAGCCTTGTACCAGCTCTGGTCTGCGCCGGGGCCAACATTCGCGATATGCACATCAAGCAGGTAAGGCTCACCTGCCGCCTGCACCTCTCGTGCCCTGTTTAGAGCCACATCCAGTTCACCGGGTTCGCGTACATGTTGCCCCTCAATTCCCTGGGACTTAGCCAGCATAACGAAATCAATGGCAGGGTCACCGAGAAACGTTTCCGGGTACTTGTTCTGTTCCTTCATATTGCCACCCCAACGGGCGAAGTTATTACGGACGGTCTGATACTGCATGTTGTTCCAAACAACGGTAATGATGGGCAGGCCATAACGAGCCATGGTCCAGAATCCGGATGAGCTATACATGACAGAACCATCGCCAATGCTGAGTACCAGCGGCCGGTCAGGTGCTGCGAGTTGCGAACCAATGGCGCTGCCAACACCATATCCGAGGCTGCCACCGTAGGTCCTGACCAGTGACCAGTCATCGTTGTCAAAGCCAAACGGCATAAACTGCTCGGCGGCGCTAAAATTTTCGGACACAACAGTCGTGTTCGGTGCCAGACATTCTCCCATGCGCAGGCTAAGAACGTTCGGATGAATAGGGTTGTCGTTAGCGTGGGACAATACCTCTTCACGTGCGCGGGACATTCGCGCCTCACTTCGCGCTCGAAGCTCGGAACGGCGTTGAGAGATGTGGTGCAAATTCGTGTCTGCCGGATTCCATTGCGCATTCAATGCCACCAGTGCCTTCTTCACATTTGACCAGATGTCCAGATCAAGGGCGAAGGTATTACCCAGCATCGAAGGATCGTGCCCAATGCCTATCTTAAAGGCGTCCGGGAATCGATCATCAGTCGGGTTAGCCCGTGTGTTAGGCCGATATCCGATACAGCAGACAACGTCGTGTTCATCGTCAGCGACGCCATCTACCATACCGATATAGTTGGGATGGGTTGGTGGAAATGAGCCATAGTCAAAGAAATTAATCGCGACAGGTAATGCGTAGTTCTCGGCAATCTCAAGTAACTCCCGTTGGGCTTTTACATTGGCCACGTCCGGACCGACGACCAATAATGGGTTCTTGGCATTGAGAAGTGCATCGTGGATTTTTTCGATGACGGAGGTGTCAGGAACCTGTGCTATTTCTACTTCCTCACCAGCCTGTATGTTGGCCTCGACATTCTTCGCATCCAGCGCTTCTCCCGAAAACGCCAGGTAAACCGGCCCTGTTGGCATAGTCAGTGCTTCTTTGAACGCCCGCCTGGTTGCCATGGGAATACCACGAGCATCCCTGACTTCCCATCGTCTTTTGGTCACATCCTGGACTGCATTCATCTGCGCGAAACCACTGCTGACGCCAAGGGTATTATGGTCGCCGAATGATCCGTTATCACGCATGGCAGCAGTAACAACCATGGGTGTGCCATCAAAATGGGCATTGAACAACTGGCCGGATCCTTGCCGTGTTCCTGCAGCGAGGTGCACATTGACAAAAGCCGCTTTCCTTGACGTTCTGGCGTATCCGTCAGCGGCAGACAATACCAGTGATTCATTCATCAGCAGGATCGGCTGCACACCCGGCACTGTCAGAAAAGCATCAAAGAAGCCGGCTTCGGCACTGCCGGTGTTGGTGAACGCGTAGTCCACACCTTGTGCGACCAACTGATGCATCAATAATTCGCCGCCTGTTCCAACAATCTTATTACGATTAACCATGTGAATCCCTAATGAATGACATTGACGAACAAGAATAGCCACTTTTTGTCAATGGGCACTTTCCTGATGCGAGATAACCTAGCCCACAAACATATTGAATAAGCCGCCCCAGAATTTCGAAGGTCGATCATGGCGCAGCTCTTCTTTGTCTGCCATTTCACCGGACCATTGCAAGGCCTTTGCCCCTATCCAGCGGATGGGTTCAGGTTCCCATTTCCGAGCGACATCGTTGACCCATGTCAGTTCTGTCAGCGGCGTTTGCTTTCCAAGCACAAGATCGGTCAGGATTCGTGCCGCCAGGTTGGAAGCACCGACACCTTCTCCTACATATCCGCCGGCTGTTCCTATACCCGAATGATGATCGAATGTGACGGAGGGGCGCCAATTCCGCGGCACGCCCATTAATCCACCCCATCGGTTAGTGACTTGATACTCTTTTAATACAGGGAACAAGTCCCTGAGGATATTTTCCACATTATCCAGGATTGGTTCATTCGGGGGGATAACTGGTTTTATCTTAGAGCCAAAGTAGTAGCCCGCTCTGCCGCCAAATGCAAATCGATTGTCCAATGTACGCTGACCATAAATGGTCGCCCGCCGATTGTCGCTAAAAGTTTCCCTTTTATGTAAACCAATGTCGTCCCATATGGAATCCGGCAGTGGCTCGGTTGCCACCATCATAGAATACAAGGGCAGTAATTTTCTTTCCTGCCCCTTTAGGGTATCGGTATATCCTTCTGTTGCCCGCAAAATGACATTAGCCTTGACTGCACCTAGCGCAGTGGTAATTTTTTTATTTTCATAGCTGATGACGGGCGTTCGTTCAAAAATGCTGATCCCTTTACTGCGCAGCACCTCGCCGAGGCCTCGAACTAATCTGGCGGGATGAATTGACGCGCAGTGAGGGGTATAAAGTGCGCCATAGTTTGGCGTCATATTAAGGCGCTCTTTCGATTCATTCTCGTCCAGCCAGACGAAGTCATCTTCTGAAAAACCTAAGCTGTGGTACGCCGCGATCTGGGCTTGCATCTTTTTAACTTCGAAAGGCTTCGTCGCGATGGTCAATGTGCCGCCTTTTGCAAAGTGACAGTCAATGTTTTCCCCCTGACAAACTCTTCCAATCTCATCAACCGTGTCCTCCATTGCGCGTGCGACCGCCATACCCTGGGCAACTGTTTTCGGATTGGAGATTAATTTCTCGATGCCGTACGCCCATCCCATACACCAACCACCATTACGTCCGCTGGCACCGAAGCCAACCGTATTGGCTTCAAATATCGCGATGTCGAGACCAGGGTTGGCCTGATTCAGGTAGTAGGCGCTCCACAATCCTGTGAAACCGGCACCAATAATGGCTACATCGACCTGTTGCGGTAGCTGCTCTGGTGCTTCCGGTTGTTCTAATTCGTCCAGTGATGCAAACCAGTAACTGCCATTGTCATAAGTATCACTCATCAGATTTCCTGTCTGCGCCCGTGCATATGCTTCTTGATTCTTTCGAGACTATCATTTTTGGGAAGCATGTAAATCCTGCTGGGCATCTTCAAGGTAGCGCCATTCACAGGCGAAGCCCTTTGCCGTGTGTTCAGATTGCCAATGGTGTATTGACGTCGAGTATAATAGGTGGTTTATTTACCTTAATGCTAGGCAGTAACAGCGTGCACGGTATTTCCGGATAGCTGAAATGAATACTGAAAAGATCAATCTCAGGAAACAGGATTTGACGGTAGGGGAAGTTGTACCCTGGCAGGTCTTTAGTGACGATGGTCGCCTGATGCTCAACGAGGGTCAGCCCGTTTCATCTGATGATCAGATAAATGTCCTGCTTTCACATGGAGCCTGGCGTAAAGAAGACATAGTAGACGTCATCGAATTGGAAGAAATTGGGTTAGCGATAGGTGAAACGTCGATCCTTGAGAGGCTTGACGCCTTCAAAACCAGGTTCAATGATTTTCTGTCAACGGTAGCCCAGGGTAATGACGGGAGTCTCATGCCCGAACTAAGTGCAATCTAGGCTGAAGTTCGCGTCATCATCGAACAAGGTGCAGATCTCGTCCTCGGTGCCTTACTGTTGGACAGAGAGTCCAGTTATGTACAAGTACATCCGTTGATGACTGCGGTTGTCTGTCAGCTACTCAACGGTAAGATTGAAGCTGGAAAGGCTGATATGCATGCACTGGTTTGTGGTGCCCTCACAGCTAATGTTGGCATGTTCCACTTAATGGATGAACTGGCGGAGCAGAACGGACCCTTAACGGATGAGCAGCGAGTCAAGGTTAACGCCCACCCTGCCAGGAGTTGTGAGTTGCTGAAAATCTCTGGTATAGATGAATCTTTGATTCTTGATGTTGTGCTCAAACACCATGAGAAACTTGTTGGCAGTGGTTACCCCAACGGTATCAGCGAGCTAACGCCGATTTCGAGCGTTCTCTCCCTGGGCGATATCTATAGTGCGATGCTGCTGCCGAGAAAATATCGTACTGGTATCTATGGCAAACGGGCGATTCAACGTGTTTTCTCCCAACGTGGCGAGAAGATCGACAGCAAGCTGGTGAGCTTGTTCATTAAGGAAGTTGGTATATACCCCCCCGGCATGTTGGTGAAGCTTAGCAATAAGGAAACGGCTATGGTGGTCAGGCGCGGTCTCAGTCGTGCAGACAGACCTATCGTCATGGCGTTGTTTGAGGCAACCGGCGATCAACTTCCTGCGCCGATAAAACGAGACACAACAGTCGTGGATTATATGATCACGGAAACCCTATGCCCCCTGGATGAATTGCCGTTTGATTTCGCCACAATCTGGGGGACTGATAATCAGGTCGACTCCGACTCGTAAGCTAGCTGCGTGAGGCAGAGGGCTGTAGCCCATTAAACTATTCATGCAGTACTGCTTCTAATTGAGCTGCCATTTTTGATTGCCACTCTGTAACTCCGCGAATCTGGAGTAGGCAATACGATTGAGTTAAGTCTGTCGTTTACCTTCTTGAATCTGGCCATCGATCGGGGTTTACTGTATGCACAAGCCATATTACCCGGAACAGCAGATGCCGATTAGCAATGAAGAACGTTTGAGTCTTTCATTTTCCAAAACATTCCAGGATCACGCCAAAGTTCATGACATCTTCACGCGTATGCGAAATGAAGATCCGGTTGCCTGGTGCCCCGAGCCTTGGGGCGGTCCGGGGTTCTGGTCGATCACGAAATATGATGACATTCAGTATGTATCCAAGAATCCTGCGCTCTTCAGCAGTGACGGTAAACTGGGGGGCATTACACTACCCAGTGATGAGATGATTCGAACTCGCATGAAGGAAGAAGGAAACGATTTAGAGGATGCCGGTGAAGGGAATCTGTTTCAGGGTGGTACCAGCATGATTATGATGGACCCGCCAGAACATGTGCAGAATCGTCGCGTTGTTGCTCCGGGTTTCACGCCACATAAGCTGGATGATCTAACGCCTAGAATTCGGGAACGTGCCAGGGAAATTCTGTCCAAGATCGAAGGAAAGGATGAGGTTGAATTTATCAATAGTGTCGCAGCGGAACTGCCAATCCAGATGCTCGCGGAATTATTCGGTATTGAACAGGAAATCAGGCACAAGCTATTCGAGTGGTCGAATATTATTATCGGCGGCGATGACCCTGATATCGTTGTATCCCCGGAACAGGTCAAGACCGCCATTATGGAGTTGGTGACCTTCGGCATGGAGCAGTATGAGCTACGGAAAGAAACGCCAACTAACGACCTGATTAGTATGTTAGTTCACACCAAAGTGAGCGGTGAGCCGGTAGACCTTGGGGATTATCTGTCAACTTTGTTGTTATTGATTGTAGCGGGAAATGAGACAACCCGGAATTCGATCTCCGGTGGAATCCTTGCGCTCTCGCAGAATCCGGAAGAGAAGCAAAAGCTGCTTGACGATCCATCGCTAATACCTTCTGCTGTGGATGAGATTATTCGCTGGGTCCACCCGGTTATCTATATGAGAAGGACCGCGAAGGAAGATGCAAAAATTGGCGATCAGGAAATCAAAAAAGGCGACAAGCTTGCGCTCTGGTATATGTCCGGGAATCGGGATGAAGAAAAGTGGGACGATCCATTTGTTTTCAATGTGAGCCGTAAAGGGGTGAGGCATCTTTCGTTTGGTTATGGCCAACATCTGTGCATTGGATGGCGGCTGGCAGAAATTCAACTTAGGGTGTTGCTGGAAGAACTCTTGCAACGTTTTCCCCGGATAGAAGTTCATGGGGATGTGAACCGGATGAAAACGAACTTCCTTAACAGTATCAAAACCATGCAGGTGTCTTTGTAGAATACTTAGTTCTTGTCCGTAAAAGAAAACCGCCGGTACTCGTGCGCGAGTCCGATACTCCTTCATAAGTTATTGTTGTTATATGCCTAACAATATTGAGGTTCTGCACCTTTTGGGCTAATTTTTTTAGTTCCTGGGCAGGAACTAATTAGAAGTCGATCTTAAACAGTCGATACCCCTGTGCAGAGTTGTGGTACTCAAATGGACTCCTTGCGGCTTCTCTGTCTTGTCTCTCCCGTGCCTCTTCATGGATAAAATCGTTACCCATGACTATACGCCCTTCAACTTCTTTGTGAGGTGCGCGCCATTCATTAATCTCTAGTGTTGCAACGGCGCGCCAGCGGTTTGTACTGTCGTAGATGCTGCCCTTTATTAACTCGTCGTAGCTTGGAATGCCACCTGGTTGCGCGGCGAAGACCAAGGCCGAAGTTAAAAGTACAGCCGCTGCTGCAAATCGTTTAGGTTTGCTCGCAGGTATGGATGAAGAGGCCATTAACTGTTGCTTCCCTTGCTCCATTCCAGACCTTCAAACCAGTATTTATAGGTAACCGATAACCACTTGTCAGCTTGCTTGGAGGTTATCCAGGCATTCAGAAAGTTCAGCCACTCCTGCTCACCTTTCTTGACTCCCATACCGGCTTTATAAGGGATTAGCGGCTCTGACAGGCGTGAATCCACCACGTCAGGATTACGAAGTGACAGAAATTTTGGTTGTGGTAAAGATGCAACATACGCATCCGCAAGGCCGCTAATCACAGCCTGTCCTGCGGCCTGGCTGGTTTTAAATGTCAGGATGTTAGCTTTATCAAATAAATTTTTGGTAGAGGAGAAGGATACTGTTTTAGATACCATCGCGATGGTGTATTCAGCGCTGTTGAGGTCTCCGAGTTTTTTGATTTTGCTGGTCTTTGAGGTATTAGTGGCGAGGCCTATTCCGGAATCAACGTAAGGATGGGAGAACCTAATCTTTAATGCCCGGGCAGGTGTAATGGCCATGCCTCCCAGAATGACGTCAATCTCGCCTTTCTGGAGTGCGGGAATAATGTCCTCCCAATTGTAGATACGAAAGTCAGCTTGTACACCCATATCTCGTGCAATGCTTTTCCCTACTTAGATTTCGAAGCCTGCAAAATGTCCAGCTTTGTCCTGCATCGTATAAGGTGTAAATAATGCGACGCCGATGCGTATGGATTCATTCTTAAGAATGTTGTCCAACACATCTGCAGAAGCTGTTGCTGAAATCAACAACAGTATCAACTTGGAACTCCGTATAAAGTGGATAAATAAGCGGAGCATGTATGTTCCTGAAAAGTATGAATTCTGATTTTTGCAGTATACCCAAAATATGATGTACAGACCTCTGTCAGATAGTCATCCCATGAATACCCTGATGTACAATGCTGGCTATTTGATTAAATGTGACCGGCAATATGCAACGGGATGAAATCTGCAGGCAATTGAGGCTTGCGCTTGAGCCGAAGGAAGAGATCCTGGCTCTATGGCTCTATGGCTCTATGGCTCGAGGGTGCAGATGCGCTTGATCGAGTTGATGAGTATTCTGACCTGGATATCTGTGTTTCGGTTACAGAGGGTTCAATGGATTCCGCCGAGTTGATCATTCGGCGAGTTCTCTGTGAGTTCAGTGACCTGGATCACGAGCTTGTGAGTCAGCGCTCATCCGATCGCAGGCATCTTATATCTCATCTTGCAGGTACATCGGTACATGCCCTGATTCATATCGATATCCTTGTCGCTTGTGGCAGTGAATTCTTTAAGGATGATCCGATTGAGGCACCGAAGGTTCTTTTCGATAAGGCGCGCGTGATTACATTTGATGTTAAGAACATTTCAGGGGACGAGTTGCTTGCCGAATTGGACGGTCTGGACAAGATAATCAATGAGCATTCCAGAGTTGAAAAGTACATTCTCAGGGGCGAGTTTCTGGAAGCCTTCGGTTATTACCAGAAGTTTGTGCTAACACCATTGGTTCAGTTGGCGAGGCTTGTTCATACACCGAATCATCATGACTACTATATCGTTCACATATCTAGACATCTGCCTGAAAGCCTGTTGGGTCAACTGGAAGACCTGATCAAAATCAGCGCTCTTGAGACGCTGGAAGAGAATCTTGGCATAGCGTTAAGCCTTTACAAGAAGCTGGCGGTTGAACTTAGAAAAGTGCATTCTCCATATCATTAGCACTAAACTGCAGCCTCCGGGTAAGCAATGGAGAACTTCTATGACAGGTATAGACGTAAGAGTTTTAGATGGCGTTGGTGCTGAAATTACAGGTGTCGATATAGCTGCTGGATTGACGGAAGGTCAATTTGATGACATCAGACAAGTGTTTTCAAATGAGGGGCTGATATTTTTTCGGGATCAGTCTATTGATGAAGAGCAGCATATTGCTTTTGCCAAAAGATGGGGCGATATCAATATCAATCGATTCTTCGCGGCAAATCAGAAATATCCCCAGATTGCGATGGTGAGTAAAGAACCCGATCAAACAGGAAATATTGGCGGTGGTTGGCATACTGATCACTCCTATGATGTTGAACCTGCCATGGGCTCAATACTGGTCGCACGCGAGTTACCCGCGACTGGCGGAGATACCTGGTTCACTAATATGTACAAGGCTTTTGAGTGTTTGAGTCCCGGATTACAGGAGACATTGTTGGGTCTTAACGCCGTACATTCTGCCAAATTTGCGTTTGGTACCAAGTCGCAGTATCAGCCAGAAGCTGCAGAGGCCGGCAGAATTGGAAATGCAGATGTTGCTGATGGCATGGATGATGTAGTCCATCCCGTAGTGATCACACATCCTCTTAGCGGCAAGAGATCGCTCTACGTGAACCCTGGCTTCACCAGGCACTTTAAAGGATGGAGCATTGAGGATTCAGCGCCGTTGCTTCAATATCTTTATGATGTTGCCCAGAAAGAAGAATTTGTCACCAAGTTTCACTGGGAGCCAGGTTCTATTGCTTTCTGGGATAATCGGGCGACATGGCATTTGGCCCAAAATGATTATCATGGACAAAGAAGAGTGATGCACCGAATTACTGTCGAGGGATGTGCTCTCGGTAAATAGTGCACCCGGTAGCTAGTGCTGGGATTTAAAGTTGGATACGTAAGGCCCTTGCTATTAAGGCAAGTGTTCTGAGAGCAAAATTAAAAAACTTAAAGCGGAGAGTTAGATGAAAATTGATGGTGGATTAGCAGGCGACCTGAATCAGATACCGATGAGTGCTAAACGTTTAGAGAAGGCTGGCTTTGATGGCGCCATGTCATTTGAAACAGGTAATGATCCGTTTTTCCCCTTACTACTGGCGGCGAAAGAGACAGAAGAAATTGAGCTTATTACTTCAATTGCTGTTGCCTTCTCACGGACACCAATGTTGCTCGCCAACATTGGTCATGACCTTAACAGTTATTCCAAGGGTCGTTTTGTGATGGGGCTGGGTTCGCAGATTCAGCCGCATATAACAAAGCGATTCAGCATGCCCTGGTCGTCACCGGCAAAGCGCATGCGGGAGTTTATTCTGGCGATGCGTGCCATATGGGCTTGCTGGCACGAAGGTGAAAGGCTAAATTTCAAAGGCGACTTCTATACTCATACCTTGATGACGCCTATGTTCTCTCCCCAGGATAACGAATATGGTGCCCCCAAGGTATTATTGGCAGCGGTGGGGCCGAAGATGACTGAAGTGGCCGGTGAAGTGGCGGACGGCATCATCCTTCATGCCTTCTCAACCGAAAAGTACATGCGGGAAGTCACGTTACCTGCGATCCAGGCTGGCCTCGAGAAAGCCGGGCGAAACCGAGATGATTTCCAAATTTCCTATCCAGGTTTTGTTGTTAGCGGTCGAACAGAAGAAGAATTTAATGCGGCAAAAATAGGCGTCTGTAAGCAGATTGCGTTTTATGGCTCGACTCCAGCCTATTCACCGGTTTTGGATATCCACGGCTGGGGGGAATTACAGCCAGAACTTAACCGGCTGTCTAAAGAAGGCCAGTGGGATGAAATGGGAACCCTGATCACCGATGACATCCTGAACGAATTTGCGGTCGTAGGTGAACCCGATGATATCGTCGAAAAATTCAGGAGTCGCTTCATGGATATCGTTGACAGGACCACTATGGGCATCGCAGCGAAAGATGAGGAACACAGGCAAGAACTCATGGCGAAACTCAAGGCATGATCTTGGTGGATTGTCTTAATGGACAGTCTTGGCGGATGGTCGCAAGTGATGATCTCGATGCTCAGTGATAAGGCGTAGCGATGAATTTTGAAGATGCACGGCGGGAATATGACTTTGGGACTCTCACCAGAGAGAGTCTTGAAACATCCCCCTTCGATCAATTTACCAAATGGATGAATGATGCAATTGATGCAGGTCTTCAGGATCCCACGGCAATGTGCGTTGCTACAGTCGGGATTGATGGCAAACCATCCCAGAGGATTGTGTTGCTGAAACATTTTGATGAGATGGGTTTTGTTTTTTACACCAACCTCGAAAGTCGCAAAGCGAAAGATATCTCAAATAATGATTCCGTGAGCTTACACTTCCCCTGGATGAAAATTGATCGTCAGGTCTCGATCCAGGGACGCGCCGAAAAGCTGGGCTTAACGACAGTGCTCAAATACTTTCTTAGCAGGCCAAAGGAAAGCCAGCTGGCCGCCTGGGTATCGCCGCAAAGCCAAAAGATTGATACCCGGTCGATGCTTGAGAATGAATACGAACGTATGCAGATGAAATTTAGCGAAGGCAAAATTCCGGTACCCTCGTTTTGGGGTGGTTATCGCGTTGTGCCTGAACAGTGGGAGTTCTGGCAAGGTGGTGAGCGCAGGCTTCACGATCGTTTCCAGTACACCCTCGATGACCCAGATAGCTGGGAGATCAACCGGCTGGCACCTTAGAGTTGGTGCCAGGCTGGGACTATTGGCCTCGCGCTTCTGCCGGTAGGGGTAAAAATCTTTTGGCTGCCAAGCAATACTCCTGACACAAGGGTGTCAGGGGGAGTGTAATAGAATAGCTGCAACTTAACAGGAGCAGCTAATGATCAAACTCTATATATTCCCTGAAGCCTTTGGCTTAAGAAATGTGGGGCCGTATTGTCACAAAATTGAAATGGCAATGACCTATTTGAAGTTGGATTTCCAGTTGGAGATTCTGGCTGATCCGCGCGGCGCGCCAAAGGGCAAACTACCCTATGTTGAGATTGATGGTGAGATACTTGCTGATTCCGAGATTATCCTTGAGCGGCTCGATGATATGTCCAATGGTGGATTGTTTGGCAGTTTGAGTCCCGCCGAGAAAGCGATGGGCACTGCCTTCACAAGAATGGTGGAGGATCATTTGTACTGGATGATGGTGGCAAGTCGCTGGCTGGATGATGCCTGGTGGCCAAACGTCGCCAGGGATTTCTTTGGCGCTCTGCCCGGCATCGTACGCGTCGTTGTAGCGCCCATGGCCCGTAAACAAATGCGGCAGACATATCTGTTGCAGGGCCTGGGCAAGCATACGCTGACCGAACAAAAGCAATTTGCCGTCAGGGACCTTTCGGCGATTAACGACATCGTCAGTGAGTCTGCTTACATCGTAGGCGGGCGGTTGACGGTCTTTGATTTCACCGTTGTGGGCCAGCTCGCAGGTCTGATGGACAACAAACCTGCAACCTGGTTGAGCAATGTGGCGGCGGAATTCCCCGTCCTAAAGGAATATAGCGAGAGAGTTCAAAGTGAGGTTGGCGTATATAGTCGTCCGTTTACCATCCGATAGCTGAAGCTGGTTGATACTGGCAACGATCAAGTGATTATATGTCCTAAATGTCCAGAATCAGGTTTTCTCCCCTTGCGCGGGAAACGCAAAGGCATATAAGCTGTTGATCCGCTCGATCCATTGGCGAAAGTGCTGAGTCTCGATGTTCCACTTCTCCTTCGATGACCTTTACCGCGCAGCTTCGGCAATTACCAGCTTTACAACTATAAGGTGCTTCAATTCCTGCATCGATGACTGCATTCAGAATGCTCTTGTCCGCAGGGACATGAATGCTTACACCTGAGCGTTTCAATTCGACCGCAAATGGTTTCGCATCCAGCCCCGTATCTGCGGCGAAGCGCTCAAAGCGAATTCGTTTCGGATCTATTGCCAATGAATTGGCTATATTTACCGCTGCATCAATCAGTTGACCAGGGCCGCATATGTAAAATTTTGCATCTCTGCTCGCACCCTCAAATATCTGTTTGAGATCCAGGTACTCGTTCTGATCTGAACGACAAAGGATCAAATCTGATTTAAAGTCTGCAAGCAAATCTTCCCGGAATGCAAGTTCTTCGTTTTTACGGCCAGCGTAGTGAAGCTGAAAGGTTGCACTGCTCTCACTTAGGGAGTGCGTCATCAGGGAATGTGCCATTGCTTTAATTGCAGTTATGCCAATGCCGCCAGCGATAAGTACAGCGGGTCGCTCTGCATCTAATGGAAAGTTATTTTCAGGGAGTTCGCAATTCAGTCTAGTGCCAATGTTTAAATTTTTGTGTGTTGAGACAGACCCACCTCCGCCTTCATCCTCTCTGAGAACAGCTATTTCGTAGATATCTCGCCGCGACGGATTGGAACATATTGAGTAGTGATGCAGTTCGGTCTTTCCATCGTCCATGAGGACCGGTATTTGAAGATGCGAGCCAGCTGAGACCGCTGGCAGTGGTAAGCCGTTCGGATCACGAAATTCGTAGCTTCGGATGCGCGGCGTAAGTTGGCGGACACCAGAGACAATTAGTTCCAACGGGCCGTCTCCAAGAACCTCTATGGAAGACAGTGTGCTGGCATCTTGGCCAGCCTTAAGATTCTCATTTTCAGTTCTTAGTGGTTCCAGAATCGAATTAATCTGCGCTTGCGTATAGCGAGGTGTGATGTGCTGCGGACAGTTCCAGTCAAATACCTCTACCTGTATTACAAAGTGGCGCTCTGTCTGGGCTTCGTAGTTGCTGTCTTGTAGTTGTTCCTCCAGTTTATTCTTCAATGCTGATTCGTGTGCATCGATGAGCCGTATCCTGCCAAGCATCTTGAGTCGCATCCTGTTGGCGTAGTCCATAAAAAATAGCGCGACGCGATCATCTTTCCTAAAATTACCCAGGCTCACATATTGTCGGTTGCCCCTGAAGTCTGCGAAACCGATGGTCTGTTCGTCGATGACTTTCATGAATCCGGCAGGACCGCCGCGGTGTTGGACGTAAGGCCACCCGGTTTCACTAACGCTGGCCATATAGAAGCTGTCCCGCTGGGCAATAAACTCTGCCTCGCGTTGGCCGAGGATATTATTAAAGTCGTCTCGACTCTCCCAGGCAGAGCACCCCGCGCGGGATCCATATTCTTCCTGATAATTTTGCACGGATTCTGTAAATGTGATTTCTGCGAATTTGTGAGCCATGGTTTGCCTGGTTGAAAATTGGTTACAAGTAATTGTTGAGTTTTGCTTGGGGCCAATTTCTGCAGCCTGGTAATCTAATCTACCCGCCGAACCCTTCGCGCTATGCCAATGATTGCATCGATTGTGCCAAGTAAATTATTGTTGAATTTCAATCACTTATAAAATATGGTGAGAGTGACATATTGTGAAACGCAGAATGCTGTGATGGGCTCACAATAAGTTGTGAGTGAATTGGCCTGCCTGCTTGAAATATTCAGTTGTTGTATTTTCGCGCTTTGGACGCTTTTTGACTTCCGATTGTTATTGTACCGATCGCTCCGGCTTAGTGCCTGACATGAATCATTTTGTTATCTTTAGCTATTTCTTGTCCGTAATTCGAATCCGCCGGTGTTACGCCAGCTTCGAACGCGGTGGTCACTGTTTGATGGAGGCAGTCAATAGATAACCTGGATACAAATTCCCGTGGACTTTATAGAGCAGCGAAGAGGTCACCAGCACCGATATTGGCAGAGGTGGTGATCTGTCCGATTTGTTCGGATACTTTTGTGGATTTTGATAAGACCTACCGCTGTGTGAACGGGCATGCCTTCGATCGTGCCAAGGAGGGTTATGTAAATCTCCTGCCAGTTGGCATGAAGAATTCGAAGGAGCCGGGCGATACCAGGCTTGCCGTAACCGCGCGTCATGAATTTCTTAATCTAGGTCACTACCAGCCGATCGCCGCGAAGCTCTCATCCATTATCGGTGAACATTTTGCCAGCCGCGAAGAGAATATTGTAATGCTGGATTCTGGGTGCGGTGAAGGTTATTACCTGGAGCAACTGCAACAAGATAACCACAAGCTGCTCGCTCTGGGATTCGATATATCAAAGCCGGCAATTCAATTAGCGGCCAAGAAGAGGGCGGGCTGCCATTTTTTTGTGGCGAGCGCGAAGACGCTACCAGTGGCAGAACAGTCTGTGGATGTGATATTGAATTGTTTTAGTCCGTTTTTCGCATCCAATTCGGCTTTACTGAGAAAGGGTGGACTGGTTATTTTCGTCAATGGCGCAGAAAAGCACCTGATTGAGATGCGTCAACAGTTGTATGCTGAAAATGTAGAGCACCACTTTAAACCTGCTAATCTGGAAGATCATCTGCAGCAGATTGGAAAATACAATCTTAATTATTCTATTGACCTGCAAACGTCGAAAGAGCGCTCTGATCTCATCACAATGACACCTCACCACTATCGTTCAACTCTTGAGGCACAACAAAAATTCATCGAGTCAGATCCTCAACAAGTCACAGCGGATATTGTGATTTATGTTTATAAGATGGGTGAAGTTAATGCGCCCTCAATGGAGTTATAAATTGAAACTACTATACTCGGGCGCAACTGTGGTGCTCATCCTGTATTACGCATACCAGCTGCAATTCCAGCGATAGTAATGAGCAGTGCTTTCTTAACCTTTTCGTTATCTTCCTGGGTCCGATATCGGGAGATGAGCTCGATCTGAAGAAAATGCAGTGGATCCGTATAAGGATGCCTGAGATCAAGTGTGTGTTTGATTTCAGGCGCGTTCTCCAATAGCGTCTCTTGTCCCTTAATTTTATTTACGTGGCCAATGAGCACTTTCAGACGCGCACGAAAATCGTCGCCCATCGGCCATAATCGTTCTGGTACCAAGACATCGTCATAGAGTTTGGAGATGTCTGCGTCCGCCTTGGACAATACCATTTCCAGCATGTCCAGCTGGCTCTGGAAGAATGGCCATTCCTTGATCATCTCTTTCATCACAAACCAGTCCTTGCCGGAAAGGTCTTGTGAAAATGCAGCATCTGTCCCCAGCCAGGCTGGGATCATTAATCGTTTTTGTGTCCAGGCAAATACCCAGGGTATCGCTCTAAGTTCTTCTATGGACCTGTCTGTGCCATCATTATTGCGCCGTGCTGGTCTGCTGCCTAATGCCAGGAGCGCGAGTTCACGTTCTGGCGTCCCCTCAACAAAATACTCAACGAAATCAGGATTTCCCTGAACCGAGTCTCGATAACTTTTGCTTGCAACATTCGCCAGCTTATCCATTAACAGCCGCCAGTTTTCCATGGGCTCCGGTGGTGGCCGCAGGCTGGCTTCTATTGTCGCACTCAATACAAGATCGAGATTGGTTAGTGCCAGTGGTGGTGAACCATATTTAAAACGGATCATTTCTCCCTGCTCGGTTACCCGCATACTGTGATTCACTGAGCCGGGTGGCTGTGAAAGTATTGCCATTCGAGCTGGTGTTCCGCCTCTTCCTGCTGCACCGCCACGACCATGAAATAGTGTGAGCTTGACTTTGTATTTCTTGGCTACAACGACCAGCTCTTCCTGGGCTCTGTATTGCGCCCATGCGGCAGCCATTTGCCCTGCGTCTTTTGCGGAATCTGAATATCCAATCATGACCTGCTGATAGCCATCCATATACTTCGTATACCATTGGGTACGCAGTAGTCGTTCGAGGGTCCAGGCTGCATTATTGAGATCTTCAAGGGTTTCAAAGAGCGGTACCACAGGAAGCTTCCGGGCAAGACCGCACTTACGTAGTAGTAGTACAACAGCCAGGACGTCCGATGGGTTCTTGGCCATAGATACGATGTAGCTGCTTATCCCTTCTGCGTCACCTTCGGCTATAAGTCGGAATGTTCGTAGTACTTCCGCACTGTCCCCGGCGGGCTCCCAGCCCTCAGGGATGAGTGGTCTCTTTGTATTCAGTTCCTGTAGAAGAAAGTCATTTCTTGCCTTTTCTGACCATTCCTTATAGCTGCCGATTTCAAGGAAGCTTGTCAGATCGTCCAGTAGTTCAATGTGTTTATCTGCACTTTGCCTGATGTCCAGGTCAACAAGTGTGACGCCAAATGTTGATACGCGAATCAGGGTTTTTTTAAGCAGGCCATCTGCGATGATTGCCATTCCGCAGGATAATAGAGATTGATAGCAGGCATGTAGAGGTGCGTATAAGTCATCTCTGAACAGTATTAAGTCCGGGTTTGGAGGGCTGGTTCCCGCGGCCCAGAGGCGTGTGGCTGTCAGCTTTCGGCGCAAGTCCCGTAACACTACACGGTAGGGTTCATGGGGGTTATCTTCCTTGCAAAACTCGCGAAAGCCATCTGTGCATTCAGACATTGATAGCTGCGCCAGGAGTTCTTCTATATCACGAAGGTACAAGTCTGCTGCCATCCATCGTGCCAGTAGAATAACCTCGCGAGTGACCTCCGCTGTGACATTGGGGTTACCGTCCCGGTCGCCGCCCATCCACGACGAAATGCGAACAGGCGCTATGTCGAGTGTCAGTCTCTCGCCTGTATGCTCTTGTAAAAGACGGTCCAGACCCTCCCATAAATTCGGGATGGCGGTCCAGAATGAGTGCTCAATAACGACATATCCCCATTTGGCCTCTTCTTGTGGTGTGGGACGAGTGGTGCGAATTTCATCGGTATACCAGACTTCAGCGACGAGCCGCTCCAGTTCAATCGCTTCATCTTCATAGAACTGGACATCCTCCCTGACTTTGTCCAGCGCGCTGGAGATTCGATTATATTTCTGGATAAGCGTTCGACGAGTAATCTCCGTTGGGTGAGCCGTTAGTACCAGGTCGCAGTGCAGGTTTTTGATGGTATTTGCAATGAGTACTTTATCTGTGCCGCCTTCGACCAGGGTCGTCAATAGTTTTGACAGGTGGGAGTTGTCGGGGAATCGCATATCGACAATCTCACCGGTTTCGGCTTGCTCGGCGATATTAGTCAGGTTCAGGAATTGGTTAAATGCTCTGGCAATTGATACCAGATCATCATCGTCCAGACCCTTGAGAACGTCCTGAAGTTTTTTATGGTCGCCGTGTTCCTCCTGGCGGCGGCTTTTGGCCAGCAGTCGAATCTCTTCCTCTTTCTCGAGAAATGTATCGCCATGCTGTGCAGTCATTGTTTTGCCCAGCAGGTTACCTAAAACTCTTACGCGGTACCTTAATCTTTTGGAAATCAGTTCGTCCATTTTTTGATTTTCCTCAAAGTTCATTCCTACAGTAAATCATTCGAATGATGCGTACAATAGTAGCTGGTTCCTGTCCGAAAAGTATATATTTCTAAAATAAAATGCGGAATAAAAATATTGTTAGCTGCATTAATCAATCACTTGCCAGGGATTGCCGAGCTCGCGCGCGAGCTCGGCAATCTTTGGTTCAGGACAAGAACTTACTAAAATTGGATTAAAGAGAAGGATAAGAGATGATAGATTTCAATCTAAAGGACAAAGTGGTACTCATCACTGGCGGCAGTCGTGGCCTCGGCAGAGCTATGTCGTTGGGTTTTGCTGAACAGGGCGCCCACATTGTCATTGTCAGTCGCAAGATCGAGTCTTGCCTGGAGACAGCTAAAGAGGTTGAAGCCTTCGGAGTTAAGGCGTTACCGCTGTCCGCGCACGTAGGAAAATGGAGCGAGCTTGATGCAATGGTTGATACAGTCTACGAAAGTTTTGGCCAGGTTGATGTGTTGATAAACAATGCGGGAATGTCGCCGCACTATCCATCCCTGGATGAAGTGACAGAGGATCTGTTCGACAAGGTCGTCGGCGTTAACCTGAAAGGGCCATTTCGGCTTAGTGCTAATGTTGGTAAGAGAATGCAGGCAGCTGGCGGTGGCTCGATCATCAATATCAGTAGTACAGCGTCTGTAACTCCGAGCCCTCATGCCGAACCTTATGGGGCAGCAAAGGCAGGTCTAAATTCAATCACCAGATCATTTGCTCATGCCTACGGACCGGAAGTTCGGGTAAACTGTATTATGGCTGGTCCGTTTTTAACCGACATTAGCAAAGCCTGGGATATGGATGCATTTGATGCAAGAGCGGAACAAAACATTCCACTGAAACGTGGCGGGCAGCCAGATGAAATAGTTGGCGCGGCTCTTTACCTGGCCAGTGATGCAGCGAGCTTTACAACGGGCGCCATAATCGCGGTGGATGGCGGCGCCCACTGAGCACTTACCTAAAAAATAGGGCTATTAAAAAGGCTCATCAGCCGATGCTTACGCCGAGCCAGGGCTAAATGAGTTTCGGTGTTAGCTCTTTCTAATGGCAAAGACGAAATCCCTGAAGATGTCCATTAGGGTCTCATACTTATAATCAGTGAATTCCCCGGCATCGAAATACATACCATGTTCTTCACATGCTTCGTATTGAATATGAGTCTGCACAGGGTCCGACATCTTCTTCATGCGTTTGCCGCACCTGGGGCAATCCACGTCGCGAATCTTGTTTTGATTGCGGCCTACCTGCGGGTCTCCGCTGTCCACGTGATCGGACATCCATTTATCTTTTAAGGCTTCAGCCTCTCCAATATCAAACCACAGACCTTTACAGTCAACACATCTATCTACAGTAACGCCGCCCTTAAGGGTGCTGAGTGTGTGTTCTTCCATTGACGCATTACACTTAGGACATTCCATGAAATTACTCCCCCGTAAATTGATCGGCGTATTATCCACGCTTTAGATGCAAAAGAAAATGAGCCGTAAGTGTAAAATTCAACATTATTAACTTGTTCAGGTGTTGGTTGCTGGTTCGGGGTTCGATATAGTCAGTGTGAATTATTCAATCCCAGGAGTTCCTGATGACCGATTCCACTTCTCATAACGAAAAGGTAGATGAGAATGTCCTTGCGCAACTGCGAACACTTGATACGCCGACGGTGTGTAATGCGCTGGAGCTAACTTCCCCTGAAAGGCGTGACAATGGATTCACAATATCTCATCTGATTTGCACCCGACCAGAATTGCCGCCGATGGTCGGCTTTGCCAGGACCGCGACCATTAGTGCGCTTGCGCCGGATTCTGTGAGGGGAAGTGCTGCCCGGGACAAGCGTGATGCCTATTACCAATACATGGGTGCCGGCGCGCAACCAACGATTACCGTCATTCAGGACATGGACGGCGATAAGCGAGGATTCGGCGCCTGGTGGGGTGAAGTGAACTCCAGCATTCACAAAGGTCTTGGTTCTTTGGGCGTCATCACCGACGGCAGTGTTAGGGACCTTCCCGATATTATTGAAGGCTTTCAAATGCTTGCCGGTAGCATCGGACCTTCACATGCCTATATTCATGTGCAGGAGTATGAATGTGATATTGAAATATTCGGCATGAAAGTTCGACATGGTGATCTCATTCACGCTGATCAACATGGGGCGGTAGTGATACCCATAGAAGCTGCTGCAAAGGTGAAAGCCGCAGCTGAGACTATTGCCGCCAATGAGCGGGTAATCATCGATGCCGCAAAACAGCCAGGTTTTAATATGGAAATGTTGCGAAAAGCGTGGGCTGATCTCGAGGAGATTCATTAGCCTGCCCAGCTTTAAGGGGCTTAGCTGTTATTGGATTCGCTTTGTTTGCGTGCAGCTGAAATCAACAGTGCGATAAACCGGCTTAACAAAGGTTGGTCGCATTGCTGCATCAATCCATTGATGTGAATATCGGTGCCAAAGGGCGGCACGTGACAGAATAAGACTTGCTTAATCCTGGGATAAGACTCCTTTAGCTGTTCAATTTTGTACAAGGTTTCTTCACACAGAAATTGGCCCGCATTTGTTGATATACGCGCGGGGAAATCACTTTGCCAGAGCATCCGCTGGTAGAACGCAGAATCTGCACTTGACTGTCGGGATACTGGCCCGCCTTCGAGAATTGGAGCGCCTTCAGGTAGTTTGCCTTCATTGTCCGGCCGCTCCATTCTCTTGTTGAGTGCAATCGTTTCAATATCAAACCAGCCGGGGCGACCTTCGCCCAGGCTGATAATGATCTCCGGGCATGAAAGGCGGCAGAACTCATCGAGTAGTATCGCCGGGCTTCCCCGGACCACTGGAATTTCCAGCCTTGTGATGCCTTCTCCTGCAGCAGATGAAGCCGCAATCCATGAAGCATTGATGTCCCTGCCATCGAAGGGTGTAAAGCCGGTTACCAATATTTCAAATCGGTTCATAGTGCGTAAATTTGTTTGTCAGGTCTTAAGGTGTAAGTAGTTTTGGCGAGCTTTAGTAATTTATCTGCAGGGCGTGTATAAAGGATACTAGAAACACCTCAACAAAGGAGAAGAGAAATGAAGGCATCAGTTTTTAGAGAAGTGGGTCAGCCACTGGAAATAGAGGAAATATCTATCTCCAAGCCAGGCCCTAGAGAAGTATTAATACGTACAGCAGCTGCAGGCGTATGCCATAGCGATCTTCATTTTCTTGAAGGCTTGTACCCTGCACAAACGCCCATGGTGCTTGGCCATGAATCTGCCGGAATTGTTGAGCAGGTTGGCTCCTCAGTTTCTTATGTAAAACCGGGTGATCACGTTATTACTTGTCTCTCTGTCTTTTGTGGGCATTGTGAGGAGTGTCTCACTGGACACATGTCATTGTGTGCCAACCCGGAGACAAAACGCGGCCCGGATGAAGAGCCACGCTTGTCGCAAGATACGAAAGTTGTACAGCAGTTCGCGCAACTGGGTTCATTCGCAGAGCAAATGCTGGTTCATGAGCATGCCATCGTGAAGATTCGGGAAGACATGCCGCTGGATCGCGCTGCACTAATTGGTTGTGGCGTGACCACGGGCGTTGGCGCCGTGTTCCACACGGCAGCGGTTGAGCCTGGCAGTACGGTTGCTGTTATTGGCTGTGGCGGTATAGGCCTGTCCTGCATAAATGGGGCTGCGCTTGCCGGCGCCGGTAGAATCATCGCCATCGACATGGTTGAATCAAAGCTGGAAATGGCAAAGACCTTTGGTGCAACAGATATCATCAATGGAAATGACGGAGATACCGTCGAGCAGGTCAGGGAACTTACCGGTGGTGGTGTGCACTATTCATTTGAAGCGATTGGCTTGAAACAGACTGCTGAGCAGGCATTCAGCATGATCAGAGCAGGCGGCACAGCCACGATCATCGGCATGATCCCCGTTGGCGTGAAAATAGAATTGATGGGCGCTGCATTCTTGCAAGAGAAGAAGATCCAGGGTTCCATGATGGGCTCAAATCGATTCCGTGTTGATATGCCCCGGTTTATCGACTTTTATCTTGCGGGTAAATTACATCTGGATGAAATGGTGTCAAAACGAATTGGACTGGGTGATATCAATGAGGCATTTGTAGATATGAAATCAGGAACTGTTGCTCGCAGCGTTATTATGTTTGATCAATAACGTTCCTGCAAATGTCGATCTTGCAAATATAGGTGGAGGAGAGCTACTTTCTGCGCAAGCGGTCTTGTAGCTCTTCTACCTGCTCTTCCAGTTCATCGATATAATCTTCAAGGTCGGCTTCACGATCTTCTACATGATCTTCTCGGTATATCTTTTCGTTACAAGCCTCGACCTGTTCACCCATGGTAAATAGATCAACGATCCATCCAATGAGTAAAAAACCAGCAGTGAGAAGATATAACAGCGCCATCATGGGGCGCCGCATGTAAAGCTTGTGAGCGCCGAATATGCCAAGCGGCAGCCAGAGCAGGTAGGCAACAAGGATGTTTCGATCTCTCACCATATTTGTCTACCCCTGTTCCTGCTCATCTTCTTCCCTAAGTCGAATCCGGCTTGTGTTCTCAGGATTCTTCCCCTGAATGGGTTTGTAAAATTCGCGTATCTTATCCATATCCTCAACGACATTACCAGTCGGAATAAAAGTGTAACCCAGGCAAGCCACTTTATTTTTGTAGTCCAGATAACCACAAACAACCGGAATTTGTGCAGCCAGTGCAATCTGGTAAAAGCCTGACTTCCAGTAGTCAGTTTTCTTTCGCGTGCCTGAAGCCGGAATAACCAGGGTAAAATTCGGTGCAGCCTTAATGTCGGCCGCCAAATTTTGCACCATATTGCCACTCTTTGATCTGTCTATAGGCACGCCGCCAAGATACCTCATCCAGGCACCCCAGATGGGTGGGAACAGACCCTTCTTGCCCAGCCAGTTCACGCTCAGGCGGAAGCAATAGGCCGCGCCAAGGAGAAATATAAAGTCCCAATTGCTGGTATGAGGTGATGCGATGATAATCATCTTTTTGCTGTCTGGAACCTGTCCCTCGATATTCCAGCCGCAGACCCTCATTACAAATCTGCCGAGGGAATAGGCAAACAGATTGCAGCGCCGGGCGGGATGGTTTGTATTAACCATTCTTAATTACTCTTTCCTTCATTAATTATTGTGCCAGTCATTATCGAATAGAGTCGTAACTTAGCGGTATGATTGTTGGAGAAAACTGGCAGCGCTTTCTCCTGCGATCTTGCCGAAGACTGCCCCGGATGTCAGGCCTGTACCTCCGGGATAGTTAAAATAGAAGAGTCCTCCAACAAGTTCGCCCGCCGCAAAGAGACCTGGAATCGCTTGTTGATCCTGATTGACTACTTCAGCCTCTTGGTTAATCCTAACGCCGCCAAATGTAAAGGTAATGCCGCAGGTTATCTGATAAGCCTTGTAAGGGGGCTGGTCCAGTTTGTTTGCCCAGTTTGTTTTATCGATATCAAGTCCGGTGGTGCTGAGCCCGTCCTTAACAGCAGGGTTAAATGGTACATCAGATTGAGCCGCCGCGTTATATTCCTGCAGCGTTTTCAAACATTGCCTACTATCGACGCCTTCCATCTTTTCACTCAACTCTTCCAGTGTAGCCGCAGAAATCTTAGTGACTTCCCGAATCCTGTATTCATCTCTTAACAAGGTCTCAACCTTTGCGTCGAATACTTGCCAGGCGAATTGTTGTGGCTGCTTAAGTATTTCGCGGCCATACTTTGCGTAGGTATAGTTTCTAAAATCTGCGCCTTCATCCACAAAGCGCAGCCCATCGGCGTTGATAAGCAGGCCAAGGGGGTAGGAGTGTTTCTGAAAGCCATCTCCCACATTAATATCGCCAAACTCAGGTGCATTTCTGTCCCAGCCGACCGCATGACAGCCAGACCAATGACCGTGAGGAGCAGCGCCAGCGTCAAGCCCCATTTTGATTCCATCGCCAGTGTTAAACCGTGTACCCCTGACCTTGGCTAATTCCCAGCCGGGTCCAAGGTATCTCGTTCGCCACTCACTATTGGCCTCAAATCCTCCACAGGCCAGAATGACGGCCCTACACTGAACCGTCTCAGTTTTCCCTTTGTATTTGACGATAAGGCCTTGAACACCATCGTCGTCACATTCGAGTTCCAGGGCTCTACAGTCGAAGCGGATTGGAATATTCACCTTCTCAGCTGCTGCATATAGGTTGTCGATAAGACCCGGTCCGCCACCCCATGCCTCTACGGTCAATCCTCCCCAGAATTTGAATTTGCCATCGATCTTGAAGGCTTGCCTGCCGTACATCGGTAGAAAGCGAACGCCCTGTTCGCGCATCCAGCAGATTGTTTCGAAGCTTTTTTCGATCAGCATTTCAGTTAGATCCGGATCGCTTCTATATTGGGTGAGCCTGCCCATGTCATCGTAAAAGTTGTCTCGAGTGTAAGAACCAAAGTCAGCATTCGCCACCTCAGCGTCGCTCAGGTCTGGCATGACGACTCGTAGATCATCAACATCATTGTAGACAAACCGCATGGCACCAGCGGTATAGCGGGTATTCCCACCTCTTTCGGATTCTGGTGCCCGCTCCAGTACCAACACCTTGAGGCCCGACTGACGAGCGGCGAGTGCGGCACATAGCGCGGCATTACCTGCTCCCACAACAACGATGTCATGATCACTACTCATTTAGGAAAATTACCTTTGGTTTCGACAAGTGCAAGTGAAACAACTCTGAATCAAACTATCTAAATTAAATTAAATAGACAGACCCGCAATGTATCATCGGCCCTGGCATATAATCCAGTGCTACAGCAGAGTCGGTAAAACCGTATTCTTTTTCCTTTGAAAAAAATGGCAGCACAGGAACAGGATTAATCCGGTAATCATCCAATGATTGATAATAAAGAGCTAAAAGGGTAGGTATACACCTGAAGGATCCAAATATGACTGAGGGCCGGTATCATAATGATTAGGCAATCCATTTCCTGTCTCGTACTCGTATTATCTCTGGTAATGATACAAGTTCATGCTGAGGATAATTCCATCTCAAACAGTAGAGCACTTGCTGAGCAGGCGTTGCAATCAGGAGATCTTGAGTCAGCACTTGAGCACTACCTTAGTGTGCTCGACGAATATCCCGACGATGTTGAAGCTATGCAGGCAATCGGGATGTTGGCGGCGGAATTAGGGATGCCTGAGCTCTCGGGACAAATGCTCTTAAACCTGCAGGAACTTGCCATTCAACAGCCTGACAAGTCCGAGCTGCAACGGGTGAATGAGGAAATCACACTCTTGTACTCTTCGATTCCGGAATGGATAGAGCTCTCTCTGGAAGCCGCGAGCCAGGTTGATGATGAACAGCTTGAAGTTCCGGAGGCCTATGAAGAGATGAGTGCCGAGGCTGCATTTCTAATGGAAACCGGTGACTTCGAAGCGGCAATAGCTGTTCAGGACGGCGTTCTTCTTCTCGCCCAGGATATGCTTGGCCCGGAGCATTGGTTAACTGCTGCTGCGGCGAGAGACCTTGGCTTTGCCTATCGTCAGCTTGGAATGGCCGAAGAGGCCGATACTTATTACAACGAGGCTGTCGCAATCGCCTCAAATATCCTTGGAGATGAGCACCCCGAGACTTTACAAATTTATGCCCTGATGGGGGAACTCTACACCGCAGCAGGTGCGTCGGATGATGCGCAGGGAATCAATGATTTTGTTGTTGCCACGCTTACCAGCAGTCTTGGGGGCGCTCACCAATCGACGATTGAGACGCGAGTTAATCTGGTTGCCGCCCTGAAAGCTGTAGGCGCCTATGGTGAAGCACGTTCCTTACTGACGGAAATCTGTGATGTAGTTGAGGCAAGTTATGGCATTTGGCACCCACAGACTTTCTCCTGCTTGACGCAAATGGCAGCACTGGAGAGTTCAACCGCAAATTTTGATGAATCCGCTGACCTTTATGACACTATCATCGCGAGAATGACGGAATCCTTGCCCAGCATTAACGCCGCTGCGCTTAACATCCTCAGCCAGCTCGCCGAGGTCTATCGAGAGCAAGGCGACTATCGTCAGGCTAAGGATCTATTGTCTGGTGTCATCTTCACTGCCGCTCAAATCGGTGAAATTGAGACAAGCTTTACTGCAAAATCTTACCTCGGCAGAGTCCTGAATAATGAAGGCGACCTTACCGGCGCACAATCGGTCACCGAAGAAGTTCTGGACTATGGGCTGGCCAATTGGGCTGACAGGCCGCTGGATATCTACAATACGCTTCTGGAACTGGGCGTCATCTATCAACGCCAAGGCAAGTTGGCGCAAGCTGAATCCACTTATCGGGAAGCGCTCAACGGATTAACCATGCTTGTGGGGGAAATGCATCCGTCAACACTGGTTGCCCTGAATAATCTTGGGCAGGTTTATGAAGAGACGGGCATGTATGACCTTGCAGAGCCAATGCTGAAGAAGGCACTTGGTAATTTTGAGTTATCCCTTGGCATCGAGAATCCTCAGTCGTCCAGAGCCAGAAATAACCTCGCTTTGCTGTTTGAGAGCCAGGGTAACTTTCGTGAAGCAGAGCCACTGTATATTCGAAGCATCGAGATCCTTTCAGACGTTAGGGGCGATGACTATACTGATACAATCGCCGTTAGAAACAATCTTGCCTTCCTCTATATGATGATGGAGGACTATGACAGATCCGCTGGTATGTTTACCCGTGTCCTCGAACAATGGTCCGTGCTGTTTGGCGAAGACCATCAGTTCACGCTGAAAGCGATGAATAACCTGGGTCGTATCAACCATAAGCTTGGCAATCTGGAAGAAGCTGAGCAATTTGTCCTGGGTTCCCTGGAACTCCGCCGCTCAACGCTTGGCGAGCAGCATGTCGATGTGATTCGCTCGATGATTGATCTGGGCTCAATTTACATCGATCAGGATAGACTATCTGAATCAGATGCAATGCTAACAGATGCACTGGCTCTGGCTGAGAAGATGCTGGGTAATCAACACCCTTATACCTTTGAGGCACTGAACAGTCTTGCCCGATCAAAGGAAGCACAGAACCAGCTGCAGGCGGCTGTCATGCTCCGCCAGAGCGGCTTTGCGCGCCGCAGTGAATTTCTTGATCGGATGCTCTGGGTAACCGGCGAAAATGCACGAGAAGGTTATATTCGTTTACACCGCCCGGAACTAAATGACTATCTCGCGTTGTTAACCAGAACCGGTTATGACCAGAGTGGAAAGTTAGTTATTGGCGCCAGCTTGCAGAGAAAGGGATTATTGTTGAAAGTAACTTCAGAAATCCAGCAAATTTCACAGCTGTCCAATGATCCCAAGCTTAAGATGTACGCTGATAAGTTGAGGGAAGCGAGAAAAAATCTTGCATCGCTGACCTTATCAGGCCCTACGGCTCAAACCCAGGGCAGACATGTTGAGGCCTTATATGATCTTGAGAAGGTCGTTAACGAACTCCAGGGCGTGTTGGGACGTGCCAGTTCCCGCTATCGGAGCTCTATTGCGCAGATCAGTGCGGATAGTCTTTCGGCTGTCTTACCGGAAGGTACTGCGCTGGTTGATTTCCTCACCTACGAAGAAGACGGTGCACTGAAGATGCTTGCAGGCGTTGCGATAAATGAGGGCGGCGAGGTGCGTTATGAGCTGGTTCAATATCCTGACAGAAGCCAGGTAGACGATGCGATCATTGAGTATCGAACCATCATTCAGGACGACCAGGCAGATGAGGATGAGCAGCTTGAAATTGGCCAGATTGCCTATGAGCTTGTTTGGCAACCTATTGATGATGCCATCGGTGATACCGAATATGTCTATCTTATCCCTGATGGGATGCTGAATATCCTGCCGTTTAACGCCTTGATCAATCTCGATGAAGAATATCTTATTCAAACACATGACTTGCATACCCTGACTTCAGGGCGAGACCTCTTGCCTAACGGGACGAAAATTGCGAAAGGTGACTATGTGATCCTCGCAGGTCCGGACTACAACTCTGAAGACGTGGTGAGTGAGGAAGAACTCAGCATCGCGCGGGGCAGAAGGTCTGCTGCGCTGCAAATGAATATCCGCGGCGCTGGAGGCGGTCTGCGAGGGCTCAACTTTGCACCTCTGCCAGGTGCAGAGGAAGAAGGCCGGATTATTACCGAACAGGTGGCAAAGAGTAACACACCCAGCGTTGTATTCTTCGGTGCTGATGCTCAGGAACAGGTATTAGCGGATCTGACGGAGGCCCCGGAGATACTCCATATGGCAACTCACGGATTTTTTCTCAAGGCTGACGATTCACTGCGAAAGCGTCTTTTGAAGATGCAGCGAGGCAGTGAACTCCAGGTGCCACCACCGGGCGATAATCCACTGCTGAGGGCAGGTATGGCGTTTGCTGGTATCAATACCAACGCCCAGTTCCTGGGGGATATTGATACTGTTAATGATGGCATACTTACCGCTCTGGAAGTGCTCGATCTCAACCTCTCGGGAACCAAGCTGGTCGTTTTGTCTGCCTGTGAGACTGGTCTGGGTGAAATCCACGAAGGCGAGGGCGTCTATGGCTTACGCCGTTCTTTTCAGGAAGCTGGCGTTGCTGAAGTTATCAGCTCTCTCTGGGAAGTGAGTGATGCTGGCACCCAGGCACTTATGACCAGTCTTTATGAACGAATTCTCGCTGGAGTGCCAGCTCGTGAAGCCTTGCGGGATACGCAATTGGAGCTGATGGACTCTCCAGAGTGGGGATACCCCTACGTTTGGTCTGCATTTATGATTGTTGGCAGTTATGAGTCTGCGGGAATTACTATCCAGTAGAGTGAGCATTATTTGAAACTATGTGCTAAACACGACAAAAAACACCACTAAATGGGTTCCGTAAATCGCCTAACTATGCTTATATGCTTGTAAAAAGCAAAATCAGAAAGTGGGTCGCGCGTGTCTTATCAACGTTTTCTAGTTCTGATAGGCATAGTTTTACTTTCTCTTTCAGTACAGGGGCAGACCCTGATTGAAGCTGTTAGCTCTACTCTGAAGACTAATCCTGATATACAGGTGAGTCGATACAATGTAGAGGCTGCGGATCAACTGTCGCAAACAGGCACGAAGCGGTTACTTTCCCGTAATCGACTTGGTGATTGCCAGTGGCAGTGAAAATTCCAACAACACAACCACACGAGCTGCGGGCGAGGATGAGCTTCGACTTACCCGTGAAGATCGCACCATAAAAATCACCCAGCTCTTGTATGATGGTTTCTCCACCAGAAACCTTGTTAAGCAACAAGCTGTCTTGCTGGACGCGGCCAGCGCTCGCCTGAGTAATAGTCAGGAAGGTGTCAGTCTACGCGCAATTCAGGTTTATCTTGAGGTGCTGCGCAGAGACGCTGTAGTGCAATTGGCCGAAGAAAATTTAAACCAGCACGACTCCACCCTGAATAAAATTCTGGAACGTTTTGAAAGTGGTGTAGGCACCAAGGTTGATGTAGTTCAGACCCGTGGCCGAAGGGCTCAGGCCAAGTCGGCAGTATTACTTACTGTCAGGGACGCCAAAAATGGTCGCGCTGAGTTCTTCCGGGTGGTAGGAGAGAACGCAAACGGCCTCATACAGCCTGAAGCAATTACAGGATTACCAGGCACACTCGAGGCTGTTATTGAAATCGCGTATATGTCCAATCCACTGCTGAAAGCGACATAAGCTGAGCTTGAAGCATCGATTGCTGCCCGAAAGCAGGCCAAGAGTAACTTCCATCCTAAAGTTAATTTAGAACTGGGGGCAACGAGAAATGACGACGTCGACGGATCTGTTGGTGCCAGCGATGATGAGTCGGCCATAATCCGAATGTCGTATAACCTGTTTCGTGGAGGTGCGGACAAAGCTCGGTCCAATGAAACCCAGGCGAGAGAGTTCGCTGCGCGGGAAAGTGAGAAGTAGTAAATTGGCCGTTGAAGAAGACGTTAAATTAATCTGGAATGAACTTCAGGATATCATTGTTCGGCTGGAGTACCTGGAAGCACATGTGAATGCAACTGAAGAAGTTTTACAGGTATACAATGAGCAACTCTCCCTCGGCAAACGAACCTTACTGGATCTGTTGGATGTTAAAAACGAACTATTGCGGGCGAAAGTGGCCTACGTCTCGGGTCAATACCAGGCATTGCTGGCCCGCTATAGAGTGGTAACCAGTGCAGGTCAGCTGCTGAATACTCTTGGAGTCGTACCGGAATAGCCACTGCTCATCAAAGGCTAAATGCTAACCGCCAAGCCTCAGCTTAAATTGGCTATACTTCTAAATCGACTCAAATTTCGATAGTAAAACCCATGCTGAATTTCCAAACGGGCATACTGCAGGATATCCCCGAGCAGGCCAGATATTTGTTCTTCTCTCTCAATGCTGACGCAGAATCCTCCGCCTTGCTTAAGGCGCTCCAACAAGTTGTAGATGGGGAAAAGATTGTTGTTGGCTTTGGCTGCTCTCTGCTGGAATTTCTAAACATAGATGCGCTGAACCGGGCGAATAGAAAATTCAATGAAGCGCCCGTATATTCGGGCAGCTACTTCTGGTGTCCACCGATGGACAATGGTTTGATTGATCTTGGCCGGAAATTTCCTAGGTCAGTAGATTCTTAACATTCGCGAGTCTTGCCGTTGATGCGAGCGCTTTCTCCGCTGCCGAATGGCAGTTGCGGATGATGATGTCGGTATAACCGAGCTTCTCAAATGACTGAAATTGAGCAGCAACGTCAATCGGGGTGCCGATGATTAATGCCTCAGGGTCAAAGCCGCGGTATCCGCCTTTGCTCAATTCTTCCCGGACTTTTGCTGCATCTTCGCCTGATTCAGCAACATAAACGTCTCGCCGGATTGCGATTGTTTCGGGTGTCGTAATATTGTGCCTTGCCAATGCAGCTTGATACACATTAATGGCAATGCCTGCCTGTTTAAGCAGCATGCCTGGATCGGCCAGCCAGACATCTCCCATGCGCGCTGCTCGATCAATTGCCACAGGTGCAGATGCGCCGATCCAAACCTCGATCTTTGATGGTGGCAGCGGGGCGATTTTTGCGCCGCTGAATTTCCACCGCCCATCCAGTGACACCGTTTCACCCGACCACAGGGCGCGCATGCAATCCAGTGACTGCTCAAATGCGGAGGGGCGATATTTTATATTGGTACCCATTGCAGTAAATTGTCTTGCGCCGCTGCCAAGGCCGCACTGCATGATGAATTTCCCCTCGGCAATGCTTGCCAGCGTCGCAACCTGTTCTGCCGCCAGGACCGGGTTCCAGAGCGGTAACAACATCAATACGCCAGCATCCCGGGAATCCCATTCCGCCAACAGGCGACCCATGATCGGTATGTTCTGGTAATAAGGCATTGGTACGTTGTGATGGTCGCCGACAAATATCGAGTCGAGCCCCGCCGTGGCGGCGGCTTTAGCTCTTGAAATCATTTGCGATGCGCCATGGCGAACGTCAGTTGTCTGGTATGCGCTGGCGATGGATATTCCTATCTTCAAATGGCTCTCATCGATAGTGAACGGTTTTGGGGTTTTATCTTACAGCGAGTCTTGTACGAGTGTTCGCAGGAAAATATCGCAGCAGGGGTGGGCTGCGGGAACACAAACCATACTACCACAAATCACCGCTGGGAATGACAGAATTTATGTGCTTCAATGGCCAACTCCTAAATTTGAGATAGTTTTAAATAACTATATAAATCAGTAGCTTATGATTGGTGTTGGCATAGATTTTGGTACTTCTAATTCTGCAGCAGCCTGGTTTGACGGCGACCAGGTACGGCTCGTGCAACTGGAAGAGAGCGATGCGATCATGCCCACGGCAATGCATCTTGATCGCGAACTTCTGACGCTTACCGGTCGGGAAGCCGTTGAAGAGTACATCGAGGAAAATCGCGATCGGATCGTCGAGCTCACGCCAGAGATAATTGGCAAGAGTGCCATGCTCGTTGGCGACGCAAATACCAGTGATCCCGGTAGTGAAGCAGAGATCGCGACGGCAGACGTTTATGGCCAGCCCTGGGTGGACAGAGGCATGCCTGGGCGACTCTTCCGCGGCGTTAAGAGACTATTGGGTAACCCCAGTATCAAACGTTTGTTGGTCTTCGATCAGCCCTTCAGGGTGGTCGCACTGATTACACCGATTCTATTAAGGATCAGGGAGTCAATTCAAAGCTGCGTTCCGGAAGAATATGAGGCCGTGCAATTTGGGCATCCCGTATTGTTTGAAGGCAATGATTTACATCGCAATGAGCTGGCTTTTGCACGCCTGAAAGAAGCTTGTTCCCATGCAGGGTTCAAAGACCTGATTTTCTATCCCGAGCCAGTCGCGGCAACATTGAGTTACTTGCAAGAAGAACGAAAGCAGGAAGGTGCCTTGTCACACGGACGTGTGTTAACACTGGACTTTGGTGGCGGTACCCTGGATCTAAGCGTGGTGGACTTTGAAAGTGTGAAGTTTACGGTGCTGGCCACTGCCGGTATGTCCCTGGGAGGCGATCACATCGATCAGTTAATTTTCAGGGAACTGTTGTTCCCGCTCTTGGGTAAAGGAGAAATATGGACAAGGATGTCTGATGGCAGGCTCATTGAAACTGAATTTCCGTTTGAAGAGTTCGAAGACAAGCTGCTGAACTGGGCGGTCACCTACATGCTGAATCAGAATCAATACCGTGCGAAGGTTGCAGACTGCATTAGCAATGGCGGCCCGGCAGCAGAAAAGTTTGAACGTTTGGACGATCTCATCACTCACAATTACAGTTATCTTGTCTTCCAGGCTATTAAGGATGCCAAGGCGCGGCTATCCTCTGTTGAGGAGACAATCATGGACATTCCGGAATTGGATATATCTATTAATTTTAGTCGTGAATATTTTGAGTCCATTATGAACGATATGTTACAGCAGATTGATAACATCCTGACTGAGGTGCTTGACCTTGCAGGTTGTTCTGCCGAAGACATCGACGTCGTGATAAGAACAGGTGGATCCAGTCAAATTGCTGCAGTACGAGAAAAGCTAGAAGAACGTTTTCCTGGGAAAGTGACTGAGCATGATCCCTTTACCAGTGTCGCTGCCGGTTTAGCCATCGCTAATTACCACGGTTACAAATTTCGCTCGATGGGCATTCATCAATGAGATCTGGGCAGTCGTCAAAGTGGTCCAGCCTGATTTACCCTACATTATTTTGCGCACAATTGGTGTGCAGTGTATTCGCTGAATCTCACCAGCTAGACTATTCCATTTCAACTATTGAGATGGGAGACGTCAAGGATCAGGTAGTTCTATCGGCCTTTCTCAACAGCCCGAAGAATGCGAGCCTGGTTATCGCCACTGTAGACAATCAAAATGTGCGCAAGATAAGCATCTTTGAAATGGAGAATGGTATATATCCGCAGCAGGCGAATGTTGAACATGTGCTTGAAGATGACGTGATCTTGATGGACGTTGGTCATTTTGGAAACCGTGAAGTCCTGGTTATGTTTGGCAGGAACGAGGCCTGGATTTACAACCCTTTGACCAAAAAGCGGCAGAAGTTAGTTGATATCTCTACCATATATGGTTCTCCGATGATCGGCGCATTGCCGAAAATGGACTTGTTCAGGGATCTCAATGACGATGGACTGGATGATTTTATTATTCCTGGCTTTGACGGCTTCCAGATTTTTATACAGAGGGGCGACGGTAGTTTTGATGGGCCTATGGATGTCCATGCACCGCCACTGGTCGAAATGTCCTATAACGATTATCCCTTGTACCAGCCGAAGAATACCTTTTTGGCGGACATGACACTTAATGGTAAGCAAGACCTCACCTTTTGGGTTAATGGCAAGTTTTCAGTTTATCGTCAGGGAGTCGATGGATTGTTTGACCCGCGGCCCTTGAGAATTACATCCCAGGTTGATTTTCAGTTCGATGGCATTGAGGGCTTGAGTAGTGCGGTGCAGGAAGAAGATCAATCTGACAATATTGCAAAGGCAATATATCAAATTACTGATCTTGACGGCGACGATGTACCTGACCTGGTAACCTATTCAATGAAGAGTGAAGGTGTATTCAAGAAGACCACGACCTATGAGATTCACAAAGGACTACCTAGAAAAGGAATGGTTCAATTTTCCGCTACCGCCGATTCCACAATAGAGAGCGCTGGCATTCAATTTGAAATGGTAGAGCGAGACTTCAATAATGACGGCCAGACAGATATGGTTATATCCACTGTTGAACTTGGCATTGGCAAAATACTTGCCGCTCTTATCACGGGGTCTATCAAAACTGACTTAAATTTTTATCAGATGATTGATGGGCGATACCCCAAGAAACCAATTCTGAAGCGAGAGATCACGGCGACATTTAGCTTGTCGTCGGGAGATGTATTTTTTCCATCGGTACTAATTGCAGATGTCGATGGCGATAGGATTGATGATCTTCTGGTACAGGAGGGCTTCGATAAACTAAAGATATTCATGGGTCGAAAGGACGGCAAGCTCTTTTCGAAGCGAGCGATCAATATTGAAGTTGCAATGCCAAATGAGCCTGATCTCGTTGAACTTGCAGATTTAAATGCGGACGGTAGACGAGATCTTGTGATGCGTCATCAAGCGGTGGGGAAACCCAGGAAAGTCGTCGTTATGGTGTCTCGTTAGTCGTTGCACGATATGAGACAACCAATAGGGGAAAAAGGGAAAGACATGAGTCAGACAGTTGAACAACACAAAATTAGCCGGTTCGACGTTCCGAAATTGGCGGATTTACCAGAGGATATCCGCGAGCGTATTGAGGGTGTCGCCGAAAAATCCGGGTTTATTCCTAATGTATTTTTAGTCCTGGCGAAGCGGCCCGATGAATTTCGAGCATTCTTTGCCTATCATGATGCATTGATGGAAAAAGAGTCCGGCCTCAGCAAGGCTGAGAGAGAGATGATCGTTGTGGCCACTTCCGCCATGAATGACTGCCAGTACTGTGTTATCTCCCACGGCGCTATATTAAGAATTCGGGCGAAGAACCCGCTGATTGCGGATCAGGTGGCCGTAAACTATCTTAAGGCAGACATTAGCGATCGAGAGCGTGCGATGTTGAAATTTGCCTCTAAAATATCGATGGATGCCGGCCAGGTCACGGATGCAGATTTTGAGGAAGCCAGAGGCGCGGGCTTTAACGATGAAGACCTATGGGATATTGGCGCTGTTGTTGCATTCTTTGCGTTGAGTAATCGCATGGCCAATCTAACGAATATGCGGCCAAATGATGAATTTTATCTGATGGGTCGTAGTTAGTTCCCGTCCATAAATAGCCAAATTAGAACAATATATGCAAAATTATAGATTCGTTAGCTATATAAAATAATCACTTACCAGGGAAGTAACACCGGCGGTTTCTATTTCTGGACGAGCATTAGTTAGTTCCAGTACAGACCTACTGCTTGGCAATAATTTTGTAACTACAACGACGAGCGCCGCCAAGGATATGCTCTTGCCTGGTGACAGTTGCACTGTCTTCGAAGAGTTTCTGAAATACTTCCAACTCTGATTTACAAAATCCCTGGCAGGATTTGGCTGCAATGCAGATAGGGCAGTGATGCTCCAATAGCACCAACTCGCCGTTTTCCTGTTTTACTTCTGCCATATAACCTTCATCGCTGCGCAGGCAGGCAAGTCTTTTTACTTTACTTAACAGGCTCTTCTGTTTCTCCATCGATGATTGATAGAGATTGTAGGTATCAACGGTCCTTTTTTCGATAATCTTGTCCAGAGCCTCTTCCCCCAGGACGTCACGAATGGAAAGTATTAAATCAGCGGTGACCTGAGCATGGGCGTCGGGAAAACGGCTGTGCCCCTTTTCGGTCAATTTCCAGGGTTTTAATGGTCGCCCTCTTGGCTGGGGCTCCCCCGGCATTGCTTCAATGAGGCCAGTATCTTGCAATTGCGCCAGATGTTGGCGAGTTCCCATTGTTGTCATGTCCAGGATGCCGGCAAGAGATTTAACGCTCAATGGTCCCAGGCGTTTGATTTGATAGAGTATTTTGTCCTGGCTATTGCTGCTTTCATTCATACTTTTATTCATAGGGGCGGATATTGACGAATCGTTCATATTAAGTAAACAAATATCTTTACTTAAAGCTTTACAAAGCTCGAATTGGAGCGTAGTTTATATAAGTAATAACTTTACTAAATCGCTTTACTAAAAATTGAAATAAGGCACTACAATGAAGTTACTGCTTGAGCATGCAAACATCACTGTAAAATCTGCGGATGAGGCGAAGAAGTTCCTTGGCGCTGCCTTTCCTGACTTCAGCGTGCGCGGTGGGGGATTCCTCGGTGAGGATAAATCAGCAGGTACCTGGTGTCATTTTGGCAATGATGAGACTTATCTGGCTCTACAGGAAAACGGTACGCCATCGGCAAGATCAGACACAAGATATATCAATGATGGCATTAACCATCTGGGATTCGTTGTAGAGGATATGGACGGTCTAATTGATCGGATGGCACTTGAGGGGTATAAGCCAACAGACCTCTCTGCTCTGGAAGGGCACCCTCATCGAAAACGTGCCTATTTCTTTGATAAAAATGGCTTCGAGTGGGAATTTGTCGAATATCTCAGCGATATCCCGGCCAAAAAGAACCAGTACTGATAATTCACCTTATACTGGTGAACGATTCGGTTGAAGATTTGGTAGCGCTGTAGCATTCTCTCGGTTTTGATATCAGCATTTAGATCAAATTTGTTGAGAGGACTAAAAGTTCAATGAAGAGAGGTATCATACTGGTCCTGGATTCTTTTGGCATTGGGGCTACAGACGACGCCAAAGATTTTGGTGACCTTGGTGCTAATACCCTTGGTCACATTGCAGAACAATGTGCGCTCGGAAAGGCTGATATTGGTCGCTCGGGCCCATTGAATTTACCCACACTAAGCTCGCTGGGTTTAATGCACGCAGCAAAGGAAAGTAGTGGGCAGTTTCCGTCCCAGTGCGAACCTACCGACCAGCCCCTGGCCGCTTATGGTCATGCCATGGAACTTAGTAGCGGTAAGGATACTTCCAGTGGCCATTGGGAAATGACTGGCGTGCCTGTCCTATTTGACTGGGGTTATTTCACCGAAGCCGAAGACAGCTTTCCCGAATCCTTGCTTGATGCGTTTATTGAGAGGGCTGGTTTGCCCGGGGTACTCGGCAATTGTCAGGCTTCCGGAACGGAGATTATTCAGCGCCTCGGTGAAGAACATATACGCACAGGCAAGCCTATTGTCTACACTTCGGCAGACAGCGTATTTCAGATCGCCTGTCATGAAGAGTCCTTCGGCCTTGATCGTCTGCTTGAAATCTCCCGGATTGCATTCTCGCTTCTCACCGAATTTAATATCTGCAGAGTGATTGCGAGGCCTTTTGTTGGAACCGGTAAATCAGACTTTAAGAGAACAGGAAATCGCAAAGACCTTTCCGTCAAGCCGCCAGCCCCAACCTTGCTCGACAAACTTTACAACAATGAAAGTGAGGTGATTGCAATAGGCAAGATCTCCGATATTTTTGCGGAGCAGGGGATTTCCAGGAAAGTCAAAGCGACCGGATTGGATGCACTCTTCGATGCCACGCTAACATCCATAAAGACAGCGCCGGAAAATAGTCTTGTCTTTACGAACTTCGTGGATTTCGATTCAGAATACGGGCATCGGCGCGATGTTACCGGTTATGCGCGGGCGCTGGAGAGCTTCGATAAGAGACTGCCTGAGATATTGCATGAGCTGGACGACCGGGACCTACTCATCATCACCGCCGACCATGGCTGCGATCCAACCTGGCCCGGCAGCGACCACACCAGGGAACACATTCCTGTACTGGTGTATGGGGGAGCAGTGAGTTCGGGTTCTCTTGGTCGTAGAGATACCTTTGCTGATATCGGGCAGAGCCTCTCGAGCTTCTATGGCCTTCCCAGCCTTGAATATGGCACCAGCTTCCTGAATTGACCTGGATAAAGTCGCTTCCCTTTTACAACATCCCAAGAGCCGAAATCGGCCTATTCACACAGAGGTAAGTCATGACACCACACATTAACGCCGAGCCTGGAGATTTTGCAGAAAGTGTTGTACTGCCCGGCGACCCATTACGTGCAAAGTATATTGCCGAGACTTATCTTGAAAATGTACGAGAGGTCACGAACCTGCGCAATATGCTGGGCTATACCGGCGAGTATCAAGGTAAAAGAATTTCTGTCATGGGTTCCGGTATGGGCATTCCGTCGGTGTCTATTTACGCAAAAGAGCTCATCACTGAATTTGGCGTAAAGAAAATTATCAGGGTTGGTAGCTGCGGCGCCATAAGTTCAGAAGTCAAAATTCGTGACGTGGTTATTGCTATGGGAGCCTGTACCGATTCAAATGTGAACCGAATTCGCTTCAAGAATTATGATTACGCAGCTATCTGTGACTTTGGCTTATTGGAGTCCGTTGTAGGTCATGCACGAGAGGCTTCCCTTAATGTACATGTTGGTAATGTGTTTACAGCCGATCTTTTTTACACACCAGATACGGAAATGTTTGACGTAATGGAGCGCTACAATGTTCTGGGAGTAGAGATGGAGGTAGCCGGGCTTTATGCTTGTGCTGTCGAATTCGGTGCCAAGGCTCTGGCACTATGTACGGTGACTGATCATATTCGCAGCGGTGAGAAGCTAAGCGGGGACGAGCGTCAATTCTCTCTGAATGAGGGCATAGAACTTGGTCTGAAGACTGCGATTGCAGAATGATAAGCTTGGCTCAACATAGATATCTCGCGTAGTCCGTAGGTTAGGTCGAGGGGATACCTCTCCCTAACTCACGGTGTTTTTAAGAAGCTTATGCCTGATCGAGGCTGTTCAAGAGATCGTTAGTGGTTAGGGAGACTCAGCCGCGGGTCTTCCAACAACACCTGAAATCATATTACGGTTCTGCTCATCTTTGCTCGACAACTTGCTTGGCTTTCCCCGTGCTTTGAAGTTGAAGGGGTTGGTATCGATTTCCTCCAGCTGAATTTCTCCGTTAAGTACGGCTCGCTTCCATTCCTGATGCCTTTCCTCACCTGCATGGAATTCCGGCATGATTTCCTTTGCGAACAGTTCCAGGCTGGCGCAAATATCCTCGTGGGTATTTTTACCTGCCTGGTTAAGCAATATCACTTGATCCACATTGGTATCTGCAAGTTCTCGGAGCTTTTGTCGAATGGTGTCCGGGGAGCCGATAAGCTCGCTGCCCGATCGCTTCTGTCCCTCTGGTGTTTGTTTCCATTCCTGATATTTGTCCCAGATGCTCACTGTGCCAGGCTCAAATGGGCCTTCCTTGTTATAGAGCTGCAAGGCGAACTGGAAGAAGGTCCAGCCATCGGCTTTCTGCCAGGCTTCTTCGTCTGTTTTACAGCACATAAAGCCGGAAACCACTGCAATATTTGGATTGGTCTGGTAATCGCAAAGTTTCTCCAGATCGTTCACGAAGGTATTGTAGTAAGCATTGACCCAGGCCTCAGATGCTTTGAGGTCCACAAATTTGAAAGAAAGTGCACCCATGCCCCGGTGAGCGGCGTAGCGAATCGTGTCCAGTTGTGAACAGGCAACCCAGAGCGGCGGATGAGGTTTCTGGTATGGCTTGGGTAAAACAGCGCGTAGTGGGAATTTGAAAAATTCGCCATCATATTCCCAACCATCGTTATAAAACATTGGCAGGGTACAGCGTACGGCGTCCTCCCAGACATCCCGCTTGTCACGAAAGCGGAGATTAAACGGATGCAGTTCCGTGACTGATGCGCCTTCACCAAGGCCAAGCTCGACACGCCCGTCAGAGAGCAGGTCCAGGGTTGAGACCTTCTCTGCAACTCGTGCTGGATGGTTGGTGGTCAGTTGAATAATGCCATGGCCGAGCCTGATGTTTTTGGTGCGCTGACTCGCTGCAGCCAGGAACACTTCAGGGGCAGATGAATGAGAGTATTCTTCCAGAAAATGATGTTCCACTTCCCAGGCATAGTCGTAGCCGAGCTTGTCCGCCAGCTCGATCTGCGTAAGGGCGTTCTTGAAGAGCTTGTGCTCTCCGTCTTCAGTCCACGGTCTTGGTATCTGGTGCTCGTAAAAAATGCCGAATTTCATTTCGTTTCCTCTGTGGTTTCCTTTATTTGTTCTTAGGAGATTTTTTCCTAGAATTTATGTCAGGAATTCAGAGCATACCTTTTAGTGGACTTATTGTCCTATTGGATACTCCAGACGATTTCCTGCTTGAACAGGTCTTCGATCTCGGCTGTGGAATAACCCTGGGCTGCCAATATTGTCTGGCCATCAACTCCTGGTCTGACACCGGCAAGAGGAGTGGTCACACCCGTGCTAAATTCAAGCATTGGTTTGTGCCGATAATATTCGCCAAAGTCCTCATGCCTGACCTTTACCATATACGGTGAATTATCGTGTGCTTCCTCCTTGAAGAATTCTGGTAGATCCAGGCGGTCTGCAACGACGCAGGGGATTCCGGCGACAAGCAGCAAAGCTTCCCATTGCTGGGCAGTTTTTGTTGTGAAGAGGCTGCTTAAGGCTTCAGAAAATTCATTACTCTCGTTAGTCAATGCGCCGCCAAATTGTTCATTGAGTTGCGGTGCAGCAAGGCGGCAGAAGTCAGACCATTCGTTGTCAGTCTTGATTCCAAGGAATATCCATCCATCTTTAGTGTTGTACAAGCGATATAAATTCTTCGGGCCGCTTAGGGTTTCGCCAAGAGAGGGCCGCGCTGGCTTGCCATCATAATGAATCATGTCATCAAAGTTGGCATAGGCATTGGCGCCAAACATATCAACAAAAATCTGCTGTCCCGCTCCGGATGATTGCCGCGCAATGAGTCCAAGTATGCTGCTTGCGCAAATTACCATCGAGGTATTAGGGTCTGGATTAACCTCATTGGCTCTCATGATGCGTCGCGCTGATTCTCGAAGTTCTGCAACTGACTGCAGCCTTGAATCTTCATGGAAACTTGATAATCCCACCTGTTGCAGTGCACCTCCCATTGCGGCGCCCGGGATCGGGTGGGTCGATGGCCTGAGCGCGCCGGGTCCATTTGGCCCGTAGCCGTTTGCAGAGATGTAGATCAGGTCAGGGTTGTCCTTCGCCAGTTCTTCGTAGTTGATGCCGAGGCGTTCAGGAACGCCCGGGCGATAGTTGTGAATTAAGATATCGGCGGTACTGGCAAGCATCTGTACGATCTTCTGACCTTCAGCTGACTTCAGGTTGACGGAGATGCTTTCCTTGCCTTGATTGCAGCGAGTGGCACCGATGCCTCCCGCCATATGTCGGTAAGGTTCGCCGCCAATTGCCTCAACCTTTATAACCCTTGCGCCCATGTCCGCAAGAAACGAGGCAGCGAGTGGTGCGGCAATGATGGTCGCAAGTTCAAGTACAGTAATGCCATTGAGCGGCAGCGTATCGGATGTGTCCTGATCTGCTGAGGCGCGCCATGATCCACCGGTGTTCTCTTTAGCCTCGCGGCTTATATTGGCTGGCGTTCTGGTTAATCTGGCAAGAGGCCCTAGTTGCGTCACTCCATCCAGTTCGATGACATGGCCGTTCATTGTCATGTCTTCATCCTGAAGCGTTTCTTCTGCGACAAGGTAGGGGTGGGCAGCTATCCCCCCATCTTCAACAAATAGCTTCATCCATTCATCGCGAGTTCTGGATTGCATTCGTATCAGTATCTCATCGCGAACGGCTTCTCGCTGCTCACGACCCATCGTTGCACTGGCAATACTTTGCTCAAGCCCTATCACGCGCATAAAGCTACTAAACAGATGAGGTAATAGATTACCCAACTGTAACCATTTTCCATCCGCACATTGAACGGGGTGGTAGTTCAGGGTTGGCATAATACTCGACGGTGCTGGTAGCGTGCTTGCCTCCATCACCTGGGCGGAAAGTGATGCGCCCTGATCATATGGCATCAGCCCCTGGGCAAGGCTGGTCGTTACTTTCTGTCCGCCGCCGCCGTGAATTCTCTTGAAGACGGCGGCCAGTACGCCGGAAACGATGTTCAGGCTTGTTGCGTGTGTTGCTACAGGCACGGCAGAAAAGCCTGGGCCATTTTCTCTGGTTATTCCTTCCATTGATTTCATTCGGCCGAGCTTTGCGGCAACGAGCTCCTCATAAAGTGGAAGTTTGCTGTCTTCGGGAAACGCGGTGACCGAACAATAAATCACATCAGGGTTTACGCGCTTGCAACTGTCGTAGTCTATATCTGTAAAACTATTGGGTTCGGTGATAATGATGATATCAACAGATTTGAGTAATTTGGAAAAGCCGGATTCCGTTGCCTTGCCTCGCAGCCACATCCTGGCTGACGGAATTTCATTCAGGTAGTTGAACTCTAGATCAATGATGCGAGTGACTCTGGCGCCGAAGTCAGCCAGGATCATGGTCGCCATGCCTCCGGCCGGGCCGGAGGATAGGTCTAAAACTGTAAGGCCACTGAGGGGCACTAAATGATGTCTCTCACTGCCTGTTGCCATCGGCATCGATAATATGAACCTCGCCAAGGCCCAGCTTCTTTAACTCGGGTTCAATTACAGCTTTGTCGCCAACAACGACCCAGACCATCCTGTCCGGGTTGATGATCTTACGGGCAACGGCATGGACGTCATCAAGGGAAAGGGCGCTCACCTTGCTTGCATACTCGTTAAAATACCTATCGGGCAAGCCATATTGAACAAGCTGGGATATCGATCCAAGAACTGCGCCTGCTGTTTCCCATCTCCCTGATAAGGATAGCGTATTGTTGGTAACGGACTTGTCTAGCTCCGTTTGTGTGGCCGGAACATCTGCAATGAAGTTGTTGAGCTCTTTGATCACTTCTTCTATGGATTCTCTGGTCTTATCTGTCTGGACACTTGAATAGACAAAAAATATCCTCTGTCCCTTGGCGTTGAACAAGCCAGTCTGGGCGCCGTAGGTCCAGCCTTTGTCCTCCCTCAGGTTCATATTGATCCGCGATGTGGTCATGCCGCCAATGATGTCGTTCATTGCTTCGGTGGCTATTTCATCCGGGTTTGCCTTAGGCGTCGCCAGTTGTGCGGCAAACAAGATCGATTGTTCGGAGCCAGGCCGATCCACCAGATAGATGCTGGTGTGATCCTGTTGTGGAACCTCGCTGATATTCTTTGTGGGAATGGAGCCGCTCTGCCACTTGCCAAAGGCTTTTTCTAATTTAGGCAGCATAATATCGAGAGTTGTATCGCCGACGATGATCATGGTTGCATGGTTTGCCTTGAACCATGTCTTGTGGAAATTCCTGATCTCATCCAGGGTGATACTCTTCACAGAGCTAACGGTTCCCGAGCCAGTACGCGGATTTCCGTAAGCATGTTTCTTGCCGTACAACAGTTCCGGCAGAACGCGCTGAGCCATGGCGAGCGGACTTTGCTGCTCCCTCGATATACCTGTGATGAGTTGTAATCGCAGCCGCTCCAGTTCCTCTTCCGGGAACGAAGGGTTTAGTACAACATCCGCAAACAAATCCAGTGAGTTATCCAGGGTCGATGTCAGCGTTGATAAACTGACGAATGAAGTATCAAGATTGGATCCGGTGCTGATGCTGGCACCTAACAAGATGAGTTCTTCGTTTATTTCCAGTGTACTGCGCCGCTTGGTACCCTCATCCAGCATATTCATGGCGAGTTTTGCTGTGCCAGGCTTGCCGAACTGATCCGATGCATAACCTGCGTCCAGCGATACCTGCATCTGAATGGTTGGGATGGTATCCCTTCTGGCAAATATGACTTTTAACCCGTTGCTGAGTTCCGCCCGTTCAAATGAATCAAATGCTGCTATTGGCGGTGTACCGGGTACAGGAATGCCACTGCGGTCAACGCCTGTATCGATGCTTTGCATCTCAGGATAGGCACGTATTTCCAGATGATACAGCCCATCGGAGAGCCATTTGATTGCCGTGTTTTTAAGATCCTTGCGGGTGGCTTCTTTTACCCACTCGAGTTCCTTCTGGTAGAAGGAGGGATCGCCGTTGTAGATATAGTTTGATGCCAATAAGTCAGACTTGCCTCCAAACCCGCCCACTTTCTCCAGGGCGCGGATGAATCCACTAATGTTCTGAATCTTGACCCTTTCCAGCTCTTTACGAGTGGGCCCATTCTTCAGGAACTTCGCCAGCTCTTCATCGATAATCGCATTGACCTTGTCTTCATCTACGCCGGGATTAACCATGGCAGAAATTTCGAATGTACCGGCGATTTCATATCCGGAAACATAAGCGCTAACCGTAGAGACCAATTGCTCATTGTAAACAAGTCGTTGATAGAGTCTCGAATTTTTACCGCTGCTCAGTACTGCGCCAACCATACTAAGATAGTTAGAATCTTTTGTACTGTGGCCAGGTGTATTCCAGGATTTGAGGATCATCGTTTGTGGGACACGATCATGGGATATCTGGACTTTGGTTCCTGTCAGCTTTGCCACCCAGGATTCGTGATGAGTCAGGGGAGGGCCAGGTTCGACGTCACCAAAATAGTATTCGACCTTGTTGATAATCTCCGCTGTATTCACATCTCCGGCAACCACAATGACGGTATTGGCGGCACCATAATGTTTCTTGAACCACTGATGCACATCGTCCAGACTCGCAGCATCCAGGTCTTCCATTGTACCAATAGGTGTCCAGGAATAAGGGTGGCCAGCAGGGTAAATATTGTCGTATTGAATGATGGCGGCCTTTCCGTAGGGTGAATTTTCACCCTGGCGTTTCTCGTTTTTGACGACTGCTCTCTGCTCATCGAGCTTGTCCTGGGTAATGGCGCCAAGAAGGTGGCCCATACGATCAGATTCAAGCCAGAGAATAGAATCAAGTGCATTGATAGGGACGTTCTGGAAGTAGTTGGTTCGATCAAAGCTGGTGGTGCCATTCAGCGTGGTTGCGCCTAATTTTTCAGTAGCTCGCATGTAATCATCATTGTAGTTCTCACTGCCGTTGAACATTAAGTGCTCGAACAGATGCGCAAAGCCAGTTTTGCCTGCCTTCTCGTCCTTCGAGCCGACGTGGTACCAGATATTAACTGCAGCGATTGGCGCCTTGTGGTCTTCATGAACGATTAGCGTTAAGCCGTTCTCCAGGGTGTGCAGGGTATAGGGAATATCTACATCGAGATCGAATGGGTCCGATGCGGCAAGAGAATTGCAACTGATGAATAGAAGAATCAAGGGCATTAAAAATTGCATTGGAGACTAAATCCTAGAGTTGATAAATGTTAGCTAATCTACACTAAATCTATAAGAGATCGATACCGAAAGAGTGTTCTTCGATATTAGGCCGAAGTCTGAGACTCAGCTACAAGATCGTTATCTGTTCAAATTATCTTGGCGTGTCTATAGGAGCAAAACAACTTGAATAGGTGTGAGATCATTTAATATTGTATATATTCTTTATCGCGCTGATAAGAGTTACTTACCCTGGCTGTAAAGTTCAAGCCTCCGCAAGGAAACACTTACAGAGGTTAATAGCTGGCCTGGTAAATAGTAATCGGTGGATTAAATCAATATTGAAGTAGTGATGGGTGATATGGAGAGTAGAATTTTTTTTGACGGGGCCGATTGCCGAATTTCGGCTGTTGATTTTGGCAATCAACAGGGGAGTCCAATGGTGCTCATCCACGGCATGCGAGATCATGCCTTGAGCATGAGTAGCATTGCCGCGGCGTTTCCGGAATACCACGTTGTCGCAATGGATTTACGAGGACACGGTGATAGCGACAATACTGGCAGTTACTCCATGGCGCAGCTGGTGGCTGATCTCAGGGCACTTGTGGATTTTTTCAAACTCTCGTGCCCGGTCCTGGTAGGCCATAGCCTGGGCGGGCATATCGCTTCCAAGTTTGCGGCTCTATACCCGGAAGATGTAAGTCGCTTGATACTCATCGATGGCATGGGACCGCCGCGTCGTGCCTCTAATGGCAAACAGCACGTGGAAAACTGGCGTAAGTTTGTTTCTGCTGCGCTTGAATTAAAAGGTGAACGCAGGGTAATGCAGGATGATGGGGAGGCCAGGGTGAGGCTGATGCGGAATAACCCGAAGTTAATTGAAAGTACTGCGACATTGATTGCCGAGCACGGCGTGGAAGAGGTTATAGAAGGTGGCGTTCGCTGGAAGTGGGATTCACGGGTGGCCATGGTGTGGGGCACCTTCTCTCACGATGAGAGTGAGGTGCTTTACTCGCACATTCAATGCCCTGTGCAAATTATCTCTGGCGAAAATTCTCTGGATTACTGGACTAAAAATTTGGTGGGTGTGTCTGACCAGCAAGCCCATCATGATGCTGACATTGAGCGGCGACGAGGTTTATTCAAGGACGCAGAACATATATCTATCCCCGGAGCAGGGCATATGATCCATTATGATGAACCGGATGCTCTGAATGCGGTCATCAGGAAGTTTCTAAGTTAAGAATGTTCTTAAGGACTGCTTTTGAGGAAAGTTCTCAGGCGTTGTTGCCACGCATCTTTTAGTCAGCGATAAGGCTTTGAAACTCTGCTGCCTACTTGCGAGTATAGAACAAACCTTGGCGTACAAATCCTGAGACGATGTCGGGAATCAGCTCCATGATCGCGCCGTGTTCATCTCGTGTCAGTGCCCAGTCTACTGGCAACCAACTGATGATATGAGCTGGTGCCGGATGACCATTACTGAGCCGGACGATTTCTATACGTCCGGTTTTCTCTTCCCGGAATGCAGGTGAAAACCCTGTAGTTTTATTGTCTCGACTGATGCCTCGGGTACCTCGGTATTCGAGATTTTCCTGGCATAGAGTGTGCTCGTCCATAGCGATTCCAATACTTGTTACAAGGACATGTCTTAACTTGTTAGAAATACATGTCTAAAAAACGCATTTGCTGTGCCAAGGGTCATATATTCTTATATAATATATATATAGATAAATCAGGATGTTTAAGCATCGGCGCGCAGTAGATCAGAACGAGGAGTGACAAACAGTAGCCACTGAAGTGACAAGTTTTGTCAATGGGTTCTCAGTTTTTGACGTATTACGCGCCCAGCAACGTCAATTTTTTTCGGGTATGGTAGCTCAAAACCAAAGACAGACAATGTTTGAGTTCGTTAACGGGGAGTTTGTCGTTCAGGTGAAAGACGATTGCTCTATTTCCCTCGAAGGTAAACGTTTCAGGATAGAGTTCCTGGAATGTGTCTATGAGGTTTGTGCTGCAGATAAAGTATATTGCGTAGTGCTCTGGGCTGGGTTTGTGTTGACTGATCCTGATGGTACTGCCCCCTTTGGTGAGATATGCGGGCTCACCCCATTTTAGGGTTTCCTCCAACCTACCCACACCTTCTGCTTCCAGCGCGGTATCAATGATCAGTTGTCTGATGATCAGTAGCTTGGCTCGCACCGGTAGTGGATATCCGTCAAAGGTATCTGCTATTTTTTGTTCCGGAATCGGCGCTATTCTTTTAGCCATGTAATTGCTGCTTCCTCTGTCGCGAAGTTCTGTTGGCTCATTCGAGGATCTTCCCAGTAAGCCTGAAACATCCGCGCCAGCCCATAGCTAAGGTTTTCGTTTGTCACGACTGCAAGTTTGATGTCATCAACGGACTTCGATTTTGAATACTGCGCAAATGACCGAATTTGCGCAGTCGTTAAGTTCCAGCCTCTTTCAAGATGCCAGAGTCTCAGATTACTGGGTTCGGATTTGCTTAGATCATTGAATGCCGAACGAACATCATCCAGGCTCGCCTTCTCATGCATCCGAACAATTGTTATGCCATCAATCGTCTCAATGGCATACCTGCTAGATTTCTGCAACGAACTTTCCTTGTGTTCGTGAAAACAGTCTCCATGATTACAATCTTACGGTTTTTTAATCAATGACCACTCCCGGTCGTCAGAGTAGGTACAGCCTCAGATTCTGGATGGTGAGTCACTAATGCCGGATCTACTTCCGTATCCTTTCCCATAAGCTTAAGAACATCTTCGAGCATCAGATAAAGGCTTGGAACCAGAAATAGGGTGATTACTGTTGCAAACAAAACACCAAACGCAAGAGAGATTGCCATTGGGACAAACATAAATGTTTCAGGATCCTTATCTGCCATTAATGGAACAAGTCCCACAAAGGTAGTGACGGACGTTAGAACAATTGGGCGAAATCTAGCCACGCCTGCCATGGTGACTGCTTCGAATAGAGGGACGCCTTGAAGCCTTTGTCTGTTGATGTAGTCCACCAGAACAAGGGAGCCGTTCACCACGACACCGGACAGGGCAATGATGCCTAGCATGGAGAAGAAGACCAGATTCCACCCCATAATATAGTGACCCAGGATTGCCCCCACGGCGCCAAAGGGTATGACACTCATAATCACCAGAGGTTGGGTATAGGACTTAAGCGGTATCGCCAATAGCGCATATATGATCATCAGCGCCACGGGCACAGTTTTTATGATGCCACTCATAGCCTTATCCCTTTCCTGGGCTTCCCCTCCTTTAGAATACTTAACACCAGGGAATAGGGAGTTCGAACAACGGTTCTTGCTGCTATTGAAACTGGTTCCCTTATCACAGACGATTTTCTCCACCGACCCAATAACTTCTTCCGGGGTGACAAGAGAACGGTTTATATCGCCACGAACATCCACCACGCGTTGTCTGTCTTCTCTCCTTATCGATGAAAAGCCGGTTCCATAAGTTACCTTGGCAACAGTGGAGAAGGGCACTTCGACGCCATCAGACGTTCTGATGCGCATATCTTCAAGATTGCCCACAGACTTTCGCTCGTCTTCCGGGTAGCGAACCATGACGCGAACGTCATCGGTCCCTCTTTGAATTCGTTGTGCTTCCTCGCCATAAAATGCCTGCCTTACCTGACGCGCCAGGTCATTCAAGGTGAGGCCCAGAGGCTTCGCTTCAGGAAGAATGTCGAGTTTAATTTCTTGTTTTCCCGACCTGAAGGAATCCGATAAATCCAGAACACCCGGATAGCGACCTAGTTCACCTCTGAGATGAAAGGCCGCCTTTCTGAGTTCGTCAACGTCTCGTCCCTGGAGTTGAATTTTGATTGGATCACCGGCGCTAAATGTACTGGCGTTGAACTGAAGTTCGATTGCATCCGGGATGTAGCCAACAATCTCCCTCCAGCGATCTGAAATCCGGTTTGCATTCCAGCCTTCCCGCTCCTGGATTGGCACCAGGTCAATGACAATCTCCGCGAGATGGCTACCGCCAGCCGAACGCCCCGGAGGGCCATTGCTGCGTGCAACGTTCGCGCCGATTGATGCAAAGATGTGCTTGATTGTATGCTCGCCTTCCTCTTTGCCGAGATCTGCATCCATCTCCCTCATGAGTTGGTGAGCTGCCAGCTCAATTTGTTTTGCGCCTTGTTCCGTTACTTCTACATTGATGCCTTCAGGCATGTTAAGAGTGGCATAAATCCTGTCGCCTTCCACCGCAGGAAAGAACTGAAATACTATTCTGCCACTTGCGATTAATGAGACGGCGGTGACCAATACAGCGGTACCCACCGCCCAGGTTACCCAACGCCAGTCCAGCACTTTGATTAAAAAGGGGCGGTAGACATTGTGTGCGAAAGATTCCAGGCCATTTGCAAAATAACCCTGAAACTTTATCCATTTTTTAACGAAGGCTGTCTCGCTGAAAAGGTAACTGTCTGTTTTTCGATGCGCCAGGTGGGCAGGCAATACCAATAAACATTCCAGCAGGCTGAAGACAAGGCAAATTACCACTACCCAGCCAATGACCGAAAAGAAACCGCCCATTCTGCCCTCAAGCGTCAGTATCGGTAGAAAGGCAGCCATCGTAGTAAGGACGCCAAATACAACCGGTACAACAACTTCTTCTGCACCAGCTATTGCGGCCTGACGGTGGTTTACATCGACAGATTCATGGCTGTATACACGTTCACCCACAACAATGGCATCATCAACAATAATACCTAACACTAATATAAAGGCGAGAACGGTCAAAGTGCTGATATTGATTCCGGCAAGCGGGAACATCCAGACCGCACCAAGTATCGCAATCGGAATACCAGCGGCTACCCACATTGCAACTTTAAACCTTAGGAACATTGTTAGGATTAGAAGTACCAGCGCCAGGCCCATCCAGGCATTTTTAGTTAACGCAGATATTCGTCTGTTCAGGGAAATAGACTCGTCAATCCAGACATCCAGGTTTATTCCCTTGGGAAGATATGGTTGTTTCTCTGCCATATACCTTTTGACCGAAGCCGCTGACGTCATAGTATCCTCGTCTCCGACTCGGTAGACGGTTACCATTACTGCGCGTTCACCATCAAATTTTGCGCGCAGATAACCTTCCTGAAATGCATCTCTAACGGTTGCGATATCACCTATGGTCAGCCTGGATCCATCTGGGCGGGTGACGACAACGATGTCCTCATATTCGTAGCCGCGATATGCTTGCCCTTTGCTTCGGAGTAGCACTTCGCCGCCAGCGGTTTTGATTGATCCCCCTGGTAGGTCCAGGGAAGATTGCCTGATGGATTTTGCGATGGAACTCATGGTTAGATTGTATTGTCGTAAAACACGCTCGCTGACTTCGATCGATATTTCCCAGGGTCTGGTGTAATTGACACTCACCTGGGAAATTCCGTCGAGTGAAGAAATTTCATCCCTTATTTCGTTGGCGAGTAATTTGAGTGTGGCTTCATCGGTTCTACCGGATATCATGACGGATATCGTTTGGCCGCGAAATTGTAAGGATGAAACGATGGGTTTTTCTGTCTCTGCAGGAAAGGTCGATATGGCATCAACCCGCCCCTTAATATCATTGAGAGCTGTGGTGACGTTTGTATCCGATAGCAGTACCAGAGTTACAGAGCACATGCCTTCGTTGGCGTTGGACTGCATTCGTTCAATGCCTTCTACACCTTCTATTGCTTCCTCTATGCGAATGCAGACGGCTTGTTCCACTTCTTCTGGCGCCGCGCCAAGATAAGGAACCTGAACCATGACCACGCCGGGCTCAATATTCGGAAATTCCTCTTTGTGCATGGTCAGAAGAGAAAGACCTCCGCCAGCCAGGAAGATCAACATCATCAAATTGGCGGCGACCGGATTATCAACAAACCAGGTAATTGCTCTATGCATCACCTGTCTCCGATTTTAGGCTTGCAGTTGATCGAGCTTTCTTGCCTTCGTTTGGCGCCGGGAAAATAGGCTTTACACGCATGCCATCAATCACCGTCTGGATGGGTGATACGTTGACGATTTCCCCGTCTTCAAGACCTGCACTGATAATCACATTTTCTCGTTCAAATCTCATGACTTTCACTGGTCTGTAGTGAAGCCTGTTATCCTTGTCGACGATGAGTACCTGATCCTGGTTTCTGAGCGCTGATCTGGGCAAGCTAACGATATTTTCAACGGTTCGGCCTTTGATCGAAGCCGCCACAAACAGACCGATTGGCAGAGGCGGTTGTTTGCTTGTGCCGTCATTGTCGACTCTTACTACCACATTAACCATGCGGCTTCTCGAGTCGATCTCCGCTTCAGTACGGACTAACCTGCCGATCCATTCATATTCCTGACCGCCGTAGGTCGTAAAGAGAACAACTTCCGGTGCCAGGTCGTTCTTTAATTCACCGCGATATCCCAGCGGTAAATCCAGATAAGCGAGCTGGTTGTCGGCAACAGGAAGTCGGATTTCAACAGAATCACTCGCATAGATTGACGCGACTGCTTTTCCACGGCTGATGAACTGCCCGAGATCGACATTTTCTGACCTGACCAAGCCGTCGTAAGGTGCACGAATTTCAGTTCTCCACAAATCCCGCTGCGCTTGTTCCAGTGAGATTCTCGCATCAAGCAATGCCGCTTCGGCGATACGTTGTGTTCTGAGGGCAGATTCCAGAGATGCCTGGCTGATCAATTCGTTTTTTACTAGTTCACGTAACCGCTTGAGCTCAAATCGAGCGTGCTCGTCCTCAGCTTTTGCGCGGGTCACACCAGCCTGGCTCCTACCAACAATAGATCTGTAATCACGATCATCGATGCTTAGCAGAATCTCATCTTTTTTAAACAGCCCGCCAGGTACCAGGTTCGGCGATGTCCATTTGATGCGCCCGCTGACTTCAGGAATGAGCTCGCTTTGAATTCTGGGGAGTACGTTTCCCTGTGATTGGACTTCCAGACGCATGTCTTGCTTCGTGACGCGCAATACCCTGATAGCTATTGCCACTTCTTCAGCTTCAACTTGTTCAGCAACTGGTGCAGTCGCGTTCAACACATATGCTATTGCACCGGAAAAAATGATGATGGCAAAAGTTATCACTCCCTTGATGACGGGACTTTGGGACTTAGGCATTGCTTGCACTCCTTGTTCCTGAAGCTTCTTCATTCGTCAGTGCCTCGAGGAAACTTGTTTTCAGTAAATCGAAACGACCGATAATTGCGTTACTGGCCTTCTGTGGGTCCCGTTTTTGAATTGCTTCATCGATTAGCTTCAAGAATATTTTATCGCCCTCTTTATTGATCACTGGGCTAAGGCCCATTCGTTCAAGGCGACCAACGAATTGTGTTTTCAGACCATTACTCATCAATCGAAGAATAAGATTGTCGTTAATCTCAGTGAACATAATGGAGAGTTCTCGCCAACCGTTATGATAATCCTCGGGTGAATCGATATTCTCGGTGAGTTTGGTCACGATTTTCCGCATGTCTGTGATCTGGCTTTCGTTGGCAATTTCTATCGCAGATCGTGCGGAAAGAGACATCATTGCGCCGAAGACTTCGAATAGCTGGGCCACCAGTATCGGTCTGGGTATTTCGTCTAAATCCATAAGATGGCCGATCACTTCAAGGGTAGCGTCTTTAATAGGTACAATTCTGACGCCACCTGGTTGAACATCAGCGATGCCTAGCTGTTCGAGTTTTTTAATGGCTTCGCGAATTGCGCCGCGGTTGGCTTCAAATCGCGCTGAAAGATCACGCTCAGACGGCAGGCGTTCCCCGGCACGGTATTGGCCTCTCAGGATTTCGTCCCGCAATATGTCGGATATTTCTACGGCTTTGGAATGGCTCATATGATTTAGGATACTTGTGTTGATGTATGTGGATTTGATCAGACCAAAGTGACCAGACCAATGTGGTTATACCAATTTGGTCTGACCATTATATGAATGTTGGTGGATCGATCAAGTAAAAATTGATGACTAACACTTTGATGAATACCCCTCTACCTTCCGGGGTATGGTATGCACTGTGTAGATAAGTGGGTATTATCCGTGGCAAATAATAATCAACAGACATGATTCAAGGTAGCTATCGTCTCTAAGTCTCCTCAAAACAAATCTTCACCAAAAAGCCCTTCTTCAACAAGAGAAGTTGAAGAACAACTTTTACATCAGGCAAATTTGTGGGCCGCTAAACTGCCACAATATTCAGCCCGGTTTGAGCGTGAAAGGCGTCTCTCTGCCGATGTAGCCCGACAATTTTCCGAACTTGGCTTCTTTCATATGCTTGTTCCCGAAGAATATGGCGGCGGCGAAGTTCATCCCAATGTATTTATTGACGTCTTACGAACCCTTGCAACAGGCGATGGCTCAGCTGGATGGAATGTCATGATTGGCGCAACAACGGGTTTACTTTCTGCGTCGCTGCCAGAGAAATTTGCCAAAGAAATATATGGCTCAGCACCTGGGGTATTAACTGTTGGTGTCACAGCGCCAATGGGTCGGGCCACTAAGGTAGAGGGTGGTTTTTCGGTTACCGGCAGATGGCCGTTTGCAAGCGGTTGCCAGAATGCTGACTGGATTACCGGTGGTTGCTTTATATTTGATGGGGATGAACAACAGGTCAATGATAATGGGGCGCCAGAACTACATCTCATGATGTTTAAGGCCTCAGAGGTTGAGATTGAAGATACCTGGTATGTTTCCGGATTGTGCGGTACTGGCAGTCATCATTTTAATGTCAAAGAGCAATTTGTGCCTGAGGGAAGGTCCGTCATCCTGGGTGGTCGAACACGAATAAGAAAGACGCTTTATCAGTTCCCAATGCTGGGCCTTCTCGCCCTTGGGGTATCCAGTGTCAGTCTGGGCATTGGCTATCGAGCCCTGGCAGCTTTTAAGGCAATGGCGATGGAGAAGAAAGCCACGGGATCAAACAGGTCGCTGGTTGAACGCTCCTCGATTCAGTCAGACGTGGCTAAATCCGTTGCAGATCTTAGATCTTCTGAAGCATTTATGAGGGCAGCTGTCGATGAGGCCTGGTCTATTGCAGCAACGGGCGAGAGACTCAACACCGAAGTTAAAGCCAATCTGAGACTGGCGGCTGTGAACGCGACACACCGGTCGGTTGCAGCAGTTGATCGCCTTTACCAGGCGGGAGGTGGTTCATCCATTTATGAAAACAATGTTTTGCAGCAGTGTTTTCGCGATGTCCACGTGACTACGCAGCACATAATGGTGGCGACGCCTGTATATGAAGTTACTGGTCGCGTTGAATTGGGCCTGCCTCCCAGATCACTTTTGTAAATCCCTGGAATACTTATGCCTGATTTAATTATTGGAACCATTGGATCGCCTAAAATGTTGTCGGGTGATTATGAGAGACGCCAGAAATTAATGGATCTTGTTGGCCAATCGCCGATTGATCATTTGTTCATTGCCGACCATGTTAGCTTTCATAATGGCGCTGGCATGGATGGCTTGATAAATGCTGCGACGCTTGCGGCGATGAATGGTCATATAAAGATATTTCTTGGTGTCTACCTCCTGGCCCTCAGGCACCCGGTTCTCGTTGCCAGGCAGCTATCTTCCTTGAGCCTGTCGGCGCCTGGCAGAATAATCCTGGGGGTTGGCATTGGCGGCGAGGACAGGCACGAGATGGAAGTGTGCGGCGTTGATCCATCCACACGAGGCAAGAGAACTAACGAATGCCTCGAGGTATTAAATCACCTGTTACAAGGGGAAAAATATAGTCATCACAGTCATTTTTTCGATTTTGATGATGCGCAGATTTTGCCTGCACCGAGCCCGCAGATACCGATTGTTATCGGCGGCAGATCGAATGCGGCACTAAAAAGAACCGCTACATACGCAGATGGATGGTTGGGTGTTTGGTGCTCACCACGTCGTTTTACCGAAGCGACCGCCGAGGTGAGTGAACTTGCATTAGCCGCAGGTCGTGACAAACAGGAGTGGACCCATGGTATGCAGGTATGGGTTGGCTTTGGCGATGACAAAGCTCGCGCCCGGGAAATACTGGCGAAAGAAATGCAGCATTTCTATCATCTGCCATTTGAGGCCTTCGAAAAATACAGCCCCTATGGCTGCCCGGAAGAGGTGGCTGAGTTTCTGATACCTTATGTTGAAAAGGGCGCCAGCATTTTAAATATCAAACCTTGTGCAGTCGATGATGAAACAGAAATTGAGAAAGTCGCCGAAGTGTGCCGCCTAATTAAACAGGAAACAGGATAAGACCATGGTTGATCTATATGAAGCAATGAGCAGTTTACGTGCAGTCAGGCGGTTGAAGCCTGATCCCATTGACGATGATGTCCTCGAAAGAGTGCTGCAGGCGGCAGCCTGGGCGCCCACGGGTGGCAATGTTCAGCCCTTTCGGATTCTGGTGGTGAAGGATTCAGATAAACTGCTAAAAATTCAACATTGGTATTATGAGGAATGGCATAAATACACAGCTGTAATGCGTAAAGGCCTGGATAAAATGCCGGAGGCTGCAGGTGAAGCCGCAGCGAAAATGTTAAAAGCCGGAGACTACCTTGCGAATCATCTTGGGGAAGCGCCCGCTATGTTGATTTTCTGCTTCAATGCGGACCATATGGCAATTACCGATGCTGACCTTGATCGACCCTCGGTTGTTGGTGGCGGTTCTGTATATACGGCCGTTCAAAATACCATGCTTGCTTGTCGGGCGGAAGGCCTTGGCTGCGTGCTAACGACTTTGCTCTGCTACAAGGAGAAGGAGGTCAAGACGCTGTTGGATATTCCCGAAGAATGGGGTACCTGCGCCCATATACCTATTGGTTATCCAGTGTTGAAGGGCCATGGCCCCATTACTCGTCGTCCGGTCAGTAAGATCGCTTATCTTGATAGCTGGGGAAATGGCTACCAGGCGAACTAACTCTCGACACCATTAAATAATTTCCTAAGCTGAACGTAAAATACTGTACAGCCACATTGGAGCAGCCACATGATCTACAACAGCATTCTCGACACGATCGGTAATACCCCGGTTGTTAAAATCAACAAGATGGGGCCGGTGAACCAGAATATCTATGTAAAAATTGAATCGTTTAACCCCCTCGCATCAGTTAAGGATCGTTTGGCGATAGCGATTATTGAGGATGCAGAAAAAAGAGGGACGTTGCGACCGGGACAAACTGTTATCGAGGCCACTTCAGGTAATACGGGTATTGCGCTTGCGATGGTATGTGCAGCGAAAGGATATCCCTTTGTTGCCACGATGGTTGAAACGTTTTCAGTTGAGCGCCGAATAATTATGAAGGCACTTGGCGCGAAGGTCATTCTGACACCTGCAGCAGAGAAAGGCACCGGCATGGTCGTCCGTGCAGAACAACTCGCTAAAGAACATGGTTGGTTTCTTGCGAGACAATTTGAGAACCCAGCGAACCCAGCCTATCACCGTAATACCACCGCACCAGAAATCCTGAGAGACTTCGCTGGCAGGGATCTCGATTACTTCGTCAGCGGATGGGGAACGGGCGGCACGATTACAGGTGTAGGTGAAGTCCTGAAGTTGGCAAAACCACAGATCACAATTGTTGGGGCTGAACCCGAAGCTGCCGCAATGCTATCGGGAAGTGATTGGGCACCTCATAAGATTCAGGGCTGGACGCCTGATTTTATACCTGAAGTTTTGAATGCTGACATCATTGATAAAATGGTGCCCATTAAAGACGATGATGCGATTGCCACAGCGCGCCAACTTGCTACTGACGAAGGTATTTTCTGTGGAATCTCCTCTGGCGCAACCATGAAAGCCGCGCTGATTTTGGCAGAGGAAGCTCCAGCGAATAGCACCTTTTGTGTGATGTTGCCAGACACAGGTGAACGATATCTGTCGACACCCCTGTTCGAAGGTATATCTGAGGAGAGTGATGACGAGTGGCTAGCTGAGCAGAAATAGCAAAGAACTGTATTTTTTCTTCCCCTTAGCGCCCAGATTTCAGGTTTAAGCAGGCTGTGTTCAACGCAGGCTTGCTGGTGAGTCTTCGAAAGGTTTAGCAGGGATTGGACACAGGAGAAAATAGTGCTTGGGAAGTATAGATTATTTTTGGTACTAGTCATTTCTTGGGCATTGACTTCTTCCTGTTCAATCACGGAAGTTGAAATAGGTCCGGAGGAGACTTCTACAAGCTGGTTAATAACTAACGCCCTGATCTATGACGGTACCGGGGCAGAAGCTTATGCCGGTGACATAAGGTTACGAAATGGTGTTATCACAGCCATTGTTATCGGTTCCACAGGTTCTGTTTCTGCCATGGAAGGTGAAAAAATTTGGGATGCGAAGGGGATGGTTCTGTCCCCTGGCTTCATTGATCCTCATAGCCATCATGACAGCAAGCTGATGCAGCAACCAGCCCCGGCAAGCGTGTTGGCCCAGGGAATAACGACAATCATCAGCGGGTTGGATGGATTTAGCTCGAAGTTTGGTGACGATTATATTTCCATAGCCGATAACATGGCCCATTTCGAAAGAAACCCGGCGGCCATAAATCTAGGCTATTTTGGTCCCCATAATAATTACCGCTCGCAAGTGATGGGTGATGATTTTAAGCGTCCGGCAACGGAAGCTGAAATTGTCAGGATGGGGCTGTTGCTAACATCCGATCTAAGAGCCGGGGCCCTGGGTTTATCGACTGGCCTCGAATATGAACCTGCCATCTATTCCACCATCAATGAAGTGGTCGCGCTTGCCAGGATTGCGTCAGCCGCAGGTGGTAAGTATTCAAGCCATATCAGGAGTGAAGACGTTAAGGTTACAGAAGCTTTCGATGAGGTATTCACTGTCGCCCGGGAAGCCAAAATTTCAGTGAATATTAGCCATATCAAACTGGCGATGTTTGAACTGCATGGTTCGTCAGTGGAGTTTATTAACAAACTCAGTTCTGCGCGCGAGCAGGGTCTGGACATTACCGCAGATATTTATCCTTATGATGGTTGGCAAAGTACCTTGTCGATTCTTATTCCCTCGCGAGATTATTATGATCGGGCAGCCGCAGCGTACGCCTTAACATCCATTGCTGCTCCATCAACTATCATTTTTGCTCACTATGATGGTCGCCCCGAATATGTTGGAAAGACTTTGGAAGAGATAGCCATTACTAAAAATGTAGACCCAGTGGATTTGTTGATGACGCTATTGCAGGCTGCAGAAAAGGAGGATCTGTACGAGAGTATTATCGGCCGGAATATTGGCGAGCAGGATATTACGAATTTCATGAGGTGGCCTTATACGTCGATTACCACCGATGGTGGCATTGATGGAAGGCACCCCAGAGGGCAAGGTTCGTTTGCAAGAGTGCTGGCGCATTATGTTCGTGAGAAAGAGGTACTTTCTTTGTCCGAGGCGATTAGAAAAATGACGAGCCTAACCGCAAGTAGTTTAGGTATTAGTCATCGAGGTGAGATTAAGCAGGGTTATGCTGCGGATGTCGTGGTATTTGACGCTGATATGATAGCTGACCATGCGACATTTGATGATCCGCTGCAATATTCAACCGGGGTAAAGGCGGTTTGGGTGAATGGTGAGCTTGTTTGGGAAGAGGGTAAGGAGACTGGTGCGAGGCCTGGGTTGATTGTCAGGCGACGATAGGTGTAACGTTCCGTCAGGCAATACACCAAGGTTTCTTTTTACACAAGATCTGGCTACTTTATTCTAGGCTATTCCAGCATCTGGTAAGCCGCGGTACGCAGATCATCCGACATGGGTAACATTGAACCCAGATATTGGGTCATGATTACGCCTAACATTTGCTCCGTGGGATCAACCCAGAAGTAAGTGCTGGCGGCGCCAGCCCATCCGAATTCACCCTTGCCAGTCAGTGCCAGCGATTGGCCGGTATCCATCATTATGCGGACGCCCAGCCCCCAGCCATAACCCGGAAGTGGATTTAAGCCAATCTTCAAAGGCAACTGCGCCGCAGGTATTCTGTTGGTTGTCATCATGTCCAGCATTTTTCTGGATATGATGGGGACACCGGAAGGAGTCTTGCCATTGAACAGCATTCGTGCAAATTTCGAATAGTCGGCGAGCGTCGAAAATAAACCATGTCCACCACGACTGTAGGTCGGGTCATTGGATGGATACATTTCTTCTGCGTCTGAGATATTCAGGATCTGCTCCTTCGGTGGATTTAGAGCTGACAATTCCGCAATGTCTTCCACGCCGAACATGGGTAACAGTCGGTTCTGCTTCTCATCTGGTACATGGTAATCAGTATCTTGCATATCCAGTGGTTCCAGGATGTATTCCTTGAGTAAACTTGCCATGGTTCTGCCCGTTGCCTTTTCCAGAACGTGTGCGAGAACATCCGTTGAAACGCTGTATCGATACTGGGTGCCGGGCTGGAATGCCAGCGGCTGACTGGCGAGCTTTGTCATCATCTCATCCAGTGAACATTGTCCATCGCTGGACAAGTCAATTGCGTCATAGCCGGGAGCAATATGGCAGCCGGTGATGAATTCGTAAGTAAATCCGGCACGGTGGGTCATAAGATCTTCAACCATGATGGGTCGCATGGCAGGTTGTAGCTGTCCGTCGGGGAGCAGCACGCGCATGTTTGCAAAGGCAGGGTTAAACTGGGGCAGCATGTCGTATAGACGCAATTTACCTTGCTCGATAAGAATAAGTGCCATCACTGAAACGAGTGGCTTGGTCATGGAATATATTCGGTAAAGGGCGCCATCAGGTATTTCAACACCCTTAGTGGAATCTGCTAATCCTACCTTTCCTTGAGTCAGTGTTTTTCCTGAAGCTTCTACATACCACTCAATGCCACTGAATTGTGCACGGTCAATGTATCCCTGAGCTGCGGCTTGCATTCGATCTGATCGGTTCATTACTGTTTCCATTTCTAATGCTGCACCATGAAGACATTTCTATTTGCAGCACGCAGCAGACTCTATCATTTCATTGACGGGGCAACAATTGAACTCCATCGATAAGTACTGTAAGCGTCATTTCCAGCTATGTTTTGGCTGTGCCGGGTTCATCATCTGCCGCAACAACTTTATGTGATTATGCATGCGGTTTTTCATCCTGTGAATGCGGTTATTGTTCGAGTATTTGTACAGCTATTACCACTGTGGGTTCTGGGCTACGATGCATATTCTGCATTAATTTACCCATCAATTATCGGATTGAATGGTGCCATTAGTCACTTCAACGTCGATATGCGGATGGGCGCGATGAATCATCTATTTATTGGCCCGGAACTGCACTGATACCACCACAGTGCCTAAGCTCATGAAGCGGTTAAATATAGTGTGACTTCGCGGCTCCTTCCTTTTAGGACAGGAGCAGTGAAAACAGTTTGGCCAGCCGGTCAGTCATCCAAAGCAAATGCAACCAGGACATCTGACAATCCAACAGGCGAGTCGGCATGACCGCCTGCCGCGACTACTATGATTTGTTGGCGAGTATCATCGTTCATTTTCACCACATAAGACATAGGTGTTGAATTAGCGGTCGCTGGTAGTCGGCCTTTCCAGAGTTCCTTTCCTGTTTTGTTGTCATATGCGCGCAGGTATTTATCAAGGGCCGCGCCAATAAACGTAAGCCCGCTCTTTGTTGTCAGTGGGCCGCCGAGGCTGGGCGTGCCTGTTTCCAGTGATATCGGCAATGGTGCAATGTCTCGTGTGGTGCCTAAGGTAGTTTGCCACATTTGTTCCCCGGTTCTTAAATCTATACCCGTTAATACGCCCCAGGGTGTTGGATTACAGGGGATGTCCAGAAGGGATAACACAGGGTCCCTCCACCTACCGAAACGGGTACCACGTCGTTCGGAAATTTCATGCCCGGGGTTTTCTCGTTTAACCCGGTCAAAGTCTTCACGTGGTATTAACTTGACTTTATAGGCCAGGTTTGACGAGTTAACAATGAGGATTTGTCGGTCCTGATCAATTGAGACGCCTCCCCAATTGATGCCTCCGGCATTACCGGGATACATCAGTGTCCACTCAGTTGAGACTGGGGTATAGATCCCTTCAAAACGCAGACTTTCGATCTGCTTCCGGCATTGTCCTTTATCCCAGGGGGTCATGCCAAATATGTCTTCTGAATCAATAGTAAGCTGAGTGACAGCCTTGGGAAGTAATGGAAAAGGCTGGGTAGGTGATAGCTTCAGGTCGGGGAAATCTGGATTTTGGGGTACCGGGCGTTCTTCGACCGGAAAGAGTGGCTTACCGGTTCGCCGGTCCAGGATAAATATAAACCCCATCTTGGTTCCCTGGGCAAGGGCAGGGATTAATACGTCGTTTCTTTCAAGTTCGAACAATGTGGGCTGAGCTGGTGTATCAAAATCCCAGAAGTCATTGTGCACAAACTGATAATTCCAGGCGATCTCCCCGGTGTCTGCATTGATTGCAACTACTGATGAACCGTAGTAACTCATATTGGGTTGACCTTCTCGGAAATAGTCCGGTAAGGGGTTCCCGGTCGGGGCATATATTAAGTTCAGAGACTCATCTGCCATCATTGGCGCCCACACATTGGGTGTCGCCAGTGCGTACCCACCATCACTGACATCACCATTTTCATAATCATAACCAGGAGGTGCCAAATCCTGGCCCCACAACAATTGGCCAGATCGGGCATCATAAGCTCTGACTACGCCGCTGGGTGCATCGGTTCCAGCGCCGTCACTGATAGATCCACCAATCACGACCTTGTCGCCAATGATTGTTGGTGGTGATGTATGGTGGTATTCGCCAATGTAGCTGGCCTCACCTGGACCTTTGGAAGTATCAACGAAGCCACCTTTACCAAAGTCCTTGCAGGGTTCGCCAGTGGCGGCATCCAATGAAATCAAACGTGTGTCGTTAGTGGCCGTGAATATTCGTGTTGAACAGGATTCTGCGACTGGTTCTAAACTGTTACGCCAGAAACTCACCCCGCGGCAGACCAGGTTGTTGGAGTAGTAGGCCTTTAAATTGATCTTTGGATCATAAGACCATCGCTCTGCACCCGTTGCCGGGTCTAGTGCGACCACGCGATTAAATGGCGTACAAAAATAGAGAAGTCCCTCTGCGAGGATTGGGGTCACTTGAAAGGAGGTTCTGGTATAGACCTCTGAACTACCATACGAAGTGTCGCCCGTATGATATGACCAAAGAGGTTTTAGCGAGTTAACATTTTCGGCAGTAATTAATTCGCCGTCCGAGTGTTGTCGTCCGCCGTTGCCACCATAGACAGGGTAGGGGGTAGCATCTCTAACGGAAGCTGGCTCTGTTGTTGGCATTGGGTCTTTATAAGTATCACATGCGCTTAACATGATGGTGCTCATGACAGGAACGAGCATTTTAGCGATCGCGCGCATTCGTAGATCATTCATTAGATCATAGCTCCTGAAAACCCATTATCGTTTAGATGACTGGCAGGCAACGCGGCATACTGAACGTGAGTGTAAGTGGAAGCGATAACTTTACAGGGAAATACTTTTCAGAGCAGGTACTTGAATAGTTGTTCAGCGAACATATATGTTCATGAGTGTTGTATTACTGTGGCAAGTCGGCGTTTGAAACGCTGAACGATGCGTCGGAGTTTGGCGCTAAAGGGATCAGAACGAGTGAGGACATACCTCATGTGATGAAGATTTCCGTGACACGGTTGGTGCCCGTACTGACGAAGAGTTTAAGGCTCGGCTGCTTAGATCAACGATGATTGATCTGGATGGAATTCTTTAATCGAGCTATCTGCGTGAACAGTCTTTTTTGTTTATCACCCGATAATAACGATCTTATCCACGTGCAGAAGGCCGAGTTTGGGCCAGGTCTGCGCTCGGGGCAGATTCCTGCCTGAAAAGAGATTGGTAGCCCACCCAAAGCAAGAGATGATAAGCTAGCTTGATCCCACCTTGTGGCAATAAAAATTAGAATACCGTGTAATCTGCTGTTCACTCGTGATTTAGACTGGCATTCAAAACATCGTTCTTTTGGAAAACCAACGTAGATGAAATTACGAAACCTACTCTATCGTGCTTATGAGCCCTTGCTGTGGTCGCAGATCAAGAATGGTCCGCGGCCTCACCACATAGGGCTAATCATGGATGGGAATCGACGCTTTGCGAAGGGCAAGGGCCTCGCTCAGAATGCCGGCCATACCTCCGGGTCTGAAACACTGGAGGAGTTTCTGCGTTGGTGCTGGAAACTTGAGATCAAGATCATCACTCTCTTTGGTTTTTCCACGGAAAACTATAATAGGAGCGAAGAAGAGGTTGATTACCTGATGGATCTCATTCTCCGGAAGCTAAGAGAGTTCCAGGTTGATCCCGCTATTAAGTCGGAACGGGTAAAAATTAAGGTCATTGGTCGACGGGAAGAGCTATCGGACGAGATGAACGTCGAAATCGAGAAGATTGAGGAAATGACTAAGGACCATGATGGTTTTCAGCTTAATATTGCCATTAGCTATGGTGGTCGTGCAGAGATTATTGATGCTGTGAAGCAGATCGCAGGTGAGGTGAAAAACGGTGAACTGTCCGTCGATGCCATTGATGAGGAACTCTTTGGCAAGTACCTCTATACTGAGGGAATCCGAGATCCGGATTTAATCATCCGTACCTCTGGTGAAGAACGCCTTTCGGGCTTTCTGCTATGGCAGAGTGCATACTCCGAATTGTATTTTACCGAAGTCTATTGGCCGGCATTCAGGATGATAGATTTCTGGCGGGCAATTCGGGTTTATCAGCAAAGAGAGAGAAGATTTGGACGCTGAGGTCATAGGCCGAAAATCGCGGCTCTGGTGATATACTCAGAGTTTCAACAGTACAATAATAAATTCAAAACTGATGTCAGATAGCACAGAGTTTACCGAAGGACCCAGTATCCCTGAAACTACCTCGGTAGCGGAAAAACGTCCCTGCCTGATTATGTTCTAAGGTGATTTTATTGGTCAGGTCTACGAATTAGTAAATGATGTAACAATGCTTGGTCGAAGCGATGATGCAGATCTCGTGGTTTCTGATATTAGTATCAGTAGAAAACACGCGATGATTGTCAATCGCTTTGATGGTTTCAGATTATCGGACTTGGCCAGCACCAATGGCTGTTGGGTCAACAGGGAAAAGGTGGTTGAACCGGTAAAGCTTGAGGAAGGCGACAAAGTCACCCTCGGCGATATTGTATTCAAGTTTAACTTTCAGGACGAAGACGATACCCAATACCATCTGATGTTGCGCAATATGGCCATTAAAGACGGCCTGACCCGGATCTATAACAAACGTTACTTCAACGAAGTTCTGGACAAAGAGTACGACTATAACCGTCGCAATAAGGTAGGTCTTGCTGTCATCATTGTTTGATATTGACCATTTCAAGGCAGTTAACGATACCTGGGGCCACCCTGCTGGCGACTATATTCTTAAACATCTGGCGAGGCTGGTCGAACGTGAAGCACGGGGTTATGACGTATTCCAAGGTTCGGCGGGGAGGAATTCGTATTCATGCTGCGAGGCGCACCATTGGAGGCTGCTATTTCCTTGGCGGAATGGGTCCGCAGTGAAATTGAAGGCCATATTTTCAATTACGACGATCTTGAATTGAGAGTGACCGTTAGCCTGGGAGTTACCTGGTGGAGTGGCGATGATTCAGTAATAAAGCCTGGCGCACTGGTGGAAGCCGCAGATCGGCACCTGTACGAGGCAAAGGATGCCGGTCGTAACTGTATTCGTCACGACCCCCTACCGGACTAGGAATCACCTGGGGGCTAATTCGTAGAGCCAGGCGCTGTTGCTTGCAATACCTTCTCTGCTGAGACCTGTTTTATATTTGCGATTGAATTCAGATATGATCTTATCGTTAAGATCGTCGGCACCTAATCTAATCAATTTCCGTTCGTAAATTTTCCCGTCTACACGTAGCAAAGCCCGGTTGTCCTTTTCAACATAATGGGGCCATTGTTTCCAAATTTTACCAAAGCCCGTTTTCATATAACCGCTGATCAAGTAGAGCTTGTTCTCATCCACTGCGATCCAAATTGTACGCGAGGTTTCGGGTTCGTATAACTGGAATTCTACTGTGAGACGATCTTTGATAAATGACCAATCTGGTTCGTCTCCAATTGCTAATTCACCCGTGGTGAATGGTCCGCCAGCGATAATTTCCATGGGGCCATCGTGAAAACGCATATATCCAAAAAACAGGCCGATAGTCACGACCACGGTGCCAACGAGGATGAGGGACCACTTCAGAATTTTTGAGATCATTGTGAGTTCGACGATGTGATGAGTTCGTACAACATAGCTATCCTTGGCTCGCTTTGCAAACGTCGTCTTACAAACCGTCGATTTATGAACGCCATTCAGAATCTCCCACTGAAGTGTTAATGTCTGTGCTATCTGAATTTAAAGATGTGGCAAATGAAAGAAGAAACTCAAGCGCAGGCTGAAGAACCTGTAAAGCAGGCCAAATCAATCGCCCTGCGAATTACTACATGGTTGCTCGCCCTGGCTTGTTTTTATCTGGTATATACCAGGGTCGAACAAACAGCAGCCCGGGATGGCTTAAGTGCATATCAATATGTAGTCAATTTTTTTCAGGGAGTAGACTGGCTTCTCTGGCTGGGCTTGATGATTCCTTATTCCATTGTTTTTTTTCTTATAGACGCGCACGCAACATGGCGAGTTATCAAGTGGTTCAATAACAGCCAGATAAAATTTACAAATATATTGCCGATTCGCGCCAGTGCTTATATTTTGTCTCTTTTAAATGAATATGTTGGTAAAGGGGCGATGTCTTTGTACCTGCTGCGGCGCCACAACGTACCGGTTTGGAAAGCAGCTTCCAGCATGATCTTGTTGGGTATTGTTGAGATATACCAATTGCTCATGTTTTCTGCCGTTGGTGTATTTTTCTACTATGACCTGGTTTTGGAAGCGTCAACACAGTTACCACTAACGACGATATTAAAGTCAGTGTACATAGTTGCATTTCTCTATTTTCCATTCCATATTTTGTACTTCAATGGTGCCATCCTAAAGAACTCTAAATTAAGGGATCGGCAGATCTTTAACGCCCTCCGGCAGGCGAAGCTTATAGACTATTTCCTGATACTGTTGTGCAAGGCGCCCAATCTGATTGGCGCTGTGCTGGTTTATACCCTGGCCCTGGAATTATTCAGTGTTGATGTCGGCTTCGGTCAGATGCTGGCATTTTTGCCAGTGATTTTCATTGCTGCTGCCATGCCTTTGCCTTTTCATGCTGGTGCACTTTTGCTCTGGGTGGTTTTATTTCCTGAATTTCCTGAAGTCGGGGTGTTCTCCCTGGTGATGCATACCTTCTTTGTCTCTTTCAATGCGGTTATTGGTTTGATCTTTCTTCCCAGGGCAAATAAGGAGCTATTCGTCGAGGGTAGTATCTGACTTGGTCAGCAAAGTAATCAATCGATCCAACATAGAGATGATCGTTGTGATGACCAGACCCCAGGCGAGCCAGGGAATATAAACATATGGAATCATTTCAAACTGTATGGCGTTTTGCATTACCGGAATACCCCCCATTACGAAATAGGCAATGCCATTGTAGCGACCAAGGCTGCTGGTCCTAAGCGGCTGTCCGGAGAGTGCCTTTGAATCAAAGGTATATTGCAGGAATGCCAATACAACAAGAATGGGTAATATGGCGGGAATCCATCCGTGCAAGGACAGGGCAAGCAATAGGGAGGCGATAAAGAATGCGTCACTTGAATGGTCCAGTAGCCCGCCGAGAGCAGATGTCTGATTTCTTAATCGGGCTATGTGTCCGTCAGCAAAGTCGGTGGCGATCGCAATACACAGGATTAGTGCCGCAAATTGCCATTCTTCTGACCAGGTAAGATATGCCATTGGCAACGCCAGAAAATACCTGGAGCAGCTGAGCAGGTTTGGCAGTGTCATCACGAAGGTCATCAAAGCTGTGTCATCGGGTTTGTGTCATATAGCTCAGGTGAACCAATGGAGGCCATTAGCTCACTTATCAGTTCATTTCCATGGATTGGTCATTTCATCCATAATAATCGGCAGCGCATGTTCATGCCATCTATAAAGAGGAGTTGATTTGAAGTCAGTAACGAAGGTCATGGAGACCTGCTTTGAGATAAACGATGGCATTTCCGCTGCCAAGGTCCTGTTTTGAGGGTCCTGTCTTGAAGATTCTGGTGACGGGCGCCAATGGTCATTTGGGGCTCAGGCTGATTGTGCAACTCGCAGGGCAACATGATGTTGTGGCGGCTGTACGTTCAGAATCTGCTCTGGCCAAAGTCGGAGGCCTCAAGTGTTCCGCGCATGTTGTTGATTACAAGGATAGTAGTGCCCTGACCGTTGTTGCTGATGGCTGCCACTGTGTTGTTCATCTGGTAGGCATTATTAAGTCAAGTGAGAACAATAGTTACGAGCAAGCTCACGAGCTACCTTGCGAGGCCTTGGTGGCAGCTGCGCAAAAAGCAGGTATTAATCATATCGTCGCTTTAAGCATCATCGGCAGCGGAGCCCAATCAACGAATGATTGCTTTGCCTCAAGGGGGCGAGCAGAAGAAATTCTGCTTGCCGGTGATGTGCCGGTAACAATACTTCGGGTCCCCATGGTACTGGGTGAAAATGATTTTGCTTCCAGAGCGCTGCATAAAAAAGCCAGCTCTAATGTCGCGTTCACCTTTAGGCACCTGAGCCTGGAACAACCTATCTATGCCGGAGATGTGGTTGACGCAATCCAGGCTGCACTTGAACAATTCAAACCATCCAATCCAGGTGAACATTCCGGCATTCTGGAGCTGGCAGGCCCTGAATCTGTTACCCGGCGGGAGCTGATAGCGAGGGCTGGTCAAATTTTTGGCAATAGCCCGGCAATCGTCTCGCTACCTGTGTTTATGGGTGTATATCTAGGTCGCTTATGCGAGCTCTTTTTATCATCGCCGCCGATTACAGGCGATATGATTGATTTGCTGGACCATGACGATGATATCGACTCTCTAGAGATCGCCAGTATATTAGGTATAAATCTGACGAGTCTGGATAACACTTTGAGAAAGGTGCTCGTCGACTAAAGCGGCTAGAACTGGCGGGTACAGAACCAGCGCAGCAAAAACTAATGTGGCGAGCGCCAAATCAGCAAGAAGCAAATCAGAAAGGAGTACACGGATGGAAGTCATTCCAGAAAAGGCAGGGTTTTCCGCCTCGAGACTTGAGCGAATAACAGCTCATATGAACAAAAATTATATGGACTCTGGGAAAATTCCAGGTTGCCAGATTCTGGTTTCCCGTCATGGCTATCCTGCCTATTCAAAGTCCTTTGGCATGATGGATATCGAACAAAACGTTCCTATGTTGGACGATGCAATATTCAGAATCTATTCCATGAGTAAACCCATTACCTCTGTTGCCCTGATGCAACTCTATGAACGAGGTCACTTTCAGCTTAATGACCCGGTTTCAAGATATCTACCCGAATGGAAAGATCAACGCGTATACGTATCCGGTGAAGGCGCTGGCATTGAAACAAAAGTGCCGGATCAAGCAATGACCTTTCGCCATGTATTAAGTCACAGCGGTGGATTAACCTACGGTAACTCCGCACATCCGGTAGACCAGATGTATAAGGATCATGGGGTCAACGGGCGAAAGGGAGCGACCCTTCGAAGCTTCGTTGAGAGTCTGGCCAAGGTTCCCCTTATGTATGAACCAGGACAGGCATGGATGTATTCATTGTCCACAGATGTTTGTGGCTACCTGGTGGAAGCGATTTCCGGCCAGCCCTTTGATCAGTATCTACAGGAGAATATCCTCGGTCCGCTTGGCATGAACGACACTTCGTTTTCGGTAGCAGAATCCAAAGTAAGCAGATTCACCACAAACTATACGCGTAACAGGGATAAGTCATTAAGCCCATTTGATGTTGGTGCCAGCAGTACCTATCTGACGGCGCCAACGTTCCTGTCTGGAGGCGGCGGGCTGACCAGTACGACGGCCGATTACTACCGGTTTTGTGAAATGCTGCGGCGCGGCGGTGAGCTGGAAAATGAGCGAATTATCGGACCCAGGACACTGACCCTGATGACACGCAATCATCTAAGAGATGGTAAAGACCTGACGCAGCTCGCCATTGGTGGTTTCTCGGAGACTGCCAATGAAGGGGTGGGTTTTGGACTTGGCTTTGCGATGACACTCGGTGAAGTTGAAACGGGTAGTCTCGGCTCAGGTGACTATTACTGGGGCGGTGCAGCGTCCACGATCTTTTGGGTAGACCCTGTTGAGGATATGGTTGTGATTTTTATGACTCAGCTAATGCCGTCGGGAACCTTTAATTTTCGAGGGCAGTTAAAGAACATCATCTACTCATCGATAGTCGTATAGCAAAAATCTGAATTGTGACTATCTGCCTGAGCGACCTGCTCAATGAAAGTGGAGTGCCCCTTCAGTGGCATTACATTAATCCAGTGCGTCCAAGTAGAGGCTAAAAAATGTCCTATTCATCTAAAAAGGAAGATCTGCTGAATGTTGGCCTGGCTCAAATTTCCCCAGTCTGGTTGCAGCGCCAGCAAACGATAGAAAAAATTTGTCACTCTATTGAGCAAGCAGCTCAGGAAAATTGTCAGCTTGTGGTATTCGGAGAATCACTGTTGCCTGGTTATCCTTTTTGGATTGAGCGCACTGGTGGCGCGAAGTTTAACGATGAGATGCAGAAAGAATTGCATGCCCATTACATTGATCAGGCAATAGATCCTAAAGCTGGACACCTGGATTCGATTTGCAAGCTTGCCAAAGAGCGCGAGATTGCCGTTTATCTCGGTTGCATCGAAAAGGCAAGCGACCGGGGTGGGCATAGTTTGTATTGCACCATGGTCTATATTGGCGCTAACGGTTGCATTGAATCTCTTCATCGAAAACTAATGCCAACACATGAGGAGCGCCTGACCTGGTCTCCCGGTGATGGTCACGGGCTGGTGACCCATAAACTAGGTGCCTTCACGCTCGGTGGGCTAAATTGTTGGGAGAATTGGATGCCCTTACCCAGGGCTGCGCTCTACGCCCTGGGCGAAGATTTACATGTGGCAATCTGGCCAGGTAATGAACGAAATACCGAAGATCTAACGCGGGTTCTTGCTAAAGAAGGGCGTTCATATGTCATCTCTGTATCGGGGTTAATGCGTTCTGAAGATTTCCCAGAACAGACTCCTCATCTTCAAGCCATTCTTGGAGGGGCCCCCAGCGATAATGGCAACCCCAGCGGCATTATTGCTGACGGCGGCAGTTGTTTAGCTGCGCCAGACGGAAGCTGGGTGATTGAGCCCTGCGTTAATAAAGAAGCCCTGTTAGTGGCTACAATTGATCATCAAAAGGTACGCAAGGAACGGCAAAATTTTGATCCTGCTGGACATTACTCACGCCCAGATGTGACGCGCCTTATCGTAAATAGAAAGCGTCAGACAACGGCAGAATTTATTGACTAGACTGGGCCTTGGTCGATTCTCTGATCTCGCGTATTCATGTTCCACAATTGGCTCGTAAGACTGATCATGACGACCACCAGCAGCATTAATATTGAGGCGATGACAAGTGCAAGGGCGGGGCCGAACCAGACCACAAGATATCCGCAAAAGATTGCGCCGATGGGACCAGAGCCCATAAATGAGAAGGAGAAAAAGGCCATCATCCTGGATCGCTGATCTGCGGGCGCCTGTTCCTGCATAATTGTCCGCGACATTGTCATCGCGAGACCACCACACAAGCCCCAGCAGAAGACCGAAAGTACCAATGGATAATAGCCGAGGCCCAGTCCACCTGATGCGAGGGCGATTGAGCCAACTCCCTGTGCTATGAGCAGGGCTCGGCCCTGACGATGAATGTCGCCAATTCTGAGTAAGATGAATATTGTAATGACCAAGCCGAATGCGTTGGCAGCATTCATACCAGCAAGCTCTTGCGATGAACCTTGATAGAGTTCCCTGACAATCAAAGGCAGGGTAACGACGTATGAGCCCATAAAGAATATTCCCATGGCGCAATTCTGTATGACTACGATGCGCATTGAGGGAGATGCTTTTACGCTATAGAAACCTTCTTTTATAGATGAAGCGACTTGTTTGAAGGGGCTGAGATTTCCTGAATTTACGGGTGGGGTGTGGGGAACACGTAAACGATGGAACGCAATTGCCCCCAAAGCCAATGATGCTGATTGAACCAGTAGTATTGCAATAGCACCGGTTTTGTCTGCAAAGGATGCCATCATAAAACCTAGCATCTGTATGCTAAATTGGACCATGCTGGCCTGAACAACCCTGCGTTGAATGCGTCCATCGGCGACCAGTGCCAGTAGTCCGTCCCTGGCTGGTGTCACGAGGGATTGGGCACAACCCATCATCACTGCGAAGATTAAAATCGAGCTGTAAGTGAAGTGGTCGGTGACCATCATAATGGTTAGAAAAATAGGCGCAGCCGCTGCCGCGATTTGGCCATAAAAGGCGATAATGCTGCCGCCGAAATGATCTGCCAGGCTGCCGCCAAGTAACATCAGTACCATAGCTGGCGCGAGAAAGAACATTTGGGCAAAGCCAACCCTGTCTGGGGATTCATTCAGGACTATTGTCACAAGCCAGGCAAAGGTTACAGTCTGAATGCCGTAGGCAAAGTACCAGGATCCGGTACCAACAAAGTAGGTGTGTAGAGGTTTCATTTACATCCGGAAAGCACTTCTATTGACTTGCATTCACTTGGAAAGAGATTCACTTGTCGAATGCAAACAAATCGCATAGGGTGGAAATGGGTACGCGACGTTTGATGCTTGGGGTAGTATAGCGTTTTTTAGTCAGAGGAGGATTTGCGATTACAGGCTATCTCATGCAGAAATCAGCCGCTCAGGAAGAAATCGTGGAATCCATTGCAACGCCTGGACTCACCCACACCCGAATATTGACCTGGCTCGACAAGACAGGTTTGCCGCCTTGGTTTCTTGGTCTTGGTAGTTTTATTGGCATGACTTTGATGGCCTTTGTCGCATTGATTCTTGCCAGGGTTCCCGATCCCGATATCTATCGTAATGCCGTGGCTTTTGTTGCTGTCATCAGTTTCTTTTTGATTTTCTATTTTCGGCTTGGCCGGGGTTGGCATAGCGACGTCCTCTTGTTTCTTGAATTTGATCCTGCGACAAAATCGACACTTGAATTATTGGAACCGAGCCGCAAAATTGTAGCGGTAGAACTATTGTTGGCCTTGGTTATTACTACTGCTAACCTTCAGTTGGGGTGGGTCGACGATCAACCCTTGTATCTAAAGGCAACTGTGTTCCTGTTATTTTTCGTCGAGTATGCAACGATTATTTTTTGCGTAGACATCATCTTTCGGCATCTTGCCTCCCATGACCTGGGTAGTAGCAGCATTTATTGAGATTACGATTGAGTCACTTTTATAGTAGATGGTCGTTTGACCAGCGTCTCTTCGACAAAGAACAACATGATAAATAAGCCGATCAATCCGAGACCGGCAGTCACGGTTAAGGCCATCGATAGTAGAAAGCTGTTGGCGATATAGCCCATAAACATGGGTCCGGCAAATGAGCCGGAATCTCCCATTAACCGCCAGACGCCAAGAAATTCACCACGTTCATGCGGTGGTGCGAAGTCTGCACCAAGAGTCATGTTAATTCCGCTGCCGAGTCCATTCCCCAGGCCGACGAGCATTGCTACCATCGCCAGGCTTGAGAATGAACTGGTCAATGGCACCAGAAACAAACCAAGGGATAACAGCGCCAGACAAGAGATTGCAGAATATCTGCGCCCGCGGTTGTCCATAAGATATCCGGCGACGGGAAACATGGTCATATCAATTGCGGCAGCACATCCCATGATGAGTCCGATGTCAGAGGCATCAAGTCCCAGAGATTCTCCCCAGAGAGGGATCAGCAGTGCTCGGCCTGAGCGTAAAACGGTGAGAAACAAAATCGCAATGCCTGCGGTTGCAAAGGCGCGCCGATTTGAACTCAGAATGTGTGGCACAAGTTTAACAATGCCAGGAGATTCGTCGTGGTGGCTCTTCGTATTCTCTGGAACAAATAGAACAACCATTACTAATGCGATCACCGCGAAAATGCTCACTCCGATGAACACATACTCAAAGCCAAAATTGACAGCGATGGCACCACTCGCTACCGGGCCAATCAGATTGCCAAAGCGTTGAATGCCCGCCATTGTGGATATCGCTTTGCCGCGATGATGAGTTGGAACCGCTTCACTAATATGAGTTAGGCGGGCAATCAGCCACCCGGCCATTGCACTACCAAACAGAAAGGCTGCGAGACCCAGTTCCATGGCGCTATCCGCCTGACTGGCGAGCATGCCGGTTATTGCCATCAAACCGACGCCAAGCAGCATGGTATTTTTGTCTCCGAGTCTTGAGACTGCGTAACCGGCTGGAACATCTACCACCATATTGCCTAGGCCGCGCAGGGAAAATACTAGTGCGGCGATGCCAGCACTCGATTCAAGGTCCAGCGCAAACAGAGGAATTATCAATAAAACGCTGCCGTGGCACAGGGACATAAAAAACGAAGGAAGATAAACTGAGAGCAGGAGGGATCTATACATCTCCCAGGTTGAGAGATGTGTTAGATCAACTTGCTCATTGGTTGGCATCTAGTGGCGGGCACCTTTAGTGAAAAGTGGCAATGGTCCGCCATTAAGAGCGGAAACATGAATTATACAAATCGCCAGATGTTAGCAGACATATATCATTGAACATCTGGCAGTAACGACAAGCAAAATCTTAGGCAGCCTTGCGTGACTCTTCGAGTTCTTTGGAGATTTGCAGGTCAACGACGTTATCATTTCTTTGCTTCCCGGTGCTAAGTTCACGTCGCAGCATCTCAATAACTGTTGGATCGAATGGGCTCTGGCTGTAAGGGCTAAAATGTAAGGCGAAGGCGATTAGTTTAAACACGGTAAGCTCCAGGTTTTTTAGGGTGAAATTTCAATACACTGCTTTTACTACCCAGCTTTTATTACCAAAAATAGGTACAACCTGTTCTGGAAGCGTTAATGCAGACAGTCGCCAGCGAGCGAGTTCTTCACTAGATCTTGGCTAACAGATTACTCAAGGCATCGCAATTTTTGACTCGCTCTTCAGAGGTCGTTCCAAGATAACTGACGTTAAGTGAGGTCACTCCCTGCTCTTTCATCGCTGCTAATCGATCGCGAATAAATCCTTCAGAGCCAACGAGTGAAGTCGCATCCAGATATGATTGCGGGATCGCCGCTTCAGCCTCAGATTTTCGCCCGGCAAGAAATAATTCCTGAATCTTTTCCGCTTCGGCTTCATAGCCATATTTACAGAATACCTGATTGTAGAAGTTTTGCTCCTTGGCACCCATACCGCCTACATAAAGGGCGATTCCCGGTCGGGCCATATCTCGATATGATTCAAGTCCCTTGCCTATAGCAACAGATCCTCCGGCATAGATATCCAGGGGCGATCGGCTTGGGTCTCGCTTTGCAGCTCCCTTTCTCAGCGCGTCGCCCCATACGGCGTCTGCCCCTTCGGGCATATAGAAGGCCGGTAGCCAGGCATCTGCGATTTCCGCAGTCATTTCTACGCTCTTCTCGCCCAAGGTGGCCAGCGCAATTGGAATTTCATCCCGATACGGGTGATTAATGATCTTTAAGGGAATACCAAGACCTGTGCCTTCATCTTTTGGAAGTGGTATGTGATATTTCTTGCCGTCATGGGTGAGCTTTTCTTCCCGTTTCCACACCTTTCTGCAAATTTCAACAACCTCCCGGATGCGGGTCATTGGAGCGTCATAAGGAACGCCGTGAAAACCTTCGATAACCTGCGGCCCGGATGCGCCGAGGCCCAACATAAATCGCCCTTCCGACAGGGAGTCCAGGCCGGCTGCCGTCATCGCCATGAGGGTTGGCGTTCGGCTATAGATATTCAAGATACCACTGGCGATCAGTAAGCGATCTGTCTTGGCTGCCAGATAACCCATGGCGCTAACCCCATCAAAGGAATAGGCTTCAGGAACCCACACCACATCCAACCCAGCCTTTTCCATTTCTACGATTTCTCTTGCTGCGCCCACAAATCCCTGGGCATAGCTCATTAGCGTTGAGGTTTTCAATTGACGTCTCCGAAGATGAATGCAACCGTGAGTGTAATTGCCTGGGCGTATGAGTTGCAAATAAAGCTTAAAAATTCTGCTCAGTAAATTACTGAATGCTATCTCTTATTCTAGGAAGGTAGTAATAAAGAGTGAGGGCACGAGCCACGAAATAGATCATGAGTGATGCCCAGAGGCCATGATTACCAAACGAGCTCAACATCCACCAAGCTACTAGGTATGAGGCGAGCGAAACTACCATGGCGTTCCTCATTTCCTGCGTTCTGGTGGCGCCGATAAATATGCCATCAAGCAGATAACACCAGATAGAAAGTACTGGCGCAGCGATTGCCCAGATCATATAGTCGTTAGCAGTGTCCCGCACCTCAGCTATATTGGTTAAAACCTGTACGGCGGCCGGGCCGAAAACTATTAACAAAACGCTTACACCCATCGCCGTTATAAATGCCAATTGGCTCGAATATTTAATCGCCTTTTCTAGCTGCGCTCGATTTTTAGCGCCGACGGCATTTCCTACAAGGCTCTCGGCTGTCAACGCGAAACCATCCAAAAAGAAGGCAGAGAAGCTGACGAATTGCATCAGTATCGCATTGGCCGCCAGCAGGACATCGCCAGACTTGGCGCCCTCATTGGTGAACCAGGCAAAAGCAAATATAAGGCACAGTGTGCGAATCATGATGTCCCGATTTACCACAAACATTCGTCTTAGAGCGCTAGCGTTAAGGAGCTGGTGCTGGGTAACTAAAGTGCCGTGCCCGAGCAAGCGCATGCGCCGAAGGACGATGGTGAGCCCAAGTAGAAAGGCGATAACTTCGGCGATGACGGTTGCTGCAGCGACCCCTTCGACGCCAAGGCCAAGGACCATGACGAAGACCAGGTCCAGGATGATATTGGTAAAATTGAGTACCAGCTGGATGATGAGTATGGCGCGAGTATCTTGTTGGCCGAGCAGATAACCGAGGATGGCCAGGTGCGCGAGACTAAAGGGCGCTCCCCATATTCTGATCTGGAAATAGGTGAGTGCAGCCGTTTCGACCGGTACACTACCCTCAATTATTGAAAAGGCCAACCTCGCGATTGGCGAGTGCACAATGAGTAGCAGTAGACCCACAATCGTGCCTACCAGGATTGCGCGATAGAAGGCGGCCCTTGCCTCAGTGTTATCACCTGCGCCTTGAGCCTGAGCCACGAGGCCGGTCGTTCCCATTCTAAGAAACCCAAAGCCCCAATAGAGAAAGCTGAATATCATGCCGCCAATTGCAATTGCGCCCAGTAGAGCCGGATCGCCTAGGTTTCCGATTACTGCTGTATCAACAAGGCCCAGCAATGGCGTAGAGATATTAGACAGGATAATAGGCCAGGCAAGTAGAAGGACGAGCCTGTGTGATGTTAAAGTGTTATTGTCGCTGTATTGTGTCAATTAAGATATGCTGGTGAAGACACGTTTGACCCTGTTTTGATGTTATTAGAAAAAGCTATAATTTTGTTGCTAATGTAAGGGTAGCTTTACACATTGGCTGATCAGAGCGTTTATAATTCAATGGCTGCCAATGGCGGTGCGCAGGGCTAAACATATATTGGTTTATTGAAGCCAGTATGTTGAACAATAAATATCTACGTGTCTATATACGTGTCTATATACGTGTCTATATGCATGTCAAAAGAAACGTACCGGAAGAGGAGATATATAACCATGCCAGAAGTTGATCAGGTAAAATTTGTACTACGATTACCCCCCAGCTTACACAAGAAAATCAAGCGACGGGCGAAGACTAATAATACGTCGATGAATAAGGAAATCACCAATATTTTGAACGAGTCATTCAGCTCAACTACCGCAGACAAAATGCTTGCCGATCTGGTCAAGCGGCTGGAGAAGAAGAAAGTCATCTAATCAGGTATCGGCGAGAAATCTCGTTCTATTGACCGAACCAGGCAAGTGCTTCATATTATTCGTCCTTTAGCTCGAAAGGCAGGACGGCATATATGGCGACAACTACTCATGCCCTGGTTCGGGAATATGAGAAATGGAGTCCGCGTTCTGCCGAGATTATGGCGCGCGGCAAAGTGGTCTTCCCGGGCGGCGATACCCGGGCTAGTGCACATTTTAGCCCCTATCCGCTAGTCATGGCGCGTGGCGAGGGCTGCCGCATCTATGATGTTGATGGTCATGAATTTCTGGATTTCATGAACAATTTCACCTCCCTGGTTCATGGGCACGCGCATCCTGCCACCGTGAAAGCGGTTACCGAACAACTCCCCCTCGGTTCTGCGTTTGCAGCACCCAGCAGGACTCAGATTGAATTAGCAGAATTGATTGTCAGCCGCGTGCCATCAATTGAGCAGATGCGATTCTGCAGCTCGGGCAGCGAAGGCACATTGATGGCGCTTCGATGTTCCAGAGCCTATACCGGCCGCCAGAAGATCATGAAAATGGAGGGTGGCTATCATGGCAGTTATGAACTGGCGGAAGTTAGCCTCGTACCCACACCCAATGCCCGCGGGGATATAAGTCACCCTAATTCTCTTGCGGTTGATAAAAGCTTTCCGGATAGTGTTCTGGAAGATACGGTTATCTGCCCCTACAACCAGCCAGACCTTGCCCGGGCATTGATTCGGGAACATGCAAACGAACTTGCAGCCGTTATTGTTGAACCAATATTGGGGTCAATGGGGATGGTTTCAGCGAGTACAGAATTCCTCCAGGCTTTGCGTGATGAAACTTCCCGACATGGTATCGTTTTGATATTCGATGAAGTTATCTCCCTGCGATTGTCTAATGGTGGAGATCAAAGTCGTCATGGAATAACGCCCGATATTACCTGTATGGGTAAGATTATCGGCGGCGGGCTGCCCGTTGGTGGTATTGGTGGGAGCCGCGAGCTTATGGCCGTCTTTGACCCTGATGCAAAGGAGACGGTTATGCATGCCAGTACCTTTAGTGGTAATGCACTGACCATGGCAGCGGGTCTGGCCACTATGTCGGATTATCAGGAAGAGGATAGCCAAAGAATAAATGTCCTTGGCGAGAAGTTACGCAATGGATTCAACGGTATATTGAATCAGCATGGCATCAAAGCTCAGGCAATTGGTTCCGGATCATTAAGTAATATCATATTCAGTCGCAATGATTTACAAAGCTCGCGAGATACGATGAGCGGTATGATCGCAGGTGGTCATATCGGTGCATTGCTACACCTTGGCATGTTGCGCCACGGTGTCGTCTCCGCCAGTCGATTAATGTACTGTGTATCAACACCCATGGGTGAGGGCGAGATAGATCAGGCTGTGACTGCACTGAATGAGGCTCTTAGTGAACTGCGCCCTTATATAGAAGCTGAACGACCGAACCTGCTTGGATAAAGACGGTGCTTATGTACCTGATTAAAAATAGTAGTTAACAAGTAGTTAATAGGTAGTTGTAGCAGTTGCGACTAGATCCGATCAGGGAGAACCGCTCTAATGTCGTCGGTACGAATTCAACTAAGCGAAAGTATGCTGGCGCCACCGGTAAAGCTGGAAATGGCCTTTGCGAATCCGGATAGCATTCTGGACCTGATTGACAAAGGAGCGTCTTACAAAACGATTACTGCGGTTCAGAAGAACCCGCCCAATGGCGATACGCCTGGCTGGTTCCGAAATTTCTGGGCCTTGGGTGGAAAGGTGCTGTTTGATGGTGCCGAAGATGCTTTTTACAATCCGGTGTTTATCGAGGCAGCAAAGAAGAGCTTTCAGGCAGAGATTATTCAACCACTCGCAATGATGACAAACCTGAACGTTCCAGCCGGGGGATGCTCCGGCACACCTGGATCTGCCTTTTTTCAGAGGCGCTCATCAGCGCGAAGTTCCATCCTGGATGCTTCCACCCATGGGCTATTCGGGATTATTCCAGGAGTGGGCAATACCAGTTGCGTCTGCGATCTCCTGGCTTTATGACGGCCAAGGGGGCGATTTCGAATACTGGCCCGATGGATTTGGTGCACCCTCCATGTCAGTGTCGCCGCCTTACTTTAACTATTCAGTACTGGCAGATAATGAATATATGTATCACCGCGTCGGCGCCATGGGTTCACGGGCGGATTACCTGGATGGCGGTATTTCCAGTGAGTCTTTATTGCACAGAGGTGCAGAGGGGTGGGACATTCGCCTGGGTGATCAGTCAATTCATGAATACCAAAATGAACAGATTCGAATATCTATTCTGTGGAAGGCCTTTTGCTTTAAGGATCAGCGTATGGCTGATCAGTTTAATGATCCCACGCATAACATCTCGCCGGAAAAGATTGTGGCGGTGTTCTGTGAAGATTTGAAGGGCAGGGGCATTTCATTTCAGGATCCTGGCGACCTTGAGACAGATGAAGCGTGGCGAAAGGTCGTTCTGGAAACCTACTCTGCTCCAGAGGGTGCAGCGTATTGAGTGCTCTACCCTTTACCTGCTAATACGAATGTTCCAATCTGCACCGGCGTTAATGCCGTACTTGTCTGCGAAGTTACCTTGATTAACGGCAATGCTGAGTTCGCCACTGGAATTCATAAAGAGCAGGCTTTCGCCAAGCGATACCGAGCCAAATGATCGTGAATAGGGCAAACTACCCGTCCAGATTGTTTTGCCCTTGTGGCTGATGCTGACGCTGAACTGCTCGCCGAATTCGGGTTTAATTTTGTCAAACAGTGCTCGGTTAATATTGAATGAGATATTACCCAAACGTCCAGTTCCACCGGTCACCAGGCCAGTTAACACACCGCCTTCAAATTTGCCCTCGGAGACAAGCAGTAACATGACCTCTGGGGCTAGTAGCGGACCGACTTCTTCAAAGCTGATGACTCCGGCTGCGAGTCTGGCTCCTGTGTAAGAGTAAACATCACGGCCGTGGAATGTGTGTGACCAGTCAGTTCCCGGGCGGCGATTGACGTTTTCGTCAATCTCCCTGACAGCTTCGATGCCATAACTGTTAGCCGGACCAGACAGAGAGCCATTATCGGGGCTGACAAAGAACATTCCTGTTTTGGTCTTGAGCACCACAGACTTTCGTTTGGTGCCAACACCAGGGTCCACCACTGAGACAAAGACAGTGCCTTCCGGCCATGTTTGCGCATTGTATTCCAGGCTGGCGCTGGCCTGGCTGATATCGTACAGGTCGATTAAGGGGCGGATATTGTAGATCTCCAGATCCTGACTGACAGAATAGGCGACCCCAGTCATCACAAGACCTGAAAAATCGGCTTGAATGAGCAGTGCACTTTGTTCTTCATGCATCACATTAATTTGCGTACAGGATGTCAGGGACATTGTGAAGATCATTGTGAAGAACCGTGCACTAAAGCTGGAAATACATTTATTCATTTAGATCAGGTCTCTTTTTAGTTCTGATTCTGGTTCTGGCTCTGGATTTCAGGCAGATTTGCAGGTAGTTCTATACATACTACTGGATAAATACACATAGGCAGGTCATTCCATTGAATGAATTCGCAGTCGGCGTAATCTTGTGCTTAACAAGGTTTGAACGACGCAACTAACTAAAACGAATGATCATGAGTGAACCAGAATTTCTTAAAATGAATAAGCAGAATCTATTGTTTGTACTGATTTTTACTGCCTTGCTGGCGAATAATATCCTGTTTGTCTAGTTCGTTCCTGTCCAGAGAGTGCTTTATTTTGACAGATAGCGCAGAACATGAACTATGTTAGGCAATAATTTCAATCACTTACAAAGGAACTAACACTGGTGGTTTTCAATAACGGATAAAACTAGTTTGCTAATCAAGTACATTCAGTTCAAGTTCCCCCACTCGCCGGTTCCCCAGGGTTCCGGTTTTTTTTATCTCAGAATTTCGATATCCCGGCTGCTTAACTCATGATCGATTTGAGCGAGGCCAAACTGCATTGCATCAATCGCTTCGATGACTTCTTGCCGGGCGCGCAATAACTCCTTGTCTGAATCATCAGAGAGCCCACCAGGGGCCAGGGCGACCAGATGCTGAATTGCCTCTGATGTTTCCTTGATCATATGTTGCAGGCTGATGAGTACGTCACCCTCTGCAGGTGTGACCTCGCCAATGATGGTGCGACGTTTTCTGTCCATTTCGATCAGGCAGCCCTTGCGGTACTCTTCGTCGAGCGCCATGACCAGATAGTCACCAAAAGAGTAGGGCAGCTTTACCGTTTCATAGGGCGAGAAAAACTTATCTATTTGATGGGCCCATTGCTTGGCACTGTCATCAAGGTCTGAATCGTCCTCAGGAATCTTGAATATGGGATCGATATTTTTCTGAAAGCTGGTATTTTTGTGATACGAGAGTACGGCTCGCCTGGATATTGATAGCTTGGAACTACCTTTCTCGTCCTTCCAGTTCCGCACATAAAAATCGTGAATAATTCTGCTGTAGCTGTACCTCAGTTCGACAAGGTCCATGTCTCCACCTCTGAGTGCGACTTATTATTTATTGTTTTCACTGCTGTTCCGTTAAGAACTCAAAAGCAAGGTCAGCGACTTTGTACACTTGTTACAGCGGATAGGGCAAAAACTGTAATAAAATGAAAAATCTGACCTTGAAATCAATAGTACTGTGTTTTCACAAGGACTAACACTGTTCACCATATAGATGAAAATCGCTAAATTGCCCGTGCTAAACAGGCACTGGACTGAGTGTCAGCAGCGTCCGGGCGAATAGTGACCTTGATTGTCACAAATACGCTCCAAGGTAAGGTCTAACATCGAACATCACTGGCTAGAAAAATTGCTAACTGATTGATAAATAAGATTTTTATCAAGGAATTTACAGAGTTGGCACAACTCATGCGCGATCAATAGAGAGAGAAAGTCACATATTGACGAATTTTTAGCCATAGCAGGCAACATGAGAGCTTCAAAAATGAAAACAATTGGCCCACTACTTATTACCGGAATTTTAGGCGTTGTCTTCTCGGCGCACCTGATAACCTCAGTTGATTCTGATCATATCCCGGGTAAAGTCACACGATACATTGTGCAAGCAGATTCTGTAGATCAGGCAATTAAGCTTGTGAACCGCACGGGCGCAACCATAAGCCATGAGTTGCCAATTATTGATTCTGTCGCTGCCTACCTAACAGAAGATCAGCTTGTCCGTTTGAACAGTAGCGAGAAGGATGTTCACATATTTGTTGATACGATGATTGAGACTGCGAGCCGCCGCGAAGACAAAAAACGGAATCGGAGATCAAAGCGGGCTGCAAGGCGGGGTGGGCTGGATAAGAGCGAAGCTAAAGCAATCGCAAAATCCATACGTAGAGAAGCTAAAGAAGAAATTCGACAATTGCGCCTTGGCTTTAGTGAAAATGCTACGAAAGCAGAGAAGGATGATTTAGAGAGCAGAATCAAGGCGCTAAAGGCGCACTGGGAAATGAAGATACGGCGCCCATTTTCGGCCAAAGGCGTACCACAATCCGCAATTGTACGCTTGATCGATGCTGATTCCCTCCATTCAACGGGCATCACTGGAGTGGGAATTGGAGTTGCGATACTTGATACGGGATTGTGGATAGATCGTGCCATCAACAAGCGGAACGGATTCAACGAACCAGTTGCCGAATATAATGCGATTAAGGATAAAGAAGGTAAGGTTGATGACAAGCATGGCCATGGAACCCATCTTGCGAGTGTTATCGCCAGCAGAGACTTCGGTCCATTGCGTGAAGCAAATGGCATTGCCCCGGATGCCGAGCTGATTATTGTAAAAGGATTTGACCAAAATGGTCAGGGTTCATACGCTGACATCATACGTAGGCTCAATTGGATTGTTGAAAATCGCGTTAAATATAATATTCGTGTACTGAATCTTTCATTCAGTGCGCCTCCCAAGTCTGCCTACTGGGACGATCCACTGAATCTCGCGGTCATGGCAGCCTGGAATGCTGGCATTGTGGTTGTAGTGTCTGCTGGCAATACCGGCCCAGACCCCATGTCCATAGGCGTGCCAGGCAATATCCCTTACGTTATTACCATCGGCGCTTTGACTGACAGTTATACAACGGAAGATCGTTCAGATGACGTATTGATTTCGTTTTCGGCTACAGGCCCGACTCATGAAGGGTTCGTCAAACCAGATCTTATTGCTCCAGGCTGTCATGTCTCCGGGATAATGGGCAAAAAAAGTACCCTCGCTCTTCTGCATCCGGATTTTCACGACGATGAACGTTACTTCATGATGTCAGGTACGTCCCATTCCGCAGCTGTTGTTACTGGTGTTGTTGCCTTGATGTTGCAATATCAGGGTGATATAAATCCTAATGATGTGAAATGTCGTTTGCTGGCATCCAGTCGTGTTGCGACAGATGCAAGCGGTGACCTGGCTTATTCGGTCTTTCAACAAGGTGCAGGGAGTCTCAACGCCCATGATGCAATATTCAGTTTTGCAGAAGGTTGCGCCAATACCGGGCTTAACGTCAGCGCTGATCTATCCGGTAGCGAGCACTTCATGGGTCCCGCCCGCCAGGATGCGAATGGCGAGTTCTATCTCGAAGGCTTCGGGGTTGGGGACAGCGTCTTTACATGGGATGGCAGTTAGCCCAAGGAACTCAGCAGCTCGGGTTACCTGTGGAATAATGGATACATGTGGAATAACTCTTCATCCGAGCTCGCTTCCATCAATAGCTGGGTTGGCCAGGAGTAAACAAAGCTCAGAGGTATCCCAATCAACAAGGTGAACAGCCAAAAACCAATCGCTATGGTTCTTTGGCTGTCTGCCCTGATTGGGCTGATTTTTCAGGCACCCATACTCGCTCGCAATGTTCAGTTTGAGCGCATCACAACTGAAGATGGCCTATCCCAGGCAAACGTCACAGACATGGTCCAGGATATTAAAGGCTATATGTGGTTTGGCACCCAGGAGGGCCTGAATCGTTATGACGGCTATGCATTCAAACACTATGAACACAACATTGGCGATCCGGATTCCATTGCCGACGACTGGATCTGGTCACTGCTGATTGATCACAATGGTCAACTGTGGGCTGGTACAAACAGCGGCGGACTTAGTCGTTATGATGAAGCAAGAGAAGTCTTTATTAATTACCTGCATGATGTGAAAGATCCAGGCAGCATCAGCTCGAACCAGGTCCGCTTCGTCTTTGAAGATAGCCAGAATATCTTGTGGATTGGGACCAATGATGGCGGTCTGAATCGTCTGCAAGCTGAAACCGGGACATTCACCCACTACCGACATGAGCCCGGGAATAACAACAGCTTGCCTAGTGACTCGGTTAACTTTATCCACGAGCGTCCTAACGGTACCTTGTGGATCGCGACCGATTCCGGCATAGCCATACTTGATCAGGCGCGTACGCGAATTGAAAGGCATGAGGCAGGCAGCAATCTGAATATACGGGTGATGGCCGAATTTGAAGGAAGTCTGTGGATGGGGACACATGCAAATGGCCTGCGAGTGTTCAACCCCGTTAGTCATGACATCACTGAATATCATCATCGCGCAAATGATGCCGGCGCGCTCCCGGGAAATATTGTGCGCGACCTTCTGGTAGATCATCAGGGAGTGCTCTGGATAGCGACCGACAGTGGTCTGGCGGAATGGTTGCCTGATCAGGGGCGGTTCAACTCTTATCGGAATAATCCCCTGGATCAATACAGTTTGATCGATAATCGCATCGATTCGCTAATGCAAGACTCGGGCAATGTATTCTGGGTAGGCACCTATGGGGGCATCAGCCGCTGGAATTTTGTCAGTGATGCCTTCCAAAATTATCATACAGGATCTGGCCACCTTAGCTTTGACCTGATCACAGCGATGGCGGAAGCAAATTCCGGAGAGATATGGATCGGTACCTATGGAGAAGGTATCAACCGGCTTAGGCCAGCTAACAATAGTGAACAGTTTTACGAAGCCGCGCCAGTGCCTGACATTGATCTTGAAGATCAGCGAGTGATGGCAATTGCCATCGACGATGATGAAAACATCTGGATTGGAACCCGTACCTCTGGCCTGTATCACTTGGTCGTTGACACCGGCGAAGTGAAGCACTTCGTACATGATGCCCTGGATGATAATTCCCTTAGCAACAACGGTATCACAGCTATTTCGGTCGTTGACGATCTGGTCTGGGTAGGGACTTACGGTGGTGGTCTGAATCGCCTTGATTTTGGAACAGGTAAATTCACGCGGTTCTTACATGATGAGGATGATTCCCGGACTATCGGTAGTAATCGTGTACTTGCCCTCTATTGGGACAGTGGCGGTGAATTCTGGATAGGGACAGAGGCCGGTGGTCTGAATAGATTCAATCCATCGCAGGAAATATTCACGCGATTTGTCCACGATGGCGAGGACCCATTCAGTCTGTCCAACGATACCGCCTGGGAGATCATTGAATCAAGTGACGGATCATTGTGGGTAGCGACGCTAGGTGCAGGTCTCAATCGCTGGTCGGCCGAGGATCGTGTCAGCGGCAAGGTTTCATTCACCCATCTAACCAAGGGTGATGGCTTAAGGAGCGATACCATTTATGGCATCCTGGAGGATGGTTCCGGTCACATGTGGTTAAGCGGGAACCGCGGATTGTCGGAATTGATTCCCGGCAGTAACAGGATTCGTCATTTTGACTGGCGAAATGGTATCAGGGCAGAGGAGTTTAATTTTGGCGCCCGGCTTAAAAGTCGTAGCGGGCTTCTCCTGTTTGGAGGAACTGAAGGCATGGTTGTGTTTAATCCCGAAGATGTCGGCATCAATACTCATATGCCATCAATTGTACTGTCGGCAAGTTCGAATACAGTATCAGCGGTCACGGATTACAGTCGTAAAATCGAACCCACCGAACTGACACTTGCCTACAATGATCGATTTGTTGACTTTCGATTCGCAGCACTGGATTTTGCTTCTCCGGACAAGAATCAATACCTTTATATGCTGCAGGGTTTTGATGATGGCTGGACAGATCCCGGTCAGTTTCGCCGTGCCACCTACACAAATCTGCCAGCTGGTGAGTATTTCTTTAAAGTCAGGGCATCCAACAACGATGGTGTTTGGAACAATGTAGGTACCACCATTTCTGTTAACGTTATCCCGCCACCCTGGTTGAGTACCCAGGCGTATATATTTTATGTCCTTATTGTTGGTACCCTTCTTGTCACTTATCTCGGCATGCAGCGGCGCAAACGTGCTGTTGAGGAGCAAGTCCGCACAATGCTTGAAAAAGAAGTGACCTTGCGAACTCACGAACTTGGAGATAGAAATAAGGAACTTGAAGTCGCCAATGAACAGTTAATGCTCGCTAGTATGAGTGATGCACTCACGGGACTACACAATCGCCGCTATCTGTACAACTATCTGGAAAGTCAGATCGCCAGCCTGAATCGCCTGTACAGTAAACTCAGGCAACAAAAAGGAAATGCCGAGCTCATTCGAAAAGAAGGCTCGCTGTTCTTCATGATGATTGATCTCGATAGCTTCAAGGCAGTGAATGATAGTTTTGGTCATGCTGCAGGTGATGAGGTACTAATTCATGTTCGCGATGTTCTGCGTGCCAGCACCAGAGACTCGGATACGATTATACGCTGGGGCGGGGATGAATTTTTAGTCGTTGGGCAAAGTGAAAATCTTGAAGGCGTTGAACACCTCGCTGAACGCATCCGAACTGGGCTCGCGAATCACAGTTATACGCTTGGTGGTGGTAAGGTTGGTTCTGTTACCGGGTCCATTGGCTTCGCTCATTTTCCATTCAATCCACATAACCCCCAACAATTCACCTGGGAGCAGGTTGTTGCAGTAGCTGATCAGGCAGCTTATGTCGCCAAATACAATGGCAAGGATTCATGGGTTAGCTTCTCTGGAAACGCCGATACCGAGCAGGTTGATATCATCAATATGAAAGACAAGCTTGCCAGTGTTATCAAGGAACAGCACGTGACAATGACGACTTCAATCAAAGGGGAAGTTGTTTTCGATTTTTGATATTGAGAGCATCAGGACAGTAATTTGAGTGCTCTGTCCATTAGCGTGGTCATGGACAACTTTGTTACTTCCCAGCTCGGATCATGTCGTTTGCCACGTCGGTGCAGGCTGAGGTTGAATCCCGTGATGATCGCGAACTTATAAGCTGCCAGCGCGCGAAACCAATTCAGATCGGGTAGTGGTTCGCCGTAAGCATCTGCGTAGAGTCTCACTAGGGTATCCGGGTCGAGAAACATTGGACGTTGCTCCTCACCTCTTGCCCAGGCCTCCGGGTCGCTAAAGGTGCAAATCCAGCCGACATCATTGAGGGTTGCACCAACACCCACCAGTTCCCAATCGATGACGGCCAATAACTTATGATCATCAGAAAAGAACACATTGGCAATCTGGAAATCTCCATGAAATATCCCCACTGGCGCATCCATGGGAAGATTGGCCAGTAATTGATCTCGAACTTTTGGTGCCTCAACTAAACGTTCCGGGTCCGCAGCCTTTTCCAGAAATCTGTCCCATCGGGTGACATCTTCATCGAATGGAATAGGTGGGCCAAGGTTTGGAGTAGAAACCTTCCAGTTTACTTTGTGAATTGCAGCGAGTGCGGTCATGATTTGCTTTGCCATGTCCGTTTGGGTTTCAATCGCGAGATCCGCTGCCCAATCGCCAGGAGCAATTCGAATGACATCACCTTGTAGTTGAGGCACGATAAAATAGGGCCGGCCAAACCATTGTAAGTCATCACCGGACCACTTCACGCTACAGTGGGGGACAGTTGTTGAATCCAGCGCACCCAGAATCTGAACCTGCCTCAGGACATCCGCTGTACCCTTCCAGTTGACCTTAGGCGGTGGTAGACGCAAGAACCATGATTCGGTAATTTCGGCAGAATGAACTGTAAACCCATAGGCGAACCCTGCATGCCCTGGCATCGCAAAAACATTAGAGACTCGAGCCTCGGCATCATCATAGTGATGCTCACAGAAAGGCTTTAATCGTTGCTCCAATTCTGCCAGTTCCAAGACTAGTCTCCTGTTGAATCAAGTAGCTTTACTGATGTAATAATTCGGCTCAAGGTAGTGACCCAGCATAATATGCCAAAGATGCTGGCGATGAGCCAGAACCAATCAGGCACCAGACACATAAGAATCAGGCATACGATGGTTTCAAATCCTTCGGTAAGACCACCAAGATAATAGATAGACTTCATTCCACGCCGCTTAGTTGTCAGGGAGCGTTTTGCGGCGAATATAGACAGCGTCAGAAATGAGCTGCCTGTACCTATAAAGCTGAATATCAGGAATGCGCCATAAACAGCCTGTTCAGGAAGGGCCAGGCAAAAGCCGAATATCACCGCAGAGTAGAATATGAAGTCCAGAACGATGTCGAGATATCCGCCGGCATCAGTCACGCCGCGGTTCCTTGCAATCGCGCCGTCGAGTCCGTCGGCAAGCCGGTTTATAATGATAACCAGCAGGGTGATCATAAATTGGTGAAACGCCAACAGCGGAATCACTGACATGCCGAGCATGAATCCCGCGATTGTTACCTGGTTGGCGGTGATGTTTGATTGATGTAGTGCTTGCGCTAATTTGTCCAGTGGCGGGTCAATGAGCTTCCTGAACTGATGATCAATCACTCCTGATGGCCTTTGATTTCTGGTTGAGTTGTTCGCAGAAATTCACAAACTGCCGAATTATTACTTCGGGGTCGCTATGCTTAAGTTCACGGGGATCGATGAGTATCAGCCCTTCATCGGCATGATGGTTTCGGGTTCGAATGCTCGGTATGGCATTTTCCAGAAAACGAATCAGGTCATGAATATTTAAGTAGTCATTTCTGGCGCCTTTTTTGCCAGCGGCAATACGAACGGCTACCCGGCTAAAGTCGCGGCCTGCTTCATCCGGTTTCAGATTGATATCAAAGCAGGAGAGATTGCGCAAACCTTCGGAAATAATCAGGTTTCGGCGCTGCAGTTCGTCTCGAAAAACGTTCTCGTCCAAATTCAGGTATTCATCCAGAGCCTGCAGCAGGCCAAATATCTGCTCTTTGCCAACCTTCATGGTACGTGCAATCCCGCGGAATTGGAGCTCGCAGCAATCAACCAGCGCCTCTTTCCCTGCGATAAAGCCCACGGTCGGGCCACAAAATGCCTTACCTCCGGAATAGGTAACCAGATCAGCGCCTGCGTCTATATAACGCTTAAGGTCTTCTTCGGCAGCGGCATCAACGATCACAGGTACATCGTGGGCATGGCAATGTTCAATGCATTTATCCAGGCTAATCATGTTTTTTTGAACGCAGTGATGAGATTGAACATAGAGAAAACCGGAAATACTGATTTCAGATTCCAGAGTGTCTTGTAGCAGTTTTAGGGGCACAGAATTAACGTCGCCGATAATGCTGGGCTGCCCGCCGCCGAGGGTGATCATCTGTTCGATGCTGGCGCCAAAATTGATGGCGTGGCCAGCCTGCAAAAGGATAGGGTGTGCCTCGGAAGTCAAAGGAAGTTCCTGCACCTTGCTTAAATTGTTACCAGTCACCAAGGCAGCGACACTTAGCGTAATGCCCGCAGCAGCGCCGGTAGTAACGCATGCGGCTTCCGCGCCGGTAATGGTTGCTATTCGTTCGCCTGCGATTTTTCTCAGTGCTGTCAGATCCACATGCCGCCCTGCAGCTTGCGCCTGCGCCTCGGCAACCGTAGTTGTTTGCGCCGACCCGCCAAGTGCGGTCATCTTTCCCGCGGCGTTAATAATATCTGGTATGTCTACGATGTATTAGGTCCTGTCATGTTCAATCATGTGATAGTCGTAATGTCATTGTCATCCGCAGCTGTTCAACTATATCGTTTCAAAGGCGTCGAACACTTCACCCCTGACCATCGAATAGACAGGTTCAATCCAATTCTTTGTCCGTCTGATGATACCTTCGGAATCCTCCACATCTCGCTCATCGGATGTTTCTCGAAAGATGCTGATGTTTGCATCCTTTCCTTCTTCAATAGTGCCAAATCCTCGCGAGTCTAGCCTGAGGGCGGAGGCGGGCGTAACTGTGGTAGCGGCTACGACCTGGGCTAACGATAGTCCCAGAGCGCGAAACTTGGACATTGTCCTGGCCAGGGAAACGACATAACGGTCAATATTTCCCATATGGAGATCGCTGCTGATCGTATGCACCGGCATACCCTGGTCCAGGGCTTTCTCACATGTTTCAAATGAGAAGGAAGATCTGCCATGTGCGATATCAATAATGACGCCTCTCTCAACTGCTGCTTTAAATTCAGGTATTACCTTGCCCTTGTAACCCAATACGCCGCCGACCTTTCCATGATAGGCATGGGTAACGATATCACCAGGTCTCATTAATTCCAGGATGTCTTCTATCACAGGTGGTGCATTGCCAAGATGTACCATGAGGGGCGTAGCAGTCAGGTCAGCTGCCTTGCGGCCAATCTTTACAGCCTCCATAGCCATTAACCCGGTATGGCTCGATGACGCGAGCACCTTGACCCCGAGTATCCATTCAGGATTTCGTTCGATGGCTTTAACAGTGCCTGAAAGTGAAATGAGCTCCGGCCTCGCCGAATGCCCGCCTTCAATTCCAGGCAAGCCAGGAGAACCGACATTGCAAAGTGCATATGCAGCCGTGTGCTGGGTATCGATGACGAATTCCTTAAATGCGTCAATAGTGCCTGGACCTGCAGAGCCTGTATCCACAAGGCAAGCGACACCCTGAGCGATGCCAATCCTATCCGCCTTTAACCTGGAAGTTTTGAATAGGGGGTGGTGGTAGATATGACAGTGCATGTCGATTAAGCCAGGCGTTACATACATGCCACGTGCGTTGATAGTGGTGTCGGCATCCAGTTTCTTGCCGATATTGGTGACCTTCGTACCTTCAACCAATACATCGGTTTCAACGAAATCGTTACAGTTGTGATCGAATACCCAGCCGTCTTTAATTACTGTGGTTGCCATCTTGATACTCAAAGGATGAATGCTATGCTTTTGAAAAGTCTATTCATTATTAAACCATTATTGCAGCGGCAGAACATTGGCTTAATCGTTGCGGATGGAGAATCCAGTTAGTTACCTGGGCCGGATTGCCTCTTCCTCGGACTCGCTCAGCTCCAGCTTCTGTGCTATTTCGGCGCGCCCTTCGGGATCTCGTTGGATGTGGATCTGAGCCAGCTGTAATCTGAAATTGCCTGCGATATCGTCTGGCATTTCATCCATGATTGCCAGCGCCTGATCGAGATCAGATACCACGGTGACGAGTCCACTCAATGCGGCGGTCTTGTTGGCTGAATCCGGGAGGGACTCGGCCCAATCGAGTGCAGCATCAAGATCGGTGGACGCCCATCGGGAAGCAGCAGAACTGAAGAGATGAACGTAGTTAGTATTGTCTTGCTCATTTTCCAGGATGCTTGAGACATATTCCGGATCCATGTGAATCCACGATTGCAAAATGCTACTCCTGGCCTGAACATAGTTCGGCGACTCTGAGTATTTCTCCAACCAGCTCAGCGCTGCTTCGGGAGAAGCTCTCCCGCGCCTGCGTGCGACCTGCAACAACAATACACCCTGTAACTCTGGTTCCGATTCCAGTTTATCTACCCAGGCTTCTGATATGTCAGGGAACCTTGAGAGGGCATGCATGGCGCTACGTTTAATGCGGTGATTGTATTCCGGACCAAGGCCCATTAACCATGTCATCCCGGCTTCCGGTGACTGATTGATGTAAGCAAACGAGATCGCCTGGGTAACTTCCATTCGTTTATCTTCAGGAATAGTTTCAAGATAGGCGAGTGCAGCGACATCATCTACCTTTATCCAGCTTGAGAGCAGGGAGTTCATGATGTTGTAGTCGCCGGTTTCGCTTACCCAGGACTCGACTTTGGACAATGCCAACAGCGGCTCTTGATTGGCATAATTCATCAAGGCCATGCGCATTAGGTTTTTGTCATTCGGCGCATATTGAGCGAGCATTTCCAATGCCAGTTCTGGGTCCTGCCTTGATTGCATGGACATAATGACCTGCATAAGCTGTTGACGTTCGCTCTGATTTGCCAGGACAGCGACCCGTTGCATGGCCGCTTCCGGATCATTTTGATACCAGCGACCTATTGCGCGCATCATCGCTTCCTGGCGCTGGTGATCCGATCGCAGTAGTGCCTCTTCAAAAGCGTTGGCGGGCGGCATACGGTTCATTCGAACCTGCTCAACTATCCGTTCAGAATAGGTGCCAAGCTCAAATTCAATCTCTGCCTTCATGCCGTTTTGTTGTAAGGTCGGGTCAGCCAATAACCTGGCACCGATAGTGTATTTTAGCTGCTTGTTCTTCATTGCCTTGAAGTAATCGATCGCAGCTTCAGGGTCCTGTCGGATCCAGCTTGTAACGATGGATGAGATAAAGGCGTTTTGGCCATCTGATCGGTGGGCATCGATGAATTCCAGTGCCGCAGGAGGATCGATGACGACCATCCGTTCTACGAGAACATTTGCGATATTATGACTGTGAAGGGAATCGTGATGGTCAATAATTGATTCCAGATATTGTACGTGCTGTTCGAAGGTACTTATGCTTGAAATGCGATAGGGGAAATGTAGCTGATCAAATACGTTTTCCTGGTGATAGATATCATCGAAATTAATAGCATCGATATCTTCGCTTCCTGATACCGGCAACGCCTGGAAAAATGTTTCAGGTTCTGGATGATAGTTTGTGGAGGAGCTTGTAGAGGAGGGTCCTGAGAGTCCAACGCGAGACTGATTGTTTGCTATCCATAGTCCTGCGGCCAGACCCAGGCTAATACATAAGACCGCAAATAACATATAGCGAAGCAGAGCATTCATGCCTGTATTCTACGAACATCTGCCTGCGGCGCAAGACGCTATTGCGCTGGGTAGAGTAATTACTTGGTAGAATGACGGCCTGGGTTGGCAAAGGATATTGAGATGTTAATGTTGGCAGGTACATATACGCGCGATACTGCATCAAAGGGTATCTACTCCTTTAAATATGACGCTAATCGCCGCGCACTAGAATTATTGACCACCAATGCGGATATAGAAAACCCTTCATATCTGCTCAAACATCCGTCATTAGACATTGTCTATTGTGTTAATGAAGTGCGAGATTTTGGTGGCGATAAAGAGGGAAGCGGGGCTGTCAGTGCTTACTCGGTAAGCTCAACTGGAGTAATGGAGATGATCTCCCAGGTATCATCGCTCGGCATGGATCCGTGTCATTTGGTGCTTGGTCCTGATGCCTCTACACTGATGGTCTCAAATTATTCAAGCGGCTGCCTTGCAGCGTTCCCCTTAAATGAGAGTGGCGACATCCAACAGTTTTCCAGCTTTATTCAACACCGCGGTAAAGGAGTTGACCCCATGCGGCAGAAGGGTTCGCACGTGCATTCAATTAATTTTGGTCGAGACGGTTCATCGATTTACGTCGCTGACCTCGGCATCGACCAGATTGTTCGATATCCCATCGATGGCCTTGGTCAGATCGATACGAACAAACGCAAGAATGCCAGGCTTAGATCCGGCGCAGGGCCCAGGCACTTCTGCTTCGATACTGCTTTTGAATATTGCTATGTCATTAATGAGCTTGATAATACCGTCGTTACTTTTGGCCTTGATGATGGCGGTGCTCTGGTAGAGCTGGTGACCCATTCTACCCTGCCGGACGATTGTGAAGAGGCGAGTTATTGTGCAGAAATACTACTTTCCCCGGATGAGCGATATATCTACTGTTCCAATCGTGGCGACGACAGTATTACCGTGTTTGAGGTAGGCGAGGAAGGGCAGATGCGGATGGTCCAGAATATATCCAGCGGTGGTCTACATCCCAGGCACTTCACCATAACGCCCGATGGCGAAGGCCTTATTGTCGCTAATCGGGATAGCAATAACCTGGTTGTGTTTTCGAGGAATGTTGACAGCGGCACTCTGGTGCGTACCGATAACGATGTATCGGTACCAGCACCTGTGTGTGTCAGATTTGTGTAGAACGTTCTATTTCTATAAATCTATTTTTATAAAGCTAAGACTTCTTGGCCGCGGCGCGTTCCCGCTGCTTTCTTCGCCTTGTGATGCCGTCTTCAGCAGCACTCATATCAGTGATTGCCGCGAGGTTTTCGACAAATGTTTCATAGCTTGCATCGACTCCGAGTCGTGCGCCATCGTTTGAATACATTGCTGCGCTGGAAAAGTTTCCACTGGCGGCCTGGAATGTCTTGCCAGTAGGCGCTTCATCACTGCACATATAAATGACTGCTGGCGTAACCAGACCGGGGGCGCGTTCCGGTGGAGGATTGTCCACATCGATAGGGTCTCTTCCTGGCAGGTCTGCAGTCATTCTGGTTGCGGCGCCGGGCGCAAGACAGTTCACTTTGATGTTGTGACTCGCGCCTTCCATTGCCAATACATTCATTAAGCCGAGCATCGCCATTTTTGCCGCACCATAGTTTGATTGGCCAAAATTGCCCCAGATACCACTGCCGGAAGATGTGAACACAATCCGGCCATAGTTCTGTTCATACATGATTGGCCAGGCTGCATGGGTTACGTATGCGGTGCCGTTGATATGAACATTCATGACAAGATCCCACTCGTCGAGAGTCATGTTCTTGAATGATTTGTCTCGAAGTATGCCTGCGTTGTTCACCAGGATATCGATGGTGCCATAAGCATCCACTGCATCTGTGACGATACTCATTGCGCCAGCACGATCGGAAACCGATGCTTTATTGGCGATTGCTTCACCGCCAGCGGCCTTGATTTCATCAACAACCAAGTCAGCTGCATCACCACCACCGGAACCATCAACAGTTCCACCAAGATCGTTAACGACTACTTTGGCGCCCCGTCTTGCAAATTCAAGTGCATGGGCTTTTCCGAGTCCGCCACCTGCGCCGGTAATGACAACTACTTTTCCTTCAAATTCACTCATCAAGATTTCCTTTTGTCTTTAACTATTTTGGCTTAGCCAGTTTCATTTTATATAGCCGCCGCTCGCTTTACGACTAATTGATCCAGGATTTTCTGATGTGATTCCCGAGTCAAATCGTAATGGTTATAACACCAAACAGACACCACGGCAAAACCGGCGACGATGGGTCCGAACAGCATGCCAAGATTAAAGAGAGCATCAGCGGGCACGTCCGCTGCCGTTTTAACCCCTTCACCGGTTGGCCATCCGATAAGGTCCAGTGCAATCCCGGCTACCAATGTTCCCAGGCCGGAAGCACTTTTATTGGAGAATGATACGGCGCCGAAAAAGATGCCTTCCTGTCGCTTGCCGGTCTTAAGTTCATGTTCGTCGGTAATATCCGCAACCATGGAGCCAAAGCTCACCAGCGCTTGTACGACGCCCACTCCCTGGATGAATTTGATTGAGACCAGCGCCCATACCAGAGTAGATGTTCCATTTTCAGGGAACCAATCGAGTAGTCTTAACACCACCGGAATTATCTGGCAGATCGCCCAAAACGCGGTGCCATAAACGACGCCTGGTTTCTTGTCCCAGATAGCGTGGATATGTTTGGTGAGGAAGGTGCCTAGTATGACGCCTATCGGGGTGGCAACCTGGTAATAGGTCATATCGGCCGCGGTTAATTCCCAGAAGAAGGTATTCATATACAAATTAAGTGCGCCATCAACGCCGACCATGAGGAAGACGATGATCACGCCAAGGAATAACCATCTGAATGATCTGTTTTCAAGTGCAAGTCGTGTCTCTTCAAAGACACGGGTGAAGCTGAATGGCAGTGGGTTCTTCGGTCCGGGGGGCAGGTTTGGAATTTCCTTATGGGTACCAATAGCAGATAACCAGATGGTGACAACCATCATGATACAAAGCACGGCTGCAAATGGTGGATAGGCTGAAGGATTCAGCTGGCCATTGAGGAACTCGTCGGACTCTACAAAGAATATCCTGAAGGCGAGGATGACAGCAATCAAGGAGCCCAGCGTGCCAAATGCCTGGCGAACACCAACGATAACCGTCCGCTCTTCGAAATTGCTTGTGAGCTCAGCGCCGAGGGCGATATGTGGCACGTGATACAAGGTCATTGATGCACGTGTCAGAATTGAAAACACAACCAGCCAGGCAAACATGGCCATTTCGTTGAGATCCGGCGGGCTAAATAGTGCGTAAAAACAAAATGCCAGCGGTATAGCAGAAGCGTACATAAATGGATGTCTGCGTCCGAATCGAGACTGCCAGTTGTCTGACAATGAACCCGCCAGTGGATCGGTGATGGCATCAAAGACAAGTGCAATACCCAAAGCCAGGCCGCAGAGCGTACCTGATACGCCTAATACCTGGTTGTAATAAAAGAGGATGAACAGCCCGAAGGAAGTATTGTTAAGGCCTTCGGCGAATTGACCAATTCCATAGGCCGATTTGGTCGTCAGACCTATTTTGCGATTATTTGACATCACACTAACTGTAGCAGAACTTGAAAGTGAGTATCGACTGGAATTAGCCCGGCTTCAGGGATACGTCCTGGAACTGTAATTCGTTCAGCGTGTAGTATATTCCTTTCAGCTTAATCAGCTCGTCGTGGCTTCCAAACTCCTTCACTTCGCCATGTTTCAAGACAAGAATTTTGTCCGCTTCCTGGATTGTCTGCAATCGATGGGCGATGAGGATTGAGGTACGGTCTTGCATAAGTTTCTTCAAGGCCTTCTGGATGAGTTGCTCTGTCTCCGTGTCGATGCTGGCAGTAGCTTCATCCAATACCAATATTTCCGGGTCTGCCGCCAAAACTCTGGCAAATGCCAGTAGCTGCCTTTGCCCCTGTGACAGGTTTTGGCCACGTTCAACAAGTTGCGTATCGTATCCGTCAGGAAGTTCTTCGATAAAAGTATCTGCGTTCACCAGGCGCGCGGCGTCAATGGCTTTTTCGCGGCTGATATATGGGCTGCCAAGAATAATATTGTCGAGGATAGATCCGGAGAAGATGTGGAAGTCCTGCAGGACAACGCCAATTCTGCGCCTTACCTCGCTGGAATTGATATGGTTCAAGTCGATATCATCGAGAAAAATGGTATTGTCCGGGAAGTCGTAAAATCTTCCTAACAGTCTGATAAGGGTGCTTTTACCTGAGCCGGTCGGCCCAACCACAGCTAACTTTTCGCCAGGATTGATCTTTACGCTAACGTTTTTCAGTACCGGATGATCATCATCGTAGCCGAAGGCCAGGTTTCTGAATTCCAGTTTGCCCTTTATACGTTCCGGTAATTGCACCGGATTGACTGGCTCCCGAACCTGCTCGTGCCAATCCAGCGCCTGGAAGATTCGCTCTGCGCTTGCCATTGCCCGGAACAATACGTTGTATTGTTGCCCCAGGACTCTGATGGGACGAATAAACATTTCGATAAACTGGGTAAATAGAATCATGCTGCCGAGGGATATCGCATCCTGCAATACCGACCCGCCGCCTACCCACAGGATAACCGCAAGAGCCATATTGACCATATTGTCCATAAAGGCGCCGTAACCAGTCTCAAGGTAGATGGCATTTATTTCCTGTTTTTTGTTAGCCTCATTTTCCTCGTTGTAAACGGAGAGGTTTCTATCTTCGCGATTACTTAGCTGTACAACCTGCATGCCGCTGAGATTTTCCTGCAAATTCTGATTGAGTTGTGACACTGTATTTCGAATTGCACGATAGACGCGCCTTGTCGCCTGGCGGAAAAAGTAAGTGACAAAGGCGAATATCGGAATTGCCAGCAGCAACCAGAGGCTTAACTCAACGTCGATCGCCATCATGATGAACAGCGCGATAAAAAATGGGATGAACTCACCGATAAGCATGCCAACGCCCATCAACAATTCAAACAGGGCCTGAACGTCGTTGGTGATTCTTGTCATGACCCTGCCCACAGCAACTTTGTCATAAAATGAGGAGGGGCGCCGCTCCATATGGGCGAACAGATCCTTGCGCATATCTCTTAATGAGAACAGCACAGCCTTTGCAAAGGTTGCACGATGAAAGTGGTAGGCCGCGTGGCAAATGACAGTAAATAAACCATACATCACACATGCAGCGACAATTGGTTGCCAACCACTTTCAGTCTGAATCCAACTACTTAGCGCGTTCATACCAAAGTCTGGCAGTAGAGCATCGGGGGTGCCCATTATGATGCCGTCGATCACAACTCTGGCAATGATTACTGGTAGCAGCACTGCGAGCAGAGATGCCACCAGTACCAGCGCGATACTGGTGGACGCCAGATTTTTGTGGGGTTTAACCCATTCAAAGATGCGCCCAAGGTATTGCATATTCATGGACTGGCCATGGATATCCGCGTCAAATATAGAATGGTCGAATTTCTTTGCCGGCTTACCGGAGGATGCAATTGAAGATGTCATCTAAACCTCCGCCGCTTCTGTTTGCGTTGATGTACGACCACCGCCACTTTGCGCCAGCTCTAAATCAGCATAGAAGCCGCCTTTGTCCAGCAGCTCCTTGTGGGTACCAACTTCAATGATCTTGCCTTCCTCGAGCACAACAATTCTGTCTGCGTGACGAGCAGTTGAAACTCTGTGGGAGACCAGCAAGGTTGTTAGGCCCTGCCGCACAGACTTGAGGCCAGATAAAATATGTTCTTCAGTTTCAGTGTCAACTGCAGAGAAACAATCATCGAGAATGAGCAATGGCGTCATACGAATAAGTCCTCGGGCGAGCGCAGTACGTTGCTTTTGGCCGCCGGAGAGTGTCACCCCACGTTCGCCCAGAATTGTCTCAAGGCCTTCGGGAAAGCCTTCGATGGTTTCCCGAAGTGCTGCTGCTTCCGCGGATTGACGAATCTCTTCAATACTTCGTTCCGGATTGTCATAGGCAATGTTATCGCCGAGACTGTCTGCGAAAAGAAATGGGTCTTGTAGTACCAGACATACCTGTTCCCGTAAATATGCCAGGGGAAATCCCTGAATGGGATGTCCGTTCAACAGGAGTTCGCCCTTGCTGGGATCAAGCAGGCGAACGAACAGGCGGAGCAGGGTGGACTTACCGGAGCCGACCCGGCCGAGGATGGCAATGGTTTCCCCCGGTGCGACTTCGAGGCTGATATCTTCCAGTGCGTATTTGTTCTTGTTCTCATAGCGATAGTAGAGATTGCGGATTGAGATTTGACCGGTGAGATCCGGGAAATCAGCGCTGACCTGCTCGCGAATCTCCGGTTCATAATCCAGTATCTCAAACAACCGTGCGGTGCCAGATGCGCCTCGCTGCCATTGCGTCACCAGAGATCCAGCCTCACGCACTGGCCAAAGCAGCAGCGCCAGATAAGAGAAGAAGGCAACAAATGCACCCAAGGTCAATTCGCCGGATTCAACCAGATGACCGCCATAAACCATAATAATCATGGTAGAGACCGCAGCAAGGATTGGCATGATTGCACTTAATATGGAACTGGTCACAAAGAGCGCAAGATTATCTTCTGCGAATTCGTGGTTCACCGCGCTGAAGCGATTAATTTCCTCTTGCTCCTGGGCCATCGCCTGTACGGTACGAATCCCATTCAGGTTCTCTTGTACAAAGGTTGAAAGGGTAGAGAAACCTTCCTGAACCTTGTGCGACTGTCGATAGATCCGCTTTGAGAATAGATAAGCGACCAGGGTGATAACAGGCATGGGTGCGAGCACAGCGAATGCCAGTTTCGGCGATAACATGAACATACTGATCAGCCCGGCCGTGGCCGTAAAGATCAATACGATGGTCATCCTGGTGGTGCCGGCTATAACTTGCCGAATGAGTGATATATCGTTAATGGCACGTGCCATCAGGTCGCCGATACTATAGTGGCTGAAGAATACTGGCCCCTGTCTCTGCATGTGATTGTACATGCGATTGCGAAGATCGTATGCGGCATACATGCCAATTCGGCGGACCAGAATTCGGCTGATGATGGTCACAAACATCTGCCCAAGAACGCAGAGTGTAATTGCAATGGCCGGGTAAGTAAGGGTCGACATGGCCATGTCGAAATCTATCTCATTAACTTCGAGCTTCGATTGAGCGGCGACAATGGCATCGATACCCATCATGACGAACCGGGGGATAGCGACTTCGAATATTCGCGCGATACCCAGGCCAATAAGACCGCCGAAAAACGCCCACGAATGCTCCTTGATGTAGGGCAATAGGCGTAGCAGTACTTTCATGAGTGATTTACTTCAATAGTAATTGGTTGTGCGCACCAGGCCGCGGGCAGAACCGGAATAAACAAATCATGTCGAACGATTGTTATTGTGGTAGGTGAAGTTTCTATGATCTGACCTTGAAAACCCGGTTTGGGGAAGTTTCAACTCTGATCTGAAAAAATTGATCTTTATTTACGATCTAAAAAAATTTTAATAAGGATCCTAAATATATAGTCTTTGGTCAATAATTTTCAGAAAACGGTCTAGCGCCTTGCTTGATCGGATCTGCCTGATTTTAGTTCGACGATGGGAAGGGGTGCATGATAACGGAATTGCTGAGGGATTGCCAGAGCGATTACGCTTCCAGGTTCCTGATTGCCCTGGAAAAATGAACCCATTCGTCTAAAAGATTCGCATAGGTCGTGCTGAGATCTGTATTGGGTTCAACTTTGTCGTTCTCGATGATCATCGTGCCTGCAGCATCATTGATATTTTCGTGAATGCCGAGGGCAACGGTGCAAAACATGGCAGCTCCTCGGCCTTCAGATGAAGCATCGGTAATACTTAAGGGTCTCTGCAGGACATCAGCGATAATCTGCGTCAAGGTACGACTAAGAACGCCACTGCCAGTAACGCCGATTGAGACTGGCTCGCCCACCCAGTTGATCACCTGATTAAATATTCTACACAGTGCAAAACCTGACCCTTCCAGTACGGCTCGAAACATGTCGTCTCGATTATGGTTGATACCAAGGCCATAAAAGGTTGCCCTTGCATCAGCACTTTTCTCAGGAGCCAGCTGGCCTGACAGGTAGGGTAGAAACTTAATGCCTCGACTGCCTGGCGGTATTAATGATGCTGCCTGATCCAGCTTGGCAAATGTTTGCTGGCGTTCATCCTCGCTTATGGAGAACCAATTGTCCACGAACCAGTCAAGGGAGCGGCCAGCCATTAGCGCGTTGCCACCGATAACATGTTTGTCCGGCGGGTAGCCATAGAACCTCAAGGAATTCTCAGGCTGATTCATGGCTATTGCACGAACGACTGAATGAGTGCCCAGCGTGATGGTAAATTGGTTTTCATCTATGGCACCGGCGCCGGTATTAGCACAAATACCATCATGGCCACCCACGGCGACCGGGATGTTCACAGGACAATTAAGGGCAGACGCACTAGTTGCATGTGTGGTACCCGCAATGGTCCAGGGGAGTTGGATCTCGGGTAATAGCGATTCATCTATATTATGCTTCTTCAGAATCCCGGATTGCCACTGGAGGCTGTCTGCGCTAGATGCCGGGTCGGTTACAAACTTGCCGCACAGTTTGTAGAGCAGAAAATCCTTGGCATATAAGAGGTGCCGGGTGTTCCTGGCAGTTTCAGGTTGATTGCTTCGCATCCATAAATATTTTGCCATTATTGATGCGGCGTATAGAGGCAGCTTGTCCTGAAGATTTGCGTGAAGGTTCTCCTGTAAGAGCGCCTGAAGTTGGGGATTGTGTCTGTTGTCGCTCCATGGGTTTGCAATGACCTGACCATCGCTATCGAGAAAGACACAGGAGCCTGCCCGACCTGAAAGTGAAATACCCCTTAGTTTGTTCAGGTCCAGCTGGTGAATGGAAATTAATTCCGAGACGCCGGTAATACAGTTTTGCCACCACTCTTCAGAATTCTGCCATCGCAGATTATCCTCTGAGTAGTCTGTGTTTCTAATGGCCACCTGACCGAGAAGTACTCCCTTAAGGTCGAAGGCAGCTACCTTTAATCTCGTGGTGCCTAGGTCAAATGTAAGAACCATCTCCTTGTCTTGTTTGTCCCTTGTGGGGTTCATTCGCTAATTCCTGAGGCCAATTACATGCGCTGGCCATGGACCCAGGAGGCCACTTGGGCTCGCGTTGATAAAATCCAGGGATGACAATGTTTAACCCTTGTAAGTGCACTTATGTATTCTTGAACAGGTCAAGAAGAGTGTAGCAGCACTTATCAGGGTTCGTAAGCGCTGGAATATGGGCTACGGTTAATGCCTTGCTGCAACTATTTTTACATGCGCTAGCCCCCTCGGAGCTGTCGCTACCCATGCCGGTCAGGATAACTGCGCGTAACTGCTGATTAGGCTTTGCCAAAATAGACATCATAGTAACATCAGTATAAGGGCAAGCATGGTTGAACTTTTCCAGCTGCCCATTGGCCTACTTCAAATAGCCCACCTTTCCTATATATCCTGAGTTGTGCGCAGGGCAGACAGTAACTAAGCCGAAGACTTTAGTGATGGCGAGGTGAAGGGCCGGATATTGAGCGGCAGAAGTGCTACCCAAGTTAGACAGGGTTATGTGGCTTGTGCCAATCTCATCAGGACACCTCTGAAGCCCGGCTATCCCTGATGTTGGAAATAGTATAGTTTTACTCTGGAGACAAATTGATCATGCCTTTTTGGTTGTTGGGGAACTGTTGTGATTAGCGATGAACAAAAGGCGCAGTTTAGCGATCAGGGTTACCTGGTAATCCCGGATGTAGTGCCGCTTGCCTTATGCCAACAGGTGATAGATGCCATCTTGTCATATACCGGCGTGCAACTGGATGACAGATCCAGCTTGTATCAGGGCACTTATATGGATCATGGATATATGGATCATGGAATAGTGCCCATGCATCATCACCAGGCGCTGTGGAATATCAGGCAACACCCCAGCGTGCATGAAGTGTTTGCCTCACTCTATGACCGCGAATCCTTGTGGGTCAGTATGGATCGTGTGTCGTACAAGCCGCCGCTCGCGTCGCAGACTGTCCACCTCGAACAGGCGGCAATACATTGGGATTGCGATCCCTGGAATTCTCAAGCGCCTGCAATGTCGGCTTTGAGTATACAGGGACTTGTTTACCTCACCGATACGACGAAATCCCAGGGCGCGTTTTCATGTGTACCTTCTATATATAAACATCTTGATGGCTGGTGTACGACACATGCCTTCGATGAGAGCAGAGCGAATCCCATTGTTCCTGATGATGACCTTATTGCCGTTGAAGGCAGCGCCGGTAGCCTGGTTGTCTTTAATCGCTTGATGCCTCATACCAGCAGACTCAACAAATCCGCGAATCACCGATTTGTACAATATTTAACGATGCAACCTGTTACCGGCGAGAAAGAACGATTGCAGAGAATATATGAATGGCGGGAACTGATGCCCCCTGCCTGGGCAGTTAGACAGAATATACAGCAGCAGAAAATACCTGAATCAGGTGAATCGGCTGTGCTAAGCAAACTGGGACGAAAGCTTGTGGGTATTGATCTATGGCCGGATGACTGAGCCGAAGTGAGTTGGATCATCCAGCGCGACGGCTCACATCAGCCAGCAGATCTCATCAAGTGGAATATCTTAGAGGAAATATGACATGAGCAGAGTCGTAATAGTTGGAGCGGGGCCTGCGGGAGCCAGCCTTGCGTACTTACTGTCGAATCGTGGCATTGATACCACCTTGATAGAGCGGCGGAGGGACTTTACCCGTGAATTTCGTGGTGAAGTGCTGATGCCAAGTGGGATAGAGGCCCTGGAGCAGATTGGACTGGCATCTGTACTTGCTGGAGTTCCCAGCCAAGAGCAACAGGACTTGAACTTATACATGAATGGCAAACTAACGCTCAGTGAAACGCTGGACCCATCGACCTTTCAGAACCGATTACCCCTTGCGGTATCACAAGCAGCATTGCTTGAAGCTATAGTTGAAGTGTCTGCGCAGAGTCCCTCGTTCAAATTCGAAAGAGGCGTCGCGGTGAAGGAGCTGGTATTGGATGGTGAAACTGTCAGCGGCGTGCTAATCCGGGATGATGATGGCGAGAGAGTTCTGCAGGCGGATCTTGTGATTGGTGCAGACGGCCGCAACTCGGTGGTACGCAAGCAAATGGGTGTATCCAACAAGCACATGAACCCACCCATGGATATCGTATGGTGCAAACTACCTTGCCCGGAAAACTGGCAGGGAGTGCAGGCCTATGCCGGTCGTGGTCATTTGCTGATGGCGTATCACACTTGGGATGATAGTTTGCAGCTAGGCTGGGTTATTCTAAAGGACACTTTTGGTGATTTTCGTAGCCAGGGGATTGCTGCCTGGCTTGAAGAAATGGCCAATCATGTCTCCCCCGAATTGGCTGCCCACCTGGCGACTCATCAGGACGCCGTTCAGAAGCCATTTCTGCTCAGCGCCGTATCTGATTGTGTGGAATGTTGGAGCAAGCCAGGCGTCCTGTTGATTGGAGATGCTGCTCACACAATGTCACCCGTGGCCGGGCAGGGCATTAATCTTGCCCTTCGAGATACCATCGTTGCGGCTAACCATCTCATACCGGAACTGTCACGGACCGAAGTAGATCCTGTGTCGCTAAACAAGGCGCAACACGCAATCGAAGAGGAGCGAATGCAGGAAGTTGAATATATTCAGGCCCTGCAGGCGCAACCGCCCAAGTTATTATTAAGCCGTGCCTGGTGGGGAGAACCCCTGCGGCGACTGGCGGGGTTGGCTCTCAGCAACCGTCGTATCAGGCTCATGGCGGCGAAAAGAGCGGCAGTTTTCCCCTTTGGCGTGGTAGCGGTACAGCTTAGAGTCTAGCGACAATTTCTCCGGTCACTGATACTCTAAGCCGTAACGATTTCAATGGGGTGGTGAAGTGGAAGCGAAGCTAAGCAAGAGTGATTTAACATTTCAGCAAGAGGTACGCGACTTTCTTGCAGAGAATCTGGATTCGTCCGTCAGTGAGCTCGTCAAGCTGGGACAGAGCATACCCAAGGAAGCGCAAAATGACTGGACAAGAAAACTAAATAAGAAAGGATGGGCTGCGCCAAACTGGCCATTGGAAGTAGGCGGAACAGGCTGGTCGATGGTTCAGCGACATCTCTTCGACGTAGAAATGAAAACCCATCATGCTCCTGAATTGCAGGGCTTTGGCTTTAACATGGTTGGTCCGGCCATTATTAAATACGGAACCACCGAGCAGAAGGAGAATTACCTACCGAAAATACTGAACGCAGAAATGTCATGGTGTCAGGGTTATTCTGAACCTGAAGCCGGGTCGGACCTCGCATCAGTTCGCACCCGGGCCATTGCAGATGGCGATGAGTATGTCGTCAATGGTTCAAAGATATGGACGTCTGCTGCTGAATCCGCTGACTTTATTTTTGCATTGGTAAGAACTGACCCGGATGCAAAGAAGCAACTGGGCATCACCTTTTTGCTCATCGATATGGCCTCGCCTGGCGTTACCGTTGAAGCGCTTATGGCATTTAATGGCAAGCGTTTGTGGAACCAGGTGTTCTTTGACGACGTTAGAGTGCCGCGGTCCAACAAACTTGGAGAAGAAAACCAGGGATGGACGGTCGCCAAGAACCTGCTGGGCAATGAGCGCCTATTAGTATCCCGCGTTGCCGAAAATCGCCGTATTCTGTCGAGAATATTGGATGTTATGTCCCGGGAAAAAGCCGCAGGCATTGACCTCGGCCCCGACTACGACAGAGAACTGACGCAACTAAAGATTCGCCTTGAAGCACTGGAATCTACGGCCTTGAGACTACTAACGAAGTTTGACTCTGGAGGCATAATTGGCGCGGAGCCATCCATGCTGAAATTGAAAGGCAGCCAGCTGGTTCAGGATATGGATCGCTTGTTGTTTGAAACGATTGGATATTATGGTTTGCCCCTGGATTCCCAGATGCGGGGCGAGAGCGCCGTTGCAATCGGGCCGGATTATGCCGACAGGATTGCCAATGGCCTATTCCACCATCGTGGCTACACCATTGCCGGAGGCTCCAGCGAAATACAGCACAATATTATTGCCCAGGCTGTTCTCGGCTTGTGATTCGGCGCCAGGCTTGCCCTGGGAGTTGACGCAATGAAATGCAGCAATTATTGAACGGATTATCAACGCGAGCAATACAATGCGTGAGCAAGCTCTGAAGCTCCATGAACTGATGCTGTTCTTCAGTATCAATAGGCCAGACGCTGCTAATTTCACACTAAGGCACTAAATTAGGTCTTTAAGCTCAAGATTAATCCCAGGATGCCGATAAACCCATTTATGGCCTTAACCAACTCTAGATGGAGAATCTAATCTATAAAAATGAAACTGTTTGCTTTGGCTTTAATTGCAAATTTTGCGATTTCCGGTGCCGCATTTGCGGGTGGGTGTAGTGCGCCTAATGAGCCTGTCATTCCCGAAGGGGGAGCGGCTTCTGCGTCGGAGATGGTATAGGTGAAGAAAGAAGTCGAAGCTTATATGAGCGCTGCGAATGAGTATCTTGAATGTAGGATGCCAAGGAATAAACATAATCGCATGGTGGCGAAAATGGAAAAGACAGCCAAGAAATTCAATTCATTACTAAAAGCCGGCACCTATGTCTACTTCGAGGTTAAGGATGAAGGCGTGGGTATTTCGGAAGAGGATCAGGTTCGTTTGTTCGAACCGTTTTACACCACTAAATTTACCGGGCGAGGCCTCGGAATGGCTGTAGTCTTCGGTATTATTCGCGTGCATCGTGGTGCGATAGAAATCAGTTCAGAGCTCGAGATTGGCACGACCGTACGAGCGTACTTCCCCGCTACAGAAGGGTCAGTGGCATCTGTGTCAGATGTAGTCGAAAATCCGGAACCCACTGTAGATCAGGCGCGCGGCGCTGTTCTTGTAGTGGATGACGAACCCTATGTTCGTGATCTGATGCGCAATATGATCAAAACAATGGGCTTTACGATTTTTGAAGCAGAGGATGGCCACAAGGGGTTGGCCGCTTTTTCTAAACATCAAGATGAGATTAAGTGTTGCATACTGGACCTCACAATGCCGGGAATGGGTGGCGTTGAGTTGCTGAAACAAATTCGAGCATTACCTTCCGAGGTGCCCGTGCTCATTGTTAGCGGTTACAGCCAACAGGAAATACGGCAGCGGGATCTGGATGCAACCAATGTTGTGTTCTTGCAGAAGCCATTCACTCTCGCCCAGTTTCAGATAACTATTCGGGGGTTACTCTAAAGCATTCCAGGAAACGAGTATTCACTAGCTCTCTTTATGGTTTTGTCCCCAGTCAAAGACGATCTGCGCAACGCAAGAAGTAATTTTCTTTGCCGTCGGAATGTGCAAAAACTCGTTCGGACCATGTGCATTGGAGTGTGGACCCAGGAGCCCAGTGACGACAAATTGCGCCTTAGGTAGTTTGTTTGCTAGGAATTCCATAAAAGGAATACTGCCGCCGCATCCCATGGAGATGGCAGGGTTTCCAAAGAATGCCTGGGAAGCATCCTGCATGGAAGATTTCAAATGACTGACTGTTAACGGCGCATGCCAGCCCGGATTCGGCGTGTCCCCGGTAAAGGTAATTCTACACCCGTAGGGAGCTTCACTTTCCAGAAGGGATTGCAATTGTCCCATCGCATCGGCGGCATCTATCGTTGGTGGCAGGCGCAGCGCAAGCTTTGCTGTAGTGAATGGCCGCAATACATTACCGGCATCTTGCACGTCGGGAATGCCGTCTATTCCCGTTACTTCCATGGTCGCCAGCCAGGTATTGTTTAACACTAGTTCTGTTGGGTCATTGGAAATTGGAGTGCTGCCTTGCACATAAGCGTACATCTCGGTAAAAGAATCTTTGAGGATCGCGCCGGCGGCTACAGCTTCTTTTCTCCGCTCTTCCGGAATCTGTTCATTCAGAAATGATGGCGTAATTTCACCGCTGGTTTCATCCTCGATTCGTGAGATGATCTGTCGAGTAATCCTGAAACTTGAGGCGACAATGCCGCCAGCCATACCCGAGTGGGCGCCCTGATCGAGAACTTCGACCTTCAGTTCCCCCGTTATCATTCCCCGTAGTGAAGTCGTGATCCATAACTGGTCATAGTTCCCGCAACTTGAGTCCAGCGCAATCACCAGACCAGGCTTGCCTATCTGTTCTTCCAGAACCTCCATGTAGAACGGTAGGTCAGGGCTGCCACTTTCTTCGGAACATTCGATAAGTACGACGATTCGGGGTAAGGGCACTTCCTGCTCATGCAGGGATTTGATGGCAGATATCGCAGAATAGATGGCATAACCGTCATCTGCGCCGCCGCGCCCATATAGACGGTCGTTCTTGATAACAGGTTTCCATGGCCCAAGATCTTCGTGCCAGCCACTGAATTCCGGCTGTTTATCCAGGTGCCCATAAATCAAGATGGTCTCATCGATATCACCTGGCAGATCTAATAATAGGGTAGGTGTCTTGCCTTCAAGTTGATGTACTTCCATCTCCAAGCCAGGAACATTCTGTTCTTTTATCCAGCCAACCACAAGATCCATTGCTGCTGCCATATAACCATTGGCGAGCCAGTCAGAGTCATACAGAGGAGACTTGTTGGGGATTTTAACGTACTCCGTGAGACTGGGTAAAATATGTTCTTCCCAAAAGGCTTCAGAAGAAGCGGCGAGTTGGTCCTGGTTGATTGTTGGCACTAAATTCTCCGAAATACGAGCATGAAAAAAGACAGATTCTAACCCGATTCTTAATCCCAGTCGTTTAATAAATTTAGAACTTGGAGAATCCGGATGATCAAAAATTCATCACTACTAACGCTCTTAATTCTTACCTTGGCAGTGTTAATCCCTTCTGTTATAGAAAACATAACAGCGGGTGGTTCAACAAACAGCGAAGGTGGTTTGATGGAAGCCTATCGCTTAGCTAAATCGGATTTTAGAAGCGACGGCATCAATCGCGTCATCCTGGCACCGGATGGTGATTTCAATGTATGCATGGCGGATGCTGAAGATATGAAAGAATTCATCACCAGGCCGGCTGGTAGTGGAATTGGCTTAACCACTCTGGGTTTTGGCATGAGTACCTACAATGATGAAATGTTGGAGCAATTAGCTGATACAGGTAACGGCAATCATTCCTCTATAGACAATCTTAATGAGGCGCATAAGGTGCGGGCACAACAACTGACATCTACCTTAACTTTAAAAACGACAAGGAAGATACAGGTTAGATAGGTGTAGGTCATACGATGACCGCATTGTATGAGCTTAGCCTGGTGGGAACTTCGGGCTTGTGCGTTGACCCTCTCCGTTATGGTAGCAGGCAGGTCTTGCGGAAACGGGGCGTCAATGAGTGCAGGTAACGATGCTGCCGGATCGGAATTCCTGGGGCTAGTTAGTTCCCGTCCATAAATAGCCAAACTAGAACAATATATGCAAAATTATAGATCCGTTAGCTATATAAAAAAATCACTTACCAGGGAAGTAACACCGGTGGTTTCTATTTCTGGACGAGCACTAGTTAAGCTGGTAACTGCGGTCCAATACCCCCTGCAGAAAGTACAACGCCTGGCTTCAAACTGATAAGGCATGCCAGGCGAGATCACATTCGCCCGATTCAGTGGCGATGAAGGCGGATTCCCCGGTGATAGTTACACTCATGGTCATCGTACGTTCGACTAAAGCGGCAAGCCGTTGAATGTCATCCCACTCGAATTGATAGGCTGTAACACCAAGCCTGGCAATATCCCCGGCGATTTTGGACCACCAGTGATCAGACTTCGTATTGAAGCTATAGAGCTTTACATCCTGTGCGACGCGGGATGCTTTTTTGATCCGGTCGAGTGCTGGCTCGCCGACATCAATCCATTGTTCAATCTGGCCGGTTAATGCCCTGGACCAAATGTCGGGATCATCGGGTTCGCTTAAACCCCTGGTGAACGTCAAATTTTCTTCGGCGTTAATGCAAAAGGCGAGTACCCTCACCATCATTCTTTCCGTGCTCTCTGAAGGATGCTGAGCGACGGTTAAATGCAGGGAATCGTAATAGCCTCTGTCTATGTCAGACAGTGAGATATTGAATTTATAAATTGTGGGACTAAGTGCCAATGCTCGAACTCATTTGTGCCGATAATTCAGGGAAGGGAGGGTACCACGGAATGTAATACTTCAGTTATGTGCCAGCCAATATGGCAGGTAACAACGGACTCCTCCAATGGCTCATGTGTCTATTGAGGCCGTCTATTGAGACTGTTTATTAAGGCAGGGCAGGAAACCGCTATTTTTCCTCGTGATATTCCCCGTCGATCGTATGGCCCTGCTGCTTGGAAGTGCCTGAGGCAATCTTGCCGGGGTCTGGATTTCCTGAATTGATGCTGTTCGGCTCAAAGTCGCCCCTTACTGAGCCTGCATTGCCTGGCGTGAAATTACCTGTACTGAAGCTCGCTCTGAATGAGCTGCCAGACAAATTTGCGGCCTTTAGAATTCCCTGCCGAATGATCCATTTTGCCAGTGGTCGCCTGCATATAGGGATGATGCAGGTGAAGCCCATCGCGTCCGTCACAAAACCTGGCGTCAATAAGAGTGCGCCGCCGACCAGGAGCATGATTCCCTCAAGCAATTCCGTTTCCGGTAGCTGCCCTTTATTTAATTTCTCTTGTACGCGAGCCAGCGTCGCCATGCCTTCAAGGCGCAAGAGCCAGATTCCGATAGTCGCCGTTAGTACCACAAGCCCGACGGTAGGTAGTGCACCAATGATGCCGCCCACCTGAATGAGAATTAGCATCTCCAGCAGAGGAACGGTGATAAAGGCGATGAGAGCGAAGCGCATTTGCTAATTAGTTCCTGATCGTAGAAATATTTGATTCTAACAAAAACTCAGAATCAAAATACTTATGTCATATAAAGACATAAGTCCTTAGTGACTCAGATATCATCATTGCAGCGATTCGAGGCTTATTCATACTAATATTGGCTGATTCAAGCAAGATGAACTGTGATAACTTAAACATTTTATCATTATTGTCAGCGCGAGTGGGTTCATGGAACACATACAAATCCCCGGTAGCAGTGGCTCTTTAGAGGCAATTCTGGATTTGCCCGAGGGTACACAGCGCTGCGCGGTCATTTGTCATCCGCATCCGCTATACGGCGGAAACTTACATGACAACCTTGTCTCAATCCTGTCTGGCGCCTGTCTTTCCATGGGTATTGGCACCTTGCGGTTTAATTTTCGCGGCGTCGGCCAGAGTGAAGGTAGCCATGACAAAGGCGCCGGTGAAGTAAATGATATTGTTTCAGTGGTTGAATGGTTAAGGGTGGAAAAGGGGATTACTTCAATCATTTTGGGTGGTTATTCCTTCGGGGCTGTAGTTGCACTGAAAGCAATTGGCCAGGTGAGTCCAGAGCAGATCATATTAGTGGCACCACCAGTGGGCATGATGGATACGAGTGTTGAGCCCGGTGGAACGCTTGGGGGTGAAGAGCAGCCCGACGCACAAATGTTGGTCATCTTGGGTGATCGTGATGACATCGTTGAGCATAATTCAACGTTATCTTTCTTCACGGATGCCAAGGTGCACTCCATTAAAGGAGCAGACCACTTTTTTGCCTCTGCCTCTGCTGAGATTCAGCAAGCAGTAAGGGAGTTTGTTCATGGAACTTAAAACAATTCTATATTCGGTGGATGATGAGATTGCCACCATTACCCTGAACCGGCCCCATAGGATGAATGCCTGGACCGGGCGAATGCATACCGAGTATCGGTGGGTACTGAATGAAGCTAACTGTGATGATGGGGTTCGTATTATTGTTGTCACTGGTGCCGGGCGCGGCTTCTGTGTCGGTGCAGATAGCAAGGCGCTGGAAGGTCACGTAGAAAAGGGTGGCTACGACCCCGGTACACCAGACCCGCTTGCGGAGCCTGGCTATGGCACCCGCGAAGAGTTCGACGCCAGCTTTGCCTATCATTTTGGCCTAAGTAAACCAGTCATCTGTGCTATCAATGGTCCTGCCGCGGGCGTTGGCCTGGTACTCGCATGTTATGCCGATATTCGATTCGCTGTGCCAGGCGTGAAGTTCACAACCGCCCACGGGAAATTGAACTTTCCTGCGGAATTTGGATTGTCCTGGCTGCTGCCCAGAATGATAGGCCTCGCCAGGGCCAATGACTTATTGCTGACCAGCCGGGTCTTCACCTCAGATGAAGCATATGACCTGGGCCTGGTAAACAGAATAGTTGCGCCAGAGAAATTACTTGAGGAGGCGCTCGACTATGCCCGGCAGATGAAAAACACAATATCGCCGGCATCATTGCGTGAAACAAAATGGCAAATATATGCAGATCAGCATCGAGATGTAGGTGCTGCTGTGATTGAAAGTGAACGCCTGTTGTTAGAGATGAGTAAACAGTCTGACTACAAGGAAGGGGTGAGCGCATTTCTAGAGAAGCGCGCGCCTAAATGGACGGGAGAATAACACTGAACGATTTAAAACAGATACCTATAGATGATGGTTACTCCCTCTTGGAGGAACCGTATTATCTTCCGCTGGCGGATGAAGTTGAAATGTTTACCGCAGCTTATGAAGCCCGGCTACCGGTGCTGTTAAAAGGCCCGACCGGCTGTGGTAAAACCCGCTTTGTTGAATATATGGCTCACCGTCTTTACAGGGGCGCGGACTCGTCCGAACACCGCCGTGGTGTTTCTCAGCCACTACAAACTGTATCTTGCCACGAAGATCTTTCCGCAACGGATCTCGTTGGTCGATATCTGTTAAAAGGCGAAGAAACTGTATGGCAAGATGGCCCCTTAATGAAGTCGGTGAAAGAAGGTGCCATCTGCTATCTGGACGAAATAGTTGAGGCAAGAAAAGACTCCACTGTGCTTATCCATTCACTCACGGATCACAGAAGAATATTACCGGTAGAAAAGCTCGGGCTTATTCTGGATGCCCATTCGGACTTTTTGCTGGTCATCTCCTACAACCCCGGTTATCAGAGTGTTTTGAAAGATCTGAAGACCAGTACTCGTCAGCGATTTATCGCCATTGATTTTGATTATCCGGACGTTGAGCGCGAAACGGACATCATCTTGCATGAAAGTACTGTGGAAAAAAGCATTGCGATGGAATTGGCAACCCTGGGCGAGCGAATCCGAAACCTTCGGCATCACGGATTTGATGAAGGTATCAGCACTCGATTGCTGGTCTATGCTGGCCAGCTTATTACGCGAAATATCAGTCCGATCCGCGCCTGTGATGCAGCGATCTGTCGGGCAGTATCCGATGATGTTGATGTTCAGCGCGCCATAAGTGAAGTAGTCAGCACTGTATTCCCAGTTAGTTAGTTCCCGTCCATAAATAGCCAAGTTAGATCAACATATGCAAAAATATAGATCCGTTAGCTATATAAAACAATCACTTACAAGGGAAGTAACACCGGTGGACTTAGAATCTGGACAAGGGCTGATTAGTCGCTGATGCCCTTGTTGATGTCAGAGCTGGGTCAGGTCATTGCCGATCTTGGAAAGATCAATCAGAAATCGGCCGCCTTGCTGCTTGAGGAACTGGAATCCATTGCGTGTCCGGATGCCGTCAAACTGCAATGGGCCTCACAATGCCTGAACATTGCTGACTCTGGTTGGCATGCCTGGAAGTCTGTGGATGTCTTTATTGTCATTGGTGCGGCGCTCTGCCATCAGCGTGGTAGCGACGAATTACTCCGAATAGGTGATTATGCCTGCCAACTGAATGGTTACTCCTTCGAGCCTTGCCGCCGATATTTCCTTGGTATCGAAACCTTGCTCGGCAGCGATGCATCGCCAAGAAGCTGGCAGAATTTGAATTACATTGAAGAAACAGGCTCCGCCATTCATGAAAAATACCAGCATGCCTCGAATCTGATTTCAGATTATTTCGCAGCTGCTTTCGATATCCTGTTTCGATTTTCAGCGCAGGAAATCGAGGCGTGGAGTCAACTAGCAAGTAGAATTTTGCTGCATGATCGTGGTGAACTGCTTCGGTTTATCAATCTGGTTGGGCTACCCATTACCTGGTCCAAGGTAATGGATCTGCAGGATGCTTCTCCACGCGCATTCGATCAACTACTGGTGACTTATTCCGAACTGGAGGCGAAGTACGGCCAAAATTTTATCGAAGACATACAGCCCATGCTCGTGGCTTGGGCAAAGAACAGCCGACCCATTGGGCCTTTTCTGGATGAGCTGGTGGCAATACAAGGGCGAACCTCTGCTGAATTGTGGGGCTTATTGAGCTTGTTGCCAGAATCAACCGATATTGGCCTGACTACCAGTATGATCAGGAACTGTCATGCCTTACCTCTCAATAACAAAAAACTTGTACATGCATGGTTTAGCGCTGGAATTCAGGTAGCCAATGGAAATTATGAGGCGGGCCTCGCATTCTTTGAGCTGGATTCCTCAAGCTCAATCCAGTTGTTGGAGAAACTGAAAGGCCAGGTCAGTTTTGCAGACTGCAAGCGGGTCCTTCAGTTATATGCCGAAGCCATATCCGGAAGAAAAGTTCGTGTAGCATCGTTTGAAGAGCTTGATTTGTCCCTTAAAGATCAGGCTAGCACCCAGCCAGGCGCCGATGACGTGAGGGTAAATAGAGCAGCACGATCCGAAGCAAGTGAAGACTACCGCGAATTACCCATCGCCGACGGCCTTTCAATTGTCTTGCCTGATTGCATCTCCTTGTACGAAACCGTTGAAGAGAATTTCCGGCTTTACAAGGTTTCCCTGCTGCATCAGCTGGGTTACTTTGAATTCGATACCTTCGATCAGATCGCATCCATAGAGGAACATATCAGCACTTATGACGATCAGATTCTGGCAAGGGCACTTTTTCAGATCCTAGAGGATGCCAGGATCGATTGGCGCCTCGAACGGAAATTTCGTGGCGCGGCAGGTGATATCAAATTGCAAAAGAAATACGCCCTGATAAAGAGGCAGGATGATCCGATCATGCCAAGGGCGCAGCTCCTGGAGGTGCTGGTTCGGGCCAGCCTGGGCGGTAGCAGTGAAAACTTTCCAGCCGAACCTTTGCGCGAAACGGCGAAGCTTCTTCGTATGTTAATAGCGAAACTGGATTCAGATATATCAGGCCCCAAACATACATTAGAGGTATTAGATGACTGTTACGGGCTCATTTGTGTAGATGACAACAAAACCAGCGTCGATGGGTTCACATCGGAAGAGGCGACCTTTCTGGCGAGTGAATTACCGGCACCGGTCGTTTTCCATGGCGAGATGGATACCAAGCAGATTGCCGAAAATATGGAAATGTTAGAGATGGAGGAAGCTCAGGCTGAACTAGATGACGACATGATGTCTCTGTCCTTTCCCGTTGATCCCGATGATTTGGATATTGAGGAGCTGAAGAAAGGCGATGTATCAGATGCCATGGGTATGCTGGTGACGGACCTTGATGCAGGGCTAGTGGATATTGATCAGGCAGGCGAGAAGGATGAGCGAAAATCAATGGCCGAGAATAAGTTGGCGGCCGGCAAGATTTCCCGCCGGATTAAAGAGGAATACCGCTTTCTCTATGATGAATGGGATCACATCATTGACGACTATCGGCATCGTTGGTGCACACTGTATGAGTCGCGGGATTTGATTGAGGAAGCAGACTACGTGCAGGACACGCTAACGGAACATGGCGATATCTTAAGGAGAGTGAGGAAACAGCTCAACAAATTAAAGCCGGAACTCCTGCGTAAGGTGAAGGGCGTGCCGGACGGTGATGAGATGGATCTTGAACGAACGATTGAAGCGGTCGTCGATCGCAAAATGGGATTCTCTCCTTCCGAAAATATCTACATTCAGCGGCAGCGAAAGGATCGCGATGTATCCGCTCTCTTTCTGCTGGATATGAGTGCTTCCACCGACGACTTGATACCTGATCCGGATGCAGAGCCGCAATTCACTGCAGAAGATTATGAAGACGAGGATTTTCTGACCACCTTCTTTGCCCGGCACGGTGATATGCAACAATCCAGGCAGGTTCGAGGTAAGCGTATTATCGATCTTGAGAAAGAGTCTGTCATTTTGATGGCGGAAGCGCTGGAAGAACTCGGCGATAGCTACTCAATTTGCGGTTTCTCCGGCTATGGAAAAGATCGGATCGATTACTTTCTGTGCAAAGATTTTAAAGACCCTTACGACATTAGAGCAAAGGGGCGAATCGGTGGCCTTGAGCCTGCAAGAAGTACCAGAATGGGGCCCGCAATTCGTCATGCCACCAAGAGCCTGGTAAAGACAGAGTCGAGAATAAAGGCGATGTTCATCCTGAGTGATGGTTATCCCCAGGATTTTGACTATGGCAAGGACAGAAGCAGCAAGGAATATGGCGTCAAAGATACGATGAAGGCGCTGGCGGAGGCAAGGCAACAGGGCGTACAAACCTTTTGTTTGACAGTAGACCCTTCAGGTCACGATTATCTGCGGGAGATGTGTCCGGACAAACAATATATGGTGATACAGGATATTACCCAGTTGCCCGATGAGCTTTCGAAGGTATATCGAAGTTTGACCGGCTAATCTCGATGCGCGAGACTTGATCTACATTAAGAATGCAAAAAAAGCAGCAAGCAATATCAGTTATTAGGTAAAAGCTATGCCATACGTACCTGATGGACAGTGGGAAACCGTTTCAGCTGCTGCAGCAGGATTCAGTCGGAATATTAGCGATGCACTCATCGCAGCTGAAAAACTGGAGATTGATGCGCCGCTGGATTTGAACAAGATGCTACCCAAGGGTAAACGGCATCCCAATGACAGGCCCCTTGGCCCGGTTAAAGATCGCGGTCGGCCCTCCGGCGTTGTGATTAGAAATGGATATCTTGTTGCCCAATACGGTGACATTAATGCCGCTGACGTCACGTTCAGTGCATCTAAAAGTTATATTTCAGCTGTTGCCGGAATGGCATTTGCCAGAGGTTTAATCAATGATCTCGATGAACCCCTGAGCAGGACCATTGATGATGGCGGCTTTGATTCCGAGCAAAACACAACCATCACATGGCGCCATTTATTACAACAGACCAGTGAATGGGAAGGGGAATTGTTTGGCATACCGGACTGGATAGACAGGGGGCGCCAGGTTGGAGTTGGCGCAACCATGAGTGCCAGTTCAACTGTAGGTGGTTCTGCTTCGTCTGAAGATGACTACCGCCATCTTCAAAGTCCTGGCTCATTTTGGGAATACAATGATGTTCGAGTGAATAGAACAGCACTGTCACTTCTTAGAATATTGCAAGAACCACTGCCTGACTATCTCAAACGAGAATTGATGGACCCTATTGGCGCGTCAGATTCCTGGCAATGGCACGGCTATGAAAGCTCATGGGTTGAAGTTAACGGGCGGCAGGTTCAATCGGTATCGGGCGGTGCGCACTGGGGTGGTGGATTGTGGATAAGCACCCTGGATCATGCTCGATTCGGGCTCTTGTATCTCAATAGGGGTCGGTGGGGCAATGCTGAAATTCTGCCAGAATCGTGGCTTACTGAATCCCTTAAGCCTTGCGAACTAAACCCGGGTTATGGTTTCCTGTGGTGGTTAAATCACGAAAATACCATATCTGATATTGCCGACGGTGGCGCATTTGCGGCAAGAGGTGCTGGTGGCAATATCATTTTTGTATGGCCTGCCGCTGATGTTGTTATAACGCTTCGATGGTGTTCAGATTGCAAGCAGGCGATAGACAACATACTCGCCTGCCTAGTCTGACTTCAAATGTGCAAATATTTGTTCCAATGCACTGGGAGCGCCCATTGAGCCATCGCCAGATGGCGGTATCTGGCCGTTTTCAAAATCTGAAAGCGTTGCCAACCCATCTCTGATGTTTTCCGGTACTGGTGCTCCCTCAACGCCATCTTTTTCAGTGGCGAACAGGGGTGCTGACCTGCTCCAGCGCAGTTGGGAAAAGTAACCACCGCCTGCCTCGTGAATGCTGGCTTCTGATGTACAGCTTAAATGGGCAAGCCAAACTACCATTGCTGCAACCTTGTCTGGTGACAGCCGCTGCATGATCTCTGCTGGCGCTTTTCGTGCGGCCGATTTGCCTTGTTTAATTCGGCGCTCATCTATTGCCGAGCCAAAGTCTCGCGTCATTCTGGTATCCGCCTGTGGTATCAGGATATTGCATTTGATATCCATCTTTAGCTTTTTTGCTTCGAACTGAAGTGAATTGGATAATCCAATCAATCCTGCCTTGCTCGCCGAATATGCGGCAACACCAGCGCCGTATATGGCGGGGGATGATGTCATGATGCAACGCCCATACTTTTGCGCAACGAATATCGGCCATGCCGCCTTCATCACAGAGAATACGCCGGTGAGATTGATATTCAGAGTTCGTTGCCAGGATTCGAGCGTGAGTTCAGACCAGACTTCCGGCGTAAGAATACCGGCATTGTTAACGACAATATCGAGGCGGCCGTATGCCGCTATGACATCTTTAACGATGAGTGCACCTTGTTCAACCGAGTCATAGTTTGCAACTGCGTCGCCGCCTGCTGCTTTGATCTCTGCGACGACTTGATCTGCGATTTTGCCCTCTGCGCTGCCGGTGCCATCATAAGCACTGCCGAGATCGTTGATGACAACCTTGCATCCACGAGACGCCAGCAAGAGTGCATGTTCCCTGCCTAGGCCACGGCCTGCACCAGTGATGAGCGCTACTTGCCCGTCAAAGTTAAGTTCTTCGGATTGCCTATCACTACTCATTGTTGCCTCTCATCGCTACTGCTCATCGCCAGGACACTAGATCCCAATCTGGTTAAATTGGCGCACAGCTTGTTTCATTTTGAATGACGACGCAACTACTCACATTTGTGGCTGATACTGCAGCTTCCATCTGGTTGTACGGTTTCTATCTCTACCTTGAATCCCCATAATCTATGCAGGTGTTTTAAGACTTCATCTGTTGCCTTAGATAGTGGACGTTTGTTGTCCTGATAGTGGCGCAAGGTCAATGTGCGGTCCCCATGAACATTAACGTTATAGACTTGTAGATTGGGTTCCTAGTAACTCAATTGATATTGTGTTGATAATTTTTGGCGCAGCTTCTGATACCCGTCATCATCGTGAATATTTGATATTCCTATATAGTCTTGCTCCTCATCATCAAGAATTGAAAAGAAGCGAAATTCGCGAATCAGTTTTGGTGATAGATACTGGGAGATAAAACTCTCGTCCTTGAAGTTCCGCATGGCGAAGTCCATCGTTTTCTGCCAGTCGGTATTCGCAAATTTTTTGGCACAGCGACAAGCCCAATGCCCATAAAGGTTTGGTCGAACATGAATAATTTGATGGATATCAGATAGCAGCAAAGCGGCGATGAGTTGCCGTATTTTTTGACGAATGGTGCAATATCGGCGAAAGTTTTGTTGGCGCTTCCTATTCGGTGGTTTTTGTTGGCGAGAATAGTTACTTAATTTTCAGGACCTTTCGGGCATTTTCACTGAGGAACTTCGGCCAGACGCTATCCTTAAAAGGTACCTGCTCCATATCGCCCATGATGCGCTCCAGAGACAAACCCATGGGGAAATAGCCCCCATAGATGATCTTGTCGGCTCCCCTGGAATTGGCGTAGTCAACGATCGCCTGCGGATAGTGTTTTGGCGCAAATGCAGTGGTTGAATAATAGAGGTTAGGCCACTTGAGCATGAGCTTTATTGCCAGGTCTTCCCATGGCTCGCAGCCATGCCGGGTGACAAATACCAGTTCAGGAAAGTCGTACATCACCTGATCGATATGCTCGACCTTCTGCGGCCACATGGGGAAGCGGGGCCCGGGTACGCCCGCGCAGGAGAAGATAGGTACATCCAGCTCTACGCACTTGGCATAGATGGGATACATCTTGGCATCGTTAATGGCAACCTGTGGGTTGAAGCCGGCATTGAAAGCGCCAAATGACGATACGCCATATTCTTCATACTGGCGGACCATATCGCGTATGCCTTCCATGCCTTTATTTGGATCGACGGAACCCTGGGTCACGAATCGATCCGGATGCTGTGCCACAGCTTGTCTGCTGATTTCGCCGCCTGCACCGATTAAGCCAATCTTGATATTGTATTTGTCCATTTCATTTAAGGTGAGTTTGATAGGGTCGCCAGTGCTTCCGTACAATTCTTTAGGCACTTGCTTAAACATATATTCAACGGGGAAATCAAAGTTGGTAGAGCCATCTTTGAGCTGGTCGCGAATGAAGTCGTACATGGCGAAATCTTCAGCGGGAAAACCGATCATCGTATCGACGATACCAATTCCTTCAGGTATGGACATATTATTAGTTCCTTTGTGGTTGCCGCTTAACTTCCCTTGCTCAGCGCCGTTTGAAACAGATAACACATTGAATCTGTTGGGATGTCTTCTCTTGGCAAGGGTACATTAACTTGCTCTGGCGTTGGCCCGAACTTCTGCGCCAATGGCAGTAGTTTGTCCAGGTCGAACTTATAGAGTTCAGCGGCATTCAGGCCCAGTAACTTTCGACGATGATCTTCCGGAATATTGCTAAAGGTCAATCGTAGTGATTCAAGGTTGTAAGGGAAGGTACCTTCATAGTGGGGATAATCGTTGCCCCATAACACTTTATCGATGCCAATTTTATCGATTCCGGCAAGATCTTCATCGCTTGGGAAACTTGCGCCATACCAGCAGTTTCGAGCTGCATAGAAACTTGGCGATTCTTTTAATACCCATTCCATATCGCCATAGTTCAATTCGCCGATGGCGCCAAACTTCATGCCCATATGAATCCGGTCCATTTGCGCGAGCAGGGCAGGCGCCCATGAACACCCGGATTCAGTGAGGATGTATTTAAGCCTTGGATACTTCTCGAACACGCCACTCATGATCAGGTGCCGGAACCCAGCCTGGCAGTAGTAAGTTATCTCCGTGATCCACAATGCTTCAGCGACCATACCTTCGCCATAGTCCGGCGACCCCTGGCCTGAATGTTGGTTCATGACCAGGTCATGATCCTGGATTGCGGCGAACACTTTGTCCCAGGCTGGATCATATAAGGGTTTAACGTGGGTGCAATCAGGAGGGATCAACGGCAACAGTACGCCGCCGCGCAAGCCTGACTTGGCAATAAATTCAATGTCCTTGACGGCCTCATCAAGGTCGTTTGGCAATATCAAACCAATACCGGCACGGCGGTCCGGGTCTTGCCCACAAAAATCGACCAACCATCGATTGTGGGCGCGAATGCCCGCCTGGATAAGTTCATAGTTTTCAGCAGAAGGCGGGCGAGCCGTCACCACACTCTTATTAAAGAACGGAGGCACCGTATTGGGGAATACCACTTCGCCGACAACGCCTTGGCTGTTTTGATCGTTGGTTCTGATATCCAGATCCCAGTTCCGTAGTTTCTTAGCGGCATAATGTGCCTGGGAAGGGTTCTTGTATCCACCTCTCCATTCATCAAACTGTGCCCTGTATTTCGGGTCAAGATATTCACGATACTGCTCGTGGCTTCCACCAGCATGGGTATCTGCCGTTATCAGGATATAAGGCTCGGAGCTCATAAAAATTACCAGTATGGAAAGTTTATTAATGTAGCCAAAGCTTAAGGTAGATGCAAACTTGACGCCGCCGGTTTTCAAGGGCTGAATAGGCTTTTGCATTTAATTGGAACAAGAATGAGCCTTAATGATTTTCGTATAGAAGTATGCAACTGGTTGCAAGGCAATTGCCCGCCGACGATGCGTACCCCCCAGACCAGTGACGACGATACTGTATGGGGTGGCCGTCATGCCGTATTCAAGAACCCCGAGGCCAAACAGTGGCTTGATGCAATGGGAGCGAAAGGTTGGACATGCCCAACCTGGCCGACAGAGTACGGTGGAGGCGGTCTCAACAAGGAGGAGAACCTGATCCTGCAACAGGAGCTTGCCAGTATCCATGCAAGAATGCCGCTGGTTTCTTTTGGCATCAGTATGTTGGGGCCGGTACTGCTGGAATACGGTACAGAGGAGCAAAAGCAGGAACACATTCCAAAGATCATCAAGGGTGAAATCCGCTGGTGCCAGGGATATAGCGAACCTGGCTCGGGATCAGATCTTGCCAGTCTGCAAACCAAAGCTGTGATTGATGGCGATAATTATATTGTTAATGGTTCCAAGATCTGGACTTCTTACGCCAATGAGGCTGACTGGATTTTCTGCCTGGTCAGGACCGACCCAAATGCAGCAAAGCACAGCGGCATCAGTTTCCTGCTCTTTGATATGACTTCCAAGGGGGTGAAAACCAAACCCATTCAGCTGATATCAGGAGAATCGCCATTTTGTGAAACATTCTTCGATGATGTCGAAGTGCCACGCGCTAACTTGATGGGCAATGTGAATGAAGGCTGGACCCTCGCAAAGAAATTACTGCAACACGAAAGAAACATGATCAGTAATATGGGTGTTGGTGGTAGTGCCGGGGACTCCAGCAATTCCATGCAAAATCAGGCGAAACGATATTTCGGCAGTCATGACAATAAGATCGCGGATGCAGGCATCCGTAACTCCATTTCGCGGCATCAAATGGACAAGAGAGCCTTTGCCTTAACCATACAGAGATCCGTCGCTGAATCAAAAGTTGCCAATGCGGTAAGCCCGGCATCATCTATGTTCAAGCTTTATGGTACGGAACTTAACAAAGACAAATATGAATTGTTGCTGCGCATTCAGGGGAGTCAATCTTCTGGCTGGGAAGGGGATGCTTTCAGTGAGCGTGAGCTTTCAACTACGCGAGAGTGGCTGAGATCCAGAGCAAATTCCATTGAGGGCGGAACCTCCGAAGTGCAGCTGAACGTGATTGCCAAGCGGGTCTTGTTGTTGCCAGATTAAGCATGATTTAGGGCTCGGTAAATCCATGTAATGCCCGCGTCGTACAGGCGCGCGCTTAAGAAATACGAGGCTTTTCCCATGGGATAGATTATGATTGCGCTTGCTAAGATCTGTCTTTTTGAAAAGCCGCAGATATGAATTTTCCAATCAAAACTCAAGTACGCGATCTCGCTGAACAGAAAACTATTGGACACCCAGGATTTCAGTAAAAAAATAAATGTCGGATAGCCAGGAAATTGATTCCGAACCTTTAAATCTAATAAATAGGGTGATGATTAAATGTTAGGTGTCTGAATTTCTATTGCAAAATCATGGGTGTCCAATTTCTCCTCCAGATTCCTCATGATTAAATCCTGGGTGTCCAGATTCCGCGATTTCCTGATGTCGAATCGAAGATTGTGGCCTAATTAGCTCGCTTCCACGCGTTCTATGATTGAAAATTGCGCAATACACCTGACCCTGGTATGTGATGAATACAGCAATCAACTTTGACAACAGTTATCGCCGGCTGCCCGAGCGATTTTATTCTGCCCAGTTGCCAACGCCGGTCGTTTCGCCTCAGATTATTCAGGTGAATGAAGGTCTTGCCGCAAAGCTGGCACTGGATCTCGACTGGTTACGCTCAGATGGTGGGCTTGCAGCGCTCGCAGGTAACAAAATTCCAGGTGGTGCAGAACCTATTGCTACAGTTTATGCTGGTCATCAATTTGGGAATTGGAATCCGCAGCTTGGGGATGGACGCGCAGTCCTGCTCGGCGAGCTTGTTTCAGTTGACGGCGAACGATTTGATATTCAGTTGAAAGGCTCCGGGCGCACGCCATACTCCCGTGGCGGTGACGGGCGCGCACCGCTGGGGCCAGTTTTGAGGGAATATATTGTATCTGAGGCAATGTTTGCGCTGGGTATTCCCACCTCCAGAAGTCTGGCGGTTGTTACCAGTGGTGAAATGGTCATGCGTGAGGAAGCCCTGCCTGGTGCGGTATTAACGAGAATTGCCAGCAGCCATATCCGGATTGGTACATTCCAATACTTTGCGGCAAGAGGTGATACTGAGGCATTGAAGATTCTCGCCGATCATGTCATTCAGCGACACTACCCGGATGCTTCAGGAAGTGATGAGCCGTATCTGGCGCTGCTCGAGGCCGCTATCGAGACGACGGCAACGTTGGTTTCCAACTGGCAACAAGTTGGCTTTATCCATGGTGTGATGAATACAGACAATATGCTGCTTTCCGGTGAAACAATTGACTATGGCCCCTGCGCCTTTATGGATACCTACCTTCCTGGGATGGTGTTCAGCTCCATCGATACTGGTGGACGTTACGCATACCGCAATCAGCCGGCAATAGCCAAATGGAACCTGACGGCGCTAGCTCAGTGCCTGCTGCCGCTGATTGCAGATGATGAAGAGAAGGCGGTCGAAAAGGCAAAGGCTTTCCTGGACAACTTTGATGGCATTTATTCCCGCCATTATCAGTCTGGCATGGGTCAGAAAATAGGCTTGTCGTCCCTGGACGAACAGGATGAGGCCCTGGTGAGCGACTTGCTTGAATTGATGACAGAAGAGTCTATGGATTACACGCTCACATTCACAGCATTACAAGAACACCTTTCTCAGGACATTACGTCGCTGCCGGAATCCTTCTCACCATGGTTGTCTCGTTGGCGCGCGCGCCTTGATAGAGAAGTAAATAGTGAGTCATTAATGACGATTAAGAATCCCCTCATCATCCCGAGAAATCACCGGATAGAGGAGGTGATTAGTTCCGCCGTCAATGAGCAAGACTTTCAGCCATTCCATGTACTCGTGGATGTCCTGCGGAACCCATATGAAACATCGCTTCGTGATTCACACTATGCGATGGCGCCTACCGAGCAGCAGAAAGTGCATCGCACGTTTTGTGGCACCTGAGGACAAGCCCGGCTGTAAACCGCCATTTGGCAATTCACTTTGAATCTAATGTTATCCAGCATGTCTGGATTCTGCACTGGGACATTGACGCCAACATGAATAGGTGCTTTATTCACTGGATATGAGGCTCAACCATTGGATACACCATGTCAGAGAGTAAAAAAGAAACGGAAGAAGTCGTACAACTCACCAATCGTGAAGCACAGGATAAGTGGGCAATCGATGTAAATAGAGACCCACATGCGATACCGCTTGCTGATCTCGATCCCAGTCATCCATCATTATTTGAACATGATAAGTTTGAGCCTTACTTTGAGCGTCTGCGGGCGGAAGACCCCGTTCACTACACTGAACAAAGCATGTTTGGTTCGTTTTGGTCAGTCACGAAGTTCAAAGACATTATGCATGTGGATACCAACCATCAGATTTTTTCATCGGATATCAACAATGGAGGCATTCGCATTGGTGGTCAGGCAACCAGCGAAGCGGTTGAAGACTCACCCTATCATCTGCCGATGTTTATCATGTCAGATCCACCAAAACATGACGAGCAACGCAAGGTCATAACACCTTCATTTACACCAAAGAGAATTCAAGAGCTGCAAGGTTTGATCCGGGAGCGAGCCGGAACCATATTAGACAACCTTCCCATCAATGAAGAATTTAATTGGGTAAGGGAAGTTTCGGTTGAACTCACCGGACAGATGCTGGCGACCATATTTGATGTACCTCAGGAGGATCGTCACAAACTGATCTATTGGTCGGATGCAGTGGAAAATCTTGGCAACCCTGATTTCTTTGAAACACAAGAGGAAGGTTTCCAGGAGTTGTGGAAGTGCTTTGAGTATTTCGATGCGGTTTGGAAGGAGCGACAATCCAGGAGTGAACCTGGCCAGGACCTGATCTCCATGTTGGTTCATGGCGAATCCACACGAAACATGACACCGAATGAATTTTTGGGGAATATGTTACTGCTCATTGTCGGCGGCAACGACACCACACGTAATTCCATCTCTGGCGGCGTCCTTGCGCTGAACAAGAATCCAGACGAGTATGAGAAGTTGCGTCAGAACCCAGGGCTAATTCCGAAAATGGTGCCAGAGATCATCCGCTGGCAGTCGCCTGTTGCTCACATGTGTCGGACTGCAATGGAAGATACTGAAATTGGCGGTAAGAAAATCAAGAAAATGGATAAGGTTGTGATGTGGTATATCTCCGGTAATCGCGATGAATCCGAGATTCCGAATGCCAACCAATTCATCATTGACCGCGATACACCGCGTAAACATCTCTCCTTTGGCTTTGGCATTCATCGCTGCGTTGGCAATCGCCTCGGTGAGATGCAGCTCAATGTGTTGTGGGATGAAATAATCAAACGCTATCCCAACATTGAAGTTACAGGAGATCCAGTCTATTTGAAGTCAAACTTTATCCATGGTATCCGCGAACTACCGGTAACAATCAGGGCATAGGCTGAAAAAGACAGATTTAGTTTAGTGCAGGATACCTGCCCTAGGATCTGTTTGCTCTTGATTCAGGGTTCTTCGCTTTGTCGAATCTGAAGAGTACGATTCCGTCCGGCACTGGGTCATAACCTCGTAGCTTTAGGACTGTTTCTCTTAACTCAAGATCAGTGATCCTTACTGCGTCCATTAGAAACAAAGACTCTTCAAATCTAACGGTTATACCCGGGTGCTGTTGCCAGATCAATGCCCAGCTTTCAGTGGGCCACCAGCTAGCATCAACATACCTGTGTGATTGCACGTAAACGTCATCTTCGTAAAGAAAGCACTCGACTTGAATAGAATGCGGATCTTCCAGCCGTGATTCAATTTCACATATCTGATTATCCGATAATATTTCCTGCCAGGAGTCCGGCACATCTGTCATGGTGCCACTTAAACTACCGCCGGGAATCGGGCCACATCCAGTTACTAAAAGAGCAGTTAACAGGACTAGTACTTTCATCTTATCTCCATGAGTTGCTATGCAATTTACTCGCCAGTACAGCTTTATAATAATGTTGGTAGATCTTTAGAGGCTGATAGTGTCCATTCCGGGTCGCGCTTCTCAACGAACGACATGATTCCTTCCTTCGCGTCTATCTGGTTGCCCACCCAGTTGAATAGTGGGCCTTCCAGGGCGAGCATTTCTGACATAGAGGAATGTAATCCCTGCCATAGAAGCTTTTTGGTGATGGCAACTGAGACAGGCGCTGTATAGCGGTATTCGGCGGCATGTTGCAACGCTCGATCCAGTACCTTGTCAGCAGGTAGGGCCTCGCTAACAATACCCATCTGCGCCGCCTCTTTGCCAAGAAAGATGCGTCCGGACAGTAGAACATCAGCGGCATTAGAGAAACCTGCAGCACGCTGAACCAATAAATGAGCAGCAAGCTCGGGCATCATGCCGCGCCGCGTGAATACGAAGCCCATTTTTGCGTCGGCTGCGGCATATCGTATATCGCATAACATTGGGTATGTCATGCCAACGCCAACAGCGGCGCCATTGATCGCTGCTATCACAGGTTTGTTGATTTCATATGGGTGCAAAGTACCAACTCCATCTTGATCCTCTGATGTAGCCTGCTCCCTACCTGCAAATGTATCTTCTCCGCCGTCGAGGTCAGCTCCAGCACAAAATGCTCTACCGGCACCAGTGATGACAACCGCACGCACCGCATCGTCATCGTTCGCCTGACGTAATGCCTGACTTAGTTCGGTAGCGACAGTCGCGTTCCATGTGTTCATTTTCTCTGGCCGATCAAAAGTTATTACTGCCGTTGTCTTGTCCAAATCGTAAGTAATGGTTGTATAGGACATCGTAGTCTCGCTGTTTTAATTGAAATAAGTATACCCTAGATGACGGGTATGCATTCTTGACTGCTGAGAATTGTTGGCTCCGCTTAGTCCGCTATAATAAGATGCGGTACAAGCTGCCTAACTGATGATGCAACTATAAAATAAGAGACCAACAAAACTGTTGGCAACGAAACAATCACTTACGAAAGAACTAACACCGGCGGTTTTCATTTACGGACAAGAACTTGCTATATTCAGCTAACAATTGAATCAGACTGCCGCCTATATGTTTAAACGAATATTCCTTACCATAGTGTTCATCCTTATTGGCTTGGCGGCGATCACCATTATCGTTCTAGAATCAGGTCAGGTACTGGTGGTTGAAACAAAGACTGGTTCTGGACAGGAGAAGCGTGAAACCCACATCTGGTTAGTACAGTCAGAGGGCAGGCTTCTACTTGAGGCAGGGACACCGGAAAATCCCCGGGTGCTGGATTTGGCAATTCAGCAGGCTCTGATGCTAAAGGGAGAGGGTCTGGATGGCATGTACCGATTTAAGCTGCACAGTCCAGCTAGCCATGAAAATATTCGCCGGCTTATGGAAGAAAAATATGGCTGGCGCGATTGGTGGATATCAATGATATTCGATACCTCCCGCTCATTTATGATTGAAGTGGTGCCTGTAGCTGTTTGAGAGGGACAATCCTGCCCGGTTTGATTCGCCTTATATGGTATCAGCCTTGGCGTCAGCGCCTAGCAGGTGTGTTCGTTCAGCAGACGACGAACATTGCTCTAGCCACACAATCATCATTCATACCATTTTGGTCGATTGACTCCCTCAGAATCCAATGCAAGTATTTGCGGATTGAATTAACCGACAGACGCTGGAACACGATGACAATAAGTACTGCGAAGAAAGATGAGTTGAAAGAAAGATACAAGCTTGAGCGCAGCAAGCGCTTGCGGCCGGACGGGACCGCACAATACCTGGAGCTGAAGGGTCAACTCTCACATTATCTTGACGACCCATACGTGGAAGTAAAGGAACGTGAACCGAAGAAGGATCATGTCACGGTTGCCTTTATTGGTGGCGGATACGCGGGGCTCGTCACAGGTGCGCGCCTGGTTGAGCAGGGCATCACTGATGTTCGTATTATGGACAAAGGCGGCGACTTTGGTGGCACCTGGTATTGGAATCGCTACCCTGGTGCGATGTGTGATACAGCATCGTTTATCTATATGCCCCTGCTTGAAGAAACAGGCCATATGCCCAGCGAAAAGTATACACATGCGCCGGAGATTCTGGAGCATTGTCAGCGCATCGGAAACCAGTACAAGCTTTACGAGAATGCTCTGTTCCACACACAGGTCACGCACCTTGAATGGCAAGAAGACAATAAAAGATGGTCCATCAAGACTAATCGCGGCGATGATTTTACTGCCAAGTATGTTGCCATGGGTACCGGACCATTACACATTCCAAAATTGCCAGGCGTTCAAGGCATTGAAGACTTCAAGGGTCATTCATTTCATACCAGTCGTTGGGATTACGATTATACCGGTGGCGACCCGGAAGGCGCACTACTGGAAAAACTAAAAGACAAGCGCGTTGCCATCATCGGTACAGGTGCGACTTCCGTGCAATGTATACCTGCACTGGCAAGCGCCTGTAAGACCTTATATGTGTGCCAACGTACGCCGTCGTCAGTTGATGTTCGCGATAACAGGAAGACTGATCCTGACTGGTTTAAAGAAATGGCGACGCCCGGCTGGCAGCAACGATGGATGGAAAATTTCACCTTGAACCAGACAGGTGGCCATACCGATGTTGATCTCGTGCAGGATGGCTGGACAGATTTATCACGCCGCATTCGCGCGAAAATAGCAGAGCTCCCGGATGAGGATCGTAAGAACCCAATGAAGATGCTCGCCGCTTATGAGGATTCTGATTTCGAGAAGATGGAAGAGATTCGCGGTCGTATTGATTCCGTCGTTGAAGATGAACAAACAGCCCAGGATCTTAAAGCGTGGTATCGCCAGTTGTGCAAGCGACCATGCTTCCATGATGAATACCTCCAGGCATTCAACGAACCCGCGACTCAGTTGGTTGATACAGATGGCAAAGGGGTAGAGCGCATCACTGAAACCGGCGTTATCGTTTCCGGTAAACTCTATGAAGTGGATTGCATTATCTATGCCTCTGGGTTTGAGGTCGGTACTTCATTAGTTCGTAGAACCGGCTTTGAAATGGTTGGCCGTGACGGACTAACCCTCAGTGACTATTGGTCCGAGGGTATGCGTACAAAACATGGTATTAATGCTCATAACTTTCCCAACGCATTTTTCGTTCAGCCAACGCAGGGCGCAAATCTGATATCCAATATCCCTCACAATATTGTCGAATCCGGACAAACAATTGCCATGATGATCAAACATGCTATTGATTCAGGCGCATCGACCATTGAAGTCAGTAAAGAGGCAGAAGATTCCTGGGTTGATTTGCTTGCCACAAGTGGCGGCATGATGATTGGCTCGCCTGACTGTACCCCTGGCTACTACAATAATGAAGGGCAGCCGCCTTCACCTTCAAGCAGATACAATCTTGGTTATCCGAAGGGTGCGACGGCCTACTTCGAGTATATTAATGAGTGGCGCAATACCGGTGATTTTGAGGGTATTGAGTTTCGTTAAAGACCGTATGTGACTGCGTAGCTGTCTCGCAGCAGCTATTGGTTTCTGCCAATTTCCATAGGCATGAGTCGCTCCTGAATATAGAAGCCGTGGCAGCTTACTTCGCACCTAGCTCTGCCTCGCGGAATACGCGAAGAAAATTGCCACCCCAAATATTTTCGATGTCTTGCTGTGTATAACCGCGGTCCAACAAGGCAATAGTGACATTTAGCGCCTCGCTGGCATCGTCAAAGCCAACGATTCCACTGCCGTGATTAAAGTCTGTTCCGATACCCACGTGATCAATGCCAATGCGATTCACAATATAGTCGATGTGATCGAGCAGATCGTCGAGGCTTCCGGGGCCAAGTAAATCGCTAACGGCGTTCAGAAAGGTGCTCTGAATTTCCGCGTCGTCGATCTCCCAATACAGTTCGAATGGATAGTAATAATCTTCTTCTATGCCGGCGGCGTTCCGTGCGATTCGAATCTGTACGTCTAATTGTTTGTTTGATGAATCGAATAGATACCCTCTAAACGGCGCAACATGTATGACGCCGCCAACTTCACCTATTTTGTCGATCTCTTCATCTGTGAGATTACGGCTCACATTGGAGAGCTGCCTTACATTTGAATGGCTGGCGATAACCGGTGCTGTTGATAAGGCTAAAACCTGGAGCGCTGCGGCTTTGGAGAGCTGTGATATATCTACTATCGCGCCAAGTTCATTTATTCGCTTGATCGCGGCCTCGCCGAGCCTGGACAGCCCGCCATGTTCTTCAACAGCCTCATGCTTGCCAAGTTCGCCGTTGTATATGGGCCTGGAAGAATCAGCAAAGTCGTTGTGACCCATATGAGTTAAGGCAAATACTCTAACGCCAGACGCATAAAATTCATCAATTCCCGATACCTTTGTACCCAGGATCCTCGCGTTTTGAAACCCAAGGATAAGTGCACTCTTTCCATCCGCATGGGCTTTTTCGAGCTCATCTGCCGAACGGGCTAGGACAGTGTTATTTGTTGGATCTGAAGTTAGCGTAAGTATCGCTGCCAATTCTTCGTCTGCTTTTGCGCGAGCCTGTGAATAACCTTCTGCGTTCCTTGGGCCTGGTCCAACAGCGATAGACATCACAACCACATCCACGCCTCCTGCACGCATCTTCTCTGGCGATACTTTAGACAATCCGTCAGCGCCAGCATATCGGGACTCCTTGCCCGGAATTTCGATGTCGGCATGTGCGTCCAGCACCAGGGCATTTTTATGGATTTCTTCCGCGCTTACCGCCGCCTTTGAACCCTCACTCATTGGTCCTGTAGCAGATGAATCATTGGTTGGTTGCGAACATGCGCTTAGCAGGTAAGTCAGGGCTACCAGACACAGTAATTTGTAAGCAGTTTTCACTAAATGGTTTCTCCAAATTAAGAAAATTTATCCCAGGGTCGCACTAGAGTGCCAGAGTACACGGCTATTTAATAGTTCACCAAATAGATATCAAACAGCTAGATGCAAATCATAATGTCTGCACTCTGCCTTGCCTTTAGATAATGATAAGATTGTCAAAAGGAAAAGTTTCTTCCTGGTTTGCTTGATTTCGTATGATGAGCTGAAACATGATTGATGAAGACATAGTCGTTGAGAGATTGCTGCGAGCTAATCTCTTCAACGGTAAGCAGCAAGGTAGGTTTAATGTAAAACTCTGCTCCCGGACGAGCGATGGTACCGTGGTCCGTGTGGGGCTTAGATTCCTGAAAGATGAGACCTATTGCTGCAGTGAATTGACTTGCCACTTCAATCCCCAGTGGGCGGAATTCAGGTCTGATGCGGCAAAGAATGGCGTCCGGCTTGCTACGCCCTTAGCAATAGAATTTCGTGTGATGGTGGAAGTTGGGGCAAACTTTACCAGGTATGATGCAGTGGGCGTCCCTCCCCATGATGAGGCGTATACTTACAATTACGTATTCGCGGAGCAACAGGATGCCAATGAAGGTTCAGCACCATAGGAGCGATTCCAGGAATGATTAGCGTCGGTATATTAAGCGCCACAGGATATATGGGCGGTGAGGCGCTACGTGTATTGCTGGATCATCCGGAAGTTGAAATCGCATGGCTCACTGGTCGCTCCGGTGGCCAGGTGGCAGACTACCATCCAAATTTCATTGGCCTGGACCTCCCCCTTATTCATCCTTCGGAACTTACGGCTTGTGATGTTGTGTTCCTGACCGTGCCTACATCTGCAACGCTTGAGGTCATAGATAATTTACTTGAACAAGGTTCCAGGGTCATTGATCTGGGATCTGCTTTCCGCTTGAAAGATCAGGCGGTATGGGAGCGAGTTTACGGGCAGTCACATACTCATTGGCATCTTGTTGAAGAAGCGGTATACGGCATAACTGAGTTTCACGGCAGTGAAGTGGCTGATGCACGCATCGTTGCTAATCCCGGATGTTTCTCGTCAGCGGCTATTCTTGGCCTTGCGCCACTGATAAAAAATGGGCTCATCGATCTGGATCATATATTGATCGATGCCCTGTCGGGTACCACAGGTGCCGGGGCAGAGCTTGGCAAGCCGACCCACCATCCTGAAATTGGCAACAATATCGTTCCGTACAATGTTGTGGATCATCGCCATACATACGAAATGGAGCAGGAGCTCGGATTGTTGGCAGGGCGAGATATCCAAGTCCATTTTTCACCTGTGTACATTCCGATAACGCGCGGCATCCTCGATATTTGTCATTCGTTCCCAAATGTAAAAACATCTCGCGACGAAATTCTGGCGCTGTATAAAGAGTTTTATCACGACGATGAGTTCGTTCAAGTCTATGACCAGGCAAGGGAAGAGGGCGTGAGCTGGCAATACAAGCCCTATCCCTGGGTGAGTGCAATCAATGGTACCAATTACTGCATGATTGGCATCGACTATGATGAGAGGCGGAATCGCTTAGTCGTTTTTTCTGCGCTGGATAATGTGGGTAAAGGCGGCGCCCAGGTCGGCATTGAAAATATGAACCTGATGTTTAGCCTGGATCGAGGAATGGGCTTGAGGCGAAAGGGTTTGCATCCTGGGTAAAATGAACATTAAGGCAATTCACGCACAGCTTTTTTATCTTGAACAAACGGCAGTAAATTGATGAGTGCTTATCTAATAGTTGATACCAAGATTAATAATGTAGATGCATATGAAGAATATAAGAAACTGGCGAAGCCATTGGCGGAAAAGTATGGCGGCGTTTACCTGGCGCGCGGCGGGGAGATCAATGTTTGTGAGAGCGACTTATGGGCGCCAAGCAGAATTGTCATTATTGAATTTCCAAACCTAAAAGAAGCGCAGACATTCGTGGATAGCGACGAATATGCACCTATAAAAAAGATTCGCCATGCTAATGCCGAGTCCACGGTAATGATTGTTGACGGCAGCTAACAGTAAACAACATGTATTGATGAGTGCAGATGAATAAAGTAGGTGAAGTAAGAATATTAATAGAAAGAGTAGGAGCAGCATTCTCACGATTGGATTTCGAAGCCTGGCTGGATTGTTTTCACCCATCACATACCATGCTGCGACCGGATTCGGTGTTCAGCCCAGCAGGTGAGGATCAATGACTCAGGTAGCAGGGCGATCAATCGAAATTAGGGTTGATGACCTCACAAGTCAGGAAGTGTCTGACTTCTTGCAGGCTCACATGGATGATATGCAATCAACATCCCCGCCCGAGAGTGTGCATGCTCTGGACCTGGAAGCACTCAAGCAGCTGGACGTCACTTTCTGGACGGTCTGGGACGGCAATGCACTGCTTGGCTGCGGTGCGCTTAAGGAATTGGATCAACAACATGCCGAGATCAAGTCAATGCGTACCTCTGAAGCAGCTCGTGGTAAGGGCGTCGCATCAATGCTGCTAACTCACTTGTTAAAGATTTCACGTGAGAGAGCTTATCGCCTGGTAAGCCTTGAAACCGGCTCCATGGATTACTTTGAACCGGCGCGTCGGCTTTACCAGAAGTTTGGCTTTGAGTGCTGCGGCCCCTTTGCAGATTATGTTTGTGATCCAAACAGCGTCTTTATGTCTCTCGACATTTAGATTGTCCGCCCTGTTGTATACGTCTGATTACTCTTTCTTTATCCATAGAGTCACATCAGAAAGAGAGTGCTGAAATTTCCGGGAAGTCTCACGAATCACAAATGGGACTTGTTGTGGCTGTTCAAGCAGATCAAATTTTGGCGACAGGGCGGCTTTTAGCCCGTCAAATGTTGTGAAGTTTTCTCCGTCCTTCTTGAAACCGCCAAGCCAATCATCCTTTCTGGTATGTTCTTCCAACCAGGTATAGGGAGAGGCGATGAGTAGAACGCCGCCAGTATTTATGCGCTCGTGTATTGTTGCCAGGAACAGCATTGGATCGTAAAGTCGATCGATCAGGTTGGCTGCAAGAACGAGGTCGTAAGCAGTAAACCCGGCCTTTAGATTGCACGCATCGCCCTGTGAAAAATCCACCTTGCCGGATACTTCAAGCAAACCCATATCTGCAAGGCGGCGCTCGTGAAAGATCATCAACTCGCCTTCATCGGCGATGCTATAACGAACCATGCCTTGGTCCGCGAGCTTAACCCCCAGATTGATAAGCCGGGCGGAAAAGTCAATGCCGGTGACATGTTCGAAGTGCCGCGCCAGTTCGAAGCTGCTTCGACCAACGGCGCAGCCAATATCCAGGGCGCTGATAGTAGGTTTGTCGCCCATTGCCCTTATCGCGATGTCAGCCAGTGCTTTTGGAAAGTTCGCCACATCAAAATACTCGTCACCATAATGGAACTCAGCGTATTCAGAGAGCAATTTGTCTGTTTCGTAATTCGACATGGGTTGTTCCTGGGGTTTACCGGCATTGACGTATCTGAAACCAGCGTGTTGAAAAAAGTGTTTTCGGAAGGCATATCGGGCCGACTTGCGGCTTTCGTTACCGCTGGATATCCAGGAGCCTCCTTTGATTATATTGTGCCGGCCATCGTAGGTAGGCATAGTGAAGTCGTCGTAACAGCGATGGACTTTGAATTCATGGAACGGGTAAATGGGCGTCTCCGTCCATTGCCAAACATTGCCGATCACGTCGAAGAAATCCCCATGGGCAAAAATATTTACCGGTGAGGAAGAGGCATGGTGATCCATATGCAGGTTGGCCTTTGCCGGTTCGTTCACAATGAGTTCCCGAGCGCCTGAAACTTCATAAATTCGATACCATTCATCTTCAGTGGGCAGGCGAATGGATTGTCCGCTTTGCCCAGACTTCCAGTTACAGAATGCCTTGGCTTCATGGTAATTAACTTCAGCTGGCCAGTCCCATGGCATCGCTACAATCTCCGTCATGAGGCGAAGCTTCCAGTTCGGTTCCTGGTCTGCTGTATCAGCGACCCAGAATGTTGGATGGAAAGCTTCCGCGAAATTGCGCCATTCAAGACCTTCTTCCAGCCAGAACTGATCCTTTTGGTAGCCATCATCGCTTACGAATGCAAGAAACTCCTGATTGCTGACCAAGTATTTACTGGCCTTAAAGTCTTCAATGTCTGCCTGATGTTTGCCGTATTCGTTATCCCATCCATAAATAGTGTCGTCGTACTTCTTGCCCAGCGAAATTTTTGCACCGCTGACGTGGACCATCGAATTACATGGTGCTGCGCTGGTCTCCATTGATGCTTGCCATTGTTCGTTGGGTTTTACTAGCTCCAACAGTTGCTGGCGGACCAGTACCGAGGAAGTTTCCAGGTGAATTTGCTCATGTTCTATACCCATCAGAATGATCCACCAGGGGTTTTGCCAATCGATTGGTAGGCTGAGGGGTGCCTTGGCGATGAGGGCGTTCATTAACTTTTTGACTTGGTCTCTATAGGCTTTTACTTCGGAGACCGCGGGCCACTGATAGTGGGTCTCGTCCAGATCATCCCAGCTCATTTCGTCTACGCCGATGGCAAACATCGATTCGAATTCAGGGTTCACCCGATGCTTGATGAGACCAGCCAGAATCAATTTGTTTACAAAAAAGGTCGCAGTATGGCCGTAATAAAAGATCAGGGGATGTCGCAAGGGGATAGATTTTCTGGTGTAGGAACTTTCTTCCACCAAAGTATCAAACAACGATTCGTAGCGCTCCCAGGTTGCATTGAAGTAGTCCGAAATTTCGGCTCTCTTTGCATCAATATCGGAACCATTGAGATTGGGAGTTCTTAAATACTGTGCTGCCGGCATTACCACCCCTTTTCCAATTGCTCGTTAGATTCAATCTCAATAGATGAAAAAGTATAACAAAGCCGGGAAAATAAGTTTGATGGCGAAATGGAATAATAGATAGTTGGTCAAACAATAATCCTGGACCATTTCCCCTGCCGCCAGAAGTAGCTGAAGATGAAGGAATGGCCAGCTCTGTAGGCGAACTGATGCACCAGCCAAATGCCGATCAGACCGAAGCCAAAATGAATGCCAATGAGATATGCCCCAGGGACCAGGATCAGCCATTGGGTCACCAGGTTAATGATTGTGACGCGGCGAATATCACCGGCACCGTTCAACATGGTGGCCAACATATAGCCGATGCCGTTGAAGGTAATCATAACGCCCAGGATCTGGGTCGGTAGTATTGCCAGCGCAAGCGTTGCCTCATCATGTATCCATATTGACAGGATGAGTTCAGGTGCCAACCAAAATGGCATGCCAATAAACGCCATTGCCAGGACGCCGATCTTGATAACATCCCATGCCCAGTTAACGGCATCTTCAATATTTTTCTGCCCCAGCGCCTGGCCCACCAGTGTTGCACCGGCGGTGCCTAGCCCCCAGGCAGGTAGGCCAACAAGTCCAATCAGATTAAGAAGCACGCTGTAGCATGCAAGTTCCACCGTTCCTATGATCCCAACAATACTGTATGTAATCGTCAGTGCCGTGATATCCAGTAGTTGCTGCATTCCTGCCGGAATTGCAAGGCGGAAGATACTTTTGATTTCCGGCATGCTGGGGAGCTTTTGCATATAAGCAAACGGTTTCCCATATTTCAGACCGAGGCGTAAGTAAAGTACCGCGCCGAAGACGCTGGCAATAGCGGTAGCGAATCCGGCACCTTCTGCTCCCATGACGGGTGCGCCGAACTTACCAAAGATAAAGACATAGTTAAGGAAAATATTACTGGCGTGCATGGTTAACAATGAAGGGACATAGACTTTTGTTAGACCAATGCCGTTCCAGAAGCCAGTATTTGCCTGGATAAAACCCACAAACGCTGCTTGCAAGATTAGCCAGCGTATATAGTCAACCCCGATGGCGATAACTTCCGGATCACTATTGATCAGAGGAAAAAGGTAAGGGATTAGAAAATACAGGACCAGGGATGCAATCGGTGCGATGGCTGCAATGATGATCAAAGCGCCGCTCAGATAAATGCCACAATCGGAGGTTTTGCCCTCGCCCTTACGTCGGGAGACCATTGCCTGAACTGCGATGGAGAAGCCGAAGAACAAACCGAGATAAATTGAGGCAAGGAAGGAAGATAATCCCACGGCGCCAAGCGCAGCATTACCGAGGGTGCCAACCATGGCGGTATCCACGAGACCGAGAAGTACATTGGAAACCATGCCTCCCATTATCGGTAGCCCGATAGTGAAGATTTTCAGGCTCCGCTCAGCAGAGACAAATACCATCGCTAGTGGCTTCTTTCTGCAATTGTTACCAACCAGCGATCTATTGAAGCGGCATCATTAAATTCTACTAGTTTTTTGGCATGTTCTGGACTGCTAAAGAAGCGGCGATATCCTTTTTGGATAATCCGGTAGCGCCTCGGTATCCAATAGAGGAGGGAATCCCACTTAAAAAGCGTGTTCCAAAGGTTCTCGCGATTGCCGTTCCATAGTTCTTCACCTTTGATAATTCGTTGGTAGAGGCGAGAAAATAATCGGCCATAAACAACGTGAAAGGGTAAGTTGAGCCAGATTATCGTATCTGCCTTTCTAAGAACTTCTCCATCCATGCGGCTGTTATAGTTGCCGTCAATTATCCAGGCGCCTTTTGCCGATTCATGGGCAACAATTCCCCGGAATTCATCGTAATTGAGCTCTTGCCAATTTGGCTGCCAGTTGATTGCATCTAACTCGATACGTTTCAACTTGAGATGTTTCTCCAGCCTCTTGGACAGGGTTGTTTTTCCAGCACAACTGGAACCAACGATTGCTATTCTTTTTAGGGGCGTTTCTTTCATCCTGGCGTACCTAATAAACTCTCAGCGAGCGTGAAGGGCGCGCATCATAGCAGAATTGTGAGGAACTACATCCGGGAAATTAAGTCGATTTGCTCGCGCAAAGAAATGGGTAATTAGGCGGTAAACATGGGCATGATATTGTTGACCAGCTTGCGGATCTTTGCCTGACTATTGTAGCTGCGACTGGCGATACCAATCCCCTGGATTGTTACGAAAAGAAGGTCGGCCATTTGTGCTGCGTCGAGGTAGGGTGAGATATCGCCTTCCTTTATTGCCTCATCAAAAGCGCCGATATAAAAGTGTCGCATATGATTCAGTGCAAAATTGATTCGTTTGCGAATCTTGTCACTTTTCCCGGCAAAGGTGACAGATAGCGTGCCCATTGGACAACCTGTATATTGCCGGCTCCTGTTCTTTAGAATGTAGGCGTGTTTGTAGGTATAAGTCAGCTCATCCCTGATTCGCTCGAGCGGCACCTTGTCCTCGGAAAATGTGGCTTCCATTCTGACTTCTGTTTCGCGCCATAATTCATCGACCAATTGAACAGCCAGGTCTTCCTTGGAACTAAAGAAATGGTAGAAACTTCCCTTGGCAGAATTTGTGAGTTTACAAATTTCGTCAACGGATACTCCATCATACCCCTTCATAAGAAACAGTTGGCCGGCGCCTGAAATGATTGTATGTCTTCGATCCGGGTCTCGTGCCATTTAGTCATCCTATTTGATTGTGGTTATTATCTGGACAACAATTGTCTGGGCTGCCAGCGGTCAGCCAATCGATGAAAAAGAATGGCGGCGCGCTGTGTCTGCTGAAGCAGCGTATTCATGTCTGCGATCTCATTTTCGGTATGCCCGCCGGAGCCCATGAGACCAAGCCCATCGATTGCCATTTCCACGTGTTCTGCCACAAAGCTTATATCTGCGGCGCCAGCGTTTCTTGGATCAACCGCATTTACCTTGCCAAAGCCGAGGTCCTGACTAATCTGGTCATATATATTTAGCAGTCGCCTATTATTTTCCCGTGGTGCCATGGGCGGATAACCATCAAAGAACTCCAGCTGGGCGGAGGTCTTGTTGAGGTTGTCAGCCGTGATTCTCTGCATGACTGTCTGCGCTTTGCTCAGCTGAGCAGGCGTTAGCGCCCTGATGTCACCGCGCACAAGTGTGGTCTTGGCAATGACATTATTTTTGCCGGAAGCCTGCCCGCTGTTCGCGCCAGTTTTTGTATTGACTTCGGTTCCGCCAAGAATGAGCCCGGGGTTGAAGGTGAGATTAGGCTCCGTTGATAGTGTTTCCCTAAAATCATTCAGGATTCGAGCAGTCTCATAAATAGCGCCGTAGCCATAGTCTTCACGAAAGATCTGCGAAGAGTGTGCTGCTCGACCCGTGACCGTTAGTTGCCAACGAGTGGAGCCGCGTCGAGATATAACAGCTGTTGAGGGGTCGCCGTCGCCATCCTCGAATCCAATGGCAAAGTCTGCCCATCTTCCAGCTTTAACCAGTTCGTGGATTGCTAACTTCAGCGGCCTGCCGCGCCTCTCTTCATCTCCCGTAAGAATGACGGTAACGCTAATTCGGTCCAGAGCGCCTGCGCCCTTTAGCGCGGCGAGTGCATATAACATGACAACATCGCCGCCCTTCATATCGGTAATACCCGGTCCTTTGACTTTATTATTAGCGAGCTCCTGATAACGGTTAAGGGGACTGTCTCGGGTAAAAACGGTGTCGAGGTGCCCAATGAGTAGCAGTTTTGGACCAGCGTTGCCATGTGTTGCGATTAAGTGTCCGGCGCGTTGAAATGGGGTGCCATCAATCCAGCGGGTTTTGAATCCCAGGTGTTTGAAGGCGCGGTCAAAACGCTTGCCAACTTCGCGCACGCCCTCAAGGTTCATCGTGCCGCTATTGATATTTACGACCTCTTCCAGGAGTTCACGTGCGGCGGCTTCGTTCTCTGCAACCTGCTGAATGATCTTATACTCAATATCCGTTAAGGCGGGATAAGCGCTCTGGACCGGCAGCAATAATATGAGGGCTGCAATTTGTGCTCGTCTGTTTCTATCTTTGCTGATTGTACTTTTTCGGAAATTGGTTCTGAGCCTAGACCGCAAGCGAGACCATAAGCGAAACCATGATGTAAGCAGAACCGTAAATAAAAAAATTACCAAACACACTCTGCCGGACTAAAAGGTCAAGTATACCAGACAGGATTAAGTCGATCTTGTGCGCAATCATTTACAAGTCATGGGATACTGTAGCGAATATTTAACTGATTGGATGGTCTGGATGTCGGAAGCAGTTCTGGCAGGTGCGGTACAACATGTCGTGCATGTCAATGGGGTTGATCTTTGCTGGTTTGAGTGGGGTGCGGAATATAATGAAGGGGAGACGGTACTTCTGGTTCACGCCACCGGGTTTCACGCAAGATGCTGGGATAAAACCGTTGACTCTCTGGAGGGCAAACATGTCATTGCTCTTGATATGAGAGGCCATGGTCGAAGCGATAAAATCGCACCTTTCAACTGGCAGATGTTTGGCGAAGATCTTGTTCAATTTGTTGCAGCACTGGACCTTAACAATATTGTTGGCGTGGGTCATTCCATGGGAGGGCATTGTACGATTCAGGCTGCGGCTAGAGCAAAGAATCGTTTTGACCGAATAGTATTGGTAGATCCTGTCGTGATGGCGCCAGAATATTATAAGGAGCAACAGGCAGAGCATTCCGCTTGGTTAGATGATGACGGTGTTCATCCCGTTGCCAGACGTAAGAACTATTTTCTTGATGCGCAAGCGATGTTTGCTAATTTTCAGGGACGGGGGCCGTATGGCTTGTGGCGCGAAGATGTTTTGCGTGACTATTGTGACTACGGCATCGTTGCCAATACTCTCGGTGATGGCTTTGTGCTCGCCTGTCCTCCTGAGGTAGAAGCTGCAATCTATATGGGCAGTGCTTTACATGACATTTACGAGTTTGTCCGAAGTATTGATATACCGGCTAAAATACTGCGTGCCCAGCAGCGTGATCCTGAGCGCCAAGAGATGGATTTTAGCAAGTCTCCAACGTGGGTTGGGCTTGCAGGAGAATTCAAGAACGGAAGGGACGTTTACCTTCCTGAATTTACGCATTTTATTCCTATGGAGAAGCCGGACCTGGTTGCACGGCATATCCTGGATCAGGACTTCTAGATATGTCTAAATCGAGACTGGCAGTAACCATGGGCGACCCGGCCGGCGTCGGCGCTGAGATTGTTATCAAAACTTTTGCCAATGCAGATGCCTTTAAAAGATCGCAGCCCTTTATTATTGGCTCCATTGCATGCCTTAGATTGGCGATGAAGCAGACGGGGATCGATCTCCCAATCAGAGGGATAAACACACTCGAAGAACTTGAAGATGTTCCGGGTATTTTGCAAGTGATCGAGCCGAATACGCGCAATGATGAGGTGTTCAATATTTCCCTATTGGAGCAAGGCGTAATTTCATCTGATTGCGGCCATGCGGCGGTTCAATATTTTGAGACGGCGGTTAATTATTGTCTGGCTGGTGACGTTGAAGGTGTGGTGACTTGCCCTATTAATAAAGAAGCCGTCCACGCTGCGGGATATCACGGAGATATTGGGCACCAGGAAATTCTCGCGCGAATGACCGGATCAATATTAACAGCAACGATGTTAATGACGACGGGCCTGAAAGTTGCGCACCTTTCAACCCATAAATCCCTGGGTGAAGCCGTTAAATATGTTACTAAGCCGGTGTTGATAGAGAAGTTAAGGCTGACAAGCCAGAGCATGCAGCAATGGGGATACAAGAATCCGAAAATTGCAGTTGCGGCATTAAATCCACACGGCGGCGAGGGTGGGATGTTGGGGATGGAGGAAATAGAAGAGATTGCGCCGGCGATTGAGGCAGCCATTGAAGAAGGCCTAAATGTGGTTGGGCCTTACCCGGCAGATTCCATATTTTATCGGGCAACATCCGGTGAATTTGATGCTGTGCTAGCGCTATATCATGATCAGGGACATATCGCGATAAAGATGCATAATTTTGAGGACAGTATTACTGCGACAATGGGCATTCCCTTTGTCAGAACCTCAGTTGATCATGGAACAGCATTTGATATCGCGGGGAAAAATCTGGCGAATGCCGATGGATTGGCCAAAGCCCTTTCTACTGCGATTGATATGTTGAGCGGTACACTTCGATAGCGCATTTGACTCTTTTTCATATAAGAATCAAACGCAAGGTCCCGTGCCCTGCCCCAACATGATCAGACCCACTTTCTCTTGTGTCGTCTGTTCTGCCGTTAAGGCGGACTCTATAGGCGCTCGTCGCTAATAGGATGGTTAGTGATTGAAATTTTCATTAAGCCAGGAGGATAATGTACCAATAGAATTTCTCGAATTTGGGTAAGCTGCCCAGGGAATCCAATTATTAACATGAGCGTCGATGAGTTTCCTAAATTCCAAGTTTTCAAATATTGAAATTTCCATTCTTGAAATAGGAAGGCGTAATGCGTCCCTGGATGATCCCGAAGGGAGGAGGGTCATCCTTCTGGTGATTTTTAGCTTGCTGTCTTTACCGATTATGCTGGGAGTATCGGTGAGTGAGTACTTTAACTCGCACTATTTTCTGTCTGCTGCACTAATTGTTGGCGTGATCGTTTTGCTCATCAACATTGTGGTCAACTTAAGTCGAGGCTTTACGCTTTGGTCTGTACGCGGGGTCACCGCGTATTTTTCGTGGCTTCTGATACTTCTGGTTTACCTTGATTACAAGATAAGTAATGTCCTTTACCTTCTCGTTTTACCCCCGGTACTTACTTTCATCCTGGGCAGGAAAGAGGGCGCAATCTGGAACATGTGTTATCTCTTTCTTTCGGCGTACTTTGTTTATTCAACGGACCGTGAGATCTGGCAGGATCTGGCTGCATTCTCAGGTTTTGTTGCGACGTACATTCTAATTTCTACGATAGTCTTCGCTTATGAAATCGGAAGAGAAAGATCGGAGATAAGAAGGTTTTTACAGCAGGAAAGATTACGTATTGAGGTTTCATCCAGGGCAGCAGCTGAGTTGGAAAAACAAACGTCCATCGAGAATGTACAGTCCGCATTTAGCGATGTGAAGGAGCTTTCCGGCCTTGTGCCTATCTGCGCGTCGTGCAAGAGCATCCGCGATGATAGCGGGTATTGGGAAGGCATTGAGACCTACATGGAAAGAAACAGGCTACTCAAATATTCTTATGGACTTTGCCCTGATTGTGAAAAAGCGTCAGAAGAGCTTTTAGTGGAGGAGCCTGGCGATAGATGACCTGTACCTGGTGGAGACAGATGCGGATCGAAAGAGGACATTGATAGTAATTGGCAGCTTATGCGCCGTGTTAATACTCCCGTTATTCATATTGATGGAACTATCAAACGGTCATCTTCAAATCGTGCTAATGCTGATGGTCGGCTTATGTTTAATTGTCGCCTTGTTTCTGACCGCGTATTTTCGACAATACAATCAGCACCTTGCTCTATCTGCTTATGTTGCCCCTGGTATTTTGCTCTTTTCTGGGTCACAGGGAAGGCACTGTTTGGAACATATTACTTTTGTTGAGCAGTGGATCGATTGTTCTATTTCCTGAATTGTTTGGCGTCACGACCTTGGAAGATTCGAGTACGGAATTTTTTATATCATGCGCCCTGGTCATTGCTTTTAGCTATACCTTCGAATCGATTCGCCATCAAACCCAGGTGAAGGAGGAAGAACGTATCGCGCAATTGAGGCAAGAGATAATCAACCGAACTGCTGTTGAACTGGAAAAGCAGAAAGTGTTCGACGAACTGCAGAATACTTTAAAGGACATAGAAGACCTGTCTCGCATTGTTCCGGTCTGTGCGGGCTGTAAAAAGCTGCGTCAAGATGGTGGGTATTGGCCGCAGGTGGAACAATTCCTGAAAGAACATACTGACCTTAGCTTGTCACATGGCTATTGCCCGCCCTGCGCCGACAAAGCCCGGGAGGAAATTGACCGGTATTTTATTAGCCAGGAGCACAGGGACCAGGGGCAACGATGAGGCTAAATATTGAGCTCGCCTAGTGGCCTATACCAGGATTTTTTAAGAGGTGAGCAGGGCCATGTATGCTGTTGATCGAAGCGTTCTCACCATAGAGCCGCTCCTTCATCTTGCCATATACCTCTCGATTAGCACCAAGTCGAGACAGCTCCTCGGCCTTTCGTAATGCAGCATCTTGAAGATTATCCAGCTCTTCAGTCTGTTGAACAATTCCCGCATTCAATGCATCAGGACCCGTCCATCGCCTCGCCAGCTGCACCGTTTGAAAGAATGTGTCCATCGGTAGCTTGTGTCTGAATAGGGCGAGCTCCGGGTCTGGTATCACCATGCCGATCTCAACCTCATTAGCGCAGATAAAGCCGCGGTCTACTCTCATTAGCCGCACGTCGTGGCAAAGCGCGGTCATGAAGCCTGCACCGAATGCGTGACCATTGATGGCACAGATCGTTGGCACCGGCAAAGTGATAATTCTGCCCATCAAGGTCATGAATTCTGCGCCGAAGGCCTTTCGATCTCCGCCGCGATGTTCACCCTTGGATGATAGCCAGTCTAAATCCAGACCATTGGAGAAGAACTTCTCGCTGGCAGAGGTGGTTAGCAGCGCCGCGGGTCCGGTAGATGTCTCGACTTCGTCCAGGGCCTTCGCAAATTCCCGGACAAAATTAGTGTTCCAGCGGTTTTCACCATCGGTCATGGTTAGAATGAAAACATTCCCATCTCGAACCAGATTTATCATTTTTTATTGCCTGAAGTTAATGTTTATTTTCGCCAGCTACTATCACTGAGGTCAATGGGTAAAATCAAGTGACTACCACCTGTTTATCTTTTCCCCCACAATTTGATACTGTCTGTCTTTCGATTTAATCGGAGGGAATGATGGCTGACCTGAAAGAGTTTCAAGCAGAAACAAGAGCCTGGATTGAAGAAAACTGTCCGGAAAGTATGAGGTTGCCCGAATCCGAAGCCGACATGGTTGGAGGTGGAAGTAAGCAAGTATATGAAAACCCTGAGTCGGAGCTATGGCTCGACAGAATGGCTTCCAGGGGCTGGACAGCGCCGACGTGGCCCGCTGAATATGGCGGTGGTGGTCTCAGCAAGGAAGAGTTTCTCGTCCTGCAGGATGAATTGATTAGAGTGAATGCCAGAGCACCAATTTCGGGTATGGGATTCAGCATGATTGGCCCGACGCTTCTTGACTACGGGTCGGAAGAGCAAAAGAAGGAGCACCTTCCAAAGATTATCAGCGGCGAAGTTCGTTGGTGCCAGGGTTATAGCGAGCCAGGTGCTGGTTCTGATTTGGCTAGCTTGCAGACGAAATGTGAAGACAAGGGTGATCATTATCTGGTGAATGGGCAGAAGGTTTGGACTTCTGGTGCGCAGTATGCGGATTGGATATTCACACTGGTGAGGACTGAACCCCAGGCACCAAAACATGAAGGTATCAGTTTTGTGCTCATTGATATGGATCAGCCCGGAGTAAGTGTTAAACCCATCAAGTTAATCAGCGGCGGGTCTCCATTCTGCGAAACGTTTTTTGATGATGCGCGCTGTGAAAAGGATGCGATGGTTGGCCAGGCCAACCGTGGCTGGACCGTCGGCAAACGATTGTTACAGCACGAGCGAAGTTCCATATCCGGCATGAATACCGGAGGCCGGAAAGGTCGCTATGATGCGTTTGGTTCATTGACAGACATCGCGAAGGAATATCTTGGCGTAAGGGATGGTAAGATCGCGGACGCTTGTTTAAGAGAGTCAATTACGAAAAATGTGATGAATCAACGCGCTATTAGTCTGACTCAGCAGCGATCCATGGCAGAGAGTGAGAAGGGTAGCACTGCCACTTTTGCAACCTCGATGTTTAAGTATTATGGTTCGGAGAACGGCAAAGAAAGACTTGAGTTACAGATGAAGGCGATAGGGACTCAATCTCTTGGCTGGGAAGGCGAGATGTTTGACGAAAACGAGCGACTGCTCACCAGAACCTGGCTGCGGTCAAAAGCAGGGTCTATTGCTGGCGGCAGTTCTGAAATACAATTGAATATAATAGCCAAGCGAGTGCTTGGTTTACCTGATTAAAAATATTAGTAAAACGGTAAGGAGTTACAAATAATGCCTTTGGTATTGAATGAAGAGCAGAGCATGCTCAAAGATGCTGCAAAAGATTTTTGCACAAATAATACGCCCATCACTCAGATGCGTCGCTTACGTGATGATAAAGATGAGTCCGGCTTTGATCGCGATACCTGGAACCAGATGGTAGAGCTTGGATGGGCAGGCATTACCATCCCGGAAGATTTTGGTGGCCTGGGCTTCGGCTATATGGGTATGGGCGTCGTCATGGAAGAGTGTGGGCGAACCTTGGCCTGTTCTCCATTACTGGCCACGGCAGTTGGTGCAAGTGCCATCGTTGCCTGCGGATCTGATGATCAGAAGTCCAGCTTATTGCCGCAAGTGGCAGGTGGAGAGCTCCTGCTCGCTTTAGCATTGGAAGAAACGCCTCATCACAATCCTTATGGTGCTACAACGACTGCCGAGAAATCAGGTGAGGGGTACAAAGTATCGGGCTCCAAGAAGTTTGTACTGGACGGACATGTTGCCGACAAGCTGGTCGTTGTTGCCAGAACCTCCGGAAACAGCGGCGACCGAGATGGAATTTCACTTGTATTGGTTGATCGCGAAGCAGCTGGTGTAAGCGTTACCAGAACCATCATGGCAGACAGCAGAAATGCAGCCAACATTGAATTTGATGGCGCCCAGGGCGAATTGCTGGGTGAAGAAGGCAAGGGTGCTGACGCATTGGATAGTGCTCTGGATGCAGGTCGAGTTTTGCTCTCGGCTGAAATGTTAGGTGGGTTACAGGAATGTTTTGAGCGAACAATCGAGTACTTGAAGGTTCGCGAGCAGTTTGGTGTTCCAATTGGCTCTTTCCAGGCGCTTAAACATAGGGCTGCACAGATGTTCTGTGAGGTTGAGCTTTCCAAGTCGGTTGTACTTGAAGCATTGTCTGCACTGGATGATAACTCTGATGAGATCAGTGAACTCGCGAGTCTGGCCAAAGCGCGGCTCAATGATACCTATAACCTGGTAAGCAGCGAAGGCGTGCAGATGCATGGCGGTATCGGCATGACTGATGAATATGAGATTGGCTTCTTTATGAAGAGATCACGTGTTTCCGAGCATACATTTGGCAACAGTGCATTCCACCGTAACCGTTATGGTGAATTGCAGGGTTATTAAACCTTTGACTGGCCCATGATCTGCTTGAATTAGCGTTCGAGTTACAAGAAAACCGAAGTTATGCTTCGGTTTTTTTTGTCCTGAATATCAATCTATGTAAGCGTTTTCCAATAGACTAAAATACTGGTAACAGGAAGAGAATTTAGTTGTTTATGCCAACAAATAAGGATGACGTGAGCGAAATGCCTGATGATCTGGAGGAGCGTAGACAGTTCCTGCTCGGTGGCCTTGGCTTGATGGGTGGTGCCGCCGCCGGACTGTCGCCTCTCGCATTCGCCTCATCGCCGCCTGATATACCTATCTGGACGAAGTCCCTTGGCAAGGGGGTTATTGCAAATCCTTACGGTCAGCCCTCACCCTTTGAAGCACAGGTAAAACGGAGAACGGTGGACTGGTTAACAGGGGATCGAATTTCATCCATCAGCTTTACACCATTAGCTGATCTGAAGGGCATTATCACGCCAAGTGGCGTGGTGTTTGAGCGTTATCACGCGGGTATGCCGGAGATTGATCCGGCCCAACATCAACTTGTGGTCCACGGCATGGTAAAGCGAGCCATCAAGCTGAGCATGGATGATCTGATGCGCTTTCCATCTGTCAGTATGATTCGCTTTCTTGAGTGTCCTGCTAACGGCGGAATGGAATGGCGGGGTGCTCAAATGGAACGTCTCCAGTTCACCCACGGTATGATCGCCTGCTGCGAATGGACCGGGGTATTGTTATCGACCTTATTAGCTGAGGTGGGTGCCTCTGCTGACGCAAGCTGGATATTGGCGGAAGGCGCAGATGGCGCCCATATGAGTCGTAGCATTCCCATGGAGAAAGCGCTGGATGATGCTATCGTCGTCTACGCCCAGAATGGTGAAGCGCTAAGGCCGGAGCAAGGCTATCCCGTTCGCTTGATCACTCCTGGTTGGGAAGGCAATACTTCCATTAAATGGCTGCGCCGACTGGAACTTGGGGACAGACCCTGGTATCAGCGAGAGGAGACATCAAAGTACACCGATCTTATGCCTGATGGCCGCGCACGTGAATTTACATTCGTTCAGGAATGTAATTCTGTGATTACCTCACCATGTCCGGAGAAGCCACTTCGCGAGAAAGGAAAATATTGGTTAGAGGGTTTGGCATGGTCTGGTCGCGGCAAAGTTAAACACGTGGATGTGTCCTTCGATGGCGGCGTATCGTGGCGGCAAGCAAAGTTTACCAGTGTGGTCTTGCCGCGCGCGCTGGCGCGCTTCGGCATTGAATTTGATTGGGATGGCTCGCCAGTATTGCTGCAAAGCCGGGCAACGGATGATACCGGATATGTTCAGCCGACCTATGCCCAGCTGCGCGCAGTGCGCGGCACAAATTCCATCTACCATAAGAACGCCATCCACACGTGGAAGCTTATGACTGATGGAGCTGTGATTAATGTTCAGCTCTCCTAGTGCTAGCGTATTAACGCCAATGCAAAAAATGATCGGCGTATTTACTCTTTGTTTCAGCGTATCGATTATGGCGGGCCCCCTTGATAAGAGTGGTTATTATGGCTTCGGGACGCCGGTGACAGCGGAAGAAATTGCAGCCTGGGATATTGATGTGCGGCCTGATGGAACGGGTTTACCCGAAGGCGCAGGCTCTGTCGCAACTGGTGAAATCATATATGAAGAAAAATGCGCTGAGTGCCATGGCAGCTTCGGCGAAGGCGTTGGCCGCTTTCCTGTCATCGCCGGCGGAGAGGGAAGCTTGCAGGATTCGCGTCCCACTAAAACTGTTGGCAGTTACTGGGCTCACCTCAGCACCCTATGGGACTATATCCATCGAACCATGCCCTATGCCCAGCCGGAATCTCTCCTTGATAACGAAGTGTATTCCCTGACCGCTTATGTCTTATACCTGAATGATCTGGTTGGCAGTGACTTTGTGCTGAGCAAGGAGAATTTCACCCAGGTGCAACTACCGAACCGGCTTAATTTTGTCGCCGATTCTCGGCCGGACGTTCATAACCTGCGATGTATGGAGAAGTGCAAGAATCCAGAGACGATCAAGATAGTCAGTTCTGCAGCGTCGCCAGAAATTGAAGTTATTGATTTAGCACAGGGAACTGTACAGCAAGACAGCGGTGGTGGTAGAGGCGTGGCTGTATATAGACAGAGCTGTGCAATCTGCCATAAAGTAGGCCTTTCTGGCGCTCCAATTCCAGGCGACGCAGTTGATTGGAAGGCGCGCATGGATGTGGGTTTATCGACCCTGATACGACATGCAATTGACGGGTTTACTGGTGATATGGGATTTATGCCTGCCAAAGGCGGCTTTGGCCACCTCAGTGATACGGAAGTGACTGAGGCAGTTGAATATATGGTGGAATTTGAACGATAAGATGGGAATTAGACAATACAAAGATGGAAATATAAATTATAAAATGAATATTCGAGTTAATTTAAATCAATGGCTGATGGCATCGTTCATGTTGGCAGTAGTTTTCTTGCCGGTAGTCCTGCCACCACTGGCGTTTTCGTTGTCGCCGGAGAGCCTTGACCTTAGAGTCGTGAAAGGTAAAGAGATCGCGTTTAGACGTAGCGCGGGCAATTGCCTGTCCTGTCATCTGATTGCAGGCGGTGAACTACCTGGCATGATTGGCCCGCCGCTCCTGGAGATGAAGGCCAGGTTCCCGGATCGTGCAGAATTAAGGGCGCAAATATTCGATGCGGCCATGCAGAACCCGGATACAGTTATGCCTCCCTATGGGCGCCATAGTATTCTGAGTGAAGATGAACTCGATCTGGTGGTTGACTTTATCCACTCACTTTAACCAGTCGATAGAACTATAAAAGAGCTTACGATGAAGAGATTAGAATGATGGTCACGAGACGCAAGATTATGCACAGTATCATGGCATTGGTGGCGTTAAGCACGCTTCCGTTCAAGATACTGGCGAGGGCTAACAAGGCATTTGACGCAGAAAATATTGATATTGTGTTCAAGGAAATATTTGGCGATCTGCCTATTGTTAAAAGTACAGACATCAAATTTAAGATCCCTGACATTGCTGAAAACGGTGCAGTGGTGCCTGTTAGCATATCCACGAATATACCCGGGGTTGAGGCGATTTATGTCATCGTCGATGAGAATCCGAATCCGCTGTCTGCCAGCTTTCATCTTGGGCCGATGAGTCCTGCGGATATATCTGTCCGCGTAAAAATGGGTCGCAGCTCGATGGTCCGGGCCATGGTGAAGACGAGGGATAAGGTGTACACAACTGGGAAGGAAGTAAAAGTCACTATCGGCGGCTGTGGAGGCTGAACCATGACGAAACCTGTAAAGATCCGTACAAAAATTAAAGATGGAACTGCGTCAATTAAGGCCTTGATGCCTCATGTTATGGAAACCGGCACCAGACGAGACTCCGATGGCAACATCGTTGCCGCCCACTATATTGAAGAAGTTGTTTGCAGATACAACGGTGAAGTCGCGATGACAGCAGAGTGGGGTCCATCTGTCTCCAAGAATCCATATATGGCCTTTAAGGTGAGGGGCGCGAAACCAGGAGATGTGGTGAACATTAGCTGGACTGACAATCTTGGTGAGTCTGCGCAAGGCGAGATGACTCTTAAATGAAAATTTGGATAGTTGCTTTAGTCGTGGTTGCAGCCAGTATTTTGGCTGGCGCAGACCCTGAATCAGATAGAGTCGCTTTTATTCAGCACTTTGAGAAGCGATTTCCGAATATCGACATTGCCGCGCATAAGGATGGTACCTATGCGCTTAACGAAGCGAAGAGGGCCCAGTGGCTGGAGCTTGAAGATTTTCCTCCTTATGAAATTGCTGTGGATGATGGTGAAGCCCTGTTTGAGATTCCCTTCGCAAATGGCCGGCAATATGCCGATTGTTTCGACAATGGTGGCATCGGCATCAAGCAGAATTTCCCGTATTTTGATTCACAGAAAAAGCAGGTCATTACCCTGGAGCTCGCCATAAATAATTGTCGGCAAGCCAATGGTGAATCCCCGTTGGACTATCTCGGCGATGAGATATCCTATCTTAGTGCATACATGGCATTTACTTCCCGGGGTAAGACATTCGACATCAAAGTGCCATCTGCGGCCCTGGCGGCCTATGAACAGGGAAAACAGTTCTTCTATGAGCGCCGCGGGCAACTTGATTTTTCCTGTAGCGGCTGTCATGTGCAATCGGCAGGGAGCCAGCTTCGTGCTGAATTTCTTAGTTCAGCGCTGGGGCACACAACACATTGGCCTACTTATCGACTCAAGTGGCAGCAGGTCGGCGGCTTGCATAAGCGATTCGTCGAATGTAACGAACAGGTGGGGGCTGAGGGCTTTGAACAACAAAGTGAGGCCTATCGAAATTTGGAATTTTTCCTCACCTATATGAATAACGACATGGAACTTAATGGGCCAGCGAGCAGAAAATAGCGTGATGAGAACTTACAAAACATTGGTGATCGGCTCAAGGTTCAAAGGAATATTCTCTACTCTGGCTATAGTGGTATTCATGACTTCCTGTTCAGAGCCTGCCAGCTTGAAAGAATCGGCAGAGAATCCAGCGCAGACACAGCCGGTAAGTGAAGAGCCGAAATTAAATTCTGCCAGGGCACTTATTGACGAGGCAGAGCTTGTTCACGCTGAATCCAAAGGTCTGAGCCACGCATGGATAAAGACGCAGCAGCTCATGGATGAAGCAGAGAATCTGCTTGCCTCTGGGGATGAAGCTAATGCCGTGATCGTTGCCCGGCGCGCCTTGTTTGTAGCAAAAGCTTCACTTAGCCAGGCCATCAAAGAAGGGCAGTCCTGGCAATCTCGCGTACCTAATTAGTTCTTGTCTGGGAAGTGCCAAATTTCAACAAAAGGCGCAGTATATGATTACTGTTAGTTTTACAAAAAAACACTTACGAAAGAACTAATATCGGATGATTTCAATTCCGGACAAGAACTAATTAGTTCCCGTTTATAAATAGTCGAATCTGAACAATATATGCAATACTATAATTCCGTTAGTTATATAAAAATATCACTTACGAGGGAAGTAATACCAGCGGTTTCCTTTTCTGAACTAGCACTAAATAGATTCTGATGAACCGTCGTGAATTTCTGAGTATATTGGCCAAGACCTGGGTTGCAGCCACCGTTTCCGGTTGCTCGACATTGCGTCCATCCAATGAAAGTGAGCTCTACAATATTTCACCGTGTGGTCAGGCAAGAATCCTCCATATTACCGATACTCATGCGCAGCTGAATCCGGTCTATTTTCGTGAACCTAATGTCAATCTCGGCATCGGCGCTGCCAGAGGCAATATTACCCACCGGGTAGGTCGTAATCTTCTTGATGCAATTCCGGCGGCTAATGGCTCCACCATCCATGCTCTGACTTACCTGGATTTTACTGAAGCTGCGGAACGTTATGGCAAGGTTGGAGGTTTCTCCCATATCGCCACTCTAATCAAACAGTTACGCGCAGGCGCACCTGATACACTGCTCCTGGATGGCGGAGATACCTGGCAGGGTTCCGGTACGGCACTTTGGACGAAGGGCAGGGACATGGTGGGTGCGTGCAATTTGTTAGGTGTTGACGTTATGACCGGCCACTGGGAGTTCACATACCATGAAAAAGAAGTGCTTGAAAACATAGCTGCATTTAATGGTGAGTTTATCGCCCAGAACGTGAAAGCAAGCGAAGATGCATTGTTTGATGGTGTTCCTGTCTTTGATGAAGACACTGGCCACGTATTTCCTCCCTATGTCGTAAAGTCGGTCAATGGCCGCCGTATAGCGGTCATCGGGCAGTCCTTTCCTTATACACCAATCGCTAACCCGAAACGATTTATACCTAATTGGACATTTGGCATTCAGGAACAGGATCTTCAGGACTTGATTCTGGAGATCAAACAAACAGTGCGGCCCGATGCCATTATTCTTCTGTCTCATAATGGAATGGATGTCGATCTAAAGCTTGCGAGCAGAGTGAGTGGGCTGGATTTTATACTCGGCGGTCATACCCATGATGGTGTCCCCATTCCCATAGAAGTTAAAAATGCGGGTGGTATTACAGTAGTGACTAATGCGGGTTCAAACGGTAAATTCGTCGCCGTTCTGGATCTCGAATTCGGACAAAGCGTTATTAGTGGTTATCAGTATCACTTGTTGCCAGTGTTCTCCAATCTTCTTAATGCCGATGCAGAGATGGAGAAATATATCAGGAATGTCAGGGCGCCCTATGATGCCACGCTTAATGAAGAGCTCGCCGTCACTAATACCTTGTTATACCGGCGCGGCAATTTCAATGGTACATTCGATCAGATCATCTGTGATGCCTTGATCGAGCGTTTGGATGCAGAGATAGCCTTATCTCCCGGCTTCCGTTGGGGGACGTCTGTACTTCCGGGTGATGTTATTACCATGGAACGTTTGCTGGACCAGACCGCAATGACTTATCCCGAGACTTATGTACGGGAGATGACCGGTGCTGAACTCAAATTCATTATGGAGAGCGTTGCAGATAATTTGTTCAATCCCGACCCTTATTATCAGCAGGGAGGCGATATGGTGAGAGTTGGCGGTATTTCCTATAGCTGTGAACCTGGAGCAATGCAAGGTTCGAGGATTGCTGATATGACGTTACGCAGTGGTTGCCTAATTGATAGCAACAAGAAGTACAAGGTAGCGGGATGGGCGACGGTGGCATCTCAATCTGATGGCGCTGCTGTATGGGACACGGTTTCGGATTACATGAGAGACAAGCAGACCATTGAATTGAACCACCTCGAAACGCCGGTGCTGAAGGGTGTTAAGACTAACCCGGGTATTGCAGACTATTTTGGTGAACTTATCTAGCGTCTTGCTTCACGCTTGCCTCTCTTCAGCAACTCAAGGTCAGTTTGAATGCGCTCGTATATACTTTGTTTGTAGCGGTTACGTGGAAAAGCAATGAAAGAGTTAAGGAATCACATTTTGTCGCTGCAGTCCCGGAGTCGGACTCTTGAGCCAGGTGCTGGTGAACGTGCGGAAATTCGCAACGAAGTCCTTGAATATACGGAGCGATTCCTCGATGACATTGGTGAGCTAAAGGCCTGGAATGACTCGGAAGATAAAGGCCTTGGATTGTATGACGATCCTATTAAAGAAGGGCCGTCCGCCATTGGTGATCTGCTCCACTCTGTAAAAATTCATGTTGATGATCCCCACCTGAACGCTGCATCCGGTGGTCATCTTGCTTATGTTCCTGGTGGTGGAATTTACTATTCTGCTCTCGCAGATTACATGGTTGCAGTCAGTAATAAATATGCCGGTGTTTTCTACGCGGGCCCAGGTGCGGTACGCATGGAAAATATGCTGATCAAGTGGATGGCAGATCTCATGGGTTTCCCGGGTTCCACGGCGGGCAACCTGACATCAGGGGGTAGCATCGCTAATCTCGTTGGTATCGTTACTGCGAGAGATACCCACGAAATTAGAGGTCGCGACTACGAAAAGACAGTGATTTATGCCTCCAGTCAGATGCATCACTGTCTGGACAAAGCGATACGTATCGCTGGCCTGGCCGAATGCATACTGCGCCATCTTCCCCTCGATGACGGTTATCGCATTATCCCGTCGAAACTTGAAGAGTCTGTGCTTAAAGACAAGGCTGACGGACTAAATCCATTTCTGGTGATTGGCTCTGCCGGAACAACGGACGTTGGCGCAATTGATCCCCTGAACGACATTGCGGAGATTACGGAATCCCATGGCTTATGGTTCCACGTGGATGGAGCATACGGCGCGTGTTTTATGCTGGTTTCATCCGAGCGAAGGAAGCTTAAAGGTATCGAACGCGCGGACTCCCTGGTCATTGACCCCCATAAAGGTTTGTTCCTGCCCTATGGAACTGGTGTTATCCTGGTGAAGGATGCTGAAAATTTGGCGCGATCTCACCATTATCAGGCTAACTATATGCAGGATGCTGAACATGGAGAGGACGAATTGTCTCCGGCAGATGTGTCGCCAGAGCTAACAAAACACTTCCGTGGTATGCGTTTGTGGTTACCATTAAAATTAATGGGGGTTGCGCCGTTTAGAGCTGCACTGGAAGAGAAGCTTTGTCTCACCCGATATTTTCATGAGCGGGTGCAGAAGATTGAAGGTATTGAAGCAGGTCCTGAGCCAGACTTGTCCATTACTTATTTTAGATATCTTCCCCGGCGAGGCGATGCAGATGAATTTAACGAAGAGCTGATTAGTCGAATCCGGACAGATGGACGAGTATTCCTTTCCAGCACAACGCTGGATGATGAGTTTGTAATTCGCTTCGCCTGTTTGAGTTTTCGTACTCATTTGTATCACGTGGACTTATTGCTGGATTTAATCCAAACCAATATTGAGCAGATGGAAGCCGCGACGTGAAGTCATTAATTTTGTTTCTGTTCACTCTTATTCCCGCGATTCCGACTTTGGCGGAGGATCTAACGCCGTTGCCGGTAATACGTGTTGCCGATAATGTATACAGTGCCGTAGGTGAAACCGGGCCACCGACCTATGACAATGGCGGGCACAACAATAACCTGAGTTTCATCGTTACCAGCGAGGGTGTGTTTGTCTTTAACGGAGGCGACAATAATCGGCTGGCAAGGCGTTTGCACTTGAGCATACTTTCATTAACGGATCAGCCCGTTGTTTGGGTCGCCGATGAGAATGGACAGGGCCATTCATTTCTCGGAAATGACTACTGGCGAGAGCAGGGCGTGCGCTTGATTGCCCACAGGGATGCCATCGCTGAGATTGAAGCCAAAGGCAATCAGGTACTAAAGCGAATGCAGGCCATTGTGCTGGAGAAAGGGGAAGGGACGAAGGTGGCAGTACCGGAGCACACTGTAGATTCCATTTGGTCTCTTAATCTTGGTGGAACGCTCATTGAGCTTAGATCGTTCGGGGCAGCTCATTCACCTGGCGATATGTCTCTCTGGTTACCCCAGCAAAAAATATTGATATCCGGTGATATCGCATTTCACCAACGACTGCTCGCTATTTTCCCGGAGACTGATGTTGCCTCATGGATAGAGTCGTTTGAGCTTATGGCAACTCTTGGCCCGGAAATTATTATTCCAGGGCATGGCCAACCTACTGACATTCAATCGGTGCGCTGGGCCACTCAGGAATATCTTCAGTATCTGACGGATGAGATTGAACAGATCTTGGACAATGATGGCGGCCTCGATGATGCCTATGCCATCGATCAGTCAGCCTATGCCCATCTGAATACTTTCGATGAACTTGCGGTTAAGAATGCCGGGCGATTGTTCCAGACGATGGAGCTGGAGGCATTCTAGTGAAACCCTCCATCCTCTGTGTTTGTATGGCATTCATCTGTATGGCCAATGCAGATGAAGTGAAGATACAACATAAAGGCTTGACCCTAAATGGAAACCTGGAGGTGGCGGGGCCGAAAGACACTATATTTCTAATCGTACACGGTACCTGGGGGCACCATGGTATGGAAATCATCTCTGGTTTGCAGGGCCTGTTAGCGGATTCTGAACAAAATAGCCTCGCGATTTCATTGAGTCTGGGCGTCAATGACAGAAAAGGTTTTATGGGTTGCGAACAGCCCATCATCGCAAATCACGGCGATGCGGCATCGGAAATCGCAGCCTGGGTAGATTACCTGAAATCTCAATGGACACAGATTGTGATCGTTGGGCATTCCCGCGGCGGTAATCAGGTAAGCCTCTTTCAGCAAATGTATCCAAGTTCCAAGGTGAGCCATCTGGTTCTGATAGCGCCGATGACAAGGCAGGTAGACAAGGAGCATGATGCCTACGATAAACGCTTTAGCGTTCCATTGAACACATTGCTGGATCTGGCACGTGAAGAGAGCGGCGGCATGATAAACGCAGGCGTCATCAATTGTGAGGACATTGCGGTGAACGCAGAAAGTTTTCTCTCATATTATGGTGAGCAGCCGAACCGTAATACGCCTGAACTTCTCAATATCATCAATCGGCCGGTTCTCGTATTTCTAGGAACAGACGATAGCCTCTCCCTGGGGTATAAATCACAATCGGTGCTTGTTGAGCAGAATCCTTTAGTGGAAGAGTACTGGATCGAAGGTGCGGATCACTTCTTTAGAGATTTTTATAGCGACGAATTAATTGAAGTCATGCTCCAGTGGTTGGACAAATGAAATTCTTGCTTTGCATTCTGATGCTTCTATTTGCGCCAATGCCCGTTCTCTCTGTCGAGTTGATAATGATGGGGCAGAATCTCGAGAAAGAGAGTTTGCTTGCCGTAGAAAAAAACAAAGTCTTTATGCTATACATATCACGACCTGCTTGCCCTTACTGTGCTCGATTGGAAGAACAGGTACTGAATCCAATGCTAAATAGCAACGAATATGATTCGTTAGTTATCTTGCGTGAATTGTCCACAAATGGCGGGCAAGTCATTGACTTTGATGGACAACGAAAGCCTGCCGTTGACATTACCCGGAGATACGAAATTGTCGGTACGCCAACATTGCTCTTTCTCGACGACAATGGAGCAGAACTAACTCAAAGAATTACTGGCTATCACTCAGAAGGTTTCTACTGGTACTACCTGGATGCCGCAATCCAATCTGCCCGGAGCAAAATCCAACAGCCCTGAGCGGTTCTACCATAAACAGCCCTGAGCGGTTTTTTAAAAGAGCTTTTAGCTCTTTTAAAAAAAAGAAAGCCTCGCGCTAAGCGAGGCTCCCGGATTTACACGTGTCTTCCGTCGACCGTTTTAATGGTCTGGTACATGACGACTCCAAGCATCCTTAAAGGAATTTTGACCTTGGCGTCTTTCGTACCTTGGCAGATTTAGATGTCCGCCTTGGGTAGGGGTTATTAATCCCTATGAAGTAGATTACGCTTCTCAGAATGACTTGTTAAATACCGATTTTTCTAGCAGCAGCTTCTGTTTAGATTAAGTGGTGATAAGGCTAAAGTTTTTACTGATCGTGTCGTTGTTCCAGGTCTGTTTTCTCATCAATCGTTCCCAGATCGTGTCCTGCAGAAAAGTGATCACCCATAGCGGACAAGATGATAACTTTGACAGCATCATCTTCCACTGCTTCAGTAAAGGCGGCATCCAGTTCCTCCAGAAGGACGCGACTTTGAGCAGTCGGTACTGAGGTCGATTGAGCCTGATGTGCGCAGTTTGCTGCTTCGTTTCGTATAGAATGTACTGATGGTCCATGCTCATTTCCTTAATGTTCATCGACCAGCAAATTCCAATCGTTGGTGCCTGCAGGTCTATTAGTCAGTGATTTACCGTGGAGTGTACAGTTCTGTTGAGATGCAGATGATGCAAAATTCGACATCTTGAATCAGTAAAGATGCGTTATATGCAATAATACGCTGATCAGCCGGAACAATGTTATGGATATTCAACAACTACGTCTCTTCACATCACTGTGCCGTAATCTGCATTTTGGGAATGCCGGCCTTGAAAATCATATGAGTCCATCGGCAGTGAGCCGTACAATTGCACGTCTGGAAGATTCTATGGGACATAAATTATTCCTGCGAGATAATCGCTCCGTCGTGCTTACCGAACAAGGAAAGATCTTTCACCGTTATGCCATGGATGTACTCTCCCGTTTTGATGGACTCAATGAAGAGCTGGGCAAGACTGAAGGCAAATTAACAGGTCGGCTCACCTTGTTTGCATCAGTGACAGCCAGTCAGAGTATTTTGCCCAAAGTTCTATCGCGCTTTCGAACCGAACATCCCGGAATACATATTCAGCTGGAGACCGGTTATGCTGTAAATGCGATGCGAAAGCTCTATGAGGGATGTGATGTCGTTGTGGCGGCACTGTCCGACGATGAGGATGAGGAAATCATTAAGCGAATCATCACATCAATCCCGATCCAAACAGTGGCGCCTGTGGATACCCTGGGGCTTGACGAGCAGCTCGTCGGTGACATTGATTGGTCTTTGGTGCCGCTGATATTGCCAACCACAGGCAAGGCCAGGGAGAACATCAATACCTGGTTCGCCGAGCAGGGCATTCGCCCTAATGTCTATGCTGAAGTCTCTGGTAATGAGGCTATGCTGTCTCTCGTGGCACTGGGGTGTGGTATAGGTTTTGTGCCAAGGCTGGTTATTAAAGATAGCCCTTTGGTGGACAAGGTTCGCATCCTTGATTCGGGGCCAAAGGTCTCTGATTTCCATGTGGGTTTTTGTACCCGTCGCAGCAGCCTTGCCAGTTCAGATATCATTGAAGCATTTTGGCTTTCGATATAGAAACGGCAGGGCGCTTTGTCCAGGTGCAAGCCCAATCAGTTAAAAAACAGATCGACCCAGGCTTTCTGCGACGCAGGCTGGTTTGTCTTTGCCTTCAATTTCGACAGTTACCTCAGTCATTATTTCGATCATACCACCCTTTATTTCTGCAGTTTTCATGACTCTCTTGGCACGGATCCTGGAACCAACGGGAACAGGTGCGGGGAATCTCACCTTGTTAAATCCGTAATTGATGCCCATCTTCTGCCCAGGTACCGGTGCTTCCTTTTCTGCATCTGGATTCGCTTGTCTGCTTAATATGCCAAAGATGGAAAGGGTTAATTGGCCATGCGCAATCGGCGCGCCGAACGGACCTTTCTTGGCTCGCTCCACGTCGATGTGAATCCATTGATGATCGCCTGTGGCATCAGCAAATTTATTGACCATATCCTGGGTCATTTCAACCCAGTCGCCGGGTGGCTGCTCTACGCCAATTCTCGTTTTAATATTTTCCAGCGCTTCTTCCAGAACAGTCATGTCTATCTCCTCGTATTCTCTTGTGAAATATAGTTTGTGAGATAAAGATAACACAATGTATACAAGGCCGTAGACCAATAGCGATATCAGGTATTGGCGCTTTAATGTGCGTTAGCTGCCTAAAAATTCCCGTCTAAAAATAGAACCGAATGCTGGCATAGAGGACATCAGGATTAGTGCCATATTCTGATTGGAATCGGGGAATTCCAGGTACGAGGGTCGTGAGTTCATCGCCTTCAAAATGATAGTAACCAAAGTCCATATAGAAGTTTTCTGCGAGATAGTATTCCGCAGATATTGAGACGAATGCAGATTGGTCACTCAGGTTGATGATGCTTTGAATCCCGAAATTCCATAGTGGAGAGAGTTGAAAACTAAGTGATGGCATCAGGTATTCCTGGCCAAGAAGGAATACACCGCCACGCTGGTATGGGAGTATATTGAATAAGGCCAGGTACTCGGCGGGGTCGTCTGACCCCGCGCCATTGTAGTGATACTCAACCATGCCAAAAATATTCTCGGTGAAGGCATAGTCCAGGCCAATGGATGCGCGAAGATAATCAAGGTCACCGCTAACATCGGCTATTTCAAACCAGAATCCGAAATCGCCCAGTGCAGTCTGAATACCAACACCAACCAATGTTTGTTCCGCGAACTGAGTGATTGCCAATTGCAGATCTTTACCATCGACGTTGGCCTTCAGTTGCAGGAAAGCGGCTGAATTTTCAGGTTTGGCGTCCTCGCCAAGGACGATACCGATATCGATTTCTCCGAGATCGCCGAATGGAGTCTGATACCTGATGGCATCCACACCAGCACGATACTCCTGATTAAAAGTCTGAACATTGAACGGCAAGAATATGTCAGTTGGGTTGATCATTCGAGCTGACCCGAAGGTAATAGCTTGCCGACCGATGGTCAGGTCGCCGTGGTCAAAGCGCCACTGCACATTGAGCCGGTCGAGGTTTTGATAGAGCTGGGTCTTGTCATCCTCATCGGATAAGCTGCTCTGGATATCAGTTAGGCGATAAGTATCGCCAACGATACTAAATGTCGCGCTTTCAACCGCCTGTTGTCGAGACAGGAACACTGGACTGAGTTCATAGTGAATCTGTATGCCACGTATACCCTTGCTTTGTTCCCACATAATGCGGATTGAGTTTTGCGACTGATAGGTTTGCGGGATCTCAAAGAAATCCGTGGATATTTTATCCTGGGCAACGGCAAATGATTTTGCATAACCGGAAAAATTGGACTGTCGCTCATCATCCACTGTGGAGAAGGGCGGACCCGAATGATTTATCTTGGCTAGATTAAAGCCATCATCTGATGCCAGCACCGGTACGATGATACTTGAAGGCGTTGATGATCGAGTTGATCCTCTCCTCACCTCCATTGTCTTTGTCTTTGTCTTTGTTTCCGCCAGTTCTGCTATGACATTACGCGTCATCCACGGATTACTGATGCCTGCATTGGCGGCGAGGGTTTTATAAAAGGATTCATCTTGCTCGTAGATGGGTCCCATAAGCAGTCTGTGAAACTCTGTGCCATTGATGATCACGGTCATTACATGCAAATTTACGGATAGCTGTTCGCTGATTCTTTCCAATTCGGCGAGCGCACCAGACTTCTCTGAAAAGCTGCCAAGCACCAGATGGTTGTCGTTATCTCCCTGAGCAAAAGGGCAGAGAACGAGAACAATCAGGAAGAATATGTATAACTTCAATTGCATTTGTTCATGCAACCATCAATATCATTTGTTGTGGGTATCTATCATTCGGGATATTACTTGTACTCGTCCTGCTCAATTTTTCCGTCACGCAAATGAATGAGCCGGGTAGCCCTGTCCATAATCTTGGTGTCGTGAGTTGAAAATATGAATGTCATATCGTGATTCTCGTTTAGATCCTTCATTACCTCCAGCAGGCTGATACCGGTCTTCGAGTCAAGATTAGCCGTGGGCTCGTCTGCCAGGATTATGTCGGGGTGCGAAGCCATTGCCCGGGCGACAGCCACTCGTTGTTGCTGGCCGCCAGATAATTGAGCCGGGCGGCGCTCTCCCAGGCCATCGAGGCCAACTAGATGCAACATCTCCTTTACTCTTTCCTTGCGAGCATTGGCGGGAATTCCCTGCAGTAACATGATGTACTCTATGTTCTCTTCTGCGGATAAGACTGGAATGAGATTATAAGACTGGAAGACAAAACCAATGTGATCCCGCCTGAAATCGGACAGTTCGTTTCCAGACATTTGTACGATATCGGTAGCTGACAATTCCACATTGCCGCTGTCCGGATTATCCAGGCCGCCAAGCAGGTGTAAGAGGGTGGTCTTGCCTGAACCGGATGGGCCGATTATAGCCGTAAATTCACCTTTTTCTATGGTGAAGGAAACGTTGTTCAATGCATTGACGCGAGTTTCGCCACTGCCGAAGTGGCGACAAAGATTTTTTGTTTCTATTACTTTAGTCTGTTTCTCATTTGTCTCTTTTTTATTTATCATAGTGTGTCTGCTCAAAGGCTCCTTTGAAGTGCTTCTGATGGCATGATTTTCGATGCGAAGCGTGCGGGGTACAGTGCAGCTACAACAGTTAGGATAATCACGTAAATTGGAAAATTGATAAATTGATTTGCAGCGAGTTTGGTATAGATGTTGCCATCCAGAACGACGTTGCCGACCTCCATTCTGCCCATGGGGATACCATATTCTGCATAGTAGCTGCTAAGGCCAAAACCCAGGATTCCACCAAGGATGCAACTGAGTATACCGAGGAACAGCGCTTCGCAGAGAACCAGCTGCACTATCTGGATGGGCCTTGTGCCTATGGCTTTTGCGACGCCGAATTCGTAGATTCGTTCATAGATGGACATGAACATGGAATTAATAACACCAAGGGAAGCCAACAGGAAAAGTATCATGCCAACAAGCAAGGTTGAAAAATTGGTCATCTCGATCATGGTTCCCATCGCCGGGTTGAAGTCTATCCAGCCAAGCGCTTCAATATCGTCCTTGTTGAGAGATTGATATAATTGAAGCTCCCTGTTTTTTGCATCGTCTGCTTCCTTAAATCTAATGGCTATTTCGTGAAGCTTATCCTCAAGCGCCAGTAATTCCTGGGCTTTTGGTAAATTGATAAACACAAGGTTCTCATCCATTTCCTTCGGGCCAAACTCAAAAATGCCCGAGACTCTGAACAGCTCTTGTGTAATATCACTGGTATCTGCTTGTGAGGCTGTAATGACAATTCTGTCACCCAGGCCGACTTCCAGAAGTTCTGTCATTGGTTTGCCGATGAGTATCTCACGTCCCTTACCGCTCAGGTATTCACCCTCAATAACGGCCGCACTAATTTTGCTGACGCCTAGCTCACGAGAATAATCGACCCCGTAGATCATGCCGCCAGTCACATTATAAGTGGATGCAATCATCGCCCCTGACATGACTCTTGGGGCGTACGCCTCCACTGAGCTATCTTGTTCTATTGTGTCGATAATCTGTCCGGGATTATCCAGATATTTATCAATGTCGAAGTTATCCAGATAACCTTTTTTATGTATCTGAGCTTCACCGGCAAGGGAATGAGTTATGCCGCCGACCATTACCTCCAACGTACCCAGGATCATACCGTCTGTGAGGATTAGCGCCGTCAAGGAGAAGCCAATAAGCATGCTGGTCAGTATGGTCCTACGTGTATTACGGAACAGGTTTCGCCAGGCGAGGGTTACAGTAAGCATATTAATGGCTCCCCAGTGCGTCGCGCGGAAGGATTCTCGAGGCTCGAATACCGGGAGGCAAGCTGACCGCAGCGGCAAATCCAAGGATGAGTATCGCGGGTGCCGCGAATACAAGTAAGGAAAACTCACCTTTCATGTGTTGGAACTCAATACCACCCATATCGATAGGTTCTGGTAATAATATGCCGACACTGTTGAACCAGATGATTAGCGGTAAGCTACATATAAAACCGATGGCGATGCTAATGCTGCTAAGAAAAGTGGTCTCTAAAAAAACCATCTTGACTATCTCGAAGGGACGACTGCCGATTGCACGGAGGACGCCGAACTCTCTTGTCCGTTCAAGAACTGACATCAGTACAGTGTTTAGAACCCCGATGAAAACAATGAAAATAATGATTCCCATGGAGAAGTAGTTACCCTGTTTGTCTGCCTGCATTGACTGAAAAAATGTCTCTTCGACCTCTTGCCAAGGAGACACAGTTAGGTCAGGCAGAAGGTTCCGTAGCTCTGCTGCGATTTCCAGATTGTCAGTTTTATCCTCCACAATGATGGCATATTCATGAACGCGATCCCCCATGCTGAGATACATCTGTGCTGCGTTTAAGGGCAAGTAAACCCCTAAACGATCGTAGGATGTCTTATTACCCACAATCGCGCTGACCACAAATATGTCATTGGCAATCGAGCCGTCTGCACTGGAGGAGATGAGAATGATTTCTTCGCCCACTGAAAGATTCAGGCTGTCAGCAATTCCTTGCCCTATCATTGTCTGAAAATATCCATCGGCATTGGCTGCAGCCTCGAAGTAACTACCTGATTGAATTTTTTCCGCCAATCTTGAAACGGTAGGTTCTCTCATCACGTCCACGCCAAACACTCTGGCCATGGAACTTTTATTGCCAGCGTATGCCAGCGCAGGGGCAAAGACTCTCGGTGAGAAACTGTGCACCTGTTGATGTTCACTGAGAATGAGTTCCAGTTCATCTGCCCCGGTGATGCTTTTGTATATTTTTGGCCGGCGCATATAGTTGTCTTTATGGATCTGGATATGGGAGGTGTGATCAAGAGTAAAAATATCGATGACGTTGTTATAGCTTCCCTCGAGCATAGACAGTGATAAAACAGTCAGGATATATCCACCTGCCATGCTGAGGCCGGTAAGCAAAGATCGGCGTCTTTGCCGTAATATATTTCTGAAAGCCAGCTTCAGGATTAGCATTTCATTGCCTCACTCATGCAGTTATTCAATGTGACGATTCCTAGGTGGAGTGGGTAAGAGTACAGTAGATAAAAGTGCAGTGGGTCGTTGGCAAGAAGATAGTCTAGAAGCGGCTCTTCAGGTTCCGAAGAGAGAACGTTTGTTCACTTACGCCGGGCGGGTTGAAGGTGAACTCCTCGTAAGTAATGACAGTTTTGTGACCTTTTTTATTAAGCGGGATCATTTCCATTATTGAAGGGATGAGCTTACCATCGAACATTTTGGGTTCAAGGAAATTTAGTCGCCGGACTTTTACGCCATCATCGTCAAAGAATATTTGTGCTATTGGTAAAAGCGGCGACTTACTAACGATATATTCAATCTTGCCCCATACAGTGACCGTTTGTTCCTTCGGCGTGAGTGATACGTGATACTCATCGTCGGTTTCCTTCAGTGACAGGTCGTAGGCCTCTATCAGGGTCGTCTCCTTAACCAGGTCGTCGTTGCTGAAGTCGCTGCCCATCCAGGAGCCCATCATCATCGATGGTGGTACCTTGATGACTTTGTTGATCTTCGGGAAATAATTCCATATTTCATCTTCACGCTTCAGAGTGGCTATGCCACGATCCTTTTTTGGTGACAGGAAGCGGAAAAAAGCATATTCCTGCCCGAGGCTCTGGGATTCCATTTTCAGGGAACGCTGGTAGTGAGGGGTTTCGATTTTCATGGTCATGATAGCCTGGCTGGAATCACCGCGATACAGCTTTTCCATTTCGTCAATGACCTGCCTTGCTCGTTGTTCTGAAACGTCTGCCTGGGCTGGACTTAAGGACGCCAGGATAAAGAGGAAAGAGATGATGATGTATCGCATTTATTTTTCCCTGATGGCTACTTGTTTTTCAGTTCGCGGATTAGCAATGCGACTTGCAGTTCAAGCCGCTTTATGTCTCGAGTGCTTGTATTGTGATTCATTTGCGACCAGAGAAAAATAAAGATGGCTGCATATGAAATAACAAATATGATGGCAGCAGAAGCATAGGCGATCATTGCCATTATCGTATCTTGCTGGAAAAACTGATAGACGCAGACGCCCATCAGCACGGCAACAACGGCCATTTTGATCCAGCTGATGGTCATCAAAAAGCGATGTTTACCTTTAAAGGTATCAAGTATGTCTTGAGTTAAAGTAGTCTCGTCTGCCGATTCCGGCAATTCAGATGCTATTTGCAAAGCTTCCTGAATTTGCTGATCTATTTGTTTGTCTAGCTGGTTCATGAGTTTCTCCTTCTTTATTCCCCGTGAGCAAAATTCTAAATTTGTCCCGGGCATTAAATAGTCTGGATTTCACCGTACCCTTTGGTACATTTGTTATTTTGGCGATCTCTTCTATTTCCAATCCAACCAAATAATGCAGCGCCAGCACGGTGCGATGAATATTCGATAGTTGAGCGAGAAGTGACTGGATCTGTTCCTGCTGTTCCAGATCCCCAATCGGATTGATTTTCTCGTCCAGTACATTTGTCTCTCTATACTGAGTTGATCGCTTCCTCAGTACATCCATGCATTGATTGTTAACTATCCTGTATGCCCAGGCCTGAAAACTGACAGGGTCCTTCAGTCGTGGCAGCGCCTTGATGATCTTTATCCAGGCCTCCTGAACAACATCTGCAGCGAGATCAGGGTCCTTGGTCACAATAGAGGCGTAGCGCTGAAAAGGCTGCTGCCATGTCCTGATCAATGAAAACAATGCCATAGCGTCCCCGTCCTGACAACGTAAGATCAGATATTCATTGACGATTCGGTCGGTCGGGGAGTTCATTTTTTCTTTATAAAAATCTCTTCACATTATAAGGACGTACTGCTCTCATCTCAGGTTCACTGGGAAAAAATATTTTCCATGGGCGGAAGTGGATTCCAGATGACAACTTGTTAATGTATTATATGCCGAAAAGACGATCTCCTCCAGATCGTGAAAGCCTGCAGAATTTAAACTTAACCTGTATTTTTACTCGATGTATGAACCAAAAATGACCTTAAGAATTGTGACCGCGGGTCCTGCTGACTTCTCCGCTATGCTGGCGCTTAATGAATCCTGTGTTCCCCATGTCAATTCGATTGACGAACAGGAGATTGGTTTTTTCTGCGATCTTGCTAAGCAGTTCGTCAAAGTTGTGGAAGAGGGTACATTGGCGGGTTATGTCATCGCTCTGGGTTCAGGCCTTGAATATAAAAGTGCTAATTATCGATGGTTTAACGCTCACTTGTCTAAGGGTGAACTTGGCGAATTCCTGTATATCGATCGCATTATGGTGCACCCTGATTTTAGGCGGAGAGGCATCGCGTCATTAATTTACGATCATTTAGAGGCGAGTGCATTGGATCAGGGGCTGAAGTGCCTGTGCTGTGAGGTTAATCTGAAGCCTGCGAATCCAGAGTCTCTTGCACTCCATAAGGGCATGGGTTTTGTTGAGCAGGCAACCCAGAAAACAGAAGGTGGGGCAAAAGAAGTCTCTTTGCTGGTCAAGCAGCTGGAAACAACTGAGGTATGACAGATAGATCATTGACCATAGTGGCCGTTTTAGCAGTATCTCTGGTAGTAGGCTGGCTGTTATTTAGAGGCTATGGTCAGACAAAACCCCCTTCAGAAATTGTCCTTGAGGAGCCGCAATCCATTGAAACAAAGCGCGTAAGCCGTGTCCGAGCAAGGGTCAAGGAATGCTCGCGAGTTGGACAAAGTACACGTTTGTCCGGCTCGGTTGAAAACACCGGCAATACGTCGCTTAGCCTCGTGACTGTCGAAACTCTGTGGAAGAACAGTAGCGGGCTGATCCTGGGCAAGGGGCTGGTTTATGTGGTGACCCAGTCCAGTCCATTAGCGCCAGGAGAGATTCGCACATTTATGGATGTCTCCAAACTTTCCAATGTGACCAAATGTAATGTGGAGCCCCTGGACTGGGGAGCGTAGGTCCAAGGAGATCCACGGCTTTAACGCATATTCCGTCATCTGGAAATCTCCCGATGCTGGTGAATACTGTGGATGGCGCTGATGAGGTAAATCCTCTAATTCTTAATTGACTCGAGACTTATTCTAAAAACGAATCTTGTGTATTCTATTTATGGGTATTCCCTATTTCTATTGAATATATATAATGGCAACATCTTAAAATACCCGATGTGAATGGCCAATATGTGTGTATGTAATTGTTCTACCCTTGATATGGATGTAGAAGTGCCAGTAATTCAAGAGCGTCTGGCGCGATTGCGGCCAGGATTGTTCAATTGGATCAGCATCCTCTTGTTAAGTGCCTGGGTGTTAATTGTTGCTGTTGCGGTAAATACTGTCGACGCTGAGGTACTGGGCGCTGAAGCGCCAACAATCCAGACTTTTATTGAAGAGCTGATCTAGGCTGTCGTCTATACATTAGCTAGCGGACTGACCGCCGGATAAAAGTGGGCAGTGCCTAAATGAGTCTGCAAAGTAGTCGATAAGGCATCTAATCTTGGAGGGAAGATGTCGCCCCGGGGAGTACACTGCGTAAATATCCATCGGATTGGGTTGGTAGGGCTGCAATACTTCAATTAACTCTCCCTTCTCCAGCGAATCTGAGACCAGCCAACTAGGCCCGCGGCTAATACCTAATCCAGACAACAATGCGGCTCGCATTGCTTCTGTATTGTTAGTGACCAAGTTTCCCTCTACCCGGACAAAAAATGGTGTGCCATCTTCCTGAAAGGTTGTCTCATCACGAAATGAAGAGTCCGAATACACGAGGTAGTTATGTTGGCGAAGATCTCGTGGGTGCTGAGGTACGCCGTTGTTTCTCAAGTATTTCGGTGATGCTACTGTGACTATTCTGCTTGAGCAGAGTCTCTTGGCGATTAGGTTAGAGTCAGGTAGTGTGCCCATTCGGAAGGCGACGTCTATACCTTCTTCGACAAGATCTACGACGCGGTCACTCAGGCGGATATCGACTTTGATGTCGGGATATTGTTCGAAAAAGGCTTCTAGTCTTGGTACCAGATGCATGCGACCGAAGGCGACGACAGAGCTAACACGTACAACCCCTTTAGGTTGAGTTTGCAGCTGACCGACAACTTGTTCCGCTTCCTCGACGTCCTGCAGAATAGCGACGCATCGTTCGTAATAGTCAGTGCCAGTATCTGTCAAGCGTAGGCTACGGGTACTGCGATTAAGCAATTTAGCCCCTAACCATGATTCCAGTTCCGCAATATTCTTACTGATGGTGGGTTGTGTGCTCTTTAACTCTTTCGCTACTGCTGAGAAACTACCCGTTTCTACAACCCGAACGAACATATTCATGGCAGAGAGTCGATCCATTGGGTTTCACCTATTCCAAAAGAGAATGAACATTGTGTTGGAACAGTAGTTTAACAAAGCTGTGTGAATATAATAGAATGAGGCAATAATAAACCTCGTTGATGATAAACGAATGATTCATGCCTCGAAATGACGTTGGGAATGAATACTGGTCACATGAATAAAAGATATTCTTAGTGTGCCGTTGAAATATTTATGCGGATGGTTGACGATGTAGCGAAATGAATATAACTAGTGCTCATCCAGAAATGAAAACCACCGGTGCTACTTCCCTGGTAAGTGACTATTATATATCGCTAACGGAATTATAGTTTTGCAAGTATTGTTCAGAATCGACTATTTATGGACTGGAACTAACTAGATGACCGAAATTAGCTTCCTGGATAAACTCGCGCAGCTGCGGGCGACGAGTTGCGAAAATCTGCCAACGCCAGAGTTGGCCGTATTGACCCGGACGACGGCACGGCTGCGTCGTAGTCAGATATCGGAGAAATGTCTGCAGTCAGGCGAAACCGTACCAGACTTCAATTTCATCGATTTACAGAATAGTCATCGTTCCTTTTATGATCTTCTGGCTATGGGACCCGTCGTCATCAACTTCTTTCGTGGCTTCTGGTGTTCATTCTGCAAGACCGAGCTCCAGGCCTATACAAATATTCAAAAGGAACTGGAAGCGCTGGGCTGTTACTACCTCGCTATTTCCCCTCAGAAGCCCGGTGCAGAGAAGGACGTGCCCGACAACTACCAGGTGGTTTTTGACCGAGACAATCAGATTGCCCGGCAATTTGGCATCGTATATCCCCTGGAATCGGATGAAATAAAGCTGTTTACCAGTTGGGGTTTACGAATTGATGAGGTTAATGAGAGCGGGAAATGGGAACTTCCCTTACCGGCAACTTATCTTATCAGGTCGGACAGAACCATCGGATATGAATTTGTTGACGTAGACTTTCGCGCCCGGTGTTGCCCCGATGAGCTAATGGAGAATGTCCGCCAGCTTGTTTAGCCTGGCTTAAGGCTTCACATTCTTAACGCTTTACGAAACAGTTTCGAGCCGTAGGTCATAGCCAGATTTCTCCAGTGATGACCGTTGACATCAGGGCTTCTTGAATAGCAGGGTAAAGCGATCCGTATTCCCGGTAACGGTCTTTCTGCCAACTTCGTAACGTAGCTCGTCGTCCGCGCGATAATGCAGGGTACTGTAGTCCACAAACTCGAAGCCAGCGGCCTGAACCTCTTTAATAATATCGACCGGGTCAATCCGCCTCGCATTTTCTCGCGTCGTTTCAGACTCCATGTGGCGCCGGGTATGATCTACAATGCCATAGACTCCACCTTTCTTCAGCGCTTTGTAGGCAGCAGTATTGATATTGGCGCGGCCCTCAAAGTCAAAATTGTGCTGATTCCTGAAGGTGAGCACCATGTCTATCTTGCGTTTGCCAAAGCTAAACTCGCTGACATTGCTTCGACGTGCGCCTTCCGCTCTGGAGAAGTTTTTGCGATCAAATGGGATTACCTCGGTAGAACCAAAGCCTGGCTTATCCTTTGCTGCTTCGCCAGCTCTCTCCGCACCAATAGAAATGTAGAGCTTGCCCTTTTCTTCCAGTACCGGCCCCAGGATTTTGGTATACCAGCCGCCTCCGGGAATGAGTTCGAGAACTGTCATGTCATCTCTTAGTCCAAAAAATTTGAGCGTTTCCACGGGCTTCCGATTCTTGTCCCTGGCAGTCTCCTTTTCACTTCGACGTTCATCGGCCATGGCGGCTTTGATCTTTGCCTCAGTCGCCTCGAAGTCATCTTTAGCCGCGGCTACAGAAAAGGCGAGGGATGCGATGAGTACAGATAATAAATATCGCATGTTGGTGTCTCCAGTAATTAATGCGTAGGCATCCTAAAACAAATTGCAGCTCTGTTAAATAAAAGGATGGCTGCAGCGACTTATTTTCTTTTCAGTGATTGGAATACTGGTGAATTCGCTGGCATTGAAGTACTGGTATGATCGACAGATAGAAGTATGGGAGGAGAAGAGCTTATGAGATTAAGGCAGGTTGCACTGGTTGCCAGAGATCTGGCGCCAGTAAGAGAAGATATATTTACACTCCTGGGTCTTAAGCAAGACTTTGATGACAAGGGAGTTGCCGAATTCGGCTTGCATAATAGTGTGATGTCCATGGGCGATACCTTTCTGGAAGTTGTATCACCCATGACGGACAACACTGCGGCGGGGCGGCTCCTTGATAGACGTTCCGGTGATGGCGGATATATGGTTCTGGCTCAGGTTAATGACTATAAGGAAATGGACCAGCGGATCAACGACCTTGGTATCAGGAAGATCTGGGAAGTCGAACGCCCGGATGTTTTTGCCTGTCACGTTCATCCAAGGGATATCGGCGCCGCGATTGTATCCTTCGATCAAATGATTCCCGTGGAAGAGTGGACATGGGGAGGTCCAGACTGGAGAGCTCAGATCGCGAGCTCGGTTGGAAGCATTACGGCCTGTGATATTCAGGCTGATGATCATAAATCTATGGCTCGTCGCTGGTCGCAAATTTTTGCCCGGGACATAACTGTTTTGGATTCGGGGTCAGGCGCAGTTATCAGCATGAGGCTTGATGATGGTAGCGCAATCAACTTTGTAGAAGCAACCGATGGCCGCGGCGATGGTGTTTGTGGTGTGGAATTTGGTGTTAAAGACGAAGCTGCGATCAGGAGTGCTGCCGCCCAGCTCCACCTTAGCTGGCGAGACAATGAAGTTAACCTATGTGGAACCAGATTCAGGTTCAGGTTTTAGCTAATGTCCATCGAGAATAGCTCACAGATTCTTAATGGTGGTGGCCTGTTCCACAATTACAGCTTTGACAGGAAGGCGATACCTGTTGTTCAGATATATAACTTGGTGCTGCAGTTGGAAACGAAAGGCTTTGCCATTACACAGCAACTTGAAGGTACCGGCATTACTATTGAGGAGCTGGAAAATCCAAGGGGACGAGTAAGCTATCGTCAATGGATCAGCCAATTGGAAAGAATGCTTGAGCTTATCGGTGATCGAACCTATTGGTTGAACTTGCCGCGAGAGGTATCGATCTCTGAATATGGACTCTTGGGTTACGCCATGATGAGTAGTGCGACGCTCGAGCAGGCCGTTCAGATAGCAGTGAAGTATCACAAAATGGCAGGCGCTATTTTTGAGTTGGCCTTTTTAGTCGAGAACGATGAAGCGGTGCTGCGAATTGAACATATATTACCCGCTGGAGATGTTGCCCAGTATGTCGTTGAAGATCTGTTTAAAGGTATTGGGCCGCTCATCAGTCTGCTAACTGGTACAGACCATCGACCCTGCGTCGTTTGCCTGAACTACGCTCATCCAGTACTGGATATCGATTATGAAGAGGTCTTTCGCTGTCCGGTGAACTTCAATTCGCGATGGTGCGAATACCGATTCGATGCGAGTCTGCTGGAACAACCCTTGGCGGAAGCTGACGCTAGTACTGCCCGAATATGCGAAGAGTCCTGCCGTGAGTTGCTGGGGCAGATGGAGATTGAGGAAGACATCGTATCCCGGGTATGTCATCTATTGCTAAGCACGCCTGGTGAATTTCCGAAACTCGATATTATTGCCGAGCAATTGTCTCTTGGTGCAAGGACTTTTCGGCGTCGACTGAGTGATCTGGGCACCAGCTATCAGAAGATCCTGGATGACGTGAGAAAACAGCTCGCCATTGAATACCTACAAACCACGAATCTGAGCGTACAGGAAATCTCTGACCTATTGGGTTATTCGGAAGTGACAAATTTTAGACGCGCCTTTTTGAAGTGGTCGGAACTGTCCCCTTATCAATTTCGTAAAACGTCTAATGCAGTCTATTAGTTTATGACCTGGCCCGGATAATTTCTACAAAGCGCAAACTGCCGCTCTGTTGGAAATGCTAATACCTCTTCTTGCCTGGCGAAGCACGTTTCTGTCGTGTCCATTGGTGCAGTAACCGACGCTAATGCCGGTTTCAGGGTCCATCCATCCCAGCTGTCCACCGGCGCCGCCATGTCCAAACGACGATGGTGAATTTGTGTGTCCGAAGCCTCGATAATTTCTCTTTTCATCTCCGGAAATTGAAACGCCCAGTGCGCGATGGACGGGGATCTTGCTCAGCTGATCTACCAGATCTCCGGTCCTGACCTTGAGTACATTTTCCAATGTCGAGTCGTTCCAGATTTTCTCACCTGATTTTGTATGTCCACAGAGGCCTTGATAAAACATTGCGATATCAGCAGCGGACGTAATACCACCACCGCCTGGTACGCCAACAAGTCTGATCTCTTCGTTGTTAAAGGCCGTGAGTGTTTCCTCAGTAACTTCAGTTACCGGCGGCTCGGGTATGCCTAATTTGGCATAGTCCTCACTGGTCATCGCATCGCCAACATGCATGACTTGCGTAATTCGGTGGTGCTGCTCAACGGGGCAACCAACCCAGAGGTCTGGCAATCCAAGGGGTAGTGCAATTCTTTCCCTGACAAAATCGGTGAACGACTGACCCGTCAGCCTCTCAATGATCTCTGCAATCATCCACATGGATGAGGTTGGATGATATTCGAAGCGGCTTCCAGGCTTCCAGTTAAGCGTCCAGGATGAGTAACGCTCTGCGCGGCGTGCCTTGTCATTCCAATCGGTAGGTCGAAAGGGCGCGCTTGGGAAGCCAGCCGTATGAGTAAATAGCTGTTCGATGGTGATGTCCTGCTTACCATTTTCAGCAAACTCCGGTACGAGTTCCGAGACCTTTATGGAAGTATCGAGCTTACCTTCCTGAATAAGCAACCATGCCGCCGCTGAAGTGATGGCCTTGGTCGCTGAAAATATGCAGTACAATGAATCATTTGTTGCATCGCCAAAGGTTTGGAATGCAGCCAATTTCCCGTCTTTAGCAATCGCGATCTGAGCGGAAGGCAGGAGTCCCGCGCTTACTTCTTCGGCAGCCCGGTCCAACAGTTCCTGTAACTTTGTGGGGTCCATCCCTATATCTGCTGGATTATCCACCAGGAAATCAGTTGCTTGCATACTTGAGTCCTACTTGAATATTGGTTCCCCGAAATAGTACCATTTAATTTCATGTTATGGTTTCAAGCCTCAAAAGGTTCAGCGTAAAATGATAATCTCGTCAGGGGGAGCCAATCCAAAATCCTAATTTAGATGTTTTCAAAAAATCAGTAGCATCTTGTCAACAAAAATAGTGTCAAAGCCAATAGCCATCGTTCTTGATCCCTGGGATCTGCCGTTTAATGGTGGCGTTGTGTCATCAAGGAGGTTTATTCGTGCACTGGAAGCGCAGGGGCATGATTTTAGAATCCTGTGTAGCGAAGACAATCTCAGTGAGACCAGGTATTCGGACTCAAGCTCAACGACGGATGACCTTGTTGTATTCGATGCGCTTTCAATTCCGGGCTTCAACAGAATCATTCGTGGTATGAAGGTGCTGCTCGCCAAGCCCGATCGAGAGAAGGTCAGGCAGGCGCTTGTGGGTTGCCGTCTGCTTCATGTCCAATTTCCGTTTTTTCTTGGCTTTGTCGCTATCGAAGAAGCGGTGAAATTAGGCATCCCGATTGTTTGTACGTTTCACGTGCAACCAGAGAATCTGCTGATGAATGTCGGTATTAAGTCCCGGCTTCTGAGCAAAATCCTCTATCGAATATTCCTTAAATTTATATATGAGCGCGCTGATTTGGTTATCGCGCCTTCTCAATTTGCTTGCGATCTCCTTAAGACGCAGGGTTTGAAGGCGCCAACTGAAGTGATCTCCAATGGCGTACCAGAGAGCTTCCTGCAGCTGTCGAAGGTGCATGGCAGTGAATCTGAATTGATGGCTGAAAACGGTGAGTTTTACATTCTGTCTGTCGGCAGATTATCCGGGGAGAAGCGGCAGGACCTTCTTATTGCTGCCATCTCAAAATCGAAATACTCAGCAAAAATTCATTTACGCATAGTAGGAGTTGGTCCCAATGAGGAGAAGCTGAAGAGACTGCTTTTAGCATCCGGAGTACGAGGTCGCATTGGATCTGTTTCCGATGAGGAGCTGCTTCAGTGCCATCGGGAGACTGACTTGTTTGTTCACAGTGGTGAGATAGAACTCGAAGGTATGTCTGTCGTTGAAGCCATGGCTGCTAGCAATGTGGTTCTTGTGTCGGATTCCCGGGATAGCGCCTCGGGACTCTTTGCACTTAGTGAACACGCTCTCTTTAAAGTCGGTGACATTCTGGATCTCAGTCAGAAGATCGACTATTGGATTGAGAACAGACTACTTCGAATTGAACAGGGCAGGGCTAACCGAGAGTATATACAGCAATATAAACATGCCAATTGCATTCAACTATTGGCTGATATCTATGAAAGGGTAGCATCCATTGAGATAGAACGGCAGCTGGAGCAGATGCGAGCATAATTACTGGCATAACTACCCGTATAGGTGCTGGCAGACCATTCTGCCATTTGGTACTCATCGGTCAACAGTCAGACCTGATCCTGGGAATCAGGCCCGTTGACTAGTTAGTCCCGTCCATAAATGGCCAAATTAGAACAATATATGCAAAATTATAGATCCGTTAGCTATATAAAACAATCACTTACCAGGGAAGTAACACCAGCGGTTTCTATTTCTGAACGAGCACTAGTTAGATTAGGAGCCAAATTCGCTGATAACGCCGGAAATGGATTCCTTTGCATCGCCAAACAACATCCTGGTGTTTTCCCCGAAGAACAATGGGTTGTCCACACCGGAAAATCCAGACGCCATTGATCGCTTCAATACGAATACTGTTCGAGCCTTGTCGACGTTGATGATGGGCATACCCCAGATTGGACTATCCTCGTCTTCTCTGGCACTTGGATTAACGACGTCGTTGGCACCAATAACGATGGCAACATCTACGTTCTCAATGCGTGGATTGATATCATCCATTTCAACCAGCTGTTCATAAGGCACATCGGCTTCTGCTAACAAGACGTTCATGTGGCCAGGCATTCTGCCGGCAACCGGATGAATTGCATAGCTTACTTCAGCGCCATTGGCCTCGAGGATTTGCCCTAATTCTTTAACCACGTGTTGCGCCTGCGCCACTGCCATTCCATATCCAGGCACGAAGCAGATATTGCTGGCAGCTTCGAGGATGTAATAAGCGTCCTGAACCGAGATTGGATTAACTTCGCCCTCAATTGACTTGCCTTGCTTGACGGCACCAAAGCCACTGAACAAGACGTTCGTTAACGAGCGATTCATCGCTTTACACATGATATTGGTAAGGATCATACCGGCAGCACCAACAAGAGATCCAGCAACGATAAGGATATTGTTGTTGATTGCGAAACCCGCTGCACAAGCAGCAATACCGGAATAGCTGTTCAGTAGTGAAATAACGACGGGCATATCTGCACCGCCAATTGGAATCACGACCATTATGCCCAGCACCAATGACAGGCCTATGACGACATACAACCATTGAGAGTCAGCTGTTGGATTCATACCAAACATAACGGCGGCAGCAATTAAGCCCGCCAGCAACAAACTGTTGATCACTCGTTGACCAGTGAAGACCACGGCTGCACTGCTGATCTTTTCGCTGAGTTTGCCGTAGGCGATCAAACTACCGGTAAAGGTTACGCCGCCGATCAAAATAGCGAAGACCACAGTCACAGCCGTAAATGTATCAATGCCAGTTGTTGCCACGCCGACTTTGGACATCATGCCGGTAACACTGCTGCCATCTGCCACGTAAAGTGTCGCCCAGCCGACCAGCAAACTAGAGGCGCCGCCAGAACCATTAAAGAGGGCAACCATTTCCGGCATGCTTGTCATACCGACCAGTCGAGCTGCCAGCCCGCCGATGATGGCGCCTGCAATGATGCCGCCGACGATATATTCGTAGCTGACAATGCCTTCAGCTGTTAGCCCGGCAACTACCGCAATGAACATTCCTAAAGAGGAGAGCATGTTGCCTTTACGTGCGGTGGCTGGTGAGCCAAGCATCTTCAAACCATAGATGAATAAAATGGCCGAAACGATGTACGAGAAGTTCGCAATAAGATCCATACTCATTGTCGGGACTCCTTCTTGCTCTTAAACATGCTGAGCATTCGATCGGTAACCATATATCCACCAACAACATTAATTGTGGCGAACATCACTGCACCGGTGCCAAGAATCGTTGCCATCTGGTCATTAACAAAACCGGCGGAAAGAAATGCGCCTGCGAGGGTAATGCCTGAAATTGCGTTGGCACCAGACATTAGCGGTGTGTGCAAGGTTGCTGGAACCTTTGATATCAATTCAAAGCCGAGGAAAATCGACAGGACAAGGATAAATGTTAAAAATACAACTTCCACTTTAGCTCTCCTTCTTATCGTTTGAACCATTTCTCAGGTCCTTGATGACATCATTAACGATCGCCCCGTTATGAGTGATAACACACCCCTTAAGAATATCGTCTTCTAAATCGAGATTGAACGTTTTACTTTCGGCGTCCCAGTATTCCATCACCAGATTAAACAGGTTGGCAGAGTACATCTGGCTGGCATCGCGGCTGACCTGCGATGGAAGATTGGACACACCAATAATTGAAACCCCGTTGATGTCCACAGTTTCATCAGAAACGGAACCTTCTACATTGCCCCCTGAGTCCACGGCCATATCAACGATGACGCCACCTGGCTTCATTGCTGCGACCATATCGGCGGTAACAATACGTGGCGCTGGGCGGCCGAACAATTGTGCTGTAGTAATAACGATATCGGACTGCGCGATGACATCCTTCATTCCCTGACGCTGCATCTCAAGTTGTTCTGCAGTGAGCTCTTTTGCATAGCCGTCTTTGGTCTGGCCCATTTCTCCCAGGTCGATATCCACAAACTTGGCGCCAAGGGACTGCACCTGTTCTGCAACCACCGGTCTTGTATCAAATGCATCTACTCTTGCGCCAAGCCGCTTTGCCGTTGCGATGGCCTGCAAGCCGGCAACACCGGCGCCAATGACAAACACTCTGGCTGGTTTTAATGTACCAGCTGGCGTCATCATCATTGGCAGGATAGTGTCCAGTTTTTGTACTGCGAGTATGACCATGACATAACCCGCGAGGTTGGCCTGTGAACTCAAGGCATCCATCTTCTGGGCACGGGTAGTTCGCGGGATCATCTCCATGCTGATGGCGGTCACACCCTGGCTGGCTAGTGAATCAACCAGTTCAACTTCATTGTAAGGGTCGAGATAGCTAATCTGGATCGCACCCTTCTTTACCTGGGCAACGTCTTCCATGGATGGCTTCTGCACACGAAGCACGATATCTCCGGCACCAACCAATTCCTGCCGATTACTGGATACAGATGCACCGATGTCACTGTAGTCAGAGTCTGAATATCCGGATTTTCTGCCAAGGCCAGATTCAACGGAGACGTCGAATCCTGCTTTGATGAGTTTGTTAACCGAGTCGGGAATAAGGGCCACCCGCCTTTCGTTGGCCGATGTTTCCGCAGGTACAGCAATCAGCATATGTAACCTCGTGGTTTAGTTGTTTTTTCAAGTATTTCCGGCACGTACCGAGCAATTCGCTTCAGCAATTTAGACGCCATAGTTACCGACGCGCAAAGTACCATGATCATTGAGCCATTTCTATCATAATGCGATTACTCTCCTTTCATTTCCCGCTGATAATTACCGGGATATCATTCGTTTTGATTATTGTCTGCAATATCTTCCAATCCCGGTCAGATTTGCCAGGGAAGCATCCCCGGCTAGTGTGTTATAAAGGCGGTCTGTTTTAGGCGTGTAGGATGCTTTATGAGTTGGAAGAAGGAAGCCCATGAGATCGAGATAAGGCGTGATCTGTCAAAGCAACAAGGTGGTGAGGAATCGATTGCGATTCACCATGCCAAAGGTCGCCTGACGATTCGCGAGCGCATTGAATTACTGGTCGTTAAAGACAGCTTCCAGGAGCATGGAGAAGGTGCGGGCTTTGCTGAGAAGGGCGCCGATGGTTCTATCGAGGAATTCACGCCGGCCAATTACGTTGTTGGCTTTGGGGAGATCAATGGCAGGCGGGTTGTTGTTGGCGGTGAGGACTTTACTTTAAAAGGCGGCTCTCCAAACGGTGCCGGTCTGCGAAAGAGTGTGTATGCCGAGGAAATGGCAGTTCAGTTCAAGGTCCCGCTGGTACGTATGCTCGAAGGTGGTGGTGGAAGTGTCGCAGGATCTGGTGGCAAGCGGCCTGCCACGGTAGGTTCGCCGGTCTATGCGGAGCCAAGATTCAAAATCATCGCAGAGGCAATGAATGTTGTGCCTGTTGTCTCAGGGGCAATGGGTCCGGTGGCCGGGTTTCCGGCGGGCCGGCTGGTTGCATCTCATTTTTCTGTCATGGTAAAGGAAACCTCACAGGTATTGGTGGCGGGTCCGGCTCTGGTTGATAGAGCTCTTGGCATTTCCATGACCAAGGAGGAACTGGGTGGTTGGAGAATTCATACCCGCAGCGGCATCGTTGATAACGTCGCCGATTCCGAAGAGGGTGCGTTTGGGCAGATACGACAATTCTTGAGCTATATGCCCCAGAACGTCTGGAATATTCCCGACAGAGTCCATTGTGATGATGACCCGGATCGTGCGGATGAAGAGTTGATCTCCATCGTGCCGAGAGATGGCAGGATACCGTTTGAAATGCGCGAAGTTATTCGGCGAGTGATGGACGATGAATCCTTTTTTGAAATTGCGCCTCACTTCGGCCATGGGCAAATCATCGGTCTCGGCAGGCTTGGCGGTGCCGTTGTTGGCATCATTGCCAATGACTGCACGCATTTCGGCGGTGCAATGACGGCGACGGGTTCACAAAAGGCAAAACGAATGATGGAGCTCTGCGATACCTTTCACATCCCCATCGTCAATTTTATGGATGAGCCCGGCTTTATGATTGGCCCGGACGCGGAGCAAGCCGCCACCATTCGTTATGGCATGAGTGCAGTTGCAGCCGCCGTTCAGTCAACGGTGCCATGGGCGACCATTGCTGTTCATAAGTCATTTGGTGTGGCCTCAGCCGCGCACTTTGCGCCGAATACCTATCAGCTGGCATGGCCATCCTGGGAGATGGGTGCCTTGCCTGTTGAGGGCGGCGTTGCAGTGGCATTTCATCGGGAAATCGAAGCCGCGGATGATCCTGCGGCAAAACGAAAGGAACTTGAACAAATGTTGCTGAAGAACCGGTCTCCTTTTCCCATGATGGAGAGCTTTGCGGTTCATGAGTTAATTGATCCAAGGCAGACAAGGTCAAAACTCTGCCAATGGGTCGAATGGGTCCAGCCCTTGCTGGAAGATCTGAAGGGGCCTGTGACCTGGGGCATGAGACCATAAAAGCGTTGTTGCAATTCGGCTCGATTAGATCAAGAACCGGTGAGAATAAGATGGTGCGTAAGTAAATTTCGTGAAAAGTAAAAGTTGTTAAAAAGTAGATGTCGTGAAATGAAACTGTATTTAGTCAAAATAGTTCTGCCCTGCTTATTGTTTATAGCGGGCGCAGCGCAAGCTGCTCTGGTGAGTTCCGGAAATGTTCAGGCAGAGATCATCTCTGAGAACAGGACGGTCAAAGCCGGCGAATCATTCTGGGTGGCGGTAAGGCAGGTGATCCGAAAAGACTGGCATACCTACTGGCGGAATCCAGGCGATTCAGGTGCGCCCACCACTTTGAAATGGCAACTGCCCCCAGGATTTTCAGCCTCTGAAATTCATTGGCCGTATCCGGAACGTGTGCCCTACGGCCCTCTAATGAATTTTGGCTACAATAATGAGGTTGTGTTCCCTGTATACATTACAGTCCCGAAAGTAATTGATATGGATGGAGTCACGCTGCGAGTGAAGGGGCGCTGGTTGGTGTGTGCAGATATATGTATTCCTGAAAATGCGGAGCTGGAATTACGTTTGCCCGTATCTCAGCAGACACCTGTTGTTGCTGATGAAAATGTTGTTTTTTTCCGTGACGCTCGTCAGAAGATACCTAAGGTCATCGGCATTCAAGCTGAGAAGTCTGTTATGGAAGATTCAATTATGCTGAAGGTCAGCATGGCTGGACTTGAGCCCTCGAGAATCAAATCCATTGATTACTTCCCCTATGAGGAAGGCGTGCTGGAATTTCCTGCGCCTCAAAAGTTATCCATGGACACGCTTGGATTCACACTTGAGCTTAAGGCGGGATATGCATTTGATGCGAATGAATCAACTTTGAATGGCATTATCGTGGTCAGTGAAGATGCGGGTCACACCGCATTTCAGATAGAGCCGCTTGCAACAGGCTCTCTATCGTCAATGCAAGATAGTGAAATGAACTTCTTGCTCGCCATGTTATTTGCGCTGTTGGGTGGAATGATCCTTAATCTCATGCCCTGCGTATTTCCGGTTCTCTCTATAAAGTTCCTATCGCTGGTTGAAAGCACTCACTCGGATTCGGGCCAGATCCGGCAGCACGGTATTGCCTATCTCTTTGGCGTGGTCTTGAGTTTTCTAGCCGTTGCGGCGGTACTAATTGCGCTGCGGGCAGGGGGGGAGCAAATAGGATGGGGTTTCCAGCTTCAATCTCCAATTGTGATTGGCATCCTTGTATACCTGTTTGTACTCATCGGTCTGAATCTATCCGGATACTTTGAATTTGGTGCATCGATGATGGATGCCGGTAGTGGCCTAGCCAGTCGCGGCGGTTACGCTGGTTCTTTTTATACAGGGGTTCTGGCAACGATTGTCGCGGCCCCTTGTACGGCCCCTTTTATGGGGGCTGCAATTGGTTATGCCTTAACGCTGGACGCGCTAAGTTCGCTGTTGGTTTTTGGCGCTCTTGGCCTTGGCATGGCGCTACCTTATGTCTTGCTCTGTTTTTCGCCACCTTTGTTGAATCGTCTGCCAAAACCTGGCAAATGGATGGAAACACTCAAGGAAGTATTTGCCTTTCCCATGTTTGCAACTGCCATCTGGCTGGTATGGGTCTTGAATCTGCAAACCGGCGCTAATGGTCTGTTAGCCATATTGGCGGGCTTACTGTTGATATCATTTGCCATCTGGCTATCCAAGCGCCGAGGTTCGGGTCTGGGACGGCTCATTAGCAACTCGTTCATTCTGGCGTTGTTCGTTAGCGCTTTGATGTTGACGGGAGTGGTTGAGACTAGAGCCGTCGCAGCTGGCGTAGGGTCTTCAGCACCGAAGGGCGAATCCATGGGTCCCGAGTCATTCCTGGATGCTGAACCATTTAGCCCGGAACGATTGCAGACACTGGTTGCCGAAGGTCCTGTTTTTGTTAATTTCACAGCGGCATGGTGCATCACCTGTAAGGTCAATGACCTTGCCGCCTTGAGTACAGATAATGTTAAGCAGGCGTTTGAAGCAAATAATATGCGCTACCTTGTAGGCGACTGGACCAATGAAGACCCCGTTATTACCCGGACACTGGCGAATTACGGTCGCAGCGGCGTTCCTCTATACCTGGTATTTGCCAAGGGTGCCTCCAGGGCCAGAGTGCTTCCGCAGATCTTGACTGAATCCATTGTCATTGCTGCGATAAACAAAGCCGGGTTAGCTAACTAACTAGTGCTCGTCCATAAATAGAAACCGCCGGTGTTACTTCCCTGGTAAATGATTGTTTGATATAGCTAACGGAAGTATAGTTTTGCTAATAGTGATCAGATTCTGCTATTTATGGACGGGAACTAACCAGATCGGCTATCTGCTCCCGGCTGACATTCACTGCTTCGCCCGCTTTCAGGATTCCTTCCCAGGAAACTTCATCGATATTAATGCCATTCGCTGTGCGGTCCTTGTGGGCAATACGCTCGGGCTCCCCGGGGATCAGGACGCTATCAACGCCTTTCGCCGTTGGCGTTGATTTCATGTAGTCAATCATCGCTTTTGTTTCTGATGTGAACTTGTCTTTATCTCCAACAACTTCCGGATTAAGGATAAAGGTCAACATATGGTTAACAACAGTTCCTATCCTGTCGTTTTCCGGTTGTATGGACCACGCACCTGTTAAGGCACCGGCGAGGAGTTCGCAGATAAATGCCAGCCCAAATCCCTTGTGCTTGCCGAAATGGGTCTGTGCGCCAGGGGGTTCCTGAACAGTGACATTTGGATCTGTAGTTTCATTCCCCTCGCTGTCAATCAAGCAGCCCTCGGGTACCTGTAAACCGCTATTTCGAGCGACTCGCACCTTGCCGGCTGCGATAGCGCTGGTTGCCATATCCAGGATTACCGGATCACCGCCTTCCACCGGAATCGCGCAACAGAACGGATTGGTGCTTAGCCTCGGTTTCGTTCCGCCAAAGGGCGCTACAAGAGGGCCGTGACCAACAACGTTGACGTAATGCATTGAAATAAATCCATGCTTCACGATATGTTCTGCATGGCCACCGATACGACCAAGGTGGTGAGCATTCTTGAGAGCAACCACGGCCACCCCATGTTCTTGTGCCACTTTGAGCCCCATATCCATCGCTTCGGGTCCCACAACTTGCCCAAAGCCAAGCTTGCCATCCACAATGATAGATGGGCCATTTTCAGATAGCAGTTCAGCATGCTGATCCGGTATGCAATAGCCCAGTTTGATGTTCCTGATGTAGGTAGGCAACATACCAACGCCGTGGGAATCGTGACCCTTGAGGTTCGCCTCCACCAGATGGTTCGCCACCGCATCAGCAGCGTATGCGGGAGAGTTTGCCGCCAGGCAGATGGATCTAACAACTTCAATTAGTTTCTTATGATTAACAATCATCATGTGCTCCGTTAAATGTCACTATCAACATAACCTTAAGTGATTGATATTGACAAAGTATCAAACGACTACCTATCAACATCAACATTAAAAACTGAAGGTATGTGTCCCTGCGAACCTTTTCTTGTTAATCAGGTGAAGGCCGTTTGCGGTTAGTTTAGAGATTTACCTCACGAGTGCCAACGACGAATTTGACATCAGTCAGAATCGACTGAGTAGCGAGATTGGCATGTCACCCAGGGCCACCAATAACACGAAGCTGCCCTCCCACACAGGGGCAGGTGTTGATATCAACCAGAAACACTCTTAAGTTCATTGCGTAGGAAAGGCCAAATAACTTCTACTTCTTGTTTTTATCCCACCCCAAGGGCAATTGGGGCTGAGTATACAAAAACTTGTTGCTCAATAGACTTGCGCGGAGATGCGGGGATTGACGGCCGTGTTACCTACTGCTGAGAATTTCCATAGAAATCACATAAATCCTTCCTCTATAAAATACAATAGTTCTCCAAAATGAACGATAAGTTCAATCATGGACATAAAAATTATAAGAAGAATCCTGGCTTTGCTTATCCTCCTGCTTGGTGGTAACAGCGAAGCTCAGCTAAGGGGAGACAGTGAGCCCAGACAGATAACGATGCTTAAAAGTCAGGCTCTTGCCGGTGAAATTCCTGCCCAATTCAATTTAGCAATGGCCTACCAGTTTGGAGAGGGTGTAGACAGAAACCTGGAAGAAGCTCTCCGTTGGTACCTGAAAGCAGCAGAGAGCGGCCATGATCAATCCCAATTCAATCTGGCTTTTCTACTACTACAGGCCAGGCATGACGAACAAGCCTTTTATTGGTTTCGACAGTCTGCTGAACAAGGGCTTGCAGTTGCCCAGAGAGGACTCTCGCTTGTGTATGCCGAAGGCCGTGGCGTAAGGCTCAACAATCGTCTATTCACGAGGTGGAATCGCAAGGCAGCGGACCGGGGATTGGTAGATGCCCAGTTTGATATGGGTGTCGCATATGATCTGGGTATTGGTGTTCGAAAGAACCTTAAAAAGGCGGTTTTCTGGTGGACTCATGCTGCAGAACAGGGACATGCTAATGCACAATTTAATCTCGGGGTCAGCTTCGAGTACGGTGAGGGCGTAGCCATCTATATTGACGAAGCTATTAAGTGGTATCTCCTGGCTGCACAACATGGGCACCCAGAGGCGCAAATTAACCTCGGATCTGCCTATGCAAATGGCTCGGGCGTAAATCAGGATTTTGTTATCGCATATATATGGCTAGAGTTAGCTGCCGATCAGGGCCTGAAACAAGCGCGGGAAAACCTGCTGATCATTGGTAATCGTATGACCGAAACCGATATTGGCAAGGCGAATCAACTGGCTCACCAGATCGTGATCGCTAACCAATAGATTCAGCAGATACGGTTTAAAATGGGGCGGTGCAACGATATACCTGAACGACATAGAATCGAATTACTGGATTTCTCGACGGGTCTTGAAGCAGGCTTGAGTTTTCAATTGGATGCTTTATAGTCGCGACCGTCGAAAGGGTGATTACTGAAGGACAGCAGTCAGAAAATGGTAAATCGAGCCGAACTTATACATCGCGCTTTTGCGGAGCGGGTGAGGTCTGGAGACCTGCCCCAAGCCGATAACATCACCACGCTCACCGCCTCGGGTCTTGATCAAACGGAAGTAATTGATCTATTTGAAACCCAGCTTATGAGCCGGCAGCTTGATGTGACCTCACGCCGATTACGTGCACGAGATGAAAGTCATTACACCATTGGTAGCGCAGGTCATGAAGGTAATGCTATCTTTGGCAAAGTGTTTCGCACGACAGACATGGCGTTTCTCCACTACAGAAGTGGTGCGCTGCTGATTCAGCGTAGCAAGCAAATTCCCGGGCAGACGCCCCTGTATGACATGTTGCTCTCATTCGTTGCCTCAAGTGAAGATCCAATCTCAGGTGGCCGGCATAAGGTTATGGGCAGTGTTGATCTAATGGTGCCCCCACAGACCAGTACCATTGCCAGCCATTTACCGAAAGCAATGGGCGCAGCCCATGCAATTGGCCTGGCAGAACGAGTTAACAAAGGGGATGCTGTCATGCTTTATGATAGTGTGATTCTCTGCAATTTTGGCGATGCCTCGGCCAACCACTCCACTACCCAGGGTGCCATAAACTCTGCGGGTTGGGCATCGTACCAGCAATCTCCAATGCCTATTGTGTTCATTTGTGAGGACAATGGTATTGGCATTTCCGTTCCGACCCCTAGGGGCTGGATAAAGGAAAATTTCTCCAATCGCGCTGGCCTTGAATACATTTATTGTGATGGATTGAATTTGCTTGAGACCTACATTGCCACGCAGCAAGCAGTTGCCATCGCCCGAATTTCACGTAAACCAGTTTTCCTGCATGTTAAGACCGTTCGTCTGATGGGTCATGCCGGTTCCGACACTGAGATCAGCTATCGTGGTATCAAACAAATAGAAGCCATTGAGTCACAGGACCCGCTTTTACATTCGGCACGAATTCTTATGGAAGAGAATATTCTCAACGCGGATGAGATTGTTGAGATGCACGAGGAAATGGAGGCACGCGTCGGGCGCATTGCCGAGGTAGCAATTAAGCGACCAAAACTGCTAAATTCTGAAGATGTCATGCGGTCAATTGTACCACCACCAGTTCAACCGAAGACGCAACAATTGCCAGTGCAGGGTGAGAACGAAGTACCCCATATCAGGGATGTTAGCGAAGCTGACCGACATAGAATGTTTAAGGGAGAGGAGCGACTTCTGAGCAAGCCTCAGGCCTTGGCAAGGCTTATCAATCTGGCACTTGCAGATATTTTACTGGCTCATCCAGAGGCGGTGGTACTGGGTGAGGATGTCGGTAGAAAGGGTGGTGTTTATAGTGTCACCACAGGATTGCAAAATAAGTTTGGTCCCTCCCGTGTCTTGGATACCCTGCTCGATGAGCAGACTATTCTCGGCCTGGCAATGGGTCTTGCACACAATGGTTTTGTACCTCTTCCAGAAATTCAGTTTCTTGCCTATGTACATAATGCAGAGGACCAGATCAGGGGGGAGGCTGCCACCTTGTCGTTCTTTTCAGATGGCCAGTACACCAATCCGATGGTTATCCGCATTGCAGGCCTTGCGTATCAAAAAGGGTTTGGTGGTCACTTCCATAATGACAATTCATTTAACGTATTCCGGGATATCCCTGGTGTCATTTTGGCTTGCCCATCCAATGGTCAGGATGCCGTGCAGATGTTGCGTACCTGCTTCGACCTGGCTCGTATTGAGCGTCGCGTTGTCATCTTTCTTGAGCCTATTGCGCTTTACCAGACTCGGGATTTGTTCACTGAGGGAGATGGGCAATGGTGTAGCGTTTATCCATCTCCAATTGATGATCTGGACTCTGCAGCAAAGGATGGATCCGGCAGAATCGAATTTGGTGAGCCCGGCGTTTTTGGTAAAGGAAAAGACTTATGCATTTTAACCTATGGGAATGGCTATTTTCTTTCGCGGAAGGCCATAGCGCAGCTCATTGATAAAGGCATTGATGCACGCATTGTCGACCTGCGATGGCTGGCACCACTAAATGAGACTGCAATTCTTGAGCAGGTCGAGGCTTGTGCCTCTGTTCTTATCGTTGATGAATGTCGAAAGACTGGATCGTTAAGTGAGGCACTCATGACCTTAATGCTGGAGCATCGGGTTAATGTCCCGGTGGCGAGATTAACGGCAGAGGACTCGTTTATACCCATTGGTGCAGCAGCAACGTTAACATTGCCAAGCGTCGCGGATATCGTGGAGCATGCCATCGCCATCATCGAGGAAGTCCGATGATGCAATCCGACAAGCAGACTGCCGTTGTAATTTGTCCGGGTCGGGGAACCTACAATCAAGCAGAGCTAGGCTATCTGGCACGCCACGAGCCCAGCAGTTCTGATTTTCTTTCGTCAATTGACAAGGCTCGAGCAGCCTCAGGACAAATTCCAATCTCTGAGTTGGATGCCGCCGAGAGGTTTAAGGCGCGACTTCATGGCTCCGGCGACAATGCTTCAGCATTGATCTATGCCTGTGCCTTAGCCGACTTTCAACAAATAGATTGTGAACGGTATGACATTATTGCCGTGACTGGAAACTCAATGGGCTGGTATCTGGCGTTAGCTTGTGCTGGCGTACTGCCGGGATTGTCCGGCTTCAATGTGGTTAATACCATGGGGACATTGATGCACAATCAGGGTGCAGGCGGACAGGTGATCTACCCACTGTTCAATGCTGACTGGCAACTTGAAGATGAACTGGTACATTTTTGTGATGACGTTGTCGCCAGGCTGAACGATGAAACAGGCGTCGAAATTTATCACTCCATCGATCTCGGCGGCATGATTGTTTTTGCCGCTAATGAGCAGGGTGTAAAGAGATTGCTGAAAGAACTCCCGCCTCAACAGGATCGTTTTCCTTTTCAGTTGCAACATCATAGTGCTTTTCATAGCCCGCTACTTAATCATATTCCAAGAATTGCTAAAGCCGAACTGGCGACAAACATGTTTGAAGTGGCGCAGCTTCCGCTGATTGATGGCCGTGGCATGATCTGGCAGCCTCGCAGATACCAAACAAATTCGATCTATGACTACACTTTCGAACATCAGGTCACACAGACCTACAATTTTTCCAAAGCACTGGAAGTCTCCCTGAAGGAGTTTGCACCAGACAAACTCATTGTGCTCGGACCAGGCACAACACTAGGCCCTCCCATTGCACAGGAGCTGATTAAACAAAATTGGAATGGACTAAATTCAAAAGCTGAATTTCAGGCACGGCAACAGGAGGATCCCTTTGTTTTGAGTATGGGCATCGAGGCGCAACGAGCATTAGTCGTCTAAAAAGAATGTTGGCAGGTCAAACGCAACACCAGGGTCATCTCCCTCCAATTTCTTTATCCAGGAACGCTACCGCTGCATTGAGATAAGGTTGCATTGCCAAGACTACCCTCACCATAACAGACCTCCTGCTATCGAATAACACATTGTCTGAAGGTCATATCACGTAAACAGTCACTGTTGTTGTATTCGACAATCTGTCTAATATCACTTACATTCCGATATGACTTTTCTAAAATCAAAAAAAAGGGGCGCGCGATGGAATTGAAACCCGGCAAACGATTGAAGAGCGTAGTGTGTGATGCTGAAATTATGGTTATCAAGGCGGCTGATGGGGATGATCTGACCTGTGGTGGTGAGCCGTTTCAAAGCGACGCGACGGCGGAAAAGATGCCAGGCAATGCAGATCAACGGCATGGTTGTGTCATCGGCAAACGTTATGTTAATGAAGCCCAGACGATCGAAGTCCTATGCGTAAAGAGCGGCGATGGATCTTTGTACTATCAGGGAGACGAATTGATGACCAAGGACACTAAAAAGCTGCCATCCTCGGATTAACGCCATGAATATCTCCCTTTTCCTGCAAATGGCGGCGGAGGCTTGTGCAGATCGCTGCGCGCTGACCTGTGATGGACAACACTACTCCTATCAGGAGTTGTATGAAGCTGCCAATAAGGCGGCGGACTTGTTTTCCCGCAGTGACTGTCAGTATATTTCAGTGCTGGATGTGAGTAGCCCTGCGGTGCCGATTGCCTTGATGGGAGCAGCGATGGCTGGTATTCCTTTCGTACCACTGAATTACCGTTTGAGTGACGAGCAGCTCACTGAACTGCTTGCCAGGATTGAACCTGCCTTATTGATTGTTGATGATAAGAAACTCAATGAATCTTCTGGCTTTGCAAGGATGGTGTTAGGTAGAGATGCCTTTCTAGGCGAATTGACAGGCATGTCAAACATCGACTTTGTGGTTCACGAAGAACCTGGTGCTGTCGCCATTCAGTTGTTCACCAGCGGCACGACCGGTGCACCGAAGGCCGCCATTTTGCGACATGAGCATCTTGTTACCTATATTCTCGGCGCGGTGGAGTTTATGGGTGCAGAAGAAACAGAGTCGACCCTGGTTTCTGTGCCGCCGTATCATATCGCGGGTGTTTCGGCAGTGATGAGCTCGATTTATGCTTGCCGTCGCATGGTGCAACTACCCAACTTCGAACCAGGAAAGTGGCTGGACTTGTGTCAGCAGCAAGCAATTTCCAGCGCATTCGTTGTGCCAACCATGTTGACCCGAATTATTGAAGAAATAGATCAACGCAATATTGACCTGCCGGCCCTTAAAGCTCTTTCCTTTGGTGGCGGGAAAATGCCAACTCCGTTGATTGAGCGTGCCTTGAAGTTGTTACCTGATATCAATTTTACCAATGCTTACGGTCTGACAGAAACCAGTTCTACCGTTAGCCTGCTCAGCCCCGAAGATCACCGCGAAGCGATGGCCAGCGATAATCCGGCAGTTCGATCCCGCTTAGGTTCTGTCGGCAAGGCGATCCCTGCGATCGAGATCGAGATACGAGATGACGCTGGGCGTGTGATGGGACCCATGGGGCCGGGTGAGATATATGTTCGTGGTCCCCAGGTCTCAGGTGAATATCTCGAGCGCAATGCACTCCTTGATGATGGCTGGTTTCCTACCCGGGACGCCGGTTACCTGGATGCGGATGGCTACCTTTTTCTGTCGGGACGCGCGGATGACGTTATCGTGAGAGGGGGTGAGAATATCTCCCCCGCAGAGATCGAAGACCTTCTGCATCAGAACCCCGATGTACGAGACGTCGCCGCTGTCGCCATGGCGTCAGAGGAGTGGGGTGAGGCCGTAGCCCTGGCAGTGGTTCTGAGAGATAATGCCGAGCTGAAAAAGACTGAAATTTGCAATCAGATTCGCGACAAATTACGATCTTCCCGGGTGCCGGAGCAGATCCTGATCGTGTCGGAGTTGCCATATAATGAAACTGGAAAGCTGCTGCGCCGGGTTGTTAGGACCTGGTTTGAGTAGACGTTTGAATAGCCGTTTGAGTAAGGCTGCCCTGTGACACCAGGTAGCATTCTGATTCGAAACGCGCAATGCCTCGACCTTGGTACTTCCGATACATGGAAAGCCAAGCTGCAGGATGTGAGAATAGTTAAGGACCAGATCGCGGAGCTTGGCAAGCTGAATGCAGAAGCCGGTGAACCGGTTTTTGATGCTATGGGCTGCGCTCTAATGCCCGGTTTGCAAGACCATCATGTTCACCTGGCCTCATTCGCTGCTTCCCTTGAGTCTATCCCGTGCGGGCCACCCGAGATTGAGTCCAGTGATGCTCTGATGGAACAGCTAAACCAACCGTCCGACGATCTAGGTTGGCTGCGCGGCGTGTCATATCATGAGAGTGTTGCCGGAGATATAGATCGCGACTGGCTTGATAGTAACGGGCCAATCCGGCCGGTAAGAATACAGCACCGATCTGGGCGTTTGTGGATACTTAACTCCTTAGCGATTGAGCATCTAGCAGCAACCCTGGATACCCCCTCGCTTCTGCCCGATAATGGGCGACTTTTCGATTCGGACAATCTGATGCTGAATCTGAAACAGGATTCAATCTTACCTATTGCCGAGGCCAGCCGAAGGTTAGCGGCATTTGGCGTGACTGGCATCAATGATATGACCCCTGATAACGATCTTGCCACTGTTGTATGGTACACAGGACTTATTGCCAGAGGCGACCTTAAGCAGCACCTCAGGTTATCCGGCACCTTGGCACTGTCTTCCCTATCCCTAAAAAAAGTCCCGGGACAAATCCTGGAACATGGCAATAAACTTACACTCGGTGAACTGAAAGTGCATCTGCATGAATCTGATCTTCCAGACTTCGATGACTTGTGTGAACGTATTCGCGCCGGCCATTTAACTGATCGCACTATTGCTATTCATTGTGTCACAGAGGTTGAACTTGTATTCGCCCTGGCTGCGTTGGAAGTCGCAGGTACAATATCAGGAGACCGTATTGAACATGCCTCGGTCATGCCGCCAGCACTTTTAACGCAGATTGTGGAGGCCGGTCTTGGTGTTGTGACTCAGCCAAACTTTATTCTCGAGCGAGGTGATGTTTACCTGGCTGATATTCCGGCAGCATCACATGGTAATTTATACCGTGCGCAATCACTGCTGTTGCGATCTGTGCCTTTGGCCTTCGGCACTGATTTGCCATTTGGCAATCCTGATCCCTGGGTTGCAATGAAGTCAGCCACACAACGGCAGACACGTGCGGGCAAAATACTCGGCGTGGACGAAGCCATCTCGCCAGAGGCAGCCATTAGCGGTTTTTTAGGGGAACTTTCGCAGCCTTCAGCGCTTCGAACAATAACAAAAGGCGCCACTGCTGATCTCTGTTTGCTTGATTGTCCATGGAAAACAGCACGTCGAGAACTTTCAAGCCAGCACGTAAGATTGACCCTGGTGGCAGGCAAGCTAGTTTTCGAACGCCCCTCTAGTTAGTTCCCGTCCATAAATAGCCAAATTAGAACAATATATGCAAAATTATATATCCGTTAGATATATAAAAAAATCACTTACCAGGGAAGTAACACCCGAGATATTAGAGTCCGAACAAGTACTAACTGAGTATAGTTCTGCCTGACAAGGTGTACTATGCAAAAGAAACAGATGTCGGTGATATCGACACATTAGTACGTGAAAACAGCTGAGTAAAAAATAGCCACTACTGACCATAGGAATGATCAAATGTTACTCAAGCCCTATCGAGTTCTTGACCTCACAAGCAACCAGGGAATGTTATGCGCCCAGATTCTAGGGGACCTGGGTGCTGACGTTATTCAGATCGAACCACCTGGTGGTGCGTCAGGAAGGCGCCGTGGGCCGTATTATCATAATGAGATTGATCTGGAGTTGTCTTTGGACTGGTGGGCCTATGCGCGAGGCAAACGCAGCATTGAGCTGGATATCGATGTGGAACGAGAGGTTTTCCTCAAACTTGTTGCAACTGCCGATTTTCTGATCGAATCAGAACCTGTGGGCAGCCTCGCCGCTAGAGGTCTGGACTACGAAACGTTGCGCCAGACAAACCCGGCGCTGATACACGTTACGATGACGCCGTTTGGCAGCACCGGCCCAAAATCAAAATGGCTGGGGACGGACCTGACGCTGGTAGCGAGTGCTGGTCCCCTTGCCCTTACCGGCGATCTTGATCGCCCGCCGGTAAGAGTGTCTGTCCCTCAAGCCTGGCATCATGCTGCGGCGGAAGCCGCAGCGGGTGCGCTTGTCGCGTTGCACGAAAGGACCCGCTCCGGTCTGGGCCAACAGGTCGAGGTTTCTGTTCAGCAGTCTCTTACCCTGGCAACCATGGGAAATATTCTTGCGACAAAGGTAAATGAGTCCATCGTCACTCGCGGTGGTAATTGGGGTGATCTCAAGCTTCGAATAGTCTTCCCAACCACGGACGGTCACGTTTCCATCACTTTGTTGTTCGGCGCAACTATTGGACCGGCGACCAGACGATTGATGGAATATGTACATGAACAAGGATTCTGTAATGAGGCCACCCGCGACAAGGACTGGGAGGCATATGGCCTTTTGTTGGCAACAGGCGAAGAACCCTATTCGGAGTGGGAGCGAGTCAAAGAGTGCGTTGCCAACTGCACTTCCCGTAAAACCAAGCAGGAATTACTTGAAGTCGCACTGGCGCGACATCTATTGTTGGCCCCCATGATGGACATCAAAGAAGTCGTCGAAAGCGAACAACTTGCCTCTCGGGCATTTTTTCAAAGGCCCAGTGGTGATGGTCCAGGTGCTTCAATCAACTACCCTGGGGCATTTGCCAGATTTAGCCAATCACCCATGGCGGTTTCCAGGCGGCCACCGACAATTGGCGAACACAATGAGGAAATACTCAAAGACCTGGCTTCACGAGCGCCGATTTCTCTAACTGTAGACAAGAGCAACAAGAATGATTTGCCTCTCAAAGGCGTTAAGGTTCTGGACTTTATGTGGGCCATCGCAGGCCCCGGCGCGACGCGAATTCTTGCGGATTTTGGTGCCACCGTCATCAGGGTGGAATCCACCACCAGACTCGATGCGATTCGCACCGTTCGGCCATTTATTGATGGCGATCAATCGGCGGAGAAATCAGCGTTATTCCATACCACTAATGCTGGTAAGAAGATGATCACGATCAACCTAACAAGTCCTGAAGGTCGCGAGGTCATTATGGATCTGGTTCGCTGGGCTGATGTCGTCGCTGAGTCGTTTTCACCCAAGGCGATGAAGAACTTTGGTTTGGATTACGCTGCCTTGCGGGAAGTCAAGCCTGATATCATTATGCTTAGTACGTGTCTGATGGGACAGACTGGCCCACTGGCGATGTTCGCTGGATATGGCAACCTGGCAGCCGCAGTTACGGGTTTCTTTGATATTACAGGTTGGCAGGACCTTGAACCCGCAGGTCCCTTCGGCGCTTATACTGACTATATCGCCCCAAAATACAACGCCGCGGCAATTTTAGCTGCCCTTGACCATCACCGCCGAACGGGCGAGGGGCAACATATTGATTTAGCCCAAAGTGAGGCGGCTGTGCACTTTCTTACACCTGCGTTACTGGATTACATTGCCAACGACAATACGATGTCACGCATCGGCAATCGCGACCTGGAGATGGCGCCTCATGGTGTCTACCCTACGAAAGGAGAGGATCAGTTCGTGGCTATTGCCTGTGAAACAGAGGCACAATGGATCGCGCTCTGTGACCTGCTTTCGGGTCTTGATGCGAGCGATTCACGCTTCAATTCGCTGGCCAACAGATTATCCAATCAAGACCATCTCGATAGAGGTATTGCTGCACTTACCGAGGCCTTTGAGGGCGCTGATTTGGAAGCTCAGTTACAGGCTGCATTGGTACCAGCCTCTGTCGTGCAAAACAGCCCGGAATTATGTGCCGATCCGCAATTAAACCATCTGGGTCATTTTATCACGCTGCCACATCCTGACGGAGGCGAAACAACAATAGAATCAACCCGCATTCATTTGTCGCGTTCACCAATAGCGGTTGATGATTCTGCACCCACGTTTGCGCGTGATATGGCAACAATATTGAATGACGAACTCGGTTACGATGATGATAAATTTGGTGAACTCTTGATCAGTGGCGCACTGGAATAGCGCTTGTCATCGGCTATCGACAATCTCATCTATAAGCCCCCATTGCAGCGCCTCTGTCGCGGAAAGATGATGCCTGGTGATGGCCAGAAAATTGGCCTTCTGTTGACCGATTCTTCGGGGGATGCTAACGCAACCACCTGCCCCTGGTATCAGGCTCATCGCCACTTCCGGTAGATGAAATGTTGCCTCTGGCGAAGCCACCAATTTACCGGCAAAGGCCGGCATCTCGACTCCGGCACCGAAACAGGCGCCATGCAGGTGAAAGGTATAATGTTCGGACCGTTGTGCCAGGTATTGCGCAGGCATTCGCATCAACCTGATCTGATGCGCCAGGGCTTGATCGCGGTTGCTGCCGAATTCCGACAGATCACCACCGGCGCTGAAGTTGGGGCCATTGGCTGAAACATGTACAGATTCGATGGAATCATCCATGATCACCAGCTTAAAACTCTCGGTTAGCGCATCCCACGTTTCGACGGAAAGAGCATTTCTATTTTCTGGCATATTCAGTACAAGATTGAGTGTCTCCTGCTGCCGTTCCACCAGAACCGCCGGTTTTGTGATGTTTTGGCGGGATTTGTTGCCGCGTTTTAACTGGTATTGCGCGAGCCAGCGCTCAAACTCCTTGCCTCCCTGCAGTGTGGAGTAGGCGAGTGATTCGCCCATCAAGGCTTGTGAGATGGGTAAGTTCAAGGTGCTCCTTGTCACCTGCACCAGCAGTGCGGATGCCAGTGGGTTGGCGCTGATATTCTGCAATACGCGTTGCTCATCTGCCTCATTGCTAACAACAAGATGCTTTTTGTGTTTTTGCCGAAGCCTGGGATCTGGCTATTGACCCTCGCTTTCAAACCCCTGGTCAACGGCTGGGTGATTGTGACAAAAAGTAGCAGGCATCACAGAACTTTACTCCGACTCCAGGTTTTTGTTAAATTCCTTTGTCATCTGGAGATATTAATGCCTGACCTATTTGCACTGTCGGATAAAATCCTAAGCTCAAACGATCATGGTAATAAGCCCTTTGGGCGAATCAATCATGAACTTTCAGAACTTGATGATGGGCTTTCATTTGTTGAAGCATTCTCCAATTCTGTTAACTTTTCTACAGATGATGGATTGGTCATCGTAGACACCAGTAGTATTCTTGGCGGTCAGCGAGTCGTGGATGCCATACGTCATTGGAGACCCGAAGAGCGATTCAATTCTCTGATCTATACCCATGGACACGTCGATCATGTTGGCGGTAGTGGCGCATTTATAGCCTCGGCAGCAGAAAATAAAATGCCCAAGATTGAAATCTATGGTCACGAGAATGTAGCTCAACGTTTCAGCCGCTACGATCTAACAAATGGCTACAATCAGGTCATTAATCATCGTCAATTCGGCACAAATATGGCAGGTTCTTTCTTACCTGATGACGCCGGCGCTCCCACGACAACCTATCAAACCTACCTTAGTTTTAAAAAAGGTGATTTGGATTTTGAACTGAACTATGCAAAGGGTGAAACCGACGACCATACCTGGATCTGGGTACCAAAATACAAAGCAATATGCGCCGGAGATTTCTTTATCTGGAATTTCCCAAATGCCGGAAACCCTCAAAAAGTACAGCGGTTCCCCCTCGAATGGGCAGCCGCAATGCGGGCTATGGCAGCTAAAAATCCAGAATATTTCTTACCTGCCCACGGCCTGCCCATACGGGGTTGTCAGCAAATAACAGAAGTCCTAAATAATTGCGCCTTAGTCTTGGAAACGCTCGTGAAAGACACGCTGCGTATGATGAATGATGGTGCCAGAAAAAACGATATAATTCATACAGTGAAGGTTGAGAGCCATCTGCTTGATCTGCCTTACTTGCGCCCCTTATACGATGAACCGGAGTTTGTTGTTAACAATATTTGGCGCTTATATGGGGGTTGGTATGATGGAAACCCTGCAAATTTGAAACCAGCCACTGAATCAAACCTGGCAACGGAAATAGCGAGTCTTGCGGGTGGATGTTTAAAACTTGCCCAAAGAGCAATGGACATTGCCGAAAAGGAAGATTTTCGACTGGCCTGTCATCTTATTGAATATGCTGTGAATGCTGACCCCAACGACAAAATGCTCCACGCCATACGCAGTAAAATCTATAAAATGAGAGTGGCTCAAGAAAGTTCACTTATGTCGAAGGGAATATTTGGTCACGCGTCAAGAGAGTCAGAAGCAAAAACCAAATAAATGCTTGTTTCTTTTCAGACGCCATGTCCTTATGGCAACACCCAGATCCCAACTTATCGGTACCATGGTGAAGCAGAATACAGCCAATAAAAAGGTGCGCATAGTTCTACTCTTCTCCGGCCGTTTCAGTTAGCTGCGCGCCCATAAAAAACGCAGCTGCATGCAAGATCGAACCGGTCCGTTTTTGAGCAACATATTAGGCACGATACACACTACAGTTAAAGCATCCGGGGTTAGCATTGTGAAGGTGGATATATTCAACTTCACTATTTAGAAATTGCCTCTCAATTGCTAACGCTAACTCAACACCTTGCACTACTTCAGCTCCAATCATGAACCGTGTCGTATCATAAGCTCTTACTGAAAGTAATCTTTGCCGTAACATTTCAGGTATTTCATTGACTTCCAGTTTAGCCGTCTTGGCATGTTCGCGAACAAAAATTGGTCCTGATGCCCTGTACGGTGACTCTACATTATGGTGTCTGAATGGTAGAGCAAGTACTCTTTCGCCCACGATGGCATCAATTAAAGAGACTCTACACGGGTAGCCAGGATTCACATCAACTGTAATCCATTTTGCAAATTTTCGTTCCAATTCAACTTCATTCAATTGAGTAAAATCATCAAACCTATTTTTTGATACTGCTTTAATTTGAAAATTTGTGGTCATGAATGTTTCCTTGGTATCCAAAAAAATCAATTATGAATACGTGAAAAACTATTGCTGGCCATTTTCGGACCTGACATTGGAACTCTAGTGCGTAACAGCTACAGCAGTGGCAAAAACCTCGTTGGAAATTTCTTAAATGTTGTGCGCTTAAATCCGCTTGCAACTAATTTTGTTTCTAACACTATCCGTGAATGTGATGAACATCGACTTGCTTAATCCGGCAAGCTTTATCAGTGGGCATCCTCGAGAGCGATATGACAGGCTTCGTCACGACGAACCTGTATACCGACATGGCGAATCGGCAGGGCCGGGCTTCTGGGGGATTACCGCTGAAAGGGGAACGAAATGACTGTGTATTGACATCATCTGCAATCGTCAATATATTGCTTACCCACTAGTAAACAATCAAAAACAGGAGCCACAAGATGTCCAAAGCCAAAGTTGCAGGCGTAGGAATGATCCCCTTTACCAAACCTGGCAAGAGTGATGATTATCCGGTGATGGGTGAAACTGCCGCCAGATTGGCCATTGAAGATGCAGGCATCAATTATGATGACATCGGCCAGGTTTATGTCGGTTATGTCTATGGTGATTCAACTGCAGGTCAGGCTGCTGTTTATGGGCTTGGTATGACGGGAGTCCCGATTATTAATGTGAACAACAATTGCGCTACCGGATCTTCCGCATTGTTTCTTGCCCGGCAGGCAGTTGAAGCTGGCATTGTTGATTGTGCCCTGGCATTGGGCTTTGAACAAATGGTCCCTGGTGCCCTGGGTGCTGTATTTACCGATCGACCAAATCCGATGAAGCGCATGTTCAAGGAAATGAAGTCTATACAGGGCGTTGACAAAAATGCGCCTGGCGCCGCACAGTACTTCGGCGGCGCAGGGCTCGAGTATGCAGAGCAGTATGGAACGAAGACTGAGACCTTTGCCAAGATTTCAGAAAAGGCGCGTCGTCATGCTGCAAACAATCCATTCGCAGTATTCCGTGACCCTTTAACCGTCGAACAAATCATGGCCAGTCCACATATTTATGGTCCTTTGACACGTTATCAGTGCTGCCCGCCAACTTGTGGTGCAGCAGCAGCGGTAATCTGCAGCGAAGGTTTCGCAAAGAAGCATGGTTTAAATAATGCCATTACGATTAAAGCACAGGCAATGACTACTGACTTCACCAGCACTCTTGAAGAACATTCAATGCGCAAGCTAATCGGCGTCGATATGGCCAAAGCTGCCGCGACAAGCGTCTATGAACAGGCAGGGATTGGTCCTGAAGATATTCAGGTGTGTGAACTCCACGATTGCTTTACGGCAAATGAGCTTTTGACCTATGAAGCGCTAGGCTTTACGCCAGAAGGCACGGCAGAGAAGTTTATCTGGGACGGCGATAATACCTATGGCGGCAAAGTGGTAACTAACCCTTCTGGTGGTTTGTTGTCCAAAGGCCACCCTCTTGGCGCAACCGGGTTGGCGCAGTGCGCTGAACTGGTTTGGCAGCTTCGGGGTGATGCTGGTGCAAGGCAGGTGGATGGTGTACAGCATGCTCTTCAGCACAACCTTGGTTTGGGTGGCGCTTGCGTGGTTACTCTCTATTCGAACGACTAGCTTATAAAACAGCGGTACAAAAAGTAGTAAGAGAGAAGCAACGTTTCGTGACGACCATGTCTTTAAAAAATCAATTTATTGTTGAAGGATCATCTGATCCGGAACAGGAGAACGTCAATGTCAGAAATTCGATTCGATGATCGAGTTGCAATTATTACCGGGGCCGGCAACGGTCTTGGTCGGGCATATGCCCTCGCGCTAGGTGCTCGTGGTGCCAAAGTTGTTGTTAATGATCTCGGTGGTTCAGCATTTGGAGACGGCTCCGACAAGGCTGCAGCTGATGTTGTTGTTGATGAAATCAAGGCAGCCGGCGGTGAAGCCGTTGCCAATTACGATTCTGTAACCGATGGTGACAAAATTGTACAAACCGCCATGGATAATTTTGGCAAGATTGACGTGCTGATCAATAATGCGGGAATTCTGCGGGATAAGACTTTCCATAAAATGGCAGAGAAAGACTGGGAACTTATCTACGAAGTTCATGTGAAGGGTGCCTTCAAGGTGACGCATGCTGCCTGGCCTTATTTGCGTGATCAAAACTATGGACGATTGATCTTTACGGCATCTGCCGCTGGCATTTACGGAAACTTCGGTCAGACAAATTATTCCATGGCCAAACTGGGCTTGTACGGAATGGCGCAGACGCTTGCACTTGAAGGCCGCACAAAAAATGTTCTGGTTAATACTATCGCGCCCATCGCAGGGTCGCGTTTAACCGAAACGGTGATGCCAAAGGAAATGATAGATGCCTTGCGACCCGAATTTGTGATGCCCCTTGTTCTAAAACTGTGTGATGAAAACAGTTCGGAAACAGGCGGCCTCTTTGAGGTCGGTGCGGGCTGGATCGGCAAGCTCCGATGGGAAAGAACCAAGGGTACCAGCTTTAGCATTTCCGAAGGTTTTACGCCGGAAGACGTTAATGATGCCTGGGATGCAATCTCTGACTTCACTAATTCTGATCATCCGGCAACCATTGCCGATTCAGGTAAGCCAATCTGGCAAAACATGAAGTCATAAGTGTGAAGTCATAAGAGAGGCCCTGCATGGCAGTTGTATTGGGTGAGCCAAAAGGAAAGGGCGCATCCTACGGTAATCGAAAGCTGGAAGTTTTGAGGACTGCGGCAACGCTGTTCAATGAGCGTGGTTTTCACAATACGACGATGGACGATATTGCAGCAAGGCTGAAAGTGACCAAGCCAGCGCTTTATCATTATGCGAAGGGTAAAGACGAGTTATTGTTTGAGATCGGTAGTATAGCCATTGATGAGGCCATGTCCTTCTTTGACACGCCAAGACTGGTCCGAGGATCTGGTGCAGAACAGCTGGAACAGTTTTTCATTGCCTGGACAAAGTCAATCTGCAAGCCCTTTGGGCGTTGTCTGGTACTGACCAAGCCTGAAATTCTTGAACCAGCCTCAAGAGAGGTAAGCAAGGACAGCCGGCGCAGAATCCAGAGACAGGTCGTTGATCTCATTCAAGTGGGCGTTGACGATGGCTCCATCAATACTTGCGATGCTCGCTTAATCGCTTTGGCCTTATTTGACTTGTTTAATGGAATCGCTTATTGGTATTCAGACAAAGGTGAGTTGGCGCCAGAGGAAATTGCCGCCCAGTTCTGGCGTAGCTTTGGTATTGGCTTACTCTCCTAGTTGTATTTTTGCAGGCCTTTTTAGAAGCACTGGCAGTGAGCATCAGCACTTATCGTGAGGTGTCAGCGCTGACTCAGATCTTTGCTGCACCAGGAGAATCGGTATTGGTGAGGGCTTTGCTGTTAGCAGCCCATTCGAAATCCGCTGCCAGGCGCGCAAATCGTTTTGCGACCATCTTTTCAAACCGCGGATCAGTCAGAATGTGCAGGCGTTCCGCTTCAATTGCTTCCACAACAAGATCGCCGACGATATCCGGGTCCAGGCCTTTCGCCAGATCCTTTGATATATCCGTATATGCGGCTTTCGATACTTGCGGCCCGAAGCGATCCTGTCGATTCCGAGGCGCTTCATAAATTCGCGTTCGCACTGCACCGGGACATAAGACAGATGCGCCAAAGCCAGCCAGCTTTCCTTCTTCGTACAGCGATTCAGTCATGCCGACGACTGCATATTTTGTTGCATTGTAGGTTGTCCAACCCGGCACGCGGCCCAGCAGTCCAGCCATGGATGCGGTGTTAACGATATGCCCGCCTTCTCCCTGGGCTTTGAGGTGAGGTACAAAAGCCTGGCAGCCGTGAATAACACCCATAAGATTTACGCCCAGACTCCAGCTCCAATCGCCTTCATCACATTCATCGATCAGGCCACCCGTAGAAACGCCGGCATTGTTGCAGACCACATGGATTTTGCCGAAGGTTGATATTGTCTCTCTGGCAGCATCGAACACCGCATCACGAACGCTGACATCACATAGAACCGTTGACACAGCATTGGACTCAAGCGCTGAGGCGGCTTTCTTGAGGGCCTCTTCTTCAATGTCAGCCATCATTACCTGCATACCTTTGGCGAGCAGGGCCTTAACCATGCCAAGGCCTATCCCGCTTGCAGCGCCGGATACAAATGCGACCTTGTTCTCAAAATCTTTCATGTCATTGCCCTTTGATGTTGATGTAATACTTTGCCCAGGTGATACGCAGAAGGTAGGTGATTGAGATCAATATTCTTCGACTGTGTTTTGAAACTCAAAGCCCTTTGGATCCAGTACCAGGCGGTGTCGATCGCCAGTCACATCGGGATCTTTAGATTCATATCCGTGATCTCCGGCCCACATGGCAACACGTATGCCATCTTCGCGGAGAAGAACCCGGGTCTCATAGATTTTCTCTGGTCGGTCAGCAAATACTTCAAGGGCTTTGTCTGCACGTGCATAGAGTGACAGGCTGTACAAGGTAATCCATGTCGGTGGCGCTAAATCAATCTCGCCTGCGGTGTGCCTTTTCAGTGCATCTGCCGGATTCATCCATTCATGTTCGAGGATTTCCCCGCCGTCTATTTGGATAGCCTGATCTGAAGTAACCTTGGATGCAAAGAACCAGGTGGCATACCTTCGTGGTGTACTGGCAGGCGGTGTCCAATGGGCGAAGTAGACAAAATCGTCCGGGCTTGTGGTAATGCCTGCTTCTTCTTCCGTTTCTCGAGCGGCAGCGAAGCGGGCCGTGGCCAGGGAATCGCGACCATCGCCTGAATCTTCTGCATCGATCTTACCGCCAGGAAATACCCACATACCACCGAAGGCGATCTTTGAATTCTTCTTAAGCATCAATATTTCCATGCCTTCGTCCTGATCACGAATAAGGACAACGGTCGCTGCGGGAATTGCCTCGCTCGCAACCTTGCCTTCGTTTTTCTTCAGGTCGCCGTAGATGTCATTGTGATGTTTTTGTTCAGACGGCTTACCTGTCTGTTCCTGAATCATGGCTATATCCTCTAGTTCTGATAAACAAATGGTTCTGATTACAAATGGTTCTGATAACAAAATGCTAACACACCTGTCTGTTCATCCATTGCTGCTAAGATGACCTTTGTATATCTGGCTGAAAACTAACATGGAATAGCCGTGAGCGATGACGAAATAAACCATCCCTATACCAACCGATTAATCGAAGAAGATTCACCTTACCTCCTGCAACATGCTCACAATCCTGTGGATTGGTATCCCTGGGGTTTTGAGGCTTTTGATAAGGCGAGGGCGGAAGACAAGCCTGTTTTTCTTTCCATTGGTTATTCTACCTGCCATTGGTGTCATGTGATGGAGCATGAGAGCTTTCAGAACCCGGAAGTGGCGGGGTATCTGAATCAGCATTTCGTCAGTATCAAACTGGATCGAGAGCAACGTCCTGATCTTGACGACATTTACATGACTGGTGTGCAGATCATGTCAGGTCAGGGTGGTTGGCCTATGTCCAATTTTTTGACTCATGATGGCCATCCCTTCCATGCCGGAACCTACTATCCGGCGGCCGACTTTATGCAACTACTGGTGCAGCTATCAAGTGTCTGGCGCGATAAGCGGGAAGATGTTACGGCGCGAGCTGCCGAAGTTTCCAATGCGATTCATCAATATACCTCTGCCAAAAGCAATGCCGCCGAGGTAAGTAAGGATATTACTTGCAATGCCGCCGCGGCCCTGGTGGCAAGACTTGACCTGACTTATGGCGGCTTTGGCGGTGCTCCCAAGTTTCCCAATGAATCCCAGCTACTCGTACTTATTGATGATATTCGCCGCAATGCCAATGAGGCCTCAAGGCATACCTTGAAACTGACCCTGGACAAAATGTATCAGGGCGGAATTTATGATCAGGTTGCGGGTGGATTTCATCGTTATTCGGTAGACGCGCAGTGGCTTGTACCTCACTTCGAGAAGATGCTCTATAACCAGGCGCAACTGCTCAGCGTATACAGCCAGGCCTGGTCGTTGATAGGCGATCCGGCTTATCGACGAATTGCGATCGAAATTGGCGACTATGTGCTTCGGGATATGAAGGCTGATAACGGCGGCTTCTTCTCCGCAAGCGATGCTGATTCCGAAGGGGAGGAGGGTCTGTTCTTTGTATGGACCTTGAATGAGCTAAACGATGTCTTGAACAAAGATGATTTTGACCTGGTGCAAAAGGTTTATGGCGCCTCATCTGATGGTAATTTTGAAGGTCAGAATATCCTTAAGCTGGATCAATCACTGGAGGAACTGTCGGCCGAACTGAACATGGGCAAAGTGGACTTGCTGTCGTCTTTGGACAGGGTAAAGAACATTCTGTATCGGGTACGTGAGGCACGTATACATCCGCTTCGCGACGAGAAAGTAATTACAGCGTGGAATGGCATGATGATTTCGGCCTTTGCAATCGCAGGACACGAATTACAGCTTGAACGCTTTACAGAAGTCGCAATAAATGCCGCGGATGTTATCTGGAATGAACATCTGATTGATGGGCAGGATGAGCCCGCCTTGTGGCGTGTCTCTCTTGCCAGGCATGTGTCAATACCGGCAATCCTCGAAGACTATGCCTGCTTTGCCGAGGCGCTATTGCGCATCTATTATTATGTGAGCTCTGGCGATGTTGATATAACAAACAGACATTTGATTCGTGGTCGGGCGCTGATCGTAGCGATGAATCGGCGCTTTCTGGATGGGGAGGGCGGCGGTTATTTCATCAGTGGTGACGAAGCGACCGGCCCCATGATTACTCGTCCAAAGAGTCCCATGGACGGCGCCACGCCATCGGCAAACTCGGTAGCACTTCGCGCCCTGGTGACGGCATATCAACTAACAGGAGAGCTGGAATATAAGCAATATGCCAGCAAGGCTATAGATAGCTTCAGCGGTTTGATAGAGGCCTCGCCGTCCGCCTTTTCTTATATGGTGACGAGCATCAGCGATCTGATGGATGGTTCGCGGGAGTCGGTACAGTTTGCTGCACAGGGTAATGTCAAAGTTCGGCTCATTACAGCGGGAACTGCCTGTCGTTTGAAGATTAGCATTGCAGAGGGTTGGCACATCAATTCAAACCAGATTAGCAATGCGGGCTTTAATGAGGGTTCAACCGAGGACTCTACTGAGGGCTATATAGTAACTGAAATTTGTAATGCCGATGGATTATCGAAGATCTGTTATCCCGAGGGAGTTGACAGCAAATTGTCATTCAGTACTTCAATGGTAAATCTTTACACGGGTCACGTGGAGATTTCATTTGAATCAGAGTCGTCCTGTCAGGTTAAACTCAGGCTCCAGGCTTGTGACGATCACATTTGCCTGGCACCTGAGTTATTAACCTTCAGCTTGCAAGTCTAGGCATCTAACCTTGCAATTGCGTTACCTTTGATGACTTCGGTTCCCTCTTCATCGGTGGTGGAGATTGCGATATCTGCATAAGATACGCCGTCTTCCTCACGAATATCAGAGATCGTTGCCTTTGCCGTTAAGGTTGCACCGGGAAAAACCTGGGACGTAAATCGAACGCCGAATTTTGTCAGGCGACCATCACCGACATAGTTGGTTAACATTTTTCCGGTCATGCCCATGGACAACATTCCATGTGCGAATACTGAGGGGTATCCCGCAATTTTTGTCGTGAATAGTTCATCGCTGTGCAGGGGATTGTAGTCTCCCGAAGCGCCAGCGTATTGTACTATCTGGGTGCGCGAGAGGTTCTTGCAGACTTCTTCCGAATAGGTGTCTCCAACCTTTAGTTCACTTGCTTTTAATGACATTTCTTACCTCCAGTAAAGTCTATTTGTCGTCGCCAGAAGTGGCAGGTCGCTCAGTTCGTACACCAACGCCAGTAGCAGTGACTACTAACTCTCCGTCCTGATTGAAATATTCAGTCACCGATTCGCTAAAAGTGAGCTTTCCGCCGCGTCGACCTTCTTTTTCCCAGGTCTTGCCTGCTTTGCTCTTTGCAGTCAACACATCCCCTGCCTGAAGTTGTTTGTGGTATTCATAATGTTGCTCCGCGTGTAGGCCGCCACCTCCTCCGCCACCACCACTGCCTTCTCGTTTGGTGATTCCTGTTGCTTCCTTTCCTGAGCCAAACCATTCCTCACCTATTTTAGGCCTCAAAAAGTAGTCTGGATCGAATTGTGCACTCGATTGAACAAAGGTCGGTGGTGCGATAACTGCGCCGGGTTCTGTCCCCTTAGCATACTCAGCATTGTAGTAAATTTCATTGGTGTCTCCGACAGATCGCGCGAACATCATGATATGTCCAGCTTCAATCGGGAATTTATCTACGGCCATTTTCTCTCTCCCTGGTTAGTTAACAAAATTGGTAAATCTGAAATTCTACGAATTAGCTAGTTCTTGTCCGGAAACCAAGACCGCCGACGCCCGCCCGCGAGTCTGATGTCTTTTGTATGTGACTGATCTCAATGCCTAACATTATTGAGGTGCTGCGAAATCAGCTCAAATTTTGTACTTCCCGGACAGGAACTGGCTAATCACAAAATCCAAGTGCTAAAAGGTACTAACAGAAACTGCCCGGCGTCAAGGAGGATTTCGTATAAAAATTCAGGATAAGACTTGTTCTTGATTCGAGGCGGGGTTATTATTTTTGCGTCGTTCGATGAGTGAGATGTTGGACGGTCACCCAGCATTAAAAAGATTAGGGCCGAATATGTCCAGACCAGTTCGAATAGAGTTTCCAGGTGCTTGTTACCATGTGACGAGTCGGGGAACGAAAGGACGAACTGTTTTTCGGGACAACGATGATCGCGTAGTATTTCTTAACGTTGTCGATAATGTGGTTCAACGCTTTGGTTGGTTACTTCATAGCTACGTGCTCATGAACGGACACTATCATCTGATTGTTGAAATTCCCGATGCAAATCTCTCGAAAGGCATGCGTCAGTTAAATGGTGTCTATACTCAACATTACAATCGAAGACATGCAGAGGAAGGTCCTATCTTCCAGGGTAGGTTCAAGAGTGTATTGTTTGAGAAGGAAAACTATCTGTTGCCCCTGTGCAGGCATGTCGTACTCAACCCGGTAAGAACAGGTTCAACCAAGACGCTAAATGCATATCGCTGGAGCAGCCATCGCGCAATGGCAGGTGAGGTTAAGACGCCTGCATTTCTGCATGCCGACTCTGTACTTGGTCACTTTAGCAAGAAGCTGAAGACCGGCCAGAAGAAGTATAAGAATTTTGTAAAAGATGGAATCGGTGAAGACTCGCCGCTGGACAAGCGAAGCTTTCAGGTGTTACTCGGTAGTCCCCGATTTTTGAGCAAGATGCAGCCGATACTGAATGGTGAGAAGATGGCCAAGAGAGGGCCAAAGCAGGCAAAGCGGCGACGTAGCCTTAATGCTATGTTCAAGAACGTAGCATCTGGATCCCGGATTGATCGAAATGATCTGATTCGTAGCGCTCACGATGATTATTCCTATACCCTCATGGAAATAGGCGAACATCTGGGGCTGCACTACACCACCGTCAGCAAGGTCGTTAATGCAGGCTGAATGGGCAGGCTGGTTTTAGGTCTGTATACGAGTTTGTAACCGTGGCTAAGACACGGTATTCTTCGTTCCAGGTAATGAATAACAATTATTAAAATCATAACGTCAGGAGATTGGCAGTGCGAAGGCTGGTTAATACACAAATTGAAGAAGAAGAAGAAATTGATCTGACCCCAATGTTGGACGTGGTGTTCATCATGCTGATCTTTTTCATCGTCACCGCGACCTTTGTGAAAGAGATGGGCATCGACGTTAATAGTCCCGATAAGAATCAGAACGTAAAAGACGCGGATAAGCAGAGTATCGTGGTACAGATTACCAGTCGTGACCGCATTAAGATTCGTGGCCGTGATATTGATTTCAGATCGGTTCGAGCAAATATCGAAAGATTGCATGCTGAAAATCCAGATGCACCTGTTGTTGTCCAACCACACCCCAAGAGCACAACGAACATCATGATTCACGTCATGGATGCTGCTCGCCAGGCTGGTATTTATAACGTTTCTATCGCCGCCACTTGAGCGGATAGATCAATTTGCATTCGTTTCTTACTACCCGCTTTTTGCGGGTAGTTTGTTTTAGGACTTTGCTCATGTGGCTCGCTATTCTGAGCTGATTGATATCCTCACCAGCATGGTTTCTTCAACGAGCAGTTCTTCAACGAGCAGTTCTTCAACAAGCAGTTATTCAATCGGCAGTTCTTCAATAGGCCTTTCATAAAGAAGCGATTCATAGACAAGCTTCTCCTCAATCATTTGGAAATCAATTATGGAGTTAATACTCATTCGTCATGGCCTACCGGAAAAAGTCATCAACAAAGATGGAACACCGGCTAATCCACCTCTTTCAGAGATAGGGCATTCCCAGGCGAGAAAGGTAGCAGACTGGCTGAAGGATCATAAAATTGATCGCTTGTACTCCAGTCCGATGAACAGGGCCTATCAGACTGCAGAACCATTGGCGGCACTGAAGAACCTGGAAATTGAAGTACGTGATGGTGTCGCTGAATATGATCGCGACGCGGGACACTATATTCCTGTAGAAGAGCTGAAAGAGCTGGATTACGAGCGTTGGAAAAAGCTTATGAGCGGCAGCCCTGAAGGCATTGATTTTGCTGGATTCCGTGATGGTGTGATCGAGACCCTTAGTGCCATTATCGATGAGAACAGGGGCAAACGTGTTGCGGTTACCTGCCACGGTGGTGTCATCAATGTCTGGGCGGCTCACGTGATCGGTTTCGAGCCACGGATGTTCTTTAATCCAAACTACACCAGTATCAGTCGATTTATGGCTGCCAGTTCTGGGGAAAAGTCTGTGATTACCCTGAACGAACATTTCCATTTACAATAAGCGGGAGCCGGGCACGACTTACGGCGTTTTCGCGCGCCGCTTCGCCCATGTCCTGTCGGTGATTCGGGCTATCCAATCCTGATACTTTGCCCACCATCCACCGGTAGGTTTACGCCGGTAATAAATTTCGCTTCTTCACTGGCGAGGAAAACGCTGGCATAAGCGACGTCCCATCCTGTGCCCATCTTGTTATTCAGCGGCACCCGTGCATCGCGAGCCGCAATGACTTGCTCCCTCGGCTTTCCAAGTGAGGTGCTATAGCCCTCGATGGCCATGGGCGTATTCATCAGTCCGGGCAAGATACAATTGGCGCGAATGCCAAAGCGAGCATTTGCCATGGCGGCATTCTGCGTTAATGCCATGACGCCGGCCTTGGATACCTTGTAGGCGACCATGCCCGTCATGCCCGTTGAGGCGATGGCCGCGACCGAAGATATATTAATGATTGACCCGCAGCTCCGCTCCCTCATATACGGAACCACATGTTTGCAGGTAAAGAACATGCTCTTCAGGTTCACATCCATGATGTTGCTCCAGTCTTCCTCCTTTAATTTAGTGAGACCAGCGTCGCGGAATCCTATGCCCACATTGTTCTGTAAGATATCGATCTGACCATACTGCGCCATGCATTTCTCCATAATCGCAATGCAGTCCTGTTCAGATGAAACATCTGCCTCATGTGCGAAGCCATCCAGGCCTTCATCCTTGAATAGCGCCAGAGTCTCTTCAGCGGAGCCAATATTTTTGTCCACTAACATTACAGTCGCACCCTCTCTCGCGAACAATAATGCCGTTGCCCGTCCATTGCCGATGGTTTGCCCCGGGGTTTGGCCAGCACCAGTGACAATTGCGACCTTGCCTTCCAGTCGAGTACCCATTTGATCCTCCATGTACATTTCTGTTGTGACCCATCATACCCACAGTAAATCTCTCGATGAAATAATCTTGTGATAAACATATTGATTTGCCATCCTCTAACTGAAATCTGAATACAGACTGAGAGGGTAATGTCGGGCTTTATATTGTTCTTGCTGCTGGTGATTGGCTTCGTGATGCTGTTGCGATATCTGAGGAGGCGTGAAATAGAAGCATTCCACGATGCCGACCTCTCGGATCTGGAGGAATTTAAGGAAATTAAACAGGTCGCTGCTCCGGAGCCGATGTCTCATCAATACAGCCAAATGGCAACAAGCCTGCGAGCGCGGCGACGGAAAACGAATCTGCCTTCCTGTTGAAGGCGCATTTGTTTGATGAGGTTTATTGCAACTTTTATGAGAATCTGGAGTTGGTACTGCAAGGTAAATACAGGATATTTACTGAAGTGCAGCTGGATTCCTTTATCCGCGTTGAAGAGCATGACTTGTTATTGCGTGGCAAGCGCATACAGTTCCTGATCTGTGAAAGAGATGAAATGACAGCCTTCTGCGGCATCCAGCTAAAGGGCGCAGGGGCAAGTTTCAGTCAATATAGTGACTTCCTGAAGGATGTGTTTCAAAGCGTTGGTATTCCGCTCATTGAATTCCCCCTGGTGAACAATATTTCGCAAGCGGAGATCAGGGAGAGCGTTGATAATCTTCTGCTTCGCACTGCGTCTCCAGGGAATTGCCCGAAATGCGGACATCAAATGCAAATGAGAACAGCCGTGAAGGGCAGAAATGAAGGCAAGTGCTTCTGGGTTTGCATGAACTTCCCCAGCTGTAAGGGGGTTATCAGAATATAGCGTGTCTGTTAAGCAGGTCTCTAGCAGGTGTTCACAAGGCTGGGGTACAATTACATCTTTTTCGATGTCCACCATGATGTTTGTGTTAGCTTATCCGGCTCACTGCAAAAGTTCTGGCCAGGCAATAAATTCTCGAGAGACAAGTGGAATGTTTGATCTTATGAAGTCCAGGATACTGATCATATTGTCAGTTTTAAGCTTATCAGGCTGTGCCAATCTCGTATCGGGGGTAACCTCAAAGCTGGCTAATGACCTGGCCGATGCTATTTTGAACAGCGATGATATTGATACAGTGAAAGAGGGTGTTCCAGCTTACCTGCTTCTCATCGACAGCTTTCTGCGCAGCAGCCCGAATAGTGAGGATTTGTTATTGGCAGCTTCTTCGCTAAACAGCGCCTACAGTATATTTACAGATGGCGAGCGTGCGAAACTGTTGACCGCCAAGTCATTTAATTATGCGCTGCGAGCGACCTGTGTGAGCCGCAAAAGCCTGTGCGACTTCCGTTCCCTGGATTTTGCCGAATACAAGACAACAGTAGATGACATGGTGGTAGCCGATGTTCCGGTGGCATACGCCACAGCGGTCTCGTGGGCTGGCTGGATTCAGGCAAATACAGATGACTGGAATGCCATTGCCGAATTATCCAAGGTAAAATATCTAATGGAGCGGGTGATCGTACTGGATGAGTCCTGGGATAGTGGCGGCCCACATCTGTACATGGGTGCCCTGGAAACAGTATTTCCTGCGTCCATGGGCGGTAATCCAGGTAAAGGCAAAGATCACTTTGAGAAAGCGCTGGAATTATCATCCAATGAGTATCTGATGACCAAAGTGATATACGCAGAGCAGTACGCGCGTCTTATTTTTGACCAGGAGCTTCACGATCGGCTGCTTAATGAAGTTGTCGCTGCGGATCCTGTCGTAGAAGGTATGACGCTGACCAACAAAATTGCCCAGGAGCGAGCCAGGGAATTGCTGGCTGACTCCAATGACTATTTTTAAGATATTCCAATCTCTTAATAAGGAATTGTTACATGTATGTGTTTTCCCCCGCTGTTTCGATGAACGTGGCTATATTTAGAAAGCTTTTCGTCGTAATGTTTGTCTCATTTGCAATGTTGCCTGTGGTTCAGGCCAAGACTATCAAGATAGCGACCATATCTCCCGATGGCCTTTCCTGGATGAAGCAACTCAGACTTGCCGCTAAGGACATCGAAAAGCAGACTGAGGGTCGCGTGAAATTCAAAATCTATCCCGGCGGCGTACAGGGAGATGATTACACCGTGCTTAGAAAGATGCGGATTGGACAGTTGCAGGGTGGGGGCTTTGCCGCGGGTTCACTCACCAGGTTCTATCCTGATCTGCAGATTTACAATCTACCGCTGCAATTTCGTTCATTTGAAGAAGTTGATTTCATCCGTAAACGCATGGATACGCGAATCAACGCTGGTCTGGCAAAGGCAGGCATTATCAGCTTTGGACTCACAGAGACGGGCTTTGCCTATCTGCTGTCCAAGGATCCTGTGAAATCGGTGGATGATCTTAAGTCGCTTAAGGCCTGGGTTCCGGATGGAGACCCAATCTCGGCCCAGCTCCTGCAATCCTTCAATATCAGCCCAATCCCATTGAGCATTACGGATGTACTAGCGGGCCTGCAAACCGGGTTGATTAATGCCGTGGCAGTTCCGCCGATCGTTGCCCTTGCCTTGCAGTGGCACAACCACGTTGATTACATGATGAACCTGCCATTGATTTATATCTATTCAATCATGGCCGTTGATGAGAAGACATTTTCCAAAATATCTGCGGCCGATCAAAAAATTGTCCTAACTGTGATGAATGCGCTCTATGAGAAAATTGATGCCGAGAACCGGATCGATAATCAGAAGGGTTACGATGCATTGGTCGCCCAGGGTATCAAAGTCATTGAGCCGGACGCATCAGACATTCCTGCCTGGAGGGCACTGGCAGATCAGTCCGTTACAGACCTGGTGGAATCCGGTCAGATAACCCGTGAATCTCTTGAATTGTATGAGGGTTTGCTGATGGAGTTTCGAGCGCAAAATACTTCTGTCGTTAGTTCTGTTGGCGAGTAAGACCTGCCTATGACAAAAGATATCTTACGACCCTGGGTAAACGGGATTCAGTGGCTTGAGAATGCCGCCCTGGTTTTTGCACTGATCTCGATGTTGGGGCTCGCAGTTCTGCAGATCGTATTAAGAAATGTCTTCGATGGTGGTTTTTTGTGGGCGGAGTCATTTCTGCGCATCCTTGTGCTCTGGGTTGCCATTCTTGGGGGGATGGTTGCCACAAGGGAAAATAACCACATCAATATCGATGCCTTGTCGCGATTTCTGCCTGAGCGCTTTCAGAGGCTACTGCAGATAGTTACCGGCCTGTTCTCTGCTGCCATTTGTGGAACTGTTGCCTGGTATTCATTTGAGTACGTTAATCTCGAATATCAGGACGAGACCATCGCTTTTGCCAGCGTGCCTACCTGGATGTGCCAGGCTATTCTGCCCTTTGGATTTGCCGTTATTTGTATCCGATTTTCCGTTCGCGCCATGCAGACTATATTTGATCAATCCAAGTTGGGTAATTCCTAGTGGCCGTGCTTGTCTCTCTGCTTATATTTTTCCTGGCAATCGCTGGTGCGCCGTTGTTTGTGGTAATTTTGGCAGCAGCGATGACAGGGTTTTTCTACGCCGATATTCCATTGATGGTTATCACCATCGAGATGTATCGGCTCGTTGATACGCCGCTGCTCCTGGCCTTGCCCCTGTTTACCTTCGCTGGATATCTTCTGGCGGAAAGCCAGCTCTCTACGCGCCTGGTTAACCTTACCCAGGTATTCCTTGGCTGGCTGCCTGGTGGCTTGTCGATCGTTGCGTTTGTTACCTGCGCTTTTTTCACGGCATTTACCGGTGCATCGGGCGTCACAATTGTCGCTGTCGGTGCATTGTTGTTCCCGGCATTGGTACAGGCTGGCTACAAAGAGAAGTTCAGCCTTGGCCTGGTGACAACCTCGGGAAGTCTTGGCCTGTTATTAGCGCCTTCGTTGCCCCTTATCTTGTATGGCGTGATTGTGCAGCAGATGGATTTGCCAAATCCGTTCACCATACAGGAGCTGTTTATCGCAGGCTTGTTACCGGCACTGCTGATGATTGTGCTGCTGACAGCGTATAGCATCTGGTCGAATCGTGGTCAGCCCATAGAGGTCGGCAAGTACAATAAGACACAAGCGAAGCAGGCACTGTGGGCGATGCGCTGGGAGATACCCTTGCCGTTCATTGTCCTGGGTGGAATCTACTCAGGTTTCTTTGCCGTATCGGAAGCGGCTGCTGTGACTGCCTTCTACGTGCTGCTGATAGAGGTCTTTATTCTCAAGGAAGTCCCCTACAAGCAGCTGCCAAGAGTCGTTCGGGAATCAATGATCATGGTCGGCGGAATCCTGATGATATTAGGCGTTTCGCTGGCGTTTACCAATTACCTGATTGATGCCGAAATTCCCCAATTTCTGTTTGCATGGATTCAGCAATATGTAACATCAAAAATCACCTTTTTGATATTACTCAACATCGTTCTACTGGTTATGGGCGCCTTGTTGGATATCTTTTCCGCACTGGTCATTATGATTCCTTTGATTGTCCCTATGGCAATGCAGTTTGGCGTTGATCCGGTTCACTTGGGCATAATATTCCTGGCTAATATGCAAATTGGATACTTTACGCCGCCCATTGGCATGAACCTGTTCATTGCCAGCTACCGCTTCAAACGTTCGATTACCGAGTTATATGAGGCCACCATCCCGTTTATGCTGGTACTACTGGTGGCCCTGGTCATCATCACCTATGTACCCGAGGTCAGCCTTTTCTTTCTTGACCGGTAACTGGTTCCGGTCGGAACGAGCTATTTGATGAGTGAAATATTCTCATCAGCAGCGAGCAAATAGTGTCGAAAATTTCACGATTTGACGAAATGGGTCATATTTCCCCGCAATAATTGCCTTCCTTCCTCCAGAGGGCCGCACCTGAAATTTTCAAGTTAGTATTTAAAAACAATAGCTTACAGGCATTATGTTATACCTCCCTCAAGATGTGGCACAGAATCCGCAGTGTTAGTCCCGGCGTTGCTGCATATACTTTCTTCTGATGTATTCCAGAGGCATGCAAACAGGCCAGGCAATAATGCCTTACTAAGAGATTTGATTAATTTGGATGTGAGTAGATGGCAAAAATGTGACAGTAACGGTGAGCATTGGCGTTGCGACAGTTGTACCTAACGATCAGAGCCGGCCAAGAGATCTCATCATCCAGTCTGATGAAGCCTTGTATCGTGCCAAGGCAACGGGTCGAAACAAAGTCTGTGTTTACGGCGGCTGATTCCAAGCTTTCTTCATAGAGCTAATGATTTCACCTCTCAGTAACACGCAAAAATTAAAACCCGGCAGCGTGGCCTTCCTTTCTATGGTCTGAGCCAGCGCAATATCCATCCTTCATTCTATAGATGAGTTGCGCGCCGCCGAACAGATGTTCCGGGTTATCCCGAACAATGTTGTGTCCGCGTCGGCCCAGTTCTTCTGCCACGCCATCATCGAAACCATCTTCCAGAGCCAGCCTGCCATCCTCTAAAAGATGCCAGCGTGGAGCATCGGATGCGGCCTGGGGGTTTTGTTGGTGAATAAATATTCGAATCATCATTTGCAGATGACCCTGCGCCTGCATATGGCCACCCATGACGCCAAAGCTGAGCAGCGGTTCATTACCACGCATTGCAAACCCGGGAATAATTGTCTGATAGGGGCGCTTGCTTCCACCGACCTGATTGGGATGTCCGTCTTCAAGCACAAACCCGGAGCCCCTGTTTTGCATGCTGACTCCGGTTCCGGGAACAACAATTCCCGAGCCAAAGCCTCGATAGTTTGACTGGATCATGGAGACCATCATGCCTGAAGCATCGGCGGTGGTGAGATAGACAGTATCTGGGCTGGCGCCGAGAACTGATGGTGCCACATTGGCACTGTCCATCTTGATTTCACTGGCGCGGGCGCTGAGAAAGTTATCTGCCAGGAGCTCAGCAGGCTTAACCCGCATATGTTCAATGTCTGCCAGATGACGCTCTATATATGCATAGGCAATGCGGGTTGATTCGATTTGCAAATGAATGCTATCCACGGAATCCAGGGCGTATTGGCTGACATCAAATTTATTGAGTATGCCAAGCGCGATGAGAGCCATCAGGCCCTGGCCGTTCGGCGGAATTTCATGAAGGTCGTAGTCAGCAATGGTAGCGTTGATGGTTCCCACCCAGTCACATTGGTGGCCAGCGAGATCTTCAAGTGTCAGGGTGCCATCATTGAGGTCTGAATCCTCGACCATCGCTTGTGCAAGAGCGCCTCGATAAAAAGAGTCACCGCGGGTGCTGGCAATATCCTGAAGTGAATTGGCATGATCAGGGAGGCGTATTAACTCCCCAATTCTCGGAGCCCGGCCATCTATCATGAATGTATCCATAAATGGCTTAAATGCCTTATAACGCTGCTCTGCGAGCTGCCAGAAGAAGCCCGTCTTTGGGCCGGGCTGAAATCCTGAATTTGCATGGTGGATGGCATCTGCAAATAATTCATCGAAGGGTAATTTGCCGAAACGCTGCGATAGCTCCACCCAGGCACTCACAGCACCTGGCACGGTTACCGCATCCCAGCCAAGTGCCGGCATTTTGTCCCTGCCACTGAATCGTTCAGCATCCAGTGCTGCCGGCGAGCGGCCGGAGGCATTAAGGCCGTGAAGTTTTGAGCCATCCCAGACGATGGCGAAAGCATCGCTGCCAATGCCATTGTTGTTTGGTTCTACTACCGTCAGTGTAATTGCCGTAGCGATGGCAGCATCTACGGCGTTTCCCCCTGCTCTCATTGCGTTGATGCCAGCTTGCACCGCAAGAGGTTGTGAAGTTGCCACCATATTGCGGGCAAATACGGGAGAGCGATTTGAGGGGTAGGGGCAGTCCCAATTCAATGTCACGGTAATACTTCTCCTGATGCTGATGCTGATGATGGGGCTAATACTAGGGCGACAACAATAGTCTCTTATGTTCAGGAAGGAAATAATGGAGGGGTTGACAATCAGCTATATTCGGATCAGTGATTCAGGAGGCTATGATAGCTTTATGGATGGTTAGCTGGCCTGCATTTCTGACCTGGTTTCGTCCGGCATGTTAGCATTCATAGAGTGCGATATCAGCAGCGTGAATCATATCCTTGAGATCGTCGTTATCGCTGGGAGTAACGGTGCAGACGCCGATACTCACCGTCACTTTTATTTCATGGCCATCCACTACGTACATTGCTGCCTCGACTCTACTGCGGATGTTGTTGGCTAATTTGAGCGCGTTCTTGTTTTCTATATAGGGTAAAACAGCGACAAATTCTTCACCGCCATAACGAGCGACAATATCTGCTGGCCGCTTTAAGGCGGCGTTAATTGTTGCAGCGACCTCATGTAAACACTCATCTCCTGCAAGGTGTCCATATTTATAGTTTAACATTCTTGAAGTGATCAATATCCAGTAGCAGTAACGACAAGGAGTATTTTTCGCGGTTGGCGCGTTTTCACTCTTGCTCGAAAACAGTATCAAAGTAGTGCCGGTTTTTAATGCCGGTCACCGCATCCATGGTATTGATCTCTTTCAGGGCTTCGTTCGCCTGAGACAATTCTTCGAGTGCAGATTCCAGATCTGCAGTTCTGTCATTAACCATTTCTTCCATTTGTTCATTAACTACCCGATTTTTCGCTGACTTTACCTCGTCCGCGATGAAGGGGAAATTGATACTGCCATCCTTGCGCTGCTCCAGTTTTGTCTGTCTGCGATATTCTGCCGCGATAAAGAAACTCAAGGTAAGCATCATCAAGAGGAAACCCGCTGATGCAGCATTGTCAGTCAGGAAATTCAAAGGCAGCATTTCAAACTTCACCAGTAAGTTTGCGCTGATGCCTAAAAGAAGGATAGACCAGGCAATTGTAGAGTAGAGGCCAATTCGATTGCCCCGTACGGCGCTGATAATGCCGAGCAAAAGTACCGTCAAGGTACTTGGCGCCCATAGTGCCGTTAATATCGGTATTGTCTCTTGGAAGCCCAGAATCGGGAAGGCAAGCATGCACATAATGGCGGGGTAAGAGAAAAACTGCAATATTCTCAAGCCTGTCGGATTGGTCTTCGGAAGATTAAGTAGGTGTGCGCAAAACCACATGAGCGTTAGAATCGAGAGCCCGATACTGAATATTATTGCGCTGTGGTATAGGCCTGGAGAACCGCCTGAATAGATGCTGGAGTCGAGTCCAAAACCGACAAACTGATATATGCCAAAGCTGAAGACAAAGGCATAGTCCCGCATAAAACCTTAGATCAACGTCTACTCCTTTGCTTGCAACGTCATCGATGACGCTACGCGTAATCATTGGAAATGCCACCTCTGCGGTTGCCACCATAAATGCACAGACCATCAGAATGAGGACGTCGCGACGGTAGTGCAGGGCATAAGCCAGAAGTCGCTTCCAGAGGTCAAACTTTATGCCGTGCTCAAAGGAATCTTCATTGAATCCATCATTGTAATTTTCATCATCAAAATATGTATCACTCATAATTGATCTGCCTCCTCAAACGCCCCTTCGCTTTCCTGGGTATGGTTGATGTCCTGTTCTATCTGGGTCTGTATTGCGCCTTGTATTTCACATAATTGTCGGTAGATACCTGCTTGGTCTTTCAGTTGTTCATGGGAGCCTTCCTGGACGACGCGCCCACGATTTAATACCAGGATCTTGTCTGCATGCATCACCGTGGATAGACGATGGGCAACGATGATGGTTGTCTGCTGCTGACGTCTGTCTTTGAGTGCCCTCAGGATCTGAGACTCCGTATCTGTATCAACCGCCGAGAGTGAATCATCGAGAATCAGAATGGGCGGATTCTTTAAGAGTGCTCGCGCCAATGCTATTCGTTGGCGCTGCCCTCCCGAAAGGGTGACGCCGCGTTCACCAACCATCGAATGATAGACATGGGGGAATCCCTCGATTGACTCGTGAATACAGGCATCCTTTGCCGCTTGCTGGATCTCTTCCAGGCTCGCGTCAAAGACAAGTGGCGTCTGAGACCTGCTTGTGAACCCAGCTTGTGAAGCGCAAGAGCCAATCAACTGTTTCCACCGCAGGGTAATTTCCACGCGCTCTGGGAAGGGAAAGTTGGCGAAGGATAGTTTTTTCCCTTATTTAGTCCTGATTGCTCTTAAAGAAAATTGGCTAACAAACCCTAGTTTCGGTATAAACAAGCTCAACATTAGTCATCTCATTTTGAGACCTTCAAATTGAGACTCTAAAATTGAGAATCTTAGATAGAGGAACCGTAATGAAATTTTATAATTCTGTTGGACCAAATCCAAAAGTCGTTCGCATGTTTATGGCTGAGCGTGGTATGGAAACCGATATGGTCGAGGTCGATCTAATGGCTGGCGAGAATCGCAAGGGTGATTATCTTAAAAAGAATCCGGCAGGCCAATTGCCTGCCCTGGAGTTGGATAATGGTGATGTGATCAGCGAGATTACGGTGATATGTGAGTACCTTGAGGAAAAGCAAGGTGCGTCAAGTTTGATTGGCACTTCAGCAGAAGAAAGGGCAGAGACCAGAATGTGGGTCAGGCGAATTGACCTTGGTATTATGGAGAATCTGGCCAATGGGTTTCGTTTTTCTGAAGGCCAGGACTTGTTCAAAGACAGGATGAGCCTAATTCCACATGCTGCTGATGACCTCAAAGCAATTGCACAGGAAAAAATAACCTGGCTCGACGGTTTGATGGACGGAAAGGAGTTTGTCTGTGGCGACAGATTTTCCCTCGCCGACATCGTACTATTTGTATTCCTGGAATTTGGTACTCAGGTAGGGCAGGCAATGAATGAAGATAACAAGAATATTATGCCCTGGTATAACCGCGTAAAAGAGCGATCCAGCGCTGCAGCATAAGAAACACTGGACCGGGCAAAGAATATCGTTAGTCAATTCCTTTGTCCGGAAACAGGGAACGTTGGTGCTTAGCTGCGAGTCCGACTCTCGATTGCAGGTGATTAAAATTATTATTGCGACTTTATGACCAGGAATTAACCCGCTCAGACCCAAGGATATCAATTTGACTCAGGAAATTTCGTTTAGCAATTTTAGTCGAGAAATGAACGTTCATCTTGATCAGCTCAGCTACAATGAAATGTCACCCGCTGCTCAGTAAGATGCCGAGGCAAATGAGTTGCCCTACCGGCCTCCGACCCTAGCCGTTGGTTCCGGAGATATATATCGGCTTCTAAAGCCTTATCTTGCTGTTAGATTTTTCGACCAATTCAAGGCCGTCACGCCGCTGGCCATTTACCTTGTTCTTTTTCAGCACTTTATTCTAAGGCAATCAATTGTTGGCGCATCGATAATCACCGGTGGGCTCGTTGCTGTTATCTTCGGTTTGATGTTGTTTATGGAGGGCCTTAAGGTTGGCTTGATGCCCTTTGGCGAGTCTCTGGGCGTATCCTTACCAGCCAAGGCTAGCCTTGGCGTTGTATTGCTTGTGGTATTTCTCCTGGGCATCGGTGTCACCTTTGCTGAACCTGCCGGCGCCCTTGCCACCTGCGATATTAATATCATGCATGCGAATATCAACGAGGGATATGACAGCAACGCCGGTCATGGGCGCAGGATCCTTGTGTTTCAGATTGAGTTCAGAGGATAACAAAGCTGGTACATGAAGTTTTACCTTATTGCACCTTGGACTCAAAACTATTACCGTAGGCCGCTTGATATTTTGAATTAACAGGCGTCACATCAAGGAGAAAAATGTTCCAAGGACTTAAATTTGAACCCATAGATTTGCCTGAAACTGCTACCAGCTTAAGAGATCAGGTGCGGAATTTTCTTGCCTCGGAAATGGATAAACAACAACTCCCGGATTCAGACTTCAATGCGGGTTCATCGGCAGCTTTTAGCGCAAAGCTCGCATCCCGGGGTTGGATTGGTATGACCTGGCCGAAGGCTTACGGTGGTGGAGATTGCTCATTTCTTGAACGATATGTAGTGACAGAAGAACTACTGGCGGCAGGAGCACCCGTTAGCGCTCACTGGATAGCGGATCGTCAAAGTGGACCATTACTACTGAAATTTGGCACCGAAGAGCAGAAGCACCGATTCCTGCCTGCCATTACCCGTGGCGAGAGTTTCTTCTCCATTGGCATGAGTGAGCCAGACACAGGCTCCGATCTGGCATCCATACGAACCAAGGCAGACAAGGTTGATGGTGGCTGGCTGCTAAATGGCAGCAAGATTTGGACGAGTGGCGCTCATATGAACCATTTTATGGTAACGCTCGTTCGAACTGAGCCCGCTAGCGAGAACAGGCACGCAGGCTTGAGCCAGTTTATTGTCGACCTTGGAGATTCCAATGTCACTATCAGGGGGATTGAGAATCTCTCAGGTGATCGTGACTTCAATCAGGTGTTCTTTGATGACGTCTTCATCGCTGATGATATGGTAGTTGGCGAGCCTGGAAATGGCTGGGAACAGGTGATGAGTGAATTGGGTTATGAACGTAGTGGCCCGGAGCGGTTCTTAAGTGCCTTCAGGGTCCTCGTTGAATTCATCCGCGAGCTTGACGGCAATGGGACCTCAGAACAGGTCGCCCTCGTTGGAAAGCTTGTCGCACATCTCGTGACTTTACGCAGAATGTCCATCTCGGTCGCTGGCATGTTGGAAGCGGGTAAGTTGCCGCTAACTGAGGCGGCACTTATCAAGGATCTGGGTAATTCCTATGAGCGCCTTGTCCCTGAAGTTATTCGTTTGCAGGCCAATTCGAGTATGAGTCCCAGATTTTTCGATACATTGAATCAGTGCATATTACACGCCCCTTCATTTACCTTGCGCGGCGGAACACGAGAAATTTTAAGGGGTGTTATTGCCCGTGGGCTGGGGCTCAGATAATGAGGGTATTAACTTGAACGAAGAACAATTGCTGATTCAGGAATCCACCCGTCGGCTACTATCTGATTTGTGTGGTGCTGATGTCGTTGATGGTGCGGAATCCGGTAGCTTTGCCCGTGATCTGTGGCAATCCCTGAATGAAACGGGTTTAACATTAGCCAGTGTATCCGAAGCTGCGGGTGGCTCCGGTGGCACCATTGCAGATTCGTTAATAGTGATCAGGGAGGCTGCCAAATTTGCGGCGCCGATTCCCCTGGCGGAAAATTTTATTGCCTTACAGCTACTCGAATCAGCCGGAGGCATAAACGGGCAAGGAGGCGGCTCAAAGCTATCAGCCGCCCCTCTAACAATTGCTCAAGGTAAGTTTGAAATTTCAGATGATGGTTTTCTAAAGGGCGAAGCCGTGCAGGTAGCCTTTGCAAGATGGTGCGATAACATTGTTCTTGTTGCTAACAGAAGTGGTACTCCCGTGCTCTGTACTGTGCCAGTTACTCAATTCCAATTGCAGCAAGCGACCAATATGGCGGGTGAGCCCAGAGATTACATTAGCGCCAATTTTTCGATTTCAGCTGATCAGATCCTGGAAGGAAATGCTGACCCCGAGGGTTCTATGCTGCTATTAGGTGCCTTAACAAGAGCCGTAATGATGTCTGGCGCATTGGAGTCTGTGCTGGAACTGTCTGTGCAATACTCCCTGGAGAGACAACAATTTGGCCGACCCATCGCGCGCTTCCAGGCCGTGCAACAACAATTGGCCATTATGGCCGCAGAAGTCGCTGCTGCTATTCGCGCAGCCGATGCAGTGGTAGACCATGCATCAAGTTTAAGTGAATTCGAAGTTGCAGTAGCCAAGTCGCGTATTGGTGATGCCGTTGGCATCAGTGCCGACATTGCCCATCAGGTGCACGGTGCGATGGGCTATACCAGGGAGCATGTTCTCAATCAGCGAACCCGCAGGCTATGGTGTTGGCGCGACGAATTCGGTGACGAGCGTTACTGGCAACAGGTCCTGGGGCAGCAAATTGTCAATGCCAAGGCCGATGATCTCTGGGCGACTATCGCTTCGCGAACCTGAATTATCATGCCGCGCCTAACTGGTATTTACTGTCCAGCGACGGTTCCCCGCCACAGGTAATTGTGCCGCTATTAACGAGACGTTCCATCGCGGCTAAAACTGATCGTGCGGCGGCGCCATATAGACCAGGGTCAGTATCGGTGTACATGACCGGCACCATATCTGAGATAAGCGAATACCCCTGGGAAATACATTCCACAATCTGTCGCTCCCGGTCCAGGCGATGGTTGATAAATGCACGGATGTAATTTTTTACATCGCTGATGCTGGTGCCATGGGTGGGCCAATAAATCTCATCGTCACGTTTAAGTAACAAGTCCAGGCTTTCCATATATTCGGTCATATTTCCGTCTGGAGGGCCAATCACACTGGTTGACCACCCCATTACGTGATCGCCGGTGAGCAGTGCTTTTTCTTCTTTCAGCGCGAAACAGATGTGATTAGACGTGTGCCCCGGCGTGTAAACACATTCTATGGTCCAGTCCTTACCTTCAATGATGTCCCCGTGGTTAATTTTTACATCGGGGACAAATTCCATATCTCCACCTTCTTCCACAGGCACGCCTTGAGCGATTCGCCCGGCACCATGGGGACCGTAACCATAAGTTTTAGTCCCCCAAAACTCCTTCAGCGGTTTTGCGGCAGGGGAATGGTCAAAGTGGGTATGAGTGATCAATATATGAGTAACGGTTTCGCCTTTTAAAGTCTCTTTCAAGGCCTCTATATGCTCGTCGATCAATGGACCCGGGTCGATAACCGCCACCTCACCATGTCCGATGATATATGTGCCTGTGCCCTGAAAGGTAAAGCCGCTTGGGTTTCTGGCAGTTACTCGACGTATAAGCGGCGTCAGGGTCTCCAATTTGGCGTATTCAAAATCGTATTTATAGGTAAAGGGTATCTTCGCTGGCATGCTTGTTCCTGATGGATGTATAACAATGGAATTTGTCTCGATGTTCCAGAGTGTAGCTAGTTCCTGTCCGGATTCTAAGTCCGCTTGAATGCAGCTTACCAGACCAAAGAACCGCGGGTCACATTCATAAAAAAAGTAAGAAATACGCTTATGTTAGGAATTTACAGCTGATTTTGATGATAAATTGAATCAGACTGTAGTTGGCAAGCGTAATGACTGTCGGAAACGGTTCAATACAAAACAGTAGGTATGGATTTGCTGGGCCGGGGTGACCTGGAATTAGACTTGGGAGGAGGGTGGCATGTCGTCTGACCGTGCATCATTTGAGAGATTGATTCAAATTGGGATCGCTCTTTCTGCGGAAAAAGATACCAATAGCCTCATGGAGAAAATACTCCTGGAAGCTAAAAACATGGGCAATGCCGATGGTGGAACTCTTTATATTCGTACCAAAAATGATGAACTTAAATTCGAAATCATGAGGACTGACTCTCTTGGCATAGCGCAAGGAGGCACAACCGGGGTTGAAGTGGCACTACCGCCAGTACAGATGTTTGATGCCGATGGGATTCCAAATACAAAAAACATCGTCACTTTCTCTGCGATATCGGGAGAGACCATCAACATTGAGGATGCCTACGACTCCGACCAGTTTGATTTCTCCGGCACCAAAATATTTGATAAAGGCACGGGATATCGCTCCAAGTCCTTGCTTACAGTGCCACTTAAAAATAGTTCAGATACCGTAATTGGCGTCCTGCAATTGCTAAACGCAACAGATCTTGATTCCGGTGATATCGTCCCGTTTTCTGAAGAGATTCAGCCCCTGATTGAAGCACTGGCATCCCATGCAGCGGTAGCGCTGGATAATGCAATACTGATTGCTACCCAGAAAAACCTGCTGGAATCTTTTATCGAATTGATGGCAAGTGCTGTAGATGCAAAATCCCCTTATACCGGCGGGCATTGCCAACGTGTTCCGCAACTAACGGAAATGCTGACCCATGCGGCCTGCGACGTTACAGAAGGTCCCTTCTCCGACTTTAGCCTGGATGAAGATGAATGGTATGAGCTGCATATCGGTGCATGGTTACACGATTGCGGTAAAGTGACGACGCCCGAATATGTGGTCGATAAAGCGACCAAGCTTGAAACCATCACCGACCGCATACATGAGGTTCGCGCAAGGTTTGAGATCGTTAAACGTGAGGCAGTCATCAAGTGCCAGGAGAAAATAATCGAAGGTGGAGACTCCACCGAATTAAGAGCTGCACTGGATGCACAGCTAAAGAAAATTGATGAAGACTATTACTTCATCGCAGAATGCAATGTTGGCGGTGAGTTTATGGCAGCAGAATCAATCGAACGGGTCAAACAGATTGCAGCAACCAAGTGGGTTCGAACCCTGGATGATCGGGTAGGCATCGCCAGGGAAGAATTAGATCGGAAAGGTAGTGAACCTGTGCCGCAACTCCCTTGTGAAGAAGACTTACTGGCGGACAGGAAAGACCACATATTCGTCCACAATGCGCCCGTCCCCTCGGCAGACCCTGACAACCCTTACGGCTTTAAGGTTGATGTGCCGGAACACAAATTTAACAAAGGCGAAATATACAATCTTTCAATTGAGCGGGGCACCCTGACCGCGGAAGAGAGATTCATGATAAATGATCACATTGTTCAGACTATCGTGATGCTCGAGAGCCTGCCGTTTCCGAAACATCTGGAGAATGTGCCTGAAATTGCCGGCGGCCACCATGAGAAAATGGACGGCACAGGGTATCCAAGGCGAATTCGCGGCGAAACCTTAAGCATTCCGGCTAGAATCATGGCGATAGCGGATGTATTTGAAGCATTAACCGCTGCAGACCGACCCTATAAACTATCCAAAACCCTGAGTGCCAGCATTAAAATCATGTCGTTCATGGTCAAGGATTCTCACCTTGATGGTGAATTGTTCAGGCTGTTTCTTGAATCAGGTATCTATCTGGATTACGCAAACAAGTTTCTTGAGCCAAGCCAGATTGATGAAGTACTCTTACAGGATTATCTTTAGGCTATTCGGTCTCAGCCGTTTATTAAGGTTCCCACGTGGGCTTCTACGCAACTGGCAAGCGCGTCGACATTGTAGCCTCCCTCCAAGGTTGACATGAGCCTTCCTTCAGAGAAGGTAGCGGCGATATCCATGATGGTGCGCGTTACCCAAATGTAGTCTGCTTCCTCAAGTTCCAGGGATGCCAGTGGGTCATCTCTGTGGGCATCGAAGCCTGCAGAGATAAGTATAAAGTCCGGTCTGTGCGCTTCCAGTGCAGGTATCCATTGCTCTTCCAGATTTTTCCGGAATCCCATTTCGCCGGTTCCAACCGGCAAAGGGGTTGAGATAATGTGGTCATTACTGAAGTCCAGATATCGGAATGGATAGAAGTCTTCCTGAAAGCTGGAGCAGACAAGAACTTCCTGCCTGTCCTTGAAAATATCCACCGTACCGTTGCAGTGATGGACATCGAAGTCGAGAATTGCGACACGGTTTATTCGTTCATCGAGCAATGCTGTCTCCGCAGCGATGGCTATATTATTGAACATGCAAAAGCCCATCACCTGGGCAATTTCTGCGTGATGCCCTGGTGGACGAATGGCGCAGAATGCGCGTTCACAATCGCCTCGTAATATTGCCTCTACCGCCATTACATTTGCACCCGCTGCAAGTTTTGCTGCCCGGTGGCTGCCGGGGCTCATATAGGTGTCGGTCTCAATTTTGTGTGAACCCGACTCGGGCTCGCCATTTGCGACCAGCTTGATTAAGTCCAGATGGTGTACCAATTCGATCCTTGACTGCTCTATTTCCTGCGCATTAACCTGCTTAAGTTCTTTCAAGAGGCCACTGGAATCTAACCTGTCCATGACGCTGATAAGTCGTTCCGGGCGCTCTGGATGCCCTGACATCTGGTGCCTGGCACAATCAGGGTGGGTAAATAGAGTTGTTGTCATATGCATTCTCGTTACCATTCGTCAAATGCTAGAATGCTATATCTCAATGTGAAAATGTGCAATGAACGACTTAAGAACCTACTTCGAGGCTAACGAAGACAAGTTTATTCATAAGTGGATGCATTACTTTGATGTCTATGATCGGCATTTTTTTCCAAGTTTCGTGGTACAGATGTACACATTGTAGAGATAGGTATTTCCCAGGGTGGTTCACTGCAGATGTGGAAGGACTATTTTGGCCCAGAGGCAAGAATATATGGTGTGGATGTCAATCCCGATTGCAAAAATCTGGAAGAAGATAGGGTCAGCATATTTATTGGCAATCAGGCAGATCGTCTGTTTCTGAAGACACTGGCTGCGGAGATACCAAGGATTGACATCTTGCTGGATGATGGCGGCCACACAATGGTGCTGCAAATTAATACCTTCGAAGAACTATTTCCGAAGGTAAGCGAGAATGGCGTCTATCTGTGCGAAGACTTGCATACCTCCTATTGGAAGAAATTTGGCGGCGGGCATCAGCGAAAAGGCACCTTCATCGAATATGCGAAAAATTTCGTCGATGATATTAATGCCTGGCATTCAAAAGAAGATCACTTCCAGGTGAACGACATTTCCAGGTCTGCTTACGGCGTTCATTTCTATGACAGTATTGTCGTGGTTGAGAAGATGAAAATGAGTGCGCCGCAACACGAACGTTCAGGTAATCAAACAATACCGAAACATATAAAAAGCGCGGCTTCTGGAGAAGGTTGGAGAAGAGACTTCGAGGGAAAGCGTAGCGCGTTCTGGTTAAGTCAGATCTCACGCTGTAATGTGACTGACTTGTAATCCTTAATCAGGTCAAAGCAAGTTTCCAAAACCTGCAGATACGGGCTATTTCTGGCCGATATGTCGTTGATACTTTCTATTTCTATCTTTCGCATAGGTGCGAATGACCGGTACAGCAGATGACGCAGCACGCCGAGGTAGGCGGGTAGCTGCTCATCATCCGGGCTGATATGAAACGTTAAGGACTTGCCCCGTCGCTCGGACACCATAATCACCTTGCCGCCATCAAAGACCACGTGGTTTGAACTTGCTCGTCGTGGCAGCTTCATTTCGGGCAGCTCCAGGCCCATGCCGCAGGGGGAGATAGGGTTCGCTGCATTAAGCCAGAAGATATTGTTTGCAGGTTTTACTGGTTTTGCCTGCATCATCTGAAGGTGCCTAAAGGCAGATACGGAAATAAATTGCGGGCCTGGAATGTCTTTAAAGAAGTAACCGGAAAGGACCTCGCCCGAGAGTTCCATCAACCTTAGTGAGCGGAAAATTTTTGACCAGTGAAGACTTGGCAGCTCTTTGAGAGTCAGTTCCCGGAATACGATGCCATAACGATCCAACAGGATTCTGGCCCTGTCCTTATTAAGTTCTTCCTTTTCGATAAAACCGGCATCACTATTGTCTTTGTGATTAAGCCCAAACCAATTACCGGCAAAGGGGATGGATCCGCGCCAGCGCTTCACTGCCGGATCCTGCACGGACGAGATTCAGGTTAAGGTGTTCCAGGATCATCTCCGGTGCCAGGAGCTAATGTTCATCAATACTTTGGAATTAGGGTGATGGAAACAGGCAGATGGGGATTAGCCCCAGGTGTCAATTAGTAGACAGCCCAGGGAGATAAAAATTGAATTTTTCGGGCTAGGATTGTTGAACGAGCTCAAAAGTCATCCCGGCTTTATCAGTCAGGCGATTGATGAGGCAGTCCCCCATTGCGCTCGCGGGTGTCCATATGCCTCCGCCAACCTCGAGTTCATCTTTGGCAAGACAGACCGCACTTTCGGCGAGCATCTTACAAGTGGCTCCATATCCGGGGTCTTTGTCACCCGTTACCTTAACCTTGACCCATTGTCCGGTCTTGCTATCTTCGCTTAAATTTTTGGCCAGCAATTCTATATTAAAGAATCCGTTGGCGATGGTTTCCTTGTCTGGACCAGTACCTGGGGCAGGAAGCATGGGCTGGAGCATTGATCTGGTGGGGTTGAATGCGCTAACCAGATTCATGAGCATTGACATCCCGGCAATGAGCAAGGCTTGCATATATCCGCCGGGGCCATTTCCTGTCAGCATGGATTCATCGTAAAGGAATGAATTACCGTAGGGATATTTCATCAGGGCATGACTGCGGCGGACCACCCGGGTATTGATGGCGGCCATAACAAATGGCGCGGTCCAGGCTTTGAAGTCTAAATCGTAGACCGCTGTGCTTTGATCCTGCTCATCCAGCCCCCGCGGCATGTTTACCGGGTCAAGGCCATAGGGGTCAGCAAGTAAGTCTTTAATGCCTGGGTCGTGCTTTATTTCCTCCATCATATTCATCATGCTGGCAACAGTTCCACCACTCATTCCACCCTTTGTCTTTCCAATCCTGCATTTAACTTGTGATGCGTACTGATTGTGTATTGACATCATTTGTTGTTGTGCATAGTGAACGCCGAGATCGGAAGGAATGCTGTCGAACCCGCAGGTGAATACAATGCGCGCACCGGAGTCCTGGGCACTGGTTTCATGCAGATCGATCATGCGCCGCATCCATTGAACCTCACCGGTTAGATCACAGTAGTGAGTACCCTGTTCAACACATGCCTTTACCAGTTCGTTACCGTACATCGCATACGGGCCCACCGTTGTGCAGATAACCTTGGTTCTTTTCGCAAGTTCTGCCATCGCATCGGCGTCCGAACTGTCTGCAACAATGATGGTAAGTTTTTCGCTGTCAGCGCCAAGATATTGCTTTGCTGTGGAGGAGAGCTTTGATTGATTGCGCCCGGCGATCGCCCAATTGAGATCTCCTTCGAGGCCATATTCCCGATTGATATATTCGAGAACCAGCTGGCCGGTAAATCCGGTGGCACCAACCAGTATCACATCAAACTCTCTTTTCTTGGTTACAGTCTCGGTCATTGTCTTGTTCTTCTTTTCACAAAATACGTTAACTGTAAAGATAACATGTTTCCGTTTGCTCCCGCTCCATTGTGTCTATGGTAGTGATTCAACTGCCTGTTGAGATCTGAAGGCTGGCCCAGTACCAAAAATGTTACGCTGGTGGCTAAACATAAATTGGAAAGTAAAATGAAGCTCTTGACAGGCGACCTAAGCCCGTATTCTGCAAAAATACGAATGCAGATATATGCAATGGGAATCACTGACATTGAATTCGATCTGCCAACATCTTTTTTCCAGGGTAAGTTATCGGAAGTCTCACCGATTGGGCGAATTCCAGTGCTGGAACTTGAAGATGGAGTGATACCCGAATCCGAGGTGATTGCAGAATATCTGGACGATCTGTATCCGGAGAAATCCATTGTTGGCAGGACGCCAAGAGAAAGGGCGGAGGTTCGCCTGGTGTCGCGCATCGCAGATATCTATCTGATGAACAATATCTTTATGTCATTACCCCAAATCAACCGAAAGACAAGGGTCGATGAGATTCGCGACCTGCTGGTGTCCCAGGTCGTCAGAGGCATGGGCGCCCTGGAGCGGCATATCGGTAGCGGCGACTTTGCGGTAGGTGATTGCCTTACCAGAGCTGACACTACTCTGGTGCCAGCATTGTTCCTGTGTGAAAAGATCGTGCCAAAGCTCGATGTGGACAACCCAATTCTGGCAACCACAAAAGTAGCCGCCTATTGGGAGAAAATTCAAAGGAATGAACATGCTGCCAAAATTCTCGACGAAATGAACAAAGGCCTGCAAGCCAGACTGGATGGCAGCGAACACGAAAAGATCAATGCAGCCCTGGCAAAACAAAACTCTTAGCAATACATCTTAAAAAGGAGCCCCTTTTTGGATTAAGTGTACCTGGCCCCTTTTTTTCCGGCGGTAAAAAATGCATTCTTAATCGACTAGGAATTTAACTGACTGGAGAACTTGAGTAATGGCAATTGACTTTGATGTGGAACCTGAATTTCAAATACAGGTAGATTGGGTTCAAAAGCTGGTAACAGAAGAAATTGAGCCTCTTGATCACTTTATGAGTACTGGCAGAACTAAAGATGATAAGCGCCTGGATGCAGATGGCTGGAACGCGATCCGGACTTATATCAAGGATTTGCAGAACAAGGTTAAAGCTCAAGGTCTCTGGGGCTTTCACCTGGGGCCTGACCTCGGCGGCCCTGGTTTGGGCCAGGTGAAGCTTTGCCTGTTAAACGAAATCCTGGGTCGAACCCGTATGGGGCCGACGATATTCGGCTGCCAGGCGCCTGACACCGGTAATATGGAGCTCATCGCTCATAATGGTACGGAAGATCAGAAGAAGAAATACCTGGAGCCCTTGCTGTCCGGTGAGATGCATTCCGCTTATTCAATGACTGAACCTCATGCAGGTGAGCCTGGTGAATTCAAATGTACCGCCGTCAGGGATGGCGATGAGTGGGTTATAAACGGCGAGAAGTGGTTTACCTCTAATGGGGCAGGTGCAGACTTCCTCATCGTGATGGCGGTGACGGCTCCGGATAAGCCCCTTCTGGAGAGGGCATCCATGTTCATCGTTGACCGCAAAACCGAGGGTGTTGAAATCGTACGAAACATTCATGGCATAGGTACGCCGCTGCGGGAAAACTACAATACTGATGTCGGCCGCGGCGGTCATGCGTATATCAGGTATAACAATGTCCGAATACCTGCAGATGCTCTCCTGGGAAAGGAAGGTGGGGGTTTTGTGGGTTCCCAAACCAGATTGAGTGGCGGCAGGGTACACCACGCCATGAGAGCAGTAGGGGTATGTACCAAGGCACTGGATATGGCCTGTGAGAGAGCCCTTAGCCGCAGGGCGAAAGGTGAATTGCTGGCCGATTTACAAATGGTTCAGTCTGATTTGGCAGACTCTTATATTCAGCTCAAACAATTTCGCTTGCACGTCTTGTATACCGCCTGGTTGATTGACAAGGTTGGTTCCTATACACGAGAAATCCGTATGGAGATCGCTTCGATCAAGATCAGCGCCGCCAAAGTTAATCACGACATCATCTATCGCACCATTCATTTGCACGGTGCCCTCGGCATGTCGAATGAGACACAGCTGGGTGATATGTGGTTGTCGGCGCCGCAGATGGGTATCATGGATGGTACGACTGAGGTGCATAAGGCAAATCTTGCAAAATTGATGCTGCGCGACTACGAAGCATCTGATGATTTGTTTCCGACTTACCATCTGCCCAAGCTCATTGCGAAAGCACAAGACAAGTTTGAAAAAGTCATTGATAACTTTCTCGAGGCGTAAAGTCGTGGGTCACGGCCCGGATCTTAAAAATGGGATCTTAAAAAGGGATCGCAAAAGGGGTTGGTAAAAGACGATCTCAAAAATGATCGTATAAATATATAAAGAGAACAGGTATGAATACTGAATCGTTTCGGCAGGAAGCCCGAGAATTTATTGAGGCTAATTGCCCTGATAGCATGCGTAATAGAACCGTGCACTTCGAAAATGCATTTGAGATCTACAATACGGATGATGCCAGATCGTGGATGAGTGCCATGGCGGACCGTGGCTGGACAGCACCAACCTGGCCAACAGAATATGGCGGCGGCGACCTGGATTTTGAATCCAATCGTTTGTTACAACAGGAGCTAGCCGCGGCAAAGGCATTGCCAGCCCTGACGGGAATGGGCCTCGCCATGATAGGGCCAACGCTTCTGGAATTCGGCACAGATGAGCAGAAACAGCGTCACCTACCCAAGATAGTCACTGGTGAGGTACGTTGGTGTCAGGGTTATAGCGAACCGGGTTCTGGATCTGATCTTGCCAGCCTGCAAACCAAGGCAGTGGTTGAAGGAGATAATTTTGTCATCAACGGCCAGAAGATATGGACCTCTGGTGCACAGCATGCGCACTGGATGTTTGCCCTTGTTAGAACGGATCCGGATGCTGCAAAACATGATGGCATCAGCTTTGTCTTGCTGGAGATGGATCAGCCCGGTGTTTCGATCAAACCGATCAAATTGATCTCGGGTTCGTCTCCATTCTGTGAGACCTTCTTTGACAATGCCATCGCCCGGCGTGATGATCTTGTTGGTGACTTGAACAAAGGGTGGACCGTTGGCAAGCGGTTGTTGCAATTTGAACGATCCGCCTCGTCCTCGCGAACTAAATCGAAGATCAGGCCTGTTAATGCATATGCGAAGATTGCCAAGGAATACTCCGGCGAAGTAAATGGGCGGGTTACCGATGAAAATGTGCGTGACAGAATAGTTCGTCAAACCATGACGGAAAACGCCCTGAAGCTAACAGTTGAACGTGTGACTGAGGAAGGCAAGTCAGGTAAGGCTCCTGGCGCAACAACTTCTATCTTCAAGCTTGTTGGCTCAAGCCTCAGCAAAGAAGGCTCACAATTAAAGTCTGAGTTAAGGGGCACATCGGGCCTTGGTTGGGAAGGTGACAGCTTTACTGCGGATGAGCTGGAGTCCACAGAGAACTGGTTGCGGGATCGCGCGGTCACAATCTACGGCGGCACTAATGAAGTTCAGATGAATATCATCAGCAAACGAGTATTGGGCTTGCCAGACTAGCCCTGGGGTCAGGCGGCAAGGCTGACCTCAATTGGCTGTGTACTACGATAATCTGATGTCTCGCGCTGCTTTCTCCCATACCGTCCTAAAATACTAGCGTCGGCGACGCTAAGGACTCGGCTCAGCTTCTATTGGCGAGGCGAATTCGCCGCTGTAAAACCTCTTTGAAAATCTAACACGTTAATACCAGCGGACCTATTAATGCGAATTACCTCTTATTCATTCAGCGAGACCTTATCCCGACTACGGTTTCATTCGCTGTTATTACTCGTACTTACAGTATCTTCGATGAGCTGTTTGGGTAAGGCAGTAGACTATGATCGTCAGGCAATCACCATTGCCTTGACGCAGGAGCCGCCTAACCTGAATTCAATTCGCATGACAGACCTGCTAAGCGCATTTGTCATCGGTCATGTTAATGAGGGCCTGCTCCGATACGACAAGAGAGGGCGCCTGAGCCCGGGAGTTGCTGAGAAATGGGAGGCATCAGAAGATAAAATCCTGTTTCACCTGCGGCAGGATGCCAGCTGGTCGGATGGCAGCGATGTTACTGCTCATGATTTTGTGTTTGCCTGGCAACGAGTTAATGACCCGAAAGTTGCTGCACCCTTTGCAGCAATCATGCACCCCATCAAGAATGCCGAAAAGGTCCAGAATGGCGAGCTGCCGGTTGATGCTCTGGGCGTTAGAGCCATCGATGATCGTACACTGGAAGTATTGCTGGAGCGCCCTTGTGGATATTGCGTAAGTTTAATGACACATGGGACCTTCTTCCCTGTTAAAGAATCATTTTACAATCAGCAAGGTGAGAAGTTCGGCGCCGAGATCGAACACATATTATATAACGGCCCTTTTATGTTGACGCAGTGGACCCATGGCTCTTCTCTCAGGATGAGCAAGAACACCCGATACTGGAATGCTGAATCAATTCACCTGAATGAAATCAATGCTGCATACATCACCGAGGACAATCGTACTCGCCTGAACCTTTTCAGGGATGGCAGCATTGCCCTGGCAAGGTTAGGCGCAGAAACGGTCAGAGATGCATCTAACCAGGGCATACGGCTTCGAACATTCGCATCCGGGGGCATGGCTTATCTATGGTTTAACCATGAACAAAGCCACCTTACTTCTGAATGGAAAATTCGCAAGGCGATACAGCTGGTATTCGATTCGAATTTATTTGTGAATAAGGTCATCGCCATTCCTGGTTACAAGCCAGCGCCTACCTTTTTCCCCTCCTGGTTAAATGGTGTTGAGGGCAAGTTTAGAGATGAATATCCACCAGAACCCGTACAACCCGACCTGAAGGCTGCACAGAAGCTGATGGCAGAAGTAAAAAAGGAGTGGGGTCCGAATGTTATGCCTGAACTTACCCTGCTTACCGTAACTTCCCCAACAGGTGCCAAGATTGCAGAATATTTCCAGGGCTTGCTAAAGCAAACTCTGGGACTGGATATAAAGGTTGATCAACAGACATTCAAACAGTATCTGGTGAAGGCAAATCAAGGTCGGTTTGATATCGTTCTCTCCAGTTGGTATCCAGACTTTGATGATATCGTTACCTATGCAGACTTAATGGCCTCGTGGAATCCGAATAATCGTGGCAAGTATGCGAATGCAGAATACGACCGTTGGTTTCGTGTTTTGCAGGAGGCGCAGGACCCGAAGGTGCGCATGAATGCTGCCGCAAAACTTCAACAAATAATCATCGATGATGTTCCTCTGCTACCAACCACAGAGACAGGTTCAGCCTATGTACAACACCCCAGGCTCAAAGGTGTGATCCGCCGGGTTCTAGGCCAGGACCCGGATTACACCTTTGCCAGAGTCGTTAAGTAAGCGTGATTTCAGCCGATACTTACCAGACAATTTTGTGGGTGATGCTTGCGCTTTCCCCCCTTGTGTTTTTCATTCTGCATTTTATCTCAGCACCCTATGGAAAATTTTCAAGGAAGGGGTGGGGTCCTCGTATTGATAACCGCATTGCCTGGATCATCATGGAAGCACCCGCATCCTTGTTGGTCGCATTGATTATAATGGTTGAAGCCGATCTATCGGCAATGTTAATAATTTTTTTGTTAATCTGGCAGCTACACTATTTTCATCGGGCATTTATCTACCCCTTCACAATAAAGGGGCGAGCCTCGATGCCTGTTTCCATTATGTTGTTGGCTATTCTGTTCAATAGTATCAATGCCATCCTTATTGCTTATCACTTTGTGTTTAATGCAGCCGACTATGATTTAGGCTGGCTCTATTCGACATACTTTATCAGCGGAATTGCCATGTTCGCTCTTGGATTTGCAATCACTAAAAGATCTGATGCCATCCTGAGATCCCTTCCTGGTCCGGGAGAGGACGGTTACAAAATTCCCCATGGATTTCTCTATAAATATATCAGTTGCCCCAACTATTTCGGCGAAATAATTCAATGGGCTGGCTGGGCTCTGTTAACGATGTCACCGGCGGGCTTTGTATTTTTTATCTGGACGATTGCCAATCTGGCCCCTAGAGCATTGACGCACCATCGCTGGTATAAAGAAACTTTTCTTGACTATCCGGCGGAACGAAAAGCGCTGGTGCCGGGTATCATATAGCTTGTGCTTGTGTGGTTTCGCAACACCTTCTCCCCGTAGTGGCACCATCTCGTTTAAGATTGGCTCAATGACAAGGTTCTTTAAGTCTGTAGCTTTTATCAATTGATCTCCTTCCAGGGATGCATTCATGAGTGGCAAAGACATTTCCATAAAAAATCCACGAGAATACGGGCTTCAGAAGATTATGGGCCTAAAATACCAAAGCCTTACATCTCTGCAAGACTCAGTACTTCCGACTTTTGGGGGAGTGGCTTAAACTTGATACTAAGCTTCACCGAGATATTTTAGATTAGAAAGTTCTTGTATGGATTGCCTGCCATTTGCCTGGAGCGACTCACAACCAGAGCCGACGGTAGCATCCAATATGAGCTAAAGAACCCATTTCGTAACGGCACCACCCATATCTTGTTTTCGCCCCTGGATTTTCTGAGCAAGCTTGCAGCGCTGGTGCGCCGACCGCGTCACAACCTCGTTCGGTATCATGGTGTCTTCGCTTCCAATTCGAAGCTCAGAAAGCTGATTGTTCCAAAGAGCACCAAAAGAGTGAGAGGGAAAGAGGATCGCAGAACACACAATTCGGTTGAAGAAGCCGCGAACGAACTTATTGCACCTCTATCCTGGGCTCAACGACTCAAGCGTGTCTTTAATATGATGGGGCCGCCTTCGGATTGCCCTATGCCCATTGTGTGGCGGGACTATGCGGGTCATCGCTGATATCACTGACCCAGACATAATCCAAAAGATCCTGGATCACATCGCAGCGCAACCACCTCTATTGAAGACTGCCGCGTCTGATGTTTGTCTTGCTTCCGGTTTTTGCCCTCTTGCTAAAAATCGTTTTTCCGGGCCACCGGCTTTTCGATCACGTGCTCTTTTCCATTCATTTTCACTGCGCAGCCTATGTAACGCTTGCGTTTCAGCTGCCGTTGGAAAGAATTGCTGATGAGCACTGGTTGCCCATGCTCGCGCAGGTTTTGCTGTTTGTCTATTTGCTGAGCTATTTCGTGATATCCATGCACCGTGTTTATCACGCGAGTTGGATCGTTGCGACTGCAAAATCAATGGCAATTTTTGTCTTGTACCTGATGATATTTGCGATAGTGGTCAATGTCAGCGACGGTCTTCAGTTGCCGGATGTCTGAGAGGTGTGGCCAGCCTGCCTGTACTGCAGCCAAATTAGGATAAAGGGGCTGAAATCACCATCGCTTTGATCCATCCTTAAAATGCAACAAATTGCGGTGGCGTCTAACAAATGTTTCTTTAATAGCTTTTTACTATTCTTACCACAGGAATATATGCCTTCACCATTGACCCAAGCATCCACATAGATTATGCGTATTTGCTTACCTAACTAAATGACGACCAGATTGAACAAATTGTAGATAGCTGCGTGAAAATTCAGAAAACCTAAGCCCAGTTTTCGCTACGCAAACCATCCACTCGCTTAAATTCCTTGAGGTTGTTTGTTACCAACACTAATCCTTGGCTCCTGGCATGAGCGGCTATCAGCAATTCATTCGAGCCAATGATTCGGCCTTTCCGCTCAAGTTCAGCGCGGATGTCACCATAATGAGCCGCGGCCTTATCATCGTATTGAACAACATCAAGTCGAGAAATAAAGTCCTCAATCACATCCCGGTTTTGCGCTTGTTGTTGGCTTTTCTCAACACCATACCAAAGTTCTGCCAACGTAATGGAGCTGATACACATCTGGCCAGTATGTTCATTGAAGGTCTTTGCGACTTCTACTGGCCTATGTTTAATCACATAAATAACAATATTGGTGTCGAGCATGAATTTGAGCATTTACAGACTTTCACGCTCTTGCAGGTCAGGCTGATCTCGCTCAGCCATAAAATCATCGGAGACAGATTCTGTGGTGAGAAAGAAGCTATCCCAAGACTTTTCAATCGGGGAAATAATCCTGTCATGACCCACGACCCTCACAGATACACGCTTCACACCTTCAGGAAAACGAGTATCAGCAGGCAGTCGAACCGCCTGAGTCCTATTGTTTTCAAAGACTGATCCAGTAGACATTAAAACTCCTTCGATTCATGGCTATATACACAATGTATATTGCTTAGTGGAGCTTCCTGATATATGTCAATTGGCTTTTCATATCGGGCGACGGATATCACCAAATTAGCTTTTCCGAACCAGCAGTTACAGCTAAATAGATTGTCAAATCATCGCTGTATTTGGTACCAGTTGATGGATGACTAGTCTCTCGCTCTCTCGGCTTAGGCTTTCTGTGTCGGTCCACCATCGAAGCGACGTAACCTGCACACACGAAAGATTGAAGAGCCGTACGGAATCTCGGCATAGTTTTCAGAGATTTCCATATTGCTGATACCACAGCTGATATCCAAACTCTATTCGCTTGGTTGCAAGAACTGTCGTTACAAGTTCGCTAGGTGTTTTCGGTTTGGTTGTTCTTTATGCCCAGCATTCAATTAGCCCACCCACCGAGCCTGAAGTCGCCTGAAAAATCCTATTCGGGGAGTTTAGGAGCTTGCGTCACGCCGTCGAGCGTCGGTTAGCTTGCCTTCTGGAAAATACGTCCAGCAAAGCAGGCAGTGCGATCAAGGTCATTATCATCAAGGTGCTCAGGGCACAGGTTAGCAATACGCCGATGGAATAAATGCCCTGATGGTCTGAAAATGAGAGTGCGCCAAACGTACCTAGTGTTGTTAGCGTGCTGAGCAAGACAGCTCTCGGCGTGCTTGAAAGCATCAGCTTTTCTAGGCTGGCGGATTCGTGGAAACGTTCAACCACGTGAATTCCGTTGTCCACGCCGAGGCCGAATATAAGGGGTAGGACTACCACGTTTGCCATGTTCAGTGGCATATTCATAGCGACAGAAAATGCGAGCGTGATGAGTGTTGTGATTGCCAGCGGAATAAATACCAGGACGGTATCGATAATACTACCTAGCGCGATTAAGAGGATGACAAAGATAGAAATCACCGCAATGCTAATGGCGGTTTTAAATGATGCTATGACGATATCGCCTACGCCCAGCTCAGTGATAAGCCGCCCGGTTGCATGTTCGACCACACCCTGAACTTCGGTTGTAAATTCCCGCATTGCTTTGACTGGAACAATGTCCTGGCTGGGGGTAATGGTCACCAGAACTTCTCCATCTTTACTGACGATTCGCTCGATTAGTTTTCTGGGTAGATCATTGAACTGAATCTCGCCAACGTTGATGGCCCGGTTGAGCCATTGTAGTTCAAGTAACAATGGTGGAATCACGTTATCTTCAAATTGAATCTTCAGATGGTCTTCGCTGCGCTTCAGCGTGCCTAAAGAGTTATTCAAGTGGTGGATAGCTGCAAGGAGTTTGCTGTCGTTTGTCCCGGACGATTGAATAAATCGTGTGCTTGCGCTGAACAAACGATCAATCGCGACAGTGCGCTCATCGTTCCCGTAGCGGGTTTTGTTTGCCTGCCCATAAAAAGTGGACGCGAGCATAAATTGTGCATCTTCCAGTATGTAGAGTTTCTCCTCCTGGGAGTTCGGGACGTAATCCGCCGGGATCTTCACATCAGATACCGTCGCCAGTGTCAGTAGCTTCTGCTTTACGCGCCTTGCAGTTTCCATGTCCGGTGCGACATAACTTATGGCATAGTCGGTAATGACATCTCTTTCCTGGAGATCTCTAAAGGTCGTCATAGCTTCTGAGCCCTGGTTCTTGAGCGACAAAGTGCTGTAGTCGAAATAGGTATCTTTAGCCACATAAGCTGCAAGGCCGCCGATGACGAAGGTGACGGCGATGATTGCATGCCGATATTGATGTAACAGCTCAGAAATTGAATTAAGTGCCACCGTCTGGGGCATAGCGACGGGTTTCTTCACCACTGTAAAGAAAGCAGGAATGACCGTTAAGCTAACGAATACGGCGATGAGCATGCCGCCGCCGGAAATAATGCCCAATTCAGCCAGCCCGACATACTCGGTGGGTACGAAGGATAGAAAGCCAATCGCTGAAGTGATGCCGCATAAGGTGATTGCCGGCCCAAGATCTCTGTTGGTGCTGACCAGCGCACCCTTAGTATCATGTTGTAAGAGATCTTCTTGATACCGGAGGCTTAAATGTATTGCGAAGTCCACTCCCAGGCCTATAAACATGACCAGGAATATGATGGAGATAGTGTTGTATTGACCTACCACAAGGATTGCGTAGGCCGATGTCCAAATGAGCCCAATTGCCATAGTCATATAGGTAGCCACAATTATTCGGATTGAGCCGACACCAAAGATTAGGATAAACATCAGGAAGACAGCAGCAATGGACGCTGCCAGTTGCGCGCTGTCGATTGCGCTTTGCACCTCGCCATTGTCCAGAGGCACTTGCCCTGTTAATCGTATTTCCACGAGGTCTTTTGACGGATGTTGAAGACCGTCGATAATGGATCGAATTTCCTGCAGCAGTTGTGCATTGGGCAGGTTTTCACCGAAATTTTGCCGCCCCTGAACAAAGATAATGTTGTAGTAGTCTTCATCACTGTCGCGCTTAACCAACTCATCGCGCCAGGCAACAGGTGATCCATTTCCGGCCAGGGTACGGTCGATGTTATCTGCCAGTAAAGTTGCGAAGCCTGCCATACTGTCAGGCACATCTTCACCGCCGTTCAGGGCATTGCTCAACAAGCCAAATAACCCCCTGACATTTGGGTCATGTGCTACGGAACTGAGGATTGGTTGCGCATCTGCGAGATTGGAAACCAATGCATCCAGGTCTTCCGGGTCTACAAACAGCAAGGCATGGCTGTCCAGAAATTTGTCATTTGCCGGGCTATACACCAGTTGAAAAATATCCGACTTGGAGAGGAGTTGCGCCTCCAGCGACTTTGACACAGAGGAGACTGACGAAAGTGTTTTGCCGCTAACCACGACAAAGGTATTGTTAGCGTATTGAGGGAAACTCTTCATAAAGTCTCTATGGACTTTCTTCCAGGGTGTATTCTGGCGGATCAGTTCCGCGGTGTTAGAATTGATGCTGAATTGGGTGATTGAAATGTAGAGGGCAAGCAAGGTCACGAGACTAATGGCAGTGAGTATTTGCCATGGCCTGTTGATGACGAAGTTAGTCCAGGAAATCAGGAGATTTCTATACATAAAACAAATTCAACTTGTAATGCCTAGTCAATTATTTCACTTGCAACAAGGGCCTTGGTTTCATTGTCCTCAATGGTTTTCTTGATTTGATTCCTCACTAAAGTAATGCCGCCCGAGGTAAATGCTTCGGCATAGCTTGCTCGTTTGAGAGAGAGGTCCGAGACACCATTAGCAACGACGTCGTAGATCTTCCACTCATCGTTCACGAGTACAAGTTGGTAGTCCAGGGAGACTGATTGATCTGTAGCGTTGAATCTGGTGCGAACCGCAGATCGGTTTGATGCCACGGCCTTGGTTTCAAGAATATCGAAGGTCTCTCTCGTATAGTGCCCGAATCGACTGGCGTAGCTGGAAACAATCACTTCGGACATGAGAAAAACAATGCCGGTTTTTTCTTCATCAGACAGATTGCGCCAATTGCGGCCCAGGGCAATTCTGGCAACGGTGTTGTTATCAAAGGTACTATCAACGATGCGGCTTAGAATATCGATTCTCTCGCCATAGTCTGATGATTTCATCATTTCAATCAATCCATCGTGAAATAGTTTGACTGGGTCAGCAGCTTGTACAATAGGCGCTGGTGCTGCCTGAATTGTTGGAGCAATAAAAAACAAGACGAAGCTAAGCATTAGCTTCCTGAATTGCATTTTATGCGTTCTCGACAAATTCGACTACCTCAAGATGAAAACCGGATATAGCATTAAATCTGGTGGGAGAGCTCAGTAGACGCATCTGACCAACCCCGATGTCCCGTAATATCTGGGATCCGGTGCCCACCACTCGAAAAACACCAGCCTCGGTGATATGTCTTTCTTCTGGCGCCATGTCAGGAAAACTATGCACCTGTGCGAGGGCATCTGCCTGAGAGGTTTCGTGGCCGACGATAACAACAACACCTTTGCCTTCATCGGCTATTCGTTTTAGTGAATTCTGTAAGGACCAGGTTTTCTTAAACCCTGGTCGCTCTGTACCAAGAATATCCCGCAAGGGGTTTAAGATTTGAACTCTTACCAGGCAAGGGTCATCTTCAGATATTTCACCTTTGACCATGGCATAGTGAACGGCATCTGAAATCTTGTCAGTATACGTCTTGAGCGTAAATTCGCCGTGGTCGGTTGATACTTCTTTCTCGTCTACGAGTTCAATGGTCTTGTCATATACCGCTCTGTATTGGATAAGGTCGGCAATCGTGCCAATTTTGATGCCGTGTTTCTCTGCAAATATTTCCAATTCCGGCCGCTGGGCCATGGTGCCATCTTCATTCATCACTTCGACGATGAGCGAGGCAGGACTGTAGCCAGATATTCTGGCGAGGTCGCAGCCTGCCTCTGTATGCCCGGCACGAGTCAAGACACCGCCTCGTTTGGCAATGAGGGGGAAGATATGGCCAGGCATGACAATGTCAGTGGGTTTGGCATTCTTGGCAACGGCATCACGAACTGTCTTGGCTCTGTCGGCGGCGGAGATGCCGGTGGTAATACCATCTGCGGCTTCGATGGAAACGGTGAAATTTGTTTCGTGCATCGATAAGTTGTTATCGACCATCAGCGGCAAATTGAGTTGCTTGCTGCGATCTTCGGTAATGGTCAAACAAATGAGCCCACAGGCGTGCCGGGCAAAGAAAGTTACGTGTTGTGGCGTCACGACATCTGCAGCAATGATCAGATCCCCTTCGTTTTCGCGATCTTCATCATCCATAATGAGGACCATCTTCCCTTGTCGAAAATCATCCAGAATCTCTTCAATAGTATTAATTGCCAAAATGTCTCCGCGATGCAGAATTAGTAAGTAAATAATTATACCTAAAAGTGTCCTGCACCGCCTTTATAGGCGGTTATAATGATGGCTGATTTGAAGAGATAGAGTTCAATTGAATAAGCAGGCATTCATCCGGGTATTAAAGGAAATCTGCAGTGATGGCGTCATTGATGATATACCGCGTCTAAAGGTCTATGAAACAGATGGACTCACTGCGAAACGACAGGTGCCATGGCTCGTTGTTTTGCCCTCAACTATCGATGAGGTGCAAGAGATTGTTCGCCATTGTGCGAAATATCAGGTGCCAATTGTAGCCCGCGGCGCAGGTACGGGACTGTCCGGTGGTGCGATGCCCCATGCGCAAGGGGTGGTACTCAGCCTCGCGAAATTTAATCGCATATTGTCAGTTGATCGCCAAAATCTGTTGGCAAAAATTGAGCCGGGCGTAACCAACCTTGCAATTTCAGAACATGTGGCAGATCTCGATCTCTATTATGCACCTGATCCATCGTCGCAAATTGCCTGTTCCATAGGTGGTAACGTCGCTGAAAATTCAGGCGGCGTTCATTGCCTTAAATATGGATTAACCGTTCATAATGTCCGGAAGTTAAAAGTTATATCTCCTGAGGGAGAGCTCTACGAGCTTGGCAGTGAGGCGTTGGATTCAGCTGGATATGACCTCCTTGCCGTACTCCATGGTTCCGAGGGAATGCTTGGCATTGTAGTAGAAGTGACAGTGAAGTTATTGCCAAAACCGGAGTCCATTTGCGTTGTTATGGCAGGCTTTTCCTCGGTTGAGGCCGCTGCTGCGAGTGTCGGCGAAATAATATCGGCGGGCATTTTACCGGCAGGACTGGAGATGATGGATAAACCGGCAATTCATGCAGCAGAAGCATTTGTCCATGCGGGTTACCCGCTGGATGCAGAGGCACTGCTGTTGTGCGAATTGGATGGAATCACTGCGGAGCTCGAAATTCAGCTGGTAAAGCTAATCAAGATCCTGAAGAAACATGGCGTGACGAGTTGCGTGTCTGCGTATGAGCCTGAGGAGCGGGAACGATTATGGTTGGGCCGAAAGGCGGCATTTCCGGCTGTTGGCCGAATTGCACCGGATTATTACTGCATGGACGGAACGATCCCACGACGAAAACTTGGTCAGGTTCTGGCAACTATTTCAGACCTGTCAGAAGAATTTGGCCTGCAGGTCGCTAATGTATTTCATGCTGGTGATGGAAACCTGCACCCTCTTATTTTGTATGACGCAAACAATAGTGATGAGCTGCAACGTGCCGAAGCATTTGGTGCCAGAATTTTGGAACTCTGCATAGATTCTGGCGGAACAATTACTGGCGAGCATGGCGTGGGCATCGAAAAGATCGACCAGATGTGCATCCAGTTTTCGGAACAGGAGCTAACTTTGTTTCACGGCGTCAAGTTTGCCTTTGACCAACAGGCCATCCTTAACCCGGGAAAGGCGGTCCCGACCCTCAATCGCTGTGCGGAATTTGGGGCAATGCACGTGCATCGCGGCGAAGAAAAGTTTCCGGAGCTGGATAGGTTCTAATGGCCCAGAAAAATTCAGTTCTTGAGAGATCTGCAGAATCGCTTGTCCAGCAAGTGAAGGACGCCATCGATGATAAGAGTGTACTGCACATTCAAGGTGGTGGTAGTAAGGCGTTTTATGGCAATCCCGCCCATGAAAATTCTACCGTGCTGAATATGCTCCACCATGAAGGGGTAATCGACTATGCGCCTGAAGAGCTTATGATTCACGTCAAGGCGGGAACGCGCCTCGCCGATGTTGTGAGCCTGCTGAAAGAGAACGATCAAATTTTAGCTTTTGAACCGCCGGATTTTAATAATGAATCCACGATAGGCGGCGTCGTTGCTGCGGGGATTTCTGGCCCAAGAAGGCCTTACGCCGGTTCGGTAAGAGATTTCGTATTGGGTGTCACCCTTATCACGGGTTCCGGCGATGTGCTCTCCTTTGGCGGTCAGGTGATGAAAAATGTTGCCGGTTACGATGTATCACGGCTGGTCACTGGTGCCCTGGGAACCTTGGGCGTGATACTCGACGTTAGCCTGAAAGTCTTACCAGCGCCAGAAGTCGAGAAAACCGTGCTTAGAAAAATGTCGGTTGAAAAATTTCTCCCCTCGTTACAATCACTGCCGAAAAATCTTCCCCTGAGTGCTGTCGCTTATGAAGATGGATCGATGAGAATAAGAATCTCGGGGAGCAGGGTCGCAGTAGACGCCGCCCTTGAAGTAGTAGCAGCAGATGAGATAGACAGTGCTTACTGGCAGAAGGCAAATACTTTGGCTGGGCTGACAGAAGCTGATACAAACAAGCTCTGGCGGGTAAGTGTGGCGCCTAATTCCGGCTTGTTTCTAGAGCAGGCCGCTCGTATTGACTGGGCGGGAGGGCTTCGCTGGTTAAAGGATCCGGAGTTTGATCCAAGAGAACAATTATCTGGCAACGCTGGGCATGCAACCTTCTTGATGGGGCAGGGCATGAAACAGAGAATGAGGCAGAGCGACTCAGAGCTGAACGAGTATATTGATGTGTTTCAGCCGTTGACCGAGCCTTTGCTGGGAATCCACAAGCGCCTGAAAAAGCAGTTTGATCCCCTTGGTATCTTTAACCCCGGCCGGATGTACAAGGATATTTAATGCAAACTAGCATTCACCCGGATCTTGCGTCACTGCCGCTTGTCAAGGAAGCCAACGATATTCTGCGCAGTTGTGTTCACTGCGGGTTTTGTACAGCGGTCTGCCCTACCTATCAATTGCTTGGCGACGAGCTCGACGGGCCGCGCGGCAGAATATACCTGATCAAAAATCTGCTCGAAGATAATGCCATCGATGATAAGTCCCTTGTACATCTTGATCGATGTCTCACATGTCGATCATGTGAAACGGCATGCCCTTCAGGCGTGGCATATGGCCGGTTAATTGATATCGGTCGTTCACTTGTCGCCAATGTTGCCAATAAAGTACATCGGCCACGACTCTCTTTGTTCATATCGTTCCTAATCCGATTTATCGTTCCGCGAAAATATTTATTCAGGCCCTTGTTAGCGATCGGGCAATTCTTTCGACCGGTGTTGCCCGGACTTATCGCTAGACATATTCCGCTGCGACAAAAGAAATTTGCTGCAGCTGATATTAGTCATTTCTCGCCAAGGAGCAAAGTGCTGGTACTTCAAGGTTGCGTGCAATCAGCTGCGACACCGAATGTTAATGTTGCGCTTGAGCGCGTGCTGGCAACAAAAGGCATTGCCGTACTTACTCTTGCGGATGAAGGTTGTTGTGGCGCCCTGGAGTTTCATTTATCTGCTCATGAAGATGGCTTGCAGCGCATGCGCGATCTGATTGATCGATTGTTACCGGTACTGGACGATGTGGACCATATTATTTCTTCGGCAAGCGGCTGCGGCGTCACCATCAAAGAGTATCCGCTATATCTGGCCGAAGATCCTGAGTATGCAGCAAAGGCAAAGTTGCTTGTTGCAAAGGTCGTAGATGCTTGTGAAGTATTGAAGACGCTTGATTTTGACTGCCATCCAATTCGAGTAGCCGTTCATACACCTTGCTCCCTTCAGCATGGACAATCCATTAATGGGGACATTGAGCAAGTTCTTGTAGCTGCAGGCATGACTATCGTGGCGAACAAAGATGCTCACCTTTGCTGTGGTTCAGCGGGGACATATTCAATTTTGCAGCCAAAATTATCTGCGCAGCTGTTAACAAGGAAAATATCCGCTCTGCAAGAGAATTCCCCTGAGGTGATTGTTACGGCAAATATCGGCTGTCATCTTCACCTGCAAACCGAGGCGGGCGTTCCGGTATTGCACTGGCTTGAATTGATTCATCAACAGCTGAAAACATAATCTGGATCGACTAAGTAGTGCCAGAGCCACTGCTCCAACTCAGGTACGCGCAGCGAGTAGCTTTTCCCAGAAATTTACTTCAAATCCAGGCTTGGTTTTTCGCTGGGCGGTTGTTCTTGCCACCACGAGGTTCAGGCTGGGCACGATGGCGAGTTGATTGCCTAATGCGCCGAGGGCAAATAAAGTGTCTTCAGGTGCAGCCGGGTTGATGTTGCCTTCTCTGATTTTATCGCTGTAAGGTACCATGTGTAGTGCCTGGTTGTTGTTCCACCACAGCAGACCCCAGGCAGGGTTTTCGTTGGACCCAGGTTCACCCAGCTGATCAAGGTAATATTGATCCAGCTTAGGCCTTCCGTTTTGCTTCAAGATATGACGGCCGACCTTTGAAAGGTCGTTAGCAGTGGATAAAAGTCCTGTGAATGGTGTGCCATCCGGAAGAAGTTCATCCCTGTTGACCCAATTTGTATCGTTCATATCCAGGGGGTCGAACAACCACTCCTTGGATAAGCCATTCAAGTCCTGATCTGATTGAAGACACAGGATTTCCTTAAGGTAATTGTAGGCAGTATTATTGTAGCGCCATGATTCACCGATGGTTCCCATGGCATTTAACTCATCATCCATGCCAGTAGTCATGGTCATCAATATTTCGATCGTTAATTTCGCTTCGTCCCATGGTCCGAGATTAGTCCATTCAGGATCGAGATGATGATTGATGTTGTCTAAAGTCTCCAGAAGATACTTTTCCTGGGCAACACCGATAAGCAGCGCCAGGATTCCCTTTTGAACAGCGTACACATCTACAGGCTCACTAGCAAAAACCTCATCTATGAGAGTGATGCCGTTGTGGACGACATTAAGCTGTGCGGTGCCACTTTGCTGCGCAAAGTCGATGGCTTCCTGTAATTTTGATTTGTCCCAATGATTGTCCATAAGCATTCTGCTCCGAATATCTGCCAACGTTCATCATGATTAGCCAAGTCCCTGGATGATGACAATGTCTGCTTCACTCGCTGCAAATCGGTGTTTCGCCAGTTGTTGATAGTCATCTGATGAATACCAATCCAATGCTGTAGCTTGGCTTGGGAATTCGATAAGCACGGTTCGAGTGACTGGCCAGTCGCCCTCAAGTACTTTTACATCTTCATCCATGGCTAGAAATTTGCCTTCGAAGCGGTCAAAGATTTCCTTAAAGCCTGTCTCGTACTGGCTATATCTTTCTCTGTCAGTGATGTTGATCTTTGCGATTAGGTAATGCGGCATAAGTACCCTGATTCATGCGGTTTTGGTCAGGCCACTCTACCTCATTTTGCGCTGAAATTTATGGCTTGCCTAAGAGAGTTTTCCCGCTTCGCGATAAACCCACCATAGTAAGCCTTTCTGTGCATGGAGCCGATTCTCTGCCTGGGCAAAGATAATGGACCGGGGATCACGAACCATTTCCGGGGTTATTTCATAGTCATCATGTATGGGCATATCGTGCATAATTTTGCACTCAATTCCCTGGACGAGTTCTTTGTTGATCTGGTATGGCATCATCTCCTTGATGCGGTTCTCTTTTTCAGCAGTATGATCGGGATTATTGAAGTATTGCATGTCGACCCAGGTATCCGTGTATACAAAGTCGGCATCTTGAACGGCGTCTCGTGCACTGGTCACATGAGAAACGCAAGACGACCCTTTGATGATTTCCTGAACCATTGAGTCTCGACCCTCACCATTATCGTCTTGCGCAGGCGTTGCCAGGGTCAGTCGGATACCTAGTTTGCTACAAATGAGCGTAAGGGAATTTGAGACATTATTCTGAACGCCCACGTAAACCAGATGAGCATCCTTCACATCGCCTGGATAGTGTTCCTGAAGTGTCAGGATATCCGTCAGTGCCTGACAAGGGTGATAAGTCTCACAGCAACCATTAATTACTGGAACCTGGCTGCCGGACATGATTTTGATCAGGTCACTGTGGCGCAGCAGGCGAGCCATGATGCAACTTACGTTCCTGGAGAGGTATTCAGTTTCGTATTCAATCCCGGATAAGACAAAGTTCGATGACTCCCAATCAATGTAGATCCCGTGACCGCCTAACTCAGTCATGGCAACCTCAAAGGAAACCCTGGTTCTGGTGCTGGTCTTTTGGAAGATCATTGCCAGGCTTTCGTCTTCCAGCAGTGTCTTAAAATCGCCTGGATTTTTTTTGATTTCAGCCGCTTTCTCGAGGATGAGCAGGATGTCTTCTGCTGAAATATCTTTTAGGTTGGGTACATGTCTCATTTTTTTATCCAAAAAAAAAAGACCGGCGCTTTACGTTTTTGCGCGAGGCTTCTATTTCAGGATTTCTCTGGATGGTGAGCATCACAGAGATGCGCAACTTACCGTAAACTGAATAACTGTGCAAGCCATCTGAAAATGCACTGATACCTATATTCCGCGGTGATATCAGCATATCGCTCGTGAATTTGGATTGAATCATGGCGGCACGATGCAGAAAACTTTAATCTGAAGATGCGCAATCGATTTGGGAAAATATTATGGAATACAGAAATCTGGGATCAACCGGGCTAAAAGTGTCAATTGTAGGTATTGGCTGCAATAACTTTGGACGACGCTGTGACGCCAGCGCCACGGTAAATATTGTCGATGCTGCCCTGGATGAAGGAATAAACTTCTTTGATACTGCGGATGTTTATGGTCCGCGAGGCGTTTCCGAAGAATATCTCGGTAAAGCGATTGCTGGTAAAGACCGTAGTGAGATTGTCATCGCGACGAAATATGCAAGTCCCATGGGTGAGGGTGATCTCAAGCGAGGCGCCTCTCGCAGATATATCATGAATGCAGTTGAAGCCAGCCTGAAGCGATTGGGTACGGATTATATTGATCTATACCAGCAACATGTGCCGGATGCCGAAACGCCAATCGAAGAAACCCTTCGGGCACTTGATGATCTGGTGCATCAGGGAAAAGTTCGCTATTTGGGAAGCTCCAATTTTTCTGCCTGGCAACTTGTAGACGCTGATTGGACTGCAACATCCAATGGTTTGAATCGCTTCGCTACGGCTCAAAACCAGTATAGTTTGTTGGACCGACGGCTAGAACGAGAGGTGATCCCGGCATGCGAGGAATTTGGCATAGGAATATTGCCATACTTCCCACTTGCCAGTGGCATGCTAACGGACAAGTATCGCCGCGGTACAGATGCGCCAGAGGGTACTCGTTTGTCTACCATGGGTGAACGCGCCAAGGCGGCAATGTCTGATGATATATTTGATGTGGTTGAAAAACTCAGTAGCTTCGCCCAGGAGCGTGAACATAGCCTATTGGAGCTGGCGATGAGCTGGCTTGCCAGTTTGCCCTGTATTTCAAGTGTGATTGCCGGGGCGACATCAGTTGAACAGGTAAAGCAAAATGCCAGCGCTGCCGCGTGGCAGTTAAATGATGAAGAGATGTGGCAGGTCGCCGAGATCAGCAAGCGCTAAGAAAGAAGCCCGGGTATCGTCCATGTAGAACCCGGGCTTATTTTAGATGCGTGTCTTTTAAGGGAACAAAGATATCTATCCCATATGATAGAAGACAGCCTTGTTGCCATCCGGATCTCTAAAGTAGCCACCGTAGAATGTCGGCATACGTTCGCCAGCGGGGCCTTCATCCGTGGCGCCCATTTCAATAGCCTTGGCGTACATTTCATCAACCTTTTCCCGCGAGCCCGCAGGAATAGCGATCATATTGCCGTTACCTGGCTGTGGGTCGCCCTCGTCATAGGGAACGCAGACCGCCAACATGGGTTGATCTGGCGCCGTGCCCATAAGTGCGATTCGACCCATGTCCATAAGAACCTTGGCGCCCAGAGGTGCCAGGAGATCTCATCAGAAAGCCTTACCCTTGTCCATATCGCTTACACCGATCGTGACGTATCCAATCATTTGTTTATTACTCCTATATTGTAATATCGATCTCTCTCGAGACCCTCGATCATACGTTGAGGTCGCGTAAAGGAATTGCCTTCAATAATAATTATGCGCCTGGAGAATACTCCGCCAGATCATCTATGGGCCACATGGGTTGAGAGGCATTCTTGCGCGGGAATATTTCGATATGATGGGTGGTTAGCCCCGGTGGATCGGCTGTGATTATGGTACCGGCGATGTCATCAAAGCCAGCCCTGAAATGATTGCTGGATTTCAAGGCGATGATGTTAAGCCTTCGCACATCAATACCTACGGCAAGAAAAGGTTCAGGGTCGAAGGTTTGGTGCCGCCTGCTGGCAACGATAATATCCATATCATTAACCACCAGTCTTGCCATTTTACCGTAGTGAATTGGCGAGCCTTTACCCATGGCTTGCATGGTCAGGCGGCCATCATGCAAGGCTTTGATATAGACGACGAGTTCCAGAGGCTCACCATGGAGGTCGTCATATTTGCCACCCAGGCTAATGTTAATTGTTGCACCAACGCCCGCTTCATGTGCCTGCAATGCAACTTCAGGGTCGACGACAAAACCAAAGCAAGCATTTTGTACCTTTGCTTCCAGCATTGCTCGTAAGAGGTGAGTGCCGTCTCCCGGTGTTCCGCCACCGCAATTATCAGATGTCTCATTAATAACGACTGGCAGGCTGGTCGCTTGTGTAGCCTGCCTTACTGCTTCATCAGCAGACAGACTGTCAGGCCGGAAATTTTCGCGATAATTCCAAAGGTCGGTGGCGATTTTGCGAGCCAGGGATGCGGTTTTATCACGGTCTCCTCTACTGGTTACACATATATGAGTGCCAACATGTTCAATGTCTGTGTAGGGAAATCCATGGAACCAGCTCACATCAATAACATCTTCATTACTCTCTTCAGCCAGTATCCGTTCCAGCATTTCCTTACCCGCACCAAGAAATGTTGTTGTTGTTGGCATTAAGATGGGAACCGTTTCCACATGCAGAGTCGGCCGAAAGTTTTCCTTGAGCATTGCAACAATAAGTTCGATTGCTTCCCTGGCACGTAACTGCATATCGATGTGTGGGTATTGGTGGCATGCGAAAACACCGTCCAGGGCGTCCGCCATCTTCTGGGTGATGTTTCCGTGAAGGTCAAAACTTGCGGTGATGGGTACAGCTTCGCCGACCAATCTTCTAATATCTGAAGTTAGGTCCCCCTCGAGATCTGGAATGCCATCAACTACGCCTGCGCCATGTAATTCCAGGAAAATGCCATCGAGCGGCAGTTCTTTCTCTATGCCTGCAAGTATCTCGGCTTTTAATGACTCATATGCATCCCGGGCAATGGTGCCGGATGGCTGAGTTCCTGCGACCATGATTGGTACGGCTTCGATGCCCAGTTCCTCACATGTATCCAGCGCTCCACCTACACTTGTTTCGGTACCCCGGCTTCGCAGTATCTTCTCGCCCCGTGCAATGTAGAAATCGGAGAGTTGCGTTTGGTCCTGACAGTAAGTATTTGTTTCATGACCGATACCAGCGATGGCGATGCGCACAATAATTACCTCACATATGGTTGCTGTAGCGATCAGGATGATAGCAGACTAATTAAAATTTGAGTTTAATGGCTTTGCTGAATTTCGTCATATTTTCGGAAAATATCGCTTAATGATTTGTTCCCGCCCGAACTCAATGGCACACTATAAACAGAATAATATTGCAGGAATTTGCCATGACCATTGTTCAGGATTTACCAAAACTACTGCGTGCTGGAATAAAAAAATATCATATTCCAGGTGCGAGTATTGCTATCTTAAGAAATAATCGTGTACTTGGTGAGGCTGCTGCTGGCGTAATCAATCTTGATACGCGCGTACCCACAACAACGGATACAATATTCCAGATTGGTTCTATCAGTAAACCCTTCACAACCACGCTTATCATGCAGCTGGTTGATGAGGGCAAGGTTGAGCTGGATGCACCGATCGTTGAATACTTGCCGAAATTTCGCGTTGCGGATCTGGGTGTATCCAGACAGGTAACGGTGCGCCACTTCCTGTCTCATCAAAGTGGTATCGATGGGGATTTCTTCGTTGATTCAGGGCGAGGCGATGATTGCATCGAAAAACTGGTGAGCATGGCGACCATGGTGCCGAGCCTGTTCCCCCTGGAAGCCAAACATTCCTATTGTAATCTTGGCTTTGCGGTGCTTGGCAGAGTGATCGAGGTATTGACGCGTCAAACATTCGATACAGTGCTTCAGCAACGAATCTTTGAACCTTTGGGTATGTCTCATGCCATTAGTTTGCCTGAGGATACTCTAAGATTTCGTTGTGTAATTGGTCATGTGCCAAGCCGGAAGAAGAATGTCTGGTATACCTCGCGAGTACCGTTTTTATCCCATGGCCAAAAGGCTGCGGGTGCAACACCTGCGATGTCCTCATCTGACCTGTTGAAGTTTGCCCAAATGCATATGATTGGTGGTCGAAATCCAAAGGGTGAAAGGATCTTGTCCAACAAGAGCGTTAAGGCAATGCAGCGCAAGCAGATTAACTTGCAGAAACACAGCCGTGGTGCAGTGAAAGCCTGGGGGCTTGGGTGGTTCCTGATGGATTGGCGTGGCCATAGCCTGTACGGACATGATGGTGCAACGATTGGCCAATTTTCTTACTTAAGAATATTGCCGGAGAAGAATATCGCGGTTGCCCTGTTAACTAATGGCGGCGATGCACAGGGACTGTCCGATAGTATTCTAAGAGATGTGTTTCAAGGCCTGGCCAAAATATCTGAGCCTGAATCTGCAATTGCCAGCGGTGATCTTAAGGTGGCCAAGGCAGACTTCACCGGTTCCTATAGCAATATGGGAGGCCGGTTGCAGTTTGATGAGAAGGCAGGAAAATTGACTGTGACCTCATTCCTGAATGGCGGTGGCAATGCTTTTCCTGACAAGTCGAAATTGTCGTTCATTGATCGTAATACTGCGGTGATGGCGACCGGCAATGAACAACTTGATAGAATGAAGTTTCTGTTTTCAGACAAGCTTGATGGGAAATTTCAGTTTGTTAACAACCGCTTTCGACAGCACAAGCGAGGTTGAACTCGGGTTGTGCTGAACTAACCAGCAAGGCTAGACATAGCTAAGGGGAAATTTTCCCATCTCTTGCCTCGAAATCATCTCTCTGTGAACCTCGTCTGGCCCATCCGATAACCTCATTGCGCGATGTGCTGCCCACATTTTGGCCAATGGCGTATCTTCGGATACGCCCGTGCCACCATGCATTTGTATGGCGCGATCAATGACGTTCAAGGCCATATTCGGCACAACCACCTTCATTTGTGCAATTACATTCAGGGCCTGCAGCAATCCCTGGTCTTCAAATGTCCATGCGGCTTTCAGGGCCATCAAGCGGCTCATTTCAATCTCTATCCGTGAGTTTGCGATTACATCGACATTGCCGCCAAGCTCTGACAAGGGCTTGCCAAATGCAAATCTGCTGGTTGATCTCTTTACCATCAATTCAAGTGCGCGTTCAGCCGCGCCAATAGAGCGCATACACTGGTGAATTCTGCCTGAACCCATTCTGCCTTGTGCAATTTCAAAGCCCTGACCATCCTTGCCTATTAAATTGGTGATCGGAATCTGAACATTATCAAATTTAATCTGGGCATGTCCTTGAGGTGCGTCATCATATCCGAAGACAGAAATCATTCGGGTGATGGTGACGCCTTCAGTATCCATGGGAACCAACATTATGGATTGGCGGTCCGCGGCGAGGTTAGCGCCAGGTTTTGTAATGCACATCACAACCAGGAATTTACATCTGGCATCGCCGGCACCAGAGACCCATGACTTTTCGCCATTGAGCGTCCAGTGATCGCCATTTCGAGTGGCAGTGGAGGCTATGTTCCCGGCATCCGAAGAGGCGACAGCAGGCTCTGACATGGCGAAGCCGGACTTTATATTACCCATTAGGAGCGGGACCAGATAATTCGCTCGTTGTTCATCGCTGCCATACTTTGCCAGTACTTCCATATTGCCCGTATCCGGCGCGGCACAGTTAAATACTTCGGCGGCAATATCGGATCTGCCCATCAATTCACTCAAGTGCGCGTATTCCACTTCGTTAAACTGATGTTTATCTGACTCGATAAAGAGGTTGAACAGACCTTCCTTTTTGGCCTTATCAATCATGGATGCCATGACTGGTGGCTGCGACCACCGGTTCGTCGATAATTCGTCGAGGTATAACGACTCATTGGGGATAATTATTTCGTTAATAAATGAACGAAGCTTGACCACAACGGGTTTGATTTTTTTGGAAACACCGAGTTCCATTTGTCTATCCATAGAGAAGGTAAGGTTTGTAATGCTATAGATTACCAGCGCCATTATAAAACGTGAGTTGCGCTAGTGGTGAAGATAATGCACTCTAATCGGACACTACAAGTAAAATAAAATGTGCTGATAGTCGAAGCACTGATGGCAGAATAAGGATAAGCAATATAATGAGCGATGTTCGAATTGACCTTCCTCAGGCAGCAAAGACAGGAATGACTGTTGCTTATCACGCACAACAATCGCCAGACAGGATGGCGGTAACGACCAACTTCGGCGCTCGAACCTTCGCCGAGCTTAATGCCAGAACCAATCAACTAGTGCGGGTTCTTAGAAAAGCTGGTCTTAAGCCAGATGATGGCGTCGCCATGTTGTTGACCAATCGACCTGAATTCCTTGAAGTTTATTTTGCCTGTATGCGTGCAGGATTTCGTATTACCCCTATCAACTGGCATCTAACCGGCGACAATGCTTCCTATGTTGTGGGTAATTGCGAGGCCAAGGCATTCATCGCCGATGTAAGATGCCAGCAATCTGCGATTGATGCACTTGCGGATAATGGAAGCCAACTAAAGTTGGTACTTGCAACAGGCGGGGTGATTGAAGGCTTCGATAGCTATGATGATCTTGTTGGCGTAGAAGATACCGGCAATATCGACGAACCAGAGTTAGGGACACAGATGTTGTATACCTCTGGTACCACAGGGAGACCCAAAGGTGTCTTCAGGGACAGAGCCGTAGTTGCCGCAGCTGCCAGCAGCGCTCCCGCTGCATCAGATACAGTCAACCGAACTAGCGTCGCAGCCGAATGGAACGCAGAAACAGATCGTGCGTTGTGTACAGGGCCGGCTTACCATGCTGCGCCGCTGGCATTTAATATTATTGCGCCTATTTCAAATGGTGTCGGCACCGTCCTTATGGACAAATGGGATCCTGAAGAAACACTTCAAAAAATTCAAGAACATAGTGTCACCCATACCCACATGGTTGCGACTATGTTTCACCGTTTGCTAGCCTTGCCCGATGAAGTACGAGCCAAATATGACACCTCAAAGCTGCGCTTCGTCCTTCATGGTGCCGCGCCGTGCCCTGTGCACGTTAAGCATTCCATGATCGACTGGTTTGGCGAGGTGATATTTGAATACTATGCTGCAACTGAAGGCGGCGGCGGCTTTTTCGTTGCCCCCGATGAGTGGCTGGCAAAGCCGGGTACTGTAGGTAAAGCGCCGGATGATGCGGACAACAAGATCCTGAATGACGATGGCAGCGAGGTTGCCCAGGGTGAGGTTGGTACTATTTACTTTAAGGCGCCGGCTGTGCGATTCAAGTACTACAAAGATACGGCGAAGACCGGCGACAGCTATCGCGGCGATTATTTCACGCTTGGTGACATGGGTTATTTTGATGAGGATGGTTATCTCTTTCTGACTGGCCGTAGTGCGGAAACAATAATATCGGGGGGCGTTAACATATATCCTCAGGAAACTGATGATGTCTTGTTAAAACACCCGGCCGTTGCTGATGTTTGTACGGTAGGTATTCCAAGTGAAGAATGGGGCGAGGAAGTAAAATCTATTGTGCAATTGAAGGAAGGAATCGCGAGTAACAATGATATGGTAGCTGACCTTATCAAATTCACTCGTGATGCACTTCCTGCATTTAAAGCGCCGCGGACGATTGACTTTGTCGAGACATTACCCCGATTGCCGTCGGGTAAAATTCAAAGAAAATTGGTTCGGGCGCCATATTGGGCCGGCCGAGACAAGCAAATCTAGGTGAGGGAATAGTTCCTGGCCCAAGTGATAACAGGGGTCAGAGCAGTCCTTTAAGTTGATGCTTTAAGCTGGTCGGCGTCGTTTTCAATGTAGAGATCGATGTACATTTATTGTCCTCTGCAAAAGAGATCAGGCCGTTCTTTAGCGCGGATATTAGTTGGTCCGTCAATTTGACATGTTCATCCATTACCAGATTTCGAATTTCCAGGTCCGCAACTTTGCGCACCGCCTTGGCATCGATGCGACCAATGATTTTGTCGCCATAGAGAATTGGCAGGCAGAAATAGCCGAATCGCCGCTTTGGTGCAGGCACATAACATTCCAGCTGATAGTCGAATTGAAAGAGTTCCAGCGTGCGTCGACGATTGATTATCAGGTTGTCGAATGGAGACAACAGTTTGAAATGTCGTTTGCCCAGGCGAAGCGGTAACTCCGATAAGGTATCGGTATGAGTGTAGCAGGACAGTCCTTCAACATTCAGTGCAATGATACGGTTTGATTCGAGGAGGTTTTGTAATGCTTCTTCAAGCCTGGGCTTGATTTTCTTGTCAGTTAGTTGCCTGATGGCCGTTCTGCTGTAGCCAACATCATATTCTGTAGCGACGCCGAGCGCACCGATCATTCTGTCGATGATAAATTCGCACCATTCAATTTCCGTCGGGGTAGATGTGTTGATATGTGATGGCAGCACGTTTTCTCTTAGGTCGTATACTTTCTGGAAACCATCCCGATGGGTAATCATTAATTCGCCACAAAGAAAGAGTTGCTCCAGTACCCGCTTTGCTGGTTTCCAGTTCCACCAGCCAGCAGATCCGGTTTGCTTTGGCCCTTCAAAGTCCCGGGATTGTAGCGGCCCTTCGTTCCTGATTCGTTTGAGAATTTCCGGTGCCAGTTTCTTGTCTGGCTTGCGTTTTCGAGCACTCCCTTCCATGACCGGTAAATAGTAGCGGTAGTCCTTAATGGGCAGATAAGCCGCTGCGTGGGACCAGTATTCAAACAGATGTCGCTCGCCGGACTGAAGCTGGTGCAACATCTCTGGGTCGTAATTGCTGACTCGCGATCGAATGATGTGATGGTGTGCACGCTCCACCACAGATATGGTATCGATTTGTAGCCAGGAGAGCTTATCTATTGCTTTCTTGACCGCATTCTTTCCCCGGCCGAAGCTATTATTTGTAAGGAGACCCTGCCGCGATAGAAAAATTCGTCGGGCATCCCTTTTTGAAATTGATGTTTGTTCTATAGTCATCGAGAAATAGTAGCAAAGGTAGAGACCGAGTATGTACCTGAATGGTAACTGGTTTGCTCAGTGCATAGAAAAGTTGACTGCTATTTGTTATGCAAATAGCAGATCTTGAAACTCCTGTTCGAAATAGCTGGCCGTTAACGTTTCCGGGCCAGTGAATGCCGCGGTAATCCCCCCCCATTAATAATGCTTCTCAAAGGTAGAATATATTATGCCGCCTGTTGCAGCTTCTGTATTGGGGTGATGCCTCCTATCGCCATATTAGGTCGATCGTTGTTGTAACGCCATGGCCTCCTTGATGATCTCCGCTGCGAGTTTCTCCTCGGCATACATTTTCTTCAACCGACGATTTTCTTCTTCCAGGTCTTTCATTCGTTTCATCATTGAAGCATCCATGCCGCCGTACTTTGCACGCCAGTTATAA
>JAYGEX010000014.1:0-5143 GCA_046582185.1 Pseudomonadales bacterium | reverse complement strand
TGTCGCAGCTTTACCCGCCGACCATCTTGTGTTTGATAACCACCAAAATCCCGGAAGTTGATACTGCCTTCCATGGGAATAAAACGTTCAGATCTATTTTTCAAGTCGATACACCATGAAGGAAAGAATAACCTATTTAGAGATCTCCGTGATACGCTAACTTGAAGGCGAAACATTCCTGCTTTTACAGACAGCGCCGCTCCCTTCTTGAGTGTTACGAAATTGAAAACGCTGCTAATCAAGACGCTACAAATGAGAAAAATATGCCCATAGAACAGATTGCCGCTAACCAGAGTTTTGGAGGGCGCCAGCTACAATATACCCACGATGCCAGCAGCGTAAATTGCAAGATGCGCTTTTCAATATTCTTGCCACCTCAGGCCGAGACTAAAAAAGTGCCAGTACTCTATTGGCTGTCGGGATTAACTTGTAGCGACGAGAATTTTGTCCAAAAGGCAGGCGCGCAAAAATACGCAGCCGAACTTGGCATTGCTATTGTTGCACCGGATACCAGCCCTCGGGGCGAAGATGTACCAGACGATCCTGACGGTGCTTATGATTTTGGTTTAGGCGCAGGCTTTTACGTCAATGCTACCCAGGCGCCATGGGCAAAACATTATCAAATGTATGAATACATCAGCTCGGAGCTACCGGTACTGATCGCCGCAGAATTCCCTGTGGACGCATTAAGATCCGGCATCTTCGGACACTCTATGGGCGGTCATGGAGCACTAAGCATAGGGCTAAAAAATCCAGCCCTGTTTAAATCCATATCGGCGTTTGCCCCCATCTGTTCGCCCGTAAATTGCCCCTGGGGCGAAAAGGCCCTTGGCAATTATTTGGGGGGAGACCAAAAGACCTGGCTGGATTACGATGCCTGCGAATTAATCGGTCGTTCTGACAATACAGACCAGGCCATCCTTGTGGATCAGGGCGGCAGCGATGATTTTCTGGAGGAGCAACTGAAGCCTGAACTATTACAGCGGGCATGTGACAAGGCAGGTCGCCAATTAGAGCTTCGCCTGCAGCCAGGTTACGATCACAGCTATTTCTTCATCGCTACATTTATGGAATCTCATATTCGTTTTCATGCAATTCATCTGAAGTAGCCACGCCGCATTTCCATGGTCTTGGCTTTCATCCATTCATATTCAGCATCAAACATAATTTGTAGCTCAATTGTAAGAATTATTGATTCGGTATTTGGAAGCGATTGCTATTCTTATATAATTTCGCTACTAAAATTTTGATGGAACAAAATTAATGAACTACAAAGCGATACTGCTTGCACTCTCCTTGCTGTTACTGGCTGGCTGTGATGCCTCAAATGAGCAAGCTGCGAAGGTTGAAATGTCACCTATCGAACAGGACGACTTCGGTTTTGGATCGTCGGGCTTCGGAACATGGGGTTTCGACCTGACAGCAATAGATGAATCCACAAAGCCAGGCGACGATTTCTTTCGATTCGTCAATGGTGCCTGGTTAGACAAAAATGAGATTCCAGCTGAGCGCACGAGTTACGGCGTTAGTTTGATCGTCCATGAGAGAGCGCAGGAAAGAGTCCGCGCCATCATTGAGGAATTGGGAGCCGAAAATAGTGCAATTGGCACTCCTGAGCAGAAAGTTGGCGATTACTATGCAAGTTGGATGGACGTCGCAACCGTCAACAAACTGGGAATCAGTCCTTTACGCCCAGACCTGGAACGTATATCCGGGATAGAAGACGTCGCAGGATTGCTTACCGAATTCGGACAACAATACTTTATCCGGGGAATCAGCCCGTTCAGCGCGGGGATGGGAATAGACCCTAAAAACCCTGACAGCTATAACATCAATATCGGTTTGAGTGGCCTGGGTCTACCTGAGCGTGACTACTACCTGGAAGAATCGGAGCGCTTTATAAAAATCCGCCAGGAATATCTTACCCATATTGCGGAAATGCTCAGCTTTGCGAAGATTAAAGAGCCAGACAATCTGGCAAACGCAATTCTCGAACTTGAAACGAACATTGCCGAACTGCAATGGGTTCGCGCCGATCGCAGAGACAGAGACAAGACCTACAACCCTTCTACGGTCACGGATCTGCAGAAAAATTACCCAGGCATAGACTGGCAAATATTCCTTAAATCATCTGGCCATAAGTCGCTGGCCGAATTAAATATCAACCACCCGAACACTCTCTTACCCCTCATAAAACTGGTTACCACAACTTCGATTGATACGTGGAAGGCATATCTTAGCTATCACATGATATCGAACCACGCCAGCCTGCTATCAGAAGAAATAGACAACGCCAATTTCAATTTCTGGGGCACGATTGTTAACGGCCAAGAGAAACCGCTGGAACGCTGGAAGCGCGGCGTCGCAAGAGTCGGAGCAAAGAATGGACTGGGCGAAGCCATTGGCCAGATTTATGTAAGCCGCCACTTCGACGAATCGTCAAAGGAACAAATGCTTGCCCTGGTAGAAAATTTACGCAAGGCCTATCTGCAACGCATCAATGCCATCACCTGGATGGAAGAGGCAACCAAAGTTGAAGCGAGGGCCAAGCTAGCCGCTTTTAGAGCCAAGATCGGCTACCCGGATCAATGGCTGGACCTTGAAGCCATTAGCATCGATAAATCTGAACTTTTCAATAACGCGCGCACGATTTCACGCTTCTTCGAAGAGTTCGATGTGGCAAGGCTTGGCAATCCAACTGACAAAGAAGAATGGTTCATGATGCCGCAAACAGTAAACGCCTATTACATGGCGAATTTTAATGAAATCGTCTTCCCGGCGGCAATACTCTCTGCTCCGTACTTCGACCCCAATGCAGACCCGGCAATTAACTATGGCGCTATCGGCCGAATTATCGGGCATGAGATGGGACATGGCTTTGATGATCAAGGCTCAAAATATGATGCCATGGGAGTAAAGCGAAACTGGTGGACAGACACGGATCGCGCTGCATTTGAGCAACGGACGTCCAATCTGGGTCAGCAGTTCAGTCAATTCGAAGCCGTTCCCGGTCATTTCGTTGATGGTGACTTCACCATGGGCGAAAATATCGGTGACCTTGGCGGCATGGCAGTTGCGCTTGAGGCTTACCGCCTCTCATTACATGGCGAAGAGCCACCGGTCTTAGATGGTTTCACGGGTACGCAACGCTTCTTCCTGTCTTACGGACAATCATCGCGCAACATGGTAAGAGAGGAAGCTGCTCTGCAGCGCCTCAAGTCTGACCCACATTCGCCCGCCAGATTTCGCGTAAACGGCATAGTTCGCAATACGGATGAATGGTACGAAGCATTCAAGGTAACAGAGGACGATGAACTCTATCTGCCACCGGAAGAGCGGGTCTCAATCTGGTAGGCAATCTGCATGGACAATCCAGTACGCATATTCTGATATCAGTATCGAAGCAGAGCACCTCAAAATTTCGCCGTAAAAGCCCTTGCCAATGATTTCCGGACGGTTAACAATCAAGGCTAGCTCCTTCCTAACTGGTTCCCGCCCATTCTGCTTGAGGCAGACTTATTGAAGCCTGGGCAAGTGCATAAATTAATTCAATGCAAAGGAACTGACATTGGAGGTTTCTATCTGCGGGCGGACACAAGTTCACCCAATAATCAATAATCAAAAGGGGTACGTGATGAGCTGGGGATTTGATACAGATACTGAATATCAGGGTGTTCTTGACTGGGCTGACGATTTCGTCAAACGAAAGGTCGAACCACTGGATATGGTGCTCGGTGCCACCAAAGAATACGGCGACCCGGATTTCATACGACAGGTTAGACCACTTCAGCAAGAGGTAAAGGACAGGGGACTTTGGGCATGCCACTTGGGACCAGAGCTTGGCGGCCTTGGTTTTGGCCAGCTGAAACTTGCACTACTAAATGAGATATTAGGTCGTTCCAGATTTGCACCCGTGATCTTCGGATGCCAGGCGCCGGATACCGGAAATGCCGAAATACTTGCCCACTACGGCACCGATGACTTGAAGAAGCGTTATCTACAGCCCTTACTCGATGGTGAGATATCGTCCAGCTATTCGATGACTGAACCTCAAGGGGGTTCTGACCCCACTTCCTTTAGCTGCATGGCGGTTGAAGATGGGGACGACTACGTCATCAACGGCGAAAAATGGTTTTCATCCAGCGCACGATATGCCAGCTTTCTGATTGTCATGACAGTAACAGATCCTGATGCTGCGCCTCATCAACGCATGACAATGTTTGTCGTTCCTACAGATACACCGGGCGTGAATATCATTCGCAATGTCGGCGTTGGTCAGGAAGCACCTGGCGATGGAAGCCACGCTTATATCAAATATGAGAATGCCCGAATCTCCAAAGCAAATATGCTTGGCGCCAGAGGCCAGGCTTTCGCGGTTGCCCAGACTCGTCTGGGCGGTGGACGAATCCACCACGCGATGAGAACTATGGGTCAAATCAAGAAAGCATTTGACATGATGTGTGAAAGAGCACTTTCTCGAAAAACCAAGGGTGAGGTATTGGCAGACAAGCAAATGGTTCAGGAGAAGATCGCAGACTCCTGGATACAGATGGAACAGTTCCGCCTCATTGTTCTACGCACAGCATGGCGCATCGATCAATACAATGACTACCTGAAGGTTCGCAAGGACATCGCGGCAATCAAGGCATTAATGCCTACGGTTTACCACGATGTCGTATCTCGCTGCATCCAGATACACGGCTCCCTTGGCGTTTCAAATGAATTGCCGTTGACAGAAATGTTGTTGGGTTCGTATGTAATGGGCATCGCAGATGGGCCGACGGAAGTGCACAAGGTGACGGTTGCTCGCCAGGTACTCAGGGATTATGAATCAACCAAAGAACTCTTCCCTGCTTACACACTACCAAACAGGAAAGCCGAAGCAATCGCCCAGTACGGCGACCAGATAGAACGCGAAGTCGAAAACTGGTAGGGAAAAGTAAAAAGGGGGCAGGTACATCTAATTCCGCGGAACGAAATGTACCTGCCCCCTTTTTTGCTCTTTTTTTAGACTGTATAACCTTCTTCAGTCAGAGGCATCTTCCTGACTCTATGGCCTGTAGCAGAGTAGATGGCGTTACCAACGGCAGGTGCGAGGGGCGGTAGTGCAGGCTCCCCCAGACCGGTTGGACTGAAGTCGCTC
>JAYGEX010000003.1:0-49144 GCA_046582185.1 Pseudomonadales bacterium | reverse complement strand
TTAACTTGAGATGCAGAGCTTTGATGTCGACAACAACTTCAGGCAGTCTGTCAATGGTATCGTTGATTCCATTTTTCAAGAGGCTGAAACTGCCCTGATAGTCGGCCTCAATGCTATGAGTAAGATCACCTTTGGACATGGAAGTAACAACGTCAACTGAATCGCTAATAATGCGATCATTGACATCTACCAGGTCATTAATTGACTCAGCAAGTTTGGCATAAAACCCTTGCTTGCCGGCGAGAGCGCTAACAACATGGAGAGTGTCGTTAATAATCCTGTCATTCACATCAACCATATTGTTTATTGAAACTGCCAATTCACCATAGAAGCCTTCTTTGCCGTCGAGGTTTATTCGCTGACTAAGGTCCCCAGCACTGGCTGCTCGTACGATGGATTGAACATCCTGTTCAATGACTTCCCGTAATTGACTTTGCATGCTCGTGATATCTGATTTCAGTATATTAAAACTTCCCTGATAATCAGCAGTGATTGATTTGGACAAGTCGCCCTTAGCCATTGCGCCTATGACGCCCACCGTGTCACTAATAATTCTATCGCTCTCGTTTACAAGGTCGTTAATAGAGCTTGAAAGCTCTCGATAAAATCCTTCTTTACCATCAAGGTCTATTCTGCGACTTAAATCACCTTTACCAGCGGCACTTACAATGGTATGAATTTCTTCTTCAATGACGGATGACAGCTTGGATTGCATCTCTTTCATTGCGTCAGATAACTCGCCTATTTCATCTGTTCTGTTGATGTTGAACTCAACATTGAGATTGCCACTAGCGATCTGCTTGGCTACTTCGGATATCTTTATCAGCGGGTTTGAAAGAGAACGTGCAATCAAATAAGCGACATTTGCGCAGACGGCTGCTACAACCAAAAAAAGGCCGATGATAAGGTATAGTAGGCTCTGCACAACTGCCATTGCCTCCGATTCATCTATCTCTGTTAGGATTGCTCATTTTCCAGTGCTTGCATTACAATCCTTGAATTTTTTGACGAATGATAACATCAGCCTTGTAACTGTATATAAATACAGTAATATGAGGAAATGGAATTTGACCAGACAAACGAGCAGGGCACCGATGTTCATACTTCCTTAGTGAATACTTCCCTCGTGAAAGCAGGGGCGCTCAGAAAATCGGTATATAAAGGCAGGGGTGCTGTCTCAAATCCTGACAATCGCTATGCTGGATACACAAATGCCGTGTTCGATGATGGTTGGGATAACATCGAAGAACAGCCTGCTTCAGTCGCAACCGTCGTACTCGAAGAAAACATCAAGACGATTATCACCAGTAATCAGTCGCCTGATATCGACTTTGAATTCTCAATTAATCCATATAGAGGTTGTGAGCATGGTTGTATTTATTGTTATGCAAGGCCGAGCCATGCCTATTGGGGTTTATCTCCCGGTCTGGATTTTGAAACCAAAATTATCTCCAAACCAGGCGCCGCCAAATTATTGAGGAAGACGATTACCAAAGCGAAGTATGAATGCAGTCCGATTTGTATTGGCGCTAATACAGATCCTTACCAGCCACTCGAAGCGAAACTTCACACGACCAGGGAAATTCTGGAGGTATTGCAAGAGTACAGACACCCATTTTCAATCATTACCAAGAGCCAGTTGATAACACGTGACCTGGACATATTGGCGGACATGGCAGCTAATCGCTTGTGTTCTGTAGCGGTGAGTGTGACAACACTGGACGACGCGCTCAAACGCAAGCTTGAACCAAGGGCAGCTTCAGGAAAGGCCAGGATAAACACAATCCGCAAGCTCAGTGAAGCCGGCATCAAAGTGACTATGCTGGTTGCGCCCGTTATTCCCTTCATCAACGATGCTGAAATTGAAACTATTCTTGAAGCCGGGCGCGAAGCGGGTGCTGTCAGTGCTAACTATATTTTCTTGCGCTTACCTCTGGAAGTCGCAGACTTATTTCGGGAATGGTTAGTCGAACACTATCCCCAGAAATCTGATCACGTGATGAGTTTAGTGAAGCAGAGCAGGGGTGGTCAGGACTATCAATCAGGCTTTGGACGACGCATGGTGGGCGAGGGTGTGTTCGCAAAAATGATTGGCGAGCGCTTTAGAATAGCGAAACGGAAACTGGGATTCGTTGACAGCGATCGGTTCTCACTGGATACCAGTCAATTTATTCATGAACGTGACAATCAGCTAGAACTGTTTTAGTTCTCTGGAAATTGATAGTCGTCTTTCCCCAATCTGACGATTGCTCAATATTCTGCCTTTACTTTAGTGGTGAGTGGAATATAAATAATTGTTAGCTGTCAATTATCAATCATCAAAAACGAGATGAACCCGGCGATTCTGTTTTCCCTTATTTTCTATTTTCGAGATGCGAATTTTACCAATTTCGCTAATGTTGTTGACATGGGTTCCGCCGCAGGGCTGATAATCCACTCCCTGGATTCGAACCATTCTGATATCACCAACTCCTCGAGGGGGCTGCACCGACATGGTTCGAACAAGATCCGGGTTCTCATCCAACTCCTGCTCGGTAATTGAATCGAAATGAACATCGCTGGCTGTATCAATCAATTTATTGATCTTTATTGTAAGTTCTTCTTTGTCTAATTTGTGCTCCCCCAGATTGAAGTCCAGCCGACTCTTTACTGCACCCACCGAACCTCCGGTAACCGGCACAGGGATTAGTGAACCCAGCAGATGCATGGCGGTATGCATTTTCATATGACAATAACGTCGATCCCAGTCGATCCCAATTTTGACTGTTTGGCCCAGGATAAGGTCATGATTTTCGTCTTCAAGTAAATGCAGGACATCACCATGAGTCTCGCCTTTTCGGGAATCAACAATATTCAGCCGACGCCCATCCTCAACTTCAATCCAGCCGGTGTCTCCGGGTTGGCCGCCGCCCAGCGGATAAAAGATCGTGCTATCAAATTGAATCGAATGGCCATCGATGCTGGTCACACTGACTTCGATTTCTTCCATATAACTGTCGGAAATAAAAACGGCATTGGTCATTATTCAGATCCTGTCTGATTGCGGTCTAATCACTTGGGAATCCTTCCTTAAAACTCTTGGAGTTGATGTTATCCAGCGGAAAGATCGGCCGCCTGACATTATTAAAGGTCAGTTGACTGTAGTCAGAAGTGCAGACACCGATGCCAGCGCACTCGACTATTTTCTTGGCGATCGGCATAAAGGTTGCCCGATAGTGAATTCTGCTCTTGAGCATCAGGTATTTTTTCTTCAAGGGATCAATGCCCAGACTGTAAAAACATCCAAGATCGTAGGGTTCGATATGTCTGGAGATAACTATGATGAGAACCTTGCCTGTGTCGAGGACCACGGTTCTGCCCATATTCATCCTTGAACCGGTTGCCATAGGACCAGTGACGGTGAACAACCCATCAGAAATCGTCCTCACGATGCCGGTAACTTCCAGCGCAGTGCTTTGTTCCTCCAGCGCATCCATGTGAAAGTGCGCGCCAATTTTGACAGTGACTTCGCTACCCACACCCGATTCGATCATTGTGTCCACAGCTGAAGGGTCATGAATGCCAAAAGCGGCGACGTCTTCCAGACCTTGCTTTAATATTTCACGAAGAACCTCGGTGGTATCCATGGTTCCACCGGATGCGGTATTGTCATAGTGATCAAGAAGAATGATTGGCCCCTCGCCCGGCTCAGTCGCAGCCTCAATTCCATCAGCAATTGACTCAGCCAGCGGCACCACCTTATAGACAAATGCCTCTCGGTGACTCCAGGCAAGTTCAAGTAATTCATCGCGGATACGCTCGGCTTTTGCCATATCATTATCAGTTACAACGACAACACTTAATCCGGCATTGGTGATGTCTGCATGTGGAAACCCGGTGAATAAACTCACCGCTAGTGCTTCGGAGCCTTCAAGTTCAGCCACTCTTTGCTGAAGCTGCTTATTTGGAAAGTCGTCAGTACCCTGGCGCATGATATGAGGCAACATTGGGGCATTACCCCATGCCATCGTTGGTGAGACTTTCCCATCAAGGCTATCGAATAATACTTTAGCAGCACGCACACCTGTCTCGTAAATATCTATATGAGGATACGTCTGGAAGCCAGTAATCACGGTTGCGTTCTCTACCATGCCAGGATACAAATTCGCATGCATATCCAGGCCAACCGCGATGGGAATACCAGGATACTGCTCTCGCAATTTTGACAGCAACGTTCCTTCACCGTCTTCATGACTTTCCGTCACCATGGCACCATGTAAATCCAGAAAGAGAGCATCGCAACCTTCGGCCGCAGAACAAATTTTATCCACCATGTAGTCAAAGGCCTCATTATCCACCGGACCTGATGGCGGTGCGCCTGCTGCTATTGGCGTAACAATTTCTATGCCTCGCGATTCAGCGACGTCAATCATGCCTGACATGCCAGATGAACCGCCCTTCGATTGCTTGTAGGCATTCTTGCCTTCGGCGGGAGGGCGTCCGCTGCCGAATCTCTCGAGCAGGGTTGGCACCGGCGAAAAGGTGTTGGTCTCGTGGCTCATTCTTGCAACTAACACTTTCATTTCGATAGTCCTCGTGCTGCGTCAAGCAGGTCTTCAATTATCGGTCGATCTCGATAACTTTGTTCGGCAAATTTAGCCCTTATAATACCAGCCTTGTCTACTACAAATACGCCTGGGTAAGGTACGCCATAGGCCATGCTATCAGGTCCAAATTTGGGGTTAACAATACCGAAGACCCTAATGTGATGAGATTCCGGGTCTGAGAGAATGCTATATTTGATGTCATACTGTTTGCTGAATTTCATATGTTGTTCCCGGGTTTCATAGGTCATTACCATTACACGAACGCCAAGGTCTGCAAACGCTTTGTTATTTTCCGACAACTCCACGAGTTGTTTTTTGCAATATGATCACCAGTTTGCTGAACGGTTAAAGAAGAAGATAAAGCCGTTCCTGGCTGCCATATTCTGATTGGTCCAATGTTCGCCAAATTGATCCATAGCATCAATGGTGGGGAAGGTTGTACCAACAGCTTGATTGCTTGCCCATTCTTCTTTTGTTCGATCGTCCGCCATGACATTGGACAAACACAAAATAAGGAGGGTGAAGAGGGTAATCCGATTCATGTTGCGCATGATTTTCCTTCTGTAATTTTCGCCGAGTAGTAAGTTTGTATTAAAACTCAAATAGTTTGACCGTCAGGCGTTGAAGTTTATTCCCTGAAACGACATCATCAGACGTCATATAATCGAAATCAAGCGGCACTTGGTGATGAGTCTAGCGATTCGAGCAGTTCGATCTATCTCATGGGCGTTGATGGCCTTTCTCGCTTTTATCATTGCGCTGTACGCCTTCGCTTATTTTATGATACCCGAGATGGGAGATAATGGATGATCCGCTCCTACCCACTAACACTCGCTGGCGTGACACTGGGGTTAGAGCTAAGCGTATCCCAGAGCTATTTCGGACTGATTTTCGATGAGTCCTACGCCATTGTTGCCTGGTTCTCCTGGATTTCTAATTTGATTTTTGCTGAACGGCAGTTCATTCAATCCCGACTCTGGAAAGCTCGCGAGTCAACCGCATGAGTGGCTACCATCTAACCGTTCTGGACGAAGGACATGCTCGCGAAATTCTCACCTGGCGATATCCGGCGCCCTATGATTTTTACAACCCGCCCTTGAGGATGCCATTGGATGATTATGTCAGGGAATTTACGAATCCTGCTTATTGCTTTCATGCAGTGCTCAGTCCTGAGCAAACATTTGTCGGTTTTTGTTCCTATGGAATTGATGGGCAGGTACCGGGAGGTGATTACGAACAGGAGGCACTTGATATTGGTTTAGGTATGAAGCCTGAGCTTACAGGAAATGGGCTGGGTAAGGCGTTCTTCGAAGCAATATTGAATTTTTCGATTCTTCGATTTGAACCAGATCTGGTTCGACTCACAGTCGCCGATTTTAATCAGCGTGCAGTTAGACTCTACCGGGGATTTGGCTTTGAGAGCCGAGAGAGTTTCGTGGATGCGGGCTCAAACATTCCCTATACAGTGCTGATCAAGGAAATTTCCATGGACCACGCATCATGAATCCGCTTCCCCGTATAGAGACACCCCGAACCATCATAAAGCTGTTGGACCCTGATTGTGCTCCGCTAATGACGAATTACCGGGTTGAGAATCGTGAGCACTTGACACAATGGGAGCCAAGCAGATCTGGCAGATTCTATACCGATGAATTCTGGCGGATCCAGCTACGCTCAGCGATTAGGGAATATCGACATGGCTTGAGCACTTGCCTGGTCATTACCAACAAGGATGAAGACGAAGTCATTGGTGTCTGTAACTATACCAATATCATTCGCGGTACATTCGAAGCTTGCCACCTGGGATACGGTATTTCCCAAAGATACGAAGGAAAGGGGTTGATGTATGAAGCATTAGCCCACAGTACTGAATTCGTATTCAAGGAAGTTGGCCTACACCGAATCATGGCCAACTATATTCCCCGAAATGAAAAAAGTGGCGCGCTGCTCAAACGACTTGGCTTTGAAATTGAAGGCCAGGCAAAGCGATATCTAAAGATTAATGGTGTCTGGGAAGATCATGTGCTCACGTCTCTGCTTAAGCCGGAAACACCGGAATAGATTGTTATTCCAGCGGTCCACCGGCGACAGCATCGATACATCGCAGGCAATTAATGTCATCACATTGGGTAATGGTGGGCGTCAGGTGAACCTTAGTGCTTATCTGGTCCAATGCTTCATTCGCACGTAGAACTTGCCACGTAGATCCATTCAGACTGGATTTATCGGTAATATTGGCGACTGTTGCCTGCAGATTATTGAAGCCGCGTGAACAACTGCCTACTCTAAAGCGGCAAGTTCGGCCATCTTCACCCAGTGCCCATCGTATAAACAGCTTGCGGCCAGATATCTGCTCGGCATAGTGAATAAAGGTCAGGCTGGTGAGGTCTGTCCCCATGAGTAATAGCCTGCCGCTGAGTTCTGTTAACTTCCTTAGCGGGGCATAGACGTCCTCTGGGCCCTGATCATCTATCAGCTGGTGAGCTAACCTGCCGAGTGCTGTAAACGAATTCAGCGAGTGGTTTCCACGGATTCGATCCGGTCGAGACAAGATAGCTGCGTTGAACCCTCCCATTTCTTGCAGCGACAGCTCATTGTTCGTGTTGTTGTATATTTCCACATTCGTGCGTGCGACCACCGATTGGGTATCATTGCTGTAGTCAATTCCATTTCTCGCCGGCTTGTCTTCATTTCCTGGCGATGAATCGTAAAAATAGGTAAACGTAGGTACAAGCATGGTGCAGCCTGCCAAGAGAAATGTATCAATCAGGTCATTGGCAGAGATTCGGGGACTTGCAGAACGTAAAGATGAATGAATACATATTGCTTGGCCTTCCAGACCAAGTGCTTGTATATGCTTTAGTAATTCTTGCTTTAATAAATCCGCCGCAGACGCCATAGATTCAGGCATCGCTTGCCTGAGCTGATTCCAGGCGGATAACCGCTCTATGTTTGATTTTGCCCGTCAGCCAGGAGAAGAAGTTTGTTACCCTCATTTGGAGGCCATATTTCTGCAGGAGCAGGGAATAGGCGAGCTTTGACTCATTATCCTCTGTCACCAGAAAGGCATTGAATTCAGCCCACTCCTGAAGATCTCCGCCACGAGCATCACAAACCGCAAGTCTGCAACGGCTGGTATGCCTTATTCTCTTTACTTTTCCGGCATTTTCAGCGCTAAAACAGTAATGCGTACCTGCATTGTGGCTTGCAAACCAGATGGGTGTGCGGACTTCCTTGCCGTTCTTTCGCCAGGTGGCGAGGCTGACATATCGTGCATTGGATATTGGTTTCATGGCACGAGAATAACAGCAATTTGACGTAAATTGTCACATGCCATGACCCGGAGGGTCCAATCAATTGAACTCAAGAAGGCTTCTGTAAACGAATGTAAATCATGTAAAGGCCTTGTAAGATATTGTTAATAAAGAATATATATACTAATTTCTTCGAAAGGCGAAAACTTGGCACGGCCTCTGTATTGTTATATGTATAAGTAGAAGTAAACAAAGAAATTATCTAATAACAGCAATATCAAATAAATGAAGTTAAGACAGAGTTACCACAGGGAAATGACCATGAACAAGCTAAATAAAGTATTTACAGGCATCGCATTCGGAACACTATTCGCAAGCCAGGTATTTGCCGGCTCTTTAGGCGCGACTTCCACGGACAGCAGTGTTGTCTCTCTTGAAATTGTGGATCGAGTATAAATCACCAACGTTGATAACATTGGCCCTGGCGCCTACGGCGGTTCAGGCGATCTCTCTGGCGCTACCGAGTACTGTGTGTACAGGAATGGCGGTGATAACTACACCATCAAGCTGACCACCAGCACTGGTTCCTTCAAAGTGAGCTCGGCGACGACTCTTGAAGATATCAACTTCACCGTCAAGGTGGACGCTGATGCGGATGCATCTGACGGCGATGCGGTTGGCTATAATGTAGCCAGCTCAGGCATGGCGGGCTCAGCACAGACAAATTGTGGTGGAGCCGGCAACGGCGCTATCGAAGTCAAATTTGTGCAGGCAGATCTGCTGGCAGTCAGTTCAGGTAATGACTACACAGCCACGATGACAATTCTTGTAGAGCCTATCTAATTCCCCCAAGTGGTATTTATTGGGCTTGAAAGAGCCCATTTTTTTGCCTATCGTTTCTTCAGGGGCTCTTTCGTCGGGGAGCCATCTTCAGCGAATCTTTAGGAGCAAGACCAACAATATAGGCGTTCCTACAGCCTGAAGTAACATAAACCGTACAAGAACCTGTGTATTAGACCATCCCAAGTTGTGCCTCACATGGTCGTGCAAGGGGTATCGAATATTACGAAATATGCCAATTTTAAAGAATCGCAGGAGGGCGACCTTGATCATACCCGTGGCGCCGTTTACTAGAACCACAAATGCGACCACCAGGATCAAAAACGGATTTCCACAGGCAAGGACAAGGACGCCCAACATCAAACCCACAGGGCGAGAGCCTGCATCACCCATCATCACCGCACTGGGATAGCTATTGTGCCAGAGATATCCGGCTAGGCAGCCCACGAGGACAAAGGCGACAATGGCCCAATCAGCCCCTTTGTCATAGTGAGGAACGAGTAGATACCTTGAAATATCGATGTGACCGACAATCCCGTAAAGTATTATGCCGAGAAACAGGATGCCCAGACTGGATAGGCTTGCCGAGAGGCCATCGACGCCATCGGTACAGTTCGTTGCATTGATGGATACCCAAATCAGCGGCGTTGCCCCCAGTAGAAACAGCACTGGACTAATGATAATGGGGTCTTTGAAAATCGGCAACCAAATTGTATATGGCTGTAGCTGGCAGATTGCCATCGATGCCAGGAATGCAACCACGAGATCGATTGCGCCCAGCCGGTATTCGCTCCAACCACCAAGGGCCCGATCATCGAAATAGCCTACTGTCATTGCCATAATGACGCAGACCATAATCTCAATAAACTTCCAGTCGAAGGGGACCACCAATATTGAGATGATTACAAACATAGGGATGAATAAAACCCCTGCACTCACCGGTTTGCCGATACTCTTCTCTGCATCAACTGCGTACTCGCGGCCGCGATCAGTTGGCAGCAGGTGCCACATTTTAGGCAAGAGCCACCAAGTGGCAATTGCACCTAATGCTGTCCCGAGCCCGACCAGAAAGATATAGGATGTGAAAAGTAGAAACGGACCGACTGTTTCAGATAGATATTCGCCGAGATAATAAAGCAAAGGATGGCCAGTAGTTAGTATGCGGGGCTGCGAAGTATATGGGTATTCTCACAATAAATAATGAATGATTATAGGAGGTTTACCTGCCAGCACTTTGTTCCGGTGGGAGCGCCCGGCCTATTTCCTGATGATAGCTTGCCAAAGAAATCTGCAATGGCGCAGAACAATACCGTCGGGCTCTGCGAACTTCTCATAGATTGCATCAAATTTGTATGCCAGGTCGGCGAAGCTTGGAATCCCTTCTACAGGCAGCCCCCATGTGACCATTTTGTAGAGCTCCATTGGATCATCGAATATTTCCGGAACATCAAAGCTCCAACCACTTTGTAACATTAACCCTGCCTGATGGAGCCGGTTCTCTACAGACTGATGAATTGAGCCGCTACCCGTGTGTCTACCCGAGTTTTCGTAATGAAGCCTATGAGGCAGCTTGCTGGACCAGGCTGGTATGGGTTCTTCCATGGGACTCAAGGCGACAATTGTCGCACCGTTTCGGCAAACCCTGTGGGCGTCTTCTATCCAATGCAAGGGTCCTCGGCGGCAGATGATCAGGTCGATGCTATCGTCTTCAATCGGCAATACAATATCGTTATTTCTGACCTCCATCGCGTCGTGGCATTTAAATTCCAGATTGGAAATGCTCTGCTCATTTACCTCGATCTGGGCCAAATCAATGTATGCCTGAACCCGATCGTAAGCGATAATCTGCCCACATCTCGATGCCATTCGTAACGCCAACTCACCATGCCCACAACCCACTTCCAGCACGCTGGTATTGGGCGTCATCAATTCCTGAATGTGGTCCATGAAGACGTCTTCACCATTGGTTTTACCAATGGTTGATTGCCAGGGATAATAGTAACCGGATTGAATGCCAGAGAGATGGTCGTACCAGCTATTTGAGTGCGCTCTTGGGATATTAAGTTCAACCATAGTGTCATTCCTTACTAAATGCTCTGCCGGACGGAAAGGAACTAACTAACTTTAACTAGTGTTCGTCCAGTAATAGAAACCACCGGTGTTACTTCCCTGGTAAGTGATTGTTTTATATAGCTAACGGATCTATAATTTTGCATAGATTGTTCTAATTTGGCTATTTATGGACGGGAACTAACAAAGAGTACACATTAATCAGCCTGACGTCCCGGATTTGCCACGTCTGGTAAAGTATACTGCTTGTCATCAAATAGAGCGCAACTTTTGGAAACAATGTGCCAATTGTAACCAGTATTGATCTGTTGAAGAATCGAAAAACGAAGATTGTGGCAACCGTGGGTCCAGCATCGTCTTCTTCTGAGCTCATCGAAAAACTGATTAATGTGGGCGTTAATGTGTTTCGCCTGAACATGTCTCATGGCCATCAGAAAGACCACAAAACTACCCACAATACGATTCGTCGATTTGCAGAACATCTGGGACAGCCCATTGCCATACTTGCAGATTTATGTGGGCCAAAGATCAGGACTGGTCAATTTCCCAACGGCGGAATAGATTTGCTTGCTGGCCGTGAAATACTCATTACGACAGATACCGCATCAGTCGTGGATGGGGTTATCTTCTCTCAGTACGGCGCGCTTGCAGAAGATGTCAAAGCAGGGGATCGAATTCTTCTCGCTGACGGTTTGTTTGAACTGCGGGTGATATCAAGTTCAGGTCATGATGTTCGCTGTGAGGTTATACACGGCGGGCGGCCTTGGCGACAACAAGGGCATGAATCTTCCGGGGGTTGCAGTATCGGCACCTTGCATGACCGGCAAAGACATTGATGATGCTAACTTTGCCTTATCCTTAGGCGTTGAATTCATTGCTTTGTCGTTTGTGAGGACTGCCGAAGATGTATTACAGTTGCGAGAGCTTATTCAAAATTTCGATTCGCAAAATGGAAATCCGGCAGCCATTGTTTCAAAAATTGAAAAACCGGAAGCCCTGGAAAATGCAGAGGCAATCCTTAAGGTTTCTGATGCGGTTATGATTGCTCGAGGCGACCTGGGTGTCGAGCCACCGCCTGAAGAAGTACCCATCGCACAGAGCAAATTGATAGATATGGCGCGCGCCCAGGGTAAACCCGTCATTGTTGCGACGCAGATGCTTGAATCCATGATCTCATACCCACGCCCAACCCGGGCTGAAGTGGCTGACGTTTCGCATGCAGTCACGAGTGGAGCGGATGCAGTTATGTTGTCTGCTGAAACCGCAATTGGCAGTTTTCCGGTTGAATCGGTGGAAATGATGGATAGGGTGGCCCGTCAATCTGAAGCGCGCCTTTTCTTAAGCGGAGACTGGGGCTTCGAACAGTTTAAATATCAGAAGCTCAAGGTTTGGAACGCCGTGGCAACCGCGACGGCAGGTCTGTCGAAGGAATTGGATGCCAGAGCAGTTATTGTCGTCTCACAATCGGGTATATCTGCCCAGATTATTAGCACCGCGCGACCCGCGGCGCCTATCATCGCGCTGACGAGCAGCAAGAATGTCTACAATAAAATGGCATTGCTCTGGGGCGTTGTGCCTTTGCATCGGCCTGAAGCCGGTAAAATTAATCCCAATAATCTGGCCAGGCAAGTCGCGAGCGAGCTGAAGTTGGTTGATGGTGCTGCTTATGTCCTCCTGGTAAGGGGCTTTCATGATGAACCCGAACTGAATCTGCCTTCGGTCACCGTAATCACCGTCTAGCTATTTCCGGACACGAACTGGCGATAGACAGTTTTACCTGGGGCTTCAGGTAAAGCGTTATCTTGTCGATATAGATCCACATATTCGCGTATTGAATGGCCAGTTTGTCATTCAAATACAGCTTGAGCAGTACGTATGGCTATGGATCAGTATCAAATCTACGTAAATGACGAACTAGATAGAGCTCACGCCAAGACCCTGACGGTTCTTATAACCACCGGTATTTTGGCTTGCGCAATATTCCTAGGCTTTTATTGGTTGGTGGGCGACCAAAGGAGTTCGATGATCTGCCTTGTTGGGCTACTGATGTTCACAGCACTCCACTGGTTCCACCGCCACACCATAAATCTGTCGATTGCTTTGCAATTATGCGGCGTATTGACTTACGTCATCTTCGTTTCTCTGGTGTACATCCAAGGTGGAATTAAATCCCCAACACTGGGTTGGTTAATTCTGGTACCCCTGTTTTCCCTGGCTTATGGTCAGCGGATTGCTGCCTATATCTGGACTCTGGTGATCGTCGCGACCGTCACTTACTTCTATCTTGAACCTGCCCACTCGTTTGTCATGGAGGGTTATATCCGGTATGAAATGGAATATCGAGGCGCGATTATGGCTGGACTATTTGTTGTATTGACAGTGTTTTTGTCGTTTGTAGAACGGTCCCGGGAGATTGCGATAAAGGCCTTGATAGAAACCTCGAAGGGGCTCCGCGAAACAGCATCAGCACTTAAGCAAAGTAATTTGGAACTGCAATCTACGCGGGACACGGCCATCGAACAGACAAACTTGAAGTCGCGGCTAATGGCAAATATCAGCCACGAATTACGCACGCCGCTCACTGGCGTACTGGCATCAATAGATCTATTGCTGCTGTCTGAACTAACAGATGCACAGAGTGAACTGGTTGGCTCCATGGAAAGCAGCAGCCAGCATTTCATAGAAATAATTAATGATGTCCTGGATTTCTCCAAACTTGAAGCTGGCAGGATGACACTTGATGTGTCAACGAGTTCTATTCAAAGCCTGGTCAATGATGCGTCAGATCTTTATCGAATCATGGCGGAACAAAAGGGTCTCAAACTTACCGTTCGAATCTGCGAAGATTCTCCAAGCCATATCCAGATTGATGTGAAGAGGGTACGGCAAATCATGGGCAATCAGATCTCAAACGCAATTAAATTTACAAACACAGGTGAAATCAATATCGAGCTGATGTTCTCAAACTGGAAATGTGGCGAAGAGACTCTTATGCGGCTGTCCGTCGCAGACACCGGTTCAGGTGTCCCTTCGGAATCACAGGAACACGTGTTTAGTGCATTTTACCAGGTAGATAGTAGTCTCTCCCGGCCCGCCGATGGTACCGGGCTTGGTTTGGCTATCTGTTCCGAACTGGCCAAGCTGATTGGAGGGGCAATCCGTTTGTACAGCGAACCGGAGTTCGGTTCCATCTTTGTTTGTGAGTTACCGGTAATGGTAGGTGAAAGAGAAGTAAGCCATTCGGTAGAGGAAACAAATACTGATCTAATTCCATGGCTATCGAATATCACCGAGGCCACGGCGCAAAATGTTGAAAAAGATAGGGTGCTCGTTGTGGATGATGAGCCAATGAACCGTCGGCTATTGCAAGATATACTGCGAAAGCTGGGCTACGATTCTGATCAGGCAGCCAATGGCGAAGAAGCAGTGGAGGCCGTAAAAAGCCAGTCCTACCAATTGATATTTATGGATTGTCGCATGCCGGTTATGGATGGTATCGAAGCGACCCGGCTAATCAGGGAAGATGAATTCAGAGCTGTGATTCCCGCCCACCATATCTTCGCGCTTACAGGCGATGCCCAGGAAAATATTCGCCTACAGTGCCTTGAGGCCGGTGTTAATTCAGTTATGAGCAAGCCATTCAGGTTCGTAGACATCAGAAATGTGATGACGGGAATAGCTGTTAGCAGCCACTAATACCTGACCATTGAAACAGATGCTATTTTCGCAATATCAGCCGTACAAATACTTCAGCCGGCCTGGATTCGTTTCCATGGAAGTGTCCGACCTTGCGAGCGGCATCTGGCAGGCCGCCTCCAGCGCCCAGCTGGCTAATATGGGCTTCCAAAGCCTTGATCTTTTGGGCAAATCCGGCAGTGATATCAACTGTATGATCAGGGTTTTCACAATCAAATAACCAGATTTCTCGAGGGGACCAGGGTTCGCCGCCAAGGCCGGGATAGAAGTTTGGGCTTCCGGCGCGTGGGTAAACAGCTTCCATTAGCGCAGTGCCTGTAGCCCGATGGTCACTATGTCCGAGAACGGAGATTGCCTTGTATTGCTTATAGAATGTTTGCGGATGATGACAGAAAATTATATCCGGCCGGACCTGCCTGATGATTTCAATCAGTCGAACCCGGAATGCATCTTCCGGTGTAAGTTCGCCATCCTTGTAAGCCAGGCTGATGATATTTTTTATGCCTAATTCGGCCGCCGCATTCTTCTGCTCCTGCCGGCGCACCCGCGCAACATTGTCTATATTTCGGCCACCTTTGGCTCCGTCTGTTGCCACTACGAGGCTCACTTCAGTGCCATTGCTGGTCAAGTGAGCCAGGGTGCCTCCGGCGAAGAATTCACTGTCATCCGGGTGCGCAGATATACTCAGGGCTCTCTCAACATTAGCCGGTATTTGCTGGATTTCCACTAGCACTCTCCCCTAACAAGTATCGCGCTACTTCTTCTTGGCTGCTTCCTGCAAGTCGGGTACGTTGTGAGAGTGCATCGCTGACTGCGCTGTGACTTCTTCAGCCATGGCTGCTGCAGCTCTTTCGTTCTCCATGATCTTCGAAACAACCGCTTCGCCGGCTCTGTCAAAGACGCCGCGATGTTCAATGACATATTTCTGGGATTCACGATAGCTCTTCAGGTAGCCATTGATTTCCGGTACCACATATCTGGCAACAAGGTCCCAGCTATTAAGGGTATCCTGCGGATTTGCCCAGTCGTGCACGAATCCAATAACCGTTCCGAAGCCGCCAGTGATGTCGATCATTTTTGTGATTGCTTCTATCAAGTCGTCAGGCGTTCCAATAACCGCCGCGGCGCCTTCTGCATATGCAGTCTCTTCAACAGCGATGTCTGGCGTTGCAAATTCTGTGGCGCCGGGGCGCATTAGAGTACCTACTGTGTATTCGTTATGCCATCTCTGCAAGCCGTGTTTCGCCTGCTCCTTTGCCTTTGCCTTTGTTTCAGCAAGGTGCCAGGACATGACGATTCTCCAATCCTTTCTATCAACGGTATTACCATGCTTCGCAGCCGACTCTTCGGCAAAGCTCCATTGAGTTGGCAGCGCCTGCAGACCGGCCGTGGACATCGAACCAATTGAAAGCACACCGGTGCGGTGTTTACCGGCCAAGGTCATTCCTGATGGGCTGATCATGGAGGCCACCGCAAAGGGCATATCTTCCTGCAGGGGCAGCAATTGCAGCTTTGCATCCTTCATGGTGAACCATTCACATTCGTAGTCGAATCGGTCTTCACCGGCGAGTAATCTGCGGATAACACCAATTGCCTCATCCTGACGGTCGCGTTGAAGCATTGGATCAATGTTCAGGGTATGCGCATCAGAAGGCAGGGCACCAGGCCCGGAGCCAAATATCGCCCTCCCGCCGGTCATGTGATCCAGCTGAACCATTCGCTGCGCGACATTGAAAGGGTGGTGGTAGGGTAGCGATACAACGCCAGTACCCAGTTTGATCCGGTGACTTCTCTGACCTGCTGCTGCCAGGAACATCTCAGGTGACGCGATCATCTCCCAGCCTGTGGAGTGATGTTCACCGCACCAAAATTCGTCGTATCCCAGCTTGTCCAGTAATTCGACTAAATCCAGATCTCTCTGGAACTGGAGCATTGGATGTTCACCAATTGGATGGTGGGGCGCGAGGAAGGCACCAAATTTTAGATGGGTCATGTAACTTCTCCGATTTATTTGTAAATTAATATGGGTTAAATTTCAGCCTAGTCTAACTGAAGCTATGCGGCTGGAAGCAATCCTTGCAGCACTGGGGTTTTTAAGTTCGTGCCTGTGTTTGCGCTCATAAATCTACTGTATAACAATCCGCATCCAGATGGGCCGGAAAACTATTCCGGTATTCAAGTAATGAATGCTTGTTCAGGGTTATGTTTGCTATCTCATTTTGGCTCTTCAAGTCGAGCATCGTTTGGCCGTTATAGTCGAGGCACACCGAATCGCCAGCGTACAATACATCATTGCCATCGATACCTATCCTGTTTACACCTATCGTGTAGCATAGATTTTCTATCGCCCTTGCCTTGAGAAGCGATGTCCAATGGTCTCGCCTGACCGACGGCCAATTGGCAACATATAACAGCAAGTCGTAGCCACTATCATTGTTGGCGTCATTTCGGCTCCACGCGGGAAATCTCAGGTCGTAGCAAATTTGAGGGCAGATTCGAAATCCCTTGAGTTCAAGGAAAAGTTTCTCTCTGCCACCTGAATAATGATCGTTCTCTGCGGACATGCGAAATAAGTGCCTCTTGTCATAGTACTGAAGTTCGCCATCAGGCTGGGCCCATATAAATCGGTTGTAGAACTGACCTCTTTCTTCAATGATCAGGCTGCCGCATATATATGTTTCAAGACTTCGGGCCTGATCCAACATCCACTTAACTGTGGGTCCATCCATGGCTTCTGCCATAGCGGATGAATTCATGGAGAAGCCGGTGGAAAACATCTCCGGCAGGACAATGAGATCGGATTTTTCGGCTTCATTAATGAATTTACCAATACGGGATCTGTTCTCTGATGGCTTCTCCCAAATCAATTCAGTCTGTACCAGGCTTACCTTCAGTTGTTCTAAAGTATTCATCGCCTGGGAATCCCGCAGAGCATGTTTGCTGCTTCGATAATGGTCGAATCCTGCTTGGCAAAACAAAATCGAACGATACGGTCATCAGGTGGGCTCTCGTAGAAGGCTGATATGGGGATGGCGGCGACGCCGATCTCACGCGTCAGATAGATTGAAAAGTCGCGGTCATTCATGTCGGATAGTGCTGAATAATCTGCCAACTGGAAATAGGTACCTGCGCTTGGCTTCAGCCTGAAGCCTGAATCTTCCATTGCTGAATTAAACACATCCCGCTTCGATTGATAGAATTTTGGCAGATCAAGATAGTGCTCGGGATAATGATCCATGTATTCTGCTATGGCCCATTGTGTGGGCGTGTGAGTCGTGAAGGTAACAAACTGGTGTATCTTCCTGAACTCCTGAGTCATTTCACCCGGGGCGATGCAGTAGGCAATTTTCCAGCCTGTTGCGTGATAGGTCTTGCCAAACGATGAGACCACGAAGGTCTTCTGCCTCAACTCCTCATTAGCGAGCAAGGTCACATGAGAGGCGCCGTCAAAGATCATGTGTTCATATACCTCATCGGAGAGGAAAAACAGCTCATGGTTGCGGGTGAGTTCTGCAAGTTTGTCGACGTCTTGCCTGCTGAAAACACTGCCGCTGGGGTTATGGGGAGAATTGACGATGATTAGCCGCGTCTTGCTGCTGATGGCGGACTCTAATCTATCAAAGTCGATCTGGAAATCAGGGGATGACAAAGGAACATGAATCGTCTTGCCGCCAGCGAGGGTAACGCTGGGTTCGTAGGAGTCATATGCAGGATCAAAGACGATCACTTCGTCGCCAGACCTCACCACAGTCTGTATTGCAACAAACAGGGCTTCAGTCGCACCAGACGTAACTGTTATCTCCACATCAGGATCTACTTCGACGGCGTATGATTTTTGCATCTTTGCAGCGATCTGTTCGCGAAGATAGGCGATGCCCATCATCGGTGGGTACTGGTTATGCCCTGATTTGAGATATTTCTCTACCATGTCCAGAAGTACAGCGGGTGGTTCGAAATCCGGGAAGCCCTGAGACAGGTTAATGGCACCTGTCTCATTCGCCATCTGCGACATTACAGTGAAGATTGTGGTTCCGACAGTAGGTAACTTACTTTCAAATTTCATTTTAATTCAATCAGTTACAGTTTCTTAATGAGGTAATATATAGAAATAAATTGATTAGATGACTGTCGCCCGGATGTCAGGATCATCGGTACTGTAGTTTGCTAACTAAGTTCCGAGAGCCAGTCCCTGGGCCGCAGATAGTTGTCGTAGAGGTCACTTTCCGGACTCCCGGGTTCTGGCTGCCAATTGTACTTCCATATAGCTCTAGGGGGCATCGATGCCAGCACAGACTCTATGCGTCTTCCTGACTGGATACCATATTTTGTTCCTCGGTCTATCGCCAGGTTGAATTCCGCATAACGTCCCCGACGATAGAGGAGAAATTCCTCTTCGCGTTCGCCGTATGGTGTGTTTTTTCTCTTCTCAAGAATAGGTTGATATGCGGGCAGAATGCAATCTCCGACCCGCTGGACGAATTCAAAGCTATTTTCAAAGCCACCTTGCGTCCAATCATCAAAGAACAGGCCGCCAACACCGCGTGGTTCTTGCCGATGAGATAAGTAAAAATACTCATCGCACCAGGTCTTCAGGCGCTTATAGACCTCATCGCCAGATTCACCTTGCACGCCATCGCAGGCACTTCGTGCAATCTGATGCCAGTGCAGTACATCTTCCGCAAAGGGATAATACGGCGTCAGGTCAAAGCCACCACCAAAATACCAGTTCTCCTTATCAACGAGGAAGAAGCGAAGATTAGCGTGAAAGGTAGGTGCATAAGGATTGCGAGGGTGAATAATCATGGAGATAGCGGCAGCCTCAAAGCCCTTTCCTTCCAGATGCGGGTTACGCTCGCTGGCAGCTGGCGGCAACGACGCGCCAACGCTATGAGAATATTGGACTGCACCTCTCTCAATATAAGTGCCTGCGTCAATCACCCGTGGCCGCGAATGTCCGCCGGTATCCGTTTTAACGTCTTCAATACTAAACTCAGCCCCACCATCAACCTTGGCAAAAGCATCACAGATCTTGGTCTGTAGATTAAAGAAGTAACGCTTTACAGCATCCATGTCAGGTGTAACGTCAATTAGTTTGGTCATGGCTAGATTTGAGCGTGATAGATTTCGTCGAACCTTAAACAATTTCAGCTTTAATTACACTGACCGATAACAACTAAAAGGGGCCAGATACATTTAATCACCGGATTCACAATCTGAATTCCTTCCCGCTCAAGGAGTTTCACCAATAATGAACACAAAGATCATAGCGCTTCTACTATCACTTACCGGCCTTAGTGCCTGTGGAGGATCACTAAACAGCCTCGCCGACCCTGAAAGGGGAATGGTTTCCGGTCTCGTGTGCAACGACTTGCCCCTGCTATTAGCAGCGACAGAACCCGCAATCGAGAGGGCCCTGATACAGGAAGGCAAATGCATCAAGATCCGCAACTATATGCCCCGGGAAGTTGAGTTTGTTCGCACCGTTATGATGCCAGGAGACGGCAAATACTCGCAGTTTGAGCTGGAAACCGAACACAAAACTCAAAAAATGTGGATCCAGACCGTGCGAGCTAAACAGACAGGGTAGTAATAAAAGGAGCCAGGTACATTCTCTTCAAGAGAAAGTGTACCTGGCCCCTTTTATTGAGAGATAATCTTTGTAGTTGAAGATTCGGGGATTTGCGGATGGGTGATATTTATCACAAGGGTAATCGGGACTTGCAGGATAAGTTTGACTCACGGCGTCTGGCCGACCGGATGAATGATCTCATCATTCATGATGAGATCTCTGATAAAGACAAGGCGTTCATAGAGTCTCTGAATATGTTTTTTATCAGTACCGTGGATGACGAGGGCAGGCCGACCGTGTCCTATAAGGGTGGCGCTGCCGGATTCATCCGCGTCCTGGATAGCCGCACGATTGCCTTTCCGGGTTATGACGGTAATGGTATGTTCCTGACTGCAGGAAACCTGAACAGCAATAGTGATGTTGGATTGCTCTTTATCAGCTTTGAGACGCCCAATCGCTTACGACTTCATGGTACGGCAACTATTGACGATAACGATCTTTTGCTGGATGAGTGGCTCGAAGCTCAATACATCGTACGAATAAAAGTACGCAACCTGTTCGTTAATTGCCCGCGCTATATCCATGATCACGGTAAGAGCAGCCAATCCAAATTTGTGCCCATGTCTGGCGTTGAAACGCCTGTGGCGCAATGGAAGTCCCTGGAGGTCTTCGACGACGTCCTTCCAAGGGATGACACTACCTAGAGAAACAATTTTCATCATCATGGTTTAGAATTGCCCCTTTTAATTCTCTGGAGCAACAAGTGGAACAACGATTGACCGGCCTTGAACTGGCCCCCTTGTTGGATCGATTGGCCGCTGCTAATGAGGAGTTCGCTAAAAAATATCCCGGGATCCAGGTTTCAAGACAAGCTGTCCATACCCTCTACGGTGGAGCGAATCTGTATAAGCAAGGAATAGCAGCCAAGCTCGGCGGCCTTGCCTTAAAACACTTTAAAACTTACGCAGGAAATGCCAACGAATTGGTACAAGCCCTGGAACTTGATAGTGGCTCTGATTCAGCCGATACCTGGCACAGAGTATATCAACGTACCATTGAGAAGCTGAGCAGTGAGCCTGTAGAAGATCAGAGAGTTGATTTTGAAGATGGTTACGGCGTCAGAGCTGATGCCGAGGAGGACGCTCACGCCGTCTCTGCCGCAGAGGCAATGGCCGCAGGTATGGAGGCTGATGACCTGCCACCGTTCACTGGCATTAGAATCAAAGCGCTGACCGAGGAATCCAAGGTCCGTGCACTCAGGACACTGGATATATTCATCTCTACATTAACGTCCATTACCAATGGTATTTTACCCAATCCATTTTTTGTGACCTTGCCGAAAGTGACGAGCCCTGAGCAAGTTGCCGTCCTGTCAAATTGTCTGAATGTACTCGAAGTTGCGTGCGGCATGGAAGCCGGAACAGTGAAAATTGAAATTATGATTGAGACAGTCCAGTCAGTATTTAACCCAACAGGGGAGTGCGGTATACCTGCGTTGGTGGATGCTGGAGATGGCCGAGTATCATCAGCAATACTGGGGACCTATGACTACACGGCAACGTGTAATATCGCATCTAACCATCAGGATCACAGGCACCCCTCTGCAGACTTTGCCAGGCAAATGATGCAAGTATCACTTACGGGCACCAGCGTGACACTTTGTGATGGCATTACCAATACGATGCCCATCCCGCCGCATAAAGGTGCTGACCTAAGTAAAGATCAGTTATTGGAAAACAGATCTGTCGTACATGATGCGTGGCGCATCCACTTCACCAATATTATGCATTCCCTGAAGCAAGGCTTTTATCAAAGCTGGGACTTGAATCCGGCGCAACTGCCAATTCGTTATGTTGCAGTCTACTACTTCTTCCTTAGCGGCCTGGCAGATGCAAGGGCTCGCCTTGGTACCTTTATCAACCAGGCCGCCCAGGCTTCCATGGTTGGTAATACCTTTGATGATGCGGCTTCCGCTCAGGGAATATTAAACTTTTTTGTTAGCGGCATTAGCTGCGGCGCCTTGTCTGAAGAAGAAGCTCTGGCAACAGGTATCACCTTGGAAGAATTACATGGTCGTTCATTTATGACGATCGTTGAAAATAGATTACAGGAGAAATCAAGTGAGTAAACTATCCAGTCACCTGCAATGGGTGGATTCACTGGTGCAACAAGCGCTAAAACATGTTCACAGCCAGTGCGTTGAGGATGGCAAATTTCGGGTAGCCCAGCTCGATAATCATCAACAGGCAGTATTTGACCTGGCGCTGTGTACTGCTGAGGTTCAGTGCGCTCGTCAGTACGCTAAATATGCCACATCCCGAAGTCAATTCGAAAAGACGATGGCAGATACCTTTGCCGCAGAGATGATATCCAACATACGCAATCGCTTGAATCGTTGCGCAAATGACTTTGGGCTAACAATGGAAGAACTCATTGCAAGTAAAGAGTGTGAAGAGTTTTGCCAGGAGAATTCATCACATGCACACATGACAGATCTTGGGCGAAAAATTGTTGCCGATAATGGCAAGCTCGGCGATAGAGGCCTCGATGAAGAAAAGACGCTCATGGCGGAAACATTTCGCCAATTTGCTGATGATGTAGTCGCGCCACTTGCTGAAGACATTCATCGCAATGACCTGATTATTCCGGATAAGATTCTGGATGGCATCCGGGAACTGGGCTGCTTCGGCTTGAGCGTACCGCAACGATATGGCGGCCTTCTGCCAGACGATCACGAGGATAGCCTCGGCATGATCGTTGTTACCGAAGAATTATCCAGAGCATCTCTCGGTGGTGCAGGATCACTTATTACACGACCTGAAATCATGGCGCGGGCCTTGTTGGAAGGCGGCACTGCAGAACAAAAGGAGTACTGGCTGCCCAAACTAGCCGTCGGCGAACCTCTTTGTGCAATTGCCATTACAGAGCCAGACTACGGTTCTGATGTGGCATCCATGCGCCTGAAGGCAACGCCCACAGAGGGTGGTTGGTTGCTTGACGGCGCTAAGGCATGGAGCACCTTTGCAGGCAAGTCAGGTGTTTTGCTAACACTGGCGAGGACGGATCCGGATTTATCCCTGGGACATAGAGGGCTAACCTTGTTTATGGTGGAGAAGCCATCTTCTGATGGCGATGAAATCGAATTCATCCAGGAAGGCGGCGGCAAGCTCTCTGGCAAGGCGATCGCAACGATTGGCTATCGCGGCATGCATTCCTACCAGCTGTTTTTTGATGATTTTTTCGTGCCCGAGAGTCATGTCATTGGTGAAGGCCAAGGCGTAGGCAGAGGTTTCTATTTCACCATGAGAGGGTTTATGGGCGGGCGGATTCAAACAGCTGCCAGGGCTTGCGGGCTTATGCAGGCTGCATTTGATCAATCCATATCCTATGGTATCGATCGCAAAGTGTTCGGGCAGCCGGTCGCTGATTACCAATTAACGCTGATCAAATATGCGCGAATGGGCATGCATCTTGCGGCATCACGTCAATTTACATACGCCGTAGGAAAATTGATGGACACTGGTAAAGGCCAGGTAGAGGCGAGTCTCGTGAAATTATTTGCTTGCAAAGCTGCTGAGTGGATTGCACGGGAAGGTATGCAGATTCATGGTGGCATGGGATACGCGGAAGAGACCGCTGCCAGTCGTTATTGGCTTGATGCCAGGGTCCTGTCAATCTTTGAAGGGACTGAAGAAACGCTGGCCCTCAAAGTGGTTGGCAGAAGCCTTGTAGAAAATGCGGCATAAGCCAGCGACATTTCAATATAGCTAACTAACAATCAGTATCTATCACAAGGAATTCTTATGATCGTACTTTTTATCGGCGTCAGCCTGTTTGTGGCAATCCATTTGTTGCCGTCCTTCCCATCAATCCGTAATTCAGTGGTAGATAGCCTGGGAGAAGGTAAATATAAGGGATTGTATTCGCTAATGGCATTAGCGGGCCTTATCCTGATGATCTACGGCAAGGCAGAAGCTGATTTCGTGCCGATCTGGACGCCGCCTATGTGGACCCGTTATATCGTTTGGGTCACGATGCTTCCAGCGCTCATTTTAGTGGTAGCCGCCAATATGCCTGGCAACATAAAACGTTTCACACCTCATCCCATGATGTGGTCGGTTCTTCTCTGGTCATTGGCGCATCTCATGGCAAATGGCGATCAGGCGAGTATTGTCTTGTTTGCCCCTCTTTGCGCCTTTTCCATAATTCACATCTTCACCGCCAATGCTCGTGGGGCTAAAGTTCAGACAGAGGTATTAGTGGCGTCAACCGATGTCAAGGTGCTTGCGATTGGTCTGGCAACGTATGCCATCTTCGCGGTCGCGCACCCTTATCTTTTCAAGGTGGTGGCATTTTACTAGGTCCATTCCAGGCAGGAGGCAAATGCATCAGTTGAGCAACGGCTATTGCCTGCCTATAATGCCCATCTGTTTCTGTGCAAACGTAATAACGGTAAAGGAGAGATATGGATCTCGAGTTCAGTCAAGAAGATTTCAAATTCCAAAAGGAAGTGCATCAATGGATTGAAGAAAATTATCCTCAGGAAATGAAGGACAGGAGAGCTAACAGCACCCATCTTACAAAAGAAGACCATGTCTATTGGCAAAATGCCCTGTATAAAAAAGGCTGGGCTGGATTGAACTGGCCGGCAGAATACGGCGGTCCCGAATTTACACCGACCCAGCAATACCTGTACGACCTGGAAATGTCGGCGGCTGGCGCGCCTCAGATTGTTCCTTTTGGGCTTGGCATGGTGGCACCGGTCATTATGAAATTTGGTTCACAGGAACAAAAAGACAAGTACCTGCCTGGAATACTTTCCAGTGATGTGTGGTGGTGCCAGGGATATTCAGAGCCTGGTGCGGGGTCCGATCTTGCATCTCTACAAACCAAGGCCGTTCGTGACGGCGATCATTATATTGTAAACGGAACCAAGACCTGGAATACCATGGGTCAATATGCCGACATGATATTTTGCCTGGTCAGAACCAGCAACGAAGAAATTCGGCAGATGGGCATATCTTTTTTGTTAATGGATATGAATACACCTGGTATCGATGTAGTGCCCATCCAGACAATTGATTGTCCACCTGAAGGTTATCAGGAGATCAACATGATTCACTTCACAGATGTGAAAGTGCCTGTTGAAAACCTGATCGGCGATGAAGGTAAAGGCTGGACCTACGCCAAGTACCTGCTTGAATTTGAACGTGGCAATGCTTATTCCCACGGCCTCAAGGCTGGACTTGAAAGAATCAAGCAGATCGCTGCCATCGAAAACGATGGTAATGGTGCCTTGTTGGATAATCCCGATTTCAACCGAAAACTGACGGAAACAGAGATTGCAATCTCTGCAATGGAGTTCACCGAGCTACGAATATTGAGTTCGATCTCTACCGGCGGAAACGTCGGCCCGGAGTCTTCCCTGCTAAAATGTCGTGGTACTGAACTTCAGCAGCAATTGACGGAACTGGTACTGGAGGCAACTGGAAATTACGGCATGCCCTTCGATAATCCACCGCCGATTAAAGGTTGGAACCGCGAACCGATTGGCCCTGCTTATGCGGCAGCGACTGCGCCGGACTATTTCAATACCAGGAAGGTCTCTATTTTCGCGGGGTCAAATGAAATTCAGCGTAACATCATGGCAAAGATGGTACTGGGTCTGTAATCGTTTCATTACCGTATATTTGACCTGAAACAAGATATTAAGGAATAAGACCAGAGACAGGGATATCAATATGATCAAGCGTCGTAATTTTCTGCAGTATTCAGCTTCCTTGTCACTAATGGCGTCCATTCCACGGCAGGCGTTTGCAGCAGGCGGGGTCAAAGCCGCTATAAGTGAATCCGACCTGGTCTATATCACGCCTATTCAGTCAAATGGCAAGGAGAGTAGTTGTCAGTCAGAGGTCTGGTTCGTTAATGACGGCACTGATATGTACGTGGTAACTGCATCAAATGCATGGCGTGCCACCGCACCGGGCAAAGGTCTGACTCGCGCCAGATTATGGATCGGCGATTTAGGAGAATGGAAGGCGACAAATGGTAAATACAAGTCTCTGCCACAGGTGGATGCAGAGGCCGTTGTGATCTCCGATGCCAAGTTGAAGGAGAAAGCACTCGATATGTTCGGCGACAAATATTCAATGGAGTGGCTGGTGTGGGGCTCGAGATTTCGCAAAGGATTGGGCGATGGATCGCGAACGCTACTGCGCTATAGGCCTATGATTTCCTGATACTGAGGACCTTCCCACACATTTAATCGTCGGACTGTTAAACGCGAGACAAGCCCATCGCGGCCCCTGGTTTATTAAGTAATCTATTATCAAAAAACTATTGGTAAAAAGCGGTCGTCATAAAAAGTTATCAAGCTACGTTTGAATGAATGGATGAATTTGTTAGAAATCGGGATTCTGCGATCTCATCGGCGATGATATGGGTAGGGCGGCCAGTATCATCTGCCATTGCAAAGATCTCAGCCAGTGTAAGTCCGATCTTCTCCACATGCTTCTTAACCTTCTCGTAATCATACAAACTTCGCTCGTAGAAAATATCAATAATTCCACCCGCATTAACCACGTAGTCTGGGGCATATAATTTGCCAGCCTTAACCAGCAGTTCACCCATGTGTGAGTGTGCCAATTGATTGTTGGCTGCGCCTGCAATGACCTTGGCCCTAATTTCCGGAAGAGTCTGTTCGTTAACGAAGCCGCCAAGTGCACAAGGGACAAATACATCCACATCCAGCTTATGGATATCTTCAAGCTTAACGGGGGTCACGTTGATAGAAGATCTAAGGCTGGCAATTGCCGGCTCGTAGATATCAGCAACATAAACTGATGCGCCAGCCTCAACAAGGAATGCGGCGACACGTTTGCCTACATTACCAACACCTTGCACCGCAATATTTATCCCACTGAAATCTTCGCTTCCAAACTGATGTTTGATGCTGGCCCTGATACCAACAAATACACCATAGGCAGTGGATGGAGATGGGTCGCCGCTTATTTCGCTCCCGTCTTTAAGTAACTTCACATTGACGCCAGCAACATGTTTCGTGCGACTTCCTATCGTTTTCAGGTCCTCGACGCTGGTTCCCGAATCTTCTGCAGTGATATAGGCACCGTCCAGTGAATCGACGAATTCACCCATGGCCTGCAACATGCTTTCCGTTTTGTCGATCTTGGGGTTGGCAATTATGACTGCCTTGCCGCCGCCCAGAGGCAGCTGTGCCAGCGCAGATTTATAAGTCATGCCGCGGGATAAACGGAGCACGTCTTTGATTGCCTCACCTTTAGAGCCATAGGGCCAGATTCTGCAGCCACCAAGGGCAGGGCCGAGATTACGATTGTGAATAGCAATGTAGGCGTGCAAGCCAGAATCTTTATCAATACATTCTATGAGCTGCTCATGATGGTCGAAGTCATCAAAGCTTGAGGTGTCGAGCTTTATTATTTTCATCATGTAATCCTTTACGCTGCTTTGGGATCGACTAATTTTATGATTTGCGGATCGTTCAGATTCGACAGCAGTTGCTTACATTCCACTTCCACCAGAGCTGCATTCCTTTCCTTGATGTATCCAAAGCCACGAATTTTCTCTGGCAGAGATAGTATCTTTACCATTAACTCAATACTTGAATGTTGAAGTGTGTCATTTTGATTTTGCTCCATAAGTTTATGGACGACTTCCTCGTATTGCATGATGAGTTTACGTTCAAGTTTTCTATCTGCCGTAAAGCCAAATGGATCAAACGCTGTGCCCCTTAAAAAGCTAAATTTTGATAGCACCCTGAAAACAGGCAACATCCATGCTCCAAATGTCATTTTCCGGGGCAGACCAGTGTGCTTGTCTATGGGTGCTATAAGTGGCGGCGCCATATGGAAGACAAGCTTGTAATCGCCCTGGAACTGATCCCTTAATGATTTGGCGTAGGTTTCAGAACTGTATAACCTGGCGACTTCATATTCATCCTTATACGCCAACAATTTAAAATAGTAGCGCGCCACAGCAAGGCTCAGTTTTTCTGACTTGTGCTTCGCTTCAATGCTCTGCACCTCTCTCACCAGGTTCTCATAGCGCTCTGCGTATTGCTGGTTTTGATATTCGACCAGATACTTTTTCCTGTAACTTACGATGTCATCAAGAGATTCAGCCAGTGCAGTATTTTCTGGGGCTGCGTCTAGCTCAGGTAACTTCTTTAGCGCGGCTAATCTGCCAATGCGGAATGCTTCTATATTTTCGTCGATGCTCGCACCATTAAGCCGAATCGCTGCAATAATTGCAGCACTCGAAATGGGAATCATGCCTTGTTGATATGCAAACCCGGCAAGGAAAATGTTAACGCCCATGGTGCCGCCCAGTAGTTTTTCGACGATTTTGTTAGCATCAATAAAGAAGCTCTCATTTTCTCCTACACATTCAGTAATCAGGTCATGCATGGATTTACCTGGGAAGATGGCATCTGCGTTGCGGGTAAATTCGGCCGTCATGGTTTCATGGCTGTTGATCACTGCGCTGGCTGACTTTCGGTCTACCTTCACCATAGAGTCATTGCTTGCAGCAACCACTAAATCGCAGCCAAGTACCAGACTCGCGCCGCCAGCTGCAATGCGTACAGCACCTATATCATCAGGACTTGTTGCTATTTGAACGTGGGTAATAACAGCGCCAAACTTTTGCGCTAAGCCCGTCATGTCAAGCACGGATGCACCCTTGCCCTCAATATGCGCTGCCATGCCAAGTATCGCCCCAAGTGTCGTGACGCCGGTCCCACCGACACCTGCCAAAACGATTCCATAAGGCTGTTCTGTACCTGGCAAATCAGGCTCTGGTAGCTGAACTTGCTCAGCAACTGCGTTTGTCTTTGTTTTGCCGGGATGAACCATCTCGCCGCCAATCACACTGACAAAACTTGGGCAGAAACCCTTGATACAACTCATGTCTTTATTACACGAGGATTGGTCGATTTTTCGCTTACGGCCCAATTCAGTTTCTAGTGGTTCGATGGACAGGCAATTTGACGCTATTCCGCAGTCTCCACAACCTTCACAGACTCCCTGATTAATAAATGCGCGAACTGCAGGGTCTTCCATTTCGCCTCGCTTACGTCTGCGTCTCTTTTCTGCTGCGCAGGTCTGGTCGTATATCAGGATGGAAGTACCTCGAACTTCCCGCAGTTCACATTGAACTGCTTCAAGATCATCACGATGAGTAAATGTTGTGAAATCCGGAAATTCGCTGCGATCATATTTATCAATGTCATCGCTAACGATGGCGATTCTCCGGGCACCTTCACCTTCCAGTTGGTGAGCCATTTTGGGAACAGTAAGTTGCCCATCCACTGGCTGGCCGCCTGTCATGGCAACGGCATCGTTGTAAAGAATTTTATAGGTGATATTGACGTTTGATGCCAGCGCTGCCCGAATCGCAAGCAATCCTGAATGGAAGTAGGTACCGTCGCCAAGGTTCTGAAAGACATGCTTGGTTTCAGTAAATGGTGCCTGACCAATCCAGGGTGCACCTTCGCCGCCCATTTGTGAAAAGGTATCAGTGCTCCGATCCATCCAGGTCGCCATGTAGTGACAGCCAATACCACCCATGGCGCGGCTGCCAATTGGCACAACCGTGGAGGTATTGTGAGGGCAGCCGGAGCAGTAGTGAGGCGTACGTTCAACGATGTCCTTGGGACGGTTGAGGTAGTGCTCTTTTTCATTCAGAAACTTTAAACGGTCCTCAATTAGGGTGCTTGTGAAATATTTGGATAATCGTTCGGCAATAACGCGGGCGATCACAGCAGGGGTTAGCTCGCCGGTTGATGGCAATAAGCACGCCCCTGATTCATCCCGTTTGCCGACGACGATTGGGCGAACATCCGATCCCCAGTTATATAACTGACTGGTCAATTGATCTTCAATAAGGCCCCGTTTTTCTTCAACGACCAATACCTCATCCAGGCCGTTGGCGAATTTATGTATACCTTCAGGTTCTAACGGCCATGACATGCCAACTTTGTATAAGCGCAGACCAATGTCAGATGCCAGTTTTTCATCGATGCCGAGATCATGTAATGCCTGAATAACATCAAGGAAGGATTTGCCCGTAGATACAATACCCAGATGTGGCACAGGGCTATCGATTACAACGCGATTGAGTTTGTTCAGCCTTGCAAATTCAAGGATTGCAGACATCTTCTCGTTGTGCAGTCGCATCTCCTGGTCCAGGGGTTTGTCCGGCCAGCGAATACTCAGGTCATTGATCTCTACCTCCGGAAGCTGGATGTTGAATTTTGAAATATCAATATTAGTTGAGAAGGATGCATCCACAATTTCAGCGATTGTCTTCATTGCGACCCAGCAGCCGCTGAACCTCGACAATGCCCAACCATAGAGGCCGAGATTGATAATCTCCTGGACTCCGGATGGATTGAGAATCGGCATCATTGCGTCAACAAAGGCATATTCAGTCTGGTGGGGCAGGGTGGAAGACTTGCATCCATGATCATCACCTGCAATAACCAGCACACCGCCATATTTGGAGCTGCCTGCATGATTGGCATGTTTGAATACGTCGCCGCTGCGGTCAACGCCTGGCCCTTTGCCATACCACATGGCAAACACACCATCATATTTGGCGCCGTCGAAAAGATTAAGTTGCTGCGAGCCCCAGATGGATGTGGCGGCAAGTTCTTCATTGACGCCCGGCTGAAAGACAATGTCATGACTCTTAAGGTATGACTTGGCCTGCCACAGGGTTTTGTCCAGACCGCCGAGAGGTGAGCCGCGGTATCCGGATATAAATCCTGCAGTATTCAGCCCCTTGCTGGTATCCAGTTCCTTTTGCAACATGGGTAGTCGAGCCAGAGCCTGACTGCCCGTCAGGAATACACGGCCTTCGCGCTGTTCGTACTTATCGTTCAGGGTGACTTGTTTCAATACCATCTTAAGCTTTCCTCGAATTGAGATTAATTCACGATCTCAGGGATTAACTATTGGCGATTAGTCTGCAGGTCCTGACTCAAGTTACCTAAGCCGGATGTGACCTTCAAGGACTATGCAATACGGACTATAGAATATCGACAAATCGATACGCTAAAGTCTGAAAATCAGTAAAGGGGTTTAGTAATGACTGGCGTCAGGTATTGAATTAGAGATTGCTTGAATTGGTAGAGCGTGTTGGCAAAGCAGGTCGCCGCAGCTAAAGTCTGGACAGATACGTTCATAATAAGCTCCTCAGAGCAGGATCACTGCGCTGACATCAGTGTTTTCCACCTTTTAGGGGATCGCCCATAAGGTGAATGAATCGTTTATATGTTGAGCGGGTTAGCTCAGGCGCTAATCTATTCAAAATTGGCGTCTGTTTCAATAAATATTATCTAAAAATCAGCCGGAGCAATAATCTTTTCAACTGCCGCGATAAGTGCTTATGCGATTCCCGGCTTAGAGATTCAAAGTGAGGCAGATCATTGGGCCGGTACAGGCGGAAGAGGACTTTGCACCAGGGCTCGCGCGACCAGTGCCGGCAGGCCTAACATGCGAAGAACATATTGAACGGTATTGTCCATAGCGGATCTGCCAAGCTTTCCTTCGCTCACTTCCTTATTAATGTGCCGTACCATGCCTAATATCAGCGTATGCGTAAAATAGACGTCATCGACCGTAAATCTTCCAGCCTTGGCACCTCGCTGAATGTCTTCAAGGCACTGCTCGTGGCTCTGGCAAAGAACGTGCTCCCCGGGTAAGCCTGAGAACTTAAGGTAGGAACTCCACATTTCGTTGTCTTGAGCCTGGCGAAAATAGTATTTCAGGGTGGCGGTGATGATCAGTGCCGGATCAGTGAGATTTCGGCGAACTTCTTCCAGTTCCTGCGCAAAAGCTTCCCTGAAATCATCAAGCACCGCCTCAAATACGTCCTGTTTTGTCTGGAAGTGGTTATAGAATGTTCCAGTAGCGACACCGGCGGATACAGTGATATCCTGAATTGAAATCTTATCGTGCCCGCGTTCGTATACGAGATCCCGGGCGGCATGGGTTAACGATCTTCTGGTGCGCAATTTTTTGTCACTGGCGCCATCACTACCGTTCTTGTCGGTAATGTTCTTTTTAACACCGCTCTCATCGATACTGTTCTTATCGAGAGAAGGCCCATCTCTACTGAATGATTCTTGCTGTGCAATCATTGTGGCATTTAGTCTTTATATTGCTATATAAAAAAGATGCTTACACTACCAGCTTTTTTTCTTAATAACTGAATAAATAGTAGAATCATTCAGTGACTTTCCGAATACTTGAACCGGATCACATTTTTTTTTGCACAAAACTGGCAAAACACACACAGAAACAACTAATTACAAACAAAAGTTAGAGACAAGATGAATTTTGAGTTAAACGAACAACAGAGAAATATCCAGGAAGCCGTGCAGAAGATCTGCGCTCAATTTGATGACGATTACTGGTTGCAACGAGATACTGATGGTCAATTCCCTGAAGAATTTGTAAAAGCCATCACCGAAGGAGGCTGGTTGGGCATCGCCATGCCAGAGGAATATGGTGGAGCAGGGTTAGGAGTGACGGAAGCCGCGATTTTCGCTCACACAATTGCCCGTTCCGGAGCGGGGATGAGCGGTGCATCGGCTGTGCACCTGAATCTGTTTGGACCTAATCCCATCGTCGTATTCGGTACAGACGAACAAAAGCACCGCTTCCTTACACCTTTGATCGAAGGCCGGGATCGGGCCTGCTTTGGTGTTACCGAGCCAGATGCTGGATTAAACACCACACAACTTACAACGAGAGCGGTGAGAGAAGGTGATCATTATGTGATCAATGGACGCAAGATGTGGACATCTACGGCGCAAACAGCCAGCAAGATCCTGCTTATAACGCGAACCACCAGCATTGAAGACTGTAAAAAGCCAACGGAAGGTCTAACCTTGTTTTACACAGACCTGAATCGCGACCAGATTGAGGTTCGCATAATCGATAAAATGGGCAGAAAGGCAGTTGATTCGAATGCCCTCTTTATCGACGACCTCGTTGTGCCCGTGGAAGATAGAATTGGAGAGGAAGGCGATGGCTGGAAATGCCTGCTTCATGGCTTGAATCCGGAGCGGATTCTGATCGCATCAGAAGCGGTTGGCCTGGGTCAGGCTGCTCTTGAAAAAGCATCGAGATATGCAAGGGAGCGGATTGTGTTTAATCGTCCCATCGGTAAGAACCAGGCAATACAACACCCTCTAGCTGAAAACTGGATGGAACTTGAAGCCGCTCATTTGATGGCATTTAAGGCAGCATCCCTTTACGACAACGGATCAAGCTGTGGTGCGGAAGCCAATAGTGCAAAGTATCTGGCCGCAGAAGCCGCCTTAAAGGCGTGCCAGCGTGCCGTTCTAACCCATGGCGGTATGGGCTATGCCAAGGAATTCCATGTGGAGAGATACTTGCGGGAAATCATGATTACGGTGATCGCCCCCATCAGTCAGGAACTCATTAAATCCTATATTGGCGAGCGGGTACTGGGACAGGAGAAAAGTTATTAAACAGTGCCCATTTCACTCTTGTTGCACAAAAGTGTCATTTCGGTATCCTGACATCGTACTAAAGCAGTACAAAAAGAATCGCTGACGGCAGACAAAGAACTATAAATCCTTCAGGACCTTGAAATGGAACATCCGACGAGCAACGTTACTGATCTTGTCACCGGAATAGTGTTGCTGATGCTGGTGGCTGCTGTCACCACAATGATCAGCAAGCGGATCGACAAGATTCCGCTAACGATATTGCTGGTATTCGTCGGTATAACGATCGCCGCCGGCAGCGAACACATGCCTATATTGGGCACCCTCGCTGATTTCAAACTCACGCCTGAGCTTGTTCTCTTTGTATTCATCCCTACCTTGATCTTCGAATCAGCCTTCAACCTGGATGCCAGGCAGGTCTCGCGCAATATCTGGCCCATCCTTATTCTCGCAGTTCCCGGCCTGCTGATATCAACGGTGATTATTGGTTTGATCATCGCTGGTTTTACCGACTTCAGCATTATGGTGGCTTTGTTGTTGGGTGCCATTCTGAGTGCCACCGATCCTGTTGCAGTTATCTCGATATTTAAGCAGTTGGGCGTACCGGAACGATTAACCGTACTGGTGGAAGGTGAGAGCCTCTTTAATGACGCAACTTCATTAGTGCTGGCAACATTGTTGCTGGGTATTCTGGTATCTGGCGAATTTTCAGGGCAGGTTGTCGCCAGCGGCCTGATCAACTTTCTATTTGTATTCCTTGGTGGTGTCGTCGTTGGTAGCGTGCTTGCGGTTGTTGTTGGCATGACGCTCGGCAGCATTGAATCAGATGCAGATGTTGAAATTACACTAACAACAATACTCGCGTACTTCTCTTTCATTATTGCAGAACACGTATTTCACGTCAGCGGCATTATGGCGGTGGTAGCTGCGGGAATAATCATTGGTTCCTGGGGCAAATCAAAGATCTCGCCATCAACGTCAGAATTCATGGAACATTTCTGGGAATACCTGGCCTTCATTGCAAATGCGCTGATTTTTGTCATGGTTGGATTGCAGATCGACATCCTGGCGTTGTGGGCTTCTATCGATCTGATCGCACTGGTTGTGGTAGCAATGCTGATTTCCAGAGCCCTTGTCATATTCACTTTTGTTCCACTGCTTGGCAAGCTACCAAATTCAGATCCCATCGAAATGCCCTTTCAGCAAGTCATGTATTGGGGTGGCCTTCGCGGCGCAATTGCTCTGGCTATTGTATTGTCGTTACCTGAATTCGATTACAAGGAGACAATGGTAACGGTGGTGATGGGGGCAGTGCTTTTTACACTTGTGGTTCAAGGCTTAAGCATTGAAAAACTCGTCAAGTATCTGAAATTGAACATCATGAGTCCGTCGGATCAGTTGGCTAAGCTCGAAGGAGATAAGCATGCAAGAGAAGAAGGCCTCGCACGAGTCAGCTCCCTGGTAGGCAGCGAGTTATTTTCGCAAAGAATCGCGAATAATCTACAGGAAAAATGTCGGCGGGAACTGACCGGGTTGGATGCTGAGATTCAGTCTCTCATGGCAACTATGACTGATGAAGACAAAGCCTCAATCGTCGGAATGCGCTGCCTGGCACGGGAGAAGGCCCGCGCCTATGAACTCTTCAGCAAGGGACTAATCAACGAATGGGCATTTCGGGAGCTGGATTACACACTGGCAGTTCAGCTCGATGATGTTCGCCACAACGGCAAAGCCCCCACTGCTTCAGATCTTACCAGTCGAGGCAAGTCCATGGATCATTTCGTGATTAGCGTGCTTGAAAATTTTCCAGGTTTGAGTTCCATTGCGGAAAAGATGAGAACCTCGCGGATCATACGTGACTATGATGTTGCATGGGGCAGGTATTGTTGTGCTCGAAGCGTACAACAGGCCTTTGATGAAATTTTAGGCAAAAGTGGCAACGACGATAATTCTGACCAGATACTTAGAAATACCTATGAAGAGATACTTTCAACTTATAAATCCCAGATGGACGAAGTCGCAGATCAGTTTCCTGAGTTTGTTGAGACCATGCAGGAACAAACCGGACAGCGGCTTCTATTAATAGCAGAACATTACTCTGTGGAGCACGCATCCGAACATGGCATGATTCATAAAGGCATCGCGGAAAAAATACTGAAGGATCAAACCGAGCGGATTCGACAATTAAAAGGGGATAACGTATCCGCTGCATTCGAAATTGAAGTATCCGAGCTGCTACTTAAGGTACCGTTGTTCAAAGGCATGGAGGAGGATTTTGAGCTCATCGGGCGTTTTTTCATACCCAGAACCGTGCCCAGAGGCAGGAAGATAGTCAGGCAGGGACAGGTTGGTGACTCCATGTTTCTGATTGCAAGGGGAATAGCCCATGTCTTCATCCAGGACGGTGAACACAGCCAGCAGGTTGCGACCTTATATTCCGGGGATTTTTTTGGTGAGGCTGCCTTATTACATCTGGCGCCACGCAATGCGACGACGATATCGGCTACACCATGCTCGTTGTATGAGTTGAAAAGAGCTGACTTGGAAGGGATGATGTCAGCGTTTCCGGAGATCAGGGATGCAGTGATGAAGATAGACAAGGAACGGTTAGATTCAAATACTCAGACGGGAACTAACTAGTGCTCCTCTGGATGCGGAATCCACCGGTGTTACTTCCCTGGTAAGTGATTATTTTGTATGGCTAACGGAATTATAGATTTGCAATTGTTGTTTAGATTCGAATATTTATGGGGCCGGAACTAATTAGTGCGTTACATTAAAAAGATATTTGTTGTAATTGAATCCAATCTGGAGCGGCAACCTGCACTGGATAGGGCGGTATTCGTCGCCCAAGCAACAGGCGCTTCACTGCATCTGTTCCTCTGTGCATATGATCGCTCCATTGGTATTGCTACTTTCTTGAGTGGCAGTCAGCGCAGCACATTCATAGAAACGATTGTTGATGGCAGTCGGGTTAAGGTTGAACGCCTAGCCGGGACGATCAATCTCTCGGAGAATTCTTCACAGATCGAAGTCAGTACAGAAGCGGTTTGGAATCGTCACCCTTCTGACGCCATCATCGAGGCAGTTTCCGATGGCGACTTCGATCTACTGGTAAAGTGCAGCAGGAGTCATCTACCGAAGGGCAGGATGTTTAATCATGTCGACTGGAATCTCATGCGCTATTCTCCTTGCCCGGTGATGCTCGTTAAGACCGGTCAATGGGATGATGTTGGCCAGGTTCTGGCGGCTGTTAACGTGGCTCCGGGTAATAAATCACACGCAACTCTAAACAGAATTATATTGGAACATGCCAGCTATTTGGCTGCCAAGCTAAAGTTTGAGCTACACCTGGTTTGCGCCTATCCAGCACCGCCGGTTTTTGTTCCGGTATCGAAGGCCTCAAATTCTTTGCAGAACTACCGCAAAAAGATGTCACAAATGGTCAACGAAAATCTCAAAATGTTCGGGGAACAATACAATGTCCTGGAGCAACATCTGCATGCTATTGAAGGTCCCGTTGACTGGGTGATCCCGAAGGTCTCTGAAGATCTGGTTGCCGAGTTTGTTGTCATGGGCAATGTTTCTCGACAAAGCCTAACGGGCATCAGCATAGGTAGCGCCGCTGAATCCATTCTTGATGAGCTAAAGACGAACGTGTTGATGGTGAGAATCAGTAACTAGCCTGGATCAGTCTTTACGAATGTGTCCGATAAGGCCATCAGTCCTATCCTTAATCTGTTTGGCCACGCCACCTTTCTGAACTTCGTTTAGAACCAGATCCTGGACTTTCTTAACATAGGCATCTGAAGAAGTGCTGGCATCAGCGTCATCACCGGTGCCAAATAGGTTTATCCACTTGTCGCTCTTGTGGCCCATTCCCAGCAAGTCATAAAAATATTTCCCCGAGTCTGGCTGACGAGAGAAAATTCCCGCGAGAACTGCAATGATTGAGACCGGACGCAACAACAAGTCTCTAAAGGCATCCAGTGCGAGTTTGAACTGAAAGGCCAGCAAATCCCTCATCAGCTTCCAATGTGTATGTTCATCGTCAAGTTTGCTCATATCATATCATCTCATCCTTTGCTGTTCGGTCCAGTGGAGAATTTCTTCCATGCTTCCGCGAAAGCGTATGCGATCACCTTTCTTCTCCAACTGATAGCTATACATTGGGTCATAGTAGTCTTCGAGCAGGGTATGTATCCATAACTTATGCTGCTCAAAATCTCCAGATTGCTGTGCCGATAATGCCTTATCCAACAATCCTCGCACTACCTTGTGGCCAGCGCCTCCCAGACGCTTGCGAATAGCATCGATGGCTGTCTCCAGGTAATCGGAAAAAGCATTGTATGCCGAGGCCAGGAAATTGCGTTCATATTGCCGCCACTGCCTGACAATGTATTCATCAAAAATTCGAACGACACGATTTTCGGTGGAGTCTTCCAGCAGGACAATCGGTGCCTCTTTCATTTTTGCCTGGAGGGCAGAGGGCAAATGCACCCTGCCAATCAAGCGGCCTTCATCCTCAAGAAACACAGGCTTGGTGCCGCTTGTTTCCTTGATCTTCAGGAGATCAACGGCCACAAGATTTTCAAAGTTTATCTGCGATGGCTGTGGATCAATGTGCCGGCCAAATGCTGAGCCCCTATGATTCGCACGGCCTTCCAGATCAATTGCATTGGTGATCTGCAGTAGCAATTCCGTCTTCCCAACGCCGGTCTTGCCTGAGATGATCATCAGTGCTGGCAAATCTTCAAACTGACTCAACAGATAGTTACGCATATCTTTGTAACCGCCAGCAATGCGTTCGATACTTCTACCGGATTCTGTCAACCACTGGCTGGCAATTTGTGATCGTCGGCCACCACGAAAGCAGTAAAGCGCAGCATTCTCATGCTCATCGATAAAGGAAAGCCAGGCCGCAGTTCTCGATGTGCGAATATCACCGGAGACAAGTTCATTGCCTAAAGTTTCGGCAGACTCCTGGCCTTGCTCCTTGTATCTGATGCCAACCTCGTGCCTTTCCCTGGTATTGAGAATCGGCAGATTGATGGAGGTAGGAAATGAACCCTGCTCATATTCAATTTCAGCTCTGACGTCGATGAGAGGAGTATCGCTGATGAAGAGCGACTTAAAATACTCCCGTTTATCTGCTGGGTAATTCATATACTGGATCCGGTCCTGCTCGCTATTAAATCAGTGTTCGCCATTAGATCAATAGCGCCGCCGATGGCGGCAATATTATTACTCAGGCAACGTTCATGAACGAATCGTTTCAGGTAGTTTGGACCGCCTGCTTTCGGGCCCGTTCCCGATAAGCCCATACCTCCAAACGGTTGCGACTCAACGACCGCACCAATCATATTGCGGTTTACATAAACGTTTCCCGCGAGCACATTATTAGTGATGTATTCGACCATTGTTTCATTGCGGCTATGGATGCCCAGGGTAAGGGAGAAGCCTGTGGACTGAATTTCATCAAAGATACGCGGCAGCTCTTTTACGTCATAACGAATGATATGCAAGACAGGACCAAAATGTTCATCCACCAGATAGCTGATTGAGGGTATCTCGTAGCAGCAAGGTGCCAGATATTGCCCGTTCGATAAATTCATCGACAATTCCATAGAGGTACGGGCGATTAACTTTCCGTCTCTTTCAAGCTTATCAATATGCGCTTGCAAACGCTCCTTTGCTTGCTGGTCAATCACAGGTCCAACATCTACCGAAAGGTCGATAGGGTCGCCGACTTTTAGCAGCTCCATTGAGCCCTTCAGTAGTTCAATAACCCGATCAGCACAGGCGTCTTGAAGGTATAGAACCCTGAGTGCCGAACACCTTTGTCCCGCTGCATTAAACGATGATGCTATGACATCTCTGGTTACCTGTTCCGGAAGCGCTGAACTATCCACAATCATAACGTTCTGACCGCCAGTTTCTGCGATCAGAGGGACAATCGGGCCGCGCCTCGCAGCAAGAGAATTATTGATATGTTGCCCAGTTAGTACGGACCCAGTGAAGACTACGCCGTCGATGGCTGGATGGTCAGTTAACATTGGACCGATATCGCTACCGATACCATTAAGCAGTATTAAAACATCTTCAGGCAATCCAGCGGCCGTGAAAAGCTCCGCGACACGGTGCGCAGTTAATGCCGTCTGTTCAGCGGGTTTCGCCACCACCGTATTACCCGTGACCAGCGCTGCCACGACCTGGCCAGTAAAGATTGCCACCGGAAAGTTCCATGGACTAATGCAGGCAAATGTCCCCCTTGCATGGTAGCTGAGTTCATTGTGTTCACCCAATGGGCCGGGCAGCTCTTCGGGCACAAGCAGCTCTGCCTGGTTTGCGTAATATCGACAAAAATCAATTGCCTCACGTATCTCAGACAGGGAATCTACGATGGCCTTCCCGGCTTCTTTGGCCATCAACAATATAAGTTCAGGGAGATTATCCTGCAGGGCATTAGCACAGCTGCGAATCAGATTTGCCCGGTTTTGAACAGGCATTGCTGCCCAGTCTTTTGCGGCACTTTTGGCTCGACCAATTTTTATTTGTACTGTTTCAGCAGAATCTGAATAGATCGAACCAATACTTACCCCATCGACTGGCGATCTCACTTCGATGTTCGGCTTGCTGCCAAAATTCCAGGCATCTTTTGCATGGAAAGATATTCCGCTAAGGAGGTCTTTTCGATGAATACTATAGGCCGTATTTATTCCGCGGGAGTTTTGCCTGGCAGGAAACATTTCAGCCGGTCGTTTGATTCCAGGTTCAAAGCCCATCAGGTACACCGGATGGCGCGAAAGGTCAGCTGCACTCACCTTACTTGCCAATTGATTAACAAAGGAGCTGTTTGCTGAATTTTCAAGCAGTCTCCGGATAAGATACGGTAACAACTCCTGTTGATGCCCAATGGGGGCATAGATACAACATTTCACACTTTTGTGCCGATCCATCAAACAATCGTAAAGAACTGCGCCCATACCATGTAGTCTCTGAAATTCAAATTGCACTTTCTCAGGAGAAGCTTCAGTCCAATGTAGAATGTTAGCGACCGTTTGAACATTATGTGTAGCAAACTGCGGGAACAGATATTCCTGCTGTTTCAGCATTAGTTTCGCACAGTATAGATAAGCGATATCAGTATGTGCTTTTTGCGTAAATACAGGATAGTCACTGAGACCTAATAATTGAGCGTGCTTAATCTCTGTATCCCAATAAGCGCCTTTCACAAGCCTGACTGGAATTCGCTGGCCATTTTCCCGCGCTAATTCGACCAGATAATTTATGACTGCTTCGCCGCGCTTTGAATAGGCCTGTACCACGAGTCCCAGGTGATCAGAACCTTTGCCAGGGCCATGTTTTATGAGTTGCTCAACCAGACTTAGAGATAATTCCAGTCGATCAGCTTCTTCAGCATCTATGGTGACCTGAACATTTTGTTGCCGCGCAAGATTCACCAGATCGTGAATAAGCGGATACAACTCGTCAAATATCCGCTTCGATTGATTTGCCTCATATCTTGGGTGCAGTGCAGATAATTTTATGGAAATTGATGAACTTCCGAATCCGCCAGCAAATTTGATGGCTTCACTATAGGCATTAAAGAATTTCTCCGCATCAAACATGGTCAGCGCTGCCTCACCTAACATATCAAATGAGTAGCGATAAGGCCGCCGGTCTTTCTTGATCTTTTTTCTGGCTTGCTCCAGATCCTCACCAAGGACAAAATGATCACTGAATACGCTCATACCCGTTTCAATCGCCATACGTATGGTTGGTTCGCCGAGGCGCTGAATGACGCGAGACAGAAAGGGGATCTCTGTTGTTTCAAGAACCGCCGATGTGAACAACAGCGCACGAGTAGATGAGTTGACAAAAGTCGATAGACTCTTGCCGATATGTTTGCCCCAATCTACGCCGGTAAGCTTGGATCGAATGAGCGCCTCGCGGGTCTGTTCATCCGGAATCCTTGCCAGGGCCTCCGCGAGTGTCATCAGCCGAATACCCTCGATGGAATCGAGATTGTATTCCGCCATAAACGCATCCAGACCACTGTTAAAATCCGGGTGACCCCGAATCTGATCAATAAGACTGACAGCCTCTGCGCATACCACATGCTGCTCGTTTGAATCCGGCTTGATCGCACGAGCATAGCGCCGCACCATATCCATTTCGTCTGCGAGATAGTCTTTCTCGATCTGCTGCCTGCAATAATCCAAATGAGTCATAACGAAACCAATGCCTTGCGAAGTTCAATGGATCTAACTTTATTAATGCCGAAGCGGAGTAAGTTTGATGATTGTTCTGGTGTGTTTCTCTACCAGTTCCCTCGAGTACACCAGTGGCAACGTTGCGTCATCGGCCCAGGACTCAAGCAAATCAGAATAATGATCACTTCCTGGATTGCCAGACTGACCTGGTGCATTTGTCATAAATGCATTGTCCCAATTGCCAACATCGAGAACCATCCGCCAGGACCCACCGCTCACTACCTGAAAATTCCTGTTATAGCGCGTACTGTTTGGTGTATCACCACTGCCGCCTCTGGAGACGCCGGGCATTTGCATTTTCTCTTGGGCGGCAGCATCGACAAAATCGTGGAGTGGATGCTTAAACTGAATGGAATGAATATTTCCCCATTGCCATTTGGAAGCATCCGCCCCCAGTAGCGACTGGATATCATTTAAGGCAGTCGTCATGGTCTTCTCTGCAATGCCTTGTCGCTTAACTGTTGGTAATTCAGTGAAGAATTGCACCACTCGATTATTATGCAGCGTGCCTAAACCAGAGAGATCGTCCGTTCCAAGTCTCTCCTTTATGACCGCAATATTGAGATGACTGCTAAACCATATTTCAAATAAGGCCGCGGCCCTGGAATCCTTGTTCAAGACATAATTCCAGGACTTGAATATCTCATTGGCTGGGGAGGGCAGTTGTTCGATTTTAATAGCCTCTAATAACTGGCGGGCTGGAATGGACAGATAATCTCTTTGCAGGTCGATGGAGTCTTGCAGGCTGTGTGGCTTCGAACGATTTAATACTTCTGCAATGCGATTGATGCGCCATGGGTATGCCCATTCGAAGCCTAACAACATTTCTTTATAGGGGTAATCGTCCGGCAGACTCATCGCATTGGCAGTACCAACCCAGCCGCGTTGCGGATTGTATTCCACTGGCAGCTGGTCCATGTCATAAAAGCCCTGCCATTCGTAAGTGCCGTCTCCCGGTACAGGTAACAGCCCATCATAGTTTATACGAATAGGCGCCAGACCAGCGGGTTTGTAACCTATATTGCCATCGATATCAGCGTACACCTGATTTTCAGATGGAGCGCCCCAACGATTTAGCGCGGCCAAAAACTGATTCCAGTTGGTCGCTCGCATATATTCAACAGAGCCGAAGTAGGGCGCCATTCCAGGCTCCAGCCATGCGGCCTGGACCGCAAAGGCACGTTTCTTCTCTCTATAAATGACCGGGCCATGCACCGTAAAAAAGAGGTCTGCAGTGATTGGGTCACTGTCTCTCACCTGAAAGGTCTCGGTGATCTTATCCATGGACTTCCACTTACCTCGATAGAAGTACTTGTCGCCTTTGGCTCTATAAACCATCAGATCTTCCTGATCGATGGAAAAGATAGTCAAGCCAAAGGCGATACGTTCATTGTGACCAATGGAAATGCCGGGTAGCGCTGGTTCTCCAGCACCGATAACATTCAGTCCTGGCGCTACCAGGTGTGCAGCGTAGCGCAGGGAAGGGGTGGCGTGCCCTCTATGTGGGTCATTTGCCAATATAGGTCTGCCGGTGCTGGTCTTATCCGGAGCTACTGCCCAATTGTTGCTTCCTGCGCCCAAATCCCGTTCCTGTAGGGCGATTAAGGTTCTTTTTTCACTTTGCGGCAAATTCGTGAATTGCGCTGCCTTACCAAAATCCACCGGTGCTTTAGCGAGTTGGTATAAACGTGTTACATCGACAGGAATGGAGCAGGGATCAAGCCCCTCAGGAATCCTGGTGTTCCATTCCGGTTCAAGCTTGTAGCGCAGGGCATCTGTCTCCAGGCCATACTGACAGATAATATTTGCTCTCTGGGCTTCACTGCGTACATTACGCCATAAACCATTTGATCTGATGCGAACCACGTCAGATGCTAACCAGATGGCGGGTTCATAACCCAGAATACGAAATTCCATGGGCAATAGCTCTGGTTTCTCTTTGATGAGATTCACATAAGCGTTTATGCCACGGGTAAAGGCCTGAGAAATACGCTTGGCATCTGAGCCATAAGCGAGCCATTCCCGAAACATGTCGTCGCGATACAAGAACATCCTCGCGGCTTTATCCTGTTCGAGGAAATTCTCGCCTAGAACACTGGAGAGTTCGCCGAGGCCTCGGCGGCGCCAGAGGTCAATCTGCCACAATCTATCTCGCGCCGCATTGAAGCCCTGGACAAAGAAAGCATCATAATGATCCTGGGCATATATATGCGGGATTCCCCATTCATCCACAAGAATCTCCGCTGGCTTGGATATGCCCTTGACGGTGTATGTGACATCTCCATAGCTGATATTTGTGAATGTCAGTGTCGTCAGGAAAAGTATGAACAGAGTAGCGGTGGTCGTAACTCTGTTAGTAACGTAGAACATAGTTCTTTTCTTGGTTTCGGAATGCATCATTGAACTCAATACTGGTTTAAGTCATTTTGCCTTAATGTCTGATTGAGGCAGAAGGGATGATCTTGAATTGAACTGCATTTCCTATATTGGCCAATATATTTAATTTAACATAATATACATTATGCGCATACCTTAGGTGATTATGTTAAAACTGAGGGCAATGCAAACCGACCTTAATCTCAATTCATTTCCGTCGTCGACAACATCACTTTGCTGTCCATTTTGCCTTGCGCGCCGCCATCCCTTTGTTAGTCGCTCTGTTAGACAAAGTAGTAACAAAAACAGTTGAAAACAACACTGAAGCCCATGCTGTGACCTGATTGCCTTCGATTGCGACCTGTTCCGGGCAAGAACTGTTGCTGGCGCTATGGGTAGAAGTCTGGCTTATTTGGATTACTAGTTTTTTATACACTGCTTGATATTGATATGTGACTTCAGTATTTCTGCCATTTAGGGTCGCATTCTCCAAAATTTATCTGGTATATAGTTTGTTGCAAATGCAATCGCAGCACGGCATTCAGGCACAACCAGCAAGTAAGCGGTTGAAGCTTTATCTGTCCTCCACCATGATGCAATACTGTCCATGCTTGTTCAATATCATCGTCTAAGCTGATAGTTCCAACACGCCAGCCGAGGGAGTATTTTCAGAATTCACTTCACCATTCCTTAGTTTCGTCGGTGTATAGATTGCCAGCCTCGCCTCCGGCGATAAATAACTACCGTTATATGTTGCTTGTGCCATTTTTACTCAATCAGTAGGTGTCGATATAAATCCGCCGCCACCAAAAAGAAAACTCCTATCTCGATGACTGGCTGACCTGATATACGTGCCATCAGTTTTATATTCAGCGTAATACGTGACCTCATGTGTTTTACCCGCAAACGAGGTATCAAGTACTGTGCTGCCCATGGCGATTTTAGACCACAATGACGATTGAAGATAATCGACGTAATTCATATTTGCGGCTTGCTCGATGACCGCAGACAACGAGATATAGCCGTTGGAGGAATATTTGTAGCCAGTGCCCGGTTCGAACAAAAGTGGATGGGAAGCAAATACGTAAAATGCGTCAAAGGGACTTTTGTGATCTTTCGGATTTACAAATTCGGCATCGTCACGCTCGGGAGTATTGTGCGGGATGCCTGCCATATGCGAAGCTAATTCTCTGACGGTAAACGAGTTTGTATAGTCAGGTTGCTCTACATACTGGTTGACAGGCGATTCCAGGTTAATTTTCCCGGAATCCGCTAATTTGGCTAACACAATACCGGTCATCGGTTTAGCCAGACTACCAATGGAGTATTGAGAGTCGACAGTCGCCTTTTTTCTCTCTTCAACATCGGCGTGTCCGATTGCTTCTGCAAAAACTAATTTGTTGTCAATGCTCATCGCAAGGGACAAGGAAGGCAGGTTGTATTGTTGTTTTAATGATTCCATTTCATCCAACAGCCCTCCCCCTATTGGTTGAGAAGACGCCACCGTAGTGCTCGCTGTAAAAAAAATAAGCGCAAGATATTTAAGTTGAATCATTGTATTTCCTGACCGCTCCTGTAGCGGCAATTCGTTGATAGCCGAACTAGCGAATAACCATCAGGGTTAAGGCGTAAATTGAACATTGAAATTCGAGACTAATCTATTCGATAATTCTTTACCTGCAGGGCGTAAATAAGGGCAAGAAATCAGCCGCACTCGCAATCTGTATATCCCACTAACTGAAAGTCAGTCCCATAGTAATCGCCCTCTTGTCTGAAACCCTTAATTGACCAAATTTTTACGTGATCATGCACATGCAAATTGTCCTTACACTCAGTATACTTCTCCGACGGAATATTGGTCTGCATTTTAGACCGGTGACGAGACTCGAATATTAATAACAAGGTAATACCAAATATGGAATGTCCCAAATGCCATGCCGATATGGAAGAAGTTACATACGGCCGAAATATGACAGTTGACCGTTGTACCAACTGCAAGGGAATCTGGTTTGATGCCGGAGAAGCCGAAACGCTTAAAGGGAAATGGATGTCAGAATTTGTCGATAGCGGCGATCCTGAAGTTGGCAAGGAATATAATGAAATTGAAGATGTTGACTGTCCACGTTGTGGCAAAAGAATGGACAAGGTTTCAGATCCTACTCAACCGCATATCTGGTACGAAAGATGTGATGAGCACGGCATGTACTTTGATGCTGGCGAATTTACAGACTATAAGTACGAAACCCTAATGGATAAATTCAGGGATCTTATGACTGGAAAGCGATCTGGCACCTAAGCAACAATGCTGATTACTTTTTACGGTGTTCGTGGCTCTGTAGCTTCTCCTAGGTAATCGACCATAAAATATGGCGGTAATACCTCCTGCGTTCATATCAAGATGAATTCCGGGCAGAACCTGATACTTGATGCCGGAACCGGGATCAGATGCCTTGGTATGGAGATGGTACAAAATGATGAGCCGCTATTGTTACTCCTCAGCCACGGTCATTGGGATCATATTCAGGGATATCCATTCTTTGGTCCCATCTATCAGCCTGGCCGTGGAATTGTAATTTTTCAGGGTGTCGAGGGCAATGCAGATGCCCTCGCTGCTATATTAGAGCAAATGGATGGCTCTAATTTTCCGGTTCAAGCTCGAGACCTGCCGTCGGCGATCAGGACCATCAGCTCAGTGGAGAAATATCTCGCTGAGCAGTCTTTTGTTACTACTCGACAAGTGCTGAATCACCCAGGCGGTGGTCATTCCTACAAAATAGGAGAGGATGGCGTCTGCTTCGCCTATATAACCGATAATGAGCTTGATCCGCCTAATAAGCCGCAGACCAACTATGATGAGTGGGTGGAATACTGTCGCGGCGTTGATCTGCTGATACATGATGCGCAGTACACCGAAAGTGATATGCCTGCCAAGCATGGTTAGGGACACTCATTGATTTCACAGGTTCGGCAATTAGCGGTCGATGCCCAGGTAAAAAATATCGTAATGTTTCATCACGACCCGGAACGGACCGATTCGCAGCTCGATGAAATTGCCCTTGAATCTGCCAAGTTCTTTAAGTCAAAGAACTGCAAGATCGGTTCTTTTATCGCCGCTGAGGGCCTTAGCTTTGATCTCAAAACAAAGAGAGATCCAATCGTCTCTACTATTACCTTGGTTGAGGTTTGATAGAGATTAAGAAACTAGATCAACTACCTTCTCTAAGAATTTGTTTTAAAAAGATATAACCTCCATAACTTCCTGCCAAGAATATACAGTCCAATGCCCAGGACGTCTGTTGTCAGGTCATATAATTCAAAATAGCGATGAGCGCTCAGCCATTGCAGGACCTCCAATCCCAGCCCGTATCCAGCTAGCGCAACCCACTTAATCCATTCCTGTTTACACCCAGGGAAACAGTAATCAATTAGAAACGCCAGCACCAGGAACGCAAGTAGATGATTAAGCTTGTCCCAGGTTGGTATTTCATCGGTGATCTCACTGCCAGCCAAGGCTAACCAGGTGACCATGGTTAAACATATAAGCAGTGATATTCGATACGTGATCAGCATCGATGCAGATTGATTTCATCGCGAGTTTGAAGGGCTACCTTGTGCGCTGCTTCAGCAAAATCGGTGCCGGAAGACGCATAGAGCACAGCGCGAGAGGACGATACAATCAGGCCGCCACCCTTCCCCGCTTTGACACTCGCTTCCACGTCGCCGCCTTGTGAGCCAATGCCGGGTAAGAGGAAGGTCATGTTGCCCGTTAGCTCCCGGATACGCTTGAGCTCATCAGGCCGTGTTGCGCCAGTAACAAGGGCAATGTTGTTATTAATATCCCACTCGTTTGCGGCCTTCTCTGCCACGTGTTCAAACAGCTGCTTGCCGCTCTCCAAAATGAGATTCTGCAAGTCTGCACCGCCAGGGTTAGATGTTCTGCAGAGCAGGAAGATGCCCTTCTCCTTATATGCCAGGAATGGCTCAAATGAATCGAAGCCCAGGTAGGGATTAGCAGTGACCGCGTCCGCACCATACCTTTCAAAGGCTTCGATAGCGTATTGCACCGCTGTGCTACCGATATCACCACGTTTTGCATCCAGGATTACAGGCACATTCAGATCACGTAAATAGCTGATGGTCTGTTCGAGCTCCGATTCTGCGCCGCGAGCCGCGTAGTGAGCTATCTGGGGCTTGTAACAACAAGCCAGATCGATAGTCGCGTCGATGATTTCCTTGTTAAAGGCAAATATTGGCTGTTTCTCGTTGCGGAAAGTGGCAGGAAATCTAGTCGGGTCCGGGTCAAGACCTATGCAAAGCAAGGAATCCTGTGTCTTCTGACGACTTTCAATATTGCTGAAGAATTGATTGCTGGCATTGGAACTGTTGTTCGTGGCGTTTGTGCTGATGGCTCTTCCTCCTTTGGCGGTAAATGAAAATGGACTCGCTTGGGCACAAAAAGTGTCACAAAGAGACTGTCCATGCCAAATTAGGTCACGCAATTGTAACCAATAAGGCGCTCTCTTGTCACTGCCTATTCGTATATAAGCCCTTGTATATAAAGGAATATTTTGATGCTTTCTGAAGTTGGCACGCTTGTAGCCTTCTAATATCTAAAGACAAAGAATACTTAAAGACAAAGCACTAACGACCAGGTATTAAAAAAGGGCAAACACATGACAACTTCTGTTTAATTAACAAATAATATCAGCCTTGCCAGTTTTAGAGACGAACGGCGTAAACTGAACCCCTCCAAGTACTATTCACATGAAAGACACGAGCAAAGACGGGAGTTTCGCCGTGAGAGTAATGAACGATTGTTCCTTCAGATCGTACAATCGTCAGATGCGGATCAGGTTGGTACAACGATCTCCAGCATGGCGATTGATGTATCTGCCAGCGGACTGAAGATCCTCACCAGCCAGAATCTCCCATCAGCTGCGTTATAAATTTATGGGTGG
>JAYGEX010000037.1:0-3588 GCA_046582185.1 Pseudomonadales bacterium | reverse complement strand
CATGTCTACGCTCACCAGCGAAAGAGGTGCCGCCGCTGGCGTTGGTGCAGTCGCTAGCAGCGAATCACCTTTGGCTGCAGTACTTCAACTGATCGAACTCGCTAAAACCACAAAACGAAATGGCGCCGCTGTCTGGGATGATCCGGTTGCAAGAGATCGAATCGTCAATCTCTATGTCCGTATAGAAGCTACCATGCAGAATGCGAGAAGAACACGGGTTAAAGCACTCAATGGTGGCAGCATGCGATTGCCATTACAGGGAAAACTGGTCGGCAGTGAAATCGCTCAGGAACTCAATGAGCTGGCCTTGTCGGTACTCGGGTTGAAATCCAGCCTCTACGTGGGCGATGAACATGCTATCGACGATGGTAAATGGGCACTCGGCTACATGAATACTTACACCGGGACTATCTCCGGTGGCAGCAGTGAAATCCAGCGCAACATTCTCGGAGAACGCGTGCTGGGTCTTCCAAAAACCAAATAGGTTATCCATATGACTCAACCAAGAGATTTTGGTTTCGATGAAGAAACCGGCATGCTGAAAGATGCAGCACAAAGGTTCTTTGAAGAAAAGCAACCCCTGAAAACAATGCGACCTCATCTGGATGGCACTGAAGATCCATATCACGGCTCAGCGCGCACGGTATGGTTTGACGAGAATAACTGGCGAGAAATTCAAGGATTAGGCTGGCATCTCCTGGCAGTGCCGGAAAATGCTGGTGGTATCGGTATGGGGCTGGTTGCTGCCACTGCGATTCAGGAAGAAATTGGTCGAGCTGCCTGCCCGACCCCTTTAACTGGAACGCTCCAGGCGACCTTTGTACTTCGCGAAGCAAATGCCAATGCCCAGCAAACTCGAATTGCCGAAGGTGCGAGTATGGCACTCGCCATCCATGGTGAAGACGGCTCTCTCGAACCAGGGTCAACCGACGTCACAGCTAATGGTACCCGCCTCTCCGGTACAAGTTGGTATGTCCAGGATATTCAAAAGGCAGATATGTTTATTGTTTCCGCCAGAAGCGAAAAGGGAGTCGGCCTGTACCTGGTCAATGCCAGCAATTGCGACCTACAGGCAGACAAAATAGTTGATTTAACCAGAGACCAGGGCCGCATCGTCATGAACGATGCCGAAGCTGAGTTGATCACCGAGCCGGGCAAAGGAGAAGAGGTCCTTACACGGGCATTGCCAGCCATCCTCACTTTACTCTCTGCAGACATTGTCGGCGCAGCAGAATGGCAGCTACAGGCAACTGCGGATTACGCGAAGATGAGAACACAATTCAACCGACCGATTGGATTTTTCCAGGCGGTAAAACACCCGATCGTTAACATGATGATATCCGTGGATGAAACACGATCCCTTGTTTATAACTCAGCCTGTGCGTATGACCATGATCCTGAAGACGCTTTGCGTTGCGCCCTGATGGCTAAAGCCAGTGCATCGGAGACTGCATCATTTTGCAGTAATCGATCCACCCAGTTGCATGGTGGGATAGGATTCACCTGGGAATCAGATGTACAGATTTATCACAAACGGCAAATGCATAGCCAGTTCTTGCACGGCGACGCTCACTGGCACAGAAGCAAACTGGCTCAACTGCTATGAATACCAGCGTCACCTTAAGGCGAAGACCGACAGGAAAACCTGTACCAGAAGACTTCGAGCTTGTTCAAAGTGAGATCCCTGAACCTGGTGCTGGTGAAGCGCTGGTCGAAAATTTGTTTATCTCTCTTGATGCAGGTTTTCGGAATTGGATGGATGAAGATGCCGGTGATGATGTTCTACCAGCAATGGAACTCGGCAAGCCTGTCATGGGTTTGACGATCTCACGAATTATTCAGTCCAACAATCCCGCCCTTCCTCTGGGTCAGATTTTGATGGGTAGACTCGCCTGGCAATCCCATTCCATTGCCGGTCCTAACGATTTTCTGGTGCCGCTCGAACCGGATAATGATGTGCCGCTCAGCTATCATCTTGGTATTCTCGGCGACACAGGTATGTCTGCTTACTTTGGACTAAAAGATATTGCTCAACCACGCCCCGGCGATACTGTTGTTATATCAGCAGCAGCCGGTGCTGTTGGCTATGTCGCGGGTCAGATCGCCAGAATCCTGGGTGCAACCAACATTGTCGGCTTCACCAGTAGTGATGAGAAAGCCAACAAACTCATCAATGACGTGGGTTATGACGAAGTTATCAATCATGCAACGGATGACCTTGACGCAAAGCTTGCGGAGTATTGCCCTAACGGTATCGATATTTATTTCGACAATGTCGGAGGTCCACTATTGGAACACGTACTGAATCACATCAATGAAGGTGCAAGGATCCCTTTTTGCGGCGCGGTTTCCGATTACACGAGTAAGAACGCCGGACCTTCTAATCTCTTCAAGCTAGTTACCAATAGCGCAAGGATTCAGGGTTTCATGACCCATCACAATGTTGACCGTTACGACGAAGCCAGAAACCAATTGAAAGCCTGGTTATCAAACGGAGATCTCACTTGCTTTGAACAGCGGTACGAGGGTGTTAGCAACTGCGGCGTCGCTTTTTCCAGCCTGTTCGCCGGTAAGAACTTTGGGAAATCTGTGGTGGTGGTTTAGCTGGTGATGGAGATCTGCCAGATCGTGCAATCCGCATGCTTCATGTCCGATTTCGGACATGTTAGCTAATAGTCTCAAGAACTTGATCAAGACAGTCAGCACTCTGCAGTTCAATTGTGGAAAGCTCATCAAGGTCATCGGCTAATTGAGGGTATGAAGATTTCAATCCCTGCCACGCACCAGCGCCTTGCCTTTCAGCCCCAGCCTGTATAGTCATTTGATCCGTCGCGGAGAGACCCTCAAACACCTCATAGTAGGTTGCCTTCGCCTGTGGCAAAATTTCGAGCACTAAATCTCTGTGCACACTCGATGGAGGCAACAGCCGTTCGACACGAACGGCAATCTCATCCTCACGCTCAGCACAAGCCAACAGGCTTTCCCGGTGGCTCGCCACTTCTTCGGCCCAACCACGATACCTTGCCGCGGCAGTTCGCTCCAACTGTGAAAGTAGAAATGGAAGTGCTTCGACAGGTACGCTACCAAGAAAGGGTGCAAGTAGTTCCCCGAAATTGGGTATCTGTGGATTGACCATGAGCAACTCCTATTGTTATATAACTGGACTCAAGTTAACCATATACACTGCTTTCTGTTGCTAGTCACGTTGGAAGTCAGGGCATTCGACAACGACAACCAACATCTTCAATTATAAGAGAGATAGTATCGACTAGGGAGTTGAACCAAATTCTCTGAACAGAACAAGAAAAAAGCCGACACAAAGTCGGCTTTTTTGTTTGGCCCGCCCAGAGAGATTCATACACGCCGTGTAACGGGCCCGACATCGCAGTCCGAAGGGCTGCTGTGTATCGGTGTACCTACGGAGTATTACTGATCGGAAAAGGAAGGTGGCCCGCCCAGAGAGATTCGAACTCCCGACACCCAGGTTCGAAGCCTGGTGCTCTATCCAGCTGAGCTATGGGCGGAACGGACGCGCAGTATATTCAATCCTGGGGTTCGCCGCCAGTAAGAATCCGCACATTTTCGTTC
>JAYGEX010000021.1:0-20224 GCA_046582185.1 Pseudomonadales bacterium | reverse complement strand
AATTGTTCCGGGGGGGGGGGGATGAGTGCATCTAACACATTAATCGATGTGTTTACCCGTCATAAGGTAGCGTCTAATCTCGCCATGATAATGATGGTCCTGGCAGGCATGTGGGCGGTGGATAGAATTCACACCCAGCTGGATCCGGCTATCGATATGCCCGTTGTCTATGTTCGCGCAAATTGGCCAGGCGCATCAGCAGAAGATGTTGAAAAGCTGATTACCGTTCCAGTGGAACAACAATTGCGAACTGTCGTAGGTCTTCAGCATTTACGTTCCGTGAGTTACAACGGCGGAGCCTGGATTCGAGCCAAGTTCGGCTTCGATGTGGATATGATTCAGGCAAATGACGAGATTAAGCAGCGAGTTGCGCAGATCAGAAACTTTCCAGCTGATATGGAGCCGATCAACGTCAAGCGTGCGAAGGATTATGAATATATCAGTGCTGTATTGGTCACCAGTGACGGTACGCTTAGTGGACTAATTCTTATCGTCAGGAATTTCGAAAAGCAATTGTTAGCCCGGGGTATTGATAGCATCAATTTCGAAGGCTTGCCTGAGGAAGAGTTAGCCATTCAGGTATCCAGCGCCAAATTATATGAACTCAATACCTCGCTTGATGACATCGCCCAGGAGGTAAGAGCGAGAAGCAGTAATTCTCCCGCAGGAACTGTTGGTCGTGGCCAGGGTTCAAGACTGTTACGCAGCCTGGATCAGAAACGGGACGTGTTTGGATTCAGTCAGCTGGAAGTCTCTGTACTTCCCGATGGTCGGCTAACTCAGCTTGGTAATATTGCAACGATTCAGAAGCGCCCTAAAGATGGCAGGGCGGCGATTACAATGCATCTTGAGAGGCTCACAGATTCTGATGCCATCAAATCCTCAGCGGTACTTCAATCATGGCTCGATGATACTAGACCTACCCTTGCCAAGGGCGTAGATATTCATGTGTATCAGGAAATCTGGATACTGCTGAAACACCAGCTAACGATGATATTTGAAAATGGATTCACCGGCCTTATCCTTGTGGTGCTGACGCTCTTCCTGTTTCTGAGCGGCAGGGTGGGGTGGTGGGTGATGGTCGGCTTTCCGGTGACGTAAAAAGTGGCCAGAGCGGGCTCGATGCATTCTTCACAACCGCATCAGATGAGTCCCTGGATATTGGCCGTGTTATCAATCTCAAAATAATATTGCCAACGGAAGAGAATGTGGTCGCTCTACCCGTGCAGTCCATCTATGAAGGTAGCAGGATCTATAAGGTCGAAGGCGATAGACTGCAAGGGATTACCATCCAGCAAGTCGGCGATTATGTGGATGAAAACGGACAGTATCAAATCCTGGTGAGGTCATCTGATATCAAATTCGGGGACAAATTAATTACCACTCAGCTACCAAGAGCCATTACCGGATTGTTGGTTGATGCAATTGATGCGAGCAAATTTAATGAGGCACGGGCGGCTGATATTGATATGAGCGGTAGCAGCCAGGCAAACTAGCTCCGACAGAATAGATCCTACACTGGAATCCGCTACGAATACGGTATGCCTTTATCAGGACTCGTAGCACGGTGCACTCACAGTTTTGCATCCCTGCAAAACACGTCCTTATAAAGAACATACCGTATCCTCTGTAACTTTTCCCGATCGCTGAGCTCTGGCAATAGAGGGGCTATCACGAGCGCAGTTGTGCAGCGTAGAGAGGGCAGGATGCCCGAGTAGCGGAACATGTTGAATTGACTGAAGACCATGGATGGCCGCAAGGAGAAGAGCGAGCGAAAGCCCCTCTATTGCCAGAGCGGTCACGGATAAAAATAATTTCACCAACACATAAAGCGCAATACGTTACCAGTCCGGAATAACAAAGGTGTCGCCATAACCCTTAATGCTCCAGTCGCCAGTGGAATTCCTTTTGAGTTGTGTCTCATCACCAATGTTCCGGCCATCTGCATCTCGGAAGGTCTGTTTACCGACATAGTCGAGACAGGTAAAGGTTTCTTTGGGGTCGGGGTATGCTGGCATAAATTTGATTGCGCCATCACCTATTCGCTGGATGCCTGATATGCCCCAGCGGGTGCGATAGTATCCAGATAACTCGTCCAGCAATATGTGATGACCCTTACCGCCTTTTAGCTTAGCTCGCTGCTTGTGAACATAGTGAATGATGGATGAGATGCCTTCATACAGCAAACCAGGCATTGAGTCGCTTGAATTCGTCAATACCACAATGGTGAGATTGTTTCCCGGGTCAAATCCCGAGCGACTTAAGAAGCCTGGGTAAACACCGGAATGGCCAATAAAGTTCACATCGTCCTTGCTGCCGAGTTCAAACCCAAGTCCCCACTGGATTGGCCCTTTGCTGAATTGTTGGCGCTGCATCTCGCGTTTGCTTGCGTCTAGTAGGAATTTTCCGGAGTCAAGTTGATGTAGATGATAGAACCGCAGCAGGTCAGGTACACAACTGCTGAATCCCGTGGCGGCGTTCATGGCACGGGCATGTACGTGGTCGAGAGGTTCACGTATCTCACCAGGCAAGACCGGGTTGTAGCCGATCGCATGTTCCGCAAGGCTAGCTTCGGTGAAGTCAGGCATGGTGTGGTCAAGTTCCATAGGCTCAATCACAAGTTCGCTCACGGCGGCTTCATAGTCTTTGTCCGTAACCGCAGCGATTAAGTGACCGAGCAGGCTGAAAGCCATGTTGGAGTACTTCCAGTTGACATTGGCATCGAACATGCGGATACCGGCTTGGCATTGTCTTTTTAAGTTGTCGAGATCAGGGAATTCATCATTGAACCAGTGATCTGTATCGCCATCGCGATTCATGCCGCTACTATGGCTAAGCAATTGTCGAATGGTCATTTCTGCTTGATCCGGATTGCTGCCGCTGGCGAACCATTCGAGATGATCGACGATTAAATCGTCCAGTCGCAGCTTGCTGTCTTCATAAAGTCGCATAATCGCACTTGTTGTGAATAGCTTTGAGTGTGAGGCAATGCGATACAGGGTAGTGGGCGCCGCGGCGGTCCGCTTTTCCATGTCCGCCATACCATAGCTCTTCTCAAATAGAGTGTTGCCTCCCTGGGCAATGCCGACCGAGATACTAGGTAGCTGTTTGTAGTAGCGCTGAAACGCTATCCATTTGTCGATGAGTTCGAGGCTTGCTTCGATTGATGTTGTGAATTCGTCCATGGAACTCCAGTAAGTTGTGCTGTGCTTAGGATATTAGTAACAAAAGCTCAAGGCTGTTTACAAGAGCAGCTCAAGGCTGTTTATAAGAACAGCTCAGGGCTGTTGAACATATCCTTTCGTTGTTTTGATGAACATGGCCAGGCTTATCACGGTGAGTGCTGCGGCTAATAGAAAAGGCGCGCCGGGCAGGTATATGGAAGCATCACCCGCGGTAAAATAGCCAAAGCTAAGGGTCATCAGTGGCGGGCTGATGATTGAAGTCAGACTCATCATGCTGCTAATTCCACCTTGTAGTTCACCCTGTTGCTGCGTGCCTACTTGACTGGAGGCAATGGCGCTCATGGCAGGGCCGGCGAGTCCGCCCAGTGCACCCGGGACCATCGCTATGTATAAAAGTAGAGGCGAGCTAGCACCCGAATAACCAATAAATGCAATTGCTGCCATCGACATGCCAATGATGCCGGACCATCTGACGCCGAACCTAGGTATGACAATTCGTATCAGGAATCCCTGAACGAATACCATCAGTACACCGATAAAGCCGAGTGAGTAGCCGATCTCCCTGGGCGACCAGTCAAATCTTTCAATCGTGTAATAGCTCCAGATCGAAGGCAGTACATGATGTCCAAGATTATAAACAAACAGCACGCCAAGAATGCCGAATACGATCTTGAACTTGCTCAATTCTATAAAGGTCGTGAAAGGATTCGCCCGGGCTGGTTTGAATGTCCTTCTATTCTCTTTACTTAAGGATTCAGGAAGTATAAACAGGCCAAAAATAAAATTGGCGGACAGTAGTGCAGCGGTAGCAAAAAAGGGAATTCTCGCACCATATTCACCGAGAAAACCGCCAATGACCGGGCCAATGATAAAGCCCATGCCAAAGGCGGCGCCCATTAAGCCGAAGTATTGCGCTCTCTCTTCAGGTTCGATGACATCGGCAATGTAGGCATTGCAGGTACCCATTGTGGATGCGCCGATGCCTGAAATAATTCTGCCAAGTATTAATAGAAACAGACTTTGTGCGAAGCCCATAAGGACATAATTAACTGCCAGCACAAACATAGACGCCAACAAGATGGGTCTGCGGCCATAGGCATCTGACAGGTTGCCAAGAACGGGCGCAAAGAAGAATTGCATCACGGCGTAAACGAACATTAACGAACCGCCATATACGGCGGACGTTGCCAGATTTTCACCGGTTACATCCATAATCAGATCCGGCAGCACGGGCATGATAATGCCGAAGCCAACCGAATCCATGAGAGCGGTGAAAAATATAAATGACAGGGCGAGGCGTTTGATGCTATTCAGGTCTAAAAGGAAAGGGGCTGGAATATTGTAGAATCGACGCGCCAAATGCAAGCAGCCCAGGCGCCTGAGGCATCACTGTCTATTGAAACGGCATCACGGCCTTGTCTTAGTCCTAGTCATACTCATAGTCATAGTCCTGGTCATAGCACTAACTCTGATTTTGCCGGTTGGTAGGCTTGCCTAATAAGCGGTCGGAGATAATTCTCAGCTGAATTTCTGATGTACCCTCGAATATCTTGGTGAGCCGTGCATCACGCCAATAGCGTTCCACGGCATGTAACTTTGTATACCCGGCGCCGCCAAAAATTTGCAGTGCATCTGAAGTGACACGTTCTGCCATTTCAGATGCAAACCATTTCACCATTGCCGCCTCTTTGTCGAGCCTTTCCCGATTGTCCAGCTGTGTTGCGACGTGGTACATCAGTTGGCGTGCAGCTTCGATTTCAGCTGCCATCCTAGCTATCTTAAATCTTGTTTCCTGAAAGTCAGATATGGGCTGCTTGAATTGAACGCGTTCCTTGGAGTAGATAATTGCATCCTCCAGGGCACCTCTGGCAAGGCCAATTGCTCTTGCGGCAGTGTGTGCTCTTGCGACTTCCAGGCCGCTCACGGTGGTCTTGAATCCTTCAGTATCGTCACCACCAACAATATTTTCCTTCGGGATACGGCAGCCATCAAATGCCAACTCAAATGTTTTCCAACCAAAATAGCCAATCTTTGGAATAGGATTTCCCTGACAGCCCTTTGGTAATTCGCCGCGTGGTTTTTCAATAATGAATGTCCTCAGACCAAGATGCGCCTGGTCCGGGTCACCTTCGACCCGGCATAGAATTGAAATATAATCTGCGCCATCGGCAAAGGTGCACCAATATTTATTGCCGGTGATCACCCATTCATCGCCATCGAGTACCGCACGACAATTTATCGCTGCAAGGTCTGAGCCAGCGCCAGGTTCAGATAGAGATACCGCGGCCAGATACTCGCCCTTAGCTGCTTTTTTTGTGAGTGCCAGCCTTTTTTCAAGGGACCAACCTTCTACGCCCATAACACCAGCGGAGCGGGCGATGAGACTGGCAACACTCATCCAGCCCCTGGCGAGTTCTTCAGCGATAAGACAATATTCAAATACACCGAGGCCGAGGCCGCCGTGTTCTTCCGGGATTCGTATGCCAAAGTAACCCATCTCTCCCATTTTTTGGCGCAGATCCATGGGAATTTCCCCCTGAATGGGATCAAGCTCATTTGCAACCGGAAGAACTTCCCTCATGGTGAAGTCGCGAGCTACTTCCTGAATCATCTTTCGCTCATCTGTCATATAGCCGGGATTATTCGTCAGGACGGCATCTTCGCTTCGATCCATTACCATTGTTGTATCTCTCTTTGAAAACTTGTTTCGTTGTTAGATAGATAGTTAGTTCCCATCCATAAATAGCCAAATTAGAGTAATGTATGCAATATTATAATTACGTTAGCTATATAAAACAAACACTTACCAGGGAAGTAACACCGGCGGTTTCTATTTCTGGACGAGCACTAGTTAGGCAGATTGCTTTCATTGCCTGTGCGCCCGCGCGTGGCAGGATTCCAGTGGCCTTTTCCAGTAACAACGATTTATATGCCAATAAGATCCGCTTTGTCGATCGTATTCTGGAGAATTCTGACACTTGCTGCATCAACCATAACACCGTCCACATTGATGGCGCCAAGGCCTTTCTCCAGGGCTTCATTGTAGGCCTGCTTCTGGTATCGAGCGGTTTCAACGGCTTGTTTGGAGGGCGAGAAAACGTCTTGTGCAATTTCTATTTGCGCCGGATGAATGGCCCATTTTCCCACCATGCCAAGGACGTTGGAGCGTTCACACTCAGTGCGAAAGGCTACATCGTTTTTAAAGTTTGCGTAGGGTCCATCAACTGGATCTATTCCGTTTGCACGACACGCGATCGTCAGCTTATATCTCGGGTAATGCCAAAGGTCTGGTGGGTAGCTTTTGCTGTCACCCCCCACTGTAGTCAGGTTCATACCCTGACTGGCTGAATAATCACCCATGCCGAAGACAAGACATTCCAGACGATCGCTACAAGCTGCAATTTCTTCAACATTCATCATGCCTTCAACTTCCTCTATCAGGCACTCAATGCCGATACGATTTTTCAGTCCCAGCTTTTGCTCAAGTTGATCGAGCATAAGATGGACAAACATAACATCATGAGCACTCTTGGCCTTGGTTAGCATAATCGTGTCCAGCTTATCTCCGGCACCGGTCACAATCTCAATAATATCATCGTGGCAATACTCAGTTTCTACATCGTTGATGCGCACACACAGTGTCTTTGGCTTCCAATCCAGCTTATTGAGTGCATCTACAATCATGCCTCGAGAGGAAGCTTTCGCGTTAGGTGCGACAGCATCTTCCAGGTCGAGAAATACATGGTCCAGCTCCAGTGCGGCGGCCTTTGCCATCATCTTCTCGCTGCTGCCAGGTACGGACAGTTGGCAGCGTCTTAGTCTCTTCGGGCATGTCATGATTCAATTTACCTGTTTTGAGTTACGTTAAATAATTGCGTTAGCCAGTATTGTCGTTTGCTTGATGTTGTTGAATGATATTGCTGTCGATCAGCGCCAGTATATGCGCTTCGGTATATCCAATCGCCGATAGGACTGCCGTTGTATCCTCTCCCAGAAAGGGTGCCCGACTATGCACGCCTCCCTGGGTCTTTGTCATTTTTATCGGTGTATTGGTTATGTGGAACTGTTTGTCTGAGCCTGGCTGGTCAACCAGGGCAAGCATATTTCTCTGTTTTACATGTGGATCGCTAAACAAATCCGCTGTGTCCTGGACCGGACCGAAGGGCAGCCTTCCCCCGAGTTTGTCGGCGAGCACTTTCTTTGTGAACTGCTTTGTCCAGGAGGAAATCATATCGATGGTTTCCTCCGAATTTTGGGCCCGGTCGTAGTTTCGCCGAAATCTCTGGTCATCGATCAGTTCGGGCATGCCCATTTCCTCACAGAGCGCCGCCCAGAAATTATCTCCAGGGCAAGCAATTGCAATAAATCCATCGCTGGCCGGGAAGATGCCAAATGGGCACAGGGTTGGATGTGCGTTGCCTTCAAGTCCGGGAACCTCCCCGGTATACGAGTAGTGGGGAACTATTCGCTCACACATTGCGAGGATTGCATCGTACATTGCAACATCCACAAATTGACCCTCACCAGTTTTGTTGGCATGGTGAACGGCAGACATAATGCCAAAGGCTGCGAGAGTTGCAGGAACAAGATCGCCAACCCCAGGGCCTACCTTTGTAGGTTCGCCATCTTTGGGGCCGGTAATACTCATCATGCCGCCCATTGCCTGGGCAATTACGTCATAGGCTGGCCAGGCGCTGTATGGGCTCTTTCCTGTTCTTGGGTCGCCAAAGCCGCGGATGGCGCAATAGACCAGCTTTGGATTAATACCGGAGAGGATCTCAAAGGATAAACCAAGGCCTTCCATGACGCCGCTGCGGAAGTTTTCAACCAGTACATCTGATTCAGCCACCAGGGTCTTGATAATTTGTTTGCCCTCGTCAGATTTCAGGTCGACCACAATGCTCTTTTTATTGTGATTGACACTTTGGAAGTAACCGCCGAATGGCTTGCGATCTTTGAACTCTGGCGGAAATGGCGCCATGGACCGGGTGCCGTCTCCCGTATCCAGGGATTCAACTTTGATCACTTCCGCGCCCTGATCCGCCAATAACATGGTGCAATATGGCCCTGCCAGTGCCCTTGTCATGTCCAGGACTTTTAGGCCGCTCAAGGCACCCGCGGAAGCTGGTGAATTACTATTGCGCTCCTTCACTGGGTATCCTGATTTTGGATTTCTCGCTTGTTAATCTTCCTCTTTTTAATCAGAACCTGCCGCTCGCCCTCGAAGACAACTTCGTCTTTCTGATTGGTTCCCCAATGGCGAAATTTAACCACGCCGGAATTAGCGTCCACATCCGTTGTTTCCAGTACTTCACTATAGGCGTACAAAGTATCGCCGTGGAATACAGAGGTCTTCAGGCGAATCTTGTCCATCGAGAGCTCCCGGATGGCATTTTCCGCGGTATCCTGAGTGGTCATGCCAATGATCATAGCGATGGTAACGCCGCCAAACTGGAGGCGTCGGCCGAAGGGGTTCCTGTCGGGGTCCTCATTGAAGTGGGCTTCGGCAGTGTTGAGTACCTGTAAGGTGATGCCGACGTTGTCATTTTCACACATGGTCTTGCCACGGGGGTGTCTGATAATTGTGCCAGGGTTAAAATCTTCGAAATAGTTATTGTTGCCAGTGAGACTCATGACGCTTCACTCTTTGTGGATTGAGGGGGTGAACGAAATCGAACGAAGTTAGTACGTTTGAATTCAATCACTTTCTCGTCATGCTGGTTGTGGCCGCTGGTTAGCCAGGTGACGATGCCAGCAGAATCATTGCTCTTTGATATGCGTTTGCTCACCACAATACTTTGCGCGCATAGAGTGTCGCCTACATGAACATCACAAAGGAAATTACATTCGTCGACGCCAAGGAATAGTCCTCCAGCCTCGCTAAGATCCTCAACCGACATGCCAAAGGTCATATTGAAAACGAGAAGCGGATTGACCACCATTTTTTCGTGGCCCATGGATTGAGCGTAAGGCTCATTAAAATAGAGTGGGTTAAATGACAATGTTTGCGTGGAAAACCATATATTGTCGCCATCGGTGATGGTCCGGCCCCAATGATGCTTAAATACCTGTCCGTCTTCAAAGTCTTCAAATTGATTGCCTTTGGGCGACAGGCTCGCCAGGGTTCGAAAATCATCGTTCGCCACTTTTATAGATTCCGCTTGAACATGGCGAACAGCCTTTCATAGTGTCGTTCGGATGCGGCTTTGTGGTACTTGCCTTCTCTAAGTGGGAAGACAAAACCGTGTTCAGTGCCAGGGTACCACTCAATACGATAGTTAGTACCGCTGGCCTTCATGTGATCATCGAGCTTTTCAATCATTTCACTGGGCGCCCAATCATCCGTCTCGGCACAGCCAATGTACATCTCACCGGGAATTTTGTCTGAATCCAGATGAGGGGAATCATCCGTATCTACACAAAGACGGACGCCGTGGAAGGAAGCAGATGCCTTAATCCTGTCGCCAAGTTGTGCTGCAGCTGCAAATGCAAATGGCCCGCTCATGCAATAACCGGTACATCCCACAGGACCATCACTTGCGACTTTCTCGCCGTCGGCAAATGCGAGCAGTGATTCACAGTCTTCAACAACCATGCGATTGGTAAGACTGTTCATATGCCCAAACATGATTTCGCGGCTCTCCGGGGTACCGTCGATAGTGAATTCTCGCGCTCGCCTGTAATAGAGATTCGGCAACATGACGTAGTAACCCACGGTGGCAATCCGTCTGGCCATATCATGTAATTCTTCTCGCATGCCTGGAGCATCCATCAAGAATAAAATGACGGGATAGGGGCCACCTTCTTCCGGGTGGGTAATGAAAGTATTCACCGCGCCATCTTTTGTTTGGATATCGACTTCTTGTTCTTGCATGGCTTTTCCCTGAAAGTGAGTTGCCTTCCTTGTGCTCAGACCTATATTAGTAACCAACGGTTGCTTAATAAACAGTTGCTTAATAACTGTTGGTAAAGAGCACAGGAGATTGGATTGAGTATCGAGCACTGTACGCGCTTGCAGGTTCGGGATGCAAGTCGTGAACTTGTTCGCGCCGAATTGAGTCCCCTGATGGATCATTTGGCGAAGCTGTCCCGGGATCGTCAGGTTTGATGTCAGTGGGTGCCCTGATTGCTTATGAGGGCCTATCTATTATGAAAAGTCCCCTGAAAAGTACTATGAAAACTTGCCATGAAAAGATGGGCGTTTTGGCGTAGCATTGCTTCTCTTTTTTACGCCAGGATGCTAACAATAATGAGAGCCCAATCATGACCGATCGAGTGAATATTGGCGGCCTTCAAATCGCTACCGTCCTCCATGATCTGATCGCACAGGAGATTGCACCTGGAACTGGTGTTGAGCCCAGCCATTTTTGGGCTGAATTTGAGTCCATTCTTGATGATATGGTGCCGCGAAATAGAGCCTTGCTCGAAAAGAGGCAGGACTTCCAGGATCAAATAGACAGCTGGCACAAGGAAAGAACGGGGCAACGACATGATGCAAAAGCTTACTTAAGCTTCCTCAAGGACATTGGTTACATTCTGCCGGAAGGGGATGATTTTGAAATTGAAACCACTAATGTTGATGAGGAAATAGCCTCCATGGCCGGGCCTCAGCTTGTGGTACCTATTATGAACGCGCGCTTCGCGCTCAATGCCGCCAATGCCCGTTGGGGAAGTTTGTACGATGCCCTGTATGGAACTGACGTCATATCCGAGTCCGGCGGCGCAGAAAAGGCTGGTCGCTATAATTCAGTGCGCGGCGATCGGGTCATTGATTACGCGGCAGGATTTCTAAATGACTCAGTGCCCCTGGCGAAGGGTCAGCATCAGGACGTCGTCAGGTACGCCATAGATGAAGGGAGCTTAGCGGTGCATCTGGCATCAGATGAAACAGTCGCATTGGCTGACGCTGAACAGTTTGTTGGATATTTGGGTAGCGAATCCGATCCCTCCGGAATCTTGTTAAAGCAAAATGGATTGCATCTGGAGATCCAGATTGATCGAGACGATTCTGTTGCCAAAAATCATCCGGCCGGCGTTAAAGATGTCTTGATGGAATCTGCCCTCACCACTATTCAAGACTGCGAAGATTCCATCTCCGCAGTTGATGCAGATGACAAGACACTTGTATATCGGAATTGGCTCGGTCTCTGCCAGGGAAGCCTGGTAGAAGAGTTTCAAAAAGGTGGGCAGCTTGTTCGCCGGGAGATGAATGCCAACCGGGAATATAAGTCTCCAACCGGCGGATCGATATCACTTCATGGCAGAAGTTTGTTACTCATTCGCAATGTCGGACACCTGATGACTAATGACGCGGTATTGCTAGAGGACGGTAGTGAAGTCCCTGAAGGTATTCTCGATGGCATGGTGACCAGCTTTGCAGCAATGCATGACCTTAAGGGAAATGGCCCGCACAGAAATTCGCGAACCGGCAGCGTATATATAGTAAAGCCAAAAATGCACGGGCCGGAGGAGGTCCAGTTCACAGTCGATTTGTTTGGCCGTATAGAGAAGGCGCTTGGACTTGAGGGAAACACCCTGAAGGTCGGCATTATGGATGAGGAGCGGCGTACAACCTTGAACCTAAAAGAATGTATACGGGTAGCCAAATCCAGAGTGATCTTTATCAACACAGGTTTTCTTGATCGTACCGGGGATGAAATCCATACCAGTATGGAAGCCGGCGCAATGGTAAAGAAGACTGAGATGAAGCAGCAGCCCTGGATCGCTGCGTATGAAGACTGGAATGTTGATACCGGGCTTGCCGCAGGCCTTGCGGGAAGAGCACAGATTGGTAAGGGCATGTGGGCTATGCCTGATGAGATGGCGCAGATGATGGAGGTAAAGATAGGTCACCCGGAGGCTGGTGCGAACACTGCCTGGGTTCCGTCGCCCACGGCCGCCACGCTTCATGCGATGCACTACCATAAGGTAGAAGTTATGAGCCGGCAGCAGGAGTTGAAGTCGCGTCGGAAGGCGAAACTTGATGATCTGCTCTTGATCCCGGTCCTTCATGGTGAAAACCTGTCCTTTGATGAAGTTCAGAAAGAATTGGAAAACAATATCCAGGGTATCCTTGGTTATGTTGTACGATGGATTGACCAGGGCGTTGGTTGCTCCAAGGTACCGGATATTAATGACGTTGGTCTGATGGAAGACCGCGCGACTTTGCGGATCTCATCCCAGCATATTGCGAATTGGCTGTACCATGGTATTTGCAATCAGGATCAGGTACAGGAGACGCTGGAGAAGATGGCAGCCATCGTTGATAAGCAGAACGATGGGGAAGCCGATTATCAGAATATGGCGCCAGATTTTGATAATAATGTAGCCTTTCAGGCAGCATGTGATCTGATATTTAAGGGACGTGAACAACCGAATGGATACACCGAACCTGTTCTCCACGCCAGAAGAAGAGAAGCAAAATTACGGGCGCAATAGTTGTCGGTGATATCAATATGAGCTTGGTACTGCAAATTTATGGATGGCGAACCGAAACAAAGAATCCTTATCGTCGAAGACGAAGCGCTCGTTGCACGGGACCCGGCCTGATCTCCTGCTCACAGACATTCATCTGAAGGATGGTGTTGATGACATCGAGGTCGCCAAGGAAATCTGTGCAGAAATGGACATACCGGTCGTATTCCTGACGGCCTATTCCGATGGCGAGACTGTTGCTCGCTCCAAACTAATCACCCCTTTTGGATACATTATCAAGCCCGTCGAGAATCGGGAGCTGCAAATCTGCATCGATATGGCGCTTTACAAGTTCAAGATAGATAAAGAGCTTAAGGAAACCAGCAATTACTGCAAACAGCGCTCACGTGTATCGGTAGTGCGCTCGTCTTTGTTGATGAATCCGGCCAGATTTCGAATGCCAACAGCGATGCCCAAGACTTGTTTGGCCGAGGGGATATCGTTGGCTGGAAATGGTCTGAGTTGCTGGGACAGCAGGCAGGGTCATCGATTTTCAATATGATTGATTCAGGACTGTCGGAGAAGGGCATCGTGCGCATGCCTCCCTTTGTGGTTCAGGTGGCGGATTAGCGTTTAAAGCTTGTAGATGGCATCGTCGGCCCTATGGATGCTGGTGGTGTGCTGATATTGCGTGAGCTTTCAGAGATAAACGATTCGGTCGAAAAATTGTCCGGGACGGATGACCTGCTGTCCAAGCTCGGTCCTGAAGTCCTGTCTCCCACTGAGTCTTCTTTGTGCCAGATACTGGTTTCGCCGGACACCGTGGTTGGTATCGAAGCAGAGAAAATTGTCGAGCGCTTGTCGCGCCACTTTGACCAATACCTGCGCTCGACTGACCTCGTGAGTATTTTTGGAGGCTCATTGCTGTCCGTCAGCATGCCCTATACCTCGGATTCTGAGGGCGAGCATATCGCGAACGCCTTGCTGCGGGAAATCAGCAATGATATTCGAATTGGAGAAAAGATCAGCTTCAGCATTGGCCTGGCACATAGCGTGGCAGGTGATACGCAACCCATAGAGCTGTTTAGACGGGCTAAATTGGGCCTTGATAATGCGCGCAGCCGCGGCGGAGCTATGGTCTCCATTTGGCATGAAGGGCTTGAGGAGTCCACGGTTGAACGCGGTAACGCGATTCAGATCGAGAGAGAATACGAGAATCTTGTTCTGGTCTGGAACGTCATGAGTGTGTTGTCCAGGGCAACAGATATAGATTCCCTGGCGATCGGATTTTGTGAGCATGTATTCAAGTTCTTCAGCCTTGATCGTATTGGTCTTCTGGAGAGAGAAAACAATTCTCTGAGTGCTGTTACCGGATTTTGCAAGGGTGAGGGAGAGGTTTTGTCGGTAAGCGATCTAGGGCTTAGCGCAGCTGAATTCAGGCAGATAGATACCTTACTCACCAGCGGCTCAAGTCACGCCATACTTGCGCAACAGGTATCTAATCAACAACAAGCAGTTGGAACTTATTGCATAGGCAGGTAAAGAACGTCTTGTAGTAAAGAATCTAACGGGCGATTCTGTACATACGGTGAAACCCACGTTAGTCTGATTGACAAATAGTCAGACGGTGGTAGTGATGTTTTATCAAAGTCAAGATCTTCCCATCAGGGAATCAATGGCAAGCAGTCACGCAGATGGCATTGCTGCTTATTCTAAAGCTGGCTCGTGGTTCTCGGGCGCTGAGCGACTCTCGATTTTAAAAGAGGCGCGCGACGCATCAAATTGTTCGCTTTGTGCAAAGCGAAAAGAAGCACTATCTCCATATTCCTTATCAGGCGATCACGACAGCGCGACAGATCTCCCCGACAACATTGTTGAGGTGATACACCGAGTTCAGACAGATTCCGGCAGGCTCACAGAGAGCTGGTTTAAATCCGTCATTGATACAGGGCTTTCACAGGCAGCCTATATTGAAATTGTGGGTGCTGTTTCTACCGCTATAATATTGGATAGCTTTGCAAGGGGAATTGGCGTTGAGCCGATTGAACCCGGGAATGCTTCAGATGGTGAACCCGACAGGACAGTTAATGAAAGTGTGTTTGATGGTGGTGCCTGGGTTCCACTGTTCGACTTACCTCAAGAGATGACAGAAACGGGATTGCCTTCATCACCTAATATATTTAGGGCAATGGGCCTGGTACCCACTGCCATCGCGCATTTCTTCGGCGTAATGAGAGCACACTACGCTCTGGCTGACCTTGATTTTGCGATAAACCGCTCGCAAACCGAACTTATTGCGGCGCGAGTCTCTTCTCTTAACCAGTGCTTTTACTGAACTACTTCGCATACCATGTTGCTTAGTTTAAGCGGCGAGAAATCAAGCCAGAAATATAACCTAAATGCTATCACTGGCGGAGAAATGTCCGGTGTAGGAATAGCGGACGAGACCATCTTGTTGAAAATTGCGGAAGCTGTCTTTAGTGGTGACAAAGATGAACTGTCAGATGTCCGAGAAGAAGGATTGAAGGTGCTTGGCGCTCAGGGACTCGTTGATGCGATTACAGTTGCTGCAGGTTTTAATGGTATTACCAAGGTTGCTAATGCCACGGGCTTGCCGCTGGATGAGGCGACTGAATCCAGCACGGTAGAGATGCGCCAGGAGACGAAAATCGATGAGTTTGCTGATTCTTTTAAGGCGGATGTTTTTCGTTAGATGTCAGGTGCCGATTTGTTATTGAACTTTTTTCGAGTGGGTTTCGCAGATGGGTCAATGGGTTCCTTGCCTCCGCAGCTTGTGGCCATCCGGGTTGCTCTCACTTAGTCAAAAGCCCCTGCGGGTCTTTCTCCGTGCGTTCGACACTGCGCTTGAAGGCTTCGGCAAGGAACCCATTGACCCATCTGCTAAGTGGGCGAAGGTGGGAATGTCATTTGTAGTTTCTCTTATAATGGAATCAGTACATGTAACTTCGGACCGTAGTGAAGTTGATTAGGCGTACTATGTTTTGATTTAAAACCATCCAAATTTCAGCAAGTGATCAATTCCCAATAGTTAACATGAGCACAGCGCGGCCTTGGTGAAATGTCCGGGCAAGGTTCATTTCTCTCTGGATGCAAAACACCACCATCTACACTAGTGGTGACGACGGTGTTGTCCGCGAAATGTTTTGGTTATTGTTGGCTGGCGAAATATTGAATATGTCCGTGCACCTAGCAAATTCAGCACAGGGTCTTATTGTCGAAGCCTTAAAGCGCAGTGTCGAATGCGTGGAGGGAGACCCTTCGGAGCTCCCGACCAAATGAGAACAGCCCGGAGGGCCACAAGCAGCGTAGGCAATAAGACCCTGTGCTGCTTTTGCGAACCCCACTCGACAAAACCTTCAGAACACTCTTCCAGCTAAGGAAGCAATACCCCACCATCCACATCAATAGTGATACCGGTGATATATGCATTGGTCATGATGAAGACAATTGCTTCAGCAACTTCAGTGGCTTTCCCCACACGTCCTAATAAAATGTTTTTGCCCATATTGGCAAGTGCTTCTTCCTTTTTGTCGCCAAACCGATCGAACATCGCTGTATCGGCGATGCCTGGCGCAACGGCATTAACACGCTTTGGTGCCAGTTCCAGCGCCAGGGCGCGTGTCAGCCCTTCTACGGCACTTCCGGTGCAGGAGACAGAGGACATGCCCGGGTTGCATTTTCTGGCAGGTGTGCCGCTGACGAAAGTGAGCGAACCGTTGTCCAGGAGATAGGGTACGCCTTGTCTGGCGACATTGGTGTAGCCCCAGAACTTGTTGAAGGCTTCGCGGAATTGCTCGTCAGTCTGTTCCATAAACGGGGCCATCGTCCTGTTGGCGCCGGTAGCTGCGCCTACTATATGGTTGATGGTTCCTACCTTTTCGAACAGAGCAGAGAGCGCGTCGGTATCATGGATATCAAGCGAACTGAACTGGATTCCAGGGTGTTCCTTGGCGCAGGCGGCGACCTTGTCTTCGGATCGACTGGCGGCCCATACATTGGCACCTGCCTCCTGAGCGAGGATCGCCGTCGCAAGTCCGATACCTGCGGTTCCACCAATAATGACGACGTTTTGATTGTCCAGCTTGCCCATGTTGTTTTACTCCGGTTTAAGTTTGCTTGTGTTGAATAAATTCGTGCCAGAAAATAGTTTCTGTGAATTATGATTGTGTGAGCGTGAAAATATCACTTCGGTGCTTAATTGCAACTGTGATACATTCTTGCGCTTTGTCCCTAAGCCCAATTGTGAGAACTGAAAATAATTGTATGAATAGTAGTAATCAGGAAAGACCCGAATGGTACCAGCGTGCTTTGGATTCCAGTAGCGAAGTTGGTGATGTCACTGTAGATGGTTGCAATGTGCACTATGAAGTCTGGGGTGAGATCGGCAAGCCTGGCATTGTGCTGATTCATGGCAGCAACGCCAATCTCGAGTGGTGGCGATTTGTCGCTCCCTTCCTTGGCGATCAGTTTCGGGTGGCAGCGATCGATCTCTCTGGCAATGGCGACAGTGGCTGGCGAGAAAGATATTCCGGTAAAATTTATGCCGATGATGTTATGGCTGTGTGCAAGGCGGCGAACCTGGGGGAGAAACCCTATATCGTAGCCCATAGCTTCGGCGGCTTTGTAGGTCTGGAAGCCGGGCATTACTTTGGCGAGCAGCTCGGCGGTATTGTGTTTGCTGATTTTACCGTCAGCCCCGCTGATGAGTATACCGAGTGGGGTCTGAAGGCCGAAGAGAGAAGCCATGAACCCATTCGCCCCACCAGGACGTATGAGGACAGAGAAGTTGCGCTCGGTAGATTCAGGCTGGTACCGGAACAGCCCTGCCAACATCCTTACATTGTGGATTATCTTGCGCAGCATGCCCTGCGGGAAGTTGAGGGTGGATGGACCTGGAAATTTGATCCGGCGATGTATGATTATCTGGAGATGGGCAGTGACCAAAGCGATAAATTCTTAGGTCTAAAATGTAAGTCGGCGCTGATTTTAGGCGAGCACAGCACGGATGAGGGTGCGCTCAGCGCACCATATATGTCGGAAATCACCAAGGGGACCTTGCCGATATTTATCATTCCAGGAACGCACCACCATTTCATGTTCGATGAGCCCATGGCAACGGTCACAGCGATAAAAGGTATCCTTCTGACATGGATCAGTGAAAGCTGTAAGGCATAGGTGACGCGGTCTATAGAGGATATATGGCTTTTTACCATCGAGTGAAAACGGAAAAATATACGCCAGAATCACAACATGAAACGGTGTGTACCGATTCCCGTAAGTAACTGAAAATAATAGATAAATTACTTTTGGCCTGAATGTTGGAGTTCTGGCACTGTGACAGAATTGTGTACAAGAAGTAAATGTGAGGCAGCTATAGGCAGGTATGCACAAAGGGTACTTCACTCACATAATTTGCAGACATCTCGTACAGACTAGACCCCTCCCATCCAGTAACCTTGACATTGCCAGCGGGTGCCTGGATCAAGCAGCAATCTAATAATCCTTTACCCGCGCCAATCTATAAGAGTGAGCCTAAGAATCGTTGCTAATGATCAAACAAATACTCTCGACGAGATATGGCCAAATTGGGTTTCTATATTCATCACTAACTTCAGATCCAACCTGTTTCAACTAAGAAACTTGATATATTCGAGTAACGCTGTAATCTTGGAACGCGCCAATTTGATCCAGCTTGCGGGCGCATTATAAATTCAGCTAAACAGGTCACGGACCTGTTGGGCGAAAGCTAACAGGTTTTTTATTGGTCTGATTGAACCTATCAATCTGGTATTTGAATCCAGCTTGTGCACCAGGCATTTTCGCCAAAGCACTAAAGAGGACATAACTATGAGTTCTAACTACGGTTTTACTAACCAGGTTCAAAACCTCCCTTCACCTAAAACTATCGATTTACCGGTTGTCCGGGAAGAATATACCCGTTTTCTTCAGCAGCTTGAGATTGTGGCTGACGGCGCAGTTGTGCTCTCAGATCCTTATTTTTTCAAGGTCGAAACGCAGGGCATCCTTGATTCTGTACAAGACTGGTATCGGGATTTAGTACCGCAAGAAGTGACGAAACTTCTTCTGCTGTCCTTGCTTAGCAGGCCATTCGATCCGTCAAAGGTTTCACTGCAAGACGGATCAAGGTTTATTGACGATCTGTGCTTCGTAGTGCCTTTTGGGACGGCTACGATTTCACTTGCTGAAGGCACGTCCAGCATTCCATTTGGACTGGATGTGTTGCCACAACGGCGAATGGCGCTCGATGACCCAGGTCTAAAGCAACTCATGGACTCCTTAGCTGTTCGGTCTCCGCTGGAGACTCTTACATCTGAGTTCATCGGCGGTCAACCAGGGAATTACGCCTACCAGGCTTGGCAAGTAGCAGATTGGTCTCCCGACTGGGCTGTGGTGTACGGGGTTTGCGATGCTGCGATAGATGGAGGCTACCCCTTTCCTTGGTTACTCGGTTTCATTCGCCGTAATCGCTTGGAGCAGAACTTCATTAAACTTTTACACTCTGCAGGCGATCGATTTGATTGGGGTTTCTATTACACGTTCGGTACGGTCAGCGGTCGCTGGCGATTAGCGAAAATGGCTCTAACGGTGCCATACGGTTGTGACAGTCCGCCCAGGGAAGTCATTGATGACCTGTTGATGCTCAATGAAGGTGTACGAGATTCAATCCTTGAAGATTCTCAAGATGAGGAACATTTCCTGTCACGTGTTCAGGACATAAAAGATGGCGCCTATGATGCCGGCTTCAAGGATGACGTGACGTTGTTGGAATTGCTCAGGAAAGCAGGCGACAAGGGCACCTTGGCCTCAATTGAGGAGCAGTTACCAGCTTGGGAGCATGTTAATGATCTAAAAGTTGAGTGCGAACAAGAGGAACGAGAACAGATTCTGCGACCCTTCAAGGCGACAATAGATGCCTGGGTTGCGGTTGTGGCAGGTCCTCAACCGAGAGGGATCAATGTCCAAATGAGTTGGAGTGCGAGATGCTCTCTTGTTGGAGCCTTTCTTGAAACATACGTCCTTAGTCATTTTGAATTGCCGATCGGGAGACACGATCTCAGCAACAATAACGTGTATACACAGTCTGTTAGGATAATTGATTTCGACGAGGTTGCTTTTCAGGTAGCCGCACCATCAGCAAACCACTCAAGCGTGTGGATGCAGCATAAGGACTGATCATCTTTGTGACCACTTGAGCCTCAACATATTTTATTACACTTGGTTAAGCGGCACATCTGGCCAGCGTGAAAGTGCGACAAATTGGTGAAGAAATTCGCAAAAGAACCTGGAGTAGCCGCGTCCGAGTGAAAGAGTCTTAGGTAGAAACGCGGCTTAAACTTCATGTTATGTGGCGTCTCGATACTAGCTGTCTCCAGATGAGGTACACGCCGTTTGTACCGCAAAAAAAATGCCGTTGTGATGAATCCGCATATCTTGCCTAGGTTGAAGATAAGAAAAACAAACCAACGATTCCCATATCAAGCAAAGTATACACATTGTTCCAGGTCAACCAAACGGTTGGTGCTTTCGTTGAATTTTAGCCAACAGGGAATTCTCTTGCCCGATCACGGGTGCTTGGCTTACAT
>JAYGEX010000039.1:0-191080 GCA_046582185.1 Pseudomonadales bacterium | reverse complement strand
TTCCTTCAGATCGTACAATCGTCAGATGCGGATCAGGTTGGTACAACGATCTCCAGCATGGCGATTGATGTATCTGCCAGCGGACTGAAGATCCTCACCAGCCAGAATCTCCCATCAGCTGCGTTATAAATTTATGGGTGGATGACAATTCACGAGCCGGAAAGTTTTTCCTTTCCAGCGAAGTAAGGTGGGTGAACGAAGCTGAAACAGGCGAATATGAAGTGGGTGTCGCCTTATTGGACGGCGCAGCGACTGATATCGAAGAATGGAGGGAACGACAGGGTTAAGTCATTACAGGAGATCTGTTCTCGCCCTTGAGTGGGTCTCCTGTGTGACAATCTTTGTCATGAACCCATTAATTCGATAATTTCGGCCCATCAGCAGTATCTTCAACAGAGAACCCCTCCTCCGCTATCAAACCCCGTAGTTCGTCAGCCTTTGCCCAATCCTTGTCTTGACGTGCCTGTTCCCGCTGATTCGCCAATTCAATAACATGCTGCGGAACTTCTATCAGTGACGGTTGCCAGTTTGCGATATCCAGCCCAAGAATTTCATCGAAAATGAGGAGCGTTGCTTTCTTTGCTGAATCAGGAATATCAGCTCGTACCATGTCCCAAACCACGGCGAGGGCTCTGGGCATATTAAGATCATCATTCAAGTGATTGAAGAATAGATCCAGGAATTTCCCGGATGGCTCGCCTTGCGAGCCCCAATCAAAGCTCAGCTGATACAGGCGCTTAAGCGCAGTACTGTTGGCTTTCAGGCTCTCCCAACTGAAAGACATCTGGGTTCGGTAGTGAGCAGAGAGGCAGAAATACCGGTAATCCGTCGGCGTATATCCATTTTCGATCACGGTCTCCAGGTTGACGAATTCGCCGCTGGACTTGGCCATTTTTGCGTTATCAAGTTGCAGGAAGTATCCGTGCATCCAGAAATTGGCCAGCGTGGTGCCCTTGCTTGCCTCTGTTTGAGCAATCTCATTAGTATGGTGGATGGGGATATGATCCTCACCGCCGCAATGTATGTCGAAAAAGTCGCCAAGGTATTTAGCCGCCATCGCGGAACATTCTATATGCCAGCCAGGGAAGCCAATTCCCCAAGGGCTCTCCCATTCCATTTGCCTGTTCTCGTCAGGATTTGAGAACTTCCACAACGCAAAATCTGTTACAAACTGTCGTTCTCCGGGATCAACTCGCGCCCCGGCCTGTAGGCCTTCGACGTCAAGCCGGGCCAGATACCCGTAATTATTCAACTTCCGGGAGTTAAAGTAGATCCCGTCATTGGTCTTGTAGGTATAACCCTTGTTATCAAGATCCTGGATGAATTCAATCTGTTCCTTAATATGATCTGTCGCTCTGCACCAGATAGCGGGTTCCCTGATAGATAGAGATATCAGGTCCTTCTTGAACACGTCACTATAATAATCCGCCAGTTCCCAGGCAGTCATTCCAGTACGACGTGTGCCAACTTCCATCTTGTCTTCGCCGGTATCTGCGTCCGAGGTCAAATGCCCAACGTCAGTTATATTGACGACGTGCTGCACCTCATAACCATTGTATTCAAGGGTTCGACGCAGGATGTCCTCGAACAGATAGGTTCGAAGATTACCGATATGGGCATAGTTATAGACAGTTGGACCACAGGCATACATACCAACCTTGCCAGGGACAAGTGGCTTAAATTCACGAATCTTACGTTCGTAGGTATCGAATAGCTTGAGCGGTTCCATCATGTCTCATTTGTATCGAAAAGACCGCGGCATGATAAAGCAATTGAGTCTGCGCGCAACAGTCCCTCAGTATCTCTCAGCCATTACACGCTCTACCGTGTCTACAATGACCTGTGTTTGGGATTCAATCTCGATATTAACCTCGTCATCTTGCTTCAAAAGCGAAAAATTGGTTCGTTTGAGAGTTTCAGGTATGAGGTTGATGCTGAAGTTAGTGGCTTGCCTGTCCAGGGCTGCCACGGTGAGGCTGGCGCCGTTTATGGCAAGAAAGCCCTTGTCGAAGACGTACTTGAGCCAGCTTGGGTCGCCGCTGAATGTCATCCTGCAATTATTTTCTGACAGCTCAACGCTTTGTACCCGGGCAGTACCCACAACATGGCCGGAGAGAACATGCCCACCTACCTCTGCACCCTGCTTGGCTGAGCGCTCGATATTGACCATGGTGCCTGCTTCCAGATACTTGATATTGGACAGTTCCAATGTTTCCCGAACGGCATCAAAGCTGATTTCGTCGCTATTAATACTGGTCACGGTAAAGCAAACGCCATTCACGGAAACGCTCGCACCTGTTTCGAGGCCCTGCAGCAGATATTCAGGAAAACCGATGCTGAAGCTAGTCAGTCCGTCCTTCTTATCCACTGATTTGACGGCTAATTGTTCCTGTACGATTCCGGTATACATAATCGGTTCCTGTCCTGTGTTAATACTATAGGGGCGACAAGCAAAACGACAATCACAATGACGGCCACTGCCTTGAGCTAAGTATCTTTGGAAAACTACTTGTTTCAGGATTGTGCGAGCGCTGATTCGTTAGATCTGTCCGTAATTGAAAACCGCCTGTGCCACTTCCTTCGTAAGTGATTATTTTGTAACGCAAACCATAATTTAGTTGTGCGTTTTCTGTTCAAATCATGCACTTTCCGGACAGGAACCAGCTAGAAGTCCAGATAATATTCCTGGCAGGTACTCAGATAAAACGCCATGGCTGAATATGGCGTACTACTTTGCTTGCGAGCCTGCACCAATGCTTCATGATAATGACGGACACCGAACTGCTCACTCGCGACCTGATCGAGAAATTGCATATATGATTTCTCGGTCGAGGCCTTGGACATGGCGCGGGCGCGACGCTTGATTTCCAGCAAGGTCGAATTTGATTCCTGATCATTCATAAAGGGAGCAACAAATAGAGGCACATATATGGGCAGATATTCCTGAAACACATATTCCTGAAAAAGAATGAATCCGTTTCCCCTGCAGGATGACCCAGCCACGGATGAAGAGATTGAAAACTAAATAGCACCATAGGGCTTTGCACTTGGGGGTGGCAGGCGGCTATCATCACCAACAGAAACATTAGCTTCGCATCCGATGAAAGTCAATCTCGACTAAGCTGATGTTAAAAATGAGATGAGCGCCCTATCCTGCTGATAGATAAGCTTATTATGCTATTTTCTAAACAATAGGACCCTATCAAGTTGATTGATCTACGAAGTGACACTGTCACGAGTCCATGCCCCGAAATGCGGGAAGCCATGGCATCTGCCACAGTTGGCGACGATGTCTATGGTGAAGACCCTACCGTTAACGATCTCGAAGCGCTTGCGGCCTCGAAAATGGGAAAAGAGGCAGCATTATTTGTCTCCAGCGGTACCCAGAGCAATCTACTGGCCTTACTCAGTCATTGTGAGCGAGGCGATGAATTCATCGCTGGCCAGGATGCACATAGCTATAAGTACGAAGGTGGCGGCGCTGCTGTACTGGGTGGCATTCAGCCGCAGCCGTTGCACTTTAATGACCGGGGCGAGCTCGAACTGGAAGAGATTCGCGCATGTATCAAACCAGATGATTTTCACTTTGCACGCACGCGCTTGCTCTGCCTTGAAAATACCCAGGGCGGCAAAGTACTCGCCATGGACTATATAGCCAAATTTGCTGAACTAGCCGACGAATATGGGCTATTAACCCATCTCGATGGCGCTAGATTGTTTAATGCCTCTGTAAAATTATCCATTGATATCAAAGAGATATGCTCTTCTTTTAATACTGTTTCTATATGTTTATCCAAAGGTCTTGGTGCGCCAATTGGGTCAATACTGGTCGGCGATGCAAACACTATCGCCAAGGCAAAACGGCTTAGAAAGATGCTGGGTGGTGGTATGAGGCAAGCGGGGATTATCGCTGCCGGGGGTATTTTCGCTCTGGAGAACAACGTCGATCGTTTAGCAGAAGACCATGCAAATGCGTCCCTGCTGGCAGACAGCCTACAGAATCTCGCAGGCTTTGCGCTCAAGGAGCAGGTACAGACCAATATGGTGATGCTGGACCTGCCCTCCGGGCAATTTTCCAAACTTAAAGGCTGGCTCAGTGAGCACGATATCAAGCTCTCAGGCCAGCGTTGGGTATGTCACAAAGATGTCTCTACTGCTGATGTTGAACAGATAATTGGGCTCTGCCGGGAGTTTTCCTTGAATGCCTAAGGTTCTGGTAAGCGGCAGTACAGCAATTGACCTTATCGGCGCGTACAGCGGTTCATACCTGGATCACGCAGGTGTTGAAGCTCTCAATGTTTCACTACAGCTATCGTCCCTGGCAACCAGCTTTGGTGGCTGTGCCATGAATATCGCTTACGGCCTCAACGCATTGGGTGTAGAAGCGATCCCCCTGTCGGTTGTCGGGGCAGACTTCCGCGATCGTTATGAGAAATATCTGGCGGGCCTTGGCATCAATATCGACAATGTAGTGATTGATGACAGCGTTGAGCATGGCGCGATGGGGATCATGACAAGTGATTGCGACGGTAATCAGATTACGCTGTTCTACCCAGGAGCTGATGGCTCAAAATTACGTAAATTTCCACGAGATGTTGTCGGGATTACAGATTGTCAGTTAGCCATTGTCGCGCCTGAGGGTGCCCCCATCATGTTGCATCATGCCAGGGACCTCCAGAGCCTGGGCATTCCAGCCATCTTTGATCCTGGTCAGTGTCTACCGGAGTTCAGCAAGCAAGAGGTCAACGAGTTGCTGGATCTCTGTCAATACACCATCGTCAACGAGTATGAAATTGATATGCTGTTGAAGATTAGTGATTTGTCACAGCAAGCCGTAATAGACATCTGTGAATGGCTGATAGTTACCAAGGCCGCGGTTGGCGTGGATATCTTTATAGATGGGCAATGTCACCACATTCCATCTACAAAGATAAACGAGATTTTGGATCCCACCGGTTGTGGCGATGCATTTCGGGTCGGCCTGATCTACGGCATGACCAAAGACTGCTCAGCCATTGATTGTGCGAGATATGGAAACCTGGTGGCAGCCCGAAATCTGACATCGATCAATACACAAAATTACAAGCTAAACGCGAGACAGTTGGAAGCCGAATTCGTGGCCAGCTATTCTGGTAGCTAGTCAGATTTACCAGGTGCGATTACGGATTTCAGCCAGCGCATCATTGTGTTTGCCTTTAAGCGATCGCGAAAAAAGTCTGCTTCAAACTGCTCATAAGGTGTCTGCCCGGTAAACAGGTCTTTGCGAGTCGTTAGATCGTTGGCGTCCAGTTCCCGAACTATCTTCGCCGGTATACCTGCAACCACAACATTAGGCGGTATATCTTTGGTCACGACAGACCTTGCACCCACAACACTGTTCTCGCCGATTCGAACGCCTTTGCATACCAGAGCGCTGTCACCAACCCACACGTTATCCTCCAGGACTATCGGTGCAGAAGCACCCGGGGCATAGATGCGATGTTGGAGATCATGCCAGTCCGCATCCGATAGATAGGCGTTCATCGCGAGCATGCAACTCTGCCCAATGGTGATTTCCGCAGCGGAAGTGACTCTAACGCCGGGATTAATGATGCTGTAGCTGCCAATACTTATCTTGCCCAGCCCTTCGTATACTGCCAGGCGTATTGGCTTATCTGGCAGCGCCATCATATGAACATGATCGCCAACAGTAATGCCTGCCCCGGAAATCTGGAGGTGGCGAGCGCCGTGAACCCTGAAGTCGACGCCCGATCCGTCAAATTGAGGCCGCAAGAACCAGGAGATGTAAGCATCGTTGCATCTGTCCAGAAAGGACTTAAACCAGAGTGGTCTGTTATCTTTTCTCACCCTTTACACCACAAAATGGATTGCACTTATTATGCATCATTAAGCAGGTGTTTATTCAGGGCAACTATGTAAGGATTGCATCTCATAATCAGCTAGAAATGTACCGGAAAAGATCGTCCATGCCCGGAAAAATAATATTCCTCAATGGAACTTCCAGTTCCGGAAAGACCTCGCTTGCCTACGCATTGCAAGAATTGCTGCCTGAACAGTGGCTACATATTGCATTGGATCAGTTTCGCGATGGCATGCCGGCAAAATATCGTGGCCTGAATTCGCCAGAAGGTAGTACCGGTGCATCCGGTCTTAATGTTGTGCCCGTGACCGATGGTGAAACACCCTACACTGCAATTCGCTTTGGCGACAATGGCAAGGTTATGCTCTCCGGAATGCGTCGGGCAATTCGTGCACTGGCTGACGCTGGCAACAATATTATTATCGATGACATTATCCTCGAAGCCGGGTTCCTGGAGGATTATCTGGAAGTCCTCGCGGACATAGATGTGATTTTTGTTGGTGTGAGATGCCCAATTAAGGTGATCAATGAGCGTGAACTAGCAAGGCCCGGGCGATTTCCCGGTACGGCCCTTGGGCATCTGGATGTTTGTCATGCTCATAATGACTACGATATCTCTGTCGATACTGCGGAACTCAGTCCTGAAGATTGTGCTCGCAAGGTTCTCTCATTTATGTCGGATCAGTCGCCCGCAGCCTTCAAGAGATTGAAACAGCACCATCGTCTATGATTACAGGCGTCAATGATTCCAGAACGCAGGATCAGCAGCTTAATTCCTGACTCAGACAACAATCACGTGCGATCACACAACCCTGGCAACGCCCCGATAATTGTAGGTGGCGAATTTGGGTCCGGGAATATATCCCTGCGCCAGCGCATCGAGTTTGAAACCGGTATCTGTAATCATCTTGTCAATTTCTCGATTCAGATTGCAGCCGCCAGCCACGAGCTTCCAGACGGGATTAATTCGCGACTGCCACTTGGCAACAGCAGTATCCGGTGCCAGGCCATGTTCTGCAAATATCATCTTGCCACCGGGTTTCAGCACTCTTCGCATTTCAGCCAGTGCCTTCACCGGGTCAGGGATGGTACATAAGGTCCAGGTAATCACTATTGAGTCAAAGAAGTTATCTTCCGAGGGGATGTCTTCGCCGCTCAGGCCAATAAATTCCACATCAATACCTTCTTTTTCTGCAACCTCCCGGGCATAAACCTGCAGTTCTGCAGACGGATCGAGGCCCGTCACCTTCACATCGTCGTTATAGAACGGTAGGTTCAACCCGGAGCCGATACCAACTTCAAGGACACGCCCCGTAGCCTCCGGAACGATTTGTGACCTGATCAGTTCGAGATCCGGTGACTTCATCACTGCGTTTAACAATTTCGGTAGTAGGTATCTCTCATATAGCCCCATTAGCCCTGTAAACCTTTTCTCATAACTTCCGGATTGCAGGGTATCATATTGACCTTGGGCAAATAGATATGTGGTATCCAAAACATCGAAACGGACAGAATGAGCCTATGGACGAGGAAATCAGCTCCCTGAGACAAATGATTAAGGCGAGCCACCGCATTGTCATTTTTACAGGTGCAGGCATTTCAACGGAATCCGGGATTCCGGACTTTCGTGGACCCAAAGGCATTTGGAAAACCATGACACCAATCGACTTTAAAGATTTCGTGGGGTCGGAAGATGTCAGAAAAGAATCCTGGCGCAGAAAATTCTCTGGTGAGGGTCTAATGTCAAAGGCCGAGCCGAATGCCGGACATATTGCGATAAAACATCTGGTTGATATTGGTAAGGTCACGCACATCATCACCCAGAATGTGGATGGCCTGCATCAAAAGTCTGGTGTACCGGACGAGCAGCTGATCGAACTACATGGCAATGCCAACTACGCGTCATGCCTTGATTGTCATCAACGATATGAACTGGATGATATCGAACGCAGCTTCTCGATAGACGAGAGCACGCCATATTGTGATACCTGCGGCGGCATTGTGAAAACTGCGACAATCTCCTTCGGCCAGGCCATGCCTGAGCAAGAAATGCAGCGCGCGGAGCAGGCAGCCCTCAACTGTGATTTATTCATTGCAATAGGGTCATCACTAACGGTCTATCCGGCTGCAGGTTTTCCCAGAATCGCAAAACAAAATGGCGCGGCACTCATCATACTGAATAATCAGGAAACAGACTTGGACACTATTGCAGATCTCGCTATCCATCAGCAGATAGGTCCGAGCTTATCGGCCGCAGTGGATTAGCTTAGCGGCTCTTCGCTTAAGTCAAGTACCGTCCTGATCAGGATGTTGATATCCAGCGGATTGTCAGAAATCTGAATGATGCGGTCATTGTTGAAATCGTGCTCCTCGCTCACGCAGACAATCACATTAAGTGTCGAGTTTTTATCAAGGATATAATTGACGAGTCCTTTGTCTTCTCCGAGAACAGCGAGGTCGCATACTTTCGGATTCAGATCGACGAATTCACGCGTTGCCTTGATGTCACTAAAACTTGTCACGCGATAATTTTCTGATTGTAATAATTCGACCAGCAACGCCAGGCGTGTCTTGTCGGGGTGCACAATCAATACATGTTGCCGCCCCTGCTTGGGTTCTACTCGCTGCGCTTCAGATCTAACCGTCGAAAGTGTAAATCCATGTTTTTCACGGTGAATATGTTGTTCCGCCTGCATTAATCCAATTAAAATTTCATTCTGGTAACGCTGGATGGTCGACAATCGTTCGCCGCTCAGTTCAGCATTCTCTTCGAGCATTAGATCGACCAATTCAGCATAGCCAAGAGTGGTTGATATAATATTGTTGATTCGGTGGACGAAATTTTTCTCGGGTTTCTTTAGCTCCTTCAGCTGATTTCTGAGCAATTCCAATTCAGAGACGTCCTGCAGCCATAACAAAACGTGGCCATTTTCTGTTGTTCTGCAATACCAGCATTCAAATGATTGCTCATCCTTGAATGTCACGGAGACGACGCCCTTGTCTTCATCCTGCAAACAGGCTGACAATTTTGCTTGAGAATTACTGTCAAGATAGTGAGATATCGGCAGCCCAACAATAAGGCCCGCGTTGCCCGCCCGTTCATTAGCTCGATACACCTTCCACTGCGCGTCCAGGGCTACGCATATTAGTGGCGCCCCTTGCAGGCCAATGATATCCAACTCATCATTTGGGTCCTGGGCCACTAGTTAGTTCCTGTCCATAAATAGTTGAATCTCGATGATATATGCAAAGCTACAATTTCGTTAGCTATATAAAACAATCACTTACCAGGGGAGTAACACCAGCGGTTTCCATTTCTTGACGAGCACTAGTTGGCTTCCAGTGATTGCTGGATGGTATTGATGAGATGTAGAGCTTCAACTGGCTTGGTGAGATAACCAGCGGCACCAAGTTTACGCGCAGATCTTTCCGACACAGCATCAGAGTATCCAGTGCACATGATGATTGGCAGTTCAGGGTTAAGCTCAAGCATTCGTTGCATAACAACATCGCCGGAATAACCAGGCATCGTCTGGTCGGTAATGACAAGATCAAATTGATACGGATGGCGAATAAAATAGTCCAGCGCTTCACGGGAGTCAGTAAATGCCGTCACGCTAAAGCCCGCCCTCTGGATAACTTCCTTTAGGAAGTTGGCAACTGACTGCTCATCGTCAATAACGAGGATTTTCTTGTCGCAAGCATTAGCTATTTCCCCTGATGCAAGATTTACATCCAATTCTATAGCGACTGGAATCATAAGGGGCAGATAGAGTGCAACATTAAGATTGCGGCCGATGAGGCTAAGGTCAAGATGCCCACCATTTTCACGTACAAGTTCGCTGGCCCTTAACAGAAAATTTTCATCGCCACTGATGCTGGATAAAAAACCTGGTTGTAGAAAATACTGAAAGTGTTTTGGCTCGATGTTCACATTTGCCTGCATGAACTTGAGACAGGTAAATTCTTCGCCTACAAAGGCATCGCAGCTACTACAGTGATTGTTGTAAGGCGGGGTCGCCGGAGCTTCAGGCATCAGGAAAGCAATATCGAGATCGCCGTCAGTTTCATCACGGATAAACTGGACAATGTGTTTTATTAGTTCCTCTACAGTTTCGTCATCAATCTCGGTCTTAATGAAGGTTTCAGATTGATCGTCGCTCTTACCAAGATTCGCCGCCGTTGAGTGATCGCCATCCGGGGAAATCGCTTCGGTAAAATCTGTTGGCTCTATACCATTAAGACTATAATTTAGAGTATCTGTAGCACTATCCCTAACTTTCAGCTTGAACTGCGATGCCAGCTTTTGGACAGACAGCCCCTTATTTACTTTCCTATTGTTATCGGGTGATAGTATCTCCCTGATACTTGATGCTGCCTGCGTAATTTGTGCAACATATTTTCGTATGCCATCGGGAAGGTCGCCACTTCCTTCTATCAGATCGGCATATCCGCTAACAGAAGCCAACAGATTCATCAGGTGATGGACGGTCTTCCTGTCTAAAGTAGACTGTTCATTTCGCGTTAACTCAATGTGCACGCCTTCCGAAAATAGCGCCGCACCATCGGCGCCGCGTTGGGTAACTATGCCTCTGCTTTCAATGTCGAGTTGAACGCCCTGACTTGAGACCATCTTGTAATGCAGGGTAAATTCATCGGCGCCTTGAGTGAACCTGTCGCTTACATCTTCGCGATTGGTCGGTGCGACATTCGATAACCAGAAGGAAATAGGTTCGCTGCCGGGATCATCAGTTTCGAATCCCAGACGATTAAGCCATGCCTTGTTATGTGATATTAACCCCTGACGATGGTCGTATTCCCAGAATCCCAATTTGACAGAGCCCAGGCTATCGCCTAAAAGCGCCTGGAGAGAATGGGCGAGTCCGCTGCTGGCGCGCCCTACATCCAGCTCCTTAAAGAACGCATGGTAATAGTCGTTAGCTGCATCTTTTGAAAGAATCCATTGCCCCATCCCTTCACTATCATCCGGATCAATTTTGAGGGTTAATTGCCCGTGCTTGGTCAACCTCCTCCGATATATATCAATCAGCTGCCGACTTTCACTATCCGGCAGAACCGATTCGAAATTCGCAAGACGCCGCTTATTGTTTGTCAGGGAAAACATCTCCTTTGCCAGAGTATTATAGGCAACTATATTCAGGCGCAGGTCCAGCTTTAAGTAGGCTAGTAAATTCTGCTGAACCAATGGTTCATTTTTCTCTCGCTCATCCTTACTACCCTCCAGACCGAGGCCGCTTCGAGGGGCATCAAGAACAATATCCACAAAGCGATTAGTACGCTCGAGTTGCACCGTAAGCCGTTGATGAACCATATTTCCCGCCCGGTCGCGGAGGACAATATCTGTACGGATATTGCCGCTGGCATCGGCCTTAGAGTCCTGACTCAGGCGATAGATCTGATAAAAGTTCTGCTGGGACAGATGGGGATGCTGGCTGAATTTAGCGATACAGGAAGCATTGTTCTTGTATCCCAGAAGCCGACTGAATGCACGATTGCAGACGACGGGTGCAAAGCTGCTTAGACTAATCCTTAAAATCGGATTTGGAAGATCATCAAATAACTGCTTGAAATGCCTCAATTCCTTTCTGCCGCGATACCATAAAACCCAGGCGAGGACAGCACTTGCTGCCAGTACCAGCATCAATAATTGTTCAGTAAATTGTGGTGAAATCGCGGACATATAATTGTGGGTAATCTCCTGCTAATCTACTGACTAACTCTATCCGGAAGCCAAGCCCACCAGCGCTCGGGCGCAGTTCTATATTCCCTCATAGATGATTGATCGTAACATTCCTGGCCAAGTTTTTTCTGCTCACAGACGAAGTGCTGTAAGGTGTTTTCATTGTAATACTTATTAAATGTTCTCAACATTTGATATCATCGCAACTCTTTTTTTTGCAAGTATCAGTAGTTGTTGATTAAAAATGTGACAGTTCAGGTTGCCCTCGCTGCAATTGCGGGCATCGTAAGTGCCTATTCTTTGGAAGCACTGGGCCTATTAGGCAGCACCAGCGGACCAGAAGCCGATAGTCCAATCTATGATTTTGTACTGTTCCTGAAGTCAACCTTTCTTGCTGCCCTTAGAATGTTGATTGCGCCGCTGATTTTCTTTTCGCTCATCGGCGGCATCACGGGCATTGGCAATGTCGTCAAACTACGAACACTGGGCAGCTCGACGGTGATTTATTATTTCGGCACCACATTTATTGCCATCAGTCTTGCTCTATTCGCTGTATTCTTTATTCATCCCTGGACTAACTACCCCGCTACATTGAGTATGGGCGTTGAATTTGCCAGCGAACGTATGATTGAGCCCGGCAGCGACTCCCTAATTGCCGTACTGGAACAAATATTCCATCTGGCCTTTACCAACCCCTTTAGCGCATTGGTTAACCTCAATATTTTAGGCATCGTGACCAATGCTTTTCTGATCGGCATTGCCATGGTCCTGGTTTTACCCCAGACGAGCCCTGTGTTTGGAATAGTGAAAGACTTAAATCTTGTCATTCATAAGGTTTTGGGGTGGATCATTCGTGTATTGCCCATCGGGATTTTTGCCATCCTGTTTGATTTCACTATACGTTTGTCAGGCGATGGCGAGTATAGCGGCGCCTTCCTCACCCAGCTATTCCAGTTCGCATCCCTCGTTGTCATTTTGACTCTGATTCACGGGCTCATTGTATTGCCGGCAATTGCATATTTTTTTGCTGGCAGAAGGCCAGTAAAGCTGTTGAAAGATATATCGCGGCCACTCATCGTTGCGTTTTCCACATCTTCAAGTGCAGCCACGCTGCCGGTATCGATGAAGACAGCGCAGGAAGAACTGGAAATTGATGAAAGCGTCAGTAGCTTTGTTCTACCTCTTGGGGCGACGATGAATATGGACGGGACAGCTTTGTTTGAGGCGGTGGCGGCTATTTTCCTGGCTTATCTCTACGGGATCGAATTATCGAATCTTATGATATTCACGGTATTCCTCATGTCCATGATTTCTTCGATCGGCGCGCCGGGTATGCCAACCGCATCCATGGCCGGGATGCAGATGGTTCTTTTGTCTGTGGGCATTCCGCTGGAGGCAATCGCAATATTGCTGGTCATTGAGCGGCCCCTTGATACAATCCGGACAGCAGTCAATGTAGAGGGTGATCTTATTGGTACCCTGGTGGTGCAAGAGAGCCTTAACAAGAGGATTGATGCATAGGGAGCCTCACCCCCAGGTCAATTTTCGCCGCTACAGATTCAGCTTTGTGTAGGTGAACATTATTTCCCTAGATTTGCTCCTGCTGTAGGATCAGCTTGGCGAAATATTGCAGGAAGTCTTTGTGGCGTGCAGTTGTGCCCTGGCGTTCAAGACTCTCTTCACCCTTTTTGCTAACAATAAATTCATAACAACTGGTGATGTCGTTGCCTTCACCAACCACTCGTGAGAGCTCCTCACCGAGGAAATCATGCAGAGAGCTCAAGTCGTCTTCCGTGATGCCGGAACGCTCTGGTTCCAGAACGGCATTGCCCCAGATGGTTGCAATAAAAACCTGGAACCTCTCTGTATCCACAATCTCATCTGACAGGCGACATTGATCTAATATTTCTTCCACCGCTGGGATGAATCTCTCCCGCAGCTCCATTAATTCCATTGCCTGGTCATCTCCGTGCTCATAATCTTAGTGTTCAAAATCAAAGTGCCCAAAATCTAAATGCTCTGTGCCTCAGAATTACCTATCCCGGTAATTGCCATTTAATTTATACGTACCAATTTAGCTGGCTATTGTCCTGATTCTAACACCGCCGGTGCTACGTCCTTCGTAAGTGATTGTTTTGTATACCTAACAATATCATAGGTCTGCACATCCTGTTCAATTCATGTACTTTTCGGACAGGAGCCAGCTAACGTAAAGTATAAACGTCGGCTTCCATTACTGCATCCAGCCGCTTCCGCTCTCTATTAACAGGCTGAGGCTCTCTATTAATAGGCTGAGGCTCTCTAATAATTAGCTGAGGCTCTTTATTATTTGGCTGAAGCTACTTACCATTAGACTGCGTAAGTCCCTGGGCAAAATACAGGTGACTGTTATCCCTGAAGAGTAAACATGGCAGCGAACAAACCACAAAGGAAAATAATCCATATCGATATGGACTGTTTTTACGCGGCCATTGAAATGCGGGACAACCCCGCGCTTAAAGATGTACCGCTGGCTGTTGGCGGTGCAGCCGATAAGAGAGGCGTTATCTCCACATGCAATTATATTGCCCGGGAATTTGGCATACATTCAGCAATGGCAACCGGGTATGCCATGCGACTGTGTCCGAGACTCGTCGTAATCCCGGGCCGGATGGCTCACTACCAAAGCATCTCTCAGGAACTCCGGGCAATCTTCCAGCGTTACACCGACATCATTGAACCGCTGAGTCTGGACGAAGCATTTCTTGATGTATCAAATACCTCTCTGTTCCAAGGCAGTGCAACCTTGATCGCCCAGGACATTCGTGCGGTTATTAAACGCGAACTTAACTTAACAGCATCTGCCGGTGTCGCACCCAACAAATTTCTGGCCAAGATCAGCAGCGATGAAAATAAGCCGGATGGACAATGTGTTGTCGCACCGGATCAGGTCGCTGAATTCGTTAAGACCATGCCACTTAACAAGATACCTGGCGTCGGCAAGGTTACCGTCAGGCGGCTGGCCCGCCATGGTCTGAAAACCTGTGCAGATGTACGCAACATGGGCCTGGAAGAGCTGTTGAGGTTGCTTGGTAATTTTGGCGAGCATCTCTACAAGCGAGCCCATGGTATTGATAACAGGGAGCTGACCACTCATTGGGTGAGAAAAAGCCTCAGCGTTGAGAGAACATACGTAGAGGACATTCCCGAACCCGAAATTGCCGCGGCATCGCTGGATAAGCTGTTCGAAGAACTAACGCGGCGCCTCGAAAAACATCGCGAACGCGCCATCAAAAATCAACAGATCAAACTCAAATTTTCTGATTTCCAACAAACAACAATGGAACGGTCCAGCAAAGCACTGAACAAGGCGCTCTTTGAGGAGCTGCTGCCTCTGGCATGGGAACGAGGTAATGGAAAGGGAATTCGCTTGTTGGGCATCGGCGTGACATTTCAAGAAGATGATAAACATCTGCAACAGAACCAAATGGACCTGTTCGACGCCTAACGTGGCCCCTGGCATTAATCTTTGGCCTAGAAGGCGTGCATTCTGTATGATGGCGTCCCTTCAATCGTCAGCAGCAAAGAGATACTAGCACCATGCGCAAGACCAAAATCATTTGTACTATTGGTCCGGCTACCGATTCGTATCCGATGCTTGAAAAACTGGCAGCCGCAGGCATGGATATCGCTCGCTTGAACATGTCCCATGGTGACCATGAATCCGCAGCTCGTGTGATTAAATCGATCAAGACTTTGAACAAGAAAGTCACCTACCCCATCGCTATTTTATTAGATACCCAGGGACCAGAGATACGTACCGGGGATTTAGCGAATGAACTCGAGTTACGTAACGGTTCAATTATTACTATTAGTGTGCGCGACACCATCGATGTGGAACGAACATCCATTCATATTCATTACGACGACCTGATAGAAAGTGTTTCGGTAGGTGACAGAATTACCGTGGACAATGGCATCATCAACTTTGAAGTATTGCAAAAGAATGACGACGGTACCATGCAGTGCAAAGTTATCGATGGAGGCATTCTAAAAAGCAAACGACATGTAAATCTACCCGGCATCAGGGTCAATCTTCCCGCCATCACCAAGAAAGACAAATCAGACATTCAGTTTGGCATGGAACAGAACGTCGATTTTATTGCGCTATCCTTCGTCAGAGAGGCGGATGACGTTCGCGAGTTAAAAGAATTTATGGGCGAAAAGTCCGGCAAGATCAAGATCATCGCCAAAATAGAAGACCAGTCCGGCGTCGAAAATATCGAAGAAATTGTCGCTGAGTCAGATGGAATTATGGTTGCCCGGGGCGATCTTGGCGTTGAGATTAATGTTGCAGAGTTACCAAACGTACAGCGCAAAATCGTACAGCTCTGCGCAGAGCAAGGTAAGAGAGTCATCGTTGCGACCCATCTACTGGAGTCCATGATTGAGAATCCCATTCCAACACGTGCCGAAGTCACCGACGTTGCAAATGCCATATACGAGGAAGTTGATGCGGTAATGCTCTCAGGTGAAACGACTGTAGGCAAACATCCCATTCGCTGCGTTGAACAGCTGGTGGAAATAGCAGAAGCGACTGAATCATTTACAGGCCTTAACTTTACACGCAACCTCGAAGCCAAGGTCGAGAAGCAACAGCTTGCAATTACCGCAGTTCACCTTGCCGAATCCTTAAAGGCCAAGGGTATTGTTGTTATTACGCGTCGCGGACTCATGTCTGATTTCGTCACCAACTGTCATCCACAACATACGCGAATTTATGCATTCACAAATGACTCCCAAACCCGAAGGCGTCTGATGCTGAATCGTAATGTATCGCCCTTCCGAACTGCTTTCAGCAATGATCCCGAGAAGACACTTCGTATCGCATTCGAAGTACTTAAATCCCGGGCTGGCTTTGAGCCAGGGGACAAAGTGGTTGTGATATCAGATATTCTCGCGGGGGTTGGCATCGAGGCAATTCAGATCAGAGAGATTCCCTGATCTGATCCCTCGCTAGCAGATTACGCTAGATCTCAAGCAAATATTTTTCCTGGGTTCATTATGTCCTTGGGGTCCAGCGCTTTTTTAATACTTTGCATCATGGCAATTTCAACAGCACTCCGGGACAGGGACAGGTAGTCCCTCTTTTGAAGGCCAATTCCGTGCTCAGCAGAGACTGACCCGCCTCTGGACGTTAATCCGCCATAGACGACCTTCTCCACCGCTTTTTTTGCATTGGCCGAGCCATCCCCAATACCCACGATGACGTGTAGATTGCCATCCCCAAGATGACCAAAAATCATACACTTACTGTCACTCCAGGTATCGAGAAGATTAGATTGCATCTCCTCAACATAGGACTCCATGTGATCCAGGGAAACACTGATATCGAAGGCAAAGATAGGCGCTATTTGCCCCACCTGCCCGACATCATCCCGAATAGCCCACATGGCATCACGTTCTGACTGGCTTTGCGCGATGACTGCATCGACGATGATGCCATCTTCAAGGGACTTCGATAGTACGTCCAGAAATCGTTCGCTATCACCTTCAAGATTACCACCAAGAGCCTCAACCAGAATGTAGTAGTTGTAGTCCTGGCTCAAGGGCGGAGCGCTCTCTGCTGGCGGTGAAGTCACTAACTTATAATAGTTGTTCCAAAGTACTTCAAACGCACTTAAGGTCCCGCCCAGCGTTCTATCTACGTGGTTCAGGAATTCGGTGACCTGGGTAAAGTCATTAACGGCGACAAATGCCATCTCCTGACTAATTGGCCTTGGCCTGATTCGCAATACCAGGCGAGTGACAATACCCAAGGTACCTTCGGCACCAATGAACCATTGCTTTATATCGTAACCGGTGTTGTTTTTTATGATCTTGTTCATGGACGATACAATCGTGCCGTCTGCCAAAACCACTTCCATGCCGAGCACCTGATCGCGCATCATGCCGTAACGAATGACCCTGTTGCCGCCAGCATTAGTAGAAACATTGCCACCAATTGTTGCGGTCCCGCGCGCACCTATATCAAGGGGAAAGAACATATCTGCTTTTTCGGCTGCTTCTTGAACAATCTGGAGAGGCACACCAGCCTGCACCGTTATCGTCCGACTCTGGGTATCAAGCTCTTCAACCTTGTTCATTCTCTCAAGGGAAATCGCAATTTCTTTGTTGTTAGAAGTTGTACCTTCTACCAGACCGGTCAAGCCTCCATGAGGAACGACGGGCTGGTCGGCCTCGTGACATAACTTCAAAATGGCGGAGACTTCTTCAGTTGATGTAGGACGGACAAGCGCCAGCGGCTCAAAGCTACCCCCATCTGTACCAATTACAGTGGCGCCAGGAAAACGTCTCTCTTTTAGACGCTCACCATAATAAATGCCCTTCTCACCCAGTAAGGATTCCAGTTGTCTAACTAAATCCGATGGTGTTGCTAGTTCCGTTTCCGAGGCTCTCTCTGACACTTTTTCTGACATGACGCTCCCCTGTATCTATGCAAAGATAGTAACAGGGATTAATGTGCCAGGATCATAAATTTCCCCCGCAGCTTGGGCTCTGCCAGATCAATTCTGTCCAAATAATAACTAAAAACAGACCGCTGCCACGTCTGAGTATGTTGCGGCGAAGCTAACCTTCAGACCCTTCTTGAGGTAATCAGGTATCTCCTGGTAATCGCGCTCATTGTCCGCAGGCAAGATAAGTTCGTTCACGCCTGCTCGCTTTGCCGCAATGACCTTCTCTCTAATTCCGCCGACTGGCAGGACTGTACCGGTCAGGGTTAACTCACCCGTCATTGCGATGTCCCGTTTAATTCGTTTGCCTTTTGCCAGGGATAAAAGAGCCGTTGCCATGGTTACGCCAGCACTCGGACCGTCTTTTGGCGTTGCGCCTTCCGGCACATGGAGATGAATAAAAGCCGAATCAAAGTACTTATCTCTGGCACCGAGCTCGTCCAGGTGTGACGCCACATAACTGTAGGCAATCTCAGCGGATTCGCGCATGACATCGCCTAACTGCCCGGTCTGCTTGAATCCTCGATTGCCCTCATGAATCCTCGATGCTTCAACTGCAAGGGTTGTGCCGCCCATGGAAGTCCAGGCAAGGCCGTTAACAACGCCAATACCTCTATGTGGATGTTGTTTCTTGAAATAGGGAGCGCCTAGGTAATTTTCAAGATCTTTGACACTTACTGAAATTTTTAACTTATCGCACTCCAGCAATCGGACAACGGCCTTACGGACAATACTACCTAGTAGCTTCTCCAATGCCCTGACCCCTGCTTCTCTTGCATACCCCTCTACTACCTTTCTTATGGCGGCATCGCTGATCTTTAATTTTGAAGAGGGAACGCCTGCTTTGGCTAGTTGTCGCTTCCACAAGTGATTTTTTGCGATTAGTATTTTTTCTTCAGTCAGATAACCTGCCAGACGTATTGTCTCCATGCGATCTAACAAAGGGGCAGGAATAGTATCCAGTTGATTTGCTGTGCATATAAACAATACCTTTGACAGATCTACGCGGAGATCAAGATAGTGATCCAGGAATTCGCTGTTCTGTTCCGGATCTAACACTTCCAGTAACGCGGATGCGGGGTCGCCCTGATAGGATGAACCAATCTTGTCAATTTCATCTAACATAATGACTGGGTTGTATGCCTCTACCTCTTTCAGCGCCTGAATAAGCTTGCCAGGCATAGCGCCAATATATGTTCGACGATGACCCTTTATTTCTGCCTCATCGCGCATGCCACCGACACTAAAGCGGTAGAACTTTCTGCCGAGCGCGTTGGCAACCGACTTACCGATGCTGGTCTTACCCACTCCCGGCGGTCCAACGAGCAATAGTATGGAGCCTGCCATTTCGCCGCGATAAGCGCCGACAGCAAGAAATTCAATGATCCTCTCTTTGACATCGGCCAGACCATCATGATCTTTATCGAGTACTGCGCGAGCGATCTTTAGATCGAGTTGGTCTTTGGACATTAACCCCCAGGGCACTGAGGTAACCCAATCGAGGTAATTTCGGGTAACGCCATATTCAGCTGATGAAGGCTCCAGGATTTGTAGCTTCTCCAGTTCGTCATCAACTTTTGTTTGCACGTGCTCTGGCACGGTTAGATGTGCAAGCCGCTCGGCAAACTTATCAGCATCCACTTCCCTATCATCCTTGGAGATACCCAGCTCCTTCTGGATGACTTTCAGCTGCTGACGTAAAAAGAACTCTTTCTGCTGTTCCGATACCTGGGATTGCATCTGCTCAGTGATCTGGGCCTGCAAGCGTGCTACCTCGACTTCTTTGCCTATCAGTAATAGCACTTTCTCCATTCGCTCCAGCAATGGAATCGTCTCTAGAATATCCTGGAGTTCTTCCGGTTCAGCTGAAGTGATCGCCGCTGCAAAGTCTGTCAGGGGCGAAGGTTCATTCGGTGTAAAATAATGTAAATACTGCTTTAGTTCTTCATTATATAAAGGATTAAGAACCATCAATTCCTTGATGATATTAATGATGGACATAGCATAAGCACGAATCTGACTCTCATCTTCCAGCGGGGATGGGTCATAGTATTCAACACGGACGACAAAAGGCGGCGTTCGCTTGATCCATTCTTTTATCCGGTATCGTCTGATTCCCTGGGCGATAAACTGTAACTTGCCCTTACTCGCATGCAAGCGATGAATACGGGCAACGCAGCCAATCTCACAGATATCCTCAGGACGAGGTATGCCGTTCTGTGCACTCGGCGCGTAACTCATGGCGATCAACTTGTGCGCGCTGCCGGCAACTTTCTTTATGCCATCGCCCCAGGGATCCTGATCGATGACAATTGGCTGAACCAGCACCGGAAAGTATGGCCGGGAGGCAAGCGGGATCAATTGTAGGGTATCGGGTAAAACCTCATCAGGCCTTGCCAAAGCCTGAGCCACTTGGCGGGGTATGAATTCCGTGGCGTTATTACTGTCGTCACTGGCTTTTTTATTATCGTCTTCCATACGGCGATTAATTCCTGCGCATGTCTTTATAGGTATACAGTTAGTTTGGGACAAAGCCAATTATTTCAAGCAAGAAACCAGGAAATCAGTTGGTATTAGCCGTGGTGTGAGACCATTGCTGATATACCAGACCGCCGATGATAAAGATCAGGCCAATATAGGTCGTTGAGTAGATCACCTCGCCCAGTACCTGGCTTATAAACACCAGAGAAATAAATGGGATCAGGAAAATGAGATTACTGATGCGGGAGGTATTGTCCGTCAAGCGAAGCGCCATGGACCAGCATAGAAACGCAACGCTCATCTCAAATAGACCGGTATAAATCGCGCCGAGAATTCCTTCCCTGGGAATAGAGAAATCAGAAAATAATGCACAAACAATCGCTGTTATCGGCAGCGCCACCATAAAATTCAACGTCATGCCAATGGTGGGCTCGCGAGGATCACGAATGTTCAGGATCCAGTAGCCTGCCCAGATAATCGTCGAAAATAACGCCAGCCCAACCCCGATCAGATCAGATGAGGCGAAGCCAGACAGATCTCCCTGGGTAGCAATGATCACGACCCCGCCATAACAGATGAGTGCACCGGCAATATCCGCCATCGTGATTTTCTGCTTCAGAAAGATGATGGACATAAACGTCAGAGTAATGGCCCAGGTAATATTGATGGGTTGTGCGACCTGGGCGGGCAGTCGATCATAGGCTTCAAACAGTACCAGGTAATACAAACATGGATTTAGGAAGCCCGCGATCATTGTTATCTTCCAATGGCGCCTCATTGCCGCAAACAACTGCAGTACTTTCTTCTGAATAATGATGATCGATAAGAGAAGCACTACGGATGTCACGCAGGCATAGAAGAGCAGTTGAAATATATCGAGATAGCGGAGCGTTATTTTGAACGCGGTGGCGACTGAAGACCAAAGCAAGAGCGTTGCAATAGCGAAGGCAAATGCCTTCGACTGTGATGTCATATGCATAAATGACCTGGTGCCCGGGGCCGGGGTCGAACCGGCACCGCCCAAAAGCGACAAGATTTTAAGTCTTGCGTGTCTACCAATTTCACCACCCGGGCAGAGATAGCAAAGTCGCGTAGTGTACAGAGTCCCGCGGCCTTGCTCAATCAATCTTCAAACAGAATTGCCAATGCTGATAACAATATTTAGCGCCCTAAAGTCCAGCGCTTATAAAAGCCGTATTAGCCCTTCTTGTATGCAGCTGGCTACAAGTTTTCCTGATGCGGTATGAATAGTTCCCCGGGTGTAGCCTCGCGCAGCAGCGGCCACAGGACTTTCTACCGAATAAAGTAACCAATCATTGACACTTACAGGACGGTGGAACCAGATACTGTGATCCAAACTTGCCACTTGCATATTTTCGCGTTCGAACTTTCCTCTGTGCGGTAATCTCGCGGTACCCAGGAGGGCCTCATCGGACTGATATGCAAGGAGCGCCATATTGAGTCTCTCATCATTCGGCGCCAATCCATTACCCTTTATCCACAAGCGCTGAATAGGTTCCTGAGGGGAATTGGCCAGAAGTTTTTTGTGATCATCTCGCCAGCTCAAGAAGGGTCGTTGCTTCAAGCCTGCAACGAGGTCAGCTTCTTCAGGCGGCTTAATATCATACATTTCCATCTGGTGTTCCAGGCCATCTTCAGGGAGATGAAAGGACGCGTCCATATTGAATATCGCTTTGCCATTCTGGACGGCTACAATTCGCCTAGTAGTAAAAGACCGACCGTCTCTAATGCGTTCAACCCGGAACAGCGCTGGTAAAGAGGGACTACCGGGTCGCAGAAAGTATGCATGGACCGAATGGGGCAGCCGATCTTCTGGCACCGTGCGCATGGCCGCGACCAGTGCCTGGGCAATAATCTGGCCTCCAAACAGACGGCGAGTCCTGCCTTCTGGATGGTAACCGCGAAATAAATTTACCTCGATGGTTTCCAGATCCAATAAATTCAGCAGTGAATCAAGTGGTGTCTTAGTATTCATTTAGCTTGTCTTGTTCATTAAGCAATAGTTCCACCGTCAGCCATGTAGATGCTACCAGTAAGAAATGCACTCTCATCGGAAGCCAGAAACAACATCAGGTTCGCAATATCCTCTGGTTCGCCATACCGACCGAGCGGGATACTTGCTTTGATGCTTTCACGCACTGCTTCGGTATTATCCGCATCCATTCCTGCCTCGAGACTTCTCATCATTCTGGTCTCAACGGGGCTGGGGTTTACAGTATTCACTCTGATGTTATGCGGTGCGCCTTCCAGTGCAGTGGAACGCATCAAGCCGATAACAGCATGTTTGCTGGCGTTATAGGCTGATAAGCTCGGCGCACCTTTCATCCCCATTGTTGATGAAGTAATAACGATACTGCCACCACCACCCGATTGCATCACCGGGAAAAGATGCTTAATGCCGAGCCACACCCCCTTCACATTCACGCCCATTACACGATCAAACATTTCTTCATCATAATCGGCGATTGGCGATACCTGCCCTTCTATACCGGCATTAGCAAGGTAAATATTAACTCCACCAAATTGTTCAACCGTTGATTGCACATATCGCTCGGTATCAGAAGACTGCGAAACATCTGCCACGCAGTAACTGGCGACATTGCTGCCCAGTTCGTTGACCAGACCTTGCAATGCCTTTTCATTGAGATCCACCAACATCACCTTTGCGCCTTCGGCAACGAATCGAGTTGCCGCAGCACGACCGATACCTCCCGATCCACCAGTGATGATTGCAACCTTGTTTTCCAATCTACTTGTGGTTCTGTTCTCAACAGTTGCCATGTTTATTTCCTTTCCATAAGAGGCGTCTATTGTACTCAGCTTCAATAGACATCGGCCGCGTTCGGCGTAATAATATCTATTGACAGTTTGTGTGTCACAAAAATAACTTCCTGGTTCATTCCCGTAAATGATGTCCAAATCCAAAGCAATCTTTGATACAACTGATGGTCGCCGACTACGAAGCCGCGACAGCAAGCTGAAGATTGTCGCTGCTATGCTGGAATTGGTTCGTGAGGGTCGAATCGCGCCTACGGCGGAAGAAGTTGCGCAGCGGGCGAATGTTGGCCTGCGCACAGTATTCCGGCGCTTTAAAGACATGGAAAGCCTGTACGCGGAAATGGCTGTTGCCATTAGCGACCAGCTTGCACCGATCATCGATGTAGCATTGGGCGACAATAACTGGCCGCAGAATTTTATTCAGCTGGTACAACGCAGGCTGAAAGTGTACGAGATCATCAGGCCCTATCGAGTGGCAGAGGAAGTGCTTAAATTTCAGTCCAACATACTTCAGAAACATCATCTGGATATTGTTCGCGCCGAACGGGTGAAACTGAAATCTGTTCTGCCAAAGTCACTGACCAAGGATCTGATTATGTTGGAGGCGTTGGAAGCGGTGCTCAGCTTTGATATGTGGAATCAATTGCGAAGTGACCAGAATTTATCCGCGGAAGAAGGTGGCGATGTGGTCAACCGAATATTAACCAGGCTGCTGCCCGAACTGGCGACTGGAACGACCAATAAAAACTAGAGAATCCCATTTTCGAATTTTCCACTTTCAATTCGTGAAAGTTGTGAGGAATTACTATAGACTTGCGCCGGTTCTCGCGAGGGCTGGGTGGCAGAGTGGTCATGCCACGGTTTGCAAAACCGTTTACGCCGGTTCGATTCCGACCCCAGCCTCCAGTTTTATGGCTTTCGCGCAGCGAAAACACATCTTAGCTTTCTGCCACTGAGTAAAACTAAAGCCTAATTATTCTTCATCCCGGATGCCAAATTCGGCCAGGCGATCTTCAGATACTGAACCATCGATACCAGCGTCAATGCCGCGGCTAAATAGAGCAACACATACCCTAAAATCACTACCGGGTTCTCCAGATTTGGCCCACCTGCCAGCAGAACGACGATGGCGATCATTTGAAAGGTCGTCTTTATCTTGGCCAACATGGAAACAGCAACGCTTCTCTTTGTACTGTATTGTGCCATCCACTCTCTGAGGGCGGAAACCACAATCTCCCTGCCAATAATGATCATGGCAGGGATCGCAAGAATCGCGCTGGCATGAACTTCAACCAGCAGGACGAGAGCAACTGCGACCAGGAGCTTGTCTGCCACCGGATCCAGGAAGGCACCGAACGGCGTCATCTGGCCAAGGCGCCGGGCAAGATAACCATCCAGCCAATCGGTAATGCTGGCAACTGCAAATACAATTGCAGAGGCCAGATATCGCCATTCAAGGGGAAAGAGGTAGAAAACCACAACCAGGACCGGGATGAATATTATCCTCAGGCTGGTAATAATGTTGGGAATACTAATGGGCAATTTCATGGGAGTGAATTACAACATAAAGATATGGTTATTGCCTGTGATTATGGCTGCATTAGCCATAATCAGGCAGAGTTATGCAGGAGAGTTATGCAAAGTCGCATAGATATGATCTGCCAGCTTTCGGCTAATACCTTCAACTTTGGTAAGCTCATCAGTGCTGGCACTTTGTACCTGGCTGGCTCCACCAAAATGGCGAAGCAATGACCTCCGCCGCTTCGGTCCTACGCCATCAATACCTTCAAGTACGGACTTCGTTCTCTTTTTTCCTCGTCGGTTACGATGTGCGGTGATGGCGAATCGGTGACTTTCATCCCGGATGTGCTGTATGAGATGTAATCCGGGATTATCCGCAGCAAGTGTGACCTCTCCGATACCAGACATGAATAACCTCTCCAGTCCCGCCTTTCGCGTTGGCCCTTTGGCAACGCCAATTAGTATCACGCCTACAATTTGCAACTCCTCGAAAATTTTCTCGGCCTCCGAAAGCTGGCCTTTACCGCCATCGATAAAGAGAATATCCGGCAGTTTCCCTTCGCCCTTTTTTATCCTGGTATAACGTCGACGTAGTGCCTGCGCCATCGCGGCGTAATCATCGCCTGGGGTAATACCATCGATATTGAATCTGCGATAATCAGATTTCAGTGGTCCATTCTTGTCAAAGACCACGCAGGACGCCACCGTAGCTTCTCCGGAACTGTGGCTGATATCAAAGCATTCCAGTCGTCCTGGCATTGAATCAAGCTGCAATCCTTCATGCAGGGCTATAAACCGCTGATTGATATTGTTTCGATTCGCCAGATGGCTGCCCAGAGCCTGCTCGGCGCTGGTCACTGCGATATTGACCCACCTTTGACGATGTCCGCGCACATTGTCACCGACCGATATCTTCCGATTTGCCCTGTCAGACAGCGCATCGGTGAAAAGCGACTTATCCTCGAGTTTTGAATTGACGACGATGTCCTTCGGTATTTCTCGACTTGAATTCTCCGCCAGATAAAATTGTGGTAAAAATGCGGCCAGAACAGCGGCCTCATCTTCATTGAGCCTGGTCGAAGGAAAGAATGTCTTGTTGCCAAGCATCCGCCCGCCTCGTATAAACATGACCAGTACACAGACACCCCCAGGACTTTTAACAGCTACCATGATGTCGATATCACCCTGATTGCCAACAACGTATTGCTGTTCCTGGATTTTCCTTAAGTGTGATATCTGATCCCTGTACTTGGCGGCTTTTTCGAACTGTAAATCTTCCGCACACTGCTCCATTTTATTAGCGTAGTCTTCAAGCACATCTCTACTCTTTCCTTCCAGAAACATCACCGCGTGAGCAACGTCCTCTGAATATTCTTCTTTGCTGACAAGATCACAGCAAGGAGCAGAGCATCGCTTGATCTGGTATTGAAGGCAGGGTCTGGATCGATTCTTAAAGAAGGTATCTTCACATTGCCTCACCAGAAAGACCTTCTGCAGGATATTCAGACTATCCCGTACAGAGTAGGCGCTGGGAAACGGCCCGAAATATTTACCCTTCTTTTTTTTTGCACCCCGATGAAAAGCCAACCTTGGATATTTATCTTCGCTGGAAAGAAAAATAAATGGGTAGGACTTATCGTCACGAAAGACAATATTGTATGGTGGTTTCAGCTCCTTTATCAAGCTCTGTTCCAGCAGCAGCGCCTCAGTTTCGCTGTTGGTAACAGTCACCTCGACCCGATTTATTCGTGCAACCAGGGCGATGGTTTTGCTGTCCAGTGCCGTCGAACGAAAATAGTTCGACACCCTGTTCTTTAAATTCTTCGCTTTCCCTACATAGAGAACATCACCATTTTCTTCCAGCATTCGATATACGCCGGGCCTAGAGGTGAGGTTCTTGAGGAACGATTGGGCATCAAATTTTGCTGCCTCGTGTGTTAATTCCAGTTCCGTCACTGTCTAATCTAGACCGGATAGTTTAGTGGCGCTTGAAAGTGCAGACAAAAACATGGCCTCGGTGAGCCTCCCTGTCTGTGTGTTGTATCTACTGCAATGATAAGAATCTACCATAGTTCCACCATCTTCAAATTGATGTACAGCACCATGCTGGAAAGGGAAATCGGCTTGACGATATCCAAACACCTTCAATACGCTTCGGTGGGCGACGCCTCCCAGTGCGAAGATGACATAGTTACCTTTTACTGCATGAGCTGCGATTTCCGCGGACAGATAAGAGCTGCAGTTCTTTAGTTCACTACTATTGGGGCTGTTTTGCACCGGCAGACATTTTACGACATTCGTGATTCTGACCCTATCCTCTATCTTCAGGATAGCCATGGTTTTAAAGAGCAATGCACCAGAGGCATCGCCAATAAATGGTAAACCAGATTTATTGGCGCCATGCATGCCTGGCGCCAAGCCTACAATAAGGAGTTTAGAGTCCTGATCGCCCGCCGCCGGTACAGGTTTGTTCCAGTATGCCGGGTGACTCTTACGCAGATTTTTAAACTGCCGGTTCAAACGCGGACAGCGATGACAAGATTCGGAATATTGGGAGCCCATAAAACATATTCTACTATGGAAGGCTCTGTTGTCTTAAAACTTTGGCGCTTAAGGCCACACTTAGAGCCAATATGTCTCAATGAACCCAGGCAACTGCCCTTAATTTACGCAACTGCTTCGGCATTAATGAGACCGTGCTGAATCGCAAGCTTCGTTAGCCTTACATCGTTCTTAATGGCCATCTTGTCAAAGATGCGATATCGGTAACTATTGACCGTCTTTGAGCTGAGGGACAACTTCTTGGAAATTTCCTGAGCATTGTGGCCCATAATAACCATCAGCGTGATCTGCATTTCCCTGTTGGTGAGCACCTCAAATGGCGAAGCGTCCTCGTGGTTAAAGGGACGCAGTGCAAGATGTTGGGCAACGTCAGTGCTGATGTATCTTTGCCCCGCCATTACTTTTCGAATTGCCGTCACCATCTCATCGACATCTGCATTCTTGGAGAGGTAACCAACAGCTCCAACGCCCATAAGTTTTGAAGGATAAGGTTCGTCCTCATAAACTGTGACAGCCACAACCTTGAGATCAGGATCGACTCGCAGGCATCGCCTTGTTGCCTCCAGTCCTCCAATGCCGGGCATTTGTATGTCCATAAGAACGACGTCCGGCTTCAGGTCTTTCACCATATCGATAGCTTGTTCACCGCTTTCGGCCTGACCAACGATTTGAAGGCCTTTGATATCGGCCAATAAACGTGATGTGCCTACCCTTACCAACTGATGATCATCTACAACTAAAACCCGAATCACGGCGTTTCTCCTATTCTTGTGAACTCACTATACTCTAGTTTTCGGATCCTGGTTTTCAGACCCTCTTTATCTCCACTATCTACCACCTAAGCTACTAAATAATCTACTGCTTGTTTGCCTCGATATTATATGCCTAACGCTGATATCTAACTTAGACCCCTTAGGGTGATAACGAAAGCAGAAATAGTCTTGATTGTGTGAGGGAAATGTAAGTATCTATCAGGTCGTTATGTCGCACCCCGATGTCGTCTCTACCTCTAAGTTAGATAACAGCAAAGAAGTTTTTTGCTGGTAAATATCAAGAAGTAGAGACCTGGATGCCGTGAGATCAATGTTTCAAGCGACAGCGATAAAACCTGCCACGATGTCGTTATGTCTCACAAGATCACTCCACCAGACGGCTTAGTCCAGTATTGCTATATATTTACCAACAATAAATATTCTGCGAGCAAATCCCTATGCTCTTATTCTCAATTAAAAGCCTGAATGCCCGTTTGCGCCCGGCCAAGAATCAAGGCATGAACATCATGTGTCCCTTCGTAGGTATTAACGGTTTCCAAATTCAGTACATGCCTGATGACGTGATACTCATCTGATATGCCATTACCGCCATGCATGTCCCTGGATACTCTTGCGATATCAAGTGCTTTACCACAATTATTTCGCTTCATTAATGAGATATTCTCATTGGCACAGTTGTCATCATCCATTAGTCGCCCCAATCTCAGGCAGCCTTGAAGACCAAGCGTAATTTCAGTCTGCATATCAGCAAGCTTTTTCTGAATGAGCTGATTAGCAGCCAGCGGCCGCCCAAACTGCTTACGCTCCAGAGTATAGTTTCTAGCCGCAAACCAGCAGTATTCCGCAGCACCCATCGTACCCCAGGAAATACCGTATCGGGCCTTGTTGAGGCAACCAAATGGTCCGCCAAGGCCTTTTACATTTGGCAGAAGATTCTCTTCCGGCACTTCAACGTCGCTTAAGACGATCTCCCCAGTGACAGAGGCGCGTAAGCTGAATTTGCCTTCAATCTTTGGCGTCTCAAAGCCCTTCATGCCACGCTCAACGATAAAGCCGCGAATTACGCCGTCCAGCTTTGCCCAGACCACGGCGATATCTGCGATAGGAGAATTGGTGATCCACATTTTGGCGCCATTCAATAAATAGCCAGCAGACGTTTTCTCCGCTCGCGTAATCATACTGCCTGGGTCAGACCCATGATCTGGCTCTGTGAGTCCAAAACACCCTACCCATTCACCCGTTGCAAGCTTGGGCAGATATTTCTCTCGTTGTTGTTCAGAACCGTAGGCATAAATAGGATGCATAACAAGGGAAGACTGAACACTCATGGCCGATCTATAGCCACTATCAACCCGTTCGACTTCCCGGGCAACCAGTCCATACGACACATAGTTAACACCGGGACAACCATACTTCTCTGGTAATGTAGAGCCGAGCAGACCGAGCGCACCCATTTCAGTCATGATTTCACGATGAAAAAATTCATCCCGAAATGCTCCCTGAACACGGGGCATTAATTTTTCCTGGGCATAATCGCGGGCCGTATCTCGAATAAGTCGCTCGTCCTCATTGAGTTGCTCATCCAGAAAAAATGGATCTTCCCAATTAAAATTTGTCATCTAGTCCTCTGATCAGTTCTTGGCGCAGCATCGGTGAGCCGCCTATAATCCTACCTTTCCGATGCGCGTTTAATAGTGAAGGTTTTTACAGGCGCGCTATTATAAGTGGTGTAATCACCTAATTGATACAAGGCAAAACTTATGGCGCTCGATCAAGAGACTTTGGGCCAATTCTTGGACACCCTCAGTAAATTTGTAGATAAGAGGCTCCGCCCCCTGGAATCCCAGGTTGGAACGGAAGACAAAATACCGGAATCCGTCATTGAGGAAATGAAGGCTCTCGGACTATTTGGCTTAACCATTCCAGAAGAATATGGAGGTATTGGGCTCAATATGTCTGAAGAGGTCGCGGTTGCGCGTGTATTTGGCCACACTTCACCAGCCTTTCGTTCTGCCTTTGGCACCAATGTCGGCATCGGTTCCCAGTCGCTGGTCATAGATGGTACAGCTGAACAAAAACAACACTATCTTCCTCGCATGGCAACGGGCGAAGTCATTGGTTCCTTCTGCCTTACTGAACCGGATGCTGGTTCTGATGCCGCGTCTGTGAAAATGACAGCCAGGAAAGACAATGGCAACTATATATTGAATGGCACCAAGCGCTTTATTACCAATGCCCCAAGCGCGGACTTATTTACCGTCTTTGCAAGAACCGATATGTCAGAGAAGGGATCTCGCGGCGTTTCGGCATTCCTGGTAGATGCAACATGCAAGGGGATTTCTCTGGGTCGACCGTATCGTAAGATGGGCCAGCAAGGGGCGAGCGTCTGCGACGTGATATTCGAAGATGTGAAGATATCCGAAGACAAATTGATTGGCGGGAAAGAAAATGTCGGCTTTAAGACTGCGATGAAAGTGCTTGATAAGGGCCGCTTACATATCAGTGCCTTAAGTATTGGCATCGCAGAACGGCTGATTGAAGAGTGTGTCAATTACGCACTTGAACGAAAACAATTTGGGCAGGCTATTGCTGAATTTCAGCTGATTCAGGCAATGTTGGCCGATAGCCAGACTGAAATGTACGCGGCATCCTGCATGGTTGAAGATACAGCCAAGCGGCGAGATGCTGGTGAAAACGTCGGAACACTCGCGGCCTGCTGTAAATTGTATGCCACAGAAATGGTTGGCCGTGTCGCCGATAGAAGTGTGCAAATTTTTGGTGGCGCGGGCTATATCGAAGACTACGGTATTGAACGTTTTTATCGCGATGTTCGCCTGTTTCGCATCTATGAAGGCACTTCCCAAATACAGCAAACGGTAATCGCCAAGGATATGTTGCGCCGTGGATAATGCTTTATCGATTATATATTTTCTGTTTGAAAATAAGACCAATACCTACTGGTAAAAGACCTGCGATAACAGTTAGCCTTACACATAAATTGTAGCTGGGCCGTGAATGAAATGAAGGGGTATTCAACTCGAGACATTGCAGATTTGCTGGAATTGCCCCAGGAGACTATCCGTGGAATCGCGCGTGCCGGTGTGCTCGACCCAGAGCGAACGCCTGGCCAGCAATATCGCTTCAGCTTTCAGGATATTGTCATTTTACGAACAGCGAAAGAGCTCTTTAGTTCAGGTGTTGCCAGAAGCCAGGTCAATCGGACCCTTTTCCAGCTAAAGAACAGACTGCCCTCCTCCCGTACCCTGTCTTCCCTGCGTATCACGGGGGATGCAGGTGATGTCGTCATTCGTGAGCATGATCACATGTACAACCCGGTTAACGGTCAAATGCACTTTGATTTTGCAGTGGCAGACCTGGCAGGCACAGTTGCCCCCCTTGCTCGCAAGGCCGTCAAGAACGCGGAAGAAGTTAGCGAGCAATTAACCAGCGACGACTGGTTTGACCTCGGCGTTGATCTTGAAGCCGTTAGCCCGGAAGACGCACCGGCAGCCTATTTGAGAGCACTTGAACTTGACCCCTATCATTCGGATGCCCATGTCAATATTGGCCGCCTGATGCAGGAAGCCGGTGAATACCAGAGTGCAGAAGATCACTATCACAAAGCCATGAATGCAGAGCCGGATAACGTGCTCGCTGCATTCAATCTGGGCACACTTCTCGAAGATATTGGTCGCATTCAAGATGCAATCGTTGCCTACAAGAAAGCATCATCTTTTGCTGATGCTCACTACAATCTCTCCAGGCTCTATGAACTCGTGGGCCAGCATTCAGAGGCCTTGAAGCATTTAAAGACCTATCGGACACTCATCGATCCAATATTCTGAGCATTTCGCGGACATTTCAGGCATTCATATTTAATATCAAGTATTCGTTGCAAGTTGAAGTCGGACCCTGGCCTCTTTATGATCAAGGTGTCGAGTAAAGGGACGATTAGAGACAAAAATGGATAATAGAAGCGAACCCCGTGTTGAACACCAGATCAGGTTTTTTGTCCACGTTCATGAATGTGACGAAGACCCCGATATGGTAGGTGTTTCCGTCGCCTGCGAAGCGCTAGATTTTTCGAGCCATGGGCTGCAGCTGAAGACTGACAGGACATTGCCCACCAAGACAAAGTTAAACATCACCATTGGTATCGGCGATCCGTTTGCCATGTATCTGCTACGAGGTGAAGTCCGTTGGGCCAAGCCCGGGGATGACGAATGTTACATGGGTGTTCTGCTCTCCGACGAAGAAAGCACTGATCTTGAAGCATGGGTTGCCCAGTTCGAAAATCTGTTTGAAACTTAAATTGAGACCAGGTTTAAGCAACGATGCCGGATGATGAGCAGAATGCAGAAGCCAGTACTTCCACCGGCCCCCTGAATGGAGTCAGGATCCTCGATTTATCCGCGGTTGTTTCAGGGCCAATGGCCGCCGTGGTACTTGCGGACCAGGGCGCAGACGTTATCAAAATTGAACCACCCCATCGTGGCGATGGTGTTCGCTATCTAGGGGCGAGCCGCAACGGTCTTAGCGCGATCTTTTCTGTCATCAATCGCAATAAACGATCAATTGCCATCAACCTGAAGCACCCATCAGGAAAAGACCTGGTGCTAAAGCTCGCCGAGACCGCTGATGTGCTGTTGCAGAACTACAGGCCCGGCAAACTGGAGAAGCTCGGCCTCGGATATGAGAATCTCCGTGAGATTAATCCCGAGCTAATCTATACATCAATTAGTGGTATGGGGGACGTAGGCCCTTATGCTGACCAGAAGGTCTATGACTACGTTATCCAGGGTATTAGTGGTGCAACCGATGCCCAGTCAGAAACTCAGGGTAAAAAGATGGTTCGCACCATCATCTACGATAAGGTGACTGCACTAACAGCTGCACAGGGGATTACCGCCGCCCTGTTCGCAAGAGCAAATGGTGCCGGAGGGCAACACCTGAAGCTCTCTATGCTGGATACCGCTGTCTATTTCAACTGGCCGGACCTTATGTGGAACTACACCTTCCAGGGTGATGATGTTCAATTAGCAGGTGATCTTGCGGACATGTATGAAATTAGTGAGGCCAATGATGGCGCAATAGTCTCACATAGATTAGGCGCCGATTGTTCCTCTTACTCGACCGATGAACTTATTGAGCTCTTTTCCCAGAATGACATTCCGGTCGCAAGAGCAAATCAGCGCTCAGAAGTAAGCAGCGACCCGCAAGTTATCGCCTCGAAAACATTAATGGTCACGAATCATCCAAGAGGCGGTGAAATGTTACACCCCAGACCACCGATGCAGTTTTCCAATACGCCATTTACAATGCGTTCCCACTCCCCGGAAATTGGCCAACATACAGTTGAAATCCTTTCCGAACTTGGGCTTTCACTGGAAGATATGCAGGGTATGGCCAGAGAAGGAATCATTGCCTGATATATCACCTTGTCCTTGGTGCGCGTCTCCTAAACCAGAATTTTCAATCTGGCAAGACTGAGATAGAGGTACTTCTATAGAGGTATCTGGATAGGAATACCCCAGGTTACTCCTGCTTATCTTCAGCAGGAATGAGTTATACGTGGGTCAATATTCGATGCAAATTAGGGGGCTAAGTGGGTCAGTTTTGGATGCAATTCAACAGGTAGCTGTTTAAGTCCTAAAAAATATTGGGTACCAATGCGGGTACTTATGAGGGTTTAAAGTAACAATCAATCGTAAGTAATTGTTTTGTATGGGGTATTACAAGCGAGTTGGCGGAGAGGGTGGGATTTGAACCCACGGTCGGGATAAACCGACGCCGGTTTTCAAGACCGGTGCATTCGGCCGCTCTGCCACCTCTCCAGAGATTGCGTCTACGTAAATGTATTTACGTGCTTTTACTTAAAAGCGTTTCGACGTCCGAGGGTGCGCAATATACTTGATTGGATGGCCGTTGTTAAGCCTGTTGTGGAAAGAAGTCTTGAGCAATTTTTTTTACGCCGCTCAATCATCTTCCTTTGCTTCGGTATCGCCAACGGTAACGTAGAAGGTCTTCTTGATGAGGCGCGCTTCTCTGTGCCAAAGCTCAAAGATCCACGTGCCCGGAACCATTTCCCAGTCCTCATCAAAACCATAACCGTGTAGTGCTTTTCTACCGATAATCACTTCATGAGCGTCACGAGATTCCGTGTAAACACGTCCCTTTGGATGTGGAATTCCGCCTTCAGGAAAGATAATGACCGATGTCACCTTGATGGGCTTACCCTTGGGAGTACTGTTTATGACATATTGAAAACCGAAGTTCAGGCCTCTTTTCGCACTAATTTTATTAGTATATTCCACAAATCTGATACCACTGACGTCGTCTTTCCCCATAGAACGCGAAGAGAACCCCCGACGCGTTACTGTTCTGGTCGCATCAAATACACCAAAGCCCACGATTTCTGCCGCACGGATAGCAACATCGGTTGAAAACGCCCCCTGGCTCAATGCCAGCAGGATGATTGTTGTTATTATTCTGTTCATCGAAGCTCTTTTCATCTAAATGACTGTATTTTACGTGATTTGTATAAGTGTGCGCCAAATACCTACACACTCATCGCCCTTGAATGAGCGTGAGACTGCCGCATATAGGTAATAAGGAATTTACTCGGTAACTGACAGTCAAAATGGCTGAGGTATTGGATATCATACCTTTAACAAGACCGGTAACGCGGGCTTTAGCTTGATTTTAGGTGGGCATAAAGTAAACTTTTTGTATTATAATTCAGTTATCGATTAACGGAGATATTTTTTATGGCTGATGCACAATTTGTAGCAGATCGCGGCCACGCGGTCATTTCAACCAACAAGGTTCTGCGCAACACATATATGTTGCTGTCCATGACATTGCTCTTCAGTGCAGCAATGGCAGGCGTTTCAATGGCGATTAATGCGCCACACTTTGGCCTACTTTCAATTATCCCTATGCTGGCTCTGCTTTATGGCGTTCATAAACTGAAGAACAGTTCATGGGGCATCCTGATGGTCTTTGCCTTTACCGGATTTATGGGCTTCACGCTTGGTCCTGTATTGAGCATGTATATGGTTAATGGCCCTGAGATTGTTCTTACAGCACTTGGCCTGACTGGAATCGTTTTCTTTTCCTTATCGGGCTATGTACTGGTATCGGGAAAGGATTTCTCCTATATGTCGGGGTTCCTGATGACCGGGCTATGGGTGGTCTTGGGCTCAATGCTGTTAATGTTTGTCGGCGGTATGCTTGGCTACAATATTTCAGGCTTACACCTGGCCTTGTCGGCAGCAATTGTTCTGCTTATGTCCGGGTTTATTCTTTACGATACCAGCCGTATATTGAATGGCGGTGAAACCAACTACCTGTTGGCTACAATCGCCCTCTACTTGGATATCTACAATATGTTCGTCAGCATCCTGCATCTGGTCGGTATATTTGGTGGTGACGATTAATTCTGGCGAAAACAAAAAGCCCCGGTGTGAGAATCACACCGGGGCTTTTCTTTTTTTGCGCTCCCGAATTCTGTGAGTATATACTTTTGGTCGAAGCCCTTTTATTGAAGACTTTTGATATAAGATCATGAAATTTTCCATCGTTATTCAAGGGGCACCCTATTCTTCCCAGGCGCCGCTCACGGCAATATATTTTGCCAGGGCCTTGCTTGAACAAGGACACGAAATCGTTCGCGTATTCTTCTACCAGGATGGCGTCCACTGTGGAAATACTGCAATAGCACCACCACAAGACGAACCAGACATTCGCAAAATGTGGTCCGAGTTTGCGGGTGAAAATGATGTCGAGTTGATCGTCTGTATTGCTTCTGCTCTGCGACGGGGTGTACTGGATAATGCTGAGGCAGACAGGTATGAAAAAAGTAGCGCCAGCCTTGATAGCGCATTTACAATTTCCGGGCTTGGACAACTCATTGACGCAGGCCTGAATTCAGACCGACTGGTGACTTTCGGTGCCTGAGCAGACTCAGTTACTCTTTATCCATACCAGTGCGCCGCACGGCACGATAAATGCCCAAGAGGGTCTTGATGCACTTCTCATGGGTTCGGCATTTGCAGATTGCACAGCCCTCTTCCTTGGTGAAGGCATTCTGCAACTGCTGAGTGAGCAAGACACAAGCCAGATCGGGCAGAAGAACTTTTCACGCACATTTGGTGCCCTGGCAGATTATGGCGTGAGTAAAATTTACTGCAGCGAGGAGCATCTTGATAAGTTTGGCTTGTCAGTTTCGGACCTTGTTATCGACGTAGAAGCATTAGGCAATGATGAAATTGCAGAAATGATCGCAAATAGTGAGGCCATTCTGAACTTCTAATGACTTTGCATATTTTTAATAAACCATCAGCATTTGAAACTTGTCGCAGCATCATCATGAGCGACGATGCAGTTATCTTCATCGAGGATGGCACTTATTGTCTTCTCGGTAGAGACCTTAGCTTACCAACAGCTAGGATCCAGGTACTTGCAGCGGATGTACAATCCCGCGGGCTTGAAAAAAGAATCCATTCGTCAATTCCGCGTATTTCGTACGAGGCTCTGGTGCTCAGTTGCTGCGATGCCAATTCCATCTCAAGTTGGTTCTAGACAATTATGAATCTGGACAAAGATGGCTTCCTAAGAGATTTTCGAGACTGGACACAAGAGCATGGCACCCAGCTCGCAAGTAATGATCAAATTCAACTGACCGACGCGCACTGGGAAATTATCAATCTGGTCCGGGCTTATTATCACCAATATGGAATATCACCGGTAACGCGAGTGCTGGTCAAGCTGGTAAAAGAAGAGCTGGGTGAATCCAAAGGAACCAGCATCTATCTAATGGGTTTGTTTTCGGGCAAACCCGCCAAACTTGTTAGCAAGATTGCGGGCCTGCCCAAGCCCGCAAATTGCGACTGATTCAGGCTTCAATTCTGGTAACGCCACCCATGTAGGGCTGCAAACTCTGGGGAACAGTAACGCTGCCGTCGGCCTGTTGGTAGTTTTCGAGAATAGCAACCAGGGTACGGCCAACCGCAAGTGCTGAACCATTTAGCGTGTGCAGTAATTCAGGCTTACCTGTCTCTGAATTTCGCCACCGCGCCTGCAGGCGTCGTGCCTGAAAATCACGGAAGTTACTGCAGGAAGATATTTCACGATATTGGTTCTGGCCTGGCAGCCAAACTTCAAGATCATAGGTACGCGCAGCCGCAAACCCCAGATCGCCTCCACAGAGATTCACGACGCGATAAGGTAGGCCGAGTTTTTGCAATATTGCTTCCGCATGCAGGGTCAGGGCTTCATGAGCTTGCGTTGAGTCTTCTGGGCGTACCATTTGAACCAGCTCAATTTTTTCGAATTGATGCTGCCTGATCATGCCTCTGGTATCTCTACCATAGCTCCCTGCTTCACTCCGGAAGCAAGGACTATGGCAGACAAACTTAAGTGGCATGGCCTCCCCAGGGACAATTTCATCGCGGACAAGATTTGTGACAGGGACTTCTGCAGTTGGAATAAGATAAAGATCTCGCTCATCATTTACCTTGAACAAGTCCTCTTCAAATTTTGGCAATTGACCTGTGCCTAACAGGGATTGCCTGTTGACCATATAAGGCACATAAACTTCTTCGTAGCCATGCTCTTGCGTATGTACATCCAACATAAACTGAATCAATGCACGGTGCATTCGCGCCAGATCACCGTGTAGGGCGACAAAGCGTGAACCGGCAATTTTAACGCCCGCCTTGAAATCCATCAGCTTGTTAGATTCCGTTAGATCAACGTGGTCTTTCGGTTCAAACTGGAATTCGGTTGGGTCGCCCCAGGTGCGAATTTCGACATTATCATCTTCACTGGCTCCTGCTGGTACGGAATCGTCGGGTATATTAGGAATGGCCCACAGAATTTCATTAAGTGCTTCCTGCAGCCCCTCCAAGCGAGACTTCTCTGCATCCAGCTGATCACCCAGCGATGAAACTTGCGCAAGCAAAGGTTGAATATCCTCGCCACGTTCCTTGGCCTGTCCAATCGACTTTGAGCTGGTATTACGCTCGGCCTGCAAAGCCTCACTCTTCACTTGAGTTTCCTTGCGCTTGGCTTCAAGCGACGATATCGCTGAAACATCCAGTTCAAATCCTTTTACCCTCAATCGTTTGGCGATTGCATCAAGGTCGTTTCTGATTAATTTTGGATCAAGCATTGTGATAAATTCGTTGTGTCATTGATAAGCATTATGGATTAATCGTTTTTCCCGGCTCATTCAGGCAGTTAGTGAGCAGTATTCCAGCCTGGCGACAATCTTTGCGGGCGCAATAGTACCAGAGCTCATTCCTGAATTCATTGCTGCCAGACTATGTTGCCAGATCCGGGCCAGCAGCAACAAGCGCATCCTGCATTGATTGCTGTTCTAAGGAAGTAAGCGGGCGATGAACACGCCAGCGGCCGCAGCAACAATACAAAGTACAACGCTGCCAATAATATAAAGGACTGCGGCAATGAATCGTTCCGTTTCAATCAGTCCCACCGCCTGAATGGAGAAGGTCGAGAAGGTCGTAAATGCCCCAAGAAAGCCAACCATAAGCCCGGCGCTGAGGACTACTGGAAACAAGTCACGTTCAACGACCATGATGAATACAAGCCCGATGGCAAACGACCCCGTGATGTTGATAATCAATATACCATAGGGGAAATCCGTTCCGAAAATCACGTTCGCAAATTCAGTAAGCCAATAGCGGGACAAAGCACCCAATGCTCCACCCACGGCGATAGCGATGAGCTCACTCATGGCTGCTGGTCTCTTGAATCTTTGTTCCGGTTTTGTTGATAGCGCTGGAAGTCGCTGGATTTATTGGCCTTCTTTAGATATTCAAGTTTCTCGCGAATCTTGATCTCAAGGCCACGTTCCACAGGATGATAATAAACAGGGTCTCGCAAGTCTTCCGGGAAATAGGATTCCCCAGGTACGAAGCCGCCGTCATGATCGTGCGCGTATTGGTAACTGTCTCCGTAGCCCATATCCTTCATCATATTAGTAGGCGCATTTCGTAGATGCATTGGCACTTCCAGGGACGTTCCCATTCGAGCATCCTTCATCGCGGCGCCAAAGGCGGCGTATACGGCATTACTCTTCGCTGCCGAGGCCAGATAGACAATTGCCTGAGCGATGGCGAGTTCCCCTTCCGGACTACCAAGGCGTTCCTGTACTTCCCAGGCATTCAAGGAAATTTCTAATGCCCGTGGGTCCGCATTGCCAATGTCTTCGGACGCCATTCTCACAACTCTACGCGCAATGTAGAGAGGATCGCACCCTCCGTCCAACATGCGTGCAAACCAGTATAGTGATGCATCCGGTGAGGAGCCTCGAACTGACTTGTGTAGCGCAGAGATCTGCTCATAAAAAATGTCTCCACCTTTGTCAAATCTTCGGAAGTCAGCGCCCAAAACTTCCTCAACAATCTCATGAGTAATTTTATTATCCAGCGCCAGGTCTGTTGCGACTTCAAGAATATTCAAGGCTCGCCTCGCATCACCGTCAGCCGCACGGGATAATGTTGCAATGACATCATCTTGGCAGCGAATTTCGCGATCTTTCAATCCCGCGGCATGGGCAAGAGCGCGAACAAGCACTTCTTCTATTTCAGCCTGGTTGAGAGGCTGAAGTTTATAAATTCTGGCCCTGGAGAGGAGCGCGTTATTGAGTTCAAATGATGGGTTCTCGGTAGTTGCACCCACAAAGATGACCGTGCCATCCTCAACATAAGGTAAAAATGCATCCTGCTGCGCCTTATTGAATCGGTGCGCTTCATCGACAAATAACAAGGTTTTTCTGCCAGTGCTAACTCGATGCTGTTGTGCAATGGATATCGCCTCGCGTATGTCCTTTACCCCTGCGAGGACAGCAGATATGGATTGGAAGTGGACATCACACAGAGTCGATATCATTCTTGCCAAAGTAGTCTTGCCAACGCCAGGCGGCCCCCACAGGATCATCGAATGCAAGCTGGATGTTTCAATGGCAAGCCGAAGGGGTTTGCCCTCGCCTAGAAGATGTTTCTGTCCGGAAAATTCGGACAGGGTCCTGGGGCGCATTTTGGATGCGAGAGGTTGATAGGTTTGCTCCGCCCCAAAGCTGTCATCAAATAAGGTCATACCGCTTACTGCCGGTCATCGATGACGTCTACATTTTCCGGTGCAACAAATTCGAAGCGCTCTGCCGGAATATCTTCATTAATCATTGTATTGCTCAATGCAATGGTTGTTACCTGTCCGGTTGTAGCATTGATACTGATCGTTATGGGCTTGCCATCACGAAATACCAGAACCAGGGATCGGAACAGGCTGGTTTCAGACAGCGGTTCAAGCACAAAATGATTGCTTACTTCATCTGAATACCCACTGATGGCATAGGCCTTCTCAAGTCCTGAAATGTCACTGCTGAATAACAGCAGAGGTACCTGGCTAAGATCGTTATTTAACTTGCTTACGATTACCTGTTCAAGGTCCTCATCATAAGTCCAGAAGTCCTGACCATCAGATACAAGCGTCTGCACGGAAGGACTGAATGTATCTACCCTAAATAAATGTGGCCTGGCCACCCACAACTGCCCCCTGTAAATGTCTGATGAAGGGCTCCATGAGCTATGAGTAACTTGTTCGAAGTCGCCGGACAACGAAGAGATGCCATTCAGATAGCTGATGAGTCTACTCGAATATTCAGCTGGCTCTTCGGTAAAGGCATTCGCATCTGCACTGCCTACAGTAAGGAGGCTCTGTTCAGACAGTGCACTCTTTTCAATAGGAGAAAGGTCTTCAGCAAAGATATTGATTGTACAAAAGGCGCTTGCACAAAAGATGATGGCAATCCCAAGTATTTTACTGAGGTGGTTCATTCGCAATGACCTCCCTGCTGCCGTTGGTACCCATCTCGGTGACGACTCCTGCAAGTTCCATTGCCTCAACCATTCTTGCAGCGCGGTTGTAACCAATCCTCAGCTTTCGTTGCACTGCAGAAATAGAAGCTCGCCGCGACTGGGTGACGAATTCTACCGCCTCATCATACAAGGGGTCAGATTCCTCGGCATTATCGTCAGCGGTTGTGCCCGGCAGCAATTCCGATTCACTTTGCTTATCAAGAATTGATTCAAGGTAATTAGGTGCACCGAGTTCCTTCCAGCTCTCTACCACTCGCAGAACTTCATCATCATCTACAAACGCACCATGGACTCGAATCGGTATTGCTGTTCCCGCAGGAAGATATAGCATATCGCCATGCCCCAACAATTGTTCGGCGCCGCTCTGATCCAGTATTGTCCTTGAATCAATCTTGCTGGAGACCTGAAAGCTAATTCGAGTAGGAACGTTCGCCTTAATTAAGCCTGTAATAACATCCACTGAGGGTCTTTGCGTAGCCAGGATCAGGTGAATTCCTGCGGCACGCGCCTTCTGCGCAATACGTGCAATGAGTTGCTCGACCTTCTTGCCGACAATCATCATCATGTCCGCAAACTCATCGATAACCACGACAATGAAGGGAAGAGTAGCGAGATCCGGCGCTTCCTGGCCTTCTTCATCCAGCAGAGGATCAGGCAACCACAGGGGGTCTTTAATTGGCTCACCTGCCTTTTCTGCTTCTTTAACTTTACGATTAAAACCGCCAACATTTCTGACGCCCATTGCCGCCATTAATCGATAACGCCGCTCCATTTCTGCAACACACCAGCGCAAGGCATTAGATGCCTCATTCATATCAGTCACAACCGGGGTCAACAAATGTGGAATTCCCTCGTAAACGGCTAGTTCCAGCATCTTTGGATCGACCATGATCAGGCGTACCTCTTCTGGCGAGGCCTTAAACAAGATCGACAGTATCATTGCATTAACGCCAACAGACTTACCCGAACCGGTTGTTCCAGCGACCAACAAGTGCGGCATTTTGGCCAGATCAACAACAACAGGCTCGCCAGCGATATCGTGCCCGAGAGCTAAGGATAAAGGGCTCTGGGCATTGTCATAGGCTTTTGATGAAAGTACTTCGCTCAGTCTAACGATCGATCGATCAACGTTCGGTATTTCAATACCGACGAAAGGCTTGCCCGGAATCACTTCAACAACACGAACGCTCATCACCGCCAGCGAGCGCGCCAGATCTTTGGCAAGACTGGAAATTCGACTCACTTTCACCCCAGCGGCTGGCAAAATCTCAAATCTTGTAATAACTGGGCCTGGATACACGGCCACTACTTCGGCATCTACAGCATAATCCTTCAGTTTCAATTCCAGCAGTCGAGACATGGCCTCAAGGTCGTCCGGCGAATACCCACGGTCCTGACTGTGATCTACAGGATCAAGCAGATACAGTGCTGGTAAACCGTCCACTGCATCAACTTTGAACAGGTTACCTTGTCTCTCCCGCACAACTCTGGCGCTGACTTCCTTTATCGCCGCAGGTGGCGGTTCGATGACCAGTGCTGGCCGCTGCATCTTCTTCTCGATGTGCTTCTCCAGGGATTCCCTGCGCTGTTGCGACGATTGTTTCAGCTCCGCCTTTTCAGCTCGCTGCTGCAGGTATCGATGCCAGGCTTCACGAAGGCGAACGCTGCCTTGAATGACAAACGCGCCTGTTCTATCCATAACCCGAATCCAGGATACATCGGTAAATGCCGTCACTCCAAACAGGAAAGAGGCAAGTAGAATCAGGGTTGTGCCAATGTAACTGAAAATAGGCACCATTAATTCAGCCAGTTCTGTGCCGATGATGCCACCACTGCCCTGTCTGAAATCTAGCCAGGATGCAAAAAAATGTAGTGCCGCAAGTCCTGAGCCGGCCACCATGGTCAGAATAAAGCCAACGCCTCGAAAGAAGGTGATTGCCCAGTTGAACGGTAATTCTGATTTTCGCTCACGAAATATCTGCCATGCCTGGAAACCCAGCATGACAGGGAATACAAAGGCCATATAGCCACATATTGTTAAAAATACGTCCGCTATCCATGCACCACTGGAGCCGACCATATTAGTCACGGCGCTATCAACGCCAGTGAAGGTCCAGCCCGGGTCATCGGGATTGTAGCTAAAGAGGGCCAGGCTAAGATAAATACAAGCCGCGACCAGCGCGATCAATGCACCTTCTCTCAATCGAGGGCCCAAATGATCTATAAGATCCTCTCGATTCTGGCTTCGTTCCTTAACTAGAGCTCTATTTTTTGTTCGAGCTTGCGCCACTGAAAGCTCCTCGGATATGGAAGCGGAATATGTATATTAATCAAACTCTTACATAATATATGGAGAATCGATATTTATACATCTCTTTTTTGAAATTATAGCGGATCATACTTAAACCTCAGCTTAACGATGAGGCATGATAAACAAGATTTAGGTCTGAACGTTGAGGGCTATAGCGAGCCTGAGAATTCAGCGTATGCTTCCAAATTCTCCAGAATTTCTTCTGCCAATACCTTATTGAAGTCGTCCGCTACCGAACTCTCAGCGCTGGCAAGCAGATTCATCTTCAAGGCCAGCTGCTCTGAGTACTGCATCAGGTTAGACCCTGCTGGCTTCATCCTCAGATAGAGCTCGCCAAGGAATTCCTTGTCTCTCTCATCTTGCGTCAGGTCATCCAGACTTGCTTGTTCTGTCGCTGGTAGCGATTGCTGCTCTATAGGTGCAATCCGGGTTTCAATATGTGCCTCATAATCCCGCTTACTGGTGATGAAGTATAAATTCTCTGCCGATCCAGTGAAGCCGCGGCCGGTGTTGCTGAAAGAATCAATATGGTCGGTCGAAGCTCAGACACTGGATCTTCACCTTCGTCTACCTGCGTCTCTACCAATTCTTCACTTGAAATTACGAATCCGATAAACGGATCTGGATTTCCACCGCCACTTTCAAAGCCACCACCACCGAAAGTCAGCTCAATATCATATACTTTGTTGCCGCCAATGTTCTCTGAGATAAATCCAGCAACTTGAGTTAAGGATGAAAGTAACACGCCTTGAATCTCTGCGCTTCTTGTTTCAACGGGAATATCGTTAGTCAAATTACTGGGGCTCAACGAGAGCTCGGCAGTATCGTTGGCCAAATTCAACTCTTCAGCATCAACCGATGCTTATTTCCGCTACAACATCAAATTCACCAAAGAATTTGACAAAGACATCAATTTCGATATTTTTGGTCTCTCGGGCCACCACACTGACTGTCCAAAAACCAGAACTTCGATCATATTCACTGCTGCTGTCATCGGATCGACAGATCAACCCGCTAGGTAAGTCCAGTAGGACCTGCACCCGTACATCGGAATCGTTGTCATTTACGATGGTGGCGCTCAATTTTATTATCGATCCTGCTACTGGCATGGAGTTCACAACGTCCAGGCTAATGGCCATATCCACACTTCTGCCAGGTAATGTGATGAGCACATTTGGATTAGAGCCGCCCTCGTCAGGATCTTCAACCTCATACCTAAAAGAATCAAATCCGGATAGAAAAGTCACGGGAGGTGTGTAGCTGATCCTGTCGCCGGAGAAGTCCTCCGGGGTACCATTATCGTCAAGCAATATAACGCCGCCAAGAGTACTTACAACATCAACGCTGGCGATTTTTAACTGGTCACCGTCTGGATCCCGGTCATTGGCGAGCACATCGATAAAAATTTGATTATTAGGATCGCCATTGACAAAATCATCCCCGCCAATCGGGTCGCGATTCTCTGAAATATCAAAGAACACCAGATTGGCTTCAGCTTGATTAATCCAGGCACCAAGAACATTGTCCAAGGGAGAATCTCGAAAATACAGATCCGTTGCTTCGACGATTAGGTTGCGTTCCACCCCAGAGTCGAGCTCCGTGAAAATCAGATCAAGGTGCCTATCTGTTCGATATTCGCCGCTAAGCTCGAGTTGACCAGATAATTCACCATTGGCGGATAAGCCTATAGGCGGGACTGCTGCCACTGAGCAATACGCTATCAATACTGTATTCCCTGGTACTGGCGAGGTCTCCCGCTACAAGAAAGTAGATACCAGCCTCCATGACCAGCAGCACTTCATTATCATCAAGGGCACCAGCAAAGATTCCGTTTTCTGCAAAGCCTTGATCAGCAATAGGCGTTTGATCTTCCGTTCCTTCGGTCTCGGAACCTCCCCCACTACCGCCACAACATGCGGATAACAAGGCAACAACGACCAAAATAACGAATCTCTTCATAAAAAAACTCTATACAAACCATGAAACCACTCAATAGATGATTGGGTCTCTCGATCAATACAAAATTCGCTCTGGTAGTTGTTGGATACCAGAGCCCTAATTCGTAAAAGCTGAGAGCCGGAGATACTACATCAATAATCGTTAAGGTGAGCCTCTTATTCTGTCCTGATTTTGTTATATATGTTTGCCCCCAACCAGGCTGAAAACTATCCGACAAAATCATCGTCCTGTATGATAGGCGACCTTGATATTGTCGCTCTATGGGCGTAAACAGATTTTCACTAGAGGGACTGATGGAAGAAATTCACCATAAACTATTGATCTTAGGGTCAGGCCCTGCCGGTCTTACGGCAGCTATATATGCAGCCAGAGCGAACCTTAAGCCTGTTGTTATCACCGGTATCGAAGCAGGCGGCCAACTCACCACGACAACTGATGTAGATAATTGGCCAGCCGGTGCCGAAGGATTGCAAGGCCCCGACCTAATGGCTCAAATGCAGGCACACGCCGAGCGATTTGAAACGTCTGTCGTTTTTGACCATATAAATAAGGCAGAATTAGAAACCAAACCATTCAGGCTCCATGGCGATAACGCGATCTATACCTGCGATGCATTGATCATCACCACCGGAGCGTCCGCCCGATATCTTGGCTTGCAATCAGAAGAAGACTTCAAAGGAAAAGGCGTGAGCGCCTGTGCTACATGCGATGGCTTTTTTTACAAGAAGCAAAAGGTCGCGGTTATTGGAGGCGGAAATACTGCCTTGGAAGAAGCTCTCTACCTCTCCAATATTGCATCCGAAGTTGTCATGGTTCACCGTCGAGATAAATTTAGAGGAGAGAAGATTCTCCAGAATCGAGTCATCGAAAAGGAGAATATTAATATTCACTGGGATTCGACCCTTGACGAAGTCCTTGGTGACGACATGGGTGTAACAGGTATGCGTATCCGCCAGGTCAATACCAATGTGGCAACTGATTTCGACCTACAGGGAGTCTTTATCGCTATTGGACATACACCGAATACCGGTATCTTTGAGAGCCAGCTTGAAATGACCAACGGCTATATCCATATCAGTACGGGTCTTGGCGGAAACGCGACCGCGACCAGCATCCCCGGAGTATTTGCGGCCGGTGATGTCGCTGATCAAGTCTATCGGCAGGCAGTCACTTCCGCAGGTTTTGGATGCATGGCGGCGCTGGATGCAGAAAAGTATCTGGATGAGCTATAGCTGGATCAGCTACATCTTGCACATATGTTATATATAGGTGCCTTGAATCAGTCACCCTAATTCAGTTATCAGCAATTTATGACAGACATACCCTGGCTAAAAACTGGAACTACCGATTTCCCTGCCATTGATTCAGCAATGGATGAGCCTAATGGTTTACTCGCTGCCGGCGGTGATCTCAGCATCGAAAGATTACTGGCAGCCTACAGTCAAGGCATCTTTCCCTGGTATGAAGATGGGCAGCCCTTACTCTGGTGGTCGCCAAGCCCACGAGCGGTTATCTGCCCATCAGAATTTGCGCCAAAGAGAAGCCTGCGAAAAGTTCTCCGGCAGAATAAGTTTGAGGTAAGGCTGGATACAGCATTTGATCAGGTTATCGAAGCCTGCAGTGGTCCAAGGGACTACGCAGGCGGCACATGGATCACAAATGAAATGAAGGAAGCATATAAGGCACTGGCTGACATTGGTGTCGCGCACTCCTTCGAGGTCTATCTGGATGCTGAACTTGTGGGAGGGTTATATGGGATCGGCCTGGGCAAACTTTTCTTCGGTGAATCCATGTTCCATCGAGTAAGCGACGCATCGAAGGTCGCATTCGCTTACCTCAATAGATTAATGGCCCAAAATGAGTGCCCGCTTATCGATTGTCAATTACCAAATGAACATTTGGAATCTTTAGGGGCCTCTGAAATTTCGCGACAAGAATTAAAGCAGTACCTGAATGACTACGTCGATACAGAAACGCCAATAAACTGGGCTTTGCTGCCAAGCATCCTTCCACCGTGGTAAAATGTGAGATATCGGCCATTACCTGCGCCCGGATACATGACTTCGTTAGCTGAATTACGGTTTTTTACAACCCCGGAACATGACTGCAGTTACCTGGATGATCGTCAGGCAATCACTTTATTCGTTGACCCTACGGTCGAGATAAACACCGAACTTTACTCCGCCCTATCGGCAATCGGATTTCGGCGCAGCGGGACACATATCTACCGTCCCTACTGTGAATCATGCAGCGCTTGCATACCTGTTCGCGTGCCTGTGGCACTTCACCAACTAAAGCGCCGCCATAAGCGAATCATCAATAAGAACAAGAACGTCAGAGTTTATCGGGTTAATCCAGCCTCAACAGATGAATACTTCGTGCTCTATAAGAAGTACATCGATCTACGACATTCAGACGGCGATATGTATCCAGCAGAACTGGCACAGTTTGAGTCATTCCTGGTTGAAGGGAGGCCAGAAGCCAGCTTTTACGAATTTCGACTCGACAATAAACTAATCGCACTTACGGTCGCCGATAGATTAAAAGACGGTATATCGGCGATTTACACCTTTTTTGATCCCGGCATGCACCAGTTAAGCCCAGGCGTCTTTGCGGTACTCTGGCTCATTGCTGAAACAAGGGAATTGTCTCTCAACTATCTATACCTGGGTTATTGGATTAAGCAAAGTCAAAAGATGAACTACAAACTGGACTATCAACCCACCCAGATATATAGCAATCACGAATGGAAGGAGCACAAGAACACTAAAGACTAATATCGGCGGTGAATTGTGGGAGCTGCAGGAGCGTCGGAAATTCGCATCGGCATGTTGATCATATTTATATAGTAAGTTGTCCTTTGCCAAAGGGTCCGAATTGAGGCAAAATGCACCGCGTTTTAGATGAAGACTTTTTATGAAGGCAAGGCTTTCATCAACGCGAAGAAAACAGTAAGTGAAAATTCACGTTAGCAGTTTGAGGAATGAATGGCTAAGGAAGAACAGATTCAATTAAGCGGAACCGTTGTGGATACGCTACCCAATACTATGTTCAAAGTAGAACTCGAAAATGGACATATCGTTACAGCACACATCTCAGGAAAAATGAGGAAAAACTACATCAAGATTCTGACGGGAGATACCGTGAAGGTTGAAGTTACGCCGTATGATCTGACCAAGGGGCGAATTACATTCAGGGAATGAGTCTCCGCCGCAAATCCAAATTTCCAAAATAAATTTATCCCGGCGGTATCAGGCTGGTACTGCCGATTCTTCGATATTCAACACCAGCTCGTTGTCTTCTACATCCACGTGTACTTCGCCGCCATTTTTTGATAAACGGCCGAATAAAATATCTTCTGCGAGCTCTTTCTTGATTTTGTTCTGGATTAGTCTCTGCATTGGCCTGGCGCCCATCATCTTGTCGTAGCCATTTTCTACGAGCCAGTCCCTCGCCTCGTCGCTAATAAACAGTACGACCTTCTTGTCATCAAGCTGGACCTGAATTTCCACAAGAAATTTATCGACAACCGTTTTTATGACTTCTTTGCCCAGTGGCTCAAACTGGATGATATTGTCCAATCGGTTTCTAAACTCCGGAGTAAACATCTTCTTCAAAATTTCCATTCCATCCGTCGTATGATCCTGGGTCGTAAAGCCGATAGAACTCCGGCTCATTTCCTGAGCTCCTGCATTAGTTGTCATCACAAGAACCACATTTCGGAAATCAGCTTTGCGCCCGTTGTTGTCCGTTAAACTTCCATGATCCATTACCTGAAGCAGCAGATTGAAAACATCCGGATGAGCCTTTTCTATTTCATCGAGCAGAAGCACGCAATGCGGCTGTTTATTGATTGCTTCCGTTAGCAAGCCACCTTGATCGTAACCAACATAACCGGGGGGCGCACCAATTAATCGTGAAACAGTATGTCGTTCCATATATTCAGACATATCAAAGCGAACCATTTCGACGCCCATAATACGAGCTAGTTGCTTGCATACTTCTGTCTTACCAACGCCAGTCGGCCCAGAGAAAAGGAAAGAGCCAATTGGTTTTTCACCCTCTTTTAATCCTGCACGCGACAACTTGATTGCACTGGCGAGAGATTCAATCGCTTCATCCTGGCCAAAGATAACCATCTTCAAATTAGCTTCAAGATCCTGGAGCGCTTTTTTATCCGATGAGGATACACTTGCTGGCGGAATACGTGCAATCTTGGCAACCATTTTTTCAACATCCGATACACCAATTTGCTTCTTCCTCTTTGATGGAGATTGAAGCTGCTGATAGGCACCCGCCTCATCAATAACGTCGATTGCTTTATCAGGCATATAGCGGTCGTTAATGTATTTATCTGCAAGTTCAGCTGCAACTTTCAGCGCCCTGTCTGTATATTTTAATTTGTGATGTTCTTCGAAACGTGACTTCAGGCCTTTTAGGATTCGATAAGTATCATCTACGCTAGGCTCTGGCACATCGATTTTCTGAAATCGTCTGGACAGTGCTCTGTCCTTGTCAAAGATGCCACGGTACTCCTGATAGGTAGTTGATCCGAGGCAGCGGATCTCTCCGGAGGCAAGCAGTGGCTTCAATATATTTGAAGCATCCATAACGCCGCCGGAAGCTGCACCAGCACCAATGATGGTATGTATCTCATCAATAAACAATATCTGGCTTTTTTCCTTCTTCAACTCGTTTAAGAGATTTTTGAGCCGCTTTTCGAAATCGCCTCTATACTTTGTTCCTGCAAGCAATGCACCAAGATCAAGCGAATAGACAATACTGTCGCTGATAATCTCCGGCACTTCGCCATCAACAATGAGCTTGGCTAAACCTTCTGCTATCGCTGTTTTGCCGACACCTGCCTCACCAACAAGCAGAGGATTATTTTTCCTTCTACGGGAAAGAATCTGAATGACCCTTTCTACTTCGTCTTCGCGGCCAACCAGAGGGTCGATAAGACCTTTTTTGGCTTGCTCATTCAGGTTTGTCGCATAAGCTTCCAGGGCACTTGGTGCTTTTTCTTCTTCACTGCCGCCTTCCTCTATGCTTTCAGGAGAACCGCCTTCTTCTTCGCTGCCGTTCTTTCGCGCACCGTGGGCAATGTAATTAACGACATCTATTCGATTAACTTCCTGTTGCTTTAGTAAATAAACAGCATGACTCTCCTGCTCACTAAAGATGGCAACCAGTACGCTTGCGCCAGTCACCTCTCTCTTGCCTGATGATTGGACATGGAATACCGCCCGTTGCAATACACGCTGAAAACCAAGCGTCGGCTGGGTTTCCCTGTTTGTTTCATTTTTAGGAATTAGTGGGGTTGTCGCATCAAGAAAATCTTGCAGTTTCTTCTTTAATTTTTCCACATTGGCTTCGCAGGCATTTAGCACAGTTACAGCCGCATTATTATCCAGTAACGAAAGTAGAAGGTGCTCTACCGACATCAACTCATGACGCTTTACTCTTGCTTCCTTAAACGCAAGATTGAGTGTGACTTCTAATTCTTTACTGAGCATTATATATCCTTGCTAGTCCGTTGCTTCGATATCTGAAACAAGGGGGTGTTGATTCTCTTGGGAGTACTGATTGACCTGTGCAGATTTCGTTTCTGCAACGTCGCGAGTGAATATTCCACAAGTGGCCTTACCCACTGTATGTACTGCCAGCATAACCTGGGTTGCCTTCTCTCTGTTCATTCCAAAAAATACTTCCAGTACCTCAACCACAAATTCCATGGGGGTATAGTCGTCATTTAACAAAATCACCTTGTACATCGGTGGCCTGGCGAGCTTTGGTTTTGTAGGGGCCTCAAGTATTCCTATGCCCCGATCCTGATCCGTTCCGGGATCATCGCTAGCCACTATTATCTTACTGGTCTTACTCATTAGTTATGGAGCCCTGCCGGAAAGTTTCAAGCTTCCCTACTACTTATTTTTCGACTTTCTTTCAATTTATCTATAAACCAACTCATATTTGTATCCTACACTTTTAGCAAGCATTGCTCTCGTGTATTCATCTAATCCAGAAGTAGTTTTGCAAAATTGCAGCAATCCGAGCTTTAATTTGCTATAAAATCAATTTCCAAGCTCAAAATCGTGAAGTTCCTCAATTGTTGCTTGACGGATCGCATTTCTTGATCCTAAAGTAGCGTATTACCCGTTACATGGAACAGTTGAGTCACCGGGTAGGATCAACACTGCGAGGTGTTACCGCTATGCCGACAGGTCGTGTTAAGTGGTTTAATAATGCCAAGGGCTATGGTTTTATCTTGGCAGGAGAAGGTGGGGAAGACTATTTCGCACACTACTCTTCGATTCAGATGGACGGATATCGAACGCTGAAAGCCGGACAACTAGTGGATTTTGAGATTCTAGAAGGTCCCAAAGGTTCTCACGCAATTAACATCTGCCCTGCTGACCTACCGAGTGAACAAACAGAAGAGAAGGCCGCGGAGCCTTGAGTCGTTCCTCCGTTTTTGATAAATTTCTCTTCTGTGTGGTTCTTTTACCGGAAGCCATACTTATCCTTTGCTGGTGGTGCCTCACTGTGTCCATCAATACCCTGAAAGTAACCCTGGCCGTCATGTCAAACCTCATTCTCTTTAATAAACCTTACGGCGTCCTTTGTCAGTTTACCGGCGAAGGCCTTACTCTGGCTGACTTCATTTCTCATGAAGGTTTCTATGCCGCCGGCAGATTGGACAAGGACTCGGAAGGACTCGTCTTATTAACTGACGATGGTCGCCTTCAGGCGAAGATTGCCGATCCGCGGCACAAGATGAAAAAGACCTATTGGGTGCAGGTAGATGGAGAAATAACAATTGATGCGCTTAAGGACTTAAGCAGTGGCGTCCAGTTAAAAGACGGACTGACTCGCCCTGCGACAACAACAACTATTGATGAACCGCTGCCAGCTAGAGAACCACCCATTAGATATCGGGCCGCAATCCCAACTACCTGGATTTCCTTGACCATTGCGGAAGGCAAAAATCGACAAGTCCGGCGAATGACCGCTGCGACGGGGTTTCCCACGCTTCGACTCTTTCGACATCAGATTGGGGATTGGAGTACCGAAAACCTTGAAGTCGGTGAATACAAAAAACTAACTGTCGTTCTTTCTTAGCTATTCAAATTTAGCCGCCCAATTTTCGGCCGTCTTCAAATCACTTTTCCGAGTTTCAAGCCAACGATCACCCTCTGAAAAAGTTTCCTTCTTCCAAAATGCCGCGCGCGTCTTTAGAAAGTCGATGATGAATTCGCAAGCATCGAACGTATCTCCGCGATGCGCACTAGATACACCGACAAACACAATTTCATCGTCAGGATGCAACTGCCCCACTCTGTGAATGACTGTCGCCGATTGAAGGTCCCAGCGAGCGCCCGCCTCATCGATAATTGTCTTTATTTGTTTCTCCGTCATTCCCGGATAATGTTCCAGAAATAAGCCGCTAACGGAGTCGCCCTCATTCATTTCACGAACTACGCCGACAAATACATTGATACCGCCAACGCCCGACGACTTCAGCAGGGCAATTTCCGCGCCTGCATCAAAGGCTTGCTCCTGAACGGAGATTCGAATATTCATCCGCCAGTCACCGGCGGGAAAAATGCAACCTCATCTTCATCATTCACCGTCGTATCTACATCACCCATCTCCTGGTTTATGGCGACAAGAATGTTGTCGCCAATAAGAATGTCTTTGAAATGAGTACCCTGTGCGGACGCCAGTGAATCTATTACATCATTGATATTGTTAATACCGGAGGGATCAATCTTGAAACCAGAAGAGCCGAGATCTTCTCTCAGGCTCGCGAAAAAGACGACCTCAATCACGCCTATTCCTCCCGCGTCCAATCGCCGGATTTACCGCCAGATTTGGTCAGGAGTTCAATGCCGGTAATAGTCATGCCACGGTCGACGCCTTTACACATATCATAGATAGTCAGGGCTGCTACTGAAGCCGCAGTTAACGCCTCCATTTCAACGCCTGTTTGCCCCGTCAGGCGACACATAGTTCTGATCTCAACCTGATTCTTTTCCGGATGAATTGTGAAATCCACATCAATGGCGGAGAGCGCAAGGGGATGACACAGCGGAATTAAATCTGAACATTTTTTGGCGGCCTGGATACCTGCAATTTTTGCTACGGAAAAGACATCCCCCTTCTTATGATCACCTGTCTCAATGAGTGAAAGGGTTTCTGCTTCCATCAGCACCAGGGCCCTGGCCGTGGCGACACGCACGGTGAGCGCCTTATCGCTAACATCAACCATTTTTGCATTCCCATCTGAATCCAGATGGGTTAATTGTGTTCTTGCCTTGGGCATCTTGGATAACTCTTTATTAGATCACTAAACAATTACATTCATTGTACACCGGTTCGAGGAGACCCTGAGTGAGATTGATTGAGTTAATGGCAGAGACGCGCGGACTAACGTAAAATACAACGCTGTTCTCAATTTTCCAACCCTCATGTCTAATAGATCGTCTAATAAATCCGCAAACAGATCCATCAAAAATACCCGCGTCATCGTCGGCATGTCCGGCGGCGTTGATTCTTCAATCGCCGCCCTACTTCTTCTTCAGTCGGGATATCAGGTCGAAGGTCTGTTCATGAAGAACTGGGAAGAAGATGACGGTACAGAATATTGTACGGCGAAAGAAGATCTGAAGGATGCCCGGTCGGTATGTGAAAAACTCGGCATCATTCTCCATGAGGCTAACTTCGCCGCAGAATACTGGGACAATGTATTCGAGCATTTTCTTCAGGAATATAAAGCAGGAAGAACACCAAACCCCGACATCCTATGTAATCGTGAAATCAAGTTTAAAGTCTTTCTTGATTATGCCCAGCTGCTCGGCGCCGATATGATTGCGACCGGACACTATGCACGTCTGGTCCACGAGGATGGTCATGTGGCTCTGCTAAAAGGGCTGGATGGAAACAAAGATCAAAGTTATTTCCTGCAGTCGGTATCTTCAAGCCAGCTTCAACATTGCCTGTTTCCCATTGGCGAGTTGAAAAAATCTGTGGTCAGATCCATCGCCAGAGAAAATGGCTTCGTCACCCACAACAAAAAGGACTCAACAGGCATTTGCTTTATAGGCGAGCGCCGCTTCAAAGACTTTCTGCAGGAGTATATTCCTGCACAACCCGGGCCAATTGAATCTGTAGATGGTCAGACTCTCGGCCAACACGATGGACTCATGTACCACACGCTCGGACAGCGACAAGGTCTCGGCATTGGCGGAGTTAAAAATGCCACTGATGAACCATGGTATGTGGTGGCAAAGGATTTAAGCCGCAATCGCCTCATCGTCGCTCAGGGGACAAATCATCCTGCGATGTTCACTGGCAGTATGCGCTGCGAATCGATTTTCTGGGTGAACCAGCCGCCATCGCTACCATTTACAGGCATGGTAAAAACTCGCTACAGGCAAGCAGATCAGGCTTGCGAATTAATTCAATTGGAGGATGGCAGTTGGTTCACAACTTTCGAGTCTCCTCAACGGGCGGTCACTCCTGGTCAGTGGGCTTGCTTCTATGCTGGCGATATCTGCCTTGGTGGTGGCACAATCGTCGAAGACAACTGTAATCCGGATCATGTCCTCACATGAAGAATCATCATAATTATGAAGAGAGAGTAATTGCTCTATCCGGACTCGTGCTGGCAAGCTATCTGGTCTCGAATATTGCTCGAACCGGCATGGTCAGTCAGGGCAGCCTTGATATCAGCCTGAATAGTATTTTTATTACCAACCCTGGCGATACCCGTGATGTGTTTGAAGGCACCGCCGGAATTGCAACCGGCATCAGGGTATGCACAGAACTGATTGAGCAATTTAATCTCGCCAATCATTCTGACATTGTTCGCTATGGACTTGGCCTGATTCAAATTGAGAGGAAACTATCCTTACACCCTGATCTTATGCGTGATCTGGGCGCGCGGATTTCCTTAATCGATGAGAAGCGTATGTTGGATGTTGATCGCACGCCAATCATTGATGATCGCGTCGTCGCTGATCTCGCGGATCTTTACCAGGCAATTCCCGGAACCTTTCAGCCCAAAATTAGCGTCGTGGGTAAGCAAATTCATCTTGAAAATGAAACCAGTATCAACAAGATCCGAGCCTTATTATTGGCTGGAATCCGATCTGCGGTGCTCTGGCATCAGCTGGGGGGCCGTAGGTGGCAATTTCTGGTTTCACGAAGATCGATTCACAAGGCCCTATCGAACCTCAAGTATTGCTGAAGAAATAGCTTCGCCTTATAGCTGGCAATCAGGAGGAGGATGCGAAAACTATTATGCTCGCTGGATACCCTCACCATGGCATACAATTCGTTAGATGCAAGCAAGGCAAGAAAATTAACTGTCATCCCTGGTCTGACAGGGCCGGAGAAATGAGTAATAAATGTTAAACAATGATGTGATGGGCCGGGTCCGCTATATATTCGACTTTGATGACTCGAAGATGATCGACATATTTAAGTTAGCTGATCTTGAGGTAAAGAGATGGCAGGTTCGAGGCTGGCTTTCCAAAGAAGATGCCAAGCTATTCAAGAAATGCAACGACATCACTCTGGCAACATTTCTAAATGGCCTGATCATTGAGAAACGTGGTAAACGCGACGGCCCGCAAGTTAAACCAGAGACGCGACTAAACAACAATATGATATTCATGAAACTGAAAATCGCCTTAAGTCTCCGGTCGGACGATATTCTTGAAATACTCAATCTAGCGGGGCTACGCTTGAGCGCCCCCGAATTAAGTTCATTTTTCAGGAAACCCGGGCATCGCCAATATCGGGACTGTATGGATCAAGTTCTCCGTAACTTCCTTAATGGACTCCAGTTAAAGCTAAGGGGAGACACTTCATCTGAATGACCAGCGTCCAGCTTGTGAAGTATTCCAGCTACTGGGGATATGAAATAACTATCAATCTAATATCAATTTTCTAGGGACTTTGCACATGCCGGTCAACCATCCACTACATCCCATCACTGCCAGCGAAATAGAAAACGCGGTGAAGATATTTCGCGGCGTCGAGCAAAGCCACGATAAGGCAGTCTTTAGCTCTATAGAGCTGGTTGAGCCATCAAAAGATAACATTCATTCTTATCAATCCGGCGATCCCCTCAATCGGGTAGTACGACTGCTGGGAACCGATCCAACTCCGGATGGTGGCTTTAAGGTTGACATACATCTGGGAAAAAATAGCGTCGATACATTTGAACGCTTGTCAGGCACAGCTCAAGCACCGTATGGCGCAGCCGATTTTGAAACTGCAGTCATCCTGACGAAAAAAGATCCGAGGTGGCTCGCCGCGGTCAAGGAAAGAGGAATTACAGATATTGATCTCGTTCAAGTTGACCCGTGGCCCGGGAGCGGATATGTGCATTCAGAGGCTACGAAAGGCCACAGAATGATGCGCTCAATAGCTTTTGTTCGTGAGGACAAAACTGACAACGGTTATGCAAGACCTATTCATGGTCTTATCGCGCATGTAGACCTGACAACAAGACAAGTGCTGGAGGTTGAAGACACTGGCACCACAATCATACCGCCTGATTCAGGACGCTTTGACAAGGCTCACCAGGGCGAACTTCGGAGTGATCTAAAGCCACTGCAAATTTCACAACCAGAGGGTCCAAGCTTTACAGTAGATAACTACAAAATCAGCTGGCAAGGATGGGAATTTCGCATAAGCGTACATCCCGTACACGGATTAGTTCTACATCAGCTAAGTAATCAGAGCCGACCAATTTTGTATCGCGCTTCCTTATCAGAAATGGTTGTTCCCTATGGCGATAAGAGCGACATGCACAGTTGGAAACATGTATTGGATGCAAGCGAATACAGCATGGGAACATTGGTTAACTCCCTGACCCTGGGTTGCGACTGTGTCGGCGACATTCACTATTTCGACGTAAATCAGATCACCTGGGACGGCAAAGCCAAGACCATTAAGCAAGCGATCTGTCTGCATGAAGAGGACTTTGGCATTCAATGGAAGCATACGGATGCGGTAGCAGAGACAACCGAGGTTCGGCGCTCCAGGCGTCTGGTCATCAGCACCATCCATACGGTGGGTAACTACGACTATGGCTTTTACTGGAATTTATACCTGGACGGTAATATCCAGATGGAAGTTAAGTTAACCGGAATAGTAGGAATTAGTGCGGTAACTGATGACACTCACAATCCGGAACAAGCACCAATTATCGGTCGAAACCTGGCCTCCCCGGTACATCAACATCTGTTTTGTTTCAGACTCGACTGGGAGCTGGATGGCGGTTCCAATTCCCTGTTTGAAAGCCAAATTGAAGTCCTGCCGATTTCAGCAGACAACCCCGACGGCACACAATTCAGAAATGTGAGCACACATCTTAAATCTGAGCAGGAAGCTAAGCGCAAGCTCAACCCTGAATATAGCCGCAACTGGAAGATCACTAATCCCAATAAATTGAATAGCTGGGGACAAGCCGTCGCGTACAAACTATTGGCCGGAGCCTCACCCACCTTGTTAGCACACCCTGACTCAATCATGGCCAAGCGCGCCGCATTTGCCATGTACAACATCTGGGCAACGCCATTTAATGCAGAGGAGTACAGCGCAGGCGGCCCATTAACCGTCATGCATGAAGGGCAAAATGGTCTGGGCGAAAATACCGAAAGCGATCGCGATATCTCGCAATGCGATCTGGTGTTATGGCATACCTTCGGTCTTACTCATGTTCCAAGACCAGAAGACTGGCCAGTTATGCCCGTTGAATATTGTGGCTTTCATCTTATTCCGGTGGGTTTTTTCGACAGGAATCCTACGCTGGATTTACCATCTGGCTGTAACTAAGCTCTATTAGGAATTAAAATTTAGACCGCATGTTCTGTCGTGGCGTTTATTCAGGCACTTACAAATTTCATTGAAATTGAGTTTACACAGTGCCTCGTATTTTTTATGGTTAGTTGCTCACCTTCAAATACGTGGCCAAGGTGGCCATCGCATTTAGCGCAAATAATTTCGACGCGCATGCCATCCGCATCCACTTCCCTCTTCACAGCATCTTCGATTTCATCGTCAAAGGCTGGCCACCCGCACTCGGAGTGGAACTTGTGCTCAGAAGTATACAAAGGTGCATCGCACTGACGGCAGGCATAATGTCCGTTTTCGAAGAAATCGTCATATTCCCCGGCAAACGGCATTTCCGTACCTTTGTTAACAATTACCCTTGCTTCTTCTGCACTCAAGTCATTGTAATTTTTTGTCATTCTATCTACCTACTCAACCCATTCAATATATGCGTCAACAGCTCTAATTCAACGTTAGTTTATAACATTCAAGATTTTCTGGCAGCATAACTGCACAATTACTCATACACCTGCCTGGGTAGTATCGACAGAACCGCCGATCTAATATAAATCAAAACGATAGGCGTGTAATTGAATGATCCGGGTAACTATCCTCATAACTGTCCTTATAGGATTAGTGCCTTGTGTGAAATAACCAGCAGATTGAAGAAAGTCCATGATAAGTAAACCCGTATGGATCGATAAATTTGAAGAACTGGAAGTGTCAGCCTTCCCATTTCGTATTAGCAATCTGTTGGTGTCAATTTTCTTTAGCCTGATCTTTTCCTGCATGCTTGCTGTGTATCGTTTCTCCGGACTTGCAGGAGTTGTCTGGGTAATTCCATTAGCTTATGTCTCATCACTCTTCTACCTGAGTTATCTATTCATCATTGTTGATTTCACTGCTCAGGGCTATCAGAAAGTTCCAATAATGTCCGGAACTCTTTTCACCACCGGTAAATCCCGATTTTTCAAAGAACTTCTACTAATCAGTTTCTTCTTTTAGCTTTTTTTTCTGCTGGATGACACATTAGCTCAAGTCATATTTATACTGAGTGCGAGCCTGCTATTCCCCATGGCAACTTGCGTCATCATTATGGAGGAGAATCTCTTTTCAGCTCTCAACCCCCTCAAATGGATTGGTATCCTTGTTGATATTCGTGCAGATTCTATCTTTGCCACTTATTTTTTCCTGCAAACCACAACTCTGATATTCGCCTATATCGCGATCATGGTTGACCTTGGCTTCTTCAATCTGATATCCATGATGATCTTCGTTCTGGTAGGGATATCGTTGTTTCGAAGTCTCGGCGTTGCCTTGCATAGTAATGCGGACACTCTTGGCATCAGCATTCGTTATGGTAAGAAAATAGAAGAAGCGCAGCTTCTACGCGCCGACGAAATTGAGATCTCGAACCTCCTTATGCAAGTGTATCAATTAGCCCACAGCGGACAGACGAAGAAAGCCTGGTCAATGCTGGAGCACAAAATACAAAGCAAAGACCATAAATATGAAGCTGAAATATTCGAGCGCATACAGCAGTGGAATAATTCACGCCTAGCCCTTAAAACCGGAACAGGTTTTATCGAACGTTTGGTCAAGCGAGGCGATTTCAGGACCGCATGGCACGTGCTGGAGTATTGCTTTGAGGCCAATGGAGGCAGCTACAGATTACAGAGTTCAGACACGGTCCAGAAACTGCTGCTGAAAGTGGAAACGAGGAATCAGAAGCTGGTCATCGCTGCATTGCTTTACCAATTTCCTGATGATTTTCCCAACCATCCACAAACACCCAAACTATTATTGCGAGCAGCGCAAATTTCTGAGAATGACCTGGATGATTTTGCCAGTGCCAGACGAACAATGGCGAGTTTGAGGTCAGAGTTTCCTGAACACTGTGACAGCGAAGCTTTCAAGAAACTCGCGTCCATTCTTACAAAATAGGTAATTCACCCTGCAACAAGCTGTTCCTAATGAGTTTCATTTCAACTCCACTTCGCCTCGGTAAATTCGACTGAAATAATCCACCGGCACAGGTCAGGAATTAACGTGACAATACTGATAAAATGATGTCTTTCCGCGAACTTGCCAATGGCGAAACACTAATGAGCCACGATCTACCATCAAAAGAACTACCCCCAAAAGTACTACCAACACAAGATCAATCACTACTTGAGTTATCATCACTAACTGCAGTGTCGCCTCTCGACGGTCGATACGGTAATAAGACGAGTAATTTACGGGCAATTGTCAGTGAATACGGACTCATTTATCATCGTGTGTTAGTGGAAATTCGCTGGTTTGAATATCTTGCCGCTCACGAGGAAATCAACGAGCTGCCAGCATTATCTTCATCTGCTAAATCTGTTCTAAACGGTATCGTCGACAACTTTTCTCTGGAAGATGCGGCGCGGGTTAAGACAATCGAACGCTCTACAAACCATGATGTTAAGGCTGTTGAATACTTTATCAAGCAGAAGATTCAGGAAGGCGCAGATGATCAGCTCATCACGCAATCAGAATTTGTACACTTCGCTTGCACCTCTGAAGATATCAATAACCTTTCACATGCACTGATTCTAAAATCGGCGAGGGATGACGTACTGGTTCCCCGGATGCAGGAAGTGATATCAGCTGTTTCTGCCCTCGCGCTTAAGTACGCCGCCACACCAATGCTTAGTCGAACCCATGGACAGGTAGCCACCCCTACAACCATGGGCAAGGAGATGGCCAATGTGGTCGCCCGTCTAAAACGACAAATAGCACAGGTACAGGAAGTGCCGTTACTAGGAAAAATTAATGGCGCTGTGGGCAATTTCAACGCGCACCTGTCAGCATATCCGGATATAGACTGGATCGGTGTTGGTTCAGAGTTTGTGACTTCTCTGGGTTTAAGCTGGAATGCATACACAACACAAATTGAACCCCACGATTACATTGCCGAACTCTTTCAGGCGATTTCGCGATTCAACACCATACTGCTGGATTTCGACCGGGATATCTGGGCCTATATTTCCATCGGTTATTTTAAGCAAAAGGCCGTCGTCGGCGAGACTGGCTCCTCAACCATGCCCCATAAGGTAAACCCAATCGACTTCGAAAATTCGGAGGGGAACTTAGGTATTGCCAACGCCATACTTACGCACCTGGCGGAAAAGTTGCCAGTATCCCGATGGCAAAGAGACCTGACCGATTCGACGGCGTTAAGGAATCTCGGCAGTGGCATTGCCTACTCTTTGATTGCTTATCAATCGACGCTAAAAGGAATTGGAAAACTGGAACTCAACTCCAATGCTCTCAGCCAGGATCTGGATAACAGCTGGGAAGTTCTGGCTGAACCCATTCAGACAATCATGCGAAAGTACGGTATTGACGAGCCCTACGAAAAACTAAAGGAGCTCACAAGGGGCGAAACCCTCGACAAAAACCGGGTCGAAGCGATGATAGAGGAACTTGGCCTGCCGGCTGAGGCAAAAGAACAAATACGTTCACTGACGCCTGCGAACTACATCGGCGCTGCAGAACTATTGGTTAAAAATTTACTCGCTGAATAGTGCCTATATTTACCAATAAGATAACAGAGTCAGGATTCTTTAGGGATTACTGGCGAAAAAAACCCTGCTTTCTACCAACAGCATGCAATATTAATGAACTCATAGCGTGTAGCGACAAAGCAAGTTTGTTGTTGTTAACTAACAACGAACTCATTGAAACAAGGCTGGTCAGCTCCCCTACATACGAGATGCATCTTGGGCCATTTCAGCTGAATGCCATTCCGAAAAATAGCCTGCTCATGATTCAAGGGCTGGATCAGCATTTATCAGAGCTTAATCAACTCCTTCTCGACGAATTCTCGTTCCTGCCACGATGGAGAATCGAAGACGTTATGGCAACCATTGGCGATATAGGCGCCAATTGTGGTGCGCACTTCGACAACTACGATGTCTTCCTCCTGCAAGTATCAGGCGCCAAGACCTGGCAGCTTGACGACGGCGGTCACAATGAGCATCACCTTGATCTGGAAGCAGACATACGACTGCTGCAACAGTTTGAGCCTTCAACAACACATCATGCGTTACCGGGTGATGTACTCTACATACCGCCAGGATTTGGTCATTGGGGTATAGCCAAGGAGGAATCAATCACGCTCTCCGTCGGCATTCGTAATCCAACAATACCTGAGCTGATTTCTCATTTGGCGGACAGCGTCATCGATTCAAGTAACGAAACTGCCTTGCTCGATGACGATGTACTATCTTCGAACAACGCCATTGCGGCGTCAGATATAAGCAACCTTGAAGACAAGCTAAGCGAAACACTTCTGGACCCGGAGCGCCTGGCGGATTGGTATGGCTGCTATATGACGGAACTGCGAGAGCCCGATACCATAAGGCAGAACGAAGAGATATCGGACAACAAACTTCGCTCAATATTGACGGAAGGTAGTTCTGTTTCTTGTATGCTGCCCACCAGGATCACCTATGTTCTCGACGAGCAGTCGCTAACGGTTTATGTTAATGGAGATGCGCTCACCTCAAATGTTAGTGTGATGCCTTGGCTGCAGGTTCTCTGCGCACAGCGCCGCGTTGATACTGCGAACATCTTGCAGGACAAAGACAGCATCGAATTACTACAAACCCTCTGGGCTAATGGATCAATCGAGTTCGATCAAAATTGACAAAATACAATTAATGACAACTGTGGTGAAGACGCATGAATGATCGGATTAACATCCGCAACTTTACTGTCAGGGAAGCCGACTGGACTACAGAAGGCAATCTGTTATCAAATATTCGCCGCCTGGTATTCATTGTCGAGCAGAATGTTCCGGAGGAGGAAGAGTTAGACGGCAGGGATGAGGACAGCTGGCATTGGATTGCCCTGGATAATGACGATGTCGCCATCGGCACAGGTCGCCTACTTAGCGACGGGCAAATCGGGCGAATGGCCGTTCTGGATAAATTTCGTGGCGAAGGCGTCGGCGCAGCCCTGCTGGAGCAAGCCGTAGATAAAGCTCGCCACCTTGGATTCACCGAAGTGTTTCTCAATGCTCAAACCCACGCCCTTAACTTCTACGAACGCGCAGGTTTTATCGCAGTTGGCAACGAATTTGACGAGGCCGGTATCCCCCACCAGAAAATGATTCGTCAATTTGAACCACTGGATGACAACGTCAAACGAGTGGAAGCGACCGAGTCCAGCGCATTTTTATCTGTGAAGAATTTTGATCTCCGGGAAGTGAATTTTGCAGACCACAGCAAGATCATCAAAGAGATTCGACGGCTTGTTTTTGTAGTGGAGTTGACGTTGCCACCCTCTCTGACCATGGATGATCTGGACGATGAAGCCATACAATGGATCGCAGAAGACAAAAGCGGTCACATGATCGGTACAATCCGAATGTCTGATAGAGGTGAGATTTCCAGGCTGGCTGTGGTATCCGAGCACCGACAGGAAGGTGTTGGACATTCCCTGGTCGAGCTGGCTATCACAAAAGCAATTCGGCTGGGGCTGGCTGAGGTCAAGCTGGACGCCCTGACTGTACTCGATAACTTCTACACAAAGATGGGGTTTAAAAAACAGGGCGACCCATTCGATGGACATGGTATAGCGCATCAGCACTATACTAAATCTATCGCTTTTGATGAGTTGCGAAAGAATGTTCAAAGGCCTGCTGTCATCGGAAGTCATTTCAGCGACTCCGAAGCGACATACAAGCTCGGCAAAGACAAGAATCTGATTATGTTACGCCGCGAAGAAGATTTCAGAAATATCATTCTTGAGATGGCAAGTCAGGCAACAGGTTCTCTTCGAATATTCTCACCAGTACTTGAGCACAAACTTTTTAATAGTCTGGACCTGCGAGAAATTTGTTCAGCGTTAGCCAGGAAGAACAAATACACGAAAATCGAAATCCTGCTCTACGATTCCCACAGAATAATCAAGAATAACCACGTAATGTTGGACCTCAGTCGCAAACTCTCATCTTCAATCAAAATGAAAATTGTTCACCCTGATTATCGCAGACTCAACCATGAGTATGTCCTCGCCGATGGCGCGGGTGTCGTCTATCGATTGGATCATGAAGAATTCGACGGTTATGCCAATTTTGCAGACGTCACAGACTGTAGCCGTCTGAGTCGCCAGTTTACGGCAGCATGGGAATCTGGCTTGATCGACCCTAACCTCAGACAAATTCGAATCTAGGGAAGCTCTGCACATTTTCCGGGATCTTTGATCACCAGGGGCTCCGCAGAAACAAGCACACCGTTGTTATCACAATAGATGTATTCAGAAGGTATAAAAATCACGTTGGCAAAATGGAGCTGCTCGCCGAGCAAGCCAATATTGCGTTTCACACTTTTCATCGGGTGGCTACCAATCGCCTGAACACCAAGGTCAATGGAAGCGATGATATCGACATCACGGATACAACCGTATACAACAATACCTTCCCACTTATTGTTTGCCGCTTTAAGTGCAAGATTATCACCGAGCAGGCCACATCTAATAGATCCACCGCCATCAACAACGAGCACCTTACCCTCGCCTGGCAGCTCAACTTGCTGGGCCACCAATGAGTTATCCTCATAACACTTGACAGTAACTATTTTTCCACCAAAGGAAATGCGGCCTCCATAGTTTGAAAACATTGGCGTTGCTACCCGAACAAGCTCGGGAAATTCGTCACACAGATCAGGTAATACGTATTGCACAATTCGCCCTATAGGTATTGTTGGTTTAATCTCACATCATTGACGGAATGGCATCGCCTTTGACCGATTCAAGAAAGTCAGTAGAATCAGTATCCCATTGTAACAAAGCGGCAATTGGCAATATGCGGCGATTTCGACCGATCCAGACTTTATTAATCCAAACAAGGTTAATCTTGACGCTATCAATATTGTGCTTCACATGCACAGCTCATGCCGAAATCTACTTCTACAAAGGACCTAATGGCGAACGCCTAATTTCCGATCGTCCAATGCGGGGTTATCAACTCATCAATAAAAGGGATTCCCTTGAAAACGCGGGACACATCCTGGCAAACAGGCCTATATCAACCGGCGACGCCACCAGATTTAAATCTTACATCAGCGCTGCCAGCATTGAGTTTGGTATTGACCCGGCCCTCGTTGAAGCTGTGATTCAAGTAGAATCAGGTTTTAACCCTGACGCTGTATCAAAAAAGGGCGCAACCGGACTCATGCAACTTATGCTAGCAACCGCAGACCAATACAAGGTCAAAGACCGATATAATCCGAAGCAAAACATCAACGGCGGCATTGAACACCTGCGAAAACTAATGGACAGGTTTAATGGCCAAATCCCGCTAGTTGTTGCCGCGTATAATGCTGGCGCATCTGTTGTGGAAAAATACGATGGCATCCCGCCCTATCCTGAAACCAGACAATACGTTGTAAAAGTAATGAACTATCACAATCAATATCGCCAACTTCGTTATGGGGCGGAGTAAAATGAATTTTGAAACAATTGCAATACAGGCTGGAAGAGAGCTGGACGAAGAATTCGGCGCAGTGATGCCCCCCATTCATATGTCGAGCACGTTCCATAGAGGCAATGCCAATGATCTTTTCTATTCCAGGATCAACAATCCAAATAGACACTCCCTGGAAACCTGTCTAACCGCCCTGGAAGGTGGAGATAGCGCCATGGCATTCGCCTCTGGTATGGCAGCCATCAGCGCCGTCTTCCAATCTTTAAGTTCGGGAGATCACATTATCCTTCCGGACGACATCTACTTTGGCGTAAAAGAATTAACAGCAAGTGTGTTTTCAAGATGGGGCCTAGAATATTCGCTGGTTGATATGACAAACCTTGAAGCTGTGAAGGCCAATATTCGCTCAAACACCAGCCTGATCTGGGCAGAGACACCATCGAACCCCTTGTTAAAGATCACCGACATACGAGCTATAAGCGAAATCGCCAAGAACGCCAAGCTGCTGTTTGGAGTGGATGCAACCTGGGCAACTCCCCTTCTGCAACGCCCACTGGAACTTGGTGCTGACCTCGTCGTTCATAGCTCTACCAAGTATTTAGGCGGTCATAGCGACCTTATCGGTGGCATCGTAATTGTGAAAGATGAACCGGAATTTGAAGAACGGATTCGCACCATCCAGAAGATTGCGGGCGCGGTGCCGTCACCTTTCGACTGTTGGTTATTGCTCCGCGGTATCCGAACCTTGGCGTACAGAATGCGTGGTCATTGCGCCAATGCAAAAGCTATCGCAGAACGACTGTCACAACATCCACAAGTTCATACGGTTCATTATCCTGGACTATTTTCTCATCCGGGATATGAGATCGCTGCCAGGCAAATGAGCGATTTTGGTGGCATGTTGTCTATCCAGGTGGTCGGCGGTGCGGAACAAGCGGCAGCGGTTGCCTCCGGAACAAAGTTGTTCACTGAAGCCACCAGTCTTGGCGGTGTAGAAAGTTTGATCGAACATCGAGCTGTCGTAGAGGGCCCGGACTCAACCACGCCAGACGATCTACTTCGAATATCCGTGGGCCTTGAGCATGTTGACGACCTCATTGAGGATTTATTGATCGCGCTGGAGCGTAGGTAAAATACGGAAAAGCCTCAGGCGAGCTACCTATACAAACTATTTTGTATTTCTTTTTCACTCTCCCCAATGACTGCATCAACCAGTCAATGCTGCCTTATCAATAAACATCCGCAATTCAGAATAATCATTGGTCACCGGATACTGCGGAAACTCAGCGACAACATTCTCGGGCGCCCGGAAAAGAAAACCGGCATCGGCCTCTTCGAGCATAGTTGTATCGTTGTAGGAATCCCCAGCTGCAAACACCCTATATTCCAGCTGCTTTAGTGCCTGAACGGATTTTCGTTTTGGGTCAACCTGGCGAAGTGTATAGCCCACTACTTCGTCGCTCTCTGAGATCTGTAGCTGATGACAAAACAGGGTTGGCCAATCCAGCTGGCGCATTAGTGGCTGCGCAAATTCATAAAATGTATCTGAAAGAATAATGAGCTGGTAACTCTGCCGCAAACTGTCCAGAAATTCCTTGGCGCCAGGCAGCGGTTCCATTTCACCGATGACCGCTTGAATATCAGCTAACTTCAAATTGTTCCGTTTAAGTAAGTGGAGGCGCTGGGCCATCAACTCATTATAATCCGGAATATCTCGCGTTGTTGCCATAAGCTCTTCAATGCCAGTCTTCTCTGCAAAGAGAATCCATATTTCCGGCACCAGAACGCCTTCGAGATCAAGACAAACAACATCCATTCATTTTCCCTTTTTTGGCTTGTTAACGAACCGGGAGTTCGATATTCGAAAACAGCTTTTCAATTTCAGCGTTATTATTTAATTCGAACGCTTCCGTTACAATTTCCCTTGTCAGGTGCGGGGCAAACAGTGTCATAAATTCGTACATGTAGCCGCGCAGGAATGTGCCACGCCGACAGCCAATCATCGTGGTGCTCACATCAAACAAGTGTCCAACATCTAACGAGACTAGTCCTTCATCTTGCTCCTGGTCATAGGCCATCTGCGCCATAATCCCAACACCCAGCCCAAGGCGAACATATGTCTTGATAACATCCGCATCCGTTGCGGTAAATACAACTTGTGGCTTCAGGCCCTGCTGCATAAATGCTTCATCCAATTTGGAGCGGCCGGTAAAACCAAAGACGTAGGTAACAATTGGGTGTGCGGCAATATCTGCAAGGGTCAAGGTAGAGATCTTGGTTAAGGGGTGATTCTCCGGTACAACGATGCAACGATTCCAGCGATAGCAGGGCAACATCACCAGGTCACCAAAGTGTTCCATGGCCTCGGTTGCAATGGCAAAATCTACCGTTCCGCTGGCTGCCATCTCTGCAATTTGCATGGGCGTACCCTGGTGCATGTGCAATGAAACTTTTGGATACATTTCGATGAACTTGCTTATCATCGGCGGCAAGGCGTAGCGGGCCTGGGTATGTGTGGTTGCGACTTTCAGGCTACCGGATTTTTCATTACTGAATTCCTGTGCAACCCGCTTAATGCTATCGACTTTCCTTAGAATTTCGCCGGCTTTTTCAATGATAGTTTCCCCGGCGGGCGTTATTCTGGTGAGATGTTTGCCGCTGCGGGCAAAGACCTCAACCCCTAGTTCATCCTCCAGGAGGCGGATCTGCTTACTGATACCAGGCTGAGAGGTAAACAGGCTTTGGGCGGTCACCGAGACATTCAGGTCATGGTGAGCAACTTCCCAAATATAACGGAGCTGTTGCAGTTTCATATACCCCCTCCACGCTAATGAGAGTAGTGATTTTGACGGTGAGAAGCGAAATTATCGCACTCTTTCAATACATATTCGATATACATAAATCTTATAAAAACAATGATATCTATACTCCCCAAGAATAGATATGTTTATTAGGATTTACGGAATCCAAATTGCGTATGGCAGATAATATATCGGCCTGTATCCGCTTTAACCTTGATTCTTAATTCCATGTAATACATGTGCCGAAGGTACGACTTTGCTGGCAAGTTGACAATGTTCCGCCTGGTCATCAAAGAACACATCAGCGCCGTATGCCTCCAAAAAACCCGTCTTGTCCTTGCCGCCCAGGAAAAGAGATTCGTCGATGCGAATATTCCACGCTCTCAGGGTCTTAATAACCCTCTCGTGCGCCGGCGCTGACCTGGCAGTAACCAGGGCGGTTCGAATCGGGCTCTCATGCTTGGGGAATTCACTCTGTAGTTTGTACAATTCAGCAAGAAAAGACCTAAAGGGGCCACCTGACATGGGTTGGTCTGCCGAGGCGGCCTCATTCTCGGCAAAGGCACTGAGCCCCTCATTTTGATAAATCTGTTCGGATTCATCAGAGAAAATAACCGCATCACCATCGAAGGCAAATTTCAGAATGTCATCTGTATTGGGGGAAATTGCCCCCCTTAGAATGCTTGCAGCAGCCATGCCATTATCAAGTGCATCCGTTACATCAATGGGATTGGTGGACAGAAACAACTGGCACCCAAAGGGGCGCATATAGCGGTATGGTGATGTGCCACCGGTAAATGCAGCGCGAACAATAGACAAGTCGTGATGTTGTATTGAGTTGAATATTCGCAGCCCGGTATCTGCAGTATTTCTGGAAAGCAGGATAACCTCTACCCGGTCTTTATTATCCTGCAGATCGTTGATGGCCAGCAGCTTACGTACCAGCGGAAAGGCATCGCCCGGCACCAATGGATTATTTTCCCTGGCAATCTGATACTTGGCATATGCCTTTAGCCCCTCTTCGCGAAACACCTGATCACTGGCCCTCAAATCAAATAGCGCGCTACTTGATATTGCGACGACCAATTTTGATGATACTGTGTACATGAGCATCCGGTTTGATAAACGACTATGGTTTATAATTAATCTATTGTACCAATTTCTACACGAATCGATGAGTAAAAAAGATCAAATTCCTAGTGCTAATAGCTCGCTCCTTAAAGGCCCTGAAGCCAGGAGCTCGGCAATAGTTGATACTGATGTCAGTACAGATGTCAGTCAATTTCTGCAAAAAGTCACCAATACACCTATGGTAAATAAGAGGTCGGGCAAAGGCCGGCTGGTATTCGCCATGGATGCAACCGCCAGTCGTGAACCCACATGGGATCATGCCTGCCAGCTACAGGGTGAAATGTTCTCCACAACGGATGCTCTCGGCGGTCTAATGATACAGATGTGTTATTACCGCGGATTCAGAGAGTTTTACACCAGCCCGTGGTGCCTTCACTCAGAAGAGTTGCTTTCCGAGATGACCGCCGCAAGATGTTTGGGCGGGCACACACAAATCCATAAAGTGCTGAGCCATCTCATGGAGGAAAACAGCAGACAGAAAATACAGGCTGCTGTTTTCGTCGGTGACGCGCTGGAAGAAGATGCGGATAAACTCTGTCATCAGGCAGGAAAATTGGGCGTGCTGGGTATTCCGCTATTCGTCTTCCAGGAAGGACGACAGGCAAATGTCCGGTCAGTATTCAAACAAATGGCAGCGCTCTCTGGCGGTGCATATTCTCCCTTCGATTTGAACAGTGCCTCACAATTGAAGAACTTACTTAGCGCTGTCGCAGTGTTTGCGGCCGGAGGTAAGCAGGCACTCAAAAAGCTGGAACATCAAACGGAAGTACTCCGACTCATCGAACAGCTGAAGGAATCATAAACTGGCCCGCCTCGTCATAATCGTTGTAATCGCAATCCTTGTTTTTTCAGGATTGCGGATGGTCCTTCGTAATCAGGCGCTTTCCGTCAGGCAGTTCTTTGTCTTATATATTTCAGTACTACTTGCCCTGCTGCTGCTCTTCTTAGGCATCACCGGTAGGCTACACCCCTTGTTCGCAGTTTTTGGTGCCCTGTTGCCCTTCGTGATGAGAGTGATCCCGTGGATTGGAAGAGGCAACCAGGCATTCAAAGCATTTCGATATCTTAAAAATATACTCAAGGGTGGCAGCTCCAGTTCAAGAAGCCCGCAACAATCAGAAATCAGTACAAGATACTTTCAGGTAGTACTCATTCATGATTCCGGAATGATGGATGGCAAAGTACTTGAGGGGAAGCATGAGGGCAGCCAATTATCAAATTTGAACCTGCAACAACTGCTCACTGTGCTCAAGGAATGCAAGGCTGATTCTGATTCCTACAATGTCCTCAAGGTCTATTTGGATAGAATACATGAAGGGTGGCAGGACCCGTCGAGCGGCGAGATTCACGAGACCGGAAATTTAACCGCAAATCAAGCCTACGAGGTTCTCGGATTATCAACAGGCGCTTCTAAGGATGAGATTGTCGACGCCCATCGAAAACTAATACAGAAGATGCATCCAGATCGTGGCGGTTCAACCTATTTGGCAGCACGCATAAACGAAGCCAAAGACAAATTGTTGAGAAAGTAATATGAGCCAATCCACTGATGACAGGAAAGACGAAATTTTGTACGTGGGATTCTGGGCAAGGATGCTGGCGTTTCTGATCGATAATATCGCGGCGTCAATCCTTATTGCTCCGCTGATCATCTTTCTGCTCGGGGAGATTAATGTTCAGGATTTCGATTTACAGGATCCGGAACAACTTAGCGCCTTACTGAACAAAATGGCCATACAGTTCTCACTGGATGCACTTTTCCTGGGTACAATTTTTATTGCTTTCTGGGCAATCAAATCAGCAACACCTGGAAAGATGATGATTGGATGTTGCATCGTTGATGCTGAATCACTTGGCAAAACCAGCAACTACCAAAATGTTATTCGCTATCTTGCTTACTTCATTAGCCTGCTGCCCTTTGGTCTCGGCTTTATATGGATTGCCTTCGACAAGCGTAAACAAGGCTGGCATGACAAAATCTCAAAGACTGTTGTAATTAAGGGCGCCCCGCTCGCCAATGGCAAAGCTACCCCGGCTGGATCAAAAGAATAACGTCGATGGAGCTAAATCTAACGCCATCTGATGCGAGCTTCAAAATTGAGGTTGAAGCATTTGTTAATGAGGCCTATCCACTAAAGGTCAGGCAAAACCCGGCGCCCAATGATATAGAAAAGTGGCACAGCCTGGTCGCAGGGAAAGGCTGGACTGCAGTGGACTGGCCAAGCAGATTTGGCGGTACCGGCTGGTCTACCATGGAACAATATATTTGGCACCTGGTCACTGCCGGGGCCAATTGCCCACAAGCGGAGCATTGTGCATTGCAATTGGTCGGCCCGCTAATTCAGACTATAGGGCAAGAACATCACCAGCATCACCTTTCCGGAATATCTTCGGGCACTCGAGTATGGGGCAATGCCACCTTCCAGACATCCAATAACGATTTGGTTGCCAGCCCCCATGGTGGTGCTTACGAAATCAAAGGAGATGCCTCCTGTCTCACCAGCACCTACCTCAGGTCTGGCCTACCTGACTGGATTATCATTTTGGCATTCACAGAAAGTGGCCACAGCCTCTTTCTGGTGGATCGACGCTTGACCGGATTGGAAATCAATACTTCCTCTGCAGGCTTCTCCAATTCGGCGGTTCAGAAAATTAGATTCTCTGGCGTAAAAATACCCGCAGATTCTCTTATGGGCGAATTGAACAATGGCCAAAAGCATCTTGAAAACATACTGGAAAGGGACGTTTCAATCTCCAGCATCTTGCGCATTCAACCAGCAGTTTCTTATCTTCAACAGATCATCGAGAAATTTGAGCTCCAGGAGGAGCTCGAAATCAGGCTCGCCAGTATCAAAATCCAGCTGCAAGCACTTGAAGCTACAGGGTTGAGGTATACCCTTGATAAGCGTAATGCTGATGCTCACTTATCACAGATAGTTAACATCAAAGCAGCGGAATTGACCGACGAAGTGAGCGCATTGCTCGGTGACGCCCTCGGCTATTACTCCATACCGGCGGTAAATGCTTCACCTGGGGACAATGAACCTCCCCTCCTCAGCGCAGATCTCCTTGGGCTGCGAGGCAAGGCACAACAAGCGGACCCGCTAATCATCGATTCCACCAGATTCCAGCGGGATCTTGTTGCCCGAACTGTTCTTGGTCTATAAGCCCCTGCATTCATGTATGGAACTTATACGAGTATCATGCCTGGCCACATGACGAATCGAAGTATCCAAAAATGCTCACCCTTTACCAAATGCAGGATTCCGGCAATTGTTACAAGATTCGCTTGCTGCTCACGCAACTCGAAAAAAACTATCACTCAGTTGATATCAATATCCTCGAGGGTGAATCAAGGACAAATGACTTTCTGAAGAAGAACATTAATGGCCGGGTGCCCACCCTGCAGATCGATGAAACAAACTATCTTCCGGAATCCAATGCCATTTTGTGGTATCTCTCGGAAGGCACGCCTTATATTCCGGAAGATAAACTGGCTCGTGCCCGCGTCCTGCAATGGATGTTCTTTGAGCAATATAGCCACGAACCTTATATCGCAACGTCGAGATTCTTGATTTCGATTACCAAACAAGCTAAGCAGTACCGCGAACAGATCGCTTCGAAACGACAAGGCGGTGAAGCTGCCTTGTCAGTCATGGATCAACATCTGGCGACCAAGGATTTCTTTGCCGGACATACATACAGCATCGCAGATATCGCGCTCTACGCGTACACCCATGTTGCACACGAAGGGAATTTCGATCTAAGCCCCTATGCGCATATTAAGCAATGGCTGCAGAGGGTTAAAGCCCAGGACCGGCATATCACAATAACGGCGTAAGCCATTCTGTTTAACAAGAGCTGATAATTAATACTCACAGTTGAAGCCGGTAGCCAATGATAAAAGCAATAGTATTCGATCTTGACGGCACGCTGCTGGATACACTCAACAGCATAGGCAATGCCTTTAATCGTAGCCTCACAAAGATGGGCTTGCCCGTACATCCCATAGACAGTTATCGTTATTTTGTCGGCGACGGATTGCTCAAATGTGCGCAGCGCTGCCTGCCAGAAAATCTCAGGGATGAAACCAACATCAACCGCCTTGCGGATATTGAAAAGCTGGACTACAGCGAAAACTGGCTGCAAGAGACCAGACGCTACGACGGCATTAGTGAACTACTGAAGGCTGCTTACAAGGCGGACTACAAGCTTGCAGTATTAAGCAACAAAGATGACAATTTTGCGCAACTCTGCGTTAGCAATTTCTTTCCAGATACCAGATTTGAAAGCATCATCGGCCACTCGAGTCGCGTGCCACATAAGCCAGACCCTACCGGTGGCAGACTGATCGCCGCACAGCTCAAGCTTTCTCCATCTGAACTTGTGATGGTCGGAGACACCAGTATCGACATGCATACCGCACAAGCTTGCAACATGTATTCTATTGGTGTGTTATGGGGTTTTAGACAAAAGGCGGAGCTTGTAGAATCCGGAGCCGACGCAATCATTGATACTCCCGATCAATTGCTGGCGGCGCTGAAGCAGCACGACAATCGGGTGAAATAACAACGCGAGAACCCTGAACCAAACTTTTGAATTTATGAAACGAAGGAAGAACAAACATATGTCCGTCATCGATCACAATCTCATCCCTCAAGATCTTGAGAGTTATTGGATGCCCTTCACCTCAAATCGAAATTTCAAGGACAATCCCAGGTTCATCGTTAGTGCGAAGGGAATGTATTACACAGACAGCACCGGACACGACACTCTGGACTGCTCTGCAGGCTTATGGTGCGTTAATGCCGGGCATTACCGACCGGGCATCAATGCTGCTATTGCAGAACAGCTTGAATCACTTGATTTCGCACATAGCTTTGGCACCGGACACCCACATGCATTCAATTTTGCAAACAGGTTAGTCAAGCACTTCCCCGACCCCTTAAATCACGTGTTTTTTACCAATTCAGGTTCGGAATCAGTAGACACTGCGCTGAAGATCGCCCTCGCCTACCATAAAATATGCGGTCAGGGATCACGGCAGCGCCTGATCGGCAGAGAAAAAGGCTATCACGGTATGGGTTTTGGTGGCATTTCGGTAGGAGGCCTGGTTAAAAACAGAAGCCCCTTCGGTGTACTGTTACCTGGAACTGACCACATAAGGCATACACATGATCTGGAACGCAACGCTTTCTCCCGTGGCCTGCCGGAACATGGCGCTGAATATGCGGACGACCTTCTGAGACTCGTGGAACTACATGGCGCAGACAATATCGCCGCTGTCATTGTAGAACCAGTGGGCGGTGCTGGTGGTGTGCATCTGCCTCCGGTAAATTATCTGAAGAGGCTGCGGGAAATATGCACCGATCACGGAATATTGCTTATATTTGACGAGGTTATCACTGGCTTCGGCCGTCTGGGCGCAAGCTGCGCCGCCGAACGTTTCGGTGTTGTTCCGGATTTAATGACGACAGCCAAAGGCATTACCAACGCGACCGTGCCAATGGGCGCTGTTTTTATTAGCGACGCAATTTACGATGCCTTTATGAGCGTCGAAGAACCTGGAGTAGAACTTGCCCATGGTTATACATATTCAGGGCACCCACTTGCCTGTGCAGCAGGTATGGCGACATTGGATATCTACGAACAGGAAAATTTATTTCCACGAGCCTCTATACTCAATGACCATTGGATGGATACCGCAATGACACTTAAAGGCGTCGACAAAGTTATCGATGTGCGATGTTTTGCGCTGATGGCAGCTATCGAAATGGAGGCGAGGCCCAAGGAGCCAATGCAAAGAGGCATAGAGGCATCCAAGGTATGTTATGACAATGGTGTTTGGGTTCGGAATATCGGGGATTCACTGGTCTTGTCGCCGCCCCTGATCGTCACCGAGGAAGAGATAAGTCACATATTTGAAGTGATAGCCAAAGCAATTGATGAAACCAGTTAGATCCCGTCAAGATATAGCCGAACCTGAACAATAATTGGAAAGCCATAATCCCGTGAGCTAGATAAAACAATTACATACCAGGGAAGTAACACCGGCGGTTTCCATTTCTGGATGAGCACTAACCAGTTAAAAAAACACAAATAAAATAATCGTAATTAAATCAGGAGTAGAACGTGGATCTGAAAGACAAAGTGGTGGTGGTAACAGGTGGAGCGAGCGGCATTGGTCGAGCAATGGCTACTCGTTTCATAAAGGAAGGGGCAAAGCAGGTCGTTATTGCCGATCTCAATGAAGACGGTCTCAATGAAGTAGCCGAGGAAATTGGCGCCAGGGCAATTACCACGGACGTATCCAATGAAGATGCGGTAAAGAACCTGATCAAAACGAGCGAGGATGATTACGGGCAAATCGACCTACTTTGCAACAATGCTGGAATCGGTATGAGCGGCGGTCCGGAAGTGGAAAATTCTGCCTGGGAGAGAATCTGGCAAATCAATGTCATGGCCCACGTTTACGCGGCACGGGCAGCGCTCCCCGCAATGATAGCTCGCGGCGATGGCTATATTCTCAACACAGCATCTGCCGCCGGCTTATTGTCCCAGGTAGGATCAGCGCCCTATGCCGTAACAAAACATGCCGCTGTCGGCTTTGCAGAATGGCTGGCCTTGTCCTACGGCGACAGAGGATTGAAAGTATCCGTTTTGTGTCCACAGGCAGTACGCACCGCTATGACTGCAGGAAATGAAGGCGGCGTCGCCTCCCAGGACGGACTGATGGAACCGGAAATATTATGCGACTCGGTGATGAAAGCGATCAGCGCTGAAACCTTCCTGATCATTCCTCACGAGGAAGTACTCGGTTATATGCAGAAGAAAACATCCGACTACGACCGCTGGATCAAAGGAATGAGAAGGTTGCATACAGCCTTTGGCAGCAATGAGTGGCCCGCTTAATGGCTTAAACATGAGTCTGCGGTTGCGGTATCCTGCCAAGGGTTTACAATAACCGCAGACAGCGCCGATTTGCTTTTCAGATTGCGGGCGCTTTAAAAATACCGCTAAAGAGATTGGCCTACTTTAGCGATAGCCGGGTAGGCTTTTTTGTGTGTGAGGTTTAATCAATGCCACTAAAGATTCCAGATGGATTGCCAGCAACCCAGGTGTTGCTGGGCGAAAACATATTTTGTATTACCAGTAGCGAAGCAGAAAGCCAGGACATTCGCGCTATGCGTATTTTGATACTCAATTTAATGCCTAAGAAAATTGAGACGGAAATTCATCTACTCAGAATGTTATCCAATACGCCACTTCAAGTTGATGTGGAACTCATGAGGATTAGCGACAAGCCATCCAAGAATACCCCGATTGAACATATGGATGCATTTTATAAGGATTTTGATTCTATAAAAGCCAACAAATACGATGGCATGATCATTACCGGAGCCCCTCTCGGACAGGTAGATTTTTCAGATGTGAGTTTCATGTCGCCTATGAAGGAAATACTCGAATGGACAACAACCAACGTGACATCCACCATGTTTCTTTGTTGGGCTGCCCAGGCCGCAATGTATCATCTGTATGGCGTGGAGAAGCATATACTGGATAAGAAAATCTCCGGCGTTTATCCCCATAAATTGGTGAAGCCTTTGTCGCCGATCGTGCGCGGCTTTGATGATGTATTCGATGCGCCTCATTCTCGGTATGCGGAAATCCGAACGGAAGGCATAGCCCAGGTACCAGAGCTTGAAATCATTGCCGATTCAGAGATTGCAGGAGCGTACATATTTGCTCACCGAGAAGGCAAACACCTCTTTGTCACAGGACATTCCGAGTACGAACCCCTCTGCCTGAAGGATGAATACGAACGTGATATTAAAGCAGGCGTCGAGCCTGATATTCCCGAAAATTATTTCCCCAACGATGATCCAAAGGCTAATCCGATAGTAACCTGGAAGAGTCATGGCAATCTGCTCTTCTCAAACTGGCTCAACTACTATGTATACCAACTGACTCCGTTTGATGAAGCCAACATCGGGAAAATTCGTTCGTCACTTAAAATGCCGTTAGTCTAGTGTCGGAATATCCAGAAGACTAGACCTATGAGCCAAGAAAAAAACTGAAGGCTCGCCTGGTGAGCGGCCCAGTGGGTGGCGGTCTACTACGCCTTACTTTACCCATGATACTTGGTATCTCTTCCAGCATTATTGCCGGGCTGGTTGAAGCCTGGTACCTGGGACAGTTGGGTACCGTGCAACTTGCTGCATACAGTTTCACCTTTCCTGTTACCGGCGCGCTGATGTCTATTTCACTGGGCATATCAATCGGTGTTTCGTCGGTTCTGGCAAGAACCGTGGGTAGCGGCAACAGCAACGAAGTGCGGCGCATCGCAACAGACGGTATCAGTCTTGTCACCCTTGTCATGATCGTCTGCTCAATTGTTGGTTTACTGACGATAGAACCGCTCTTTCGAATGCTCGGCGCCGACGAATCGACCTTACCGCTCACCAGGGACTATATGAGCGTCTGGTATTTTTCGATGGTCTTTATGGCAATCCCATCTGTGGGTGCAAACGCACTGCGAGCAACCGGCGACGCCAGAATATCTGGCACAATTATGGTCGCCGGTTCCGTCCTCCAGGTAATCATTGGTCCCTTCCTGATTTTTGGCTTCATGGGTCTTCCGGAAATGGGAATCCAGGGCGCTGCCATTGCGAATCTGATTGCTCGATTTACGATATTCATTGTCACAATGTATGTACTGACCTACAAAGAACATCTGCTTGACTACCATGATATGCAATTGTCGAAAGTACTGAATTCCTGGAAGCGTATCTTCGCCGTTAGTATTCCCGCCACTGCAACAAATCTAATCGGCCCAATTTCAACTGCGATCATCGTCAGTCTGCTGGCAGGCTATAGCCAGGAAACTGTCGCCGGCTTTGGCATTGCCAGTAGAATCGAGAGTCTATTTGTCATCCCACTTTACGCACTTTCTGCGAGCATAGGGCCATTTGTAGGCCAGAACTGGGGAGCAAATTATCTGCAAAGAGCCAATCAGGCAATGCTCCTGTCGTTTAAGTATTCGCTTGTCTGGGGCTTGATCGTAGCAATGCTGCTATTCTTTTTTAGAATGGATATTAGTAATCAGTTTGATACTAATCCGGAAGTCACCTTGGTAGCGGCAACCTACCTGCTGCTGGTACCTTTAAGCTATGGTACCTGGGGAGTATTGATGATGACATCTGCCATCTTTAATTCGTTGGGAAAGCCAGTTTCATCAACTATCATGTCGGTCGTGCGTATGTTTGTCATCTACGTACCGCTTGCATACCTGGGAAAACACCTGTTCGGCTATGCCGGTATATTCGCAGCGGCAGGCGCGTCAAACATAATCATGGGCATTATCGGCTTTGCCTGGAACAGAAGAACCTATCTGCCCCAGATATCACCCGCGGAAAATACTACGCAATGAGTTCCGCCGGCGTCAGGGAATAATCCTTAAGCATCTCGGATGCATATGTAATCATACCTGTCATTTCTTTGGCATCACCATGCACCAGGTGTAGACATGCTTCGGCCATATGTTCCACGGGCGTGATGCGTTCTTCCGGGGTGTCTTCGGTAATCAGATTGTGGTGAACAACCCCAGGCGTCGCTATCAGGCCAGGAGAAATGACATTGACGCCAATATTATTTGAATAGACTTCAGACGCCAGGCCCGTCGTGAATCGCTCCAATGCGGCCTTGCACATGCCATAAACTGTTCCCCCCCGCCCACCTTTATCCTTTTCCGGATGAATTGCCGCGTGGGAAGAGATATTCAAGATCCACCCCGATTCTCTTTCGATCATGGAGGGCAGTACTAGTTGGGAAAGGTGTAGAGGTGCGTAAATTTGTACTTCAGTCATGAGCGTGTAGTGCTTTTCGCTAAAGCTCTCAATAGGTACGAAATATGTGACGGCAGCATTGTTAACCAGAATATCGACCGGTCCATAGGTGCCTTCGATTTCCTTAATCAGGTTAGTGCGATGATCCTTAATGGCGAGATCTGCCCTTACCGCCATAGCGTCACCGCCAGCATCATTGATACGTTTTACTACCGAATTAATGCTGCCTGCGAGCACATGATCCCCGTCTTCAACGGTACGTGCAGACACAACGACCTTGGCTCCTTCCTGGGCATAACGCATGGCGATGGCTTCGCCAATTCCCCTGCTGGCACCAGTGATAACCGCAACCTTGCCCGCTAGTACACCGGTTTTGTTTATTTCTACACTCATATGAATACCCCCTGAGAGATTCGATCTGGCTTTTGATCTGCAAATTTTGCCAATGTCAAAAAATTTAAATTGGAAATGTATCGAAGTTTTTCGACTATATCACCAGTCCTGTCTATTGTTGAAATGCATCCCTAATTTTAGCTCAACAGATAATTGTTAGCAGTAGACTATTGTTAGTGCAAGCATGGCAATTGAGGGTGGACTAAAGGTACACTGGTGCATGCTCAGCTTATTGAAAACAGGGAAATGAGCCTCGAAGTTCCACAACAAAAATATCAGCTGGATCCATTCACTCTAAGCTTTCAGAATACTGAAGTCGAACAGCGCTATCGACAATCTGAGCCCATCAGGTTGCTACCCTATATTCGTCCGGGCCTGGTCATTGTCATACTGGTTGTTGGTTTGTTCGGGCTGTTGGATTCCCTAATTCTGCCCGAGATTCAAACGACGGCGTGGGAGATACGGCTTTATCTCGCCATATCTATTTTGGCCGTTCTTGCCCTGACCTACACTGCATTTGCCACGCACTTGTTACAGATTTCACTATTTATCCTGATGCTTCTGTTTGGCTTCAGCAATATCGCTCTAATTTTAGCAGCACACAATGCAGAGACTTATTTTGTGGGTCTGGTCTTAATCCTGATGTATGGCTATTTCTCCGGTCTAAGATTCACGTATGCCTTATTAGCGTCCAGTATTGTGGTGGCTTCATATGTTCTGTTGTCTCTAACCTACATCGACAGTGCTCACCTCAATGTGCTGGTTCAGATACCCTTATTGATAGCCGCTTTCCTAATATCAGGATTTGCCGGATATACCGCTGAACGACAGCGACGATTACTATTTGCCCAGACCAGATTTATGGAAGAAGAGCGTGTCGCCCAGGAGAAGCTGGCGATGCATGATCCACTGACGGAGCTACCCAATCGGAATCTCTTTCAGGAAAAGATAGAACAGTCTTTCGCCCGGGTGAAGCGTCAACATAATCAATTCGCCGTCATGTTTATGGATCTGGATAATTTCAAAACAGTAAATGACAACTACGGTCACATCATCGGCGACCAGGTATTAATCACCATTGCCAATCGGCTCAGGAAGCATGTTAGAACCGAAGACACGGTAGCGCGCTTTGGTGGCGATGAATTTGTAGTGCTCTCGGAAAATATAACCGACAAACATAATGTTCAAATCGCAGCCAATCGAATGCTTGCGGAAATTGCGCAGCCAATCACACTAAGCCTGAGAGAAACTGACAAGATAACAATCAACATCACGGCAAGTATTGGCATTAGCCTATGCCCTCAGGATGGAACAACGCTTAAGGACCTGGTTGAAAATGCCGACGACGCCATGTACAGCGTAAAGAGAGAAGGCAAAGGCTCATTTAAATTTTTTAACACTACACCGAAAACTGCATGAACCAACTCTACAATTTTATGATGCATGTCAAAGACCACTTTGTCCTGCTCACCGTTTTCCTGATTACAAGCTCTATACATCTTGAGGCAAAAGCATGGGGCGGCGACGGTCATCAATTGGTTTGTAGCATTGCAGAAAACAATTTGTCTGCGAGGGGGAAATCATTTCTCAACAGAGTCGTCAGACAGGGAGAGTCACTAAAAGGCGGAGTCATGTCGTTTCCGGAATCTTGTCTCTGGCCAGACAAAGTGAAATATTCTTCAAGAAAGGACACATACGAGCACCACTTTCTAAATGTTCCACGGGCATCCTCCACCATAGATCTTTCGCGAGACTGCCCACATCTGAGTTGCCTTCCGGTTGGCATACAACGCAGCATTTCCTACCTCGTTGGTGAACCCGGAGGCGAACGTGAAAGAGGACGGCAAGCGGCTGCTCTGCGATACCTTGGCCACTATATCGGTGATCTTCATCAGCCCTTACATGTGAGTAATAAGTACGACTGGGGAGGCAATAAAATCAAAGTACGTTGGTTCGGTAAAAACACCAACCTTCATTCCGTCTGGGACAGAGAAATAATGGCGAAAATTAATCTCACTTACCCTGAGAGTTTGACATTCATGCTGGCCCAGAAGGCATCGCCAGGCAATTTAGATGTAATGCGGTGGATGGGGGACTCACTTCATTTGGCAAGAGAAAATGCTTACAAGCGGCCAAACGGCAAATTGATTGTCAATAATGACGAGCTCGGCGATGCTTATTTTGACACCAACAAACCTGTGGTTATCCAGCAGCTACTTCTCGCCGGTCACCGACTGGCTATGATTATTAACGAGATAGCCGCCGGTCGAACGATATCTGTAATAGGTTTGCAGCTTACAAATTAGGCTTGAACTTAGATACTTGTAAAGTCCGCATGTTCGGTCATGGTTGTCTTTAAAACCGGATAAGGCTAAATAGTTCTGGCCCGGATTCTAATACTTCCGGTGTTACTTCCTATGTAAGTGATTGATTTAGAGACCTAACTAAAATCACATGCTGCAATTCCAGCTGAAAAAATGCTATTTCCGAACAGGAACTAACCAGAATCTTTTGATTCTGAATCTATTTCCGAATCAGCTTCTGAAGGTTTGGTCAGGGGGAAAATAAGGGCGAACCAAATCGCCGTCATCGCAAACGCAATTGCGAGGTAATAGTTAGACATCAGCACGCCTGCCTTCTGCAAAACTACGATAGCGACAGACGAAAACCCCTTGCCGCTACGATAGCCGAACACATCAATCACTTCTTTGGCACGATAGCGTTCATCAAAACCCAGGGGGACATACAACATCTCTTTGGCGGCGCGAAAGATAGAGTAGTCGAAAGCCTTGAATAGAAAAAAGGCCAATCCGACGGTGAATATATTGGGCTCTATAATCGCCATGGCAATCGCTACCATATGTATTAGCGGCAACATAAGATGCACCAGGCGAATGGAAACATAAGACAAGAGTAAGGGGGCAATGACAAATTGCAGAGCCAGAACTGAGGTATTAAGCGTACCCCAAAACTTCCCCTGAAATGCGGTTTCCTGGTCGGGAGATCCTTCAAATTCAATTGATAACAGGCCCTGGAATTTGAAGTCCAAAACGGCAGCTACCACTTGCGCGGACAGAACGATTGCGATCAAACTCAACAGGGTGGGATTGGCCTTGAACAATTGCCAACCCATGTAATGGGTTTTCTCACCTGCTACTGGTTCCGGCCTTGGTGGCTCACCGTGTAATACATAGGTGAGATTGGACATGAGCGCCGCTGGAATAAGCGCTATCGCTGCCAGGAGTATCATTGTCTCCGTTCCCAGGGATTCCGCGTAGACTGCCACTAATGAGCCGCCAACTGCTCCGCCGAGGCCAGCGATACCGGTAATCGGACCATTGACCTTTTTCGCTGTCTCGGGCTTTACAGAAGAATTGATATAACTCCAGTATTGTTCGATCAGCAAAACGATGTACAACTCCTTGACCAGATACAAAATTGGCGTAATGACCTTGCTGCCGGTTAACACCAATAGATAACAACAGAAGATAATAAGCGCCGACCCCAGAGAGGTAACCAGCAGCGTCCTCCTCGGGCCAAGCTGGCTGAGAATCCATCCATAGAGCGCGACACCGGCGAATACCACTATCGGCATAGCCGCCATCAGCAGCGGCAGGTTTTCCGCACCATAGGCCGTCTTGAACAGAACTGTCGCTGCAGAACGAATAAACTCATAGCCGCTTAGCGTAAACATTGCGGAAACAGCCATCATCGCGGCTATTTGATATTCTCGAGATATATTCATGGGGACTTAAGGCTCAGTGCTAACGATGGAATGTCTATCGAATCATGTTATTTCCGGACAGGAACAAACTAATAGTATGATTCAGTTTCAGAAATTAGGATAAGTCTTCAGGTGCTCCATTAGCGACGACGACCTTGATCCAGCATCTTGGCGCGGGACATGACGTATATATACACGAAACTTGACAAATTGTTCAAGAATCCGCAAATTGCTCTCTTTTTTAAATAAGCAACCATAAGAATTAGTGATATGCAGAAACCCCAAACAAGACCGGATAATCCCCGCTTCTCATCAGGACCAACGTCCAAGCGTCCAGGATGGTCACTCTCAAATCTGAATACAGAAAGCCTCGGTCGATCCCATCGCGCGAAGAATCCTAAGGCGCGGCTGCAAAAACTTATTGTCGACAGTAAGAAAATACTCGGCATCCCGGATGACTATCTTCTGGGCATTGTCCCGGCATCAGATACGGGAGCGTTCGAAATGGCGATGTGGACCATGCTGGGCCAGCGCGGCGTAGATGTATTGTCCTGGGAAAGCTTTGGTCAGGGGTGGTTAACAGACATTAAGAAACAGCTGAAACTTGATGACGTCAGGGAATTTTCCGCAGCCTATGGACAGCTTCCAAATCTTGAGGAAGTTGACAGCAAATCCAGGGATGTCATCTTCACATGGAATGGAACCACTTCAGGCGTAAGAGTAAAGAACGCCGACTGGATTTCCGAAAACCGCGATGGACTCACATTTTGTGATGCGACCTCCGCGGTATTTGCGATGGACATCGACTGGCCCAAATTAGACGTTATTACCTGGTCCTGGCAGAAAGTGCTGGGCGGCGAAGGTGGGCACGGAATGCTGGCTTTGTCTCCTGCAGCCGTTGCAAGGCTGGAATCCTATACCCCCTCCTGGCCCTTACCGAAGATATTCCGCCTGGCTAAAAGTGGCAAACTTGATCGAGGCATCTTCGAGGGCTCTACCATCAATACGCCCTCTTTGCTGGCCGTTGAAGATCAGTTGGATGCCCTTTCCTGGGCCGAAGGAATTGGCGGCATCCAGGCCTTAATCACGCGAAGTGGAGATAACCTCAAGGTGATTAAAACCTGGGTCAAAACATCCAGTTGGATTGAATTTCTAGCGGAAGAGACTGGTTCTATTTCAAGTACTTCAATGTGCCTGAAGATAACTGATCCTGCATTTACTAAATCAAGTGAAGATGAGCAGCGAGCCGTGATAAAGAAATTTGTCACCTTACTTGAGGAGGAAGGAGTTGCTCTTGATATTGGAGGGTACCGTGATGCACCTCCCGGTCTCAGACTTTGGGGCGGTGCAACCGTTGAATCATCCGACCTTGAAGCACTGACTCCCTGGCTCGACTGGGCCTGGGAAGAGGTAAAATGACGCAAGGCATTCGTACTTCACAAGGAATTAGTACTACAGGAACACCTTACCGGCTTCTGATCTGTTTCTTTCTAAGCGTATTATCCGTTGCGAAGTAAGCATACGCAGAAAATAGAACCAGGAATGCCTGTCCACCTATGGTTGAATTGTTCACAGATAATTTATATATAAGTGTTATTTAACAATTAGTTACAATGTGTATATAGAATGTACTTTAATCTCTTAAAAATCCCAGGTCACGCATCAGATTACCGATTTCAAGTTGGTCAGCAAAGAATCAAAGTTCATTTGAAAACCTGGTGTTGGTATTTGCCGGGTGCGCCGCTGGTACTCTAATTGGTATGTTGCCCGGACTCGGGTCAATCTCAGCGATTGCTCTGATGATCCCGATCACCTATGGCTTTGAACCATCAAGCGGCATAAATTTTCTGCTCTTGGCGATGGCAACATTTGCCGTGTCTGAAGCTGTGATGATGGTACTCAAAAGGAATCAGAAATCCGAGACCATCACCATTCAGGTTAAGAGTATGAAACTCACTAAGGAAGAAGTGAAATCTATTGCCCCTGTCATTGCCCGCTCTTCAGTGCTTGGTTTCCTCATCGGCGTTTTGCCAAGTGCTGGCGCCACCATTGCTTCATTCCTTGCCTACGGCGCCGAAAGAAGCCTGGCAAAGCCTAGCGAGAAGGAACAGTTCGGCAAAGGCAGTAAAGGGTCTGGCTGCTCCAGAAACAGCCAACAACGCCGCCTGTACGGGCTCCTTCGTACACCCCTTGCTGACCCTGGGCATTCCGGGCTCAGGAACGACGGCTGTTGCTGTTGGGGGCGTTCATCGCCTACGGGGTACAACCTGGACCTCGTTTGTTTGTTGATGAGCCGGAGATATTCTGGGCGGTCATCGTTTCCATGTATTTTGGAAACGTGATTTTACTCGTTCTGAATCTGCCGCTAATACCTTACATCGCGAAGCTACTCACCATCGCCAGACAATTCCTTGTTCCTACCATCATGTTCTTTTCCCTGATGGGTGTTTATCTTGTCTCGTTTAATTCATTTGATCTGCAGATGATGGTATTCATCGCGGCAGCTGCCATATTACTGCGCTTACTTGAGTTCCCAATGGCACCCCTACTACTGGGTTTCATTCTCGGGGGCATGCTGGAAGACAATCTAAGACGCGCAGTCACCCTTAATGATGGGGAGTTGAGTTTTCTATGGGAGAGGCCTACAACAGCCGTCTTGCTGATCCTGACCGCCGTCGTTTTATTAAGCCCGCTATTAAGGAATTTATCGCGCATTCTCCTTGTCAGTCACAGTAGGAACTTATAAGGTGCCCTCTAAATCCCACAGAACAACCCACAAAAAAGCAGAAGCAAATTATGATTGTCCACAAGCCCTTTCACTGCACTTCTGCGCCCTCTACTTCTGCAAACACGACTTCTGCATTCTAGTACAGGTCATAAATCGGCATCACGCCGACTACTTTCGAAACCTCAGAAGTGCTCAATTATCACAAGTAATTTGGGATAATTCCCGGATCATTTCGGAGCACACGCATGTATGTGACAGAATCTTATGAATAAAGAAGTTGATGACTTTGGTTTGAAGGAGCTGGGTTGGAAAGATTTCTTTCAGCAACAAATCACCGAACAGGAAAGTGATTTGATGCCGGCCCGTGTATCCCGGCAGGATATTAACCGCTTCCATTTGTTATCAGCACATGGTGATCTGATGGGGTCTCTGCCCGGAAGGTTACATACCGAGGCGACTTCAAAGGCAGAGCTGCCTACCGTTGGCGATTGGGTACTAACCTCCCCTGCGGATCAAAACGATCCAAGTTCGGTAGTCATAGAGCGAAACCTCAAAAGGTTCAGCAAATTTTCACGAAAAGAAGCAGGCGATCGTTACGATGAACAGGTGGTGGCTGCCAATATTGACACCGTTTTTATCGTCAGCGGTCTCGATGGCAACTTTAATGTCAACCGGATCGAACGATACCTGGTTCTAGGCTGGAGCAGTGGTGCAAATCCGGTCCTTGTATTAAACAAAGCAGACCTTTGTCCTGATCTTGAGGAAAAGCTCGAATCCCTTCACTCTGTTGCGGTGGGCGTCCCAATATTTGCTGTCAGCGCACATTCCGGTGAGGGACTTAATCAACTCAAACCCTATATTACCAGTAGTCAAACAGTTGCGTTTCTTGGTTCATCAGGTGTGGGTAAATCTACAATCATCAACAGCCTGCTCGGCTACGAGCGATTTCTAACAGCACAAACCCGTGAAATCGATGGTAAGGGGCGACATACCACGACCTTTCGCGAGATGTGCAAAATGGACTCCGGAGGTTTGATAATAGACACACCGGGTATGAGAGAAATCCAAATCTGGATGGACGAAGCATCTCTTGCGAGAAGCTTCTCCGATGTCGAAGACTTCTCACTGCTGTGCCGCTTCAATGACTGTGCCCACCTTTCCGAACCTGGATGTGCCGTTCAATCCGCAATCGCTGACGGCAGCCTGGAAACATCTCGACTGGAAAGTTTTCAGAAGTTCCAAAAAGAGTTAACACACCTCCAGGAGAAGCGGGACCTCGCCGCACGAACAGAGGGTAAAAAGGAACGGAAAAAGTTTGCAAAGACGATAAGAAATCGACCCATAAAACGAGATTAAACCAGGCCCCACAAAAAAGGGCCAGGTACACATGTACCTGGCCCCTCTTTAACCTTAAAGAGTAACTAGCTTTCCAGCATCTTTCTGAGTTCTTCCTGCCGGCGCTTCTCACCCTTGATATAACGGATGTATTGCCCAGCTTGTTTCTTCATTTTCTTATCACGCTTTGATGCGGCTCGGAACGCTGAAGTGGCCTTGTCCCAATTTTCAAGCTGCATCAGTGAAATGCCGTACCAAAAATTGACATCACCTGCGTCTTTCAGGTCGCCGACGTCAATTGCATCTTCATAAGATTTTACCGCTTCCTTATGCCGATCCTCATTCGCCAGCGCCTGAGCTAATCGATAGTGCAGATCACCCTCATCGGTGAATTTGGTTGCATCACGCCAGGCGTCAATCGCCTTGCTCATGTCCTGGGACATTGTGTATGCAGTTGCCAGCAATTTGAGGTTCTTCTCATTCTCTTCAATGATGCCTTCCTTAAAACCCTTCTCAAGTACGGAGGCAGCTTCAAATGGGACCTCAGCATTGAGCAGACGTTGTGATAGCATCACAATTTCTGTCTCCTTGGTGAACATATCCTGAGTATATGCGGCGTAGTAAGCAGAGAGAGCTTTACCTTCCTCGTTCATTTCACCGTACATACCGGCCAGGTGCATCCAGTATTGCTTCTTGGGATAATTGATAATCAACTTCTCAAGGACAGAAACGACCTTTTCATAGTCTGTTAGCTCGTTGTACAGAACAACTTGCAAATACCACCATCTTTCCTTAATCGTTCTTTGCTGTTCCAATGCAATTTCTTCAACGCGAAGTGCGAATTTCAGAGCATTGTCGAAATCATCCATATGGTAGTAGGCAGTTGACTTAATAAAGGTAACACCTGCGTCTGGCGTATCACGTATGGCCTCCCACCGCTCGATGTACCTAATGGACTTGGCAAAGTTTTCCTGAGAATAGAAAAGCTGAAACAGGGCCCGCACAACAGACTGCTCCAGGGCTTCCGTTATTGTTCCCTGTGCCAGCACCATCTCATATGCCTTGATTGTATTGGGTGTATCTTCAAGCGTGTAGTAAGCAAAGGCCAGCGTGTTCCAGACCTGGGCGTGCTCATAGCTGTTAAGTCCTCTACGTTCATTTAACTTGAGCAGCAGAACCACAGCATCTTGAGGGGTACCCTTGGGCTCCGGAGCCGGTTCACCTTCTTCCCGAGGCGCAGAATCCGGATCGATCATAAGCTGGGCTTCGGCAAGTCTCTTATATGTCTGCTCCCGCATGGCCGGAACCTTACGCGTTTTCTTCTTTTTCTTTTCATCTGCAGCTTGTACTTCGCCGCCAAGATATATCGAATCAGTCAGATTATTAACGATTAAAGGCATGGCCCAGAGTACACAGGCAAAGGCTATTAGCTTTCTCATAGATTCCTCCTAGTCGTTGATTAATTCAAATGTAATCTTATTCTGAACACCGGCAGTCTCTACCGGGTCACCATCAATTACCTTCGGCTTGTATTTGAATTTAAGCGCAGCTTTTGTTGCCGCTTTATCAAATACGCCATTTGGATTATCAACACAGTCGCCTTCTTTGCGGACGTTCTTTATCCAGCCACAATTTTCAACAACGAACACATTAGCGACGGTACCTTTTGCCGTTACTGTAAATTCAACAATTACCCAACCTGACATACCACGTGACAGCGCACGTCGGGGATACTGCGGCTGTACTTTCACGATAGGGAGATAATCCCCATCGCTGATTCCGAAGCCGCCTCCGCCAACATCGATGTTAACGCCGGTATCGAGGTTAGACATTGAAAATCCTGATTTATCCACCGACACATTAAATTTTGTTGGTGGTACATCAGGTGGTGGTTCATCGGGTGGTGGTGGCTTTTTGGGTTTACGTTTCTTTGTTTCGAGATTCTGATCCTTTTTGACCCGTACAAAATCAACCAAGGTACCAGAATTTTCGTCTGTAATTGCGCTGTCTGCGCCTTGAATCAACGCTTGCATGAGGTAAAAAAGAGCAAGAGTGACAAATACGCCAACAATAGTGGAAAGGCTTAATCGAATGACCATATGTCCTCCTTTATTTTTGTTCGCCAGCAATGGCTACCTGGGTTATGCCAATACTTCTGGCAGAATCCATAATGGCGAGCACCTTCTCGACCTGCGAATCGGCATCAGCCTGAATGACCAGGCCGCCCTTTGGATTCTCTGAATGTAGCCGTTCCATGACAGGACGCACATTACGAATATCCACTTTTTTCTTATCAATCCATATACTGCTGTCAGCACTTACCGCAACCAGCAAGGAGACTGTTTTCTTGATCTCCGACGTTTCGGTATCCGGGCGATTAACTTCTATGCCCGATTCCTTGATGAAAGTCGCTGTGACAATAAAGAAGATCAACATGATGAACACTACATCAAGCATCGGCGTTAAATCCGCAACCTTCTCATCTTCTTCTTTCTTTAATTTTCTCATTTTTTCTTATCCCAACTTTCTTGGCTAAGGCACCTGTTACAGGGGGCACTTATCACTGATGGTTCTTAATATTATAGTCTCTACTGTGCCATGCACTGTATCAGTGATCCATCGTCAACGTATCTTCCATATAGCTGCACTCAGAGGAAAACTTAGACACAATAAAGGTATTCGCCAGCACCCCGGATAAGGTGGCTACCATGCCAGACATGGTAGGAATCGTTGCCATCGACACACCGGCGGCCATAGATCGTGCATTACCACCCGAATATGTCATGGCTTCAAAAACGGTAACCATTCCAGTCACTGTCCCTAAAAGGCCTAACAATGGAAGCAGGGAAATTAGTGTCTTAATAAAACCAAGATTTAGCATAAGCCGACTATTAACCTCAGAAATTAAGCGTTCACGAATACGATGAGCATTCCATGAAGTTCTCTCAGATCTACCATTCCAGTAAGACAAAGCTTGCGCTACGTCGCCTTTATGGTCGGTTATATAGAAGTACCATCTCTCAAAAATCAGAGCCCACATGAAGAAGGTAGCGCCGGCGATGAGAAATAACACATCGCCGCCCGCCTCAAAGAAAGTCCTTATGGCAATAAATATCGCGTCCATGACTTAGTTACCTTTCTTACCAAGACTCTCTGCATGATCGGCGATCAGACCCGCACTTCGTTCCATCAGAATATGCATAATGGAGTTAGCTCGTGAATGCACAATGGAGTGCAACAATACCGTTGGGATCGCAACTGTCAAACCAAGTACGGTTGTAACCAGGGCTTGTGAAATACCACCAGCCATCGTCTTGGGGTCACCGGTACCAAACAAGGTAATCGCCTGGAAGGTCATGATCATTCCGATTACCGTTCCCAGCAGCCCTAGCAGAGGTGCAACCATCGATATGATCTTGATAAAGGCAATCCTGGCATTAATAGCCGGCTGTTCCTTCAGTATCGCTTCGTCCAGTTTCAGCATCAATGTTTCAGCATCAACATCCTTGTTTTGATGATAGATCTCAAGGACGCGCCCCAGAGGATTGTTTGAATTAGGCGATCCAACATTCTTGGCCTGCAAATTTACCTTGGTGCCAGTACTAGTCAAGGTGATGATTCGCTCACCAGACAACAATAGAGCAACAATACCGAGGGCAACAATCACGTAACCCGGCGTTCCACCTTGATGGACACGCTCTTCCAGTGTTGGTACCTGAATTTGCAGAGCCAGTAATTGTCCGCGAGTCGGGTCAAGACCAAAAGGAGTATAACCACTAGTAGAATCCTGTAAGTCTTCAGCAGACCCTACAAAACGAGATGCAGGCTGCTTGGGCAGTTCCTTGATGATCTGATTATCGATATCATAAGCAACGTATTCACCGCCACTGATCAGATTATAAGTACCAATCCTGATGACATCCTGTTCGACTTCTTCACCGTCAAGTTTGATCACCTTGGCGCGAAATTTAGTGACCTTGGCAGATTCAGTCATCTCTCGCTGAAGTTCATACCAAAGACGCTCAATTTCCTCAATCGTTGCAAGCTTGGAGCTCTTACCCATAGAGGCGGCAAATTCGCCAAGCCAGTCACCCCGATTCGGGTATTCCGCACTGATCAGAGATCCTTCGAAGACACCACGGGTATCCCCTGCTACTTGCTGAAGAACACCAAACAGTTCACGGAGTGAACCCAATCGCTTGGCAAGAATTTCCTGCTGTGCAGCGATGTTCTGTTCATTTTCCTCAAATTTATTTTCCAGTCGTTCACTGGTTGCTTCTTCTTCACGCTGCTGACGCTCGCCATCGCGAAGCGCCTGTTTTTGCCTGGACTTGTCAGCGACAAATTCCTTTTCACGTTGTGAGTTAACTCGGGAATTAACAACTTTGCCATCTTTCACCATCTGTAACAGTTCTGTCAGCGACTTGGCGGTCACCTCTTCCGCTGACCGGGCTGGCATGGAGATCATTAAGGTCGTCGCTATCAAACAAATTATCATTTTTCTCATGAATTATTCTCCTGCAGCTGCAATGGGGAGGAGGACCAAGTCCGCCGTTTGGGTTTTGCGGGCTATTCTTACCCCATCCCGGACACCAAGACGGAATTCATCGCCCAATATGACCCAATCGCGTTTCTCATTATCCCAAACACCTGTCGTTTCACCATCCAGTGTTTGAAAGACGAGAGACACTCGGCCCCACTTCAACATATCAACTGAGCGAGTCTTTCCGTCCAGCTCAATGACGTCAGTATAAGCTTCAATTGTCGAACCATATGAATTTTCAACCTGATAGGCCTGCATGACCTGGCTGAACTTCTCAGCAACACTCACATCCGCCCGATCCAGAGTCTCTTTCAAAAAATCTATCCGTTTGTTTCTCTCTTTCATCAGGAATGGAACGTCCAAACTGACAAAGGTCTCAAGATTCATAATCATTCGCTCAATGAGTGGTCCAATCTGTCTTTCCACTTCAGTGACCTTGTCGATCGATCCTGCAAGTTCAGAAAGTTCATCTTCCTGATTCTTGATCAATCTTCGTTGCTGCTGGTTGTAAACTTTAAGTCCATCTACGGTTTTCATCACCTGTTTGTACTGCGACAACAAACTACGCGTATCGTCGGTAATCTCATCAATCTTAACTTGAGATGTACGACCATCGTTGGTTGTAGATGCCCTGACACCAAAAACGTCGTCCAGAGACTGGGCGTTTAACTGACCTGTGCTGATGATAGACACGATGCATAATGCCAATGCTAAAATGCCCGGCCTAACCTGATGTTCTTTCATGCTGATACCTATTAGGGATTGTTGCTCTTATCATTTGATTCCATCGACTTTCAATCCTCAATAAGAGGTAATTCGGTCAAACTGATCAAGGCGGACAGAATGTAGAAGCAGCAAGTGTTTGTCAAGCATCCAGACACGCCAATATCGATTGATTTACATTTGCTTTTATCCAATCGGCCACCGTTTCTTCATGGAATGTTCGCTGATTGTTTACGGTTTAATAGGGCTGGCATTACCGCAGTTCATAACAGTTAACGAAGACATCCCCGGAAAGGGTTAAAAACCCATCAATTTGCAAGTCATTAATGCCTTATGAATTGGACTAATGGTACCTGGCCTCTTCATATCGCTCACTTGTGAAATAGGGCTTCTCTTCCCATTGCTCCGGTGAATGCTGCGTCATCACGTAGTTGGGCAGCAACTTCCAGTCCGGCTTTTACCGCGTTTCTTGCCATCAACCGATCGTACCAGTCCTTCAGATTGGGAAAGTCTTCAAGTTTTTGATCCTGCCGCTCATGTCTGAAGATCCATGGCAGGCAAGCAATATCAGCGATACTGTATTGACCCGTGAGGTATTCTCTTCCGGCCAGCGCTTTATCGAGCACCGTGTAGAGCCTCTTACATTCTGCTGTGTAGCGATCAATGGCATATTCGATTTTTTCGCTGGCATAGAGTCGAAAGTGGTGCGCCTGGCCAGCCATTGGGCCAAGACCCCCCACCTGCCAAAACAGCCATTGCATGCATTGCGATCTGGCCTGCGCATCTTCCGGTATAAATTCTCCATATTTCTCAGCCAGGTACAGGAGAATAGCACCAGACTCGAAGAGCGTCGCTGAATCCCGCCCATCCCCGGGATGTGGGTCTCTGATCGCCGGTATCTTGTTATTCGGCGAGATCAGGGAAAATTCATCCGAATGTTGATCCCCCGCGGTTATGTCAATGGGCATGACCTTATAAGGCACTGCCAACTCTTCAAGCATGATGGTGACTTTGAAGCCATTAGGTGTCGGCCAGTAGTAAAGTTCCAATTCTTCGCTGGCGTCCATTACGCTTCCCTATACGGTGGTCACTGAAAATTGATCATCAATATCAGTGCGCCTGGCTTCACTTGTCACAAGTGCTCTGCGGCTACTACCCTGGAGATAAATTTCAGCGACCCGCCGTATATCCTGCTCGTTTACATCGAGTATCCTGCGACGAAGCTCTCTCTTCTCGATGGCACCACGCCCATGTAAGGCACTATGAAAGGCCTGCCTTGCTTCACCAGCAGGAGAGCCAGGGGCGTCGATGGAACTTACTATTCCCAAAATTGCTTCTTCTACAAGATCAAAACCAACCTGGCTCGTTAACATCCAATCAATAGATTGATCAAAAGCTGCGAAGGTTTCTTGTAGAAGCGGATCCCTGTATGAATAGAACCGAAACAACCCATTACTGCTATCATGTGATGCGCCGCCGCCATAGGCGCCGCCCTGCTCCCTGATCACCTGATGAAGATAGCCATTCCTTAATACCGAAGCAAGAACACTTAATGCAGCAGAATCATCATGGGTTTCAGGAACAGTGGCGTACACCTTCGCACAATAATTAACCGGCGTACTGGTGAGGAAAGCCTGATCAGCTGCATGAGGCGAAAAATTCACAGACAATGAATCGCCCCTTACCTTAGATGATTTTCTCGCCCACACCGAATCAAGCGCCTCGACCATAGTGTCCATGTCATGTTCCTCGCTAACCAGAAGAAACTGGCGCGAAGACTGGAACAAGGTATCTCTTATCACTTCCAGCTGTGAGCAAAAGGCTTCCAGACCACCTGGATCGTCAAGGGAGTCATCCAGTTGTTTCAGATGCGCAACCGCAGCCAGGCCCGTAAGTTCGTGGTTGATCCACGGAACTGGCCGCAAGCAACTGCTCGCTGCGGTCATTGCATAGGTATGTCCATTGCCTGCAATATTGGCCTCTCTGCGAATCCGGGTCTGCCTGACCAGATCCCGGACTCGATCATGTTCATCAAATCTTGCGCTTTCTGCAGTCTCGAGCAGTAAATCCATCATCTGGGCACTCTTGGACTTCAGCGTTCGACTACCCAGCGTAAAGAAAGCACCAAATGTTTCAGTGTCCTCTTGCTTCGCCCTGATGGACGAAAAAGCTGAAAGTCCACCTGTCTGCTCATGCTGCAGCATCTGTGTTTCAAGGTAGCCTCGGCCACTGGAGCCAATTTCCGTTACAATTCTTGAATAAAGAGGCAACAGTCTCAGGAGTTCGGGGCTTAAGCGCGGTATGCTTGTCACAATCTGTTGGTAGACGATACCGTTAGTTGGCGTTCTGAAAATTGTCGTCTGCTTGCCGCACTGCGGGTCAGACAGGCATTCCGACTGTGGAGCCTCCATCGATTCCGGGACATCTGCAAGCCCGACCTTTGGCAGGACGCTTAAGTCCTCCTCTTGCTGTTGCCGTTCCTCGAGCGCAATAGCCTGATCGATGAGATCGTTTTTTTCATCTTCGGACATCGCCGACTTAATTTGTTCGAGCTTCGTTATCTCTGCCTGCGTCTCGCGTTGACTGAGTTCGGAATCCGGATACATCACCAATCGGACACGATGTTTATTAGCAAGCAGGAGCTCTTTGGCCAGATCCTTAATAAAATTAGGATCGCTAATTTCAGATCTTAACTTCTCGATTACCGGATCCAGATCCAGGAGATCTATTGGGTTACCTCGGTGGATAGCGGCTGACATACACGAGAAGATCAACTGCAGCCCATAAGGCATACCGTCGCCTCCAACCTCTCGTTGCGATAGTTCCAATTGGTGAAAGACAGCTTCCAATCGAGATATTTCAACGCCATCATCTGCAATTGTCTGTAACACATCGAGTATTAATGCTTCCACAGCATCAGCATGTTCCGGGTCACTACCTTCGACGCCGCACATAAAGCTCATTTCGTGGTTGGTCTCTTCGAGGCCACACAGTGGTGAAGCAGCTGCTGAAAATTCAAATTCTTCGAGGGCTTTGCGCAGAGGTGATGCGCTGGTATCCAGCAATACGTCAGATAAAATATTGCACTTGAGCAGCATCTCGAAATCCGTATTTTCACCTAAAAGCCAGGACAGCACGATGTGGGTTTTGCCCGTACTTTCATCCTGATCGAGTGCATAGGGAGCACTCACGCGAAGCGTTTCGCTGATACGTTGCTCCGGATTGACACGAATTGCAGCGCAACCCGAATCAAATCGGTGCAGCGCCTTGTCCTGAATAGTCTGCTGTAGCTCTGCGACGGGAATATCACCGAAGGTCATAAAGACCGCATTTCCGGGATGATAGTGTGACTGATAAAAATCAAGCAACCGATCGTATTCAAGTTCGGGAATGTGTTTGGGATCGCCGCCACTACTATAGTGGTAGGTAGAGCTCGGGAAGAGGTGCTTCTGCAACTCTGTATAAAGTACCGAGACCGGTGAGCTGCTATCACCTTTCATCTCATTGTAGACCACACCTTTATAGACGAGAGCAGTACTGGAATCTTTGGGATCTTCAAACTCCAGACGGTGACCTTCTTGCGCAAAATCCAATTTATCCAGACGGGAAAAGAAAACCGCGTCGAGATAGATATCCATCAAGTTGAAAAAATCTTTTCGGTTCAGGCTGGCAAAGGGATAGGCGGTATAATCACTGGTCGTAAATGCATTCATAAAGGTATTCAGTGAACGCCTGATCATCAGAAAGAACGGATCCCGTACCGGAAATCGTTCGCTGCCGCATAGCGCCAAGTGCTCCAGAATATGGGCAACACCGGTGGAATCCATGGGCACCGTACGTACCGCCACCATGAAGACGTTTTCGACGTTCTCTGCTTTCAGATGATAGTGCGATGCACCTGTAACAATGTGCCTGTACTCCTGCACATCCAGATTTAAAGTTTCAATGTGGCGGGCATGCAATAACTGAAACTCGGGTATACCCTCGTCGCTTGTGGAGGCTGTTCTAGAAACCATCTGGGTGCTCTTTTTTAAAGTCTTTCCAATAATCTGCGATAGATTCTTTCATCTCTGAACGCAACATAATGATAGCGAACAGGTTCGGAATCGTCATCATCGCGATAGTGATCGCCGCCACCAACCAAACCAATGATGTGTCTGCAATTGCAGCAACGAAGAATCCAAGCACATAGGCAACACGATAAGGCATGATGCCTTTAACGCCAAAGAGATAGGTAATTGCCCGGTCGCCATAGTATGACCAGGCTACTGCCGTGGAGAATGCAAAGAGCACTAATCCAATGGTGACGATATACTTGCCAAAATCTCCAAAGGCGCCGCGCGTGAATGCAATCGTCGTCAAATCCACGGAATGAACAAGCGACATCCCTTCGACAATCAGGTCGTTATCCAATTTACCATCAACAATAGTTAACAGTCCGGTATATGGCGTTTCCCCATCCAGGTAACGAACGTCTTCTGCGATTGAGCGATTATGAATGAGTGTAAAATCACCACCAACGACGGTTCCAGCAATGACCTCAAGCGTGCCATTGAAGGGCTCAACCGGGTCATTATCCAGCGAGAAACTCAGGTGCTGAAACAAGGCAGCTCTTTGTGCGGGATCTGTCTCGGAGTACTGGCCACCCAGAAACTCCATATCAAAATCCTGGAATTTATTCTGATGTTTCTCTGTCCAGACGCCGGAGGAAAGGATCACCAGTCCGGTTAATGTACAGATGACAATCGTATCGATAAAGGGCTCGAGGATTGACACCATGCCTTCTGATATCGGCTCATCTGCCTTCGCGGCTGCATGGGCAATCGGCGCACTGCCCTGCCCCGCCTCATTGGAAAACAGGCCTCGATTCACGCCCCGGTTAAAGGCATAAGCAAAACTTGCCCCCAGAAACCCACCGGTCGCAGCAGAGCCAGTGAATGCATCTTTGAACACTGACAGGAATGATGCAGCTACCTGGTCCAGGTTGGTAAAGATAACCGCAAGGCCACCGACAAAGTAGATTATCGCCATGGTCGGCACAATCGCTTCGGCCACATGAACGATTCGCTTGATTCCACCAACGATGACCAAGCCAAGAACAACTGCAAGCGTCGCCCCTGTAATCCATTCGGGTATACCAAATGAGTGGTTTACCGCCGCGGCTATATTATTGCTCTGTGGCATGCTGCCAGTACCAAAACTACTAATAACAGTGGCAACCGCAAAAAATACAGCCAGCCACTTCATATTCAGGCGCCGCTCCATCACATACATCGGACCACCGACGATGAAGCCATCCTCATCATGTACCCTGTATTTATGGGAGAGGGAGACCTCAACAAATTTGGTGGTCATGCCAAAAAATGCCGTCATCCACATCCAGAATAAGGCAGCTGGCCCACCAAGGAAGATAGCAAGGCCCACACCACCAATGTTCCCGGTACCCACCGTACCGGAAATCGCAGTCGTTAATGCCTGAAAATGAGTGGCATCCCCATCTGCGCCAGGTTTGTCATATTTTCCGCGAACTATCCGCCAGGCATGGGCGAAAAATCTGATTTGTGGAAATTTCAGGTAGATAGTGAAGAAAATACCCGTACCCAGTAAGAGAAAGGGGAAGTACTGGGCTGACCCAAGGAACGAATCCAGGGTATTTAATACGATCGTCAATCCCGATAACAGCTCATCGTTCAAATATGTCTCTCCTGTCCACTTCTTGGTAGATAGTGTTTTGATTCATTATTTATTTTAAAAAATTTGGTGATTTTCTGCTTGAATTTGGTCTTATAACCATAATAAAGAGTAAACACAGCAAAATGCGCCATACATCAATGTTTTCGACCGCTAGCCGCAGGCGACCTTATCAAATAAACTCGAATCATAATAGCAAGAGACCAGGCCTTAGCCACCTGTGAGACATCGACAACAACTTATCAAGGTAATCACAGCGCTTCTGATCTTATTGGCCAGTAGTGGTGTATTTGCCAAAGACAGCTGGAAGAAGGTAGGTCGTATAGTCGCCATCGGCGACTTGCACGGCGACTATGAACAGTTTCGTGCTGTCCTGAAGATGACCGGCCTGATAGACAACCGAGGAAGATGGAGCGGCGGCAAGACCCATCTGGTCCAGACCGGCGATATCCCCGACAGAGGCCCGGACTCTATCAAGATTATTCGCGATCTACAAAAATTGGCAAAATCAGCCCGTAGAGCGAGAGGTTATGTCCATCTTCTAATTGGTAATCATGAGGCAATGAATGTGTACGGTGATCTCCGATATGTTCACCAGGGTGAATACCAGGCCTTGATCAACAAACAGTCACTAAACAAACAATCAGATTATTATCAGCGTTTTATCACTTATCTGGCCAGCGGCGAGACAGATACAGTGTTCGATGAGGCATTCAAAAAGTCCTGGATGCTGCGTTATCCGGCCGGTTATGTGGAACACCGGACCATCTGGGAACCCAGCGGCGAATTGGGTAAGTGGGTCGCTAAAAATAATGCTGTCATCAGAATTAACGATAGTCTGTTCGTGCATGGCGGTATAAACCCACACTTACCTTTATTGCCTATTAAAACCATAAACAAAATGATCCGGCAGGACCTTACGAAAACCCCTTTACCGGAAGGCAGCATTGTGGACTCTGCGGACGGCCCCCTATGGTATCGCGGTTTAGCGCAGGCTCCTGAAGAGACAGAGCTTCCTGATCTGATCAAGATGCTCGACTATTACAAGGCAAAACGAATTGTCATGGGTCACTCAACGACCCAGGGTGTAATCAACCCCAGATTTGACGGACGCACTATTGTCATCGACGTCGGTCTTGCGACACATTACGGCAGAGGTATGGCAGCACTGATCATTGAGGGCGATATACTCAAGGTTCTTCACCGCGGCGTAGAAGTTTCACTGCCACCTACTGATGATGGGCTAACAAGTTATTACAAGTCGCTGGAGTCGCTCGAACCCAACCCTGAATACGTTCAGAAGATTATCCAGCAACTGGAGTTGCTGGATAATCCGATGCCCGAAACTCAATCCCCGCCTCCGACCTTAGAAGGCGGCTGACTTCAGGCGGCAGTTAAAGGGAGCCTAAGAGCCACCGCCAGCTTGCTGACCGTTGCCAACATCCAGTCAGGATACTACTTCTCTCATGGTGACAAACTCTTCTGCGGTTGTAGGATGAATGCCGATGGTTGCATCAAACATTGCCTTGGTGGCCCCCGCTTTGTACGCGATGGCTAAACCCTGCACAATCTCGCCCGCCTCTGAACCTACCATATGCACCCCAAGTATCTTGTCAGTAACTTTGTCGACGATGATCTTCATCATGTTTTTTTCAGTACTGCCACTCAAGGTATGCTTCAAAGGCCGAAAGGTTGAGCGAAATATTTCCACTTCCTTGTATTGTTCTCTTGCCTCTTCTTCGCTTAAACCCAGGGTCCCAATATTTGGCTGACAAAACACTGCAGTGGCAATGCCATCATAGTCCATGGTTCTAGGATCATTGTTAAACTGGGTCCCGGCAAATACCATCGCTTCTGCAATGGCAACTGGTGTCAGTTGAATTTTATCGGTGACGTCGCCAAGGGCAAAAACATTGGCTTCAGATGTGCGGAATTCATCATCCACGATAATCGCGCCATTGGCTTTTTGATTCACATTAACGTTCTCCAGGCCAATGTCATCAACCGCGGGTTTACGCCCGGTCGCACACAGAACCAGGTCCGTTTCCAGGGTAGTTCCATCTTCAAAGGCAACCAGCAATGAACCATCACTTTGCTTTTCTATGGATTTAGGCTGACTATTGAAGTGCAGATTAATGCCCTTCTTGCTTAACTCGTCACGTACCGTTTCCCTGACGTCACCATCAAAGCCGCGGAGAAACAACGGGCCACGGTAGGATAGATGGCTATCCACGCCCAGGCCGTTGAATATCCCCGCAAATTCCACGGCGATATAACCACCGCCAAGGACTAGTGCCCGCTTCGGTAACTGCTCCAGGAAGAAAACCTCGTTCGAAGAGACTGCATGTTCAATACCCGGCAGATCCAACATGACAGGCCAGCCGCCAGTTGCAATCAGAATTTTACCGGTATAAATAGTTTGTTCATTTATCGAGATATGGTGGGCATCAACAATCCGCGCTCGTCCATCAAAATGGGTAACGCCTGCATTTTTGAGCATTCCTTCGTAAATACCGTTAAGTCGTTTAATTTCAGTGTTCTTGTTTTCCAGCAGTACCTGCCAGTCGAAAGTCGGTGGGCTTGCATCCCAACCGAAGCCGTTGGCGTGGTGAAAGTCCTCGGCAAAGTGCGATGCATAAACAAATAGCTTCTTGGGAACGCAGCCTACGTTTACACAGGTACCACCCATATATTTGTCTTCAGCCGTGGCGACTCTGGCACCATAGGCGGCGCTCATCCTCGCAGCCCTGACACCACCCGAACCCACACCAATCACAAAAAGATCAAAATCATATTCCGACATTAATTTGTACCTTCCCTTAAGTTTCACATACCATCTGAATTCCGGCACACTGTTAGCATACATGAGATGCAAACCGACGGCAGATGTTACATTCTTTTAAACTCCTTCCCTTTCAGAAAAATAGTTTTCTTGATTCTATTCATGGAAACATAAGATTTACTGATGACGAAATTTCGATCACTTACCAACTCTCCGGTTCGCTGGCAGACATCGACTGGCCTGACTCGGCAGGAATAGCTCCTCGAGAATATGGATTATGGGAGGCGACGTGCCTGGAATTTTTTATCCGGCCTAGCGGTGGTCAAGCCTATTTGGAAGTAAATATTAACCCGGGCGGCAGCTGGAACTGTTTTTCATTTACAGGACTGCGAACAAATATGAAGGAGAGTGATGAGCTTCTGCTACTAAATACTATCGTTAAAAAAAACGATCATGCGGCATCACTCGAGGCCAGGCTTCGTTGGACTGCCTCGAGAGCCGTTCAATTTACCCTAGGAATATCGGCCGTTATTTGTCAACAAAATTGTCACCATTATTACGCCCTTGCTCACATGGGTGACAGGCCCGACTTTCATTCGCCTGAAAATCACACACTACTGATAAACTGCAAGACTCAGCCATGACGAGCTCCAATGACAAGCCCCAATGACAAGTGGCTTCAATTCACTCTCAACAAACATTAACGACATACAATTCCCATGACATTTAAATTTGGAATCGACCAGCTATTATCATCTCCTGTACGACTCAAGGAGCTCCGCAGCAGCAAGGTCGGACTGATCGCTCATCCTGCGTCAGTTAGCTCGGGCAACCAGCATAGCCTTGATGCCTTGATGGGCATTGACTGTCATATCACCCGGGCGTTTGGCCCACAGCACGGTATGCGCGGTGACAAACAGGACAATATGATTGAATCTTCTGATTATCTTGATCAAACGCACCAGATACCTATTGTTAGCCTGTATGGTGAGCATCGTTACCCAACAAAGGAAATGCTGGAAGATCTGGATATTGTGTTATTCGACCTTCAGGATGTGGGCTGTCGAATTTATACCTTTATCACAACGCTAAAATATTTTGTGGAAGCTTGCGCCATCCATAAATGCAAGTTGTGGGTGCTGGACAGGCCAAACCCCGCAGGAAGACCGATCGACGGTCTTCGCCTCGAAGCCGGACAAGAGAGTTTTGTGGGTTGTGCAGAACTTCCAACCCGTCATGGCTTAACAACCGGAGAGCTGGCGTTGTGGTTCAATTCAATAGCGGCGGAGCCAGCCGAGCTTGAGATAATAGAGATGACAGACTATGACCCGAATGAACGCCCTGGTTATGGCTGGCCAAGCAATATTCGACCCTGGATCAACCCTTCCCCTAACGCGGCAAGTCTAAACATGTGCCGTAGCTTTCCTGGCACTGTTTTATTGGAGGGAACAGTTCTGTCCGAGGGTCGAGGCACTACCATCCCTCTGGAAGTTATCGGCGCACCCGACTTTCCTGCCCAGGAGATACTCGAGCTAATGATGGAGCAATGCCCTGAGTGGCTGGAAGGTGTTTATCTGCGCCTGTGTTTTTTTGAACCTACTTTCCACAAGCATGTTGGTGAGATGTGCACGGGCATTCAGATTCATACGGACTACGCGAATTATCAGCATGGAAAATTTAAACCGTACCGACTAATTGCTGGAATCCTGAAAGGCTTGAAAATGCTTTATCCGAAAGCAGACTTATGGCGGCATCATGATTATGAATATGAAAAAAATAGATCGCCCATTGACATAATAAATGGGGGCTCAGGGCTTCGTCATTGGGTCGAAGATGACTCTCTGGATTTTGAATCATTTGAGGCCCAACTCCAAAGGGATGAACTGGAATGGGCGGAGGAACGTAAGCCGTTTCTGATTTACTAATTGGATTTTACCTGGCGAACTAATCCATATTAGCCCATCAATCAATGCGCACTACTCTGCCGCAAATTACGCAGCATAGACAGGCACAGATTCTTTGATTAAGTCATCGATTGGTGACACGGCAGGTCTTTAATAGCAGGTCTTACGCCCCGCTGAACTGACTGGGTCTGAATACGGCACAGCCTCTCTACACTTGATTTTGAATCGAAGTGCCTATTGCCGGGAAACAATATTGCCACCCTACTGACGTGGCAACCAGGAGATGCTTTATTTCAAAATCAATGTCCTTAACCCGCGATCCACGACATTTGTTAATTCGCGGCCACGAACCTTACAACAATCGAGCAACGAGTCGGTGAACGCAAGTAAGCTTGGAAATAACCAACATCGCTTCACGATGTATAAATACGACTCGGACTCTGCAACAGTTTGGGTGGGTTTGTAATTAAGTGACAGATCAATCTTAAGAAATTCTCGATACAAAAAAGTACACCCCCCCCTAGCAAGGCGTTGTTGTTCGTTCCGGCGCTACGCCTCCACCGGAAAACACGACTTTATGTGTCTCTCCATTCCGATAACAAACAAATACCTGTAATATTCGAACTTACAAATTGTGAGGTTCACCATGACCAAGATTGATGAAAGAGTCGAAGAGTTAGTCGCTAAACATCCTAGTCTAACGAAACTTGCGGCAATCAAGATAGTAACCGAGAAAAATGAACGCAAGAAGGAAAAGAGGGCGAATAAAACTGACAGGAGTAGCGCCAAAAAACTTCGGAACGAGGCAAACCGCCCCGAAAGTGGATGAAGTTTGAATATTAAGCGCATAACGAATATGGATATGTTGCGCGCAGCCTCAACATTATCCAGTGTACCGAGAAAACCTGCTGAATCGTGGCGCAGTGTTGTGTTTTTTTCATTTGATTGCTCCTCTGTAGCTAACACTTAGACTATGGTGCATAGCGAAGTTTTTATTGGAGAATCAATATGAATTCAACCTGCCGCGCAGCGGCTTCGTTCAACAAGTCATTCAAATTCAAACCTTCCGAGCAGGACCTTCGCTCACGATACAGCCTGTTCTTGAAGCGTTAGAACTAGACAGAAATGAGTGAATACATAATTTCAGCTTTCGTATTTGGGTTAGCCGGAGGTTCAAAGCCTGGTCCATTGGGGATTTTCGTAATTCAGCAGACTCTTCAACACGGGTTGAAAAGTGGTATCAAGGCAAGTCTTGCACCAATCATCACTGATGGTCCAATAATAGTAACCGCGCTTGTGTTGATGACACAATTCAAGGACATTACTCTTTTTATTGGCGTGTTGAGTCTTATAGGTGGTCTGTATTTGCTTTGGCTTGCTATAAAAATGTTAAGAATTCAGGAAATCAATGTTTCAAAATCATTGGGCGCTCCAAAATCCTTGGCGACAGCCATTAAAGTCAACTTACTCAGTCCTAACCCATATTTATTTTGGTTTACAGTGGGTGGAACCTACATTGCACTTGGGACAGAAGCAGAATCAATTGTCTTTGTTGTAGTCTCAATTGGCACACTGGAGTTATCAAAAATGGCGGTTGCATTGGTGGCGTCCAATTTTCGTGAGCTGTTGGATAGCAGAGTATATTTATGGGTAATGCGTATTTTAGGTATGTCGCTTGCTCTATTTGGTTTGTTGTTTTTGAGTAAGAGCCAAAATGCACTATTTGGGTAAAATTTCTAACAATGGCCATCTTGCCTTATCCCGAAACTCTTTGAGTTGATAATTTATAGCTCAATCATGAGGTCGAATCGTTGGCTACACTTTCTGTTTTAGCTGTTTTTGTTATTGCTGTATATGCCACCTAAAACCCGCTAGAATCCGCTTCCTTTTATTCGCTCAACTTTAACTCTGCGTAGGAACGCCATGACTAATGCTTACAAAATCGCCATCCTTGAAGGCGATGCGATCGGACCCGAAATTATGGCGCAAGCCATTCGTGTATTCGACGTGCTCTCCAACCATCGCGACGTAGCATTTGAACTCACTCATGCCCCATTTGGCGCTGGTGCATATTTTGAGCATGGCAAGGCATTCCCTGAGGCAACCAAGAAAATCTGCGACGACGCTGATGCAATTCTCAAGGGACCGGTCGGCCTTAGTTATGAAGAATCAATAAAGATCCCGGTAGAAGAACAGGCGGAACGTGGCGCCATACTGCCGCTTCGTGCTCGCTTTAATACTTTCGCCAATTTCCGACCTATATTCCTCAGTAAGAATATGGCTCATTTTTCGCCGCTGAAGGCAGAAATTATCAAGGACGGAATCGACATTTTGCTGATTCGTGAACTTGTAGGTGGGCTCTATTTCGGCCACAAGGAGCGCGGAACCAACGATGATGGGCTTCGATATGTGAAAGAAGTTCTCGAATACGATGAACTACAAATCAAGCAAATTCTGACGGTGGCATTTGAACAGGCAAGAAAGAGGAAGCAGCGCCTGCACAATATCCACAAGAGCAACGTGCTTATGTCGAGCGTTTTCTGGAACGAGATATTGGATGAAGTTCACAAAGATTTTCAGGACATTGAGGTCATTCATCTTCTTGTCGATGCTGCTGCAACCGCCCTGTGCCTTAACCCTGGTCAGTTTGATGTGATGGTGATGGAGAATATGTTCGGCGATATTCTTAGCGATCAGGCGGGCGGAATACTTGGCTCGCTTGGCCTTATGCCATCGGCTTGCATCGGCCCCGAAAAAGCCTACTACGAACCTTCCCACGGATCAGCCCCGGACATTGCAGGTAAAAATATTGCCAATCCATACTCAATGATAGGCTCGGTCGCCATGATGCTGGAAATGAGCTTTGGCATGAAACAGGAAGCAGATGCCGTGTGGACGGCAATGAAAACAGTCTTTGAAGATGGATACACCACTGCAGACTTAAGTGCTGGCCGCGATAATGTGCAACAGCTATCTACCACGGAATTTGGTGACAAGGTGATGGAGCATTTGGAAAAGTTGCTCGCCTAGATGCAGCTCGCATAAACACTTTTCGCCAAGACAAGGATTGTGCGGCGAAGGCAGGCGCTCTCGGCAGTAGCGCCTGTTTAAGATGAAGCTACGGCCCTATCCTGCCATCATCTGAACGGAGGTTTGAAATACACTGGTCATCATGGCTAAGATACAAACCCAGCCCCATCCGATAAACGCCCACATTAACAGGGGCTGCTCAAACAGATCACCCAGTATGTTCACCGTAGAATCTACGAAAAAGAACTTTAGCGTTCTGAGTACCATCTTCTTAATCATTGCTAAACCTGAGCTCAAAAAATCTGCGCATATTCTACCGATTCTGCATCCAAGTTTCAGTAGAAATTATTACAGAGAAACTACGGCCAATCTAACCAGTTCTTGTCCGTAACTGAAAAGCGCCTTAGATACGACCATGAAGTTCTTCATATCGGGCAAAGTCGATGATATCTGATTCAATCTGCTCAAAAATGTCAAATACGTCAATCTCTTGCTTAAATTGAACTCGTCTGGAGAGCATTGTTACCGGAAAAACAAAATTCCTGGTTTTCTTCCATTGAAGCGCCTTACTCTGTCCGCGCTCGTCCTGATAACTCACCCAGTGCAAATTTAGCTCGGCAGCAAGAACATCCCCAAAGACCACGCCAAGAGCTTGCCACTGTTCGACATCCGAACGACGAATTATGCTGCGATCAACAAGCCTCTGAATCTTATCCAGGTCAGACTTATCCTGCTTTAAGCTAACAATACCAAGACGCCTGACCATCAGATCTATAGTGCCTTGTCGGTGCGAATCCAGGATAAATTTTTGCCCAATATTCAGATCCTTCACTTTCGCAGGCGCCGACTTTGGTTGATCCGCAAACTGATAATTTTCCAAATCTTCAGGCGTAAGGGTCACAGGACCGGCCTCGGCCATAACCAGGGCAGGCACGACACCCAAAAGTAAGAAACCTGGTAACAATAAAATCGATCGCATTTTTCTGTTTTCCGCTAATCCCGCATATTCATTTAACATTATCTTACAAAGTCCAGGATTTGATAAGCTATTATTGTTCGTCGTCTAATTTTCATGATCTTTTATTCATAGGCTTTTTTTTATTAGTCTTCTATAAATAGTCTTTGTAACAGGAAATGAACGGCAGCTAAAATATCTCCTCTGGGAAGCATACTTGGACAATATTATTTCAGCCAGTTTAATAGAACAGATCCACAAAAAGGATGGAAAGTTCATCATTGCCACTGCAGGCGGTGGCGCAAGCGCAATTTCCTGCTTACTGGATGTGGCAGGTGCATCCAATACCGTCCTGTCAGCATCTGTGCCCTACCACCAGGATGAATTGAGTCAATACCTCGGTGGTACGCCAGACCAGGCCTGCAGCAGCGCAACAGCAAGGGCACTTGCCATGACAGCATGGCAGCGCGCGAGGCAAATTGAGGATGAAGTGCCGGTCTTCGGCATTGGATTCACCGCTGCACTGGCAACAAACAGAATGCGACGCGGTGATGATCGTTGCTTTCTTGCAATCCAGTCCCGCGATGAAACGTCCCTTACCGAGATCATCTTCGACAAAACCAATCGAACGCGGGCCGAGGAAGAACAATTGTGCTGTGCTCTGATTGTAGGTGCGATGGCAGAGTCACTCGGAATCGAAGCCCGTTACCAATCACACTTTAGGGAAAGTGACACATTTATACATAGCAGACAGATTGCACCAGAATCATGGCAAGCTGTCATGTTAGATAAAGTGCACAGTACAACGGCGGACAATCCACCGGCAATTGTGTTTCCCGGTGCATTCAACCCGATCCATGATGGACATATTGCAATGGCAAAGTATGCGCAGCAGCGGCTCGGCAAAGACGTATGTATGGAACTATCTATTTACAATGTAGACAAGCCGCCGCTTGACTATATTGAAATGCAATCCAGGCTAACTGGTATGCAGGAGTGGCCTCTGAGCTTTACCAAAGCGCCAACATTTGTTGAAAAGTGTCGCATCTTTCCCGGCGCTACCTTCATGGTCGGCACAGATACCTTAATTAGAATTTCAGACAAGAAGTATTATAATGACAGTGCTGACAAATGCATAACAGCCTTAAAGGAAATCAATGCAATGGGAAATCGTTTCCTTGTCTTTGGCAGGCAATCTTCTGCAGGATTTACGACCTTGCAAGATCTGGATATACCTTCAATCCTGCTGGAGATTTGTGATGCCGTTGATGAAACAGATTTCAGGGAAGATATATCTTCCTCCCAGATCAGGGCTAATTTATCATCCTAACAAATACATATTGTTTACTACTGTAGACTACGTCGCTGTAGTACTGGCAAAGGGAGAAACTAAAATCGACAAACCAATTCTGATCGAAATCTACACTGACTATATCTGACCATGGTGTTACCTCAGTACGGTCAGTATTGAAAAACTAAAGCTAGAACATAATGTGCAAACCCGGTGGATTCACTTTCCACTGCATCCCGATACCCCTGATGAAGGTCAGTCATTGTCGGATTTGTTTAAAGACCGCTCCGATGAAGATGTAAAAGCAATGCGCGAGAACATGAAAAACCTGATGACCGAAGCGGGTTTACCTTATGGCAATCGCACCATGACCTACAACAGTCGACTCGCGCAGGAACTGGGTAGCTGGGCAGATAGCCAGGATCAAGGTGATTCCATTCATGACATTCTCTACAAGGCATATTTTGTCGACAACGTAAATATCAACGATATCGAGGTATTAGTGTCACTTTCTGGTGCGGCGGGTCTGGACGAGATCGAAGCGAGGCGAATACTTTCAGGCAGGGTTTTCAGCCCACAAGTTAACAGCGATTGGGAGCGTGCCTGGAAGGAAGGCATTACCGGCGTCCCTACATTCAGCGCGATGGATTTACATGTTGTTGGATGTCAACCCTATGAGGTGCTGGAGCGATTCGTTAATCATCTCCGTCAATTACAAACATGAATATAAAACTGAACAACAAAGGTAACAAGCGCTTCAACAGGAATCCCCTACAGCATTAGCAAATCGGCCTATTACAACCTTCACTCCAACGGAATCGTTTGTGATGTCAATTCACCTTCTTTGCACATTAGCTCGATGCCATGGCAGCAGAAAGGTTAGATCGATGACGCGTTAACCTTCATGCCAGCATTTTGGCGACCGCTCGTTTTGCCATAACTACACACAAATGGGCGCGGTATTCATTGCTGGCATGCATATCGTTATTCATATCCTCGGAATCGAGTTCAATACCGTTAAGTGCATCAACTGAAAAATCAGCTGTCAGCGCACTTTCCATTTCATCGCACCTGAAGACGCTTGCTGCAGCGCCAGTGATGGCTACTTTGATATCATCACCATGCCGGGTTATGAATACGCCAACCGTCGCGTAACGCGAAGCAGGGTTCGGAAATTTCACATAGGCTGCAGATTCCATAATGGGGTAGGCAATGGCCTGAATAATTTCGTCTTCTTCGAGGGCCGTCTCAAACATGCCGGTAAAGAATTCATTTGCATCTATTTCACGTTTATTGGTTCTGATGCTTGCCCCAAGCCCCAATACTGCAGCCGGGTAATCCGCTGCAGGATCACTGTTTGCAACAGAGCCACCCATCGTGCCTCTGTTTCTCACCTGGGCATCCCCAATACCACCTGCTAACTCAGCTAGAGCTGGTATCGCGCGCGCGACAATATCGGAGCTTGCTACGGCATCGTGAGTTGTTAGCGCACCAACGACGAGCGAGCCAGACTCTTCACTAATCCCGGAAAGCCCTTCTATGCAGGAAATATCAATGAGATCGCTGGGCGCACGCAAGCGAACCTTCATCGCAGGGATAAGGGTATGGCCTCCTGCAAGGTAGACCCCATCTTCAGATTCTGTGAATAATCTAATAGCGTCTTCAATAGTTTGCGGCTTGTGGTAATTAAAATCATACATGTCTACGCCCTCCCTGCTTCTTGAATGGCCCGCCAGACACGTTCGGGCGTTGCCGGCATGTCGATATCCATCACGCCAATGGCATCCGTTACAGCATTAATGATTGCAGGTGGCGAGCCAATGGCTCCTGCTTCGCCGCACCCCTTGGCGCCAACAGGGTTGTGCGTACACGGCGTACAAGTCATCGCGACGTCAAAATTTGGCAAGTCATCTGCTCGCGGCATGCAGTAATCCATATAGGAGCCGGTTTGCAGCTGGCCTGTCTCATCGTAGACACAGGCTTCCATTAAGGCCTGGCCAATTCCCTGGGCAATGCCGCCGTGCACCTGCCCTTCAACAATCATTGGATTAATGATGGTGCCAAAATCATCCACAGCTGTGAATTTCACGATCTCAACCACACCTGTATCCGGATCAATTTCAACTTCGCAAATATGTGTGCCTGCAGGATAAGTAAAATTAACAGGATCATAGAACGCCTTTTCAGATAGACCTGGCTCCAGCTCGTCCAGGGGATAATCATGGGGAACATATGCAGCAAAGGCGATTTCCTGGAAGGTCTTTGAAAGGTTGCTATCCCTGACAGTGAACTCGCCATCATTAAAATCAATATCATCAGCATCACTCTTCATCATATGTGCCGCAATTTTTTTGCCCTTTGCAATCACCTTGTCGGATGCCTTGCTTAGCGCAGAACCGCCAACAGATAGCGAACGAGAACCATAGGTGCCCATACCAAAATCCATCTTGCCAGTATCGCCGTGCAAAACTTCAACATCATCCACGGAAATCCCCAACTTACTTGCCACAAGTTGGGCAAAGGTTGTCTCATGGCCCTGACCGTGACTATGTGAACCCGTTAACACGGTAACGCTGCCTGTGGGGTTTACCCTGACTTCGCCAGACTCCCATAGCCCGACGCCAGCCCCAAGAGAACCTGCCATTTGCGAAGGAGCAAGGCCGCAGGCTTCGATGTAACAACTAAAACCAATACCACGTAGTTTACCGCGAGCGGCGGCTTCTTCCTTTCTGGCAGGAAATTCTGAATAGCCGGCCATATCCAATGCTTTTGCCAGGCTCGCTTCATAGTCCCCTATGTCATATTCCAGCGCGACAGGAGTCTGGTAAGGAAAATCTTCAGGCTGAATAAAATTACGCCGGCGAATTTCCACTGGATCAAGGTTCATTTCTCGCGCGGCAGATTCGACAATCCTCTCCAGAAGGTATGTTGCTTCCGGCCGGCCTGCGCCGCGATAAGCATCAACAGGCGCAGTATTGGTATAAACAGCATCCACCTCGACATACACATTCGGTGTTTTATATTGCCCTGCCATCAAAGTGCCATATAAATACGTTGGAACGGCTGAAGCAAAAAGCGACAGATAAGCACCCATGTTGGCCGTTGTTTTGACATGAAGGGCAAGGAATTTACCATCGTCATCCATTGCCAGTTCAGCATCGCTTACGTGGTCGCGCCCATGTGCGTCCGTTAAGAATGATTCGGATCGCTCCGCCGTCCATTTTATGGGGATGCCTAATTTCATTGACGCCCATGAGATAGCCGTTTCTTCCGAATAGATAAATATCTTGGAGCCAAAGCCGCCGCCAACATCCGGTGCAATAATTCTGAGCTTATGCTCCGGCGCCAATTGAACAAAGGCCGTGAATACCAGACGCACCATATGGGGGTTCTGGCTCGTTGTGTAAAGCGTCAGTTCATCTGTGCCGGTATTGTAGTCAGATATTGCCGCGCGGGGCTCAAGTGCATTTGGTATGAGCCGATTGTTCACCAGTCTGATCTTGGTGACATGAGGTGCTTTATCAATTGCTTCAAGGGTCGCTTCACGCTCACCTAACTCCCAGTTAAATGCGGTGTTGCCCGGCACATCTTCATATATATCCGGTGCACCCTGGGCATCTAACACATTAACAACAGCATCCAGATCGTCATAGTCAACTTCAACCAGTTCGGCGGCATTCTTGGCCGCCAAATAAGTTTCTGCCACTACAAGTGCAACGGGTTCGCCCACATAGTTGACCTTGCTGCCAGCCATCACCGGGTGAAAAGGTTGCTTCATTTCACTGCCATCTTTTGAATGTACCATCCAGCCGCAAGGCAGCGCGCCCAGTCCATCAGCAGCGACTTCGATACCTGTCAAGACTTTGATAACGTCTTCAGCGGCTTGCGCAGCACTGACATCAATGCTCTTGATATGTGCATGAGCCACGGGAGAACGTACAAAATAGGCATACGCCTGGCCGCGAATATTAATGTCGTCTGTGTAGTTCCCCTTGCCGGTGATAAAACGCTTGTCCTCTTTTCGAAGGACGCTCTTTCCGATAGTGCTCTTACTTGTGGATTGTTCAACCATGTTCTACTCCTTCATCTTACTGGCAGCGCTGGAAACAGCCTTAACGATATTATGATATCCGGTACAGCGGCAGATATTACCCTTGAGCCCGTCCCTTATGGTCTCTTCAGTTAAGTCCTTTTCGCGATTAACAAGATCGATGGCCGACATAATCATGCCCGGCGTACAAAATCCGCACTGCAGTCCATGACATTCGCGAAATGAAGACTGCATCGGATGGAGCTCATCACTACTGGCAATGCCTTCTATCGTAGTAATTTCAGCCCCTTCTGCCTGTACTGCCAGCACCGTACAAGATTTCACTGCACGACCATTCAAGTGGATAGTACAAGCACCACATTGTGTTGTATCACAGCCCACGTGCGTCCCTGTTAGTTGGAGTTTCTCCCGAATTAGTTGAACCAGAGTTGTGCTCGGCGAACAACTCATGGTCACCGCCTTACCATTAACTATCAAATTGACCATTATGGATGTCATTTAGCTCTCCCCTTTGCTTGTTCTCTTGCTTTTTATAACTTGGCCTTATTCAGATACAGGCACAGTTTCCATTTTTATTTCCAGTTTTCCATCAGGATCATTGCAAATTGTTCTAATAAAATTTTGGAAAAATTCATTGGCCATTTTCCTGGCAGCACCATCAACCAGCCTCGCGCCTAACTGCGCAAGCTTGCCGCCCACATTCGCCTTCACTGCATAAGTCATCCGCGTCCACTGACCATCATCACCAAATGTTTCGAGACTGATATCCGCGCCTCCCTTTGCAAAGCCGGCAACACCACCCTTGCCAGAACCACTTAAGGTATAGGAATAAGGTGGATTGACATTACTCATCATTACCTCACCCTTAAACCTGGCTTTGACGGGGCCTACTTTTGCGAGCAGTACGATATCGAACCCTCCCTCTTCCGTTGGCGTAAATTCTTCACAGCCGCTTAAACACTGTTTCAGTATTTCGGGGTTGTTTAGTGATTCCCAGACCTCCTTGATCCCCAGTGGGATTTCAACTCTTTGACTTAAGCGCAATACTGACTCCTAACTTTTACCCGCAAGATCCAGGAGGAACGCATACTCCAGTGCATCCAACCTATGCCTGTCATAGCGACCTGAAGCGCCACCATGACCAGTATCCATATTGATGTCAATTAGCAAAAGATTATCATCCTGCTTAAGCCTGCGAAGGCGAGACACCCACTTCACCGGTTCAAAATACTGGACCTGGGAGTCATATAAACCCGTGGTCACCAGAATATTGGGATAGTGCTGCTTTTTCACCTGATCATAAGGAGAATAAGACAACATGTAATCATAATATTCCCGATTTTTCGGATTGCCCCACTCAGAAAATTCACCGCTGGTTAGCGGGATAGACTCGTCCAGCATGGTGGTGATGACATCAACAAATGGTACCCGGGCGATAATTCCCTTAAACAGATGCGGCGCCTCGTTAGCGATAACACCCATCACAAGGCCGCCCGCCGAACCACCGCTGGCGAAGACATTGTCTGCATCCGCATACCCTTGAGCTACCAGAAATTTACTGCCATCAATAAAGTCATTAAATGTATTTCGTTTCTTCAGCAATTTACCGTCTTCATACCATTGCTGACCTAATTCGTCACCACCACGAACATGGATCATCGCGTAGACGAAGCCTCGATCAAGTAGTGACAAGCGTTTTGAGAGAAATGAAGGTTCACTTGAAAAGCCATACGAACCATAGGCATACAGATAAATGGGATTAGTGCCTTTAGAGAAGAGGCTGGTTTTATAAACCAATGAGACTGGTACTTGTTCACCATCCCTGGCTGTGAACATCACCCTCTTGGATGTATAACGCTTGGCATCAAAGCCGCCATGGACAGTCTCTCTCTTAAGTACCGTCGACTCACCGGTTTTCATGTCGTATTCGAATACTGTCTCAGGTGTTGTCAGGCTTGTGTAGACGTAACGCAACTTGTCGGTACTAATTTCCGGATTTGAATGCAGGCTCACGCTATAGGTCGGGTCCGGAAAATCAATTAGCCTGTCACTACCGGCGTCTTCATGCAGCAAGATCACCCGCAATCTAACTAGGCCATTGATCCGCTCGTTAACAACCAGATAGTTGCTGAAAATTTCCGCATCCTGAAGCAGCGTATTGGATCGGTGGGGAATTATCTCTTTCCAGTAGGCTTTGTCACCGATAAATTTATCCGGGACTGTCATCAAGCGAAAGTTTTTCGCTTGCCAGTTGGTGAGGATGTAAAACATACCGTCAACGTGCCTGATTCGATATTCGTGTTTATCTTCGCGACTGAGAAATACAGTGGGTTCTGCCCTTGTGTCGTCCGATCGAATAAGGCGAATCTCGGATGATTCGGTACTCTCTAAGGATATGACAACATATTGCTTCGATTTCGTTTCGTAGACAGATGTAACAAAGGCAGGATCGCTCTCTTCATAAACTAATACATCTTTGCTTCGAGGTGTACCGAGCACATGGCGATATACTTGAAAAGGCAGAAGCGTTTGCGGATGTTTTTCCACATAAAACAAGGTACGACTATCGGCAGACCAGGCAATACCGGCAGCAACTCTTGTAAATTTGTCGGCAAGCAGCTGGCCTGTCTTCAGGTCCTTGATTTTAAGTGTGTATTCCCTGCGGCTGACTGTGTCTTCCGCATATGCCAGAAGTGATTCGCTTGGGCTGACGTTCCAGTTACCAATCTGGTAGTAGTCGTACCCTTCGGATAGTTTATTAACATCAAGAAGAACTAAGCTGGATGCAAGGTCGTCGACTGGCGCGCGAAAATATACCGGGTGTTCGCCGCCGCGCTGATAATCCCGGTAATACACATAGTTCCCGTTGCGAACAGGTACGGTCCTGTCCACAGATGGTAAGCGCTTGGACATTTCATCAAACAAGGTTTGTTGAAAATTTTCCGTATGCGCCATTATCGCTTTTGTATACGCATTTTCTGCGGCAAGAAGATTCAGCACATCGGGATTTTGACGACTGTCATCCCTGATCCAGTAATATTCATCCTGGCGCTCATCCCCATGGATGGATAAAACCTTGTCGCGCTGCTCCGCTACGGGCGGCTCAATGCCTTTCATTGAAATGTCCTCAGACCAGCATCCTGAAAGCAGCAAAATTGCCACCGCCAGCAAATAATAGTTCATATATTCATATATCAATTTTCAAACTGCATAGAAGAGCTTTCGGTTAAGCATTTTACAAGCAATGCCCTTCCGCTTATCTCTGGACACTTGACTCCGGACCAATACCAGATTCAACCTCTCTGATCCTGCGTAGGTCCAAAATATTTTGCGCCTCGTGGATTGAAGAAGCCAAAGTCCTTCGCGGGATAGGGATTGTCACGGCCAATTAAATGGCCAAACCTGGGTGGGTTTCGCGCAACGACTTCATCACTGATCACCGCATTCAGATCTTCCTGTGGGCGAGCATACATTCTATTAAAATAGACCGTCATACCAACACGCTCGCCAGCTATGGTTCGAGCACCAGCGGAATGCCACAGATTACCGCTAAATACTATGACAGATCCTTTCTTTGCCTCCAGGGGTACCGCCATTTTTAAGGCATTAGGCAAAGGATGAACACGACGTTTGTGTGACCCCGGAACAACCAGCGTCCCGCCGGACTCCAGGGTAAAATCGTCTATCACCCACATCATATTACTGGCAACCGGCGCATCGGGAATAGGATCTGGCATCATTGGCGCATCCGAATGCATTCCCTGGGGCGGGTCGCCCTGAAGGCGTACATGTCCGTGGTTCGAACTTATCTGACAGCTCTCTCCCATAAGATAAGTGATTAATGAGAGTGGCTTCTCTGCCATTACGGCTTCTTCGAATATGCGTCCGCGAGCTAACAACCAGGTAACGAGATAACTATTGCCGTCACGACCTGAAAGCGGAATCCTGTGTCCTGCTTTCCTGTCCTCTTCGCCTAAGCTCAAAATAGTCTCACGCAGCTCATCAAAGAACGAGAGCGGCTTTACATCCTGCAGAACGGTGTATCCGTAAAGCTCCAGCTCGACTATGTTACGTTCCAACTCAAGTCGAACGATTTCATCTCGCATGCGGTCGAGTCTACTGTGGGATTCTATTACCGCAGGATGACGAGCATCTGCTGTGGCCTCGTTGGGTATTTCGGCTTCTGACATTTCTCGTTCCCTTTTCAGGCTATGGACACATTCCCGAAGTTCAAGTGTATATATGCTGATTGTTCATCTATCAAAAATCGACCTTGGTGAACTTAGGCGGCCGTTTTTCCAGGAAAGATTTCACCCCTTCTGTGAAATCGGACTGCTCCAGACTGGCAGCCATCATCTGATTGGTTTCACGCATGGAGTCGCCAAGACTCATATTCATATGCCGATAAATCTGTTTTTTCATCAACATCATTGATACCGGCGCGGAGCTATCGGCAAGACCTTGAATATAAGCTTTGGTCTGATCTAACAATTCATCTGCAGGAAATATTCGCTCAACCATACCCAGCTCTTTGGCTTCCTCGGCACCTACCTTTCTGGAACTCCAGAGAAGATCCAGTGCCCGTGCTGGCCCGATTAAGCGAGGCAGTATCCAGCTCTGTCCATGTTCAGCCACCAGACCGCGCTGAGAAAAGGCTGTTACAAATTTGCCATTTTCAGAGGCAAAGCGCATATCACAAAGTAATACGATAGACATACCCAGCCCGGCGCAGACGCCATTAAGCGCGACTATAATAGGTTTTCGTATGGACATGATGTAAGCAAAAGTGACCTGGAAGTCTTCCCCCATATCCTTGTCGCCAGGATGTGCATCCAGTTTCTTAAGCGCCACACCGCCACTCAGGTCCCCTCCGGAAGCCTGCGCATCCAATGCATTCATATCCATTCCGGCACAGAATCCCCTGCCCTCACCAGTTAGAATAATACCAACAACATTGGTGTCAGCTTCTGCCGCCGCAAGAGCGTGCTTTAGCTCCTCCAGCATATTGTTTGTCAGGGCATTTAATGCCTCTGGCCGATTGAGTGTAATGACCGCTGATGGGCCATCTAAGTCGTACTTAATTTCATCGTATTTATGTTCAACCTTGCTACTTTCACTAGCCATCTTTGTATTTCCTCCATTACCAATCTACAAAATACCGCCGAATACTAATACCTGCAACTGTCATCAGAGCCAAGAATCAACAAATTTATTCGCCAGGCTCATACGCTGGTCGATCCCCGCTAACAGTTACTATACGCAACAAGCGCTTGTGAGGGCTCTTCCATCCAGATTACATCCGTATGCCAGCCATTTTCTACGGGGCTCCCTTTGCCTCGCCCAGATTGGCGGCAAACTTTACGGCAATGCGATTATAGTTCTGCTGCTCTGTTGACTCTTCCATCTGTGACATATCTGGAACCTTTAGATTAGCTTGGTTATAAGCCTCGGAATTCGGTGATCTGAATCCAGATTCATTCTATTTTTCATCACGCTTACAGACTGCTTCAACCGTACCTGAGTCAAAGCAGTATTACCATTGACTCACCCAGACCAAATACTGCCACAGCAGATCAGCGACCATCACTTGAGGGCATCTGGCATCTCTCGACTACCAATCCACAACGCCTTGGCGCTGGCGACTAAATCCCCGCCTCTAGTAAAAATAGCAGTTCCAGCGGTATGTTTCTTTCCTTCGATTCCTATTCGCCAGCCGGTAACCAGATATTCATCCCCTGCTTTAGCAGGCTGATGAATCTGAGCCGTCAAGCGACCGAGCATTCCGGTATAAATTCCCCCGGCCATAAAGGCGAATTGTCCAGGACAATCGATGGCCGCCCACAAATACTCTTCAGGTAGATTGCCGTTTCCCGCTGCCCAATCCTTTTTTGTCTTCCAGATAGCCGCTACTTGACTACCACCTTGCACAGGTGCCGCAAATACCTCTAAGCCATCGGTATGTGCGGCTCCACAACAAAAGCAAATGGGATGAACGCCCTGCCCGTTGAGGGCTAGCGGGTTAACGCCCTGCCCGTTGAGGGCTAGCGGGTTAACGCCGTCTATAAAAGAATACGATGACGGCGATGCTGCAAGTGTTTCCTGCCATGATGACGGTGCAGGAACGGACAGTTCCAGGGAAGTTTCAGCTGCCTCGGCAATCAAAGTCTCGCCTTTCGAGCCTTCTCTTTGGAAAACAACGACGGACGCCTTCGACCTGTATTCAATATCCATTGGGATATCCATCGGCGTTGGCGCTCTTAAAGTCACCTCAACCGGAGCCCGGGTATTCAGCAAAGCGGCTACCCGCCCGGCAACATAGCCACCATTTCCAGAGAATGGGGGGCCCCTGAATTTCTCCTCAATAAGGATGGTGCTTTCGTTTACTTGTAAAAGTTCAGACATAGATGGCTTAAATTGATATATGACTTATCTATTATGACTCGGGCACCTATCACAGTGAATGATATACGAGTGATATAAGAGCAATATAAGAATGATTGATGCAGGTGTATTAATAAGCTCTTTTTCAGGTGATTGATTTGCTCGCCTAATTTAATGTCTACTTGAGTACATCGAACTTAGAAAGTTTTCATAAAAACCCTGGAGGAGAGACCAGATGGCGCCAGTTCCACGACAAGGTACGATTGCAGTAACCGGAAGCGCCGGCTTCATTGGAAGTTGGGTTGTACGGCTACTATTAGACAAAGGCTATCGCGTACGCGCATGCGTTCGCGATGTTAACGATAAAACAAAGACAGATTTTCTAAGGGAAATGCCTGGCTACGCATCCGGCCGGCTGACCTTGCACTCAGCCAATCTTGACGATACTGGTTGCTTTGATGAAATTTTCAAGGGTTGTCATGGTGTCTGTCACGTCTCCCATGTGACCAATTATGATGATCATGAATACGTCAAAATGGTCTGCGACCACATCATAGAGAGCGTCAATAAATCAAATAGCATTACTCGTGTCATTGTGACATCAAGCATCGCCGCTGTCCTTTCTGAGGCGGACATTCACGAACTGGAGCGCCGGCCCGTACTTTACGAGGATAGATACCCGGACGAGCAGAACCCAAAACGTACGCCGGAAAGAGGCCAGGGATATTCAATGGGCAAAGTTATTGCGCAGCGTGCATTTTCCGATGCGGCTGAAGAAAGTGGTGAATGGGATGCTATCACCATATGTCCTGCAGATAATCTTGGCCCTATACAATCTGCCCACCAGAAGAATATGGGGCCATGGCAGCACCATGTAGAGAATATGCTTCTGGGTGAGTACGAACAAAATGGCGCCTATCGCCCCTGGATGACTGTTGACGTACGTGACGATGCCGAATGTCATATCGGCGTACTGGAAAGCGTGAATGTTAAAAATGGTGAGCGTTATATTGCCTGGTCTACCGATACCCCCAAGGTCGAGGAAGTTTGCGCCGCCATCGATCGACTATTACCTGAGCTCGGGCACGATACTCCGCAGGTAACCGACCCCTTCCCTGAGAGGATTCAGGCACGTGAGGCAGAACTGCGTGCAATTTGGGCTGGCTGCGAATTACGTAATGATCGAATTAAATCGGTTGTACCGATCACCTTCCGTCCCTTTGATGAAACTTTAAGAGATTGCGTGGAATCATTATTGTCCATCGCCAAGGTCCAGCCGAAATTGCGGGATGGTTATAAGATTCAGGAATGACTGTCATCGCCCACTAAGCTCATCCCTCAACCTTAACGCGGTACCAGTAATGGTAACCGTCCGTATAACCCAGTTTTTCATACAGCCCCAGGCCAGGATAATTTGCCTGTCGAACCTGAACGTAGGCGGTGTGTGCATTTAGAGACTTCGCCCAGGACAAGAGATCAGATATCAGTGTGTGGGAATAACCCAGGCGCTGATATGCCTTTGCAGTAACAATATTGAAAATACCAAAGTAACCTTTTTCTATGGTGCCTAGCCCCATTGACACAATTTCACCCTGGCTATCTCGAAGGACCGCTGCGAACAACTTTGATTGAACATACTGTAGCATTTGTAAATGTTCATTTTGGTGACTATCTTCGTCTTCGCTTACCAGATAGAAATTTCCTATCCAATCCGAGATTGGCACGTTCTCAATAGCCAGGCACTTATCTTCAGTCTTGCCTAAATGCTGGATAAGAACGTTTGTTGTTTCAATTAACTCATAACCCTTATTCTCTAGCTCAAGATCCATTTTGCCGTGATTGAAAGTAGACAACATTCTAAAAATTTTCTTCTGGCCTCTATCACCAAAATAGGATTCACCTATGCGGACCAGCTGATCTTCATTGTTATCACAATCAACAAGTACGTTCGCTGAATTTGCACGTTTGGTATATCCACCATTGGATCTCAGCACCATCCCCTTCTTGATCGTCTCGTGTTCGGCGGGGCATGACATAAATGCCGCATGTTCAATTTCTAAAATGTTCATTAGTATTCCATATCTCGTCATATTCTATAGGCAAAAAAAACCCCTAAAGCCAATGACTCCAGGGGTTTACATATTCTTATGATGATTAGTTAACCTGCGCAGAGTCTCTGCTGAATAGCATTGGTCCGCGCCCGCCGAACAACCTTTCCCATCAAGGCAGGAGCCACAATACCTGCGGCGTACGCTCTGGTTAATAAGTTAGTGGTTATCATCTGCAACAATCTGATTTATTCATCAATTATGAACGCGAGAAATTATTGCAAATCGAGATCAAAGTCAACAAACTTTTGGCCGTGGAGAAGACGCGAAACAGAATCTTGCCGCTAATTTTCTATTGAGAGATTCACCACCAGAAATATAAAACGTACTACCAGGAAGCTAAGACTCATGAAAAAAATCGCCATAGTCACCGGTGCAAGTAGAGGTATAGGAGCAGCGACCGCTATTCGTCTAGCGAAGGAAAATTATGACATCTGCGTCAACTACCTCAATAGTGAAGCAGATGCGATGAACGTAATAAAACATATTGAAGCGCTGGGTCAACGAGGTATCGCGATACGGGCAGATGTATCCAAAGAAGCTGAGGTATTAAATTTGTTCAAACTCACTGACGATCAACTCGGTACCTTAAGTGTTCTGGTCAATAACGCTGGCATTCTTCTGCCACAATCCCGCTTGCTTGATATGGACGAAACACGAATCAACCACATCTTACGCACCAATGTTACTAACTACTTTCTCTGTTCCAGGGAAGCAGTCAGAAGAATGTCAACAGCGAATGATGGCCTTGGTGGCAACATCATAAACGTCTCATCTGCAGCAGCTCGCCTGGGCGCGCCCGGTGAATATATCGATTATGCAGCTTCGAAAGGTGCCATCGACACTTTGACTATTGGCCTGGCAAAGGAAGTCGCTAGCGAAGGAATACGAGTCAATGGCGTTCGCCCTGGCCTGATTTATACTGATATTCATGGCTCCGGAGGCGATCCAGACAGGGTGGACCGCCTGAAGCATCAAGTGCCTATGGAACGCGGCGGTACTCCAGAGGAAGTTGCCGCGACCATTGCCTGGCTGGCATCAGACGAATCCAGTTACACCACGGGATCAATTCTCGAAGTAAGTGGTGGCAGATAACAATTCGCGGCAGGAGTAATCAAATAATACTCAACAGAAATAGCCGCCAGATGACGCCCTGATAGAAGGTCTAAAAAATAGCAACATGGATTTATCTCAGTGCCCGAGGTTCTTATGGAAGCGTCAGCCCCTTACTGTACTGCAAAGCTTAACTACGCTAGTTTCGAACAATTGGAAGCAGTATCTGTTTCGATCATGAATGGAAGATCGGCCATCGATTCTCTGGATTTTGAGCAATGCGGCTTTACCCTCCTGCAGCACAAGTCTGCCGTTTCTGATTGGCGCAATGAAGCCCTGGTTAACGACGTTCATGTCCCGGAGGTCAAGCAACTCGCTCAGGAATACACAGGCTGCGACCAGACTATTGCATATTCTGCATTCATACGCAGACCGGCAACAGCATCGAAAGAAACTGATCACGCGCCAATTGAATCAGTACACTCTGACTACACCGGTGACATTCTGGACGCCGCCTACAGCATTTAGAGACCCACTTGCTGGCAACAACGATGCGCCACAAAGAGAGAGTGTCGAGATGAGAGTGCTCTGTCTATTTGACTAGGGGTTTGTTTGACTAACAGTATCGTCACTGCCTGCGCACCACTCATTTCATTGCAATCTCATAAGCCGGCCTGCCTGAAAGTGCTTTAAAATATCGTTGGACCTCCGGGTACTCATCGTCAAGCACTTCCATCCTTAACGCTAGCATCAGTGAATAACCTATCATAATGTCTGCGGCGCTGAAATCAGACTGCAGATACTCCTGATCTTTAAGCGCAGAATCTAATGCTTCGAGGCAAGTCCGTGCACGTTTTTCACCATCAACAACCATCGCCGGTAATCTTTCAGCTTCAGGTTTAAGCACCCTGTGGTGCACCATGTCTCCTAATGGCCTTGCCAAAGTTGCCTCAGCAAACCAGCTCCATTGCAGGAATATCGCGCTTTCAGGACTCCCAAGTTCTGGTCGCAGACGGCCATTTCCATATTTCTCGAGGAGATAGTGCACCATCGCCCCGGATTCAAACATGGTGAGATCGCCGTCGCTCATCGCCGGTACTTTTCCCGTAGGGCTCTTTGCGCGCCATTCAGCCGTATTTCTATATTCAGGAGAAAAATCCACCGTTACAACCTCATAAGGTATATCCAGCTCTTCGCAGAGCCAGATTACCCTCATAGAACGAGTACCCTTTACGTGATAGATCGTAATTGGCATGTTTACCACTTGTCCCAATGGATGATCGTCGATGGATCAGGGCGAGTCGCATGTTTAAAATCAGTGCCCTTGGTATACGCAACCGGCAGCAATGCAACCTGAGTAACGTCATCGGGGATCCCTAACAATTTGGCAGCGTCTTGTTCGAAAACCAGATGCAAGGAAGTCAGACAAGACCCCAGCCCTCTTGAGCGCAGTGCCAATTGGAAACTCCAGACAGCTGGAAAGATTGAACCCATCATTCCTGAAATAGCGGCAACACCTTCTGCTGGCCTGCCCATCAGACATGGAATGACCAGCGCAGGCGCCCGTTCCAGGTTCTCTGCCAGATAACTTGCAGAATCAAAAACTCTAATCATTTGCTTGTCACCGGCTTCCTTTGCCGCATCGCCGGCTGCGCCTAAGTAGCCGCCTGCAGCCTTACGATAAAGCTCTGCCAGGCCCGCTTTTTTCTCAGCATCCCGTACCACAATCCAGCGCCAGCCCTGGGAATTTGACCCGGTTGGCGCTTGCTGGGATAGATCGATACATTTTTCTATGACTTCATCAGGCACTGGCTTATCAAAATCAAGACGTTTGCGAACAGCTCTCGTGGTGGATAAGAGTTCATCTGTAATGGATAAATCAAATGGCATTTTTTAATGTCCTTAGTGGTTGATCGTTAATAAATTATTTCAAAATCTGTTTACTTAATCTGCGGCGTGAACATCTTCTGCGAGTAAATCAGCTAACAAGCGAAATACCTCTGCGTTTGTACCCATACCAACATGAGTGCCGCGAATCTCAAAATGTTGAACATCGGGGCTGACCTCATCGATGCAGGCTTTCCATGCGACGATGCCATCAAGCTTGCTATAAATAGCCCGAATAGGAGCGCGAATTGGACTCTTTTGGCGCTGCATCAATAGCTGGGATAACTGCTGGGAGCTTAAGCCCGTTTCCCGTTTGACCATGGCGCCAATACTCGATGCACTCACACCGCCCTTTATGGGAGAGCCAATAGTAATGACACGATCAATCAGGTCAGGATAATCTCTGGCAACTTCCCTTGATAATATGCCGCCGCGACTCCAACCTACCAGGCGCACTTTTAGCCCTGTGTCTTCCTTTAATTCATATGCCTTTTTCGTAATCTGCGGCAGAAAATCGAGCATGCGTTTTCGATTGACTCCCAGACCCCAGGCATGGGATTTATAGCCGATGCCATTCAAGAAGTGCCTGAGCACGATGGTGGAATTATCATCTGCCATAAAGCCCGGCAAGACGATTACTGGCTCTCCATTACCCTTCTTCGCCTGTAAGCGCAAAATTGGCATCACTAACATCAGGCGTGCAGCTTCGGCGCCGGCTCTGCCTTCGAGCATTTGCAGGAGTAAACCAGGTGGCGAGATTTCTTGATTCATGCCTGAATTAATCAGTAGGGTGAAGTATCAGGATTGCATATCAGTATCTGACTTGTAAAGAACTGAACTCAGGCCAGTTCAGTAGAATGTGAATGGAAACAACGCGGATCAGTGCTAATCTCTGTCCAGACTTTTATATATCTTGCAGTGCGCAGAGACCGCCATGCATTGTAGAGGATCACAGGAGCTTTTCGAGAATGTCAGGCATTACAAAAACAATCCCTGCAAGTGCAGGCGAAGATCGCTTGAACTCACTCTACGATAGCTCAATTTCAGAGTATGAATTTCATATGGCGGGCACCCCCTCCAGGCTCGCAGTGGGCGATTATGTATATACAATATTCGGCGATATGTTACATGGCAGAATGAAAATCTCCCGGCTTGAAGGCGGTGCAGTACATCCGAAATCGGGCAAACCGCGAACACTTATTTTTGTGAGCGCACCCGGTGAACGACTTAGGCAGCCCTTCGAGCAAAAAGGCCATCGGGGCACACGTTATTATGATGGAGCAGATTGGCCTGGTTAGGAAAAAATGTGACGCTTTCAGTTGAGTCCGTAATAGAAGAGATCTGGTTAGATCAGCAACTCCCTCGCCAAGCTCTAAGTCACCTCTCATTACCTCAAGGGCGTTCAATCCTTGCCAGCTCTTTTCATGTAGGTGAAGCAGCACAGAGCAGTATTGCAGTGGCCGCTCTGGCAGCAGCGGAAATTTGGCATATACGCACGGGAGCAAGGCAGGACGTCACGGTTGCAAGACTTGATGCCGAATATGAATGCACCGGCTATTTCACCATAGATGGAAGAACCCCGGATGCATGGGCCAAGATATCCGGGCTCTATGCGTGTAAAGATGGCCACGTTCGAATACATGCAAACTTCGATCGCCATCGCGATGGTGTCCTCAAACTGCTTGGCCTGAGCGAAGGGCCGGAAACGGAAAAGGCCGAAGTTGAGGCAGCATTGTTAGCCTGGAATGCCGATGCCTTTGAGACAGAAGCAGCATCAAACGGGCTTGTGGTTTCGAAGGTCAGATCTTTTGCTGAATGGGATGCAAGTGCAGCAGCAAGAGAAATTGCACCCCTTCCCTTATTTTCTATCTCAAAAATCAGCGATGCACCAGTAAAACCGTTAGAAGCAATGGGCGAAGACCGTCGCCCGCTCCACGGAATAAAGATTGTCGATTTGACTCGCATATTAGCCGGGCCAGTATGCGGGCGAACCCTGGCATGTTACGGCGCCGACGTAATGCTTGTGAACTCCCCCACCCTACCCAATATTGAGCACATCATTGATACCAGCCGCGGTAAATTCTCATCGCTGATCGATCTTGAGACTCGGCAAGGTAAAGCCGGCCTTAGGCAGCTACTTAATGATTCGGACATATTTATTCAGGGGTATCGACCAGGCGGATTATCAAACCTAAGCTTCTCGCCAGAAGAACTGGCCCGGGATCTTCCCGGACTCATCTATGTATCATTGTCTGCTTACAGCCACCAGGGTGATTGGGCCAACAGGCGAGGCTTTGATTCCCTGGTACAAACCGCGATGGGATTTAACCATAGTGAAGCTGAAGCGGCTGGCTCAGGCCGACCAAAAGCAATGCCAGTACAAATCCTCGACTACGCCTCTGGTTTTTTTATGGCATTTGCCGCGCAAGTCGCTTTACTCAAACGAGCAGAAGAAGGTGGAAGCTGGCACGTTCAAGTGTCTCTTGCCCAGAGCGCTTATTGGCTAAGAAGTCTCGGGCGGACCACATTTCCAGAAAATATCAACGACGCAAAAATTGAAGAAGCACTACAAAGTTACGCCTCCGGTTTCGGGGATCTGAGAGCCCTGCCACATGCGGCGAAATTTTCCAGAAGTAAGTCTGAGTGTACACAGGCCTCTGTACCGCCAGGCACACATCTGCCAGTCTGGCCAAGTTAGCCTGATCTCATGTTGGAGAAGACTGACGCTTGCAATCACACATATCCCGATGGCAAAGTACGCCTTCTGTTTCAATCGAGTTCATACATGCATTTACACACCCAAAGTCAGTCACCCAACGGCCAACGTGTAGCCATCTTTATGAAAGAGAAAGGCATCGAAATCCCCTGCACAGAGGTTGATTTACGTGCCGGTGAAAATCTGAAAGATGAATACCTGGCTCTAAACCCATTTGGTCGAGTGCCAGTGCTAGAACTGGACAATGGTAAATACCTCTCTGAGAGCCTCGCAATCTGCGCCTATATTGAAGGCCTTCACCCTGAACCCAACCTATTTGGCGAATCTGCTGAAGAACGGGCATTTATTGAGATGTGGAGTCGGCGAGTTGAACTGAATGTATTGATGCCGGTGGCCCAGGCATTTAGAAATTTGACGGGTTTCTTTAAGGATCGTGAGACATGTGTTCCCGAATGGGGACAGGTCTCTGCTGAGGCCGCCATTAGCGCCGTTGCACTATTTGAAGAACACCTGGGCAACAATAGCTATCTTGTGAACGACCGATACTCGGTGGCGGACATGACCCTGGCAATTACGCTGAACTTTGCCAAGAACGTGGGACAGGACCTTTTAGGCGGGGTAAATATTTCGCGCTGGCACGAACAGGTGATGAGTCGACCTTCATTCTCATAGATGGATGAATGGGAAAGCAACTCGCTCCTTAACTCAACTGGCATAGCCAGTCGAGTTTTCTATGCAGCCAGAATACTCTCCGCATCGACATAGTCCATATGATGCGCCTTACCAACATATTCGTTGGTCACTTTTCCATGATAGACATTCAATCCATGTAGAAGATGTACATTGGACCTTAAGGCATTCTGAATCCCCTTATCAGCGAGTTCCAACACATAAGGTAGCGTCGCATTGTTAAGTGCTGCGGCCGATGTCTTCGCAACTGCGCCTGGCATGTTTGCAACACAGTAATGCACAACGCCGTCTTTGATATAGGTTGGATCATCGTGAGTTGTTGCATGAGAAGTTTCGAAACAACCACCCTGGTCAATGGCGACATCAACGACGACAGTTCCATCTTTCATCTCTTTGATCATTTCAGCGGTCACCAGTTTAGGTGCAGATGCACCGGGTATCAGCACAGAACCGATAACAAGGTCTGCGTTCATCACATTCGCCATAACAGCATCCTGCGTCGAGTAAAGTGTTTGTACCCTGTTACCGAACTGACGATCGATGATCCGCAAGACATCAACGCTGCGATCGATGATAGTCACTCTGGCACCCATGCCAACGGCCATTTGCGCTGCGTTCTGGCCAACAACACCACCCCCAAGGATGACAACATGACCCTGCGCAACACCTGGCACACCGCCGAGTAATATGCCGCTTCCGCCGCGGGATTTTTCCATACACATGGCGCCAGCCTGGATAGACATTCTTCCGGCCACCTCAGACATCGGTGCCAAGAGAGGCAACCTGCCGGCAGCATCAGTGACGGTTTCATAGGCTATGCAGGTAGAACCACTGCTAACGAGATCTTTCGTCTGCGCAAGATCAGGAGCCAGATGTAAATAGGTAAACAATGTCTGATTCTCTCTTAACATTGCTCGTTCAACCGTTTGAGGTTCTTTCACCTTAACAATCATTTCCGCCTGATCAAAAACGGATTGCGCATCAGCTGCGATTTTTGCACCAGTGCCGATATAGTCCTCATCCAGAAAACCAATGCCAGCACCGGCCCCCGTTTCCATCATCACTTCATGTCCATGGAGTACAAGTTCTCTAACCGCAGCCGGTATCAGGCCAACTCGATATTCGTGATTTTTTATTTCCCTGGGTACACCTATAAGCATGACAATTCCTCTTCAGCATTATCTTGAACAACAAGGGTTGAACAATCAGCATTAAATATGCGGTCAATATGAACGCCAAGTATATGAACGCGAGACTAGTGTATCTCACTTATTTTGGTACAATTAATAGTTGAATATCTCTTTGATAGAATAATATAAGGTATATATATGTCAGATGTATCAAATATCCAGAGTAAATCACTGGACAGAGTTGACTTGAAAATTCTCAGGGCTTTGCAAAGCGATGGCCGCAAATCCAATACTGCGCTGGCAAGGGAAGTAGGGCTCAGTGCCACGCCTTGTTCGGAGCGGGTTAAATCGCTGGAGAGCCGCGGCTTTATTGAACAATACTCGGCGAAGCTAAACCCTCACCTGCTTCAACTTGATCTATTGGTATTCGTTGAGATTTCCCTGCTGCGCACATCGCCTGGGGTATTCGCCGAATTTCGCGAAGCCGTCACCAGCTTGCCGGAAATTATCGAGTGTCATCTTGTCTCGGGTAATTTTGATTATCTGATTAAGGCACGAGTTGCGGATATAGCGGCTTACCGTAAATTTCTGGGCGAAACATTGTTGCTGCTTCCAGGCGTCAGGGAATCCCGGACTTATGTGGTTATGGAAGAGTTAAAGGAAGGTTATACCCTTCCGATCTAGAGCTTTCAGAAACGCTCGCGCACGATGTGCGTCGCTTGCAGCGTATTGTTAGCACTCAAACTTGAGCTGTATGTATATGATGGTAATATACATATATGATTGATTGGAGACAAGTTGCCGGCTTTGACTGGGACGATGGAAACGAACGAAAAATCGAAGAAAAACATGCCGTTAACCGATTTGAGGCTGAGCAGGTGTTTTTTAATCAACCATTACTGGTACTGGCTGATCAGAAGCACAGCAAAAACGAGGAGCGCTACCATGCCCTGGGGGAAAGTAATGATACTAGATTGCTGCATGTAACTTTTACCCTGCGTTCTACTGGTACATTAATTCGTGTAATTTCAGCTCGTGATATGCACCGAAAGGAGAGGAACTCTTATGAGCAAAGTTAAAGCTATACCTAAATTTAAAACTGAAGCTGACGAAAGAACTTTTTGGGAAAAGCATGACTCCAGTGACTATGTTGATTGGAAGCAGGCACAATCAGTATTAATGCCCAATTTAAAACCCTCAACTAAAACGATTTCACTCAGGCTACCCGAGGGTTTATTGGATAGCATTAAAATCGAAGCCAATAAGCGTGATATGCCTTATCAATCCCTCATCAAGTCCTGGCTCGCCGATGATGTTAAACAGAGCCGCAATGCGTGATGGGGTGCTAACACCTTTAAGTATCTGAAGAAATTCATCACAATCAGGATGCATTTCCCGCGGCCCCGGCCCACCGGCATGTAACCAAAAGACACCACTACCACCTTCACTAAAAGAGCCTAATTTCACGAAATTCCATTTCGTCCAATTCATCTGCAATAACCGAGGGATTATGTGTTTCTAAAATATCCATATTAGTCACTCAAAGCAGCTCATTTGGAATTAACCCAGGGGTATCCTTTTTCAAATGTTGATATATACAAACTCTCAACTTTATCTCTGGCCCACGGGGTTTTACGTAAAAACGTGAGTGATGACATGATCGATGGATCACTTTTAAAACAATTGATATCGATTCTCTGAGACAGTCCATCCCATCCGTAGTGTTCCATTAACCGCGTTACAACCTTCTCAAGCGTAATACCATGTAATGGATTTTTCGGTTGTTCATTACTCATGCTCAGTAATATATCACTGTTACTCTCAGTGCTTTCAGCACATAACGCCGCCAATAGCTTGCGGAGTCAGATTGTCCGGTCTTGTTATGCATTAGTCTCGTTTATTTTTATAGACTCAATTGACTCTGGGAAGCCAGTTAGTTTTTCGATTAGAAATTCCAGTTTCAGCAAAAACTCTACTCGGCCGCCAGGTAGCGCCCAGAAATTATTCCCATGCTTAACGCATCAACAACCGACCTTAGCGAAGCGGAGGTCCGGCACCGAATGTATGTGGTTGATTGACTTGTTATTGTATATGTACCACGATTAGGTATTAATTGGTATCGGAGGCTCGGAATGTCTAAGAATACGAGTATTACCCTGGGTGAACACTTTGACGACTTCGCTTCCCAGCAAGTAGGTGGCGGTAGGTATTCTTCTGTGAGCGAGGTTGTACGTGCCGGTTTGAGACTGCTTGAAGATAATGAAAACAAAATTGCTACTCTTCGTCATTTGCTTGAAGAAGGCGAAAATAGTGGCGCTGCAGAATATAGCTACGAAGGTTTGATGCAAGAACTTGATGATGAGCTTGGTTAATGGAGGCATTTTCGTTAACCCGGAAAGCTAAAGCCGATTTGAAGTCGATCGTTGCATATACGCAACGAAAATGGGGGACAAGCCAGCGACGAGTTTATGCCAAACAGTTTGATGATGTATTTCATATGCTATCCCATACCCCAGAGGCAGGTAGTGTTTGTGATTACATCAGGGAAGGTTATCGAAAGTTTCCCTGTGCAAGCCACATAATTTTCTATCGGAACCTTGAAGAAAATAAAGTTGAGATTGTTCGTATCCTTCATAAACGTATGGCTGCTAGACAGCAGATTGCTAAACCATAACAATTTAATCCACGAAACAAATTCGCAAATTCCCGTATCGCATTTTGTTCAGCGAATGCCTTGTAAACATTTGGATAGCACCTTCATATCAGGATTTTGGGTACATTGTCACGGGGACGAATATATTGCGACATGATGTCGTTGATTTTATGTATTTACCCACCGCCCAGATCCCTTAGAAATCTCTAAAGCCAAAAACCTTGATTATAATGTTAGCGAAAAAACAGACCCTCATCCTAATGTAGCACAAATCTAGTTTTCACCTGGACGACCATACGCTGACAGATTCCCATCTGGGGATTCGAAAGTATTACCGGTCTTGACCTGATCGTGGGTCTTGGATTATATTAATAATACTGTATATATAACCAGTATTATTAAAAAAGATGTCCCAGCAAACTAAATCGGTCCAACTCGCCCTTATTCAGGAGAAGTCTGTTCAAAAGCCGCCTGTTACAAAGCAATCTGTCCAAAAGCAAGCTATCACGGAGCTTTTGAAAGATGCCAACATCTGGCGCGCATCCAGTCTCGACGACCGCTTTACCCGCGGTATCTCTACAGGCTACAAAACACTGGATGAGCATCTACCGGGGTCTGGCTGGCCGGAAGATGGCGTTACCGAGTTGTTGCATGACCAGTACGGCATCGGTGAATTAAGGTTGCTAAGCCCTGCCCTTGCACAATTAAGCCAGATACAAAGTCGCTGGTTGCTGTGGGTTGCACCACCCTATATTCCTTATCCGCCAGCATTGGTAAATGCTGGAATTGATCTGGCATCGATACTCGTTGTGAGGCCAAAATCAAAGGATGATGTCTTGTGGGTCCTCGAAAAAGCGCTTGCATCAAAGAGTTGCAGCGCGGTGCTGGCCTGGCCCGGCAATATAAACGAGAAACAGATCAGGCGACTACAGGTCGCCAGCAAAGAAGGTAATAGCTGGAGCATTTTGTTTCGGCCTTTAAGGGCTGCAATCCATGCATCACCTGCAGAGCTGCGTATTCAGCTCCATGCGACCCGAACATCACCACTACTCACAAATACCTCGATTGATCTCAAGATACTTAAGCGCCGTGGTGGCTGGGCAAGCAGAACCATCAACATTAGCTTCGAGGATTCCTTAAATCAGCTTACCCCCCATTTTTCTGAACTACCTGTTGGCTCATCTATAAAGGCCGGCGAAAGACTTGAAGAAAGAATCGTGATAAGCACTACAGGTTTCAACAGTACAACTGATCGTAGTGCCGGTCGTTTCAATGCAGACGATATTCATAAGAGCAGTCTCTATACAAACAATGGTACGAGCAATGAATCCGAGCTCCACTAAGGCAAAGGGCTTGTGGTTATGCCTGCACTTCAATCAACTACCCCTTGAGATATTTTCGCGCGGTCAGTCAGCGATTGGTCAATTAGCAATAGATAGCGCCCTTGAAAAACCTATGGTGGTAGTGGTTCGGCAACGAATCCATTTCATGAACCCCGCGGCAAAGAACATGGGCATCCGTTCTGGCAGCAGCATGGACACCGCTTATACTTTAAGCAGCCAGATCGTCAGCTTTGAGCGGGATGAGGCAAAGGAACTAACAACTCTCTCACATCTCGCCCAGTGGGCATATCAGTTCACTCCCGGAGTGTCCATCAAAACACCCCATAGTCTCTTGTTAGAAGTCGCCAGCTGTCTAAAACTATATGGCAGCTTGCCCGAGCTGATATCTATTATTCGTGAAGGCCTTGGCAAGCTTGGGTTTTCCGCCAACATTGGCGTTAACCACACGCCACTGGCAGCGCTCTGCCTCGCCGAACAGGGCTTTTCAAAACAGGGCCTGGCTGAACAAAATGGCTCTGCTGTCCTCACCGGCGATGGCATTAATCGTTTAGTAAGTGTTCCCGCTTCCCTAAAGACAACGCCAATTGATTGCCTTCTTATTGAGCCGAAGGTCAAAGAGTCCCTACAACAGATGGGCATCAAAAATATCGGCAGCTTGTTGGATCTGCCAATCGATGGGCTCAATCGCCGCTTTGGCATTTTCTTTACAGACTATTTACAGCGCCTCATCGGTGAAAAACCAGACCCGCAGAAATTCATCAGTGAAACTCCACGATTTTACAGCGACATAACCTTCCTCTCTGACGTGACCAATATTCAGTCTCTGGTTTTCCCTGTTAAGCGATTAATTTCAGAATTATGTCAATTTCTTCTGGCACGTCAGTTATGTATCAACCACCTCACCTTCAGATTATCCCACCGTAGTCACGAACCAAAGAGCTTCAGTATCTATCTTGCTAACCCGGACAATGACGCCAACATGTTCCTGATGTTGATACAGCTACAACTGGACAAGATCAACGATGTGCCAGAAATCGATAATATCTGCCTGATCGTGAACACATTTTATCCAGCAGACTCAACTTCAGGCGACCTGTTTCACAACAGCCGCTTTCGGCCGAAAAGTGGCGATGGGCGCAACTCTTCACCTAAAAACTCTCTACCAATAAAGAATGCAGAACAAGATCGGGCAAACCGCTTGTTGAATATGCTTCGGGTTCGACTAGGGCCGGGAAATTGCTTCGGTCTGTCCCTGGCCAATGATCATCGGCCAGAGAAAGCCTGGAAAACAATTAATCTTGGCCAAAAAAATTACTGGCATCCTGAAAATGAGAAAGGTGAGAATCCGAGACCCCTGTATCTCCTGAATTCACAAAAGAAACTAAGCGTGCGTAACCGGCTGCCCTGCCTTGGCGGCCAGCTGGAACTGACCCAGGGGCCAGAGAGAATCGATTTCGGCTGGTGGGATGGTAACGATTCTGCCCGGGACTACTATATCGGTCGCCATGAATGCGGCGTGCTCTATTGGGTATTCCACCACCTGAAGAATGATAACTGGTACCTGCATGGCATCTTTTCCTGACGATGGGCTTCATCGTAAACCTCATTGCAAAAAAACATGCAAACTATTCGCGTGACAGGGAACCAATGTTTTGACCCAAGGCCAAGCTAAGGATAGGATTCGTCGCACAACCAGCAACAACAATAAACGACAAGGAACAGGCATATGTCTTTATTCTACGAAATGGAAATGGAATCCATTACCGGCGAGAAGGTATCGTTTTCAGAGTATCGGGACCAGGTGCTCTTAATCGTCAATCTTGCAAGCCAGTGAGGCCTCACTAATCAGTACGCAGGTCTGCGTACATTGCATGAAGAAACAGAGAATTTTCAAGTACTGGGGTTTCCCTGCAATCAGTTTGGTAAGCAGGAACCGGGAACAAACGAAGAAATACTGGAATTTGCGAAATCAAAATATGATGCAAACTTTCCAATGTTCGCCAAAATAGAAGTCAACGGAGACGGCGCCTGTGAGCTATATAAATGGCTGAAATCAGAGAAAGCCAATGCTGAAGGCGTGGCCGATATTGGCTGGAATTTCACCAAATTCCTGGTAGGGAAAGACGGCAAGGTCTTGAGTCGATTTGAACCCCAGACAACGCCTGAGGAAATTGCAGAACAGCTCTAGGCTTTAGCTTAAAGCCTATTGGGCTGTCATCGGCACAACTGGCAACCAATAGCGAATAACCTCATTCACCTTGCCCTCGGATTTTAACTTCTCCAGGGCGAGGTTCAGGGCTGACAGCAAATTCTGATCTTCCTTTCTCACCGCCCACGCAATATCTTCGCGGCTGAGGAATCTATTCAAGCTCAAAAGATTATCGTTAATAAATGACCGACTTAGCTGCCAGCTAGTTGTGGAATCGTGGACAAATACATCAATCTTCTCTTCCCGCAAGGCTTCGAGCGCTGATTCAACGCCGCCATAAACAACCACAGTTGCGTCCGTAAAGGATTTACGAACCAAAATTTCTCCAGTAGTGCCCTGATGTACGCCAATTCGCAGACCTTTGGAAAAGAGACCCTGGGCTTGCCCATACTTGCTGGCATCGGCCAGGCGCACAATCGCCATCTGACCTATTTCCATATAAGGCATGGTGAAATCAACACGTTTAAGCCTGTCTTCGGTGACAGAAAAGGCAGACATCACCACATCAATTTTGTTGGCTTCCAGCGCAGGAATAAGTTCAGCAAATCTATATGTCTTGACCTCGAAGGTTCGACCTAACTCCGCCATCACCAGACGAGCAAGATCGACTTCAATGCCCTGGATCTCACCACTAACCTTAAACACCATCGGTTCAAATTCAGTGAACATACCAATTCGCAATGGATCAGATGAAGAAGGTGGCTCCGATGCAGAAACACTGATACTGAACAGGAAGAGACAGGCTATCGCGGCTATCTGAATAGTTGGGCTTTAGAGATGTTTTTGCCATCTTAGCACTATTTATATAAGCGAAATCAAACTATAAATGACACAGCAAAGGACAACAATTATTGACGGAAATGCCCTAGAATACGCCGATGACACATACATCAAAGACCCCGGTTCAGAACAAGAGTGGTTATCTGGCAAAAAAGCACAGATACGACAACATGATTACACTCTATGGTCGTAATCCTGTATTGGAACTGCTGCAACAAGATGACGTGGAGGTCCACAAGGTTCATCTGGCAAGTACTAATAAGGATGATGGCGCCGTCGCCAGGATCAAACAGCTGGCGAAATCCAGGAATATCGAACTTTGCTTTCATACACGCCAGGAATTATCGAGAATCTCGAAGAACTCACGTCAGGATCAAGGTGTCGCCATTGACCTGGTTGCACCTGGTTATCAATCTCTTAAGGAGTTGCCAGAAAAAGCCATCAAAGCCGGCGCGGAACTTATCCTCCTTGATCGAGTTACTAATCCCCAGAACATCGGCATGATCATCCGCTCGGTCGCCGCTTCGCCCTTACACGGCATGATAATTCCTCGTTTGGGTAGCGCTAAGATTGATCCGCTGGTCTTCAAGGCAAGTGCCGGTAATCTGCTCAAGGCTAACATCTACCACTGCCACGACAGCCTCTCGGCAATTGAGGAACTGGCTAGTCGAAAATTCAAAATTGTCGGCCTGGACACAAAGGGAGATACCGCCCTTTCATCTCTTACCTCCAAATCACCTCGAGTATGGGTTCTGGGGAACGAATCGGAAGGCCTGTCGTCTGAAGTACTAAGAGCATGTGACTACCTGGTCAGTATCCCGTTGGAAAACCAGGTGGAATCTCTCAATGTCAGTGCTGCAGCAACACTTGTGGCATTCCGTGGCGTTATCTAGTCGTTGAAACCTTCCCATTGCACCGGAGACCACAAATTACCGCCTCCAGGAAAACTTCGGAGTGGAAAAAATGGTCATTTTCAATTATTGTTGCGTGAAATTTTTCAGGTATTAGTCGTTATCAATCTCTTCATCAAGCCACTATCTTCATTCCGTTCCCTATTCCTAATTTGTTTTTCCCTGGCCCTGCTCTCCAGCTGTGGTAGTGAAGACGGGTTCACGCCTCAACCAGCGCCTAATGGAAATTTAAGGGTGATTAACGCAATCCCGGATTCACCCAGATTCATCATTGACTATGAGCTCCAGCGAATCGGAATTATAAATTTCAACGAAAGCATCGGCTTTGTCAGGGTCCTGCCTGAAGTGAGGCGGAAATTGCTGGTATCCACCGTTGAAAATAATGAACTACTAGACCTGATTAGCGAGGAAATCGAGATAGGCGTCGACCACTTTTTGACTGTCATCGTTTCAGGTACGATGGACAGCCCCCAATTTCTGATGATCGATGAAACGGTACCCGAAGATTTCGTCGAAACAGAGGCACCGAAATTGCGAGTCGTACACGCCTCACCGTCGGCACCAGCCACAGTTGATTTTCATCTGGATGCTGATGATGAACCATTAAGTGGACCACTCCTGCGCATCGATACTAATACTGTATCAGAATCACTCATACTCGAGGCATCCGTTTCCCTTCGAGCACGTCTTACTGACCCTGCCGATGACCTTCCATTCTGGGACTCAGGTATATTTTCAGTATCAGAATTTACTCGCTCAATATTTATTTTGACCGACTATTTTGGACCGGGTGATGAAATAGCACGAATGATATCGTACGGTGCAACAATCTTCCCTGATGAGGACCTTATTTCTGCCGTCAGCTTTGCAAATATGATCTCCGACCAGTCAACAGTAGACTTCTATATAGGCGATACACTCGTGGAGGGCACGCTTGTCGCCGATACTCTAATCGCAGAAGACATTAACTTCGGTGATATTCAGAACTATATCCAACTTCCACCTGGCGAATACGCAGTGAAGGTGACAACAGCGAATGATGCAGACGACATTATCGCTGAAGCAGGATTTTTCGCAGCAATCGGTGAATATCACACAATATTTACCACAGGTCTCGCCACCACAAATACCTTGGCGATCTCAAGTGATGACCTGCGCCGAATCAGCAGCAGAGCGGCCGTAACATTCACCCATGCCGCAGCTATTGTCGGCGCCGTGGATATGTATTTCCTGTTACCCGGCCAGACGGTTGAAAATGTTCGCCCATTCTTTAGCGAAGTCGAAAACAACTCAAGTCGCAATATACGTCTACAGGAAGGAACGTATAATGTTGTCTTCACCTTTACCCGTACCAGAGATATTGCCTTGGATGCCGGACTCATGAGCATTAGTGGCAATGAACTCCACCGTATTTATTTGATTGATTCGATCGGAGGAAATGAACCATTGCAGACCATACTCGCTTACGACCTCGACCCGAATTTCTCACCGTAACCAAACACGATTAGAAGTCGATCCCCTGGTGAATTATCCGGCCTGGCGCTTCAACCGGGCTCAAAAACCACTTTATAAATTGATGGGTTCGTGGCATCTGAAAATGCCCGATCAACCTGGCTGAATGGATGACTCGAAAAAGCCAGATGACTTAAAGCGTGTTGCGACATCCAGTCCAGCGCTGTATCAAAGGGCCCGCATCTTGAGCCCAACAAGGTCACTTCATTGACGACAACCTGGCTGGCATCCAGCTCTAACTTCCCATAGTAGGTGCTCTTCATCACGACAGTTCCTCGGGGCGCAATTTTAGCCAAAGCCGACGCAAAGCCAGCCGGGCTACCACTACTTTCAACAATTAAGGGGAAGCTTTTACCCGGTAATTCATCAAAATCATTCTGGTCCAAGGTTGTAATCGTGTCATTGCGGAAATGTTGCAGGCGGGCTTTGCTCCTCACCAGTACGCTTACTTCCAAACCTGATGCGGCAAGCACTTCAGCGCAGAGCAAGCCAAGCCTACCGGCGCCGATGACCAGGGCACGATCAATACCGGCAACATCAACCTGTTCCAGAACTTCAAGAGCTGCCGCTAAAGGCTCAATAAGAACTGCCTGGTGATTGGAAAGCGAGTCGGGTACCAGATAGATATTGGCTTCCGGAACAACCAGATATTCCGCAAACGCGCCCGCCTGATTCTTGATGCCGATTACCGACCTGGCACTACAGTGATTCTCCAGACCCTGGTCACAGTAAGAACAATGCCCACAGCCAATATTAATATCCGTGACAACCCGTTTCCCGGATAGATTTCCCTGACTCACAACTTCGCCGACAAATTCATGGCCAGCTATTCCAGTATAGCCATAGTAGCCCCTCTGCAATTCCAGGTCGGTACCACAAATGCCCGTGCACAGCGTCTTTAGCAGCAATTCGCCTGTCGACGCTTTGGGACGTACTAAATCTTCACGATAGGAAAACTGACCATCATCAAGCCAAAGCCCTTTCATGAGCTGATCTTTCATAGGCGCTGCACCTTTCACGCAACCGTGAATTAATTTATTTGTCAATTTTCGCACAATATCCGCCCCGGTAGCGACAGCCCCCGATTGCATTATTCCACGAGTGGTTTATCCTCTTTTAACAATTGATCTCAATGAATGGAAGACTAAATGAATTACCCGGAGCCCTGGCAGGTCAACAAACTATCTGGCTCTCTTGGAGCTGAAATTACGGGCGTGTCACTGTCTTCGTTTAGCGACGAAGACATTACGGCGATTAAGAGTCTTCTCATTGAGCACAAGGTCATCTTCTTTCCCGGTCAAGACTTGAGCAACGATCAACATGTTGCACTTGGCAAAAATTTTGGACCACTTGAAGGTCATCCCAACCTGGCTGCTGATTCAACATTGCCACCAGAGATATTCCAACTCAAAGCAACCAACGGCGGTGTTGCCGATGAATGGCACTCCGATATCACTTTCCAGGAGCGACCTGCACTCATGTCAATTCTACTGATGGTGACCTGCCCGGAAACAGGCGGCGATACCATGTGGAGCAGCCTCGAAGCAGCATATGATGAATTGTCCGACCCCATGAAAGAAATGTGCGAAGGACTTACCGCCCTGCATGACGCCCTGCCCCACAATCGTCCGGAAAAAATGGCGGTCCATCCGGTGGTTCGAGTACATCCAGAGACCGGCAAAAAATCACTCTATGTCAATGAGCATTTCACGAGAAGACTGGTGGAGCTAAGCGCATTGGAAAGTGATGCACTACTGAACCATCTGACTCGTTGGGTGACTAATCCCCGTTTCACCGTCCGCTATCGCTGGACGGAAGGAACTATCGCCATGTGGGACAATCGTTGTACGCAACATTTTGTTCTCAACGATTTTGAAGGCGAGCGAGTGATACGCCGCGTCACCGTGATGGGCGACGCTGTCTCAGGTACCTGTGATCCAAGATGGCGACCATGGGTCCGGGAAGGTCGTCTTTCGGCGACCAGTCGCCATGATCGTCAACTGTTTCAATATCTACGCAGCCAGAAGCTGGTATAACGGCGCTTCAATGTGAAGCTGCATCAACACGCGCTGTTTAAGTCTTTTAACAAAATCCCAAACAATATCCTAAAGGTGCATTGCAAATAGACAGCTTCTTTTACTTGTCTCGATAATGTGAAAGCCTAAATGCTCGTAAAATCCCTTTGCCCGATGGTTTACTCCGCTGACGCCAAAGTGTACTCCTGATACTTTTAAGGATCTCAATTCGTCGCAGAAGCGGTCAATCATCTGCCTGCCAAACCCCATATCTTGCCCGTCAGGTAGTATATCAATATGTAAATGAGCGGGATATTCTTCATAGCAAGCCGGCGGCTGATAGCCGCTATGGATAGCGCGGGTTAATAATGCCTGACGGCTCATGTCACCATTTTCCAATAGTGGATACCTGGTTCTTAATTCAGGCCACCATGATTGCTCGCAGCTATTTGCATAATTGCCGGAATCCCTGGTACCAAGGATATAACCAATCACCAGCCCATCAGCGACCAGAACGAAGCACAGCTTCGGTTCGAAGGTCGCATAGGGCGCTGCATAGATTGAACCAAGAATGAGCTCATCAACTGTTCCACTTGCATCACCACCATCTTGGCCGGTTAACAGACAAATGTGGTATAGCCTCGGCATATCATCGCTTTCAAAGGCCCTAATCGTAAAACTTGTCATCATCCTTTCCCACGTCGAGTTTCTTCTGGGCGGTACTTCACCTATTATCCGTGCATACCTAAAACTACTACAACATTGGAGTATGTGTGGCAGCGCCCCTTGATGATATTACAATAATTGAAATAGACAACTGGATGGCGGCACCGAGTGCTGGCGCAATCCTTGCCGATTTGGGCGCCAGGGTGATTAAAGTTGAGCCACCGCGCGGCGATCCAATGCGCAATATGAGCAGGCCACCAAAGACTGATCGCGACCTGGGTGGATTTGATTTCCAGTTTGACGTGGACAATCGCGGGAAAGAATCGATTCAGATAGATTTAACGAAACCCGAGGGGATCGAATTGGTTAAGCGGCTTTGTATAACTGCAGATATATTTATGTGCAATCTACTTCAGGAACGCCAAGAGAAATATCAACTGGATCCGGATAGCTTGTTTAAGGTCAATGCCAGGCTGGTCCACGCCACATTGACCGGGTACGGTACAACTGGCCCGGATAGCAGCAGGCCTGGCTACGATGTCACTGCCTTCTTCGGCCGATCGGGCCTCTATGACGCCATGCGCGAAGGCGACAACGGAATGATTCCCCAGGCTCGGCCGGCCCAGGGCGACCATGTGACGGGTCTTGCTCTGGTTGGCGCGATATTAGCCGCGCTACGCCTAGCCGAGAGGACGGGCGAAGGCCAGACAGTGGAAACTTCATTGTACGAGACTGCTGTATGGACCCAGGCAAGTGACTACGCCGTTACCGCCGTGGACAAAGCGCCGGTAAGGAAACGCGCGCGGCACCAAATGTTAACTCCTACGGCTAATCGATATCCCTGCGGCGACGGTAAATGGATTGTCTTCAATATGCCGGAACCTACTGCATGGCCAAAATTCTGCAAGGCGCTCGGCCTGGAACATTGGCTGAGCGACGAACGATATTCAGATGGCAAGAGCCGCTACCGCCACATGCAAGAACTGACTGCTGGCGTCGATGAAGCGCTAGCTCACAAGAGCCGCGACCAGTGGGGAGAAATTTGTGATGCCGCTGGCCTCGTCTGGGGCCCTGTATTGGAATTGCACGAAGTACCTGACGACGAACAGGCGCAGGCAATCAATATGTTTCCAAGCTTGCACTCAGAAGAAATCGGCGAATATGCCACGGTGGGTATTCCAATGCGTTTTGCTAACGCTGACGTCGGTCCGAAACGCCCATCGCCCAAGTTAGGTGAGCACACACAATCTATTCTTGAAGGTCTTGGACTGGATACCTCCGAAATTGAAGCGCTCAGTAAGCAAAACATCATCTAATTAGCTCCTGCCTAGAAATTACATGAATTGATCAGTAAATACAGAACCAAAAATTTATTGGAATTACGAAGCCGTCACTTACGAAGGAAGTAATACCGGCGGTATTCATTTAAAGACAAGATCTAATTAGTTTCTGTTTAAAGGATTCAACTATGTCTACGAACAAAGCGGTCACAGCAGAAGAATGGATGGATCGGCTCGCGATCATCGAAGTAAAGAGTTGTTATGCCGCAGGGCTTGATGCAAGAGACTGGGATCTCTGGCGTAATGTGTTTACGGACGAGGCAATATTCGATCTGAGCTCCTGGAACAAGGTAGCGCCGAGAATGCTGGATACTGATCGAGTCGTCCGATCACAAGCCAGAGTATTTGCGGAACTGATAACGACGCAGCATTTCTTTACCAACCACAGGATCACCGTCGACGGCGACAGCGCCCGGGGCGTAGTGCACATGCGCGCCGAGCACTGGCTGCAAGAGGAAGATGGCAGCACCTCACGCTATACCATGTTTGGATACTATGACGACAAGTATGTTCGCACACCAGACGGCTGGAAAATGTGTGAAATGCAACTTAATGTTACTCATACCGAAGGTGACTGGCGTGTGATGTCGGAGGCAACGCGTCGTGCTCAAGCAAAAAAAAGGCGCAGTCCTCCGCTTGAGACAGTTTGTTAAGGCATTAAGCAACGCAAAACTTACCTCTCATCATCGCTTATCGACCTCCCGAATAGATGGGAATGGGCTATTACTCCAGCGACTGGCTAAATTCGTGCCATGAGTAATATAGTCACCCTATTTCTGGTTCTAATTACATTTAGTGCCACCAGCGATGCATTTGCATCGACAGTATTCAAGTGTGTGGACGAAAACGGCCAAACGACCTTCGCCTTCCAACCTTGTATCCAAGGCCCCAAAACGGTTGAATCTTTCAATGATTCTGATGAGCAAGCAGCCACCGCACATCAAACTATCGAACGGCAACTCGCCAGACTGGAAACCATTGACATACAGATTTCCCAAGTCAATATACAGTTTCGCGACCTCCGATTAGAGCAAGAGGCAGATTTGCTGGCGATGGATGACCAGGATACCCAGAGACAAACCTGGGTGAGCTATCAAGAAAGCACGGCAAGGCTACTAAAGGAAATTGTGTCCCTCCGGTCCGAGCGAAATAAGGTCGTTGAGGGGCCCATGGCGCTCCTGACAAGTTCAGAGTAAACGTACCCCGAAGCTGCAGTTTCTGACACAATATGGCTCAAATTGACAAGGGAGTATATTTTGAGCCTTACAACATTCGCAGCACCCGCCGCAGTTCTACTTAAGAGTAGAAATGAATCCGTCGCTATTGCCGAATCCTCCACCGGTGGATTGATATCTGCAAGCCTATTGGCAGTGCCGGGCGCATCGGCTTACTTTCTGGGAGGCGCCGTCATTTACACCCGGGAATCTCGTAGAATATTTATGGATCTACCCATGGAAAAACTCAAAGGGGTCAAACCATTAACAGAAGAGATTGCCAGAATTTTTGCAGAGTCCATCAGGGAAACCATGGGATCAACCTGGGGAGTAGCGGAGCTTGGCGTTGCCGGTCCCTCCGGAACACCATATAGCGATGAGGTCGGTGTGAGCGTCATTGCCATCGCAGGTCCAATTGTGAGAAGCGAAAAAATTGAAACCGGCCACAATGAAAGAGAGAGAAATATGCATCAGTTTTCAGAGCGTGCCCTTGCGCTTCTTGAGGCAACACTCATGGAAGCAGAAAATGAGAAAACGGGGCGCGGAGAATGACTGTGACTGAAACGGAAACCACCTTATTTGAAGTCAAGGATCGCGTCGCCTGGATAACCTTAAACCGTCCGAAGGCGCTTAACTCCCTTAACCCGGAATTACGCTGGCAACTTTCACAACACATGGATGAAGTTGAATCTAACGATGATATTTGGCTTTGCGTTATAACCGGCGCCGGTGAGAAGGCTTTTTGTGCTGGCGCGGACCTTAAACACCGGGCAATCGAGCGGGATGCGAGCGCCGAACAAAAGGCCCATTGGCGTAAATTGGTATCAGAGACGACCCACATTATCGAGCGTTGGGTTTCGCCAAAACCTGTCATTGCCATGGTAAACGGCTATGCGCTTGGTGGCGGCCTTGAGGTTGCGATGGCTTGCGACATCATCGTCGCGGCAGATCATGCGGAATTTGGATTACCCGAGCCTCGGCGTGGCCTTATGGCAGGTTCTGCAGGTGTACACCGCCTGCCCAGACAGATTGGCCTGAAACCCGCAATGGGATATATGCTAACGGGTCGCCACATGTCAGCGAAACGAGCCTATCAATTAGGGCTGGTCAATGACGTTGTGCCGCTTAGCGAACTCAAAGAAACCGTTGATGGCTATGTAGCAGATATATTACGCTGCGCGCCTCTCGCCGTCAGGGCAACAAAAGAAGCATCCATGCGAGGTCTGGATTATCCCCTTGCCCAGGCGTATTACACGAAATATGCATCTGAAGAGATACGCCTGAAGAGCAAAGACTCCCAGGAAGGCCCAAAAGCATTTGCAGAAAAGAGAACACCTGACTGGCAAGGGAAATAATGGGCTGGGAGATCTACCTGGATGTGGATGGCGTTTGTGCAGATTTCATTACGCCTGGCTTAAGGGCCATTGGCCACAATCCTGAACAGATACTAAAGCAATGGCAAGCAAACTATCCGGGTAACTTCTATCCTGAAGAGTTGATTGGCATGCCTCCTAAACAGCTCTTCTACGAGTTGGACCGGCTTGGTACTGCATTCTGGGCAGAACTTTCACCTTTTCCCTGGTTTCCGGATTTATATTATGAACTTTCCAGTTTCGGCCATGTGGTATTTCTGACCGCACCTACAGGTTACCCCGACTGTCTCGCAGGGAAGTATCAATGGTTATGCAAATTCTTTGGCGAGGGCTTTACTGATTGTATCTTTACAGAGCATAAGGAGCGGCTAGCCCATCCCAAGGCCATTCTGGTGGACGACGGTGATGGCAATATCGAGAAATTTAACCAACGAGGTGGCAATGGCGTAATATTCCCATCTTACTGGAACAGTGGCGGCACTACAGATAACCCCATGGCTGTAGTGCTTGACCGAATAGAAGCGCTCGTTTCCTGATATTTTTCAACTAATGATGGTGTGCTCCACCATCCATGCCATGGCTATGACCATGTGCCATCTCTTCCGCTGTACCTTCGCGTATTTTTTCAACCCTAATATCAAAGGTGACAGTTTTTCCTGCCAGGGGATGATTTGTATCCACGTCGACATTGAACCGACCTACCTTAACAATCACTACATCCCGGGGGCCGTCTTGTGTATTCACTTTAACGCTCATCCCTGGCTTAAATTTTTTGGCTTTGGTCAGAAGGTGCTTAATGGGAATTCGCTGACCGGAGTTCTCTTTACGCAAACCGTAGGCTCGTTCCGGGGGCAGTGTTACCGTAACTGCATCATTCTCGCGACAACCCACTAACGCATCTTCTACGCCTTGCAGGGTATTCCTAAACCCATGTAGATATACCATTGGCTCTGAAGCAGGGCTACTTTCAATTTCATCACCGGCTTCTTCTTTAAGCACATAATGAAAAGCAACAACCTTCCCTTTTTCGATTTGCAAGGTATCCTCCATCAGTCATTTAATATCGCGGTAGGGCATCAATATCTTCCCGGGAAATTCATGGTCGAATGTACCAGAGTTCTGACTCATGGACGCGACATCTATCTGTATTTAAATTATCCGGAAAGTTGTTCCAGGGATCTGAATCGAAATTCAGCATCGTATTCTATTTCAAAGCTTCCCTGAATGCCGTCCCGGGTGATAAATTGCTGCAGCAATTCTGCGGGAAACTTTAAAGTGCGACCATCTGTTGTCCTCACGAGGACTTCACGCGCCGTTCCCTGATAGAACTGCAGAAATTCAGCCTCCGAAAGGTTCAGATGGAATTCCATCTTCACTCTGTTTCCCCTATGGCGAACGAATAAAAAGTGATCGAGCAAATAAGTTTAGCTCACTCTTGTGCGGCGAGGCTTGATTCCCGGCCAGATGATCCAAATTTCCCTGATGGGACTCACGGTTTATCTGAGAAGAGCCCAACACCGAGAGTTCAGCGATATAGAAAAACGGGATGACCGGAATATAAATATAGGTAAGTAAATCTGGCATCACTTATGCCAGATTGCATAGACCAGACCGCCTTTTTACAGAGGCCTGTTTTAAGCTAGATCATGCAGCTTTGGCAAGACTACTGAGAAGTTCCTCATCCAGCTCTGGTAGTTTTGCAAGCTTCGATTCATCTTCGACGAGCTCTTTTAGTTGCTCAAACTGTCCTTCACAGAGCGTCTGCAATTCGCGATGTCGATCGGCAAGCACTGCTGACTGGCTAGCAAGCTTTTCTTTCTGGTCACCAATCTCTCTTTTTTCTTTCTTCAATGAGACGAGTTCGCCATCCAGTCGTTTTTTTGCACTGGCATCATCAAATTTCTTTTTGTTCAGAGACTTAAGCTTCTTAACAACATTTTCCGGCGTATCGGCCAGTGCAACGTTGATCGCCTTCAACTGCTTCTTCTTATCTTCCACTTCGGTGCTAAGTTTCTTTATTTCCTGTTCACTTTTATCTCTTGACGTGGTCAACAGGCTTTCCAATTTTTCTTTCTCGGCTAACAATTCAGCATTCGTCGCTTCAAGCTCTACTCTGGATTTCTCACTCAATCTAAGCTTGTTTTCCAGTTTATCTACAGCTGCCTGGTTTTCCTTTTTGGCAACGCTCACAATTGAACCGGCTGTTGAAATTCTCTTCATGCCTTCTTCCAAGGCAACTTTCAATTCTTCTTCACTACACTCTGCATCTAAACCTAATATATCAGTGACGGTCTTAAGCATGATCTGCTTATTGATCGCCAACTCTTTCCACATATCTATTTCAGTACTTTGAACCACATATCTCTCCAAATGAGTTTTTTAAAACGGGGGATTAATCCAGCATATTTTTGATTGATACACTTCAAGATTGTGAGTTAAACAACTTAACCAAAGACTGGGTTAAGCCAATTAACTTAGCGGCGCTATCGAAGAACGGTGAATTTGCTCTAGCGAAAACAGCAATAATCTCAGGGTAAATGCATCGATGCCCCAGGGAAGGCTGGATTATGGGGATTTATTCTAAAAATTCAATTATTTAAGTCGATAAATTGCCACTTTCAACAAAAACATTTGAGGCTTTTTCTTCAACAAGAATGCTACTGACACTTCACCTTTCGTAAGTGATTGATTTTGTTAGTTATAATCAGGGATATAGCGTGGTTTTCGCTGACTTATAAATACCTATGATCTGTAAATAGTTATATGTTCACCAGACTTATAAAGCACGACTCTCTGCCAGGGCGGCAACTGGGTTCCCTGACCGCCATATCCTTCACCTGTTTACAAACCCGGATAGAGGATGAGGTTTACTGACAAAATTCTGATGCAGGTTCTTGTAGGGCTCCATAATACTGTATATATTAACAGTACTATATAGACAGCATCGAAGCCTTCCATGTCAACATCTGAAAACAAACTAAATCACCAGGACTCTATTAAGAAGAATTCCACCAGTAAGGCTCTTCATAAGAAAGCTCTCCATAATAAGAGCTATGCCGAACTACATTGCATTAGTAATTATTCATTCCTGCGTGGCGCATCTTATCCGGAAGAACTCGTCATCCAGGCATCAAACCTTGGCTACTGCGCCCTTGCTATCACTGATGAATGCTCAATGGCAGGTGTTGTAAAGGCCCATATTGCGGCAAAAGAATGTGGCCTCAAACTCATTATTGGCAGCGAATTTTTCCTAGATGAAGACATCCAGCTCATTTTACTTTCCCGAAACAGGCTTGCCTACGGGCAAATCTGCAACCTGATAACCATTGGCAGAAGAAGAGCAAACAAAGGGGAATACAAACTTTCCCTCAAGGACCTGGAGTACGCAATGAACGAATGCCTTGCGATCTGGATTCCTGGCAGAGCCGAGTCTCATCACCTGGACTGCGGTAAGCGCTTAGCTCAACTCTTTGCAGGCCCACTCTTTACAAACAGGCTCTGGATTGGCCTTGAGATGTTTCCCGACGGCCATGAAATTGAAAGTTACGAACATGCATTAAACCTATCTGTACACCTGGATCTGCCACTGGTGGCAAGCGGTGATGTACATATGCACCATCCAGACAAAAAGGCCCTGTTAGATACCATTTCGGCTGTGCGAATGCGGCAATCCATCCGGCTTGCGGGCCGTTTATTATTTGCAAATCGGGAGAAGTACCTCCGCCCTATTCCTCTTCTCAGCGCCCTTTACCCACCTGAACTTCTGGCCAATAGCGTAGAGATTGCAGACCTTTGTGATTTTTCACTGGATGAACTGAAATATGAATACCCCAAAGAACTCGTGCCGCCCCATCTCACGCCCGCCGCTTACCTGAGGCAGCTTGTTGAAGCTGGTGTTAAAAGGCGCTGGCCAGCAGGCGAAACAGCCGACGTGCGCGAACTCATTGAGAAGGAATTAAATCTCATTGCAGAACTGAAATATGAATATTATTTCCTGACAGTTTTTGACATCATTCACTTTGCCAGAAGCCAGAATATTTTATGTCAGGGTCGCGGCTCTGCAGCAAACAGCGTCATCTGTTATTGCCTTGAAATTACTGAGGTAAACCCGGACAAAATCAGTTTGTTATTCGAGCGCTTTATATCAAAGGAACGAGACGAACCACCGGATATCGATGTGGACTTCGAACACGAGCGGCGGGAAGAAGTCATTCAATACATCTATAAGAAATATGGCCGGGACAGAGCTGCAATTGCTGCGACAGTCGTAACCTATCGACCCAAGAGCGCGATTCGTGATGTAGGCAAGGCTTTGGGCATGGATCTTCAGCTAGTAGATCATCTTGCCAAATCATTATCCTGGTGGGACAAAAAGGAAATTTTGTTAACAAGGTTTGAAGAGGCTGGCATAAATCCGCGCAGCCCGATCATTGGCCAGTTCATTGAACTCATTGACCAGATCCTGGGCTTCCCGCGGCACCTTTCACAGCATGTTGGCGGTTTCGTCATCTCCAGCGGCCCCCTCTCTCATCTGGTGCCGATTGAAAATGCATCCATGGACAACCGAACTATTATCCAATGGGACAAGGACGACCTTCAATCATTGGCACTCATGAAGATTGATGTACTGGCACTTGGCATGCTCACTTCAATCCGCAAGAGCTTCGATATGATCAATGCCTATCGAAATACACAATTGTCGATGGCGAGCATTCCTGCAGAGGATCCCCTGACCTATCAGATGTTACAGAAAGGTGACAGCATCGGTGTATTCCAGGTTGAATCCCGGGCCCAGATTTCCATGCTGCCACGATTAAAACCTAAATGTTTCTATGACCTGGTGATCGAAGTGGCCATTGTCAGGCCTGGCCCTATACAGGGAAAGATGGTCCACCCTTATCTTAAGCGCCGCAACGGAGACGAAGCAGTCACTTATGCCAATGCTGAAATTGAGTCGGTACTTGGTCGAACACTGGGCATCCCTATATTCCAGGAGCAAGTCATCAAACTTGCTGTGGTTGCTGCTGGATTCACCCCTGGTGAAGCAGATCAACTAAGGCGCGCCATGGCCGCATGGAAACGCAAAGGCGGGCTCGACAAGTTCCAGGATAAATTGGTAAACGGCATGTTGGAAAGAGGACATGACAGGGATTTTGCAGAGCGCATCTTTGAGCAAATCAAAGGTTTTGGCGACTATGGCTTCCCGGAATCCCATGCGGCAAGCTTTGCCTTACTGGTTTATGTTTCATCCTGGCTAAAGTGCCATGAACCTGCAGCATTTTATTGCGGTCTATTAAATAGTCAGCCCATGGGCTTCTATTCACCATCACAATTGGTCCAGGATGCAAGGCGCCACGATATTGAAATCCGCCCTGTGGATATTGAGCGAAGCTATTGGGAGTCCACATTGGAAGAGCCTGCAGAGGAAGAAGGCCAATATTTACATCCTACCCACATATCCCAGCCATCAGTCAGGCTCGGCTTTCAGCGAATCAAGGGCTTACGCGAAGAATCCGCAAACCGCATTATTAGCGCACGAAATCAATCTCCTATCCGCAGCATCGATGATATTTCCAGGCGTGCACGACTCGACAGGGGCGACCTGTCGCGGCTAACAGAAGGTGGCGCCTTTAAAGATTTGTCTGGGCACCGATACCAAACTCACTGGGATGTAAAAGGCATACTTGCGGACACTTCTTTGTTAAGCAAAGTAGCCGAAGAGCGGAGCGAATATGGCAGAGTAAACATGCCTGCACCATTAGAGACAGATGACCTTAGAGCTGATTACACCAGTCTTGGCCTAACCCTTGGCCGACATCCAATGGCTATGTTAAGGGAAATGGGAGAACCATTTAGCGAATGTAAAACAGGAAAAGATCTGGAAAGTCTTAAACATGGTCGCTTCGTTCAGGTAGCAGGTATCGTCACTGGCAGGCAACGCCCCTCCTCTGCCTCCGGTGTATTATTCCTGACGCTCGAAGATGAAACCAACAATGTTAATGTGGTGATCTGGACGCGCGTTATGGAAAGGTTCCGTTCCGCTGTTGTTCAGGGCCGCTTACTCAAGATCAAAGGCGTGATGGAAAGAAAGGATTCCGTTATTCATGTCATCGCTGGCCATGTGGAAGATTTGAGCCATTACCTGGAACACTTTGCATTAAAATCCAGGGACTTTCGTTAACCCTGCCAACAAAATAACTGGTATGGTCATGACTACACAGAGAGAAACTGCAAACATGACTGAAGAAAACTACCAATTTAATGATGATGATGTGATTTCAACCAGTACCTATGGTCGAATTGGTCATCCACGTCAGGCATTCGCCTGGCTCAGGAAAAACGACCCGCTTCGCAAGGTCAGCCCCGAAGGCTTCCAGCCATTTTGGGCGGTCACAAAACACGCCGACATTATTGAGATCGAGAAACAACCGGCTCTATTTACCAGCGCACCCAGGCCATTACTAATGCGCGAAGCGGCAAGTCCGGAAATGAAGGAAGACGTCATCGTAGAGATATTTAAGCGATTGAAAGATTCCCCAAAATTATTAGAAGTTCTGGCGAGTGCCGGAGAAAGTGGGTTAATCAGATCACTTGTACAAATGGACTCGCCTGATCATACAAACTACAGAGCACTCGTACAGCCCTGGTTTAAGCCAACCAACATCCAGGCACTTGAAGATGATCTGACGAATATTACAAGAACAATTCTTGATGACATGATGGGAGATGGAACCGAGCGGGAACTGGATTTCGTTCAGGACGTTGCTGTCTGGCCACCCTTAAAACTGGTGAGTAAATTACTCGGTGTGTCAGGAGAGGATGAAGGCCTCATACTTAGACTAACCAATGAACTATTTGCCGGTGATGATCCGGAGATGAAACGTATGGGAGATGACCCACTATCAATATTTGACACCATCAAGGATATATACGAACTGTTTTCCAGGATTACGGATGAGCGAAGAATTAATCCGACTGAGGATCTGGGATCATACATTGCTAACGGCAAGATTAACGGTGAATATCTGCCTTACAAAGAGCTAATTTCCTATTACACCATTGTCGCTACAGCAGGACACGACACCACCAGAAACGCTATCGTGGGCGGCTTACATGCACTATTGACGCATCCAGAGCAATTGCAACGATTCAAGGAAATCGTATCTGATCAGACCGCACTGAAACTGGCCGTAGAAGAAATACTTCGCTGGACCACACCAGTCGCTCAGTTTTCAAGAACGGCGACAGAAGATTGTGAACTCAGAGGCCAACAAATCAAGAAAGGTGAATCGCTGGGTTTATTCTATGCTTCTGCCAGTTTTGACGAGGATATTTTCGATAATCCCGCTGAATTTAACATTGAACGAAAACCCAATCGTCATCTCGCATTTGGCACTGGACCACATCAATGCCTTGGCCTGATCCTCGCCAGACTGGAGATGCGCCTGTTCTTTGAACAGCTCATTCCACGAATTGAAAGTATGGAACTCACCACCAAACCCGAAAGAATTCAAGCAAGCTTTGTACATGGGTTCAAACATCTAAATATAAGATACAAGCTTAAAGCTCATTAGCCCGGGAAATAAGTCACAAAGTGAATTGCCAGGCACGACCATCTAGGCCTGTTGTAGCGAATGTCCAGGGGTGAATATCCAGAGGCTGACAACCACTGTCGGTCTTTGATATCGTTCAGCTTCCATGCATCTTAATGACTCAGGTGACAACCATGACAATCCATCTTCGCCAAATCTGTCTCGTTGCAGAAAAGCTCGCCCCGGTCATCGATGACCTGACAAACATCCTTGGAATCCAGAGTTGTTACATTGACCCTGGTGTCGAGCACTTTGGGCTGGAAAACAACCTGATGGCAGTAGGGACAAATTTTCTGGAAGTAGTCGCGCCGATTCAGGAAAATACAGCAGGGGGGCGTTACCTCGAACGCCGCAAGGGTGATGGTGGATACATGGTCATTACCCAGGCAGACAGCACCACAACGCAACAGGCTGCGCGGCAGCGTGCACTAGATCTAGGTGTTCGTATCGCTCATGAATCCCAGAGGGGTGACTGGAATCTTTGTCAATTACATCCACAAGACATGGAAGCCGCATTCCTGGAACTCGAGTCTGATGCCCAAAATGACTTTGTCGGTTACTGGCATCCTGTTGGCGGAACAGGCTGGGAGGACAAGGTAGATCAAAATGTCACCCTCGACTTTATTGGCGTCGAACTACAATCCGTCAATCCTGTGACGTTGGCGGAAAAATGGGCAAAGGTTATCGGTACCGACAGCTACCTGGAGGGCGAGTCCATCGTCGTGCCGCTCAACAACGTCAAGTTGAGATTTGTTGCAGTCTCGGATGGCCGTGGTCCTGGACTGGGAGGATTGGACATCAAAGTTGCTGACAGAGAACACATATTGAGAGAATCAAAAAAGAGAAACTGCTATGTCTCAGATGATCAGGTCATTATCTGCGGAACGCGATTCTATCTTTCAGTGTGAACAACTTCAGCTTTACATGGAGCCTTGGTCCATAGTGAGCAAAGCCGCGGCGCTAGTTTCCTCCACCAGCCGTGCCAGTACAGGATGATGATTCACCTGCCACAAGCAACATCTCACGAATGTAATCAAGGCAAGTTGAAGCTGAGGGGAATTTAGATGTTCGCCCAAACATGGGCAGCCTGATATAACCGCGTATTTCCAACAACCCTTTCTCAACTCTCAATTTACTCTTGTAGGTATTGCCGGGTTCCGGATCGTAAATATTGCCTGCCCATTGGGCATCCTCAAAATGATAGTTGAGAAATATATCGAGCCCCAGTGTCTGACGAATTCTTAACGATTCATCCGGGTTATTGTCATCCAGGCGAACCTGACCAGCCTTCGCTGCAGCTTCCTCTTCTGTGTAGACTGAATCCTTAAGCGCGATAATCTTGCCGTGAAGTATGCCGTCTACTTCAAATATCTCAAAAATTGAACCTGGCGAAGCCCAACGTCCCATCACTTCTCCCCGGGTCAATTGATCGGCGCTCACTGTCAGGCCTGCAAATAGAAACGCAATCAACAATGGAGGAATGGAATACTTCTTTGGCATTTTGGTTATGGTTACAATGTACTCGTCAAGGCGGTTGGGTGGCGATTGGCTAAATAGTATAGATCACGGGCACCAGGTATTATCATCTTTTGTTTCGGACCAGCCATGTACAAGCTACAAGTTCACCTCGATTTATTTCATTGCTGAAGATTCATACCAATAATACCTACTATAAATGACAAACCATAAAACTTAGGACCGACGATTAATGATCACAATTTTGGATGGTTCAATGGGCGGCGAACTGATCCGCCGCGGGGCAGCATCAGTCACCGGCCTCTGGTCCGCCCAGGCATTACTGGATGCACCGAAAGCAGTGCTGCAATTACACGCGGATTACATCGCCGCCGGTGCCAATGTGATCACGACCAATAGTTACTCCACGATTCCCAGCTACCTGGGCAAGAGCGATCTGGCAAGCCGCTATATAGAGCTGACCAGCCTCGCGGGAGAACTTGCTCGGAAGGCAGCCAACGACAGTGATACACCGGTTAAAGTTGCAGGGTCTGTGCCCCCACTATCCGAGAGCTATCGACCGGACATGGTGCCTGATCAACAGCAGGCAGAGCCCATTTACAAATCGATGGTTATCGCTTTACGTGATTATGTAGATCTGTTTATTTGCGAAACCATGTCCAGTAGTGAAGAAGCAATCCATGCAGTTAGCCAGGTGATGCGATACGGCAACGGCAAACCTGTGATGGTTTCATGGACGCTTAAGGAGAAGCCCGGTACGGGCTTGCGTAGCGGTGAAACAATTCTTGAAGCATTCAATCGGCTTCAGGAATTCGATATCGATGGATTCCTGTTTAACTGCACACATCCAGAAGCAATAATTGCAGCCCTGGGTGAGATAAGGCAACTCACCGACAAGCCGATTGGGGGATATCCCAACAGATTAAATCCGGTGGATCCCCAATGGACCCTGGACAATGAAATAGCAACAGGTCTGCGACCAGATATGGATGTTGCGTATTTTCTGGAGATGGCTACGCTGTTTAAGAAGCAAGGCGCAACCATCATTGGAGGTTGTTGCGGGATCGGGCCAGAATATATTGCAGCGCTCGCAAAAGATCTGTCGTAAAATCGATTCCCATTTACTGTCTTATGTCCCAGCTCGCAAGCTCTGCCCGGCACCCTCTGCTAGCCCTTCGTTATGCCAACAATACACATCCAACATTGGAATAAATGTAGTCTCAATTTAACCTTCGCTGGTCACGCTCAACTGCTTTAGTTTTTCCAGATTTTCACTGTGAACAGATCTGTCAATCTTGTACATGTTCACAACCCACAAGCCAGCGAGGAACAAAGAGCAATACAATGGCAGGAAGAAAGTCGCCAGGTCATAACGAATCTCATAAGTGACATCCTCAACACCCGAAATACCATCGAGCCCGACAAGAGAAACGATTGTACCGGCCCCGATGATGCCACCTGCAGATATCGCTTTTGCTGCAAATCCCCTGGCAGCGTAGAACAACCCCTCGGAACGGCGGGAAGTGACAACCTGGCTGTCCTCCACGACGTCCGCCATCATTGAATCCAGTAATACACCGCCGATGATGCTACACACCACTTCCGCTACGACAAACGCCGAATAAAGGTACAGTGCATTCCAACTACCAAACTCTGGCCAATATCCCGACAGCAGTAATATATATGGGATTGGGTAGAGGGAAATATTGACTAAAATAGCCAAAATAGCGGCCTTCTTCTTTCCATATTTTTGGCCTAAATAGGGAGCCGCCCAATAAGCGATCGCAGGAGACAACATAACACCAACACCCGTAAAAGCTATCTGGGAGCCTGTGAACCCAAAGAAGTAAGTTGTATTGTATAGATACAAAGCTGTACCCAGGCCACCTGCCATCCCCACCATGAGCCCGTAGAAAAACAAGGCTGCAAAGTTTCGATTCTTCACGGACTGGAATATCTGACCGATCTCTTTAAGTATCTCCCGGAATTTAAAGGTTTCTGTCGGCTTGGGTAAGCTGGCCGCGACTTTTTGCGTGCCCAGCGCCGAGACGACGATCGCGACTGCGATGACAACTGCCCCCACCTTTCCATAGATTGAATAACCTGTACCAACAGCAACGCCATAGGCGCCGACCCAGAACATGAAATTGAGTGTATGAATTCCGTTACCACCATACCAACCGAAGGCATAACGCAGCGCCAGCCATTTGTTGCGGCGGTCATAGCCCGTTTCAAGATCTGGCAACAGCGCAGTAGAAGGCACTTCGAATAATGTAGTACCTGTTCGAATGAGGATTGCAATAACCAGAATATAGTAGAATGTATTGTCTTCATTCAGTTCAATCACAGGATTGAACAATGCGTAAAAGCTGATGGGAAGTATAAAGAATGCCGCGTACATAAAGGGGTGTCGCCGGCCGTAACGAGAGCTGGTTTTATCAGACCAATGTCCGAGAAGCAGATCAGACACCGCATCCCAGATCATGGCTATCGCCATGGCTAATGATGCAAGGTAGCCGGGTAAGCCTAAAACCTGATTGGCATAGATGAGTAGTAAATAACTAAATGCATTGTTCTTAATGCCATAGGCGAGGGAGGCGGAACCATAAAACCAGAAGATTGCTTGTTTCTCCAGAGGCTTGTCCGAAGATGGTTCGAGCGATTCAGAATACTCAGTAATTAAAATTTCTCCCTGTTTGTTTCTGTGCATAACATACGCGATCTCAAGAGGAATTGTAATTACCCCTAATACTCTTTGCCGGAAACAGACCGGATCAGGACGCCCTGAATACTCATATCACAGTAAAACTTAATGATCTGAAAATGAAATCAGAGTCTTCTATAAAGCACGCACGGTTCATAGTAGATTACTGACATGGAATTAAACCCGCACGCAATATCCTTTTCCGACCCATTATCAATTGATGGGGTGGAGAAACGAACCGCTTACCAAACGATAAAATCGATCCTGCCCTTTTTATGGCCTGCAGATCATCGCGGCATGCGAATCCGGGTAGTCATCGCCCTTAGCTGTTTGCTGCTGGGTAGAACTGCAAACGTATACGGCCCGATCGTACTGAAGGATCTCATCGACGGACTGGAATCACTTGTCGCCAACCCACTTATAATTGACGGTGGAGCCGCGATGACCGCCCTCGTCACCCTTGCCTTGCTCTATGGTCTGACGGTGTTGTTGCCAGGCCTGCTTACTGAGATCAGGGCGGCTGTGTTTACGCCGGTTTCTGAATATGCGCAGCGCGTTTTCGGCTTGCAGGCCTTCAAGCACATCCACAACCTGGGTATGCGATTTCATCTTGATCGACATACGGGTGGACTATCCCGGGCAATAGAAAGGGGCACCAGGGCGCTGCAACAGATAACGGGTCTGTTCGCCTTTAATATTGCTCCAACATTGTTTGAGATCACTGTTGTCTGTAGCTATCTTGCCATCGCATACCATCCAAAATATGTATTCGTTATTCTGCTGGCGGTTGTCGCCTATATAGGCTTCACCCTGGTCTTTACGGAATGGCGAACCCAATTCCGGCGTGAAATGGTCAAGCAGGAATCAAGGGCAACGACTATTGGCGTTGATAGTCTCTTGAATTTTGAAACGGTAAAATATTTTAACAATGAAGACTACGAAGCCCAACGATATAACGACTCTTTACTTCGATACATGTCTGCGGCCGTCAAAAGCCAGTCCACACTTGGTTTCCTGAATACCGGGCAGCTCATTACCAGGGTCATTTGCCAGGTGGCCATCCTGATGCTGGCAATCCAAGACTACGCTGCTGGCAATCTCAGCACAGGTGAAGTTGTAATGCTAAATACCTTCATGCTGCAACTCTTCATCCCCCTTGGATTCCTCGGATCATCCTATCGCATGATTCGCCAGGCACTGGTTGATATGGAATACATGTTTCAACTCCTTGATTTAGAGCCTGAAATTCAGGACGCTCCAAACGCAGAGCAACTACAAATTAGCAACGCCATGGTGTCGTTCAAATCAGTTCATTTCAGTTATAACGAAGAACGGAAAATTCTAAAGGGCGTAGATTTTGAAATTCCGGCCGGGCACACAGTCGCGGTGGTGGGTGCAAGTGGCGCCGGGAAGTCCACCCTTGCGCGTTTGTTGTACCGTTTCTATGATGTCCAGTCAGGTGCAGTTTTGGTTGATGGGCAAAACATTTCCGAGGTCACCCAGGCCAGCCTGCGGCATGGCGTAGGTATTGTTCCCCAGGACACGGTACTGTTCAACGACACAATTCGACACAACATCAGATATGGCAATCCTCTGGCAAGCGATGCCGAGGTTGAGGCCGCCGCACGTACAGCGAGCATTCATGAATTTATCATCTCCTTGCCGCTTGGTTACGAAACAAGGGTTGGCGAGAGGGGCTTAAAACTTTCCGGCGGCGAAAAACAGCGCGTCGCGATCGCAAGAACTGTGCTTAAAAACCCACCGATACTTGTCCTCGACGAAGCTACCTCAGCGCTGGACATCAAGACAGAGAGAGACATTCAGGCAGCATTGTTGGAGGTTTCAAAGAATAGAACCACGCTGGTCATCGCCCATAGGCTCTCCACCATTGTCAATTCCCACGAAATTCTAGTGATGGACGATGGCCAGATCAGCGAACGCGGCACACACAAAGAGCTGGTTGATGCAGGCGGCATTTATGCTGAAATGTGGCAGCGCCAAAAGGAAGCCGCTATCGAGATTGAGAAGATTCAGGAGATATTCGGCAGTGAAGAACTTCGCTCATTTCGCCTGCAAGCGGAAGACAAGACTGATATGGATTAGCGCTGGCACTCGTAGGTAAAAGTACAGGGTTTTGATTCTGCTACACGAAACTTTTTTACTACAATATCGCTTCATGGCAAAGTCCTTATAATTCAAGCAACGGAATATGAACAATGGCCAACTATGAGTATGTAACCCATCTGGTTAAGGGTCTGGAAGGCAGGGTTAGAGGCATGTTCGGCAACCGAAACATGCAGGGCTCTATAGCAGAAAAGATATTCCCAGAGGTTCGAAATGTAGCCATATTGCCGAAGGAATTCGCCGACGAACAAACTGCTGGCGACTATTTAAGAGATCTTCTCGAGGAAGGCGGCAATGCCGCAGCTGTGAAGGTAACAGATGCGGGTTGGCTGGTATGCGCCTGGGTTAGTCGGTCTTAGCTAACAATATTATTAGTTGGCGTTGACTAGAGATAGAATTCTCACGTCGTGCGCATGTTAGCTCACGGATAGGTGCTTCCTGATTTCCAGCCTCTCTTTGGAGATCGTTTCGCAGTTGGATCAAGGGGTTCTCCGGGCCTTAACTTGGGACCCTGCTGGAAATTACGATCAGATTGAAACTAGTTAGCTCCCGTCCTTAAATAGCCAAATCAGCACAATATATGCAAAATTATAGATCCGTTAGCTATATAAAACAGTCACTTACCAGGGAAGTAACACCCGCGATTTCTATTTCTGGACGAGCACTAGTTACATGCAGGTTTCAGCACCGGTAGCAGGTCTTCAACGATAGATTCACGAACTTCCCGGCTGGCATTTTTGTAAAATGAGATTCGATTGTAATCGTGCTCATCAAAACAGGGCTGCTTTTCATGCTTTTGTAACTTTATATCAACGTTGTCAGATTCGCCGAGAAAGATAGGCTTCTCATTGTCGCCAGACTCATTGGCGATGTAGTAAACACCCGGAATGAAATCATTAAAGCGCATGTCTCCGGTATAGACATTGAAACTATATTCTTTACCGGATTTTCCAGTAAGCATCCTGACAGCAAGCTTCGGCATTAATGACTCCCCAGTCTGTTATTTATTCACAAGATTTACTAACGATCTCAATTAAATCCTAATCAGGTAACCCTAATACACGCTTGGCGATAATATTACGCTGGATTTCATTGCTGCCACTGTAAATGGATGCGGCGCGTGAAAAGAAAAACTGATGCAGAGCCTCCCGTTCACTTTCGGAAAATTCATCAACGTCTACACCGAAGCCTCTGGAACCTCGAAGCCTGGTCTTTAGATCATGAAACTTCTGCTGTAATTCGGTACCGACAACCTTAAAGATAGACGTCGCTGGACCAGGTGTTGCGCCGCCTTGCGACTCCGCTACGACTCTCCGCTGAGTCAGCTTCAAGGCAGAAGAATCCATTTCGTAGGTCAGGATCTGGTCCCTGGTAACTGGCTCTGCCAGCTTTCCATCCACCACGCCCAGGGCTTCACGAGCAATATCAATGAGTCCCGATTCCTTTTTACTTGTACTTCCCGAGACAAGCGATTCCATGCCGGATCGCTCATGCTGTAACAGGCGTTTACCAACTGTCCAGCCCTTGTTGAGTTCACCGACAAGATCTTCTCTTGCGGCCAGTGCATCGTCAAAGAAGGTCTCATTAAAGGTAGAGATGCCGCTTAAGAGAGCAATTGGTTTTACCTCAACCCCTTTTTGATCCATGGGCAGCAACATAAAGCTTATACCGTCGTGCTTTGCAGCTTCCCGGTCGGTGCGAACCAGGATAAACATCCAATCTGCATTATGAGCTCCGGATGTCCAGATCTTGGAGCCGTTGATAACGTAGTTGTCTCCCTCCAGGTCTGCTCTTGTTTGTAAGCTGGCAAGATCAGAGCCGGCACCGGGTTCGCTATAACCCTGGCACCATTCAACTTCAGCCCGGGCGATCCGTGTGAGGTGGCGCTTCTTCTGCTCTTCGGTACCAAATTCAAGCAAGGTTGGGCCAATCATGCTGGTACCAAAGCCTGACAGTGCAGGCCGTGCCTTTATGCTACCCATTTCTTCCAGCAGAATGACGTACTCAGCTGTGTTCAAACCACCACCGCCGTATTCCTTGGGCCAGTTTGGAACCGTCCAGCCCTTCTCTACCATTCTCTCCAGCCAAAGACGGGTATCTGCATCCTTGATTTCAATCTTGGTGCTGCCATTAGATATTTCACCAGGACCGCGCGCCCCGGGAGGGCAATTTTCTTCCAGCCACTCCCTTGTTTCACTTCGAAATGTTTCTAAATCCATGGATCATCGCCTTGCCAAATTCCAGTTGGCACTAAGCTACCAAAAACACCTGAACACCGCCAGCCTCCCCACTTCCCTTTATAGTGAACAATCGGTACCTTGAATAACAGACCAGGAATAACAGATCAGGAATAGCAGATCAGGAATAGCAGATCGCGAATATCAGATCACGAACATTAAGCGTTTTGGCAGAAGGTGAGAAAGGTATGGCTCGAGATACCGGCGGACAAGCAACAAACGATGATCTGGACAATGCATTCATTACCCAGCGTGCATCAACACTTGACCTGGGCGGTGAATACATAATTCCGGATCAGGATCCTATCAGCCTGCTGGGCTCGGGCTTTGCAAAAACCATGGCATCAAATATCTATCTGGCCGGCCTTGAACCCGAGTTCTGCGCACAAAATACTGGCTACTTTACTGCCCCGTTTGAGGATAGGAAGTATGTGACAGGATATGAACTTGACCGCAGTACAGGATCGATTCAAGTTTCCTTAAGTAACGGCATAACCAGAACAGCCAGAATATTTAAATCCCAGGGTGCCATCACTCTGCCTCTGGATTCCAGGGAGCTCCACTTTGAACCCAGCACTGTCAAAGCCAATCCCGCGCAGCAGACAAGTTGTAATTGGTACGCAAAGGAGCCAATCCCGGCGAACATTGATTCCGTGCTGTTAGACAAAGCAATGAATATTGCCTTTGAGAAAGAGGCAATGACGGCAGCATTCCTTGTCACCTATAAGGGAAAGATCATTAGCGAAACCTATGGTGATGGGATTAGCGAAGATACACCACTTGAAAGCTGGTCCATGGGTAAGAGCCTCACGTGTACGATGCTCGGCCAACTCGTGCAGCAAGGTGTATACAGTCTCGATCAACCAGCACCCATTCCCGGCTGGGAAAACGATGCGAGATCAGAGATAAGCATTCGTCATATTTTGAATATGTCCAGCGGCCTTCGCTTCCGCGCCATGCAAGATCCGGGATATGAGGCAGAGCTCGGCTATCCTGATCACTTATATGTCTACACAGGCGGCATCAATGCCTTTCAATTTGCCGCTCAGTGTAAACAACAATGGCAGCCAGGAACCGTTGGACGATACAGAAACTGCGACCCAATTCTTGCGAACTATCTGATCCGTCTGGCAGTCGAGGAGAAAAATGAGGACTATCATTCATTTCCGCAACGAACCCTGTTCGATAAATTGGCCATAGGTAGCTTCACCCTGGAGACAGATCCCTATGGTAATTTTCTAACTCAGGGTTATGAATTTGGCAGCGCCCGGGATTGGGCAAAATTGGGCAATCTGTATCTCGGCGATGGTATCTGGAATAACGAAAGATTACTGCCCGAAGGCTGGGCTGACTTTGTTTCAACCCTGGCGCCAGCATGGCTGAAAGACAAACGACCTGTATACGGTGGCTTTTTCTGGATAAACGGCGATGGCCAGATACCAATCCCGAACGATGCATATTTCATGGCAGGTGCTGGCGGTCAAAGAACCATCATTATTCCGTCCCATGATCTTGTGATTGTGAGAATAGGCCATTATGGCGGCGCAGTTGCAGGCGCCACATCACTAAACAAGGTCCTGAATTGTATAATGAGGGCTGTACCACCTTCATAAATATAGACTCATTATTAGCCAGGGGCTTGTATATAATTGGCCTGGCTTTGTATAGTGCACTGTCTTTCACGGCTGAACTGGTAGTCACCAAAACTCATCACCAAACCTTCGATTGGAGTAACAATATGCGTCTGGTTTCCTGGAACGTAAACGGCATCCGTGCGGCTATTAAAAAAGATTTTGCTATCTGTCTAAGCGACATGGACACAGACGTAATATGTCTGCAAGAGACCAAGGCACAGGATGATCAAGTACTTGAGGCACTATCTGGCATAGATGGCTATCACCTCTATACCAATTCAGCGGTAAAAAAAGGCTATTCAGGCACCGCCATTCTCAGCAAGGTCGAGCCTCTAAAAGTCAGGCTTGATATGAACATTGAAGAGCATGATCAGGAGGGACGGATCACCGTACTTGAGTACGACAAATTTTACCTACTTACCGTGTATACACCAAATTCTGGCAGCGCACTGAAACGCCTGGACTATCGTCAGAAATGGGATGCTGATTTTCTCGCCTACATGAAAAAACTGGAGAAAATAAAACCAGTCGTTGCCTGCGGCGACTTCAATGTGGCTCACCAGGAAATTGACCTGGCCCGGCCCAAGCCAAACTACAACAAGACTGCCGGATATACGCAGACTGAAATCGACGGCATGGATAATATGCTGAGCGCAGGTTATATCGATACCTTTAGACATATCAACCCGGACGAGGTCAAGTATAGTTGGTGGAGCTATCGGGCTGGGGCACGCGCCAAGAATATTGGCTGGAGGCTGGACTACTTTCTGGCCTCGAGCGGCCTTGCCGGTCAGATAACTCAGGCGGATATCCTGAATGATGTTTTAGGTTCAGATCACTGTCCGGTTCTGCTCGAACTCAATGTCTAACGCTTAGCCTATTCATTCATTGATTGATTGATTGGATAAGTATTAAGCAGTTCTTCGGCGCGCGCCCTGAACAAGCGAACAAAGTCGTTGGCTGGGTCCATTGCCAGACAGGCATCGTAGTCGTCGATCGCCAGTTGATATCGCCCTGCCATCTGATAACCATAACCGCGATAATAGAGATTCATCGCCTCAGTTTCACCAGACCGAATTAGCTCGTTGTATATCTTAACCTCGCGCCAGCCATCGGCACGAACCAATGCTAAGTCCAATTGTTCACTCTCAGCAGCATCCTCGACAAACAAATCCGCCTAAAACTGCCAGACACTGATTCTGTCATCAAGCGAAACATCTGGCCGGTAGTCATACTCCAGCAAGCTCTCAAAGACTTCCGTTGAAGATTGCGTCGAATTCACTTCAACGACAACTTGCCGTGCACTGTTTTGACCAAAGTAAAACTCTTGAGGGGCTACCGCCACCACAGCATCGAAGGGGTTGGTTTTCTGTTTTGGAGATATCGTTTCCTCAGGCTTAAGCAGCTGAACGCGATCTTCTTCTTTGGCCACAGGTTCAACTAAAATTGCAGGGCGGCTTACTTGCAATCCAAAAAAGATCGCCAGACCAATAACAATTACGCCGGTAAAGGCAACAATCGTATAAACCAGTCTCAGGTCCTTCTTCGCCGCCACTTCGGTGATTGCACTATTGCCGATGGAGTGAGTCGCCTCTACCTCACTTTACCCCGTCCCACTTGTCAGATCTGAGACGGCCAGCTCTAGCTCCTCCGGGTCTTCCGGATAGTCATTATTCTTACTGGCGAGCAGCACCGTTGAATCCTTATTCATGGCGGAATCTTCTACCCCTGCGACAACAGCTTCGGCACTTAGCGTGGAGTTAATGCCTTTCTGGCCGAGCAAGGCACCAATCTCTTCAATCACCTTCAGGGCGCTTACCGGTCGATCTTCAACTTTTTTAGCCATCAAGTTGTAACCAGAGACTGAATGTCCGAACTCGCTTCTGGCAATTACGGTATCTCTGCCACCGCATGTTTGAAGAGCATAGCTGCAGCAGAATCTGCAACAAAAGGCTTCTCACCAGACAACATCTGAAAAAAACATAACCCCAAGGCTATAAAGGTCAGCGCGGTGATCAACCTCTGAGGTCTCAAATTGTTCAGGTGCCATATAAGTCGGCGTGCCTACTGACACGCCAATTTGCGTTAGCTGGGTTCCGCCATCATCCATGGATCTGGCAATACCAAAGTCGCTCAATACCGTGCGGCTGCTTATATCGAAGAGGATATTTTCGGGCTTGATATCCCTGTGCACATATTTGCGTTCACGTGCATAAGCCAACGCCAGGCAAACATCTCTAACAATTTCCAGCGATCTACGTTTATTGAGTCCTTTGGACATCAGGTCTTTGAGGTCACCTCCATCGAGATATTCCATCACAATGAACCAGCGATCTTCTATGGACTCACCTTCGTAAATCGTGATGATATTAGGATGTGTGAATCGTGCCAGCGTTTTAGCTTCACGCATGAAGCGCTGCTTAAAGTCGTCGTTCTGGCTGACCCGTGACTACATTAGTTTCAATGCGACCGGGCGATCCAGCTTCAATTGAGTCGCCAGATAAACCGTAGCCATACCACCTTCACCGAGTTTTCGGAGGAGCTTGTATTCCGGATGGTTAAACACACGTTTTTTCCGTGCCGATGCTTTCGGCGTACGATCAGACTTAGAGGTTTCCTGACTTAGTCTTTGCGGTTCACGTCAATGGATTGTCGGTCACTGAAGGAATGTTTGTTTTTACACAAAGATGCGCAGCTTGCAGACATTTAACGGTGCGCCTCGGTAAAGCGTCTTCATGCCATCTTCTGAAATGTTTCGTCCGCGCGGCCTCTTCCATCCCATGATCCAATTGGTTCTTAGCGAAATCCATGACCTTAGCCCCCTCATGAGCCTGATACTCACCCGTGAGCGATCATTACACAGGCCTAACAGTATTTTGGTTCTGCAATATCTGCGGGAATAATGTTTTTTCAGTACACGAACTTATTGGATGTCCTTCACTACAATTCCCTATAAACTCAGTTACTTGTTTGATACCTCTTGCCTACCAACAGCGAGTATCAGAATGCTGTAATTCATTACGGCATCAATTTTTTTTAGGAGAATGAGTCCATGCGCCCAGCAAAATTACCATTTGGGTTCGAGACCTTGCTTGGCACCATGTTGCTGCTGATGTTCCTGCCTACTCTCGCACATGCTGACTGGGTTTCAACGATTTCCAGGACGCTCTATACCGCAGTGATGCTCGCCTCACTCTATCTGGTCGCTGACAACCACAAGGAGCTGACGATTGGCATAATTCTCTTCATCCCAGCTGCTCTCACCAAATGGATGGCGGCGCCGCTCCTGGAAGAAGAAATCCAGCTCTTTGCACACTGTATCTTCCAGATCATATTCCTGGCCTACATTATGAGGAAGACATTTCGTTTTTTGCTAAGTACAAAGACCGTGGATTCAGATACGATATCTGCGTCCATCGTGCTCTATTTTATTTTCGGACTCTGCATGTCCCTGGCCTATTTCGCCACTCTCCTTGTCAGCCCAGGTGCCTTAGGCCCGAAGCTTATGGTCGATATTAGCAAGCCAGACGCGCTCGCAGTTCTGATGCACGATTTGATTTATTTTAGCTTTGTGACCCAGACGACTCTCGGTTATGGAGACATTTCACCAACTACCGGTTTTGCCAAGTCGCTTGCATCTACGCAAGCTTTATCCGGACAAATATACGTGGCTGTGATTATCGCGAGACTGGTGGGTATTCAGATTGCAACAACGCTCGACGGTAGCCAAAACAAAGATTGAATAGGTTTAACCAATTGGAATAGGACCTTGTACTTGCAGCCGATGTATCACTCTCGGCTCATCGCTATGGTCGTGAACAGCAAAATGCAGTAATGCACGATTATCCCACATGATGAGATCTCCCTTGTTCCACCGATGCCTTGCCTGATACTCCGGTCGAATGGAATGCTGATAAAGATAATCTAGCAAGGATTTACTTTCCTGATTAGACCAGCCGACGAATCTGCGGGTAAAAGCCGCACATACATAGAGTGCCTTCTCATTGGTTTCATCATGAATACGCACAACAGGATGTTCTGCCCTCGGTGCGTCCGCCGGCTTTTCCTTATAAATTTTTGCAAGCCCCTCACCAGTATGTATGGCACTTAAGTTATTCAGCGTCTCTTTCATACCGTCAGACAAGTCCTGGTAAGCAAGGACCTGGTTGGAAAAGGCAGTATCGCCACCGATAGACGGCGCCTCTAGTGCATATAACATCGTCAACTTGGGCGGCGCACAATTGTAGGTCATATCAGAATGCCAGTGTTGGTTAACGTCGCTGCGCTTGCCCCGATTTTCCAGAGCGATGATGTGAGGGTATTCTTCCAGACCTGCATAGGGATGTTTGACCAGCTCCCCCCAATGTCGAGCGAAATCCATCTGTTGCTCCGGATCAAGTTCCTGTGCCGGAAAAACCAATACCTTGTACTCGGCAAAGAGAGATCTAAGTTCTGCTACGGTCTCGCTATCGACATTCCTGACATCGAGCTCTTTAACAATTGCGCCCAGCGGTGCAGCGAGTCGTGTTACCTGCATTTGTCTTCCCTATCAGCAGCTACTAATAAACAACATCCCATGGAATGAAAATTGTCAGACTTTAAGCCGGTCAATTCTCACTGAAGACTATAAACCTTTTTTGTTAATAAATTCAGGAATCGGATAACGAAAAACCCACTTACCTTACTCCCATTGGTATTTCTGACCTTGCTGATGACTGCGCATTCCGAAGCTGCCGAAGGATTGATAAGCCTAAAGAGCAATCACTCTGTTAAAAAGACTGCTGACAAACTTGAGAGCATTCTAGTGGATAAAGGTTTCAGGATTGTGGCAAGAATTGATCATGCCGCGGCAGCAAAAAAAGTAGGCGTTTCATTACGAGGGACCGAGTTGCTTATATTTGGAAATCCCAGGGCAGGAAGCCCGCTCATGGCATGTGAGCAATCAATTGCAATTGACCTGCCGCAAAAGGCTTTGATTAGCGAGGACGAAGATGGCAACACATGGTTATCCTACAATGATCCTGCGTATCTCAAGTCCAGCCACAAAATTAAAGGATGTGATGCGCTGCTAATGAATATAGCAAGTGCACTGAAGATTTTCGCTCATGCTGCCACGCGGTAATTGAAAGCTTACCTAATGAAACTAGTCAGAAGTGGTTCGCCATCATAAATGGCGATTAGCTGGTCGCTGCGCTGCACTATATAGGCTCCAACCAATGCATATTGTTTGTTACGCGCCTCACTATATTGGTGATTTTCTCCTAACGCTAATTCATGAGTATTACCAAACTTCATGGGCATTTCATAATAGTAACTAGCCTTCCCCACTAGTCGCTGAAATTCCTCGATTGAATCGTCAGAAGAAAAGCCCCCTACATACAGATCGTAAGGCAAGGGTAGCGGCACCTGTAGTGATGCTTTGAGAATATCCATTGCCAGCTCAGCAACGAGCCTATCTGCACCTTCAGCAAGCGGCGACATGATGACAAAATGATGATCTGCATATTTATCACCAATTGCATGCAGTGCCTTGCGAACGCGCTCCCGTAACGCCACATCATGCACATCAACCCTATCCAGGCGATGGCTTGTAATGCCGATGGTCAGAACTCTCCTGAAGGAAAGGTGAGACTCCTCCGAAAAATATCCTGATTGCGCATGGACATCATGAATTTCACGGGACTGCTGTGCTCCAGTGAGTTTGTCCCAGGGTAATAGAAATGGACTAACTTTTGCCTCAGCTATTTTCGTCTCGCCGTATGTCCAGCAATCGTACATTTTTTGGGTGACATAACGGTTGTGTTCCATAACGGCCTGTAGTTTTGCTTTATCGTCAGTAAATATTGGACAAACACCGGCCTTGCCTTTGGATATGCAACGCACTGCCCGTAGTCGCACTGGCCAATGATCAGCTTCCAGCAGATTCTGCTTCTGAATCCATAATGGCAGCTTGTTCCAGTTCTCTGTATTGGAAACATGGTTAGCGGCAATCTCATCACGAACATACATCTCATGCAGACTACGTGCGAGTTCATCCAGTTGATTGGCTAAGATATTATCTGTGTGTAGAACATGATCAAGCATCCCAAACGGATAAAGTCCGTCGGGAATCTCCGGGTCACCGATATTGGGCTCCAATAATTGGGCGTGTCCGCTGGATTGTTGCATGCGAACCATGATGGGTGAGTTACACCCGACCCATTTCAACAATACTGCGCGTAACATCAAAGCGGTACTTAAGTTTTCCTCATCATGATCGTTACAGATGATGTGTTGAGTTACTTGCGGCAATTGTGCTTCGAAATCACCTTCAAACATGCTGGTGCCAAATGGCCCGCGTTGAATAAATTCGTAATCGAAAATTCGGCTAAGAAACGGAAATGCTACATTTAATTTGGCTTACTTTCCCACCGCATACTCATCAAATATCGTAAAACGAATTCGCCGTTCATTGGCATATAGTTAAACTACTCCACTCAACTACGGGCAGGAACGATACCGTTAGTTGCAGTTCGCTAACTCGTGCTTTACCTGAATCAGGCCAAACTATACTGCTGCAGGCCCGGGAAAATCGTCGCGCAGGAGTCGCTTCAAAACTTTTCCACTGGGGTTTCGTGGAATCAAATCAATAAAAACTGCGCCTTTAGGTAATTTAAAGCGAGCCAGCTTGCCATCACAAAACTTCAATATATCTGCCTCTGACAAGGCATCATCCTTTCGGACGATGACTGCAAATGGCGACTCGCCCCACCGCTCACTTGGTTGACCGATAACAGCGACCTCTGCCACATCCGGATGAGCCGATATAACATTCTCTATTTCCGCAGGGTATACATTCTCGCCGCCAGATATAATCATGTCCTTGATTCGATCCTGAATATAAATAAATCCCTCGTTATCCATACTGGCAATATCACCTGTTCGCAGCCAGCCACCCTCAACAATCGTCTCCGCAGTTGCTTCCGGTCGGTTCCAGTACTCTTTCATTATATGCTTACCGGCAACCCACAACTCACCCTGTTCGCCTGCATCGCAGTCTTTGCCATTCTCATTTACGATGCGTATCTCGGTATGAAAAAATGCCCGCCCGGTAGAGCCAATTTTCTTAATAGCGTATTCACTGCTAATAACCGCTGCAGGGCCACAACTCTCTGTTAGACCATAGATCTGCTGCACTTCAATATTAATTTCGTCATAAGCCTGGATCAAATTAACCGGTAGTGGCGATGCCCCTGACAAGATATAGCGCAACGCACTCACATCAAATTGATCGCGGTTTGGCACTTCCATCATAAAATTGAGCATGGCCGGTACCAACAAGGCATGGCAAATTTTCTCATCCTGTATGATTTGCCATGCCTTCAGCGGATCAAACTCGCGCATGACGATACTGGTAACCCCTCGATACACATTTAGCATCAGAGGCGTTAAGGCGCCAACATGGAACATGGGTAGTGCTCCCAGGTTTCGATCCTCATCTCGGTAATCACAGGTTATTTCGAAGGTAAGTATGGCCCACAGAGAGGTCGTATGCGTATGAACAACACCCTTTGGCAATCCGGTAGTACCAGAGGTATACATGATATAGAGCAAATCATCGTCGAAACCATTGATTGGGGGTTCCGCCTCACTGCCATTTTGCTCAAACTGGAGGTAGTCTTTGGAAAAGTTGGTCTCTCCATTTGTATCTGAGACTTGAATCCATTGGTTTATTTCGGTCTTATCGCCGCGACTATACAGCTCAGTGATGAGATCGATGAATTCCTCGCCGAATATCATCGTGGTAGCACCGCTGTCCCTAATAATAAATTCCAGTTCATCCGCTACCAGTCGCCAATTGAGCGGCACCACAATGCCACCAATCTTTGCGATGGCAAAATACGCGGTCATAAACTCTGGACTGTTCATCAACAGCAATGCAACGCGATCGCCTTTTTTTATACCAGACTCAATCAATGCATTGGCCAGGCGATTACAACGAATGTTCAACTCACTAAAATTTAAACGAAGGTCTGAAGAGGTATCGACATAGGCTTCTCGATCCCCATTGAGTTTGGCGCGTTTGGTTAATATCAATCCAATATTATTATTCATATTCCTCTCAACAGTCACGTAGTGATGGCTTTTCTTCACGATAACTTATCTGCAATTCCTTGAACAGTGAGATATTGCCCCCAAAATGTACCTTACAGCTTCATTTTCTTGGAACAAAAGGCTTACTCACCCAGGGTGAAGACATGATCAGGATGTTCACCCAGATTCGTTTCCACGTGATTAAGGCACCTTTTGTTGGACGCCAGTACTCGATGATGCCAGCAAATTAAGCCCTGCCTTACGCTGATCGATTGTCGAGAATAGTTTTCTTGGCTGCTATCAAAAACAGGATCGCCGAAAACCCGGATGCTGTGAACAACATGCACATCACCATGATCTGATATCTCGCAGCGACAAAGGGAGCAATACCCGAGAGTATCTGCCCGGTCATCATACCCGGCAAAGACACCAGGCCAACGGCAAAGAGTGAATTTATGGTTGGCAGCAATGAAGCATTCAGCGCAATACTCCGCGCCTCAACAAAAGCGACACCGCGGGCAAGCTCTGATGTCAGGCGTTCGGCAGACAGGCTGATGCTATTCATTGCGGTCGCAAATATCATCCCTGCCAGAGGGATCACATGTCGAGGCGAATACCAACTAGATAGAGACAATACAAACTGAGTCACCAGAACAAGCGTTAGCCCACCTGCTACAACAATGGATACCAGGGCATAGTAAAATAATCTGAGACGTTGCTCAGGTAGTGTCGCGAGCGCAATCCAGCTGGCCGCCACAACCATGACGAGCAATACACCGAAGGTAATCCAGCCGCTATCGGATTCGAATATAAAGGCCAGGACATATCCGATCAGTAACAGCTGCCCTAACATTCGACCCACGCCGTACAATGCGCGAGTGGAATCGAGGGACCAAAGATTCATGACAAAGATCAGAGCCATCACAGGAATCACTGCGATGGCTAGATTCAGGAGAGGAATGGTATTGATGCTCTCAGTCATCAACCCTTCCCGCAGCTAATTCTGGGGCTGCTTATCGACTAAACACGCGCATCTGGAAATATTCTCAGGAAATTTTCCGTATAAAACGCAGAGCGGATGTCTTCGCTGCGATCGCCCAATGAACGCTCAAATCTTCCAATCGGATCGCGACCACCCTCTACATGGGGATAGTCACTGGAGAAGAGATATAGTTCCGGATGTGAGTGGTCGATAAATTGACCGACATCTTCAAACACAAAAGGTGTATAAGCCATTTGCTCGAGCAACTGCTCGGAAGGCTTTCGCTTAATATCTGTCAGGTTCTTGTCGACGCGGCTCCAGGTCTTAACAACCCAATCCAGACGAGTCAGCATTTCAGGCACCCATCCAGCGCCAAGCTCTACCGCTGCACCCCGTAAATTGGGATGACGTTCAAAGACGCCATCCAACACCATCATGGAGATAAATGTCTCGGGTCCCTGGTGCATCACGACCATATCTTTGGCGCGAACATTTTCACCACCACCCATCCAGTCGCGACTTGGAGGCTTGCCGTTATTGTTCCAGCGCTTATCCAACTGCAGAGGCGAGCCACCTACGTGCATGACGAACGGAATACCTTCTTCGGCCATCTTTGCCCAGATAGGATCAAGATCAGTATGCCCGGGCGAACGATCGCCGCTGGCATAATGAGGAACCCACATTGCCTTCAAGCCAGCTTTGATCGCTGCTTTTAACTCAATCATCGCCAGTTCCGGTGTATGCAGAGGAATGACGCCGACACCCATTAAACGCGAATCGTCCGAGCAGAAATCTGCCAGGGCGCGATTATGAGCACGCGTTGCGCCGTACCGTAGCTCAGGCTTAACCTTTGACGAGGGATGAAACGGCAAAACGACACTGTGGGTTGCAAATACCAGCTGCTTCTTAAAGCCCAACATATCCATGGCTGTACTGCGATCCGCTTTATTGAATGCACCAAGCGCTTGAATTTCCTTTGATTTGGCAATCAGGTCATCACCAAGGGCAATTTGCTCTGCCACGTGAGCTTCGCTATGTTTATTACCATTGGCTACGATCACTTCGACTTCCTCATCGGTAACCAATGATGCCTTGTAGTTAACCGGCGGAATCTGGTCCCTGAATTCTTTATCAGCATAGTCGATGATGAAATTGGGGAATTCCATCACATGGCTATCTGCATCATAGAATTCGCGAGTTGTTGGAGCGTATGCCATGGTCTTGTTTTCCAGGAATTAGAGGTGTTGCAATAATATCGAGATGGGCCATAACAGCGCAACTATTTCGCTACAAGAAGCGAATAATAGAATTGCGGCCCCGGGCCTGACGGAAATGGCAATCTAATGCTAACAGGCCCTATTTCGTTGAAATACCGCCGTCCACAGCAACAACCTGACCGGTGATCATCCTGGCATTCTCGGAGGCATAAAATACCGCAAGGTTACCAATGTCCTCCGGCGTCTGCTCACCACCCAGGGGCGTTTGCGCTTCTACCACCGATTCAAAGACCTGTCTGTTCGTCATATTGGCGAGCTCTGGCTGGTTTGCCTTCATCTGGGTGGTTAATATCTCCCAGGCTCTCGTCCACAAAAAACCCGGACAAATGCAATTGACGCGTATTCGGCGTGGCGCCAACTCCATGGCGAGCGTCTTCGTCAAATGTACAACGCCGGCCTTGGCGGCGCCGTATGCGGGCAGACTCGTGGTTGGGCCCAATGCAGCAATTGATGCAATATTGACGATACTGCCGCCGTCTTCCATGTGCGGAATAGCGGCGACAGAAGATGAAAATGCCACCCGTAAATTGAACATCAATTGCTGATCCCATACCTCATCGCTCATGCCTGTGACAGCGGAAGCAGACGACGACATTTCGGCAAAATCTTCCTTAGGCCCGCCTATTCCGGCATTGTTAACCAGAACATCAAGCCGCGAATGTTGCTTAATGATGCCAGCAACACAATCTGACATTGCCGATTGACTGGCTGCATCGGCCACAAGACCATAGGCATTTTTCCCCAGCTCTTTGACACCGGCATCTACCATCTCCTGGTCCAAATCTGTGACGACAACCGTTGCACCCTGCTCAAGAAAGCAGCGCGCTATTCCAGCGCCAATTCCTCTAGCGGCGCCAGTGATCAATACGACTTTATTCTCCAGACTCATGGATAGCTCCCTGCATAGTTAAATTATTGATATTCGCAAAACAGGAAGTCTACTCATCAAATTCGTTAGCTCCCCAATCACAACTTTCACATACCATATTGACCTTATAGTACCGAAATACAGACTCTATAAATTGATACCATTGTGGACTAGGCTCCCAGACGCTATCAAATGGCTCCTTGGCATGCCCAAGAGGGATTCCCAGGAATATTGTTCGATATAACATACTAAAAGTTGATGCCCTGAAGTTGACCTGGCAGTGGACCAGCGTATTTTTTTTCGGCGCATGCTGCATTACCTGTGCAAATGTTTGAAAATCATTCAACGTAGGTTTCATAAAATCGACGGGAATGTGAATATAGTCCATGCCCAACTTTTTGACGATACTATCTTCATGATCAATAGCTGAATCATCATCAGTAAATGCAAGGTAGATCACGCGTTCTACCCCTGACTTTGACAGACGCTTCAACTGAGCGGCAGAAGGTTGGCCTGAACTTGAAAATGCCTTTGAGTATTGCCGGTAGTTTGAAATGTCTTCGAACGCCGAAGATGCATATGCCGTTGCCTGGACAAGTATCGTAATCAGTAAAAGGATGGTTTTTCTCACGGATTTCCCTGCGAAAAATTAGATGTAATTGCTATTTGCATAAGCCACAGCTCGTAATAATAAGTTCGTATTACCAGGTAGGTAGTTTCAGGTTCGTAAAACGATGCGAGCCCGGACCATTCCAGCTTGTTCATCCCGGTCAATTGAAATTTGCTGCACTATCATGCCCTGCTTGGCCTGCACCTGAACCAGCAGTTTCATAAGATCACTAAAGGACACAGAGTCAAACCACACACTGACGGCATCTGATCCTTCTGGTTGTAATCGGTTGGGTTTAATTCCCATCAGCTGTGCAGCCCTCGATACTTCCGTCAGCAAAGATTGACCGGATGCACGAACCACACTACCAGTACTCATCTCTCGCGCTCGTTTTTCGCTGGAGCGCATATATTGAATGAGGCTTAACTGCCTGTCTCTAGCTACCTTACTATCCTGATAATATTCGTTCACCGGATTGAGTATGACAAAGTAGGTAAACAGCAGCACCAAAAACGTCGCCAATGCCTGGACTGCTACGCGGTCTCTCTTCTCTAGTTGTTGAAATCGGATACGTGCCTGGCCGACAAATTGTCTTGCCAGGTCCGGAATCAAATTACTAAAAAAAGTACTGCTTGCCATCATCAATTCCCAAATGCCCTTACTTTGATACTACCGCGCACAGATTCATCATCTTGTGAAATTGTACCAATATCTGCCTGCAAACCAATTTTGCTGAGGCTCTCTGCAAACACGACAAGTTGCTCACTGCGAGGTGCAACCAGTTGCAGAATCAAATCGCCACGGCTTTCGCTGAAGTTAATATTCTGGATGGTGAGGTGTGAGCCGGGGATATTCGCCGCAGTCTCTCTGAATAGTGCTATGAAAGACCCTCCATCACTGGATTCACCGCCTTTCAAATTTGCTGTCCAGCGCATGCGTAAATCACGAACGTTACGATCCCGCGGAAATATATCCCGATAGAGAGTATCTGCCTCTTTAGTAAATTGCTTCGCTTGCATATCCAGAAACACGCCCTGACCAAAAGTCAGCAAAACATGAGCAAAGAAAGTACAGACAGCCAGCACTGCAACGGCTTTCCAACCGTTTGCGTTGGCACTTTTTTTAGGCTTAAGCTTAAAATCGCCTTGCAGCAGATTGATGGTCTGCTCATTGAAGGACCGGCAAAGATGCTCGAAGGCCAGATATTCGAGCTCATGCTCTATTGTTGTCGTTAGTTCAGATGTTTCAATTTCGGTGATGGCAAGTCTTGCATTTGCTTTGTCATCAGGGTGTACGTGTATATCTATTTTCTCTTGATCAGCTTCCGGCAGGAACGACATGACCATTGGTAGTTGTTTAACGACAGTCGTCACACCGCAGAAATTTGACGACAATATATGTGCGCGCGCGCCATCGATAAGTATATTGGTACCGTCTTTTTGAGGAATCATCAACAGATCTACACCAACAAAAATTGGCTGAATTTCGATCTCCCTCAATGCCGCCAGGCGTGAAGACAACCACTCGTGATTAACAACTACGACTTCCAGCTCATTGTCGTTGCCGCGCTTTCCCAGGGCAAAATGGCAATCGTCAACATCCTCCGCCAATTGCTCTTCAACTGCGAATGGAATTGCCTGCAGGATATGACGCTGCTGACGGCTCGGCACCGTAGCCCTGGTGAGCAGTACATGTTCACCGCCGACCATAACTCTTGTATCACCCTGCCATTCCATATCGGCAACCAGGGCTGAAAATTCTTCGAAGCTCGCACTGCCACGCAAGCGAACAATATGACTGGCATCATCCAGAATCAGCCAATCGACATTATCATCGATGAGTCTGAGGAATAAGTTCTCAGACATCGTCTACTTGCCCATTTTCCGTTTTGGTCCTGACAATAGGCAATATCTTGTTGCTGTTATTTCGATAAATCACTCTGGTACTACCGTCGATTGAATCCCGTTGCACGATGCTGGTCAGGTATGAAAATCGTTCCTGAAATCGTGCAATAATTTTTACCTTAAAGAACACAGATTGTACACCAAGACCTTCTTCCGATATGCCCATTCCTGCTAACTCAGGCAACTGAAGAAATTCCGTTATCGTATCGAAACCTGCTGCCTCCTCCCGGGAAGTAAGCAATTGCTCTGCAGAGGATGGGTCCAGCTGCTTGGATATCGTCTGCAGAACAATCGCATCCGCTGTGTTGATATTCAGTACGCTTTCTGTGTCTGGTATGGCAGTGACATAGGGTAATAACTTCTGGAAGCTCTCCCAATCCATCTCCAGCAATAGTCGCAACTCGGATACGTCCAACATAAGCTGGCCGCCAGTGCGATAAGCTTGGTCCAGTCCCAGATATTGATAGTCCTCTGCGCCCAGCTGGCGTGCGGTACCATCTTCATCAATCCAGTCTGCAATTCGATCTGCGAATACAACGTCCAAGCCAATCTGATTCAGCAAGTCCAGGAATCGTTCCCTTGCCTGTGGTGCCTGGGCACCCACCAGACTATTTACATTGAGGCGGCTCTGCATATCCTCTATTAAAATTCGGACATCGCCGTCTTCAAACTCAAACTGCAGCTCTTGGCTTGCCCAGGCTTCGCCCAGGTGATCCTTTTTCTCCCCGGAATCAAAATCCTCCCAAAGGATCTGGCGGGCAAGCTCCTCACCGCCAAGCGCATATTGTTTTGCCTGACTCTGATCAAAGAAACTTCTGGCGCGAAGTAAGGTTGTATTTTGATCCTTGACGATGGTGACGCCTAACACGGTCGCAATAACTACCACTAACAGGATGGTAATGAGCGCCACCCCTGACTCAGGCCTCATCCTTGAGTAGCTTAATTTATTTTTCATTGCGATTCTGTCGTCCAGTTCTAACATTGCCCTGTTGTGGATCCTCTCGCCGAGACTGACTGCGCCCATCTTGATCCTGACCCTGACCCTGACCAGAATTCTGACCTGGGTTGGCATGTTGAATGGCCTGAGCCGTAGACGCGATTGAAAAAACTCTACGGATCTTTCCTAACTGGCTGGTATTAAGGATGATTTCAATTGCAACAGGCAATGCACTCTGGGCATCAAAGTCAGGCCAGGCATCGGAGCGTTGACCATCCTGGTCAAGCAGGTTTATCGAGAAGTCCTCCACGCCATCCATAAGCTCTTGCGTAATGGGCTCCGAATCCTCCGCTCTGTCCAGAACCAACCAAAAATGTCGGATGAGCTTCTCGTCCTCTACCGAGTAGGCCACCCTTTGTAATTCACTGCGTTTACGATGAGTCGGATTGTTCCATCCCGTACGCGTAAACTCGATCTGGTATTCACCATAGCCTACGACAAGAGCCTCCAGAGGGTCCCCATATTCATCCCTGATGCGCCGCGGCACAATTTGCGACAGGTCTCTCTCAATTATGGAAAATACTCGTGTAAGGGAGCTGATGCTCTGATTACTCGCACTGGTAATTTCATGAGTCTGGATCATTGTACGCAGCATCTTGTTCGCGGCTAAACCGATAACCGCAAAGATAGACATGGCAACCAAGACCTCAAGCAAGGTAAACCCGCCCCTGTTCAGGCTGGACCTTTTCCCGGCATGGCGAAAAATAGCCACTTCAATGTTCCCCAATGAAGCCGCTGAGATTCACGACTGGCGTATCCAGATCGCCGTCCTGGAATACCGTGATTTCGATTCGGCGCATACTTTTATTCTCGGTGGCCACAACTTCAACCTGTAGATCCCAATCTCTATCAGCCATCCGTACCAGATAAGACTTTCGTCCTGTGGAGGGGTAATTTTCCGGGTCCCTGGGTATGGCCCGCATTTCATTGAGCTTATTTTCTGCAACCCACCAGGCGATAGTACGATCCTTGATCAGGCCAGTTTGATAGACACTGAGCGAGGCATTGCGAATCAGCGCTGCGGATACGATGGCAAAGATTGCCAATGCAATCATGATCTCCACCAATGTGAACCCTCGAGTCTTCAGCATCAGCGTTCTTCGTCTCGCCATTTGAGCGCGCCATATCCATCTGCTTCTAATGTGCGCACCAGATCAAAGTCAATTTGCGACCGCATCTCCAGCTCAAATGAAGTCATTTCCCCACTGGAGAGAATAAGGATTGGCGGTGAATCGTCTTCGCCGAGTGCCAGCTCATCACCTTCGATAGTAAGCGACAACCTGATGCTGGCTTTAATTTCCCGTTCGCCGAAGGGCCTCCCCTCCAATAACTCCCAGTTTTGCTGGAGGTTATTATAAACAAAAAATTGGTATGAGCCCCGTTCCGGACGGAAGCCATATTCATTAGCCTGCACCAGCGCCTCGTCTCTCAATAGCTCAAGCAGGACCTTCAAGCGTTTGGTCTCTGTGTCAAAGTCGCCTGTCTGGGTAAACGATGGTAGATTAACGACCGTCAGCCCCGTCATGATGGAAACGATGAAGAGAACGACCAGAATTTCGATTAGTGTGAAGCCCCGGCAGGCTAAGCGACCTGCTCCAGGTCTCGCGTGCAGAGGGGATTTCATCAACAACTTCCCGATCTAGCGAGAGAAAAACAATGGATACATATCGTGACCATTGGCTCTGTTTTAGTAAGGCCTATAATTCTGACAGTCTGATATCGGCGTCAACGCCTTCACCGCCATCTTTTCTATCCGCACCAAAGGAATAAATTTCCACGGATCGGTCTTCGTTGAAGTAGATGTACGGTTCACCCCATGGATCTACAGGCAGCTTCTTAAGATAACCCTGTGGATTCCAACGGCGGGGTTCAGGGAAACCGGATGGTTCTTCCACAAGCGCATCCAGACCCTGGTCGCTGCTGGGGTAAACACTATTATCGAGCCTGTATAGCTCCAGCGCATTGCCTATTTGTTGAATGTCGGCCCGGGCAGCTGTAACCCTTGCCTCATCGGGCCTGCCGATGATGTTAGGCACGATCACCGCACCGAGAATGCCGAGAATGACGACCACGACCATAATTTCAATTAGGGTAAAACCTTTCGTACGCGCTACGTTCATACCACTCCAGATACATTCAGTTTGCAATTCGGGATTTTAGCCCCATCAGTTTCGTTAAGCATGCAGGAATTTGACCTCAACCACTAACTTTCGTACCAAGACAGTACCTCTATAAAGGTCTGTCTATTAAGGCCTGTCATACGATCCGTTACACGACCAGCTGATTCAAATTCATAATCGGCAGCAGAATCGCCATGACGATGACAAATACCGCGCCACCCATCAGTATTAACATCAGCGGTCCAAAGAGGCTCAATAGAATGCCCAATAGCAATTCTACGTCCTGTTGCATACTGTCGGCGACTCTCGCGAGCATATCGTCCAGCTCACCGCTGGCTTCGCCGCTGGCAATCATATACAACATCATGGGTGGGAAATATCCACTTTGCTCTAAGGCGACATTGAGACTTGAGCCCTCACTGACCTTTACCGTTGCCTCGGACACCTTTTCACGAAGCCAGCTATTCGATACAACTTCCCCGGCTATCTTCATAGCTTCCACCAGGGGCACGCCACTCCTGGATAATATACTTAAGGTGCTGGCAAATTGGGCAGTATTGAAACCCCTGCTCATCTTCGCCACCAATGGCAGGTGAAGCAGTCTGCGGTCATAGACCAGACGAATCGACGGTACCTTTAAAATTCGCTGTATCCCGAAGCCAAGAAGTATCAAAACGATGGTCACCAGCACGCCATAATCAACAATAAAATTACTAATTGAAATGATCATAGTGGTCAGAAAAGGCAATTCCTGGCCTGTATCTGTAAATACTTCCACTATGTCTGGTACCACGTAACCCAGAAGGCCCGCCAGTATCGACACCGTCAGCACAAACAACACAACCGGGTAGACCATCGCCTGTTGAATCCGGCTTGTAGACTGTTGCTGTGATTCTGTAAAATCAGCAAGCCTGTTGAGGACCAGATCCAGATGCCCTGCCGATTCACCCGCCGCCACTGTAGATCGGTACAGGTTTGGGAATGCCTTCGGAAAATCTGAAAAACTGTTTGCCAGCGAGAAACCTTCCATCACCTTGGAGCGGACCGATACCAGCATCCTGTGGGTCTTGGGGTTCTCAGTTTGCTTTGAAACGGCAAGTAAGGCCTCTTCAACGGGTAATCCAGCGGCAATCAAGGTCGAGAGCTGACGGGTTAACAATGCTCTTTCACTCACCGAGAGCGAAGGTTTGAAAAACTCGGCAAAGGGGTTGTTCGAACTCTCGCTCCTCTTTTCATAGGTAATAGCGACTGCCAAAGGTGATAGACCCTTCTCACGAAGTATCTGTCTTGCCTGACGGCCATTATCCGCCTCCAGAATGCCTTTTTCTTCCCTGCCCTTAGCATTGAGCGCGGTATATTCAAATGCAGCCATAACGCGAGCTAGTCTTCCATGGTGACGCGAAGAACTTCATCAATGGTAGTTGCGCCCTCGAGGATCTTGCTCCGCCCGTCCTCTCGAATGCCAGTTGTATTCTGGCGTGCATGTTTTTCCATATCCAGTTCAGACGAACCGCTATGAATCATACGCCTCATTTCTTCATCGATAATGACCACTTCATAGATACCCATTCGACCTTTATAACCCTCATTAGCGCAGGCATCACATCCTATTACGCGATACAAGGTCGGTGGTTTGGACGCAGCTACCTTTAGGAATTCACACTCATATTCATCTGCCGCGTAACTCTCACGGCAATGTTTACACAATTTGCGTACCAGCCGCTGTGCCAGTAGACCGGCGATGCTATTGCTCAGCAGATAAGGCTGTACACCCATATTTTCAAGTCGGGTCAAAGCGCCAACGGCAGTGTTGGTATGGATGGTGGACAGAACCAGGTGTCCTGTAAGACTGGCCTGGACAGAGATATCGGCCGTCTCATAATCACGGATCTCACCAACCATCACCACATCCGGGTCCTGGCGAAGTATGGCCCTGAGGCCTCTGGCGAAGGTCATATCCGCCTTCACGTTAACTTGTGTCTGGCCAATACCCTCTACATCATATTCTATGGGATCTTCCACGGTCAGAATGTTACGGCTGTGATCGTTTAACTGATCGAGACAGGCATACAGAGTTGTGGATTTACCCGAACCTGTGGGTCCGGTAACGAGAATAATGCCATGGGGCCGGGCAACCAAGGTCGCCATTGATTTCATATCACCGGGATTCATGCCTAGGTGGGACAGATCACGGCGGCCTTCCTGTTTATCCAGTAAACGCATGACAACCCGCTCACCATTGCTGGCAGGAATAGTGGAAACCCGTACATCGACTTCCTTACCGCCGACTCGTACGGAGATGCGACCATCCTGGGGCAGACGCTTTTCCGCGATATCCAGCTTGGCCATGACTTTGATGCGAGAGACCAGTAGAGGCGCAAGTGCCCTTCTGGGACTGACCACTTCACGTAATACGCCGTCTACGCGAAACCGAATCACCAGTCTGGTCTCATAGGTTTCAACATGAATATCAGATGCATCGACCTTTACGGCTTCTGTGAGCAGGCTGTTAATCAACTTAATGATGGGAGCATCGTCATCCTGCTCGAGCAAATCACCGGTTTCCGGAATCATGTCAACGATGCTACCAAGGTCCATACCTTCGCCTAGATCCTCGATCATCTGCATCGCTTCACCGGTATCATCCTGGTAGGCACTCGACAGATTTCGGTCAAACGTTGCGATATCTACTTCTCTGCACGCTATGTTTGTACCGGCAAAACGGCGAACCTCAGCAAACACTTCCGCCGTCAGGCCTTTTTTGTATAGTGCCGAAAGACCATTTGACTCGTCCGGGATCAGGACAACGCCATGACGCTTGGCGAAGCCAAAAGGTAATCTTTGGACAGTTTCTATCTCGCTCATCTAATTTAACTTACCTAATGGATTAAGAAGATGCAGTATCTCTTTGTTTTTAAAGGATCAAATTTCTAGAAATGTCTGCTCTTTGACGGTGGAGACTATTCAACACTTAGGACATGATTGCAACCAATTGCACTATTTGACACGAGTTTTACTTGAAACGCTTCATTATTTTACAAATCGCCGTACCATCAGTATTATTTATCACATTTCTGATTTCCAATTCACACAGATGATGGATGATTCATCCAAATTACAATAGAAGGTTCGAGATTCGCCTATGAAATTAAGTGACGTAGACCTAAACCTATTCGTCGCCTTCGATGCCATTTACACCGAGGGAAACCTCACCAGAGCAGGTGAAATCATCGGCATCACCCAGCCTGCGGTGTCGAATTCGCTATCGCGCCTTCGGAAGCTGTTCGATGATCCGCTATTTGTCAGAACTGCTGAAGGCATGGTGCCGACACCTGTGGCACAAAACATAATCGGTTCCGTACGGCAGGCATTGGGATTGATTAGGTCCAGCGTCCAGGAAAGTGAAATGTTCGATCCAAAGGTTTCTGATAAGCGATTTCGTGTATCAATGACCGACCTTTCCCAGGCAATTATCCTTCCCTGGCTCTATGGCCAAATCATGCAGGAATCCCCTGATGTGTCCATCGACTGCTACCACGTCCATAGACGGGATATGAATATCGAGCTCGCCTCGGGCAATCTCGACCTCGCCATCGATATTCCACTGAGCCCGGATTCACAAATCAAACAGGCACCGCTCTTTTCTCACCCGCACGTTGCTGTTATTCGGGAAGATCACCCGATGGTCAAGGACCAATTGGACATCAACACCTATCTCAGTTTACAGCACATTCACATATCCTCCAGGCGTGGGGGCCTTGGTCATGTTGACTTAACCCTCGGCAAAATGGGCAGGAAGAGGAAGATCGCCCTGCGTACCCAACACTATCTAGCCACCCCGCAGCTGATCTCGCGCACAGATTTAGTGTTAACCGTACCAAAGGTCTTTGCCGATTTTCTGACGAATGTGTCGCCCGTTCGCTATCTCAATCTCCCTTTCAATGTCCCCAATCTGGAGACTTTCCTCTACTGGCATGAGAGTACCGACAAAGATCAGGCGAATCAGTGGATGCGAAATATGATACTTTCACTACATGACAAACTGAAGCTATAAGCCGCGAGATACCGATCCAATGAATTTTGTTGGAAGTCACATTCTGTCCGTCTCACAATTCGATCGCCAGGCAATTGAGAAGGTCTTTGAGGTTGCCGATAAGATGGGGCCGTTCGCAAATCGCCAGAGAGTCACGCGGGTACTTGAAGGCGCTATTCTGGGCAATATGTTCTTCGAGCCAAGTACGCGCACCCGCGTTAGCTTTGGTTGCGCATGGAACCTGTTAGGCGGGGAAGTCCGGGAAACAACCGAGATAAAGACCTCAGCCCTCGCCAAAGGAGAGTCTTTCTACGATACCGCCAGAGTTCTGAGCGGTTATAGCGATATGATCGTGATGCGCCACCAACTAGAAGGATCTGTAGACGAATTTGCCGCTGCGAGCCGAGTACCAGTCATTAACGGCGGCGATGGCTCCAACGAGCACCCAAGCCAGGCACTCCTGGATCTCTATACCATCCGCAAGGAAATGGCAGATAGGGGCAAGGGCATTGACGAGTTACGAATTGCGCTGGTGGGCGACCTGCGTTATGGGCGAGCAGTACACTCTCTTTGCAAATTGCTCTCTCTCTATAACAAGCTGCACTTTACGCTGGTTTCACCACCGGAGCTGGCGCTGTCTGACGAATATATTGAAGGTATTCGCGAGGCAGGACACGAGGTTAATCTTTCAGACCAGCTACAATCCGGAATCCAGCACGCTGATATCGTCTATGTCACCCGAACCCAGGAAGAGAGATTTCCGACCCAGGAGGATGCAGATAAATACAAAGGATTGTTCCGCTTAAACCAGTCTATCTATACAGAATATTGCGAACCGAATACGGTCATCATGCACCCGATGCCTCGAGACTCCAGAGAAGATGCCAATGAGCTGGACAACGATATGAACGAGAATCCGAACCTGGCGATTTTCCGTCAAACTGACAACGGAGTACTCGTTCGTATGGCACTCTTTGCGCTTATTCTCGATGTTGTGGATCAGGTAGAGGCAAGTGCGCGGGCGGTAAACTGGTATACCGCAAAACGATTTTAGCTATCCGGCTGCATTGGCGAGCCGGAACTTGTTTAGCTTGAAGTTGCCTTGCTTGAACTTGTCTCTTCCTTCGCCTGGCTCTGGCTCTGGTTCTGGTTCTGGTTCTGGTTGTTCTTATTGCCCAGCTTGATGTGCTTGGGACCGGATTGATTGATCTGACCGCTAACGCCCGTTGGAATTTGCTGAATCTTGCCGCCAGACTTCAAAAATATGGCTGTTTCTTCAGCAATAGAAAGCTGCGCTTTTTTCTTCGTATTCGCTGTTGCCTTGTTAGAATTAGCCATTATGGTCTCTTTATAATTATTTCGAGCGCATATTATACACGGTTCAGGTTCGATATCTGACTTACTTGTCGAATAGGCCAGAGGCTTCTTCGAGATGACGGCTCAATGAATCAAGCACCATGGCGGCGGTATCTATCTGCGCTGGTACCTTTCCATATGCGCCGATTTCAATCGCTTCACGTACGCCTGGTATGGTTTTCACGCCGTAACCGGTGTAATAACCCGGTGCATAGATATGATGTTTAAACCAGTTCCTGCCTTCAAGGCCTTGCTGAAGTAACAATCGTCGTTCCGAGGAATAGAGTAATTTATTTAGCGCAGCAATACTTTTTTTCGAACCAGCAAGCCCCTTATTTTTATCGTTATATTTCTCATTAGAAGACATTTCCTTGCTGGTAAGATCATCTAATTGCTTGGCGGCCGCTTGCAGGCGATCCAGCGCATTCTTAAGTGGCGCAAAGCTGAAATAAGGAACAGGCTCCTTTCGAGGTGGTGGCCCGAGCGACTTCGTCGGATCCAACGCGAGCTCGTAAATGCCATCACTGATTAGCTGATTGTTGACTTCAGCTTCCTTTCGTTGCGATTCCGCAAGTTCTACCAGTTCATCTACATACATGGAAATGTTGTCTGCGAGACTTGTAAACGTAAAAGGTAGAATCGTTGCATTTGCCAATCGTAATGTCGCTCTTCCTGCAACCTGGGCAAGCGCAACGCCATATGCTAAGCCAGGATCTCTCCATTTGGTGTAGTGCTCGTAGGTATCGTAGAGCGTGTGGTAACTACCTCCGGCGCCCTCGCCAGAGAAAGAGATATTCGCCGATGCTATGCCAAGGTGCTGTAAAAACGGCGTGTAGTCGGACCCGGAGCCCAGTGGATACAGACGGATATCATCGCGCTTGGCAGCCTCGGCTTTTGCCTTTGCATTGCCATTAATCTTGATTGATGCAGTGCGACGTTCCTTCACGGACACGCCGGTCTGAGGATCTTTCACATCAGCCATGATCTGATTGTAAAACTTCTCCAGGCTATGACTGCCGCCAATTTGTACAAAGCCGCGGCTATTACCGTCCGTATTAATATAGGCGACGGTGCGTTTGTCTAATTCTTTCCTATGATGCTCAACCCATTCGGTAGAACCAATTAGGCCAGGCTCTTCTGCATCCCATATGCCATACACAATTGTTCTTAGCGGCGGGTGCCCTTCCCTGGCAAGCGATGCCACCGACTTCGCCTCATCCATCAGCGCAACAAGACCACTGAGCGGATCTGCGGCACCGTGATTCCAGCCATCATGATGGTTGCCGCGTATAACCCATTCATTAGGGTATTGTGAGCCCTTCAGTCGGGCAATCACGTTGTAGGCAACAACCATATCCCAATTAAATTCCAGCTTCATGCGTACCCGCGCCGGCCCTGGACCTAGATGATAGGTAATCGGCAGGCCGCCAACCCACTCTTTGGGCACATTTGCCCCACCCATGGCTGCAAGTAATGGCAATGCATCCTTGTATGAGATTGGCAGGACAGGAATTTGGGTGATTGTTACCGCATCCTCTATTTTCAGCCGTTTGGCACGTTTCGTTGCGCCGACGCCAGGCGTTAGAACGTCACCTGGATAAGTTGGCATATCCATCACCGAGCCGCGCTGCACACCGCTCTCATGTTTGAACGGCCCACTGGGATAGACATCGCCCCGACCATAACCATCGTCTGCCGGGTCAGAATAGATAATGGTCGCAATGGCGCCCTTCTCTGCTGCGAGCTTTGGTTTGATGCCGCGCCATGATTTACCATATTTCGCTATAGCAATCTTACCAGTGAGATCAATGCCGTAGCGCTCCAGCAAGTCATGATCCTCCGGTCGACCATAGTTAATAAAGACCAGCTCAGCCTCTACATCGCCATCAATTGAAAACGCATTGTAAGGCGGCAGGAGCTCATCCCGAACAGAGGTGCTAGCATCTTCTTCCAGCATATCTTCGGATAGTGATGCCGTGAACTTTGTCGGCGCGACGAGTTCCAGGAGACGTTCCTTTGGCGTTGGCAACAGGATTTGATATTCAGCTATCTCTGTTTTATAGCCCCAGCTTTTGAACAACCTGGCGATGATCTCTGCATTTTCTTTGCCTGCGCGAGAACCCACGTGGTGAGGCTTTGCAGAGAATTGCTTTAGCCAACGATCCTGTTGAGACGCATCGAGCTGCTTGTCATATGCTGCCTCAAGGTTTCGCTGAACCCTGCTCTCATCCGAAGTAAAACCGATAAGTTCGCTGGCAGTGGTACTGGTGATGCAACAGGTAAACAGTAAAGCCGTGCAGACAGAATACGAATACTTCATCATTGATCTCTGGAATAGGGATTAAATCGTCGTTGATACTGTTGGATAGTCTCTCACAAAAAAGGGAGCAAATTTGCTCCCTTTTCTTTGTTGACCTGGTCTAGCGCGGAATTCTCAGACAGCGCTTAGCCAAAACTATCATTACTACTCTTCTACAAGAGGGCATCCAATTCCGGCACCGCCTTGAAGAGATCAGCCACAAGACCGTAATCTGCCACCTGGAAAATAGGGGCATCTTCGTCTTTATTAATGGCGACAATCACCTTGCTGTCCTTCATGCCTGCCAAATGCTGAATGGCACCACTGATGCCAACTGCAATATAAAGATCCGGGGCAACAATTTTACCGGTCTGGCCGACCTGCATGTCATTAGGAACAAAGCCAGCATCAACGGCGGCACGGGAAGCGCCAATCGCTGCGCCGAGTTTGTCTGCTACCGATTCAAGCAGTGCAAAATTTTCGCCGTTCTGCATGCCACGACCACCGGAGATGATGATACTTGCTGCTGTGAGTTCAGGACGCTCCAACTTAACAATTTCTTCCTGGTTCCAGCTGGAAAGGCCTGCATCTGTAACCGTATCCAGATTCTCGACGCTTGCACTTCCACCTTCAGCAGCAACAGGATCGAAGGCTGTCCCACGAATGGTCAATACCTTGATTGGATCACTGGATTGCACTGTCGCAATTGCATTACCAGCATAGAAAGGTCTCTCGAAAGTATCTTCGCTTACAACTGCGCTGATATCAGAGATCTGAGCTACATCCAGGAGTGCTGCGACTCGAGGCATGTAATTCTTACCAGCAGTTGTTGCTGTAGTAATAATGTGGCTGTAATCCTTACCAATTTCTACAATGAGGTCCGCAATATTTTCTGCAAGGTCATGTGCATAGACATCATTGTCTGCAACCAATACCTTGGATACACAAGCAATTTTGGATGCTGCGTCTCCCGCACCGGCACATGCTGAGCCTGCAATCAAAACTTCTATGTCACCGCCGATCGCCTGGGCCGCTGCAACCGCAACCAAAGTCGAGGGCTTTACCGACGCATTGTCGTGTTCTGCAACTACTAGAATGCTCATGAGATCACCTTCGCTTCATTTTTCAATTTATCAACTAACTCTTCTACGCTCTCAACGATGATACCGGCCTTTCGTTCAGCAGGCGGCTCAACCTTTAATGTCTTCACTCTAGGGGCGACATCAACGCCAAGATCTTCCGGCGTATAGGTATCAATCGTCTTCTTTTTGGCTTTCATGATATTAGGTAAGGAAGCATATCGTGGCTCATTCAATCGAAGGTCCGTGGATATAACCGCAGGAAGCTTAACGGTGATTGTTTCAAGGCCGCCATCAACTTCTCTGGTGACTGTCGCCGTGCCATCACCAATTACAACTTCGGAGGCAAAGGTCGCCTGGGACAAACCTGCAAGTGCAGCCAGCATCTGGCCAGTTTGGCCGTGATCGCCATCAATCGCCTGCTTGCCAGTGATGATTATCTCAGGCTTCTCTTTCTCAACTATCGCCTTCAATACTTTCGCAATAGCAAGCGGCTGCATCTCTTCATCAGTTTCAACCAGAATGCCGCGGTCTGCGCCAAGGGCAAGCGCCGTTCGTAGCTGCTCAGCACAATTGCTTGCACCTACAGAGACAACAATCACTTCTTCCACTGTTCCCGCTTCTTTCATTCGAACAGCTTCTTCTATACCAATCTCGTCAAATGGATTGACCGACATTTTTACATTGTTTAAATCGACGCCTGTATTGTCACTCAGAACGCGAATATTCACGTTGTAATCGACGACACGCTTGACAGCTACAAGAACTTTCATGCAATTCCTCTGCTTGTATTATGAAAATGGTTACTAAAACTTCAGGGATCTGTAGAGCCTGCTTGAATTCGACTGAGGCTCCAGTTTGGAAACGCGCGTATTCTGCCGGTTTGTTAAACCATAATCAATAGCCATTATTGCTGCATTTATCGCCTAAGTCCGTAATTTACAAGGCTTTATTACACAAATTCCGCCAAGTATTTATCAGCAACGATAGATTTGAATGATTTCCTTTAGCTGGCGACTTTTCATACAATACGCGGTGTAAATTTGTTCATTTTTTGGAGTGTGTACAAAGTGGAAAATGTGGAAAGAGAATCCATGGAATTTGATCTCGTCGTTGTCGGCGGCGGCCCTGCCGGTCTTTCGACTGCAATCAAGTTTGCCCAGATGGCAGCAGAAGCTGGTGAGGAGTACACAGTTTGTCTGGTTGAAAAAGGCTCGGAGATTGGCGCGCACATACTTTCTGGAGCCGTGGTTGAACCGCGAGCGCTGAACGAACTATTTCCGGATTGGCAGGCAATGGGAGCACCGCTGAATAACCCGGTCACAGAAGATGATATCTACATTCTGGTGGACGATTATCAGGGCTTGAAACTTCCAAGCTGGCTAGTCCCCCCTGCACTGCACAATCACGGAAACCATGCCGTAAGTCTCGGCAACCTATGCCGGTGGTTAGGTGAGCAAGCCGAAGAGCTCGGCGTCAATATATTTCCGGGCTTTGCTGCGAGCGAAGTCCTGTACAACGAAGATGGTTCTGTTAAGGGCGTCGCAACCGGCGACATGGGCGTTGGCGCTGATGGCGAACATAAAGGCACATTCACGCCGGGGTATGAACTTCATGCGAAATACACAGTATTCGCTGAAGGCTGCCGGGGGCATCTGGGCAAGCAGCTGATGGAAAAATTTAATCTCCGTGAGAACTGCGATACCCAACACTACGGCATTGGCCTGAAAGAGATATGGGACATAGATCCCGCAAAACATATACCCGGCAAAGTCATGCACTCCGTGGGTTGGCCCCTCGGCTGGCTGCCTGGCGGGTCTCTTGGTGGCTCGTTCCTGTATCACCTTGAAAACAACCAGGTTGCTGTTGGCTTAATCGTTGACCTTGGATACAAGAATCCACATTTAAGTCCTTATGACGAATTTCAGAAATTTAAGCACCACAAATTTATCAAACATTTCCTCGAAGGCGGCACTCGAGTTGCATATGGTGCACGCGCTGTCGTAAAAGGCGGACTGCAAGCCATTCCAAAACTGGTGATGCCCGGTGCACTACTCGTTGGAGACGATGCCGGCTTCCTGAACAACCTGAAACAAAAAGGCACGCATACCGCAATGAAGACCGGCATGTTGGCGGCCCAATCTGTATTCCAGTCACTCAAAGCGGGTTCGACCGGCGGCGAAGAACTTGACAGCTTTACAAGTGCTTATGAAAAGTCCTGGGTTTACGAGGAGCTATATAAGGCTCGTAATACGACCCCTGCACTGCACAAACTGGGACTCTTGATGGGTTCTGCATTTACCTTGATCGACCAATATATCTTCCGCGGCCGGCTGCCTTTTACCATGATGGATTCCAAGGCAGATCACGAACAATTAAAAATTGCTTCAAAATGTGCGAAGCCTGAGTATCCAAAACCCGATGGGAAAATCAGCTTCGACAAGCTTTCATCTGTGTTCCTTTCAAGTACATCTCATGAAGAAGACCAGCCGTGTCACTTGCAGCTGAAAGATGCCAACATTCCTATTCACTCTAATCTTCCCCTTTACGACGAACCCGCCCAACGATATTGCCCAGCCGGTGTATACGAAATAGTCGAAGAAGAGGATGGCAGCAAACGATTCCAGATCAATGCGCAAAACTGTGTCCACTGTAAGACCTGTGACATTAAGGATCCCGCACAGAACATAAACTGGGTTGTGCCAGAGGGAATGGGCGGGCCAAACTACGGCAATATGTAGAGAATCAATGAACACGTAGTCTGTAGGCGATGGATGTACATAAGTAAGCGATAAGTAAGCATCTATTCGAGGGAATCTTGGCTGCATTAATGTTACAGGCATCTGTCACCAAAGAATGGTCGTCGTATCCAGGATGACTTAAGGGACGATGGTGATGCGGTTAGCAAAGCGCGTGTTTGAGGCTAATGAAGCAGGAAGGCTTGTGTAGTCGGCACGTCAAGAAGTTTTAAAGCGACGACCGACTCCAATCATGACTTTGCGATATCACCTAATCTATTGCAGCGAGAATTTACGGTAAATCAGCCTGACCGCGTATATGTTTCAGACATAACTTACATCTGGACCAGTCAGGGATGGCTGTATCTAGCGGTGACAATTGATTTATTCTCACG